>NZ_SMMU01000011.1 GCF_004339665.1 Azotobacter chroococcum
CCGCTGGCGGAGCAGCGCATTCTCTTCGCGCAACTGCCGAAGCAGCCCCTCCTGCGCGGCCAACTGCTCGCTCAGGGAAAGCAGCAGCTGCCTGAGTGCGGCGGGATCGTCGGGAAGGGTGTCGGGCACGGAAGTCATGGCGCCGGATTATACCGGCTCAGGCCACGTAGCGCGGCCTCGACACCCGGTGCGGACGGTTGCGCCAGAGGTCGAAGCCATCCAGCAGCCAGTTCAGCTCCTCGGCGCTCAATACGATGGCCGCGTCGCCGGGCTCCGGCGGCGCCTTGAAGCGCTCGGCCTCCAGGCGCTTGAGCCAGAGACAGAAGCCGTTGCGCTCCCAGTACAGGATCTTCACCCGGTTGCGCGACCGGTTGAGGAAGACGAACAGCACCGGATCGAACACCGCCACCCGGAGGTCCAGCTCGACCAGGGCGGCGAGGCCGTCGATGGATTTCCGGAAGTCGACGGGCTTGGGGTAGAGATAGACCTTTTCGACCTTGGTGTCGGGTCGCATCATGATGACGGGCTCCAGAAGGAAATCGGGAGCACAGCATCGGCGGGCCTTTACCTCGGTTGAAGATGGGGTTCATGGAGCGCTTTCCAGTGAGCGATCGAGAACAACCCGTACTCAGCCAGCAACCTGGCCGTGATACGCCGGGCAGCGTACAGCAGAGCAACAGTAGCCAACTGGGCGTCGGCAGGTAAGCGCATGCGGGCCTGCGCCAATGCGAAGTACCGAACCCAGCTGTTGTTTGGCCCGGAGGGCTCATGCGCGATTGCCCTGGTACTGGCATCCGAGAAAGTCCAATGGGTCTGCCTTTCCCCGCGGCCAGGTGCGCAATAGAGATAGATATTGCTGCCGATCAGTATTGTCAGATGCTGGTCGCCATCTTTTCAGTGCCCGAAATTTCTTCAGGCAGCAATTCAAAATGCATAAAAATTTTTATCTAACCCCTTGTGCATAAAAAGTTTTTCTGTAGAATGCGCGCCATCTTCGGAGCGTAGCGCAGCTTGGTAGCGCGTCTCGTTCGGGACGAGAAGGTCGCTGGTTCGAATCCAGTCGCTCCGACCATACCCGAGAACCCCAGCCTTCGGCTGGGGTGTCTACAAGAAGCCCGCCTAGTGCGGGCTTTTTCGTCTCTGGCCTGACCCTGTGCAGGTTTGCATTTCTAAATTCTTTTGAGTCGGATGCCGGGCTGTGTCAGATCATTTGTGGTGATCTACGTTGTTCTCCGCTTCGGCCAGCAATTGCGGTGTGTTCAGGTTGGCTAGCCGCGGATCTCCCGGGGGGCATTGCAGGACTGTGGTGGAATGGCTCAGGAAGATTCGGCGCGGACTGCGCTCGCCGTCCTGCCAGGCCTGTTCAAGTGCAGGTTTCAGGCTCTTGGGAAGCAGGCAGAACAGGGGCTCCCATTGTTGCCCTTGGCGTAACAGCAGAGGCTGTCCGGGATGGGGGCTGGCGTTTTGACGCATGCTGTTCAGCAGTGCAGCGTCGAGCAGGGGAGCATCGCAGGGCAGTACCAGCAGCCACGCGTGGCGGGCAACTGCCAGTCCGGCGCGAATGCCGGCCAGGGGGCCAGGAAAGTCCGGATTGTCGTCATGCACCACACGGTCGGCATAGATTGCATAACGTTCGGTATTGCGGTTGCAGGAGATGATCAGGTCATCGGTGAGTGGTCGGGTCAAGGCATGCAGGTGGGCGATCAACGGCTTGCCTCCCCATTCCAGCAGCCCCTTGTCGCGCCCTCCCATGCGTTGCCCGCGACCGCCAGCCAGCAGCAGTACAGAACAGGGGGGCAGGGGCGTACCGGGGAGGCTCATCGGATGGCTCCAGTGATGGCTTGTGGTATAACTCCGGCCCGACTTCTCCACAACCCTGGAAGGCAGCATGAGTCACAAGGTTGAAGCGGCCTTCGTGCCGTTGAACATCGCAGTCTTGACCGTCAGCGACACCCGCACTCTGGGTACCGACACCTCCGGCCAACTGCTTGTCGAACGCCTGAGCGCGGCCGGGCACAAGCTGGCGGCGCGCCTGCTGCTCAAGGACGACTTGTACCACATTCGTGCCGTGGTCGCCGCCTGGATCGCCGACAAGGACGTACAGGTCGTATTGATCACCGGTGGAACCGGCTTTACTGGCCGCGACAGCACGCCCGAAGCCGTAGCCTGTCTTTTGGACAAGCAGGTCGATGGTTTCGGTGAGCTGTTCCGGCATATTTCCATGAAAGAGATCGGCACTTCCACTGTACAGTCCCGCGCGCTGGCCGGCCTGGCCAATGGCACCCTGGTCTGTTGCCTGCCGGGTTCGACCGGGGCTTGCGCCACTGCCTGGGATGGCATTCTCGCCGAGCAACTGGATGCCCGGCATCGCCCCTGCAGTTTCGTGCCCCATCTGAAGCCGGTGGCGTCTTGCGAGACTCGCGGGTAAGGCAATGAAAAAAAACGCATTGATGTCCGTCGAGGCGGCTCTCGAATGCCTGTTGCAACTGGCCGAGAAAGAGCCGGTCGGTGATTCCGAACAGGTGGCACTGGATGATGCCGAAGGGCGTGTGCTGGCCGAGCCCCTGATCGCTCCCCTGGATCTGCCGCCCTGGCCGAACAGCGCCATGGACGGTTATGCCCTGCGTCTGGCCGGCTGGACGGGCGAGCCGCTGACGGTCAGTCAGACGATCTTCGCCGGGCAGGCCCCGGAGCCCCTGCAGTTGGGTACCTGCGCGCGCATCTTTACCGGAGCGCCGGTGCCGAAGGGGGCGGATTGCGTTGAGCTGCAGGAAAATGTCGAGTTGCTCGAGGACGGGCGAGTACGCTTCACTCAGGCTTTGCGCCCGCGACAGAACATCCGCGAGCAGGGCCAGGAAACTCGTCGCGGTGAGACCGTGCTGGCCGCCGGCACCCGCCTGGGGCCTGCGCAACTGGGCTTGGCCGCTTCCCTGGGGGCTGCCGGGCTGTTGGTGCGGCGACGCCTTCGGGTGGCAGTGCTTTCCACTGGGGATGAGCTGGTCGGGCCTGGACAGCCACTGGGGCCGGGGCAGATCTACAACAGCAATCGCACCCTGCTGCTCAGTTGGCTGAAGCGGCTGGGTTGCAGCGTACTGGATGCCGGCATCCTGCCCGATGATCCGCAGCTGACCCGCGTCCGACTTGGCGAGCTGGGAGCCGTCGATCTGATTCTTTCGACCGGTGGGGTATCGGTCGGTGAGGCGGACTGCCTCGGTCAGGTTCTGCGCGAGGAAGGCGAGCTGGCCCTGTGGAAACTGGCGATCAAGCCGGGCAAGCCACTGACCGTCGGCCGTTATCGGGGCGTCCCCGTGGTCGGCCTGCCGGGCAATCCGGCATCCTCGCTGGTCACCTTCGCCCTGCTGGCTCGGCCCTATCTGTTACGCCGTCTCGGGGTGCAGTCCGTGATGCCGCTGACGTTTTCGGTGCCGGCCGGCTTCGTCTGGAGCAAGCCCGGCAAGCGCCGCGAGTACCTGCGTGCGCGCTTGGAGGATGGGCGCGCCGTGCTCTATCCGAACCAGAGCCCTGGCGTACTGCTCAGCGCTGCCTGGGCCAACGGGCTGGTCGAGATACTCGAGGATACCACCCTGGCCGAAGGCGACCCGGTGCGCTTCATTCCGCTGAGCGAAGTGCTGGGCTGAGGGGAGTGCTGGAGGGCGTTGGCCATCCTCCTGTCGTCCATACTTGGCTGGAAAGTTTTCCGAGGTGAACGATGGGCGAGCACAAGGCATGGCTGGTGCTGCATGGTCGACAGGCCGCGAACGAGGAACTGCGTGCCGCTATCCTTGCCCAGCGCAAGGCTGGCTGGGACATTGCCGTGCGCCTGACCTGGGAGGCCGGCGATGCCCGCCGCTTGGCCGAGGAGGGGCTGGCGGCGGGTTATCCGACGCTCATCGCCGGTGGTGGCGACGGCACCTTGCGCGAAGTGGCGGAAGCCATGGTCCTGGCTGGCGGCGACGCCAGTCTGGCGATCCTGCCGCTGGGCACGGCCAACGACTTTGCGCGTGCAGCAGGCGTACCCTTGCCGCCGGCAGAAGCCCTGGCCCTGCTGGATGTTGCGCCCAGCCCGGTAGATCTTGGCGAGGTGGATGGTCAGCTGTTTCTCAACATGGCCACCGGCGGCTTCGGCTCGAAGGTCACCGCCAATACTCCCGAGGAGTTGAAGAAGGCCCTTGGCGGGGCCGCCTATCTTCTTACCGGACTGACCCGTTTCAATGAGCTGCATGCTTCCTTCGGGCGTTTTCGCGGGCCGGACTTCTGCTGGGAGGGCGAGTTTCTCGCGCTGGGCATCGGCAACGGACGTCAGGCCGGGGGCGGCAATCTGCTCTGCCCCGGCGCGCTGGTGGACGACGGTCTACTCGACCTCTGCATCGTGCCGGCGCCGGAGAATGCGGAAAGCCCGCTCAGCACCTTGGGGGCGCTGATTTCCCTGCGCATTCTCGGTGTGGAGACCATCTCCATCGGGGCGCGCCTGCCGTGGATCGAGGTCGAGGCGCCGGATGGCCTGGACCTGAACCTGGATGGCGAGCCGGCAAACAGTCGGGCCTTGCGCTTCACCACCCGCGCAGCGGCCCTGCGGATGCATCTGCCACCCGACTCGCCGCTGCTGAGCAGCAATTCCGGGCCGGCACTGGCCGCGGCCGATGCAACCCTGCCCGTGGCTTGACGTTTACTGATCGTCGAAATAGCGCTCGTGCCACTCCACTAGGGGTTGCGGAGCATTGAGCTTGTGCCCGTAGATCACCGAGTAGGACAGCACGTTCTGTACGTACTGGCGGGTTTCGTCGAAGGGGATGCTTTCCACCCAGACGTCGAAGGCCAGGTGGTCGGCGCCGCGCAGCCACTGGCGCACGCGCCCGGGACCGGCGTTGTAGGCGGCGGAGGCGAGCACCCGGTTGCCGCCGAACTGGGCATGCACCTGGCTGAGGTAGGCGGCGCCGAGCTGGATGTTGGTGTCAGGATCGTAGACCTGGCGCGGCGAGCTCAGCGGGATGCCGAACTTGCGCGCGGTTTCCTGGGCGGTGGCCGGCATCAGCTGCATCAGGCCGCCGGCGCCGGCGCCGGAGCGGGCATCGTTCATGAAGGCGCTTTCCTGGCGGGTGATGGCGAACACCCAGCTCGAGTGCAGGCCGCGATTCCTGGCGGCGCGGGTCAGGCTGCCCTGGTGGGCCATCGGGAAGCGGATGTCCAGATCGTCCCAGTACTGAGCCTGGCTGATGGTGCGGATGGCCGGGAAATACCAGCCCATGTCGTAGGCCAGTCTGGCCTGGGCGACCATTTCCTCGCGACTGAACAGGCGGCTGACGTGATACCACTCGCGGCGCGCGTCGACGACCTGTCCGCGGGCGTGGAACTCCAGGGCCCGGCGGATGCCGGCGGTGTTGCGCACCTTCTGCATCACCCGGGGATCGAGTGCCATCGGCTTGTGGTTCAGCTGGTAGGGAGCCTGGATGCGGTCGGCGGCGAGAAATCCGTAGAAATCCCGTTCGCGGGCGACCGGCTGGTAGAGCCCGGTCGCCTGCTGGCTCTGCGGCTGGGCCAGTTGCAGGCTGCGCGCCTGCCAGTAGCGCCAGCGGTTGCTGCTGGCGAGCTCCTGCGGCATTCGGCTGGTCAGGCGGTGGGCTTCGTCCCAGCGGCCGAGGCGCAGCAGCAGGCGGGTACGCCATTCGGCCACGGTCTTGTCGCGCAGCTCCGGATCGTATTCGGCCATCACCGCGAGGGCCCGGCTGTCGAAGCGCTTGGCCAGGGTCAGGCCGATCTCCCTGGCGATTGCCACCTTCTCCTCGCTGGAGAACCGCATGCGCCGGGCGTAGTCGTCGAGCAGGGCCAGGGCCTTGTCCGGCTCTTGGCGGGCCAGGCGGCGCAGGCCGAGCCCGACCACGTCGGCCATGCGCTCGCTGGCCGAGGCGAAGCGCGAACTCTGGCTCAGCAGCATCTGTGGCTTCTGCGCCACCTCCACCATCAGCAGGCCTTCGCGCTCGAGGCTGGGGGTGCTCTTCGCCAGATGGGTGGCCAGGCCATAGTTGCGTGCGTCGGCGGCCAGGCGCAGGCGCTGCCAGCGCTTCTGCTCGCTCAGTTGGCCGTCGGCGGCCCAGAGTCCGAACAGTGTGTCGCAGGCCTCGGGCTGCGACTTGCCGACCAGCCAGAGCTTCTCGGCGCTGGCATGGCCTTCGGCCTTGCGTCCGTGGGTGAGCTGATACTGGCCGTACAGGCAGTCGAGTTCGGTGAAGTTCAGCGCCGGATCGTAGTAGTCGACGAAGGTCCGCCAGTCGCCGCGCTCGGCCAGCCAGCGCAGCCAGCGCAGTTTCATCCAGCCGATCTGCGGCAGGTCGCCATGTTCGGCGAGGAACTCCTCGATTTCCCTGTTGCTGGCGCTCTTCAGGCGGGCGGTCAGCTCGTCGTAGGCCAGGTGAGGCTCCAGCGGATAGTCGCGCAGGGCCTGGCGGTTGCGCAGGTAGAGGCCGGCATCGCCCTTGGCCAGCGCCCGCTTGGCCTGGTCGTAGAGGATGCGCTGCTCGCCGAGCGAAGCCGCCTCGGCGGGCGGAATGGCCAGGGGGATCAGGGACAGGCAGAAAAACAGGCTGAGGAATCGACTGCGCATGACTCTTCTCGGGGGAAGGAGTGGCGACGGAACTTCGAGGTAATGGAACTCCTGTCTAGTTTAGCTGTAGCTCCACCTGTATTGACAGCGTACTGAAAAGCCCGACGAGGAGGCGTGCGCGCATGGCCGGCGCCCGGGCCTGATAGAATGTGCGCCGATTTTCTTCGAGATTTTGCCCATGACGCTGCTCAAGTTCACCGACGTTTCCCTCGCCTATGGCGCCATGCCGTTACTCGACAAGGTGTCCTGGCAGATCGCCCGCGGCGAGCGCGTCTGCATCATCGGTCGCAACGGCACCGGCAAGTCCAGCATGCTGCGTCTGGTCAAGGGCGAGCAGAACGCCGACGACGGCGAGATCTGGCGCGCCCCGGGGCTGAAGATCGGCGAACTGCCGCAGGAGCTGCCGCGCGCCGACGAGCGCACCGTGTTCGATGTGGTCGCCGAGGGCCTGACCGGGGTCGGCGAGCTGCTCGCCGAGTATCACCACCTGAGCCAGAACATTCACAGTGACGCCGACCTGGACAAGCTCATGCACGTCCAGCAGGAGCTGGAAGCGAAGGATGGCTGGCGCCTGCAGCAACTGGTCGACAGCACCCTGAGCCGTCTGCAGCTGCCGGCCGACAAGACCCTCGCCGAGCTGTCCGGCGGCTGGCGCCGGCGTGTGCTGCTGGCCCAGGCGCTGGTCTCCGAGCCCGACCTGCTGCTGCTCGACGAGCCGACCAACCACCTCGACATCGGCGCCATCGCCTGGCTGGAAGAGGCCCTGAGCGGCTTCAACGGCGCCGTGCTGTTCATCACCCACGACCGGGCCTTCCTGCAGAACCTGGCCACCCGCATCCTCGAGCTGGACCGCGGCCACCTGATCGACTGGAACGGCGACTACGCCAGCTTCCTGGTGCACAAGGAGCAGCAACTGGCGGCGGAGGAAACCGCCAACGCGCTGTTCGACAAGCGTCTGGCCCAGGAGGAGGTGTGGATCCGCCAGGGCATCAAGGCCCGCCGCACCCGCAACGAGGGCCGCGTGCGCGCGCTCAAGGCGATGCGCGCCGAGCGCTCCGAGCGCCGCGAGCGCCAGGGCAAGGCCAGCTTCCAGGTGGAGACGGCGGAGAAGTCCGGCAAGCAGGTGATCGTCGCCGAGCACGTCGGCTTCGCCCACCCCGGTGGCGAGCCGTTGATTCGCGACTTCTCCATGGTCCTGCAGCGTGGCGACCGCATCGGTCTGCTCGGCGCCAACGGTACCGGCAAGACCACCCTGCTCAAGCTGCTGCTTGGCGAACTGCAGCCGACCAGCGGCCGCATCGACGTCGGCACCAAGCTGGAAGTGGCCTATTTCGACCAGCTGCGCCACCAGCTGGAGCCGGAAAGGACGGTGATCGACAACATCGCCGAAGGCCGCGAGTTCATCACCATCAACGGCCAGAACCGCCATGTACTGAGCTATCTCGGCGATTTCCTGTTCAGTCCGCAGCGCGCCCGCACCCCGGTCAAGGCGCTGTCCGGCGGCGAGCGTGCGCGCCTGCTGCTGGCCAAGCTGTTCAGCAAGCCGGCCAACCTGCTGGTGCTCGACGAGCCGACCAATGATCTGGACGTGGAAACCCTGGAACTGTTGGAAGAGATCCTGCTGGACTTCCCCGGCACCGTGTTGATGGTCAGCCACGACCGGGCCTTCCTCGACAACGTGGTGACCAGCACCCTGGTGTTCGAGGGCGAAGGCCGGGTCCGCGAATACGTTGGTGGTTACCAGGACTGGCTGCGCCAGGGCGGCTCGCCGCGCCTCTTGGGCGTCGGCGAGCGCCAAGGCCGGGACGAGGCGCCGAAAAAGGAGGCGGCTGCCGCCGCGGCGGAAACTGCCAGCCCGTCGACCGTTCCCAGGAAAAAGCTGAGCTATAAACTGCAGCGCGAGCTGGAGGCGATTCCCGGCCAGATCGACGCCGTGGAGACGGAGCTGGCCGAGCTGCAGGAGCGCATCGCCGATCCGGCTTTCTATCAGCAGCCGGCAGAACAGAGCAGCGCGGCCCTGGCCCGCCTGGAAGGCCTGCAACAGGAGCTCGACCGTCTGCTCGAGCGCTGGGCGGAACTGGAAGAGGCCTGACCGGCTCGCCGCCGCGGGCGCACGGCGAGGTAGCCGGGCGCCACGGCTTTTTCTCAGCGACCGGCCGGAAGACACCTATGGCAATCGACTACCGCATCACCCTGGATGACTGGCACGCCTTCAGCTATCGCATCGAGCTGGAGCGCGGCTACGACCACACGCACGCCAAGGACGCGCCGGGCTGGACGCGCCTGGGCTACCAGCAGTGCAGCAACTGCCCGCTGAGTCCGGAACAGTACAGCCACTGCCCGGCGGCGCTGGACCTGCAGGGGGTGATCGAGGACTTCCAGGGCCTGCCGGCGTTCCAGAAGGCGCAGGTCTGGGTGCGCACGCCGGAGCGGGAATACCGCAAGCAGGTCAGTCTGGAGGAGGGCGTGCGCTCGCTGCTCGGGGTGATCATGGCCACCAGCGCCTGTCCCCGGCTGTCCCGCCTGCGGCCGATGGCGCAGCAGCATCTGCCGTTCGCCAGCCAGCAGGAGTTCGCCCTGCGCGCAGTATCCCTCTATCTGGCACGGCAGTACTTCAACGCCCGGGAAAGGCGCCATGCCGACTGGGAGCTGAAGGGCCTGGTGCGTCTGTTCCAGCAATTGCAGCTGGTCAACCAGGCCTTCTGGCAGCGCATCCATGGCACCTGTGGCGGCGACTCGAACCTCAAGGCCTTCCTGACCTTCTTCTCCATGGCCTCCAGCATGAGCTACTCGCTGGAAACCCAGCTCGCGAAGATCCGTCCGCTGGTGATGAGCGACGGCGAGGACTGAGCCTGTCCTCTCGTCCGCAGGGAGGAGGGGACGCCGGTCATTCGGGCTTCTTCAGACGCACCGCCAGCACGTCGCAGGGCGCGCCGTGCAGCAGGTCGTTGGCGGTCGAGCCGAGCAGCAGGGCGAGGCCGTGGCGGCCATGGCTGCCGACCACGATCAGATCGCAGCCCTTCTCCTGTGCCAGTTGGTGAATCTCCTGGCGCGGCTGGCCGAAGAGGATATGCCGCCGCTCGGGCAGCAGCTCGGGATACTGGCTGGCGAAGGCTTCGACCCGCTCGCGGGCCTGGTCGGTCTGCTGCTGCTGCAGCGTCGACAGGTCCATCGGCACGTCTCCGCCGAAGGCCATGGCCATCGGCTCGACGATGTGCACCAGCGACAGCTGGGCCTGGAAGCAGTTGGCCAGGGCAATGGCCTGGCGGATGACCGGATGGCATTCGTCGGTGAGATCGACGGCGGTCATGATGTGTTGGTAAGGCATGGTCGTGTCCTGTGCAGTGAGCCTGCGACAAGTATGACCTGCCCGCGTGAACAGGAAAGCCTCCGGCGGGGACTGATGCGCGATTCCTTGAGCCACGGCAAGGCCGTGCGGGGCGGCGGGCGGTGCTGCTGTTTTTATTGTTATGTTTTTTAACTATTAGCCTTCCGCTTCCTATAATTTCATGGTCGTTGACGGTGAAAAAACCCTTTGCTGAAATGCCAGCGCTTCATTGTTAAGTTGATTAACTAATGAGGCTTCCGGATAACAATCGATAAGAAAGGAAACGAACATGCTGAAGCTGATTCCGCTTGCCTGGCGCCTTCCGTGCGCTGCTCCCTTCTCCTCCTGCCTCCCCGGCATTGCCCGACCCCGGACAACGCCTCCTTCTTTCCCGACAACCAGGCCATAACCCGGCGGATACGCCTCGCGATAGCGGCGGTCGATGCAGTAACCCCTCGATGCGCCTGGCGCCGGCATGGGCCGGGGCGCGCGGCCGCCTGTCCGAATCCTGCAAAAGGTGGTTTTCGATGAATAGGGTAGGGAAAGAGTCTCGTCGTACTTACACGACCATTGGCCTGTGTTTTGTCGTTGCGCTCCTCGAGGGCATGGATCTGCAGTCCGCCGGCATCGCCGCGCCGGGCATAGCCGCCCAGTTCGGCCTGAGCTCGACGATGATGGGCGCGGTGTTCAGCGCCAGCATCCTCGGCCTGCTGCCCGGCGCCTTGGGCGGCGGCTGGCTGGCCGACCGGATCGGCCGCAAGCGGGTATTGATCGGTGCGGTGGTGCTGTTCGGCCTGTTCTCCATCGCCACCGCGCTGGTCTGGGATCTGAACAGCCTGCTGGCGGCGCGCTTTTTGACCGGCGTCGGCCTGGGCGCCGCGCTGCCCAACCTGATCGCCCTGTCCTCGGAGGCGGCGGATGCGCGCTCCCGCGGCACTGCGGTCAGCCTGATGTACTGCGGCGTACCGCTGGGCGGGGCGCTGGCGGCGCTGGTCGGGATGGCCGGCTTCGCCAGTGGCTGGAAGGCGGTGTTCTACGTCGGCGGGGTGGCGCCGCTGCTGGTCGCGCCGTTGCTGGTCCTGTGCCTGCCCGAGTCGGCGGCCTTCCGCGCGCAGCAGAACGCCCGGGGCGGCGTCTCCGCGACGCCACGCGCCTCCCTCTGGCAGGGGCTGTTCCAGGAGGGCGCGGCCATGCCGACCCTGCTGCTGTGGATCAGCTACTTCTTCACCCTGATGGTCGTCTACATGCTGCTCAACTGGCTGCCGTCGCTGCTGGTCGGCCAGGGCTTCAGCCGTCCCCAGGCCGGCATGGTGCAGATTCTCTTCAACCTCGGCGGGGCCACCGGCTCGCTGCTGCTCGGGTTGCTGCTGGATCGCTGGCGTCCGCTGGCGCTGGTGGCGCTGACCTACGCCGGCATCCTCGCCGCCCTCGCCGGACTGGGCCTGTCCACGGTGTTCGTCAGCATGCTGCTGGCCGGTTTCGCCGCCGGCTTCTTCGCCATCGGCGGGCAGTTGGTGCTCTACGCGCTGGCGCCGCTGTTCTATCCCACCGCGGTACGGGCCACCGGGGTCGGCGCCGCCGTGGCGGTCGGCCGCCTGGGCTCGATGAGCGGGCCGCTGGTGGCCGGGCAGATGCTGGCGATGGGCACCGGCGCGACCGGCCTGCTGCTGGCTTCCGCGCCCGGCGTCGTGGTGGCCGCGGCGGCGGTGTTCTACCTGCTCGGCCAGCGCCGCACCGAGGGTGTGACCGCCTGACCGGGACGGCGGGCCGCGAGGGACGGGGCCCGCCTATCCCGCTGTTTCCCTTTGAATGCCGCCGCTTTGCCCGGAACGGCAAGCTCCGCTCGTGCGGCGGCGACAGATAACAAGAACAACAAAGGTAATCGACATGCTCGACACACGACGGGGCGCGGCAGGCGCGACCGTGCTGCTGCTCGCCCAGGGAACGGCACTGGGCGCTGGCTTCATCGAGGACAGCCAGGGCAGCCTGACCCTGCGCAACTTCTACTTCGACCGCGACTACAAGGGCGAAAGCAACGTGTCCGCGCGCCGCGAGTGGGCGCAGGGTTTCATCCTCAACCTCAAGTCCGGCTTCACCGAAGGGCCGGTCGGCTTCGGCCTCGACCTGCAGGGCATGCTCGGCGTCCAGCTCGACTCCTCGCGCGACCGGGTCGGCACCGGCCTGCTGCCGGTCCAGCGCGGCAGCGGCGAGGCCGCGCAGGAGTATTCCGAGCTGGGCATCACCGGCAAGATGCGCTACTCGAAGACAGAGCTGCACGTCGGCACCGTGATGCCGCGCCTGCCGATCCTGATCAGCAGCCCGGCCCGGCTGCTCTGGCAGACCTTCCGCGGCGGCCACCTGCGCTCCCAGGACATCCGGGGCCTGAGTTTCCAGGGTGGCTACCTGAACCGCATGAACCAGCGCGACTCCACCGACTACCAGAAGATCGCCATCGCCGCGCCCAACGGCCGCTTCGACGGCACCGCGGAGTCCGACGAGTTCATCTTCCTCGGCGGCGACTACGCGCTGACCAAGGCACTGAGCGTGAGCTACTACCACGCCCGTCTCGACGAGATCTACCAGCAGAACTACCTGGGTGCGATCCACCAGTTCAAGCTGGGGCCGGGCGAGTTCAAGACCGACTTCCGCTGGTTCCTCAGCGACGAGGAGGGCGACGGCAAGGCCGGTTCGGTCGACAACCAGTACGTTGGAGTGGCCTTCGGCTACAAGCTGGGCGGGCACCGGCTGACGGTAGGCGGCGCGCTGTCCAGCGGCGACTCGGCGATGCCCTACATCGCCGGCTCGGAACCGCACCTGATCTCCGAGTACGCGCTCAGCTCGGAATTCCTCAACGCCGATGAGCACTACTGGAACGTCCGCTACGACTACGACTTCGCCGCGGTCGGCCTGCCCGGCCTGACCGGCATGCTGCGCTTCATGAAGGGCACCAACGTCGATTTGCCGGAGCGCCTCGGCGGCAGCGGGCAGAGCGAGAGCGAGCGGGATCTGGAACTGTCCTACGTGGTCCAGTCCGGGCCGCTGAAGAACGTGGCGCTGCGTGTGCGCAACGCGCGCTACCAGAACAGCTTCGCGGCCAACGCGACGATGCGCGACGACAACGAGACGCGGGTCAACGTCGATTACACCTGGAAGCTCTGGTAGGTCCGGGGTCGAAAAACGCGAAAACAATTAATTGACATAACTAATTTTCAGGCGCTAGTTTAGGCCTTACACCAACAACAACTCGAAGGTGAACTGCCATGAACAAGTACGAAGGCCGCTGGAAAACCGTGATCGTGGAGATTGAGGGCGGTATCGCCTGGGTCACCCTCAACCGTCCGGAAAAGCGCAACGCCATGAGCCCGACGCTCAACCGCGAGATGCGCGACGTGCTGGAGACCCTGGAGCAGGACGCCGAGGCTAGGGTGCTGGTGCTGACCGGCGCCGGCAGCGCCTGGACCGCCGGCATGGATCTCAAGGAATACTTCCGCGAGGTCGACGCAGGTCCCGAGATCCTCCAGGAGAAGATCCGCCGCGAGGCTTCCGAGTGGCAGTGGAAGCTGCTGCGCATGTACAGCAAGCCGACCATCGCCATGGTCAACGGCTGGTGCTTCGGCGGCGGCTTCAGCCCGCTGGTGGCCTGCGACCTGGCGGTCTGCGCCGACGAAGCGACCTTCGGCCTGTCGGAGATCAACTGGGGCATCCCGCCCGGCAACCTGGTCAGCAAGGCCATGGCCGACACCGTCGGCCACCGCCAGTCGCTCTACTACATCATGACCGGCAAGACCTTCGACGGCCGCAAGGCGGCGGAAATGGGCCTGGTCAACCAGAGCGTGCCGCTGGCCCAGCTGCGCGAGACGGTGGTCACCCTCTGCCAGGACCTGCTGGACAAGAACCCGGTGGTGCTGCGCGCGGCGAAGAACGGCTTCAAGCGTTGCCGCGAACTGACCTGGGAGCAGAACGAGGACTACCTGTACGCCAAGCTCGACCAGTCGCGCCTGCTCGACACGGAGGGCGGCCGCGAGGAAGGCATGAAGCAGTTCCTCGACGAGAAGAGCATCAAGCCGGGCCTGCAGGCCTACAAGCGCTGACCGCGACAGGACGGGAAGGGCGCCTGCCGCCCGCCCGTCCGGGTCCTGTGAAGAACAATGACAAGACAAGGATTCCCCCATGCTTGACGTGCCCTTGCTGATCGACGGGCTGGCCAGGCCGGCCGGCGACGGACGCACCTTCGTGCGGCGCAACCCGCTGAATGGCGAGATCGTCTCGACCGCCGCCGCGGCTACCCTGGAAGACGCCGATGCCGCGGTCGCCGCGGCGCAGCGGGCCTTTCCGGCCTGGGCCGCGCTGGCGCCGAACGAGCGCCGGGCGCGCCTGGCGAAGGCCGCGGACCTGCTGGAAAGCCGCGCCGCCGAGTTCGTCGCCCTCGCCGCGGAAACCGGCGCGATGGCCAACTGGTACGGCTTCAACGTGAAGCTGGCCGCCGGCGTCCTGCGCGAAGCCGCGGCGATGACCACGCAGATCACCGGCGAGGTCATCCCTTCCGACATCCCCGGCAGCTTCGCCATGGCGCTGCGCCAGCCCTGCGGCGTGGTGCTCGGCATCGCGCCGTGGAACGCGCCGATCATCCTCGCCGCGCGTGCCGTGGCGATGCCGTTGGCCTGCGGCAATACCGTGGTGCTCAAGTCCTCGGAGAACAGCCCGGCCGTCCACCGCCTGCTCGGCCAGGTGCTGCACGACGCCGGGCTGGGCGACGGGGTGGTCAACGTGCTCAGCAACGCGCCGGAGGATGCCCCGGCGATCGTCGAGCGGCTGATCGCCAACCCGGCGGTGCGGCGGGTCAACTTCACCGGCTCGACCCACGTCGGGCGGATCGTCGGCGAACTGGCGGCGCGCCACCTCAAGCCGGCGGTGCTCGAGCTGGGCGGCAAGGCGCCGTTCCTGGTGCTGGACGACGCCGACCTGGACGCCGCGGTCGAGGCGGCGGCCTTCGGCGCCTTCTTCAACCAGGGGCAGATCTGCATGTCCACCGAGCGGCTGATCGTCGACGAGCGGGTGGCCGATGCTTTCGTCGAGAAGCTGGCGAACAAGGCCGCTTCGCTGCGGGTCGGTGATCCGGCCGACCCGGCGTCGGTGCTCGGCTCGCTGATCGACGCCGGCGCCGCGCGGCGCATCCAGGCCCTGGTCGACGACGCCCTGGCCAAGGGCGCGACACTGCTGTGCGGCGGCCGCAGCGAGGGCAGCCTGATGCAGGCCACCCTGCTCGACGGCGTCAGCGCCGACATGCGCCTGTACCGCGAGGAATCCTTCGGCCCGCTGGCCGTGGTGCTGCGCGCCGCAGGCGACGAGGCGCTGCTGCGCCTGGCCAACGACTCCGAATTCGGCCTCTCCGCGGCGATCTTCAGTCGCGACGTTTCCCGCGCCCTGGCGCTGGCGCAGCGCATCGAGTCGGGGATCTGCCACATCAACGGGCCGACCGTGCAGGACGAGCCGCAGATGCCCTTCGGCGGCGTCAAGTCGAGCGGCTACGGCAGCTTCGGCGCGCGCGCTTCGATCGAACACTTCACCCAGCTGCGCTGGGTCACCCTGCAGAACGGACCGCGGCATTATCCGATCTGAGAACCTGCCCGTGGCCGGCGTGCGGCCATGGGCGGGTGGCGAGCGATCTTCCGGAACAACAAGAACAACACAGGGCCGGCGATGACCGGTCCGCGTATGCAGGCGCCTCCGCGTCCCCGAGCGTGCGGCGGCGCCCTGCGGGAGAAATGCGAATGAACAGCAAGGCTTGCGAGTCCCTTTCCCTTTCGCCGCAGTCGCCGGAGGAGCGTCCGCGCTGGCGGTCGGTGACGATCGGCCAGCCCGGCGTCGCCTTCGCAGAGGCGAACGAGATCTTCTACATGCGTCCCCGGGAGCTTCTGGAGCCCCTGCCGACGCGCCTGCTCGACCGCCTGCGCCACTGGGCCCGACTGACCCCCGGGCAGACCCTGGTCGCCCGCCGCGGCGACGACGGAGCCTGGCAGCGCCTCAGCTACGCGCAGATGCTGGCCAGCGCCCGGACCATCGGCCAGCACCTGCTCGACTACGGGCTGAGCGCCGAGCGGCCGCTCCTGATCCTCTCCGGCAACGGCCTGGATCACCTGAAGCTGGCCACCGCCTGCCTCTACGCGGGGATTCCCTACTGCCCGGTGTCGCCGGCCTATTCCACCCTGTCCCAGGATCTGGCCAAGCTGCGCCACATCGTCGAGCGCCTGCAGCCCGGCCTGGTCTTCGCCGCGGACAGCGACAGCTATGCGCGCGCTATCGAAACCGTGATTCCGGCGGACGTGCCGCTGCTGTTCAGCGAGGGCGCGCTGCCCGGGCGGCCGTGCCGGGTCTTCGCCGACCTCGAGCGGCCGACCGATACCGCCGCGGCGGACGCCGCCTTCGAGCGGGTGGGACCGGACAGCATCGCCAAGTTCCTCTTCACCTCGGGCTCAACCAAGCTGCCCAAGGCGGTGCCGACCACCCAGCGGATGCTCTGCGCCAACCAGCAGATGCTACTGCAGACCTTTCCGGTGTTCGGCGAGGAGCCGCCGGTACTGGTCGACTGGCTGCCCTGGAACCACACCTTCGGCGGCAGCCACAACGTCGGCATCGCCCTCTACAACGGCGGCACCCTCTACATCGACGACGGCAAGCCGACCCCGCAGGGCTTTGCCGAGACCCTGCGCAACCTGCGCGAGATCTCGCCGACCGCCTACCTGACCGTGCCCAAGGGCTGGGAGGAACTGGTCGGCGCGCTGGAGCAGGACGGCGAGTTGCGCGAGCGCTTCTTCACCAAGGTCAAGCTGTTCTTCTTTGCCGCCGCGGGTCTCTCGCAGTCGGTTCGCGAGCGCCTGGACCGGGTCGCCGAGGCGCACTGCGGCGAGCGCATCCGCATGATGGCCGGGCTGGGCATGACCGAGACCGCGCCGTCCTGCACCTTCAGCACCGGGCCGGTGGACATGGCCGGCTACGTCGGCCTGCCGGCGCCGGGCTGCGAGGTCAAGCTGGTGCCGGTGGACGGCAAGCTGGAGGCGCGCTTTCGCGGCCCGCACGTGATGGCCGGCTACTGGCGCGAGCCCGAACTCACCGCCGAAGCCTTCGACGAGGAGGGCTACTACCGCTCCGGCGATGCCCTCAAATTGGTCGATCCCGAGCGTCCCGAGCTGGGCCTGCTGTTCGACGGGCGCATCGCCGAGGATTTCAAGCTGTCCTCCGGGGTCTTCGTCAGCGTCGGGCCGCTGCGCACCCGGATCATCCTGGCCGGTGCCCCCTACATCCAGGACGTGGTGGTGACCGCGCCGAACCGCCCCGAGATCGGCCTGCTGATCTTCCCGCGTTTGCCCGAGTGCCGCGCCCTGGCCGGCCTGCCCGAGTCGGCGCCGGCCGCCGAGGTGCTGGCGGCGCCGGCGCTGCGCGACTGGCTGCGGAATCTGCTGGGCGAGCTCAACCGCACGGCGACCGGCAACGCCAGCCGGCTGGCCTGGGCCTGCCTGCTCGCCGAGCCGCCGTGCATCGACCGCGGCGAAGTGACCGACAAGGGCTCGATCAACCAGCGCGCGGTGCTGCAGTTCCGCGAGGCGCAGATCGACGCCCTGTACGCCGGCGAGGATGCCGGGCGGGTGCTCGCATGAGTCGCGCAGCCGGGCTGTATTCGGCCCTCGACGAAGTCTGCCTGGTGGATGCCCTGCGCACCCCCTGGGTCGATCTCGGCGGCGCGCTGGCGCAGGTCTCGCCCATCGACCTGGGCATCGCGGTGGCCCGCGGGCTGTTCGCGCGCAGCGGCATCGAGGCGGCGGCGGTGGACTCGGTGATCGCCGGCTCGATGGCCCAGGCCAGCTTCGATGCCTATTTCCTGCCGCGCCACATCGGCCTGTACAGCGGCGTGGCGCAGGCGGTGCCGGCGCTGGCGGTGCAGCGCATCTGCGGCACCGGCTTCGAGATCCTCCGCCAGGCCGGCGAGCAGATCGAACATGGCAGCGCGGGCCTGGTGCTGTGCGCGGCCAGCGAGTCGATGTCGCGCAACCCGATTGCCGCTTACACCCATCGCGACGGCTTCCGCCTCGGCGCGCCGGTGGAGTTCAAGGACTTCCTCTGGGAGGCGCTGTTCGATCCGGCGGCCGGCCTCGACATGCTGCAGACCGCGGAAAACCTCGCCCGCCTCTACGGACTCGATCGGGAGACGGTCGACCGCTTCGCCGCGCAGAGCTTCGCCCGCGCCGTGGCGGCCGAGGAGGCCGGCTGGTTCGCCGGCGAGATCCTGCCGCTGGAGCGCGCGCGCTTCGCCCTGGACGGCGGCTGCGAGCGCCGCCTCGAGCTGCCGCGCGGCGTCGAGACGGTGGAGCGCGACAGCCATGTGCGCGCCTCGTCGTTCGAGGCCCTGCAGCGCCTGCGGGCGGTGCATGCCGGCGGCGTGCAGACCGCCGGCAACAGCTGCGCGGTGGTGGACGGCGCCGCCGCCGCGCTGGTCGGCGCCTGCCGCGACTTCCCCGGCGCCCGGCCGCTGGGCTGGCTGCGCGCGGCCAGCGCCTGCGGCGTCGCCCCGGAACTGATGGGCAGCGGCCCGGTGCCGGCCATCCGCCTGCTGCTCGAGCGCAGTGGGCTGAGCCTGGCGGACATTGGCCGCTTCGAGATCAACGAGGCGCAGGGTGCGCAGGTGCTCGCCGTGCAGCGCGAGCTGGAGATCGATGCGGCGCGGCTGAACGTCCACGGCGGGGCCATCGCCCTCGGCCATCCGCTGGCCGCCACCGGCCTGCGCCTGACCCTGACCGTGGCGCGCCAGCTGCGCGCCGCCAACCTGCGCTACGGCGTGGCCGCGGCCTGCATCGGCGGCGGCCAGGGCATGGCCGTGCTGATCGAGAACCCCGACTACCGGGGCTGAGAATTCACTGGAGGATTTCCCATGTGGCACTACCAGGCTCCGCTGCGCGACATGCGCTTCGTCATCGAGGAATGGCTGGCGGCGCCGGCCGACTGGCAACGGATGCCGGCCTTCGCCGCCTTGGACGTTGAGCTGGCCGCGCAGGTGGTCGAGGAGGCGGGACGCTTCGCCGGCGGGGTGCTGGCGCCGCTGAATGCCTCCGGCGACCGCCAGGGCTGCCGCTTCGACAACGGCCGGGTGACCACCCCGGACGGCTTTCCCGCCGCCTACCAGGCCTTCGTCGACGGCGGCTGGGCGGCGCTGGCCTGCGCCGAGGAGCACGGCGGCCAGGGCCTGCCGCAGCTGCTCAACGCCGCGCTGCTGGAGATGATCTACTCGACCAACCATGCCTGGGCGATGTACCCCGGCATCGCCCACGGCGCCTACGAGTGCCTGCGCGCCCACGGCACGCCCGAGCTGCGCGAGCGCTATCTGGCGGACATCGTCAGCGGCGAGATCCTGCCGACCATGTGCCTGACCGAGCCGCAGGCCGGCAGCGACGTCGGCCTGCTGCGCAGCCGCGCCGAGCCGGCCGCGGACGGCAGCTACCGGATCACCGGCGGCAAGATCTTCGCCTCCGGCGGCGAGCACGACCTGACCGAAAACATCCTCCACCTGGTGCTCGCCCGCCTGCCCGACGCGCCGTCCGGCAGCCGCGGCATCTCGCTGTTCCTGGTGCCCAAGCGGCTGCCCGACGGCCGCCACAACGCGGTGCGCTGCGGCGGCATCGAGCACAAGCTGGGCATCCGCGGCAGCGCCACCTGCACCCTGAGCTTCGAGCAGGCCGAGGGCTGGCTGCTCGGCGAGCCG
Source organism: Azotobacter chroococcum (assembly GCF_004339665.1). GTDB lineage: Bacteria > Pseudomonadota > Gammaproteobacteria > Pseudomonadales > Pseudomonadaceae > Azotobacter > Azotobacter chroococcum. Next base: position 19,678 of record NZ_SMMU01000011.1, read on the forward strand.
CATCGGGGCCTGGCGGCGATGTTCGTGATGATGAACTCGGCGCGCCTGCACGTCGGCCTGCAGGGCCTCGGCCACGCCGAGGCGGCCTGGCAGAACGCCGCGCAATACGCCGCCGAGCGCCGCCAGATGCGCGCGGTGCGCCGCCCGGAGGGGCGCGCCGAGGCGCCGGCCGATCCCATCCACTACCACCCGGCCATGCGCCGCACCCTGCTCGAACTGCGCACCCTGACCGAGGGCATGCGCGCCCTCGGCTACTGGACGGCGCACCTGCTCGACCAGGCCGAGCAGGGTGCCGATCCGGCGCTGCGTGCGCAGGCGGAAAGCCGGGCGCAGCTGCTCACCCCGCTGGTCAAGGCCTACTTCACCGAGCAGGGCTTTCGTCTGGCCAGCTCGGCGCTGCAGGTGTTCGGCGGCTACGGCTACGTGCAGGACTATGCCGTCGAGCAGATCCTGCGCGACAGCCGCATCGCGATGATCTACGAGGGCAGCAACGAGATTCAGGCCAACGACCTGCTGCTGCGCAAGGTGCTCGGCGATGGTGGCGCTGCGCTGCGCGGCCTGCTGGAAACCTTCCGCGCGGAAGCGGAGGCCGCTTCGACCCTGCCCGAATGCGGCGGCTTCGCCACCGCCCTGGGGCAGTACTGCGACCGCCTGGCGACCGCCGCCGAAGGGCTGGCCGCCGCCGCGGCGCAGGACCCGGAGCGGCCCTACCGGGCGGCGGGCGACTTCCTGCGCCTGCTCGGCCTGGTCGCCCTGGCCTTCGCCTGGGTGCGCAGCGCGCGCCTGGCTGCCGGGCGCGCGGACGATCCCTTCTATGCTGGCAAGCTGGAGTCGGCGGCCTTCTTCTTCGCCTACCTGCTGCCGGAAGCCGACCATCGCCTGGCGCTGATCGAGGCCAGCCGCCAGCCGCTGCCGTTCCTGCCCGAATGATCGAACAAGGAAAACCCCCGATGAAGATTCTGGTCACCGTCAAACGCGTGGTCGATTACAACGTCAAGGTCCGCGTCAAGGCGGACAACTCCGCCGTCGACCTGGCCAACGTCAAGATGGCCATGAACCCCTTCTGCGAGATCGCCGTGGAAGAGGCGGTGCGCCTGAAGGAGCGCGGCATCGCCAGCGAGATCGTGGCGGTTTCGGTCGGTCCCGCTGCCGCCCAGGAGCAGCTGCGCACCGCCCTGGCCCTCGGCGCCGACCGCGCCCTCCTGATCGAGACCGACGAGGAACTCGGTTCCCTGGCGGTGGCCAAGCTGCTCAAGGCGGTGGTCGACAAGGAGCAGCCGCAGCTGGTCATCACCGGCAAGCAGGCCATCGACAGCGACAACAACCAGACCGGGCAGATGCTCGCCGCGCTGACCGGCTACGCCCAGGGCACCTTCGCCTCCAAGCTCGAGCCCGCCGGCGACAAACTCAAGGTCGTCCGCGAGATCGACGGCGGCCTGCAGACCCTGGAGCTGGCCCTGCCGGCCATCGTCACCACCGACCTGCGCCTGAACGAGCCGCGCTACGCTTCCTTGCCGAACATCATGAAGGCCAAGAAGAAGCCGCTGGAGACGGTCACGCCCGCGGATCTGGGCGTATCCGTCGCCTCCACCCTGAAGACCCTCAAGGTCGAGGCCCCGGCCGAGCGCCAGGCCGGCATCAAGGTGGGCTCGGTGGCCGAGCTGGTGGAGAAGCTGAAGAACGAGGCGAAGGTGATCTGAGATGGCAATCCTGGTAATCGCTGAACACGACAACGCGGTACTGGCGGCCGCAACCCTGAACACCGTCACCGCGGCCCGGGCCATCGGCGGGGATATCCATGTGCTGGTGGCCGGCAGCGGCTGCGCCGCGGTGGCCGAGAGCGCCGCGAAGATCGCCGGGGTGGCCAAGGTGCTGGTCGCCGACGACGCGGCCTGTGCCCACCTGCTGGCGGAGAACGTCGCGCCACTGATCGCCGGTCTGGCCAAGGGGTACAGCCACGTGCTGGCGCCGGCCTCGACCAACGGCAAGAACTACCTGCCGCGCGTGGCGGCGCTGCTCGACGTCGAGCAGATCTCCGAGATCGTCGCGGTGGAAAGCGCCGACACCTTCAAGCGGCCGATCTACGCCGGCAACGCCATCGCCACCGTGCAGTCCAGCGCGCCGATCAAGGTGATCAGCGTGCGCGCCACTGCCTTCGACGCGGCGGCGGGCGAGGGCGGCTCGGCCTCGATCGAGGCGCTGGCCGGCGCGGGCGAGGCGGGCAAATCGAGCTTCGTCGGCGAGGAGCTGGCCAAGTCGGATCGTCCGGAGCTGACCTCGGCGCGGGTGGTGATCTCCGGCGGGCGCGGCCTGCAGAGCGGGGAGAACTTCGGGCTGCTGTACGCGCTGGCGGACAAGCTGGGCGCGGCGGTGGGCGCCTCGCGCGCCGCGGTGGATGCGGGTTTTGCGCCGAACGACATGCAGGTCGGGCAGACCGGCAAGATCGTCGCGCCGGACCTGTACATCGCGGTGGGGATTTCCGGGGCGATCCAGCACCTGGCGGGGATGAAGGACTCGAAGGTGATCGTGGCGATCAACAAGGACGCCGAGGCGCCGATCTTCCAGGTGGCCGACTACGGGCTGGTGGCGGATCTGTTCGAGGTGCTGCCGGAGCTGGAGCGGGCTCTCTGAACCTGCTCCGGCGGGGTGGGTTGGGCTGCAGGCCATAACCTACCGACCGGCCGCCAGGCCGGCAATGGGATACCTGTCGGTATCCTTGGCGGGTTACGCCGCTGCGCGGCTAACCCGCCCTACGAAAAATCCCTCGTCGACAATGGCTTGCAAGCGGCAGGCTGGGAAGCGCACGCAGCAGTTGGCGGTGTGCTGACGGTCTTCGCGCCATTCCCCGCCGATTGCAGGGGTAACCGGATAGGCCTTGTCGTTGACAATTTCGCCGCGATCCATCGAATGCTCTACGGTTAGTCTGTCGGGCCAAGGGAATGGGCGACAGGGACGATCGACGGATGGTTCTGATTGGGGAACACTAGCCCGCGTGGCTGACGGCTCCTTCCTCCTGATGGCGAACGATCCATGACGGCGATGATCCTGATGAATACGTGGCGCAGACGGATGCTCTGCTGCGTCCTGGCCGGCCTGCTCCCGGCATGCACATCGGTGGGGCCGGGGCCGGGCGAGCGTCAATCCGAGCGCCCGAAACAGGCCGCCTCCCTGGCGCCGTGGGAGGCCGAGATGCTTCCGGTGGTTTCCTGGAGCCTGTCGCCCGGTCCGGTCGAGAGCCGTGCGATCGATGCTCCAGGCCTGCGGCCGGTGTTCCTGATCGGCGATGACAGCCTGTCCAGGAGCTGGCTGAGGCTGCGGCGGGACCGGTTGCGGCGGCTGAACGCGCTCGGTCTGGTGGTGAACGTCGCTTCGCCTGCGGGCTTTGCAGAATTGCGCCGGCTGGCCGAGGGACTGCGGCTGATCCCGGTGACCGGCGACGACCTGGCAGCCCTGCTGGGGTTTTCCCATTACCCGGTGCTGGTCACCTCCACCTACATCGAACAATGACCATGGTACCCGCTGCCCTGGCCGGCTGAATGGCGAATCGCCCCGCCCGGCAGGGGATTTTCCTGCCGGGCGGGGCGGCTTCTTCGATGCGCCGGACTCAGGCGACCTCTTCGTAGGGCAGGCCGACGTAGTTCTCGGCGATGGTCACGCGGCCCGCTTCGGAGTTGAGAAAGTACTCGCGGTCGGCCAGCTGCATGCGCCTGTCGAAGGCGTCGCTGCCGGCGAAGTCGTGCAGCAGGTTGGTCATGAACCAGCTGAAGCGCTCGCCCTTCCAGACCCGGCGCAGGGCCAGTTCGGAATACTTCTCCAGCAGGTCGGTACGGCCTTCCCCATAGACCTTGACCAGGATGCGGAACAGGTAGCACACGTCGCTGCCCGCCAGGTTCAGGCCCTTGGCGCCGGTCGGCGGGACGATGTGCGCCGCATCGCCGACCAGGAACAGCCGGCCGTACTGCATGGGTTCGACCACGTAGCTGCGCAGCGGCGCGATGCTCTTCTCCAGCGACGGCCCGGTGACCAGCCTGTTCGCCACGTCGCCCGGCAGGCGGCGCTTGAGTTCGTTCCAGAAGCGCTCGTCGGACCAGTCCTCGACCTTCTCGCTCAGCGGCACCTGCAGGTAGTAGCGGCTGCGCGTCGTCGAGCGCTGGCTGCAGAGCACGAAGCCCAGGTCGGTGTGCGCATAGATCAGTTCCTCGTGGACCGGCGGCGTGTCGGACAGCAGGCCGAGCCAGCCGAACGGATAGACGCGCTCGTAGTGCGACAGCACCTCGGCCGGGATGGTCTTGCGCGACACGCCGTGGAAGCCGTCGCAGCCGGCGATGTAGTCGCAGTCGATGCGCTGGGGCTGGCCGTCCTTCTCGTAGGTGACGTAGGGCGTTCCGTCCTTGAGGCCGTACAACTGCACGTTCTCGGCCTCGTAGACGATCGGCGCGCCGCTGGCCTGGCGCGCGTCCATCAGGTCGCGGGTGACCTCGGTCTGGCCGTAGACCATCACCGTCTTGCCGCCGGACAGCGCCTTGAGGTCCAGGCGGATGCGCCGGCCCGAGCAGACCAGCTCGATCCCTTCGTGGACCAGGCCTTCGCGGTCCATGCGCTCGGCCACGCCGGCCTCGCGCAGCAGGTCGACCACGCCCTGCTCGAGCACGCCGGCGCGGATGCGGCCGAGCACGTAGTCGGGGGTATGGCGCTCGAGGATCACGTTGTCGATGCCGGCCTTGTGCAGCAGCTGGCCGAGGAGCAGGCCGGCCGGGCCGGCGCCGATGATTGCCACTTGAGTCTTCATTCTTATTGTCTCTCTGGTTGGGGCCGGCCAGCCTGTGCAGGGCCGGCTTCGCTGAAGGCCTCTGCATTTTTGTTCAATGAGTTCGCGAAAATAAGGTGATTTAGGCGGTATTACTGGTACTTTTGGATGATTCGTTCGATTATCGAACGAGAGGAGTTTGTGCCCCATGAGGCCGATCGCACCCGAGATTCCGGTGTTCAAGCTGTACGGGGAAGCGCTGGCCTGGCCGACGCCGGACCTGTTGCATTGCGAGTCGATTGCGCAGCGCAGCAGCCTGCACCACTGGGAGATCAAGCCGCACCGCCATGCCGACCTGTTCCAGCTGCTCTACGTCCAGGCGGGCGAGGCGCTGGCCGAGGTGGAGAACCAGCGCCTGCGCCTGGCCGAGGCGGCGATCCAGGTGGTGCCGCCGCTCTGCGTGCACGGCTTCCGCTTCTCCGAGGACATCCAGGGTTACGTGCTGACCCTGGCCGCGCCTCTGGTGGCGCATCTGGAGGAACTGCTGGGGCACAGCCTCGGCGTTCAGGGCGGCTTCGCCTGCCATCCGGCTGGCACGGACCGCGCCTGGCTCGATCTGCTGTTCGAGACGCTCTTTCGCGAGTACCGGGGGCACGAGCCGGGGCGCGAGCTGCAGCTGCAGTCGCTGGTCAACCTGCTGATGGTCTGGCTCGGCCGCCGCGAGCGTCGCCGCGCCGCCCCGCTCGGCGCCAGCGAGCGCAGCCGCCAGTACCTGGCGCGCTTCATGCGACTGGTCGAGCAGCACTACCGCGAGCATCTGCCGGTGGACGAGTTCGCGCGCCGCGTCGGGCTTTCCGGCGTCCACCTCAACAGCCTGTGCCGCCAACTGGTCGGCCAGAGCGCCCTGCAGGTGATCCACCAGCGCCTGCTCTTGGAGGCCAAGCGCAACCTGATCTACACCACCATGACCGTCAACGAGCTTTCCGATGCGCTCGGCTTCAACGATCCGGCGTACTTCTCGCGGTTCTTCCGCCGCCTCGCCGGACAGTCGCCGAAGGCCTTCCGCCAGACGGCGGTTGCTGGCAGTACGTCGTTGCCGAATCAGGACGATGAAGGGTGAGGAGGGAGCAAGACGGCGCGGCGCCTCCAGGCTGCGCCGGGCGGATTCAGCGGTAGATCTTATGCAGCAGCCCGATCAGTTGCTGGCGCTCCTCGGCGCTGAGCGCCGCGGTGGCGTCCAGGTCGCTCTGCGCGGCCACCTCGCGCAGCTGTTTGAGCAGCGTTTCGCCGGCCTTGCTGAGAAAGATGCCGTAGGAGCGCTTGTCCGGCTTGCAGCGCACCCGCACCGCCAGTCCGCGGCTTTCCAGCTTGTTCAAGAGGACCACCGCCTGCGGTGGCTCGATGGCCAGCGCGCGGGCCAGGTCGGCCTGCATCAGGCCGGCGTTCTGCTGGATGATCGCCAGGGCGGTGAACTGCGCCGGACGCAGGTCGAAGGCGCCGAGGCGGCTGACCAGATGCTGGAAGACCTTGAGCTGGGCGCGGCGCAGGGCATAGCCGATCAGCTCGTCGAGGGAGGCGTCCAGCGGGCCGTCAGCGGGCTGGGCGGCGGCCTGCGGATCGGCGGCCGGGGTGGGGCTGGACTTGCGGGACATGGGGATGTGCGGTTCCGATTAGTTAATCTGCATAAAAATTCTGCAATGCCCGGCGGAAACTATCCAGAGGCAATCTTTCCCGCGTGCCACCTCTTGCCCAAAGGGGCGCTCGGGTGCTGAATGCAGCCATGGCCCGCCGTCGATGGTTCGTTGTCGTAAGAATGTCCGATGGCCGGCTCCCGGGCTGCGCAACTATCCTGAAACCAGCGCCGGGCAACGCTGTCCACAAGCGATCCGGCTGCGGCGGTTCGCGTGATGCGCGGCCGGCCGACGTGGCCAGTGCAGCTTCTATTGGGAGAATCAGTCGATGATCTATAAAGGGAAAGCCATCCGGGTCCAGGCCCTGGGGGATGGCATCGTCGAGATGCAGTTCGACCTCGAGGGCGACTCCGTCAACAAGTTCAACCGCCTCACCCTGAACGAGTTCCGCCAGGCGGTGGACGCGCTGCGGGCGGAGGCCTCGCTCAAGGGCGTGCTGGTCACCAGCGCCAAGAGCATGTTCATCGTCGGCGCCGACGTCACCGAATTCCTCGAGCTGTTCCGCGCGCCCGAGGAGGAGCTGCGCGGCTGGTGCCTGGAGATCAACCGGATCTTCTCGGACTTCGAGGACCTGCCGGTGCCGACCGTGGTCGCGATCAACGGCATGGCCCTCGGCGGCGGCTTCGAGATGTGTCTGGCCTGCGACTTCCGGGTGATGGCCGAGTCGGCCAGGGTGGGCCTGCCGGAGGTCAAGCTGGGGATCAACCCAGGCTTCGGCGGCACCGTTCGCCTGCCGCGGCTGATCGGCAGCGACAACGCCATCGAGTGGATCGCCGCCGGCAAGGAGAACGGCGCCGCCGAGGCACTGAAGGTCGGCGCGGTGGATGCCGTGGTCGCCGACGAGCGGCTGCGCGAGGCGGCCCTCGACCTGGTGCGCCGGGCCGCCGCCGGCGAGCTGGATTTCCAGAGCCGCCGCCAGCCGAAGCTGGAGCCGCTCAAGCTCGGCAACATCGAGCAGATGATGGCCTTCGAGAGCGCCAAGGCCTACGTGGCCGCCCAGGCCGGCCCGCACTACCCGGCGCCCCTGGCCGCGGTGAAGACCATCCAGAAGGCCGCCAACTCCGGCCGCGAGGCCGCCCTGGAGATCGAGGTCGGCGGCTTCGTCAAGCTGGCCGCCACCTCGGTGGCGCAGAGCCTGGTCGGGTTGTTCCTCAACGAGCAGGAGCTCAAGCGCAGGGCCAGGAAATACGACAAAAACGCCCGCGAGGTGAAGCTGGCGGCGGTGCTCGGTGCCGGCATCATGGGCGGCGGCATCGCCTACCAGTCGGCGCTCAAGGGCACGCCGATCCTGATGAAGGACATCCGCGAGGAGTCCATCCGCCTGGGCCTGGCCGAGGCCGACAAGCAGCTCGGCAAGCGGGTGGAGAAGGGACGGATGACGGTGCGGCAGATGGCCGAGGTGCTCAACGGCATCCGCCCGACCCTGTCCTACGGCGATTTCGGCCAGGTCGACCTGGTCATCGAAGCGGTGGTCGAGAAGCTCGAGGTCAAGCAGGCGGTGCTTGCCGAGGTGGAGGCCCAGGTGAGGGAGGATTCGGTGATCGCCTCCAACACCTCGACCATCTCCATCAGCCGGCTGGCCGGCTCGCTCGAGCATCCGGAGCGCTTCTGCGGCATGCACTTCTTCAACCCGGTGCCGCTGATGCCGCTGGTGGAGGTGATCCGCGGCGAGCGCACCAGCGAGCAGGCCATCGCCACCACCGTCGCCTACGCGCGCAAGATGGGCAAGACCCCCATCGTGGTCAACGACTGCCCGGGCTTCCTGGTCAACCGCGTGCTCTTCCCGTACCTCTCCGGCTTCACCCGGCTGTTGGCCGCCGGCATCGACTTCCAGCGCATCGACCGGGTGATGGAGGCGTTCGGCTGGCCGATGGGGCCGGCCTACCTGCTCGACGTGGTCGGCATCGACACGGCGGTGCATGCGCGCAACGTGCTCGCCGAGGGCTATCCCGAGCGGATGAAGGAGGAGGGCGACACCGCCATCGACGTGCTGCTGCGCGCCGGGCGCCTGGGCCAGAAGAGCGGCGCCGGCTTCTACGCCTACGAGCGCGACGGCAGTCCCAAGCCGAAGAAGCTGGAGGACCCGCAGGTGGCGGAGCTGCTCCGCCCGCTGGTGCGCGAGACGCACGAGCTGGACGACGAGGAGATCATCAACCGCCTGATGCTGCCGCTGTGCCTGGAGACGGTGCGCTGCCTGGAGGAGGGCGTCGTCGAGTCGGCCGCCGAGGCGGACATGGGCCTGATCTACGGCATCGGCTTCCCGCCCTTCCGCGGCGGCGCGCTGCGCTACCTCGACGCCTTGGGCGTCGCCCGTTTCGTCGAGCTGGCTGACCGCCACGCCGACCTGGGGCCGCTGTACCAACCGACCGAAAAACTGCGCGACATGGCCCGTCAGGGCCGGACGTTCTTTGCCTGAGGGGGAGCCGAGTCATGAGTCTGAATCCGAAAGACGCGGTCATCGTCGACTTCGCCCGCACCCCGATGGGGCGTTCCAAGGGCGGCATGCACCGCCACACCCGCGCCGAGAACCTTTCGGCGCATCTCATCACCCAGCTGCTCGAGCGCAACCCGCAGATCGACCCGGCGGAAGTCGAGGATGTGATCTGGGGCTGCGTCAACCAGACCCTGGAGCAGGGCTGGAACATCGCGCGCATGGCCGCGCTGCTGACCCCGATTCCGCACAGCAGCGGCGCGCAGACCGTCAACCGCCTGTGCGGCTCCTCGATGAGCGCGCTGCACAGCGCGGTGCAGGCGATCCAGACCGGCAACGGCGAGGTGTTCGTGGTCGGCGGCGTCGAGCACATGGGGCACCTGCCGATGACCCACGGGGTCGATCCGAATCCGCGGCTGTCCCTGCAGGTGGCCAAGGCTGCCGGGATGATGGGCCTGACCGCCGAGATGCTGGCCATGATGCACGGCGTGAGCCGCGAGCAGCAGGACGCCTTCGCCCTGCGCTCGCATCAGCGGGCGCATCGCGCCACGCTCGAGGGCCACTTCGCCGAGGAGATCGTGCCGACCGAGGGCCACGACGAGCATGGCCTGCTGCGGGTCTTCGAGCAGGACGAGACGATTCGCCTGGACACCACCCTAGAGGGGCTGGCCAAGCTCAAGCCGGTGTTCAACCCGAAGAGCGGCACCGTCACCGCGGGCAGTTCCTCGCAGATCACCGACGGCGCCTCCTGCATGATCGTCATGTCCGGCCAGCGCGTCCGCGACCTGGGCCTCCAGCCGCTGGCCGTGGTACGTGCCATGGCGGTGGTCGGGGTCGATCCGTCGATCATGGGCTACGGTCCGGTGCCGGCCACCCAGAAGGCGCTGGCGCGGGCCGGGCTGTCCATGGCCGACATCGACTTCGTCGAGCTCAACGAAGCCTTCGCCGCCCAGGCCATTCCGGTGCTCAAGGACCTCAAGCTGCTCGAGGCGCTGGACGACAAGGTCAACCTGCACGGCGGCGCCATCGCCCTGGGCCATCCCTTCGGCTGCTCGGGGGTGCGGATTTCCGGCACCCTGCTGAACATCATGCGCCAGAAGGGCGGCAGCCTGGGGCTGGCGACCATGTGCATCGGTCTCGGCCAAGGCATCGCCACCGTCTTCGAGCGGGTCTGACGCCCTGCGTGGCACTTGCGGGGACGGGGCCTTGTGCCCCGCTCCCGCTGTCCCGCGTCTCTTCGGTGCATCCACCCTACCTGGAGAACGCCATGACCGTGCAACCTGGTCTCTACCGGCATTACAAGGGCGCCGAATACCGCGTGCTCGGCGTGGTCCGGCACTCCGAAACCGAGGAGGAGCTGGTGCTCTACCAGGCCCTGTACGGCGATTTCGGGCTGTGGGTCCGGCCGCTGGCGATGTTCGCCGACAACGTCGAAGTTGACGGTCGCCAGATGCCGCGCTTTGCTTTGATTCGAGCGGAAAGCCCGACTTTCCCGGCCATTTAAGCCCTGTGTGTGGCCGTGCCGCCCTTGACCGCACATCGGCGGCCACTATATATAGCGCCGAGCTGGAGCCTTGCGGTCGGTTGGTTGAATCACTTTCGGCATCCGAGGCCCTGATACTGCGTTGCCGCTCCTCGCCATAGCCTGGCTATGACCCGTCACAGCGCCTTGTCTCGGAATCTCCCTCGGCCGAACTTGCTCAAGCACCGGCTCGGCGGGCCGATAGACGCTCCCCGCTTTCATCTCTCGAATTAGGAATACTCCGATCCATGGGTAAATCGCTGGTCATCGTGGAATCCCCGGCCAAGGCCAAGACCATCAACAAGTACCTGGGCAGCCAGTACGTGGTGAAGTCGAGCATCGGCCATATCCGTGACCTGCCCACCAGCGGCTCGGCCAGTACCGCCAGGGAGCCGGCCAAGCGTGGCAAGAGCACGGCCGAGGCGCCGGCGCTGTCGCCCAAGGAGAAGGCCAAGCGACAGCTGTTCGCGCGCATGGGGGTCGATCCCGAGCACGGCTGGAAGGCCCACTACGAGATCCTGCCGGGCAAGGAGAAGGTGGTCGACGAACTGCGCCGCCTGGCCCAGGAAGCCGACACCATCTATCTGGCCACTGACTTGGACCGCGAGGGGGAGGCCATCGCCTGGCACCTGCGCGAGTCCATCGGCGGCGACGACAGCCGCTACAAGCGCGTGGTGTTCAACGAGATCACCAAGAAGGCGATCCAGGAGGCCTTCGCCCAGCCGGGCGAGCTGGACATCAATCGGGTCAATGCGCAGCAGGCGCGGCGCTTCCTCGACCGGGTGGTCGGCTACATGGTCTCGCCGCTGCTCTGGCAGAAGATCGCCCGCGGGCTGTCCGCCGGTCGCGTGCAATCGGTGGCGGTGAAGCTGATCGCCGAGCGCGAGCGGGAGATCCGCGCCTTCATCCCCGAGGAGTTCTGGGAGATCCATGCCGACCTGGGCACCGCCAAGGGCGCCCAGGTGCGCTTCGAGGTGGCCAGGGAGAACGGCGAGGCCTTCCGCCCGCTCAACGAGGCCCAGGCGCTGGCCGCGCTGGAGAAGCTCAAGGCCTCCAGCTACCGGGTGGCCAAGCGCGAGGACAAGCCGACCCGCAGCAAGCCCTCGGCGCCCTTCATCACCTCGACCCTGCAGCAGGCGGCGAGCAACCGTCTGGGCTTCTCGGTGAAGAAGACCATGATGATGGCCCAGCGCCTGTACGAGGCCGGCTACATCACCTACATGCGGACCGACTCGACCAACCTCTCGGCCGATGCCCTGGAGATGGCGCGCGGTTTCATCGAAGGCGAGTTCGGCGCGCAGTACCTGCCCGCGCAGCCCAATCTCTACACCAGCAAGGAGGGCGCCCAGGAGGCCCACGAGGCGATCCGCCCCTCCGACGTCAACCTGCAGCCGACCCAGCTGTCCGGCATGGAGCGCGACGCCGAGCGGCTCTACGAGCTGATCTGGCGTCAGTTCGTCGCCTGCCAGATGCCGCCGGCCGAATATCTGTCGACCAGCGTCAGCGTCCAGGCCGGCGCCTTCGAGCTGCGCGCCAAGGGCCGCATCCTCAAGTTCGACGGCTACACCCGCGTGCTGCCGCAGCTGGCCAAGCCCGGTGAAGACGACGTACTGCCGGACATGGCCGAGGGCGAGGGCCTCGACCTGCTCAAGCTCGACCCCAGCCAGCACTTCACCAAGCCGCCAGCGCGCTACAGCGAGGCCAGCCTGGTCAAGGAGATGGAAAAGCGCGGGATCGGCCGACCCTCCACCTATGCGGCGATCATCTCCACCATTCAGGAGCGCGGCTACGTGGCCCTGCAGAACCGCCGCTTCCATTCGGAGAAGATGGGTGACATCGTCACCGAGCGCCTCGCCGAGAGCTTCGCCAACCTGATGGACTACGGCTTCACCGCCAGCATGGAGGAGCATCTGGACGACGTGGCTCAGGGCGAGCGCGACTGGAAGCACCTGCTCGACGAGTTCTACGGCGACTTCAGGAAGAAGCTGGACATCGCCGAGTCCAGCGAGGCGGGCATGCGCGCCAACCAGCCTACCCTGACCGACATTCCCTGCCGTGAATGCGGCCGGCCGATGATGATCCGCACTGCCTCGACCGGCGTGTTCCTTGGTTGCTCGGGCTACAGCCTGCCGCCCAAGGAGCGCTGCAAGTCGACCATCAACCTGATCCCGGGCGACGAGATCGCCGCGGACGACGAGGGCGAGTCCGAGTCGCTGCTGCTGCGCAACAAGCGCCGCTGTCCGAAGTGCGGCACGGCGATGGACGCCTATCTGCTCGACGAGCAGCACAAGCTGCACATCTGCGGCAACAATCCGGACTGCTCCGGGTACGAGATCGAGGAAGGCCAGTACCGGATCAAGGGCTACGAGGGCCCGAGCCTGGAATGCGACAAGTGTGGCAGCCAGATGCAGCTCAAGACCGGTCGCTTCGGCAAGTTCTTCGGCTGTACCAACGCCGCCTGCAAGAACACCCGCAAGCTGCTGAAGAGCGGCGAGCCGGCGCCGCCGAAGATGGATGCGGTGAAGATGCCGGAGCTGCGCTGCGAGAAGGTCGACGACGTCTATGTGCTGCGCGACGGCGCCTCCGGCCTGTTCCTCGCCGCCAGCCAGTTCCCGAAGAACCGCGAGACCCGCGCGCCGCTGGTCCTGGAGCTGCTCCCGCACCGGGACGAGATCGACCCGAAGTACCACTTCCTGCTGGATGCTCCGGCCGAGGACCCGGAAGGCCGCCCGGCGGTGATCCGCTACAGCCGCAAGAGCAAGGAGCAGTACGTGCAGAGCGAGGTCGAGGGCAAGCCCAGCGGCTGGCGCGCCTTCTACCAGGACGGCCGCTGGGTGGTCGAGGACAAGCGCTGACCCACGCCATTCGCCGCGTTTTCCCGCCTGCAGGGCACCCGCCATCGGAGACGAAGGGTGCCGTCCGTGCGGCGGGTCCATACTTGCACCCCGGCCCGGTATAGTGGCTGTCTCGAACCGGAGGGCGCCGTCATGGCCCATGAGCTGTATACCCGTACCAACCAGAAACTCTATTTCGCCGGCCTGGCGCTGGCCTCCCTGCGCCAGGCGGAGGAAGGCCGGGCGCTGAATGCCCAGGCGCAGGCCATGGCGGAGCGCGAGGCGGCGCTCTTCCACCTGCATGGCGCCCTGCTGGGGCTGTGCCATGAGATCGCCGGTTTCTATCGCCTGCCCGAGGCCGGAGCGCCGCAGGTCGGGCGTTTCCTGAATGCCGAGCTGTTGAGCGCGGCGCCCAGTCCGGAATTGGCGGAGCTGGTGGAGCTGGCCGGCCAGCCGGAAACCTGGCTGGCGCAGCTGCTGGCCGAATACGCCCGGCTGTTCCAGCCGCCGCAGGCAGCGAAGAAGGCCAAGGTCGATCCTCGGCTGCCGCTGATCGAGGCGGTCAGCCTGGACGAGGAGGAAGAGGCGCTGGCCTTGAGCGCCGCGCAGCTGGAGCAGTGGCGGCAGTCGCTCAAGGAACTGGCGCTGCGCTTTCGCGACTCCCTGACCGAGTGCTGACCCGGCAGGGGAGGGGCGAGGCGGCCCATCCAGGGGTGCCCGGGGCCGACTGTTACATTACAATGTCCGGCCTTCCCCAAGAGCAGAACCCCATGCCTACGTCCTTTCTCGAAATTGTCGAACTGCCCGACGGGCGCATCGCCTTGCGTCGCGCCGATGACGAAGAGGAGCTGGTCATCCTCGACTTTTCCGAAAGCGCGAAGAGCTTTCTGCAGGGCCATCACATCGAGGTGGCCAAGGCCATGCTGAATGTGGGGGTGCAGATGGCCGGACGCCTGGCCGAGGGCGACTTCGAGAGCGATGAGCTGCCGCGGGTTCTGCACTGAATCCGGCTTCATCCGGGGAAATGGGCGACCACCTGGCCGGGTCCCGGGCTTGTTGCTTCAGCCCAGGCGGATGTTCAGGCTCTGTGCCTGGCCGGTCCGGGCAGCCTGGAGCAGGCGCTGCCGGGTCGACCGGTTCACCGGGCTCAGCCAGCTGACCACCGTGTGGCTGCGTCCCAGGCGCAAGGCTTCGCAGACCAGCTCGCTGGCCTCCTGTTCCCGCGCGGGTTGCAGCAGGAGAATCCGCTCGCGGTTCAGGCCGGCCTCGCGCAGCCAGCCGTGGCTCAGGTTGGCGGGGGGCGCCACCAGGGTCAGCCAGCGTCCGTCATTCCCCTGACTCAGCTCGCGCAGCATGGGTGCGAGCAGGAACAGGCACTGGTCGGCGCCACCACGCAGGCTGACTTCGCTGAAGGGCTCCGCTTCCCGGGCCGGGGGCGATCCAGGCATGTCCTTCGTGCAGCGGAACGGTGGCCGGGCCGGGGCCGCCTCGAACAGCATCAGCTGCGAGGGTTTCAGCGGCTGCGGGAGCGGGAGCTGCATGGTTCCTCCTAGCGGCGTATCACGCCGACACTCAATCCTTCGATGATCAGGTCCTGCTCGTTCAGATCGATCTCGAGCGGGGCGAATTCAGGGTTTTCGGCGATCAGCCAGACCTTGTCTCCTTCGCGCTTGAAGCGCTTGACCGTGACCTCGTCGTTGAGGCGCGCCACCACGATCTGGCCGTTGCGCGCCTCGCGACAGGTATGCACGGCCAGCAGGTCGCCATCGTAGATGCCGACATCCTTCATGCTCATGCCACGCACCCGCAGCAGGTAGTCGGCGCGGGGATGGAAGAAGTCGGGATTGATCCGGCAGGTTTCCTCGATGTGCTGTTGGGCGAGGATCGGTGCGCCGGCCGCGACCCGGCCGACGACGGGCAGGCTGCCCGGTTCGCTGTCGGCTTCACCGCCAGGGATGCGGATGCCGCGGGAGGCGCCCGGGGTCATTTCGATCGCCCCCTTGCGCGCCATCGCCTTGAGATGCTCTTCCGCCGCATTGGGCGACTTGAAGCCGAGCTCGCGGGCGATCTCTGCCCGGGTCGGTGGATAGCCGTTCTCCTCCAGACAACGCTTGATGAAGGCGAGGATTTCGACTTGGCGAGGCGTCAGTTTGGACATGGAGGCTGCTCTGTCTTTTTATCCAGGTCCTGGGATTATATACAGTGTTGTTTCACTGGCAACCTCTCGATACGGCAACGACGGCAATCCCTGCTCAGTCCGGCGTTCGAATTGAAATACAATGGCGGCTAAAAATGACAGGGTTGTCAACCGCCGGAGGAAGCATGCCCCACTCGGAAACTGTCGAGCGCATCCTGGATGCTGCGGAGCAGCTGTTTGCGGAACGGGGGTTCGCGGAAACCTCGCTGCGGCTGATCACCAGCAAGGCCGATGTCAATCTGGCGGCGGTGAACTATCACTTCGGCTCGAAGAATGCGCTCATCGAGGCGGTGTTTTCCCGGGTCCTCGGCCCTTTCTGTGCCTGTCTGGAGCGCGAGCTGGACCGCCGTCAGGCCGCTCCGGAGCCCGGCCTGAGCCTCGAGGAGCTGCTGGAGATCACCATCACGCAGGTGCAGTCGGCGCGCCCGCGCAGCGGCAGCGACCTGGCCATCTTCATGCGTCTGCTCGGCCTGGCCCTGAGCCAGGGGCAGGGACACCTGCGGCGCTACCTCGAGGACACCTACGGCAAGCTCTTCCGGCGCTACCTGCTGCTGCTGCAGGTGGCGGTGCCGCGGATTCCGCCGCTGGAGCTGTTCTGGCGCACCCACTTCATGCTCGGCGCGGCGACCTTCAGCCTGTCTGGGATGGATACGCTGCGGGCCTTCGCCGAGGAGCGCTTCGGGGTACAGACCTCCAGCGAGCAGGCATTGCGTCTGCTGGTGCCCTTTCTCGCCGCCGGCATGCGCGCGCAGAGCGTCCTGCATGATCCGCAGCTGGCCAGCGCCCAGCCCAGGCCGCGTGGCAAGGCGGCGCTGCCTGCCAGGAGTGTGGCCCGCCCCGCTCCGAGCGATGCGGACGAGTAGCGGGGCGGTGGGCGGCACCGTTCCGATCGGCTAAGCTAGCCGCCCATGCAAGCTCTCGATCTTCTCCATATCTCCCTGGCCGATCAGGCGCTGTACGGCTTTGCCGACGGCCAGCTGGTCCTGCGCCTGGCGGTTTCCACTGCCCTGAACGGTCCCGGCGAGCAGTCCGGTTCCGGCTGCACGCCGCGCGGGCTGCATCAGGTACGGGCGAGGATCGGCGAGGGGCTGCCGGCGGGCGCGGTGCTGCGCGGGCGGCGCTGGACCGGCGAGGTCTGGACACCCGAGCTGCACGAGGCCTTTCCCGGCCGCGACTGGATCCTCACCCGGATCCTCTGGCTGAGCGGCTGCGAGGTCGGGCGCAACCGGCTCGGGGCGGTCGACACTTTCCGCCGCTACATCTATCTCCATGGCACGCCGGACAGCGAGCCCATGGGGGTGCCGCGCTCCCACGGCTGCGTGCGCCTGCGCAACGCCGACCTGCTGGAGCTCTACCCGCGCGTGTCCCTGCACTGCCGCGTGCGGATCGAAGAAGCGCCGTGCCCCGTGTGGGCGGCGGCCGATCTCACTTAAGGATTTTCCATGCAAGGCTCTTTGATGCTGGACATCGCCGGCACCTGGCTGACCGCCGAGGATCGCCGCCTGTTGCGCCAGCCCGAAGTGGGCGGCCTGATCCTGTTCGCCCGCAATATCGAGCACCCCGCCCAGGTCCGCGAGCTCTGTGCGGCGATTCGCGCCGTGCGTCCCGACCTGCTGCTCGCCGTGGATCAGGAGGGCGGCCGCGTGCAGCGCCTGCGCCAGGGCTTCGTTCGCCTGCCGGCGATGGGCGCGCTGGCCGGCCACGACGAGGCCGAGCGGCTGGCCGAGGCGTGCGGCTGGCTGATGGCGACCGAGGTGCTGGCGGCGGGGCTGGACTTCAGTTTCGCGCCGGTGCTGGACCTCGACCACGGGCGCAGCGCGGTGATCGGCTCGCGCGGCTTCGCCAGCGATCCGCAGGCGGTCATCCGCCTGGCCGGGGCCTTCATCCGCGGCATGCATGCCGCTGGCATGGCCGCCACCGGCAAGCATTTTCCGGGACATGGCTGGGCGGAGGCCGACTCCCATGTGGCCATCCCCACCGACGAGCGCAGTCTCGAGGCGATCCGCCCCCGGGACCTGCTGCCCTTCCAGCAGCTCCGCGGGCAGCTGGATGCCGTGATGCCGGCACACGTCATCTTTCCGCAGGTGGATGTGCAACCGGCCGGCTTCTCCCGCCGCTGGCTGCAGGACATCCTGCGCGGCGAGCTGGGCTTCGACGGGGTGGTATTCAGCGACGACCTGTCGATGGCCGGCGCCCATGTGGCTGGCGACGCGGCGGCGCGGATCGAGGCGGCACTCGCCGCAGGCTGCGACATGGGGCTGGTGTGCAACGACCGGGCGGCGGCCGAGCTGGCCCTGTCCGCCCTGCAGCGCCTCGGCGTGCAGCCGGCAGCGCGCCTGGCACGCATGCGCCGGCGGGCCTTCCCGGGGATCGACTACAAGCAGAACCCACGCTGGCTGCGCGCGCTCGAGCGTCTGCGCCAGGCCCGGCTGATCGATTGAGGAGATGAAATGACGGTCCATGCGATCATCGGCGGCACCGGTCTGACCCAGCTGGAGGGGCTGAGCATCCGCCAGTCTCTCCAGCTGGAGACGCCCTATGGCGCCCCCTCGGCGGACATCCTGCGCGGCGAGTACGCCGGCCGCGAAGTGCTGTTCCTGGCGCGCCACGGCCATCCGCATCGCATCCCGCCGCACCAGGTCAACTACCGGGCCAATCTCTGGGCGCTGCGCCAGGCCGGGGCCGAGGCGATCCTGGCGGTCAATGCGGTCGGCGGCATCCATGCGGCCATGGGCACCGGGCACTTCTGCGTGCCGCACCAACTGGTCGACTACACCTACGGCCGCGCCCACACCTACTTCGAGGGCGAGCTGGAGGCGGTCACCCACGTGGACTTCAGCCATCCCTACGACGAGGGCCTGCGCCAGCGGCTGATCGCGGCGCTGCTGGCCGAGGGCTGTGCCTTCAGCGGGCATGGGGTCTACGCATGCACCCAGGGGCCGCGCCTGGAGACCGCCGCGGAAATCGTTCGTCTGGAGCGAGACGGTTGCGACATCGTCGGCATGACCGGCATGCCCGAGGCGGTGCTGGCCCGCGAGCTGGGGCTGCCCTACGCCTGTCTGGCGCTGGTGGTGAATCCGGCGGCGGGCAAGAGCAGCGCGCTGATCACCATGGCCGACATCGAGCGCGCCCTCGGCGAGGGCATGGGCAAGGCCAAGGCGGTGCTCGGGCGGGTGCTGGCAGCCTGACCCGCAGAGCCTGGAAACGAAAAGGACCGCTGCGGGCGGTCCTTTTCGTTTATGGCATGGGTCAGAGCGGCGTGACCAGGATCAGCAGACCCAGGTTGCCGTGGTCGAGGAAGGTGAGCTGGCCGGCGGACAGGCGGCTCTTCTGTTTCAGGCGCTCGCTGCCGGCGAGGAAGCCGGTGTTGTCGAAACGGTTGATCCAGAACTCCGCCGCGACGTCCAGGTAGCGGCCCTGGGTCAGGCTCAGCGTGCCCTGGATGGGGTAGTGGCCGTGGCTTCCCTTGCCGCTGCTCAGCGCCATCCGGCTCGGTGCGCCGCCCAGTTGCTGCTGCCAGGCCTGGTGCAGCAGCACCTTGTAGCCCTCGGCCTTGGCCAGCTTGGCCGCCTGCTCCTCCAGCGCCGGGGTCCGGCGGTTCGTGTCGTTGAGGGACTGCGCCCCGGCGGCCCAGTTTTCCGCCGGCGGCTGGCCGGCCGGCAGCGGATCGCCGGGTTGGCGGAACAGGATCAGTTCGATCTGGTACAGCCCCTCGGCGAGCGCGGCCGGGGCGAGCAGGGCGAACAGCAGGGGAAGCAGGCGTAGCGCACGCATGGGTCTGTCCTTAAGCGGATGGCGGAGTCAGGCGCTCGAGCAGCGCCTCGAGGGTGTTGAAGCGTTCTTCCGGGCGCTCCATGGGGATCTGGAACTTGAGCAGGGTGGCGCCTTCGAACTTGTAGCGGTTCGGCTGGCTCTGGATCAGCTTGATCAGCACCAGCGGGTCGACGCAGGTATGGGAGGCGAACTCGATGCGCCCGCCCTGGGGCCCGGCGTCGATCTTGGCGATGCCGAGCTTGTCCGCCTGCAGCTTCAGCCGGGTCAGGCGCACCAGGTGCTTGGCCGGCTCGGGCAGCAGGCCGAAGCGGTCGATCATCTCCACCTGCAACTCCTTGAGCTCGTCCTCGTCGGCCGCCGAGGCGATGCGCTTGTAGAGGATCAGGCGGGCGTGCACGTCCGGCAGGTAGTCCTCGGGAATCAGCGCCGGCACCCGCAGGTTGATGTCCGGGCCGCCGCCCAGCGGCTGCTCGAGGTTCGGCTGCTCGCCCTTGCGGATGGCCTTGACCGCACGCTCGAGCATTTCCATGTAGAGGCTGAAGCCGACCGCCTGGATCTGCCCGCTCTGGCCCTCGCCAAGCAGCTCGCCGGCGCCGCGGATCTCCAGGTCGTGGGTGGCCAGGACGAAGCCGGCGCCGAGGTCCTGGGCGCCGGCGATGGCTTCCAGGCGCTTCTGCGCGTCCTCGGTCATCTGCTTGCGCGGCGGGGTGAGCAGGTAGGCGTAGGCCTGGTGGTGGCTGCGTCCGACCCGTCCGCGCAACTGGTGCAGCTGGGCCAGGCCGAACTTGTCGGCGCGCTCGATGACGATGGTGTTGGCGCTGGGCACGTCGATGCCGGTCTCGATGATGGTCGAGGCCACCAGCACGTTGAAGCGCTTGTGGTAGAAGTCGCTCATCACCTGTTCCAGCTCGCGCTCGCGCATCTGTCCGTGGCCGATGGCGATGCGTGCCTCCGGCACCAGCTCGGCCAGCTCGCGGGCGCATTTGTCGATGGTCTTCACCTCGTTGTGCAGGTAGTAGACCTGGCCGCCGCGCAACAATTCGCGCAGCAGCGCCTCGCGGATCAGGGTGTTCTGCTGCTCCATGACGAAGGTGCGCACCGACAGCCGGCGCGCCGGCGGAGTGGCGATGATCGACAGGTCGCGCATGCCGGCGACGGCCATGTTCAGGGTGCGCGGGATCGGCGTGGCGGTCAGGGTGAGGATGTCCACCTCGCTGCGCAGGGCCTTGAACTGTTCCTTCTGGCGCACGCCGAAGCGGTGTTCCTCGTCAATGATCACCAAGCCCAGGTTATTGAACTTGACGTCGTCCTGGAGGAGCTTGTGGGTGCCGATGACGATGTCGATCTTGCCCTCGGCCAGGGCGGCGATGGCGCCCTCGACGTCCTTGGCCGACTTGAAGCGGCTCATCACCTCGACCCTCACCGGCCAGTCGGCGAAGCGGTCGCGGAAGCTGTTGTAGTGCTGCTGGGCGAGCAGGGTGGTGGGCACCAGTACGGCCACCTGGCGGCTGCTGTGCACGGCGATGAAGGCGGCACGCATGGCCACCTCGGTCTTGCCGAAGCCGACGTCGCCGCAGACCAGGCGGTCCATCGGCCTGGGCGCCAGCATGTCGGCGTGCACCGCGTCGATGGCGGCCTGCTGGTCCGGGGTTTCCTCGAAGGGAAAGCTGGCGCTGAAGGTCGCGTAGTCGGCGGCCGGATCCCTGAAGGCGAAGCCTGTGCGGGCGGCGCGCCGGGCATAGATGTCGAGCAGTTCGGCGGCGACGTCGCGAACCTGCTCGGCGGCCTTGCGCTTGGCCTTCTGCCATTGCTCCGAGCCCAGCCGGTGCAGCGGCGCCAGGGCGTCGTCGCTGCCGGTGTAGCGGGCGATCAGGTGCAGGTTGGCCACCGGCACGTAGAGCTTGGCTTCCTCGGCGTACTCCAGCATGAGGAACTCGGCGGCCTGGCCTTCGACCTCCAGGGTGAACAGACCGCGGTAGCGACCGACGCCATGGTCGATGTGCACCACCGGCGCGCCCTCGCGCAGCTCGGTGAGGTGCTTGATGACGTTGTCGCCGCCGTCGCGGGCCTTTTCCCGCCGGCGGCGCTGCATCACCCGCTGGCCGAACAGCTGGCTTTCGGGAACCAGCGCCAGGGACGGCGCCTCGAGCAGCAGGCCTTCGTCCAGCGGGGCGATGGCGATGGCCAGGCGCTCCGTGGCAGCGAGAAAGCCCGGCCAGCCGTCGACGCTCTGCGGGCGCAGGTTCAGGCGCGCGAGCAGCTCCAGCAGGATCTCGCGGCGTCCGGCCGATTCGGCGGCGAACAGCACGCGGCCGGGGAACTCGGCGAGGAAATCGGCCAGGGCCGCCAGCGGCTGGCTGGCCTTGGCGTCGAGGGCCAGCGACGGCAGATGGCGCGCGGGCAGGCGCTCGCGGCCGACGCCAGGCTCGAGCTCTTCGGTCGAGACGACCACCCGCGGCCAGTCCTTCAGGCGGGCGAAGCAGTCCTCCACCGGCAGGAACAGCTCGGCGGGCGGCAGCAGCGGACGCTCGGGGTCGAGGCGGCGCTCCTCGTAGCGGTTGCGCACGTCGCTCCAGAAGCTCTCGGCGGCCTGTTCGATGCCGGGCAGGGAGAATACCTGGGTGGCGGGCGGCAGGTAGTCGAGGAGGGTGGCGGTTTCCTCGAAGAACAGCGGCAGGTAGTACTCGATGCCGGCCGGGGTGATGCCGCTGGCGAGGTCCTGATAGATCGGGCAGCGGCGGAAGTCGACGTCGAAGCGCTCGCGGAAGCGGGCGCGGAAGGTGGCGACCGCCTCCTTCCGCAGCGGGAATTCGCGAGCCGGCAACAGGCGGATCGAGTCGACCTTGTCGATCGAGCGCTGGGTTTCCGGGTCGAAGGTGCGCAAGGTCTCGATTTCGTCGTCGAACAGGTCGATGCGGTAGGGCTGCTCGCTGCCCATGGGAAAGAGGTCGATCAGTGCGCCGCGCACGGCGAATTCGCCGTGTTCGTAGACGGTTTCCACGCAGCGGTAACCGGCTGCCTCCAGGCGCTGGCGCATCTGCTCCACGTCGAGCCGCTGGCCGACGTCCAGCACCAGGCTGCTGCCCAGCAGGAAGGGCTTCGGCGCCAGGCGGTACAGGGCGGTGGTGATCGGCACCACCAGCACGCCATGGCTCAGTTCGGGCAGCCGGTAGAGACTGGCGATGCGCTGCGAGACGATGTCCTGGTGGGGCGAGAAGAGGTCGTAGGGCAGGGTTTCCCAATCCGGAAACTGCAGCACCGGAAGTGTCGGGGCGAAGAAGCGCAGCTCCTGTTCCAGACGTTCGGCGCTCAGGCTGTCGGCGGTGAGGAGCAGGGTGAAGCGCTTGGCGGCGCTGGCGGCCTCGGCGATCGCCAGGGAGAGCGCCGTGCCTGGCAGGTTGCCCCAATGTTGTTTGCCGGCGGCGGCCGGCAGGCTCGGAAGACGCAGTACAGACACGGGGAGGCCTGGCTCCGGTGGGTAATTGATATCCGGTCGATTGTAACTATCCGCATGCTTTGCTGTCAGTGTTTCGTCCACTGCAGATTGCCGGCCTATACTGGCGTGGTCATAATGTAGTCATTTTTATCAGCCCCTACATGTAAGAAGGTGTCGCCCGTGAATCAGAAGCCCGACCAGTGTCTTGGTGAATGGATTGACCGTGAAGCGCTCGCTGAAGCGATGATCCCGCTGATTGGCCAGCTCTACCGCAATAATAATGTGGTGACCTCGATCTTCGGCCGCAGCCTGATCAACCGCTCCGTCATCGCGATCCTCAAGGCCCATCGTTTCGCCCGCCATCGCCAGAGCGATGAAGCCGAGCTCTCGGTGCACGATACCTTCCCGATCCTCAAGGCCATGAGCGAGCTGAAGCTCGGTGCCGCCTCGGTCGACCTGGGCAAGATGGTCGGCAAGTACAAGGAGGCCGGCGCCGGTCGTTCCGTCGAGCAGTTCGTCCGCGACGAACTGGCCGAAGTTGCCGGCAAGCAGAACACCGTGCAGCACAAGGGCACCGACGTGGTGCTGTACGGCTTCGGCCGCATCGGTCGCCTGCTGGCGCGCATCCTGATCCAGAAGACCGGCGGCGGCGACGGCCTGCGCCTGCGTGCCATCGTCGTGCGCAAGGGGGCCGACAACGATCTGGCCAAGCGTGCCAGCCTGCTGCGTCGCGACTCGGTGCATGGCCCGTTCGATGGCACCATCACCGTGGACGAGGAAAACAACACCATTCTCGCCAACGGCAATCTGATCCAGGTGATCTACTCCAACGATCCGACCAGCGTCGACTACACCCAGTACGGCATCAAGGATGCCATCGTGGTGGACAACACCGGCAAGTGGCGCGATGCCGAGGGCCTCGGCCAGCACCTGAAGTGCCCGGGTGCCGCCCGCGTGGTGCTGACCGCTCCGGGCAAGGGGGCGCTGAAGAACATCGTGCATGGCATCAACCACCGCGACATCACCGATGAGGACAAGATCATCTCCGCGGCCTCCTGCACCACCAACGCCATCGTGCCGGTGCTGAAGGCGGTGAACGACCGGTTCGGCATCGCCAACGGTCATGTGGAAACCGTGCACTCCTACACCAACGACCAGAACCTGATCGATAACTTCCACAAGGGCAGTCGTCGCGGTCGCAGCGCCCCGCTGAACATGGTGATCACCGAGACCGGTGCGGCCACCGCGGCGGCCAAGGCCCTGCCGGAGTTGAAGGACAAGCTGACCGGCAACGCGATCCGCGTACCGACGCCGAACGTCTCCATGGCGATCCTCAATCTGAATCTGGAGAAGTCCACCAGCCGCGACGAGATCAACGAATATCTGCGCCAGGTGGCGATGTTCTCCGACCTGCACAAGCAGATCGACTTCGTCAACTCGTCCGAGGTGGTGTCCACCGACTTCGTCGGTTCCCGCCATGCAGGCGTGGTGGATGCCGAAGCCACCATCTGCACCGACAACCGTGTCGTGCTCTATGTCTGGTACGACAACGAGTTCGGCTACAGCTGCCAGGTGGTGCGCGTTCTGGAGGATATGGCCGGAGTCAATCCGCTGGCCTTCCCGCGCTGATCGCTGCGTCAGCTGCAAAAGCGGGAGCCCATGGCTCCCGCTTTGCTTATCTGCTTGCCATGCCGTTCTGCTGCCTCCTCGAGGGCTGAAGCAGAAAAATTTCCTTTCAAGAAACCATAAAAAACAAGCCCTTGGGTGGCCATTACCGCATGGGCATCTTTATAATCGGGCGGATTTTTTTCCTGGATTCGGAGATTGCAAAGTGCAGGAACAGTCGCGGCTTGCCGTTTACTGTCCCTTCTCTGTGCTTTTTTGAGTCTTGCAATGTTTTTTGAAATCAGTGGGTTAGGCCTAGAACCTATGATCAGAATCAAAAGAGGGCTCGACTTGCCCATAACGGGTGAGCCGACGCAGCGCATAGAGGCTGCGAGATCGGTTCGCAGCGTGGCCGTGGTAGGTTTCGACTACCACGGCATGAAGCCAACCATGAATGTGCAGGTCGGCGACCGGGTCAAGCTCGGTCAGGTCCTGTTCGGCGACAAGAAGACCCCGGGTGTCCAGTACACTGCGCCGGGGGCGGGTGTCGTCAGTGCCATCCATCGTGGCGCGCAGCGCGTCCTGCAGTCGGTGGTCATCGACCTGGACGGCGACGAAGAGGAAACCTTCGTCCAGTACGCGCCGGAGCAACTGGAAAGCCTGAGCAGCGAGCAGGTGCGCGAGAACCTGCTGCGCTCCGGCCTTTGGACCGCGCTGCGTACCCGTCCGTTCAGTCGCGTTCCGGCCGTCGATGCGACGCCCAGCTCGATCTTTGTCAACGCGGTCGATACCCATCCGCTGGCGGCGGATCCTGCTGTGATCATCGCCGAGCAGGCAGCGAACTTCGAGAACGGCCTCAAGGTGCTCGGCAATCTGGCCAAGCTCTACCTGTGCAAGGCCGAGCGTGTCGCCCTGCCCGGCGAGCAGCTGGCCAAGGTGCAGACCGAGTCCTTCGCCGGCCCGCATCCGGCCGGTCTGGCCGGCACCCACATCCATTTCCTCGATCCGGTCAGCGCCAGCAAGAGCGTCTGGAGCATCAACTACCAGGACGTGATCGCTGTCGGCAAGCTGTTCACCAGCGGCCGGCTGTCGGTCGAGCGCGTCGTCGCCCTGGGCGGCCCGGTGGTCGAGCGTCCGCGCCTGCTGCGTACCCGCCTGGGCGCCAGTCTCGACGAGCTAACCGCCGGCGAGCTGCAGCCTGGCTACAACCGCGTGGTATCCGGCTCGCTGTTCGGCGGCCGCAGCGCTCATGGCGCCTTCGCCTACCTCGGTCGCTACCACCTGCAGGTGTCCTGCCTGAAGGAAGGCGACGAGCGGGAAATGCTGCACTACCTGCGTGCCGGCACGGAAAAGCATTCGCTGCTCAACGTCTTCGTCTCCAAGCTGGCGGAAGACAAGCGCTTCGCTCTCTCCACCACCACCAACGGCAGCCCGCGCGCCATGGTGCCGGTCGGCAACTACGAAGAGGTGATGCCGCTGGACATCCTGCCGACGCAGCTGCTGCGCAGCCTGATCGTCGGTGATACCGAGATGGCGCAGAAGCTCGGCGTGCTGGAGCTGGACGAAGAGGATCTGGCCCTGTGCAGCTATGTCTGTGCCGGCAAGTACGAGTACGGCCCGATTCTCCGGGACAACCTCACCCGTATCGAGAAGGAGGGTTGATTGATGGGAGTCCGAGCGTTTCTCGATAAGATCGAGCACAACTTCGAGAAGGGCGGCAAGCTCGAGAAGTGGTACGCCCTCTACGAGGCCGTCGACACCTTCCTCTACCGTCCGGCCAGCGTGACCAAGACCACCGCCCATGTGCGCGACGGCATCGACCTCAAGCGGATGATGATTCTGGTCTGGCTCTGCACCTTTCCGGCAATGTTCTTCGGCATGTGGAATACCGGCTACCAGGCCAACCTGATCTTCGCCAAGAGCCCCGAGCTGCTGGCGGCCCAGGACGGCTGGCGCTTCGCCCTGACCGGCGCCCTGGCCGGGTTCGACCCGAACAGCCTGTGGGACTGCTTCGTTCAGGGGGCGGCCTACTTCCTGCCGATCTACGCGGTGACCTTCATCGTCGGCGGTTTCTGGGAAGTGCTGTTCGCCTCGGTGCGCAAGCATGAGGTCAACGAGGGCTTCTTCGTCACCTCCGTGCTGTTCTCCCTCATCCTGCCCCCGAGCATTCCCCTCTGGCAGGTGGCGATGGGCATCAGCTTCGGCGTGGTGATCGGCAAGGAAGTGTTCGGCGGTACCGGCAAGAACTTCCTCAACCCGGCGCTGGTCGGCCGGGCCTTCCTGTTCTTCGCCTACCCGGCGCAGATGTCCGGCGATGCTGTGTGGACCGCGGTTGACGGTTATGCCGGCGCCACCGCGCTGAGTCTGGCGGCTGCCGGCGGCATCGAGAGCGTGGTGGCCACCGGTGCCAGCTGGATGGATGCCTTCCTGGGCACCGTGCAGGGCTCCATCGGCGAAACCAGCACCCTGGCCATCTTCATTGGCGGCGCCGTGCTGCTGGCGACCAAGATCGCCGCCTGGCGCATCGTCGCCGGCGTAATGGTGGGCATGGTGGTCCTGAGCACCCTGTTCAACCTGATCGGCTCCGATACCAACCCCATGTTCGCCATGCCCTGGTACTGGCATCTGGTCGTCGGCGGCTTCGCCTTCGGCATGCTGTTCATGGCCACCGACCCGGTTTCGGCGTCCATGACCAATACCGGCAAGTGGGCGTTCGGCATCCTCATCGGGCTGATGGTCGTACTGATCCGGGTGGTCAACCCGGCCTTCCCCGAGGGCATGATGCTGGCGATCCTGTTCGGCAACCTGTGCGCACCGCTGATCGACCACTTCGTCGTTCAGGCCAACATCAAGCGGAGGCTGGCACGCAATGTCTAATCAGAAAGAGTCCACCGTCCGCACGCTGGCGGTGGCCATCGTGGTCTGCCTGGTGTGTTCGGTGTTCGTCGCCGGCGCCGCCGTGGCGCTGAAGTCGACCCAGATCGAGAACAAGGAACTGGACAAGCAGCGCAGCATCCTGGCCATCGCCGGGCTGGGCGATGCGGACCTGTCCGGCAAGCAGGTCAAGGCGCTGTACAAGGAGCGCATCGTCGCCAAGGTGGTGGACCTGGAGTCCGGCACCTTCAGTGATGCGCAGGACGTAAATACCTTCGATCCGCTCAAGGCGGCCAAGGACCCCAAACTGTCCGACGCCCTGCCGGGCGAGCAGGACATCGCCTCGATCAAGCGGCGTGAGCGTCTCACCACCGTTTATCTGGTGGAAAAGGATGGCCAGCTGGACACCCTGATCCTGCCGGTGCGCGGCTACGGTCTGTGGTCGACCCTGTACGGCTTCATGGCGCTCAAGGGCGACCTGAACACCGTGGTCGGCATGGGCTTCTACCAGCACGCCGAGACTCCCGGTCTGGGCGGCGAAGTGGACAACCCGAAATGGAAGGCCCTGTGGCCGGGCAAGACCCTGTTCGACGAGGACGGCAAGCTGGCTGTGGATATCGTCAAGGGCAACGTCGATTCGCAAAGTCCGAAAGCAACCCATCAGGTCGATGGCCTGGCCGGTGCGACCCTGACCAGCAACGGCGTCGAGAACCTGCTGCGCTTCTGGCTCGGCCAGAAGGGCTTCGGTCCGTTTATCGCTAACCTTCGCAATGGGGGGGCCTGAGCATGGCGCAACCGACCATCAAGGAAGTCCTGTTAAATCCGGTCTTCAACAACAACCCTATCGGCCTGCAGATCCTCGGTATCTGTTCGGCGCTGGCAGTCACCTCGAACCTGAAGACCGCGCTGGTGATGTCCATCGGGCTGACCCTGGTGACGGCCTGTTCGAGCATGTTCATCTCGATGATCCGCAGCCAGATTCCCAGTTCGATCCGCATGATCGTGCAGATGGTGATCATCGCCTCGCTGGTGATCGTGGTCGACCAGTTGCTCAAGGCCTTCGCCTACGGGCTGTCCAAGCAGCTGTCGGTGTTCGTCGGTCTGATCATCACCAACTGCATCGTGATGGGTCGTGCCGAAGCCTTTGCCATGCAGAACCCGCCGGTCCTGTCGTTCTACGACGGCATCGGCAACGGTCTGGGCTACAGCGTCATGCTGATCGTGCTGGGCGTTTTTCGCGAGTTGTTCGGCGCCGGCAAGCTGTTCGGCTTCACCATCATTCCGGTGGTCAACGACGGCGGCTGGTATCTGCCCAACGGTCTGCTGCTGCTGCCGCCCTCGGCGTTCTTCCTCATCGGCCTGATCATCTGGGGCCTGCGTAGCTGGAAGAAAGACCAGGTCGAGAAGCCGGCCTACCGCCTGGCCCCGCAGGTCTCGAACAAGGAGGCTTACTAATGGAGCACTACATCAGCCTGTTCGTGAAGGCCGTGTTCGTGGAGAACATGGCACTGGCCTTCTTCCTCGGCATGTGCACCTTCATCGCCATCTCCAAGAAGGTGGAGACCGCCATCGGTCTCGGCATCGCGGTCGTGGTGGTGCAGGCCATCACCGTGCCGGCCAACAACCTGCTCTATACCTATCTGCTCAAGGAGGGGGCGCTGGCCTGGGCCGGCCTGCCCGATATCGATCTCAGCTTCCTCGGCTTTCTGAGCTACATCGGGGTGATCGCTGCCATCGTGCAGATCCTCGAGATGCTGCTGGACAAGTACGTACCCTCGCTCTACAACGCGCTGGGCGTGTACCTGCCGCTGATCACGGTGAACTGCGCCATCATGGCCGGCTCGCTGTTCATGGTCGAGCGCGACTACAACTTCCCGGAAAGCGTGGTCTACGGCGTCGGCTCGGGTTTCTCCTGGGCGCTGGCCATCGCCTTGCTCGCCGGTATCCGCGAGAAGCTGAAATACAGCGACGTGCCCGAAGGGCTGCAGGGGCTGGGGATCACCTTCATCACCATTGGCCTGATGTCCCTGGGCTTCATGTCTTTCTCCGGCGTACAGCTGTAAGGACGGGATGAGCAGATGAGTTACGAAATATTCCTCGCCATCGGCATGTTCACCGCCATCGTGCTGGCGCTGGTGGTGATCATTCTCGCCGCCCGCGCCAGGCTGGTATCCAGCGGCGACGTGAGCATCGAGATCAACGGCGAGCGCACCATTACCGTGCCGGCCGGCGGCAAGCTGCTGCAGACCCTGGCGTCCAACAACATCTTCCTGTCCTCCGCCTGCGGTGGCGGCGGTACCTGTGCACAGTGCAAGTGCGTCGTCGAGTCCGGTGGTGGCGAGATGCTGCCTACCGAGGAGTCGCACTTCACCCGCCGCCAGGCCAAGGAAGGCTGGCGCCTGTCCTGCCAGACTCCGGTCAAGCAGGACATGAAGATTGAAGTGCCGGAAGAGGTCTTCGGCGTGAAGAAGTGGGAATGTACGGTGGAGTCCAACCCCAACGTCGCCACCTTCATCAAGGAGCTGACCCTGCGTCTGCCGGAAGGTGAGAGCGTGGACTTCCGCGCGGGCGGCTACGTCCAGCTGGAGTGCCCGCCGCACGTGGTCAACTACAGGGACTTCGACATCCAGGAGGAGTACCGCGGCGACTGGGACAAATTCAACATGTGGCGCTTCGTGTCCAAGGTGGACGAGACGACGATCCGCGCCTACTCCATGGCGAACTACCCGGAAGAGAAGGGCCTCGTCAAGTTCAACATCCGCATCGCCTCGCCGCCGCCGAACCGCGACGATATCCCGCCGGGCAAGATGTCCTCCTTCGTGTTCAACCTCAAGCCGGGCGACAAGGTCACGGTGTACGGTCCCTTTGGCGAGTTCTTCGCAAAGGACACCGACAACGAGATGGTGTTCATCGGCGGTGGTGCCGGCATGGCGCCGATGCGCTCGCACATCTTCGACCAGCTCAAGCGCCTGAAGTCCACGCGCAAGATGAGCTTCTGGTACGGCGCGCGCTCCATGCGCGAGGCCTTCTACGTCGAGGAGTACGACCAGCTGCAGGCGGAGAACCCGAACTTCCAGTGGCACCTGGCGCTGTCCGATCCGCAGCCCGAGGACAACTGGACCGGCCTGACCGGCTTCATCCACAACGTGCTCTACGAGAACTACCTGAAGGACCATCCGGCGCCGGAGGACTGCGAGTTCTACATGTGCGGCCCGCCGATGATGAACGCGGCAGTGATCAAGATGCTGCTTGACCTGGGCGTCGAGCGGGAAAACATCCTGCTTGACGACTTCGGCGGCTAGTGTGGTTGCCGAACTGTTGAAGCCCGCCATCGCGGCCGCCCTGGCGGCCGCGATGGCGGGCTGCATGTTTTCTGACCAGGTGGAAAGTTTCGCCGGCCCGACCATGGGCAGCACCTATTCGGTGAAATACGTGCAGCGTCGTGGGACTCCTGCCAAGGAGGACCTGCAGCGCGAGACCGAGGCGATCCTGGCCGATCTCGATCGGCAGGTGTCCACCTACCGTTCCGACTCGGATATCGAACGCTTCAATGCCCTGCCGGCCGGCAGCTGTGCGCCGATGCCCGCCACCGTGCGCGAGCTGGTGGCGGCTGGCGAGCGGCTTTCCGTGGAGAGCGGCGGGGCGCTGGATCTGACCGTCGGTCCCCTGCTCGATCTCTGGGGCTTCGGTCCGCACAGTCACGGCGAGCGGGTGCCGGATGCCGAGGCGATCGCCGCGGCGCGCCAGCGCGTGGGGCACCAGCATCTGCGCATCGACGGCGAGCGGCTGTGCAAGGACGCTCCGGTGCAGGTGGATTTCAACAGCATCGCCGCCGGCCACGCAGTCGATCGGGTCGTCGCCCGTCTCGAGGCGCTGGGCGTGGACAGTTACCTGGTGGAAATCACCGGCGAGCTCAAGGCCAAGGGACTCAAGCCCGACGGCACGCCCTGGCGGATCGCCATCGAAGCGCCCCACGACAACGAGCGGGTCGCACAGAAGATCGTCGCCCTCGACGGCTATGCAGTCTCGAGCTCGGGTGACTACCGCAACTTCTTCGAGCAGGACGGTAGGCGCTATTCCCATACGATAGACCCTCAGAGCGGTGCTCCGGTCGCCCATCGGCTGGCTTCGGTGACGATCGTCGATCCTTCGGCCCTCAGGGCGGACGGCCTGTCCACCATACTGATGGTACTCGGCGACGAGCGTGGCCTGGTCTTCGCGGAGCGGCAGGGGATCGCCGCCTTTCTGGTGATTCGCGAGGATCAGGGATTCATCACCAAGAGCACTGCGGCCTTCGATCGGCTGTTCGGTGCGGGAGACAAGCAATGACCTGGGTACTGGTTTTTCTCGTCATGTTGCTGGTGGTGCTGGGCATGTCCATCGGCGTGATCATGGGGCGCAAGCCCATCGCCGGCTCCTGTGGTGGCATCGCCAACCTAGGGATCGAAAAGGATGAGTGCCCCATCTGCGGCGGCGATCAGGACAAGTGCGAGGAAGCGAATGCCGGGGGTGACAAGGCGGCCAGGCCCAGTCTGGGTTACGACGCCAACAGGGATTAGCCGCTCCGTGATGGGGCGGAGATACCCAAAAGGTCTATAGCGGCAGGACTGGTGTTGAAGTATTCAGTCAGGTTCTGAGCGAATTCGTCAACCGCGCCGGGGGGCGCCCCGCCGCGTTTTCAGGAGTAAGTATGGCTGTATATAACTACGATGTGGTGGTAATCGGCACCGGCCCCGCTGGCGAAGGGGCGGCGATGAATGCCGTGAAGGCCGGGCGCAAGGTGGCGGTGGTGGATGACCGTCCCCAGGTCGGCGGCAACTGCACCCACCTCGGAACCATTCCCTCCAAGGCGCTGCGCCACTCGGTGCGGCAGATCATGCAGTACAACAACAACCCGCTGTTCCGCCAGATCGGCGAGCCGCGCTGGTTCTCCTTCGCCGATGTCCTGAAGAGCGCCGAGCAGGTCATCGCCAAGCAGGTTTCCTCGCGGACCGGCTACTATGCACGCAACCGCATCGATACCTTCTTCGGGACCGCGAGCTTCTGCGACGAGCACACCATCGAGGTCGTCCATCTCAACGGCATGGTCGAGAAGCTGGTGGCCAAGCAGTTCGTCATCGCCACCGGCTCGCGCCCCTACCGTCCGGCCGATGTCGATTTCAGCCATCCGCGCATCTACGACAGCGACACCATCCTCAGCCTCGGGCACACGCCGCGCCGGCTGATCATCTACGGGGCGGGGGTCATCGGCTGCGAGTACGCCTCCATCTTCAGCGGCCTCGGCGTGCTGGTCGACCTCATCGACAACCGCGACCAACTGCTCAGCTTCCTGGATGACGAAATCTCCGACTCGCTCAGCTACCACCTGCGCAACAACAACGTGCTGATCCGCCACAACGAGGAGTACGAGCGCGTCGAAGGTCTGGACAACGGGGTGATTCTGCATCTCAAGTCCGGCAAGAAGATCAAGGCCGATGCCTTCCTGTGGAGCAACGGCCGTACCGGCAACACCGACAAGCTGGGTCTGGAGAACATCGGCCTCAAGGCCAACAGCCGCGGGCAGATCCAGGTCGACGAGCATTACCGCACCGACGTCGGTAACATCTATGCGGCTGGCGACGTGATCGGCTGGCCGAGTCTGGCCAGTGCCGCCTATGATCAGGGCCGCTCGGCCGCGGGCAGCATCACCGAGAACGACAGCTGGCGCTTCGTCGACGACGTGCCGACCGGTATCTACACCATCCCGGAGATCAGTTCGGTCGGCAAGACCGAGCGCGAGCTGACCCAGGCGAAGGTGCCCTACGAGGTCGGCAAGGCCTTCTTCAAGGGCATGGCCCGGGCGCAGATCGCCGTCGAGAAGGCCGGCATGCTGAAGATTCTCTTCCACCGCGAGACCCTGGAAATCCTCGGCGTGCACTGCTTCGGCTATCAGGCCTCGGAGATCGTCCACATCGGCCAGGCGATCATGAACCAGAAGGGCGAGGCGAATACCCTCAAGTACTTCATCAACACCACCTTCAACTACCCGACCATGGCCGAAGCCTATCGGGTGGCGGCGTACGACGGCCTCAACCGGCTTTTTTGAGAGGCTCCGACCGGTGGCCTGAGCCGGTCGGAGGAGGCGACCTCAACCTTTCCCAAGGGTGGCAATGGCCAAACCGGGAAAGTCTGTGATCAGGCTGTCCACCCCGAAATCGGCGAGCCGGCGCATCAGCGCCGGTTCGTTCACCGTCCATACCGATACCTGCAACCCCGTCTGCCGGGCCTTTTTCAAGCGTTCCGGGGTGCACAGCGTCCAGTTCAGGGCGAGCAGCTCGCAGCCGTGGTTGCTGGCGACCTTCACCGGATCGAGCCAGGCGTATTCGGCGACCAGGCCGCGCGACAGACGAGGCGTCAGTCGCCGCAGGGCGCGCAGGACTTCCCGCGAGCTCGAGGTCACGGTGACCCGATCGAGCAGTTCGTAGCGCTCCACCAGATCTTGGATGGCCGTCACGGTGCGTGCCGCGCGGACCCGCGAGGCGCTCTTCACTTCCAGTTGCCAGTGCTCGAAGTTGCACTTCTCGAAGAGTTCGGCGAGACGCGGAATGGGGCAGGGCTGTACCCAGCCCGGGCCGCCCAGGCGGGCGTCGATGCTCGCCAGTTCGGCGGCATCCTGTTCGCTGACCTTGCCGCGGCGCCCGGTGGTGCGCTTCAGGGTCGGATCATGGATGACCATCAGCTCGCCGTCGCGAGACAGGTGCAGATCGAGTTCGCAGCGGCGCACGCCATGTTCGAGGCAGCGCTGGAAGCTGACCAGGGTGTTTTCCGGGGCTTCGCCCTTGGCGCCGCGATGGCCGTAGATGAGGGTCACGATTGTTCCTTCCGGAGCGATTCCGCTCTGCGTGGTTGGGGGGGCGAAAGCTTGTCGGGAGCACGCCCGCAGTTCGCTGCGCGATGCTCAGCCGTGGGGCGGAAAGGGCGCCTGCCGGCTCTGGTTCCTGGGGGCGGTCGGGCAATTTCCGGTGCCATCCGTCACTACGATACGGTAGTATGCGCGGCGATTTCCTGTCGACATGGCGACTCCCATGGCCAACTGCCGCTCCTGAGTGTAACAGCTGGGATCGGCCCTCAGCCCCGCCAGGGGGCGCCTCTCTTTCGCTGGCGATAACGACTCTCCGCTATGTTCAGACCGCTGTCCGTCTTCATCGGCATGCGTTACACGGGTGCCAAGCGTCGCAACCATTTCGTCTCCTTCATTTCGCTGACCTCGATGATCGGACTGGCGCTCGGCGTGCTGGTGATGATCCTGGTGCTGTCGGTGATGAACGGTTTCGATCACGAGATGCGCACCCGGGTGCTCGGCATGGTTCCCCATGCGACCATCGAAAGTCCGGTGCCGATCGATGACTGGCGCAGTCTGGCGGCGCGGGCGCAGGCCCATCCCCAGGTCGTCGCGGTGGCGCCCTTCAGCCAGATGCAGGGGCTCCTGACCCACAACGGGCAGGTGCAGAAGGTGCTGATCAACGCCATTGATCCGGCGCTTGAGCCGCGGGTGTCGATCATCGGCGACTTTTTTCGCCAGGGTAGCCTGGCGGCGCTGCGGCCGGGCGAGTTCGGCATCCTCATCGGCGACAAGGCGGCCGCCAAGCTGGGCGTCGGCCTCGGCGACCGGCTCACCTTCGTCGCCCCCGAGGTGACAGTCACCCCGGCCGGCATGTTCCCGCGGATGAAGCGCTTCACCGTGCAGGGGATCTTCCATGTCGGCGCCGGCGAGCTGGATGGCTACGTGGCAATGGCCCATCTCGACGACCTCGGCCGGCTGCAGCGCTGGAGGCCCGGCCAGGTCCAGGGGCTGCGGCTCAAGCTCGCCGACCTGTTCCAGGCCCCACGCACCGCTTGGGCGATTGCCGCGAATCTGGACGGCGAGGACTTCTACGCCCGCGACTGGACGCGCAGCCACGGCAACCTGTATCAGGCGATCCGCATGGAAAAGACCATGATCGGCCTGCTGCTGCTGCTGATCGTCGCGGTAGCGGCGTTCAACATCATTTCCACACTGGTCATGGTGGTCACCGACAAGAAGGGCGACATTGCTATCCTGCGCACGCTCGGTGCCACGCCGGGGCAGATCATGGCCACCTTCATGGTCCAGGGCACGGTGATCGGCGTGATCGGCACTCTGATCGGCGGCGTTCTGGGGATTCTCGCCGCACTCAATATCGGCAGCTGGATCGCCGCCCTCGAAAAGTTGCTGGGCCACAAGTTCCTCAGCGCGGACGTCTATTTCATCGATTACCTGCCTTCGCAGCTGATGGGCGAGGATGTGGTGCTGGTCTGCGGCGCGGCCCTGCTGCTGAGTTTCCTCGCCACCCTATATCCGGCCTGGCGCGCCGCGCGCACCCAGCCTGCGGAGGCCTTGCGTTATGAGTGACCCTGCCATGAAAGATCGAGCCGTTCTCAGTTGCCGCAATTTGGGCAAGCGCTACGAGGAGGGCCCGCAGTCGGTGGTGGTGCTTTCCGGCCTGGAGCTGGAGTTGCATCCGGGCGAGCGGGTGGCCATCGTCGGTAGCTCGGGCTCCGGCAAGAGCACTCTGCTCAATCTGCTCGGTGGCCTGGACACGCCCAGCGAGGGCAGTGTTTGGCTGGCCGGCGAGGAGCTTTCGGCGCTCAACGAGAAGGCACGGGGCCTGCTGCGCAATCGCGCGCTGGGCTTCGTCTACCAGTTCCATCATCTGCTGCCGGAATTCACCGCCCTGGAGAACGTTTGCATGCCCCTGCTGATCGCCCGTGTGGCGATTCCCGAGGCGCGCCAGCGGGCCGCCGCGCTGCTCGAGCGGGTTGGCCTGGGGCACCGCCTCAAGCACAAGCCGGCGGAGCTTTCCGGCGGCGAGCGCCAGCGCGTGGCGATCGCCCGCGCCCTGGCCAACCAGCCGGGCCTGGTGCTGCTCGACGAGCCGACCGGCAACCTCGACCAGCACACCGCCCAGAGCATTCAGGAGCTGATGCTGGAGCTCAGCACCTCCCTGCGCACGGCCTTCCTGGTGGTGACCCATGATCCCCAGCTGGCCCGGCAGATGGACCGGGTTCTGCGTCTCGAAGACGGTCGACTGGTCGCGGAGTGAGCATGTTTCGTCCCCTGGCGGTTTTCATCGGTGCCCGCTATACCCGGGCCAAGCGGCGCAACCACTACATCTCCTTCATTTCGTTGACCTCGATGATCGGCCTTGCCCTCGGCGTTCTGGCGATGATCGTGGTGCTGTCGGTGATGAACGGCTTCCAGAAGGAGATGAGCGCGCGGGTCCTCGGTATGGTGCCGCATGCCGCGATTGCCGGTGTGCAGCCACTGGACGACTGGCGCAGCCTGGCCAGGATGGCTCTGGACCATCCGCAGGTGCAGTCTGCGGCGCCGCTCACCGAGCTGGAAGGCATGCTGTCCTACAAGGGCGCGATGCAGCCGATCCAGGTTCAGGGCATCGATCCGCACGAGGAGCCGAAGGTCTCCATCGTCGCCGGACACATGGAGCAGGGTCGTCTGGCGGATCTGCTACCCGGCGAGTTCGGCGTGGTCATCGGCGAGATCACCGCGCGGCGCTTCGGTCTGCAGGTCGGTGACAAGCTGACCCTGATCGTTCCCGAGCTGAGCGATACCACGGGTGGCATCACCCCGCGCATGCAGCGTCTCACCGTGGTCGGGCTGTTCAAGGTCGGCGCCGAGCTGGACGGCTCGCTGGGGCTGATCCATGTCGCCGATGCGGCGCAGCTGATGCGCTGGCAACCCGGCCAGGTGCAGAGCGTGCGCCTGGCGCTGAAGGATCTGTATCAGGCGCCGCAGGTGGCGGCGGGGATCGTCGGCGAACTCGGCGCAGCCTATCGCGCCGTCGACTGGACGCAGACCCAGGGCAGCCTGTTCAGCGCCATGCAGATGGAAAAGACCATGATCGGCCTGTTGCTGCTGCTGATCGTCGCGGTGGCGGCGTTCAACATCGTCGCCACGCTGATCATGGTGGTCGCCGACAAGGGCGCGGATATCGCCATCCTGCGCACCCTGGGCGCCACGCCGGGACAGATCATGGCGATCTTCATGGTTCAGGGCTCGGTGATCGGCGCGCTGGGCACCCTGGCCGGGGGCGTGCTGGGGGTGGTCGCGGCCTTGAACGTCAGCGAGCTGATCGCCTGGCTGGAGTCGGTCAGCGGCCGGCAGATTCTCAGTTCGGACATCTATTTCGTCAGCTATCTGCCGTCCGATCTGCAGATGCTGGATGTGGCGCTGGTCTGTACGGCGGCCTTCATCCTGAGCTTTCTCGCCACCCTCTATCCGTCCTGGCGTGCCGCCCGCATCCAGCCTGCCGAGGCACTGCGCTACGAGTGAAGGGCCGGCGCCGCACGGCCGTTTCAGCGTTGCGGATTGTGCCGTCTTTCCTGGCGTTTCCGCCAATTATGGCGGACCCACCAGCGCCAGAACAGCATGGTCGCGAAGTAGCCGGTGATGCCAAACACGATCCCGGTAATGAGCGAGCCGACCAGAATCGGCTCCCACAGGGTGGCTATCCGTTCGCTGATCCAGGCCATGCTCAGCTCGCTGGGCAGGGCCAGCGGCGGGGTGTCCAGGACCCAGCTGCCGACCTTGTAGGTGCAGTAGAACACCGGTGGCATGGTGATGGGGTTGGTCAGCCAGACCAGGCCGATGGAGATCGGCAGGTTGGCCCGCAGCGGGATGGCCAGGCCGGCGGCGAGGAGCATCTGCATCGGGATCGGGATGAAGGCGCTGAACAGTCCGACGAGCATGGCTCGTGATACCGAGTGGCGGTTCAGGTGCCAGAGGTTGGCGTCATGGATCAAGGTGCCCAAAAAGCGCAGGGACTTGTGTTCCCTGATGCTATCCGGATGCGGCATGTAGCGCTTAAAGATGCGACGGGGCATGGCGACACTCGGCAGTTCGAAGCGCCAGTATTATGCACAGATTGATGACGGCCTGCTGCTGGTATTGTGACAGCCAATTCCGCCGATCATCCCGATGAAATGCACGAACTGCGGAGTCGTTTCGAATGTTGCGCACAGGGATGTTGGCGCTCGCGGCAGGCCTGCTCGTCCTGCGTTTTCTCCCGGCCCTGCCGCCCTGGTGGCTGTGGTCGCTGCTGCTGCTGGGCGGGTGCGGCTGCCTGGCGTTGCGTCGCTATCGGCCGGCGCTGTTTCTGCTCGGCCTGGGCTGGGCCTGCCTGTCGGCGCACTGGGCGCTGGAGGGGCGTCTGCCCGCCGAACTCGACGGCCGCACCCTGTGGCTGGAAGGGCAGGTGGTCGGCCTGCCGGAGCGGGTCGACGGCACGTTGCGCTTCCAGTTGGAGGGTGCACTGTCCCGGCGTGCCGAATTGCCCCGGCGCCTGCGCCTGGCCTGGCATGCCGGGCCGGAGGTCCGCGCCGGCGAGCGCTGGCGCCTGGCGGTTGCCCTCAAGCGCCCGCGCGGCCTGGTCAATCCGCAGGGCTTGGATGCCGAGGCCTGGCTGCTGGCCCGGCGCATCGGTGCCACTGGCACGGTGAAGGCCGGGGAGCGTCTTGGATCACCAGGCACGGCCGACGGCTGGCGCGACGGCCTGCGCCAGCGCCTGCAGCAGGTCGATGCCCATGGCCGTGAAGGCGCCATTGCCGCACTGGTGATGGGCGATGCCTCGGGGCTGAGCGCGGCGGACTGGCACCTTCTGCAGGACACCGGCACCGTGCATCTGATGGTGATCTCCGGTCAGCATGTCGCCCTGCTCGCCGGCCTGGTCTACGGACTGGTCGCCCTGCTGGCGCGTCACGGCCTGTGGCCGCGGCGCCTGTCCTGGTTGCCCTGGGCGTGCGCGCTGGCCCTGGTCGCGGCCTTGGGTTACGGCTGGCTGGCCGGTTTCGGGGTGCCGGTGCAGCGGGCCTGCGTCATGATCGCCGTGGTACTGCTCTGGCGCCTGCGCTTTCGCCACCTGGGGTTCTGGCTGCCCCTGCTGCTGGCGCTGGTCGGGGTGCTGCTGCTCGAGCCGCTGGCCAGCCTGCAGCCGGGGTTCTGGCTGTCGTTCGGCGCGGTGGCGATTCTCGCCCTGGCCTTTGGCGGTCGGCTGGGCGCCTGGTCGTGGCGACAGACCCTGTGGCGGGCCCAGTGGGCCAGCGCGCTGGGGCTGTTGCCGCTGCTGCTGGTCCTGGGGTTGCCGATCAGTCTCAGCGGCCCGCTGGCCAATCTGATCGCGGTGCCATGGGTCAGCCTTGCGGTGGTGCCGCTGGCGCTGCTCGGAACCCTGTTGCTACCCCTGCCGGTGCTGGGCGAGGGCCTGCTCTGGTTGGCCGGCGCCTTGCTGGCGGCGCTGTTCTGGCTGCTCGGCGAGATCGCCGGCGCCGTGCCGGCCTGGCTGCCCCATGATGTGCCGTTCTGGGCCTGGCTGCTGGCGACGCTCGGGACCGTGCTGATCCTGTTGCCGGCCGGGGTGCCGCTGCGCGCCCTAGGGCTGGCGCTGCTGCTGCCCCTGGCATTTCCACCCGGGGTGCGGATTCCACCCGGCCGGGCCGATGTCTGGGTGCTGGATGTCGGTCAGGGGCTCGCCGTGCTCCTGCGCACCCGCGGGCATGCCCTGCTCTATGACGCGGGGCCGCGCTTCGGCGGTTTCGACCTGGGCGAGCGGGTAGTCCTGCCTTCGCTGCGCAGTCTTGGCGTGACCCGCCTGGACGGTCTGCTGCTCAGCCATGCAGACGGCGACCATGCCGGGGGTGCCCTGGCCGTGCAGCGCGGCCTGCCGCTGGGCGAGGTCATCGCCGGCGAGGCACGGGCGCTGCCGGCGGCGCTCGCCGCCCAGCCTTGCGCCGGCCGGGACTGGCAATGGGATGGCGTGCGTTTCTCCACCTGGCGCTGGGGCGCTGCGCAGGACGGCAATCAGGCGTCTTGCGTGCTGCTGGTGGAGGCCGGCGGCGAGCGTCTGCTGCTGACCGGCGATATCGATGCCGCGGCCGAGCGGGCACTGCTCGACAGCCATCCGGAGTGGCGCGCCGACTGGCTGCTGGCGCCGCACCATGGCAGTCGCAGCTCGTCCTCGCGAGCGCTGCTCGAGGCCCTGGCGCCGCGCGCGGTGCTGATCTCCCGCAGCTGGAACAACGCCTTCGGCCACCCGCATCCGGAGGCCATCGCACGCTATCGAAACCTGCCGGCGGCGATCTACGATACCGCCCGTCAGGGCGCCCTGCAGTTCCGCTTGGGGGACTGGGGCAGGGCGCAGGGGCTGCGCGAAGAGCCCCGCTTCTGGCGGGAAAAATGAGAACGGCGGCCGTCGGCGAGCGGGTACGCCTGTGCTAGAGTTGCGGCACTTTTTTCAAGAGGATTTGCCACCGTGTGGGAGCTTGTCAAAGCGGGCGGCTGGATGATGCTGCCGATCGTTCTCTGTTCCGTCGTTGCCCTCGCCATCATTGCCGAGCGCCTTTGGACCTTGCGGCCGAGCCGGGTGACCCCGCCGCACCTGCTCGGGCAGGTCTGGCGCTGGATCCAGGACAAGCAGCTGAACAGCGACAAGCTCAAGGAGCTGCGTGCGGAGTCGCCGCTGGGACAGATTCTCGCGGCGGGCCTGGCCAATTCCAAGCATGGCCGGGAGGTCATGAAGGAATGCATCGAGGAGGCGGCGGCGCGCGTCATTCATGAGCTGGAGCGCTACCTCAACGCTCTTGGCACCATCGCCGGCATCGCGCCGCTGCTGGGTCTGCTCGGCACCGTACTGGGCATGATCGAGATCTTCAGCAGTTTCATGGGTTCCGGCATGGCCAATGCCTCGCAGCTCGCCGGCGGTATCTCCACGGCGCTGATCACCACCGCTGCTGGTCTGTTCGTGGCGATTCCCGCGCTGTTCTTCCATCGCTACCTGCAGCGGCGCATCGACGAGCTGGTGGTCGGCATGGAGCAGGAGGCGATCAAGCTGGTGGAGGTGCTGCAGGGGGATCGCGAAGTCGATCTCAACGGGGGCAAGGCGTGAAGTTCCGGCGCAAACCGCGGGAGAATGTCGAGATCAATCTGGCCTCGCTGATCGATGTCGTGTTCATCCTGCTGCTGTTCTTCGTGGTCACCACGACCTTCACCCGCGAGACCCAGCTCAAGGTCGACCTGCCCGAGGCAGTCAACGGCACGCCGCCCGAGACGGTCGAGCCGAAGCAGCTGGAGGTGCTGATCGATGCCGGCGGCAGCTACTCGCTGAACGGCCAGGCGCTGATCAGCAGCGACCTGGACAGCCTGATGCGGGCCCTGCAGAAGGAGTCGGGCGGCGACAACAGCCTGCCGCTAGTCATCAGTGCCGACGGCAAGACTCCCCATCAGGCAGTTATCACCGCCATGGATGCCGCCGGCAAGCTCGGCTTCGCCCGCCTGCGCATCACTACGGTCGAGGCCCAGGCAGCGCCCTGATGGCCGGCGCCGACCGTCTGCTCGAGGCCTGGTACCGCGGCCATCCCGCTCTGGTCCTGTTGCGCCCGCTGGAGGCGTTGTTCCGTTGCGTGGTGCGGCGTCGCCGCGAGCGCTTTCTGCGCGGCGAGGGTGATATCTACCGGGCGCCGGTGCCGGTCGTGGTGGTCGGCAACATCACCGTCGGCGGCACCGGCAAGACTCCGCTGATTCTCTGGCTGATCGAGGCCTGCCGACGCCGCGGCCTGCGGGTCGGGGTGGTCAGTCGCGGCTATGGCGCCAAACCGCCGCACCTGCCCTGGCGGGTCACCGCCGATCAGTCGGCCGAGCAGGCCGGTGATGAGCCATTGCTGATCGTCCAGCGCACGGGGGTGCCGCTGGCGATCGATCCGGAGCGCCCGCGGGCCGTGCGGGCGCTGCTCGAGGAGCAGCCTCTCGACCTCATCCTCTGCGACGACGGCCTGCAGCACTACCGGCTGGCCCGCGATTTGGAGCTGGTCCTGATCGATGCCGCCCGCGGCCTCGGCAATGGCCACTGCCTGCCGGCAGGGCCCCTGCGCGAGCCAGCCGAGCGGCTGGTCAGCGTGGATGCGGTGCTCCACAACGGTGCCGGCGAGGATCCGCCGGGCGGCTACGCCTTCCGTCTCCAGCCCAGCGCCCTGGTGCATCTGGGCACGGGCGAGCGCCGGCCGCTGGGCCACTTCCTGCCCGGAACGGTCGTGCATGCCCTGGCCGGCAT
Organism: Azotobacter chroococcum; assembly: GCF_004339665.1. Classification (GTDB taxonomy): domain Bacteria; phylum Pseudomonadota; class Gammaproteobacteria; order Pseudomonadales; family Pseudomonadaceae; genus Azotobacter; species Azotobacter chroococcum. The sequence goes on from NZ_SMMU01000011.1 coordinate 61,905, forward strand.
CGGCAATCCCCGGCGTTTCTTCGCCACGCTCGAGGCGCTACACTGGCGTCCGATTCCGCACGCCTTCGCCGACCACGCCCGCTACCGCGCCGAACAGCTCCGTTTCTCTCCGGCGCTGCCGGTGGTGATGACGGAAAAGGATGCGGTGAAATGCCGGGCTTTCGCCCCGGCCGACTGCTGGTATCTGGCCGTCGATGCCGTGCCTTCGCCGGCCTTCGTCGACTGGTTCGACGCGGCCCTCGACCGTCTGCTGGCATCGCGCTGAGCGTTCGGCTCCTGCCGGACGCGCGCCACCGGCTTTCCATTGCCCTCCCAGGATTTCACCATGGACCCGAAACTACTCGACATTCTCGCCTGCCCGATCTGCAAGGGGCCGCTGAAGCTGGCCGACGACAAGTCCGAGCTGATCTGCAAGGCCGATGCCTTGGCCTTCCCGGTGCGCGACGGCATCCCGGTGATGCTGGAAAGCGAGGCTCGTACCCTCAACGTTGACGAGCGTCTGGATAAATGAGCAGCGCCTTTACCGTGGTGATTCCTGCCCGCTACGCCTCCAGCCGTCTTCCGGGCAAGCCACTGCAGGACATCGCCGGCAAGCCGATGATCCGGCAGGTCTGGGAGCAGGCCCGGTGCAGCGGGGCAGAGCGGGTGGTGGTGGCCACCGACGATGCGCGCATCGAGGCAGCCTGCCAGGCCTTCGGCGCCGAGGTGCTGCTGACCCGCGTCGAGCACAACTCCGGGACCGACCGGCTGGCCGAGGTGGCCGACCGGCTCGGGCTGGCCGACGAGGCCATCGTGGTCAACGTGCAGGGCGACGAGCCGCTGATTCCACCGGCGATCATCGATCAGGTGGCGGAAAACCTGGCGGCCCATCCAGAGGCAGCCATCGCCACCCTGGCCGAGCCGATCGACAGCGCCGAGGCCCTGTTCAATCCAAACGTGGTGAAGGTCGCCAGCGACGTCCACGGCCTGGCCCTGACCTTCAGCCGCGCGCCGCTGCCCTGGGCACGGGACGCCTTCGCCGCCAGCCGCCAACAGCTGCCGGCCGGCGTGCCCTACCGCCGGCACATCGGCATCTATGCCTATCGTGCGGGCTTTCTCCGCGATTTCGTCGCCTGGGGCCCATGCTGGCTGGAAAACGTCGAAAGCTTGGAGCAGCTGCGTGCGCTCTGGCATGGCGTGCGCATCCATGTGGCCGACGCCCTGGAGGTGCCGCCGGCCGGCGTGGACACCCCGGAAGACCTGGAGCGCGTGCGGCGCCTGCTGGGGGCCTGATGCGCATCCTGTTCGTCTGTCTCGGCAACATCTGCCGCTCGCCCACCGCCGAGGGAGTGTTCCGCCAGCGGGTGCGCGCGGCCGGGCTGGAAGAGCGCATTCGCATCGACTCGGCCGGCACCGGCGACTGGCATGTGGGCAAGGCGCCGGATGTCCGTACCCGCCAGGCGGCCCGCCTGCGTGGCTACGATCTGGATGCCCTGCGCGCCCGCCAGGTCTGTCGGGAGGACTTCTCCCGCTTCGACCTGATCCTCGCTATGGACTGCGCTAACCTGCAGGACCTGCAGGCCATGCGCCCGGGAAATTCCCAGGCCGAGCTGGACCTTTACCTGCGCCGCTACGCACTGGAGGAGGATGAGGTACCGGATCCCTATTACGGTGGCGAAGAGGGCTTCGAGCGGGTGCTCGATCTGCTCGAGCGCGCCAGTGACGAACTGCTCGCCGAGATCCGGAGGCGCCTGTGAGCCTGCAGCTACAGGAAAACCTTTCCCTCAAGCCATTCAACACCTTCGCTCTCGAGGCGCGGGCCCGGCTGTTCGCCGAGGCCCATGATGAAGCCGAGGTGCGTGAGGCGCTGGCATTGGCCGCCGCGCGAGGCCTGCCGCTGCTGGTGCTGGGCGGCGGCAGCAACCTGCTGCTGACCCGCGATGTCGAGGCGCTGGTGCTGCGCATGGCCGGCCGTGGCGTGCGAGTGCTGGCCGATGATGGCGAGCGGGTGCTGATCGAGGCGGAGGCGGGCGAGCCCTGGCATCCCTTCGTGCTGCATACGCTGGAACTGGGCCTGGCGGGCCTGGAAAACCTCAGTCTGATCCCCGGTACCGTGGGCGCCGCGCCGATGCAGAATATCGGCGCCTACGGCGTGGAGATCAAGGATGTGTTTGCCAGTCTGGTCGCCCTCGACCGGCAGAGCGGTGAGCGGTGCGAGTTCAGTCGCGAGGAGTGTGCCTTCGGCTACCGCGACAGCCTGTTCAAGCGTCAGGCCGGGCGCTGGCTGATCCTGCGTGTACGTTTCGCGTTGCAGCGCACGCCGCAGTTGCATCTGGACTACGGTCCGGTGCGCCAGTGGCTGGCAGAGCAGGGCGTGGTATCGCCGACGCCTCTGGACGTCAGCCGGGCGATCTGCTCCATCCGCCGGGAAAGGCTGCCCGACCCCGCCGTGTTGGGCAATGCCGGCAGCTTCTTCAAGAATCCGCTGGTCTCCGCCGAACAGGCCGAGCGCCTGCGCGTTGAATATCCGGATCTGATTGCCTATCCGCAGGGCAATGGCACGGTGAAGCTGGCAGCCGGCTGGCTGCTCGAGCGGGCCGGCTGGAAAGGGTATCGCGACGGCGATGCCGGCGTACATCGCTTGCAGGCGCTGGTGCTGGTCAATCATGGGCGGGCCACGGGCAAGCAGGTGCTGGCACTGGCCCGGCGTATTCGTGAAGACATCGAAAGGCGTTTTGGCGTCTCTCTGGAAGTCGAGCCCAGCGTGATCTGAGCGCGGGCTCGGGACAGCACTGGCAGAAATGCAAAAGGGGATGCAGTTGCATCCCCTTTTGCATGCGGGGCTGGCAAGGAGGCCGGCCCCGGGTTTCCAGCTTCAGCCGGCCGTCTGGTCCTGCTTGTCGGCCAGTTTCGCCTCGGCGGTTTCATCCTTGCTCTTGGCTTCCTGGCGTTGCGGCTCGGCAGCCTCTGCGCTTTCCTCCTGGGGTGCGCTCTTCACTTCGCTGGAGATGTCTTCCGGTTGCTCGGCGACCGGGTGGAGATCGAGCGTCTGCTGCTCTTTCCGGGCCTCGGACAATTCGTCCGCCGCCGGGGTCGGCTGCTCGGGCGATGGCTCGATCGGCTCCTCTGCCGCGGCGAAGGTCTGGATCTCCGGCTGGATCAGCTCGAACGGAGCCTCGACCGGCTCCGGGGCTGCGCTGGGCACTTCAGGCTCGGGATGAATCGGCTCGCTCGGCGCCTCGAGCGACTCTGCACTCACAAAGGGTGTCTCGCCTACAGCCTGAGGCTGCTCGAGCGGGAGTTCGACCTTTTCCTGCTCGGCGCTGATGGCAACGGGTTCAGCCTCGGGTTGCTCCTCGGCTACTGGCGTCTCCTCGGCAGCGACGGCGGCGGTTTCCGCAGCCTTCGCAGCCTCGGCGGCCTGCCTGGCCTGCGCTGCGGCCTCCTCGAGCTTGCGGCGCCGGACCTCGCGCGGATCGTTGGCGGCGCGGGCGGTGCTGCGTGGCGCTTCGGCTGGCGCCGCAGCGACCGGTGCGGGCTCCTCGGCTGGCGGCGGGGACACTTGCGCTGCCTCGCTCACGCTGGCGGCCGGCTCCTCGACGCTGGCAGGTTGCGGCTGCTCGAGTCGGGTGGCGAGATCCGCTGTCTCTGCGATGCCGGGCTCGATGACCGGGGTGGCCGTGACGGCCTCGACGGGGGCCTGGATTTCCTCGGCCGCGGCCTGCTTGGCGAGCGGGGCACTGCTGGCGGACTCTTCCATTGCGGTCTCGTCCGCCTGAGGCTGCGCGGCGATCATGGCAGCGGCCGTGGCAACTGTCGCGGCAGTTGCAGCTTCGCCTTCTTCGCCGCCCTCGATCTCGTTGCCCTGGCTGTCGCGCTGGCGTTCGCGACGATTGCTGCGGCGCCGCTGGCCGCGGGAGCGCCGGCGGGGGCGCTCCTCGCCGCTGGCCTCAAGCTCCTCCTCCTGAGTTTCCTCGTGGGGCAGGGCTTCTTCCTCGGGCACCTTCAGCTCGCTCGCCGGGCGCTCTTCCTGCGGCCGACGCTCTTCCCGCACCAGGGGCTGCTCCTCGCGCGGCAGGCGCTCGCGGCGACTTTCCCGCGGTTCGCGCTGCTCTCGCGGTTCATGGGCTTCCACAGCTTCGGCGGGCTGGCGCTCTTCGCGCAGGCTTTCCTGGGCATCGAGCGGCTCGCGCAGTTCGCGGCGGCGCTCTTCGCGCGGCGGGCGTTCGCGGCGGCTTTCCCGCGGTTCGCGGGGCTCTCGCGGCTCACGGGCTTCCACGGTTTCGGCGGACTGGCGCTCTTCGCGGGGAGCGCGTTCTTCGCGAGGCAGGCGCTCGCGGCGGGGCTCCCGCTGTTCCCGTGGCTCGCGTGCCTCCACGACTTCGATGGGCTGGCGCTCTTCGCGCGCGGGACGCTCCTCGCGGGGCGGGCGCGGCGCGCGTTCTTCGCGGGGTTCGCGAGCCTGACGCTCTTCGCGCGGCTTGCGCTCCTCGTCGCGAGCGTGGCGGCCCTCGCGGCGACGGTTCTGCTGGCGGCTGCTGCGGCGCTCCTCGCTGCTGCGCGACAGGCGTTCCTCGACCAGCCGCTCGGCGGCAACGGGCTTGGCGGTTTCCTTGCCTGCGAACAGGCTGACCAGCGATTTCACCAGACCCTTGAACAGGTTGAGTTCGAGAGCGGGGTGCGGGGCCGCTGCCGGTGCCGCTGCCGGTGCCGCCGGCGGTTCGGCCGGGACCGGTACCAAGGCGTTGCGCTGCGGCGCGGTCTTGACCGCGGCTTCCTGACGTACCAGGGTGCGGGTGGAGCTGACCAGTTGGACTTCCTCCACTTCCGCCGGGGTCATTTCGTAGCTCGACTGGGCACTCTGCACTTCCGGACTGTCGTCACGCAGACGCTGCACTTCGAAGTGCGGCGTTTCCAGATGATCGCTCGGCAGGATGACGATGCGCACGCGGGTACGCAGCTCGATCTTGGTGATGGAGTTGCGCTTCTCGTTGAGCAGGAAGGCGGCGACCGGAATCGGCACCTGGGCGCGCACCTCGGCGGTGCGGTCCTTCAGGGCCTCTTCCTCGATCAGGCGCAGGATCGCCAGGGACAGCGACTCGACGTCGCGGATGATGCCCTGGCCGTTGCAGCGCGGGCAGACGATGCCGCTGGTCTCGCCAAGGGACGGGCGCAGGCGCTGACGGGACATTTCCAGCAGGCCGAAGCGCGAGATGCGGCCGAGCTGCACGCGCGCGCGGTCGGCTTCCAGAGCTTCGCGCATCTTGTCTTCGACGGCACGCTGGTTCTTCGCCGGCGTCATGTCGATGAAGTCGATGACGATCAGACCGCCGATGTCGCGCAGACGCAGCTGGCGGGCGATCTCCTCGGCCGCCTCCAGGTTGGTCTGCAGTGCGGTTTCCTCGATGTCGCCGCCCTTGGTGGCGCGCGCCGAGTTGATGTCGATGGACACCAGGGCCTCGGTCGGGTCGATGACGATGGAGCCGCCGGACGGCAGCTTCACTTCGCGCTGGAAGGCGGTTTCGATCTGGCTCTCGATCTGGAAGCGGTTGAACAGCGGCACGCTGTCTTCGTAGAGCTTGATCTTGCTCTGGTACTGCGGCATCACCTGGCGGATGAAGCTCAGGGCCTCTTCCTGGGCTTCCACGCTGTCGATCAGCACTTCACCGATGTCCTGGCGCAGATAGTCGCGGATCGCCCGGATGATGACATTGGATTCCTGGTAGATCAGGAAGGGGGGCGAGCGGTCCAGCGAAGCTTCCTTGATCGCGGTCCACAACTGGACCAGGTAGTCGAGGTCCCACTGCAGCTCTTCGCTGGAGCGACCGAGGCCGGCGGTGCGCACGATCAGTCCCATGTCGGTGGGGACGTCGAGGCCGTTCAGGGCTTCGCGCAATTCGTTGCGCTCTTCGCCCTCGATGCGCCGGGAGATGCCGCCGGCTCGCGGATTGTTCGGCATCAGCACCAGGTAGCGACCAGCGAGGCTGATGAAGGTGGTCAGGGCAGCACCCTTGTTGCCGCGCTCCTCCTTCTCGACCTGAACGATGATTTCCTGGCCTTCGGAGAGCACTTCCTTGATGTTGATGCGGCCTTCGGGAGCCCTCTTGAAGTACTCGCGGGAAATTTCCTTGAGGGGAAGAAATCCATGGCGCTCGGCGCCAAAGTCGACAAAAGCCGCCTCAAGGCTCGGCTCAACCCGAGTGATGCGGCCTTTGTAAATGTTGGCTTTCTTCTGCTCGCGGGCACCCGATTCGATGTCCAGGTCGTAGAGACGTTGGCCATCGACCAGGGCAACACGCAACTCCTCGGGCTGAGTTGCGTTAATCAGCATTCTTTTCATGTAGTACCGTTCGGTTTCCGGGCTGCCGGAAACGGCGTTCGGCACACACGACTCTCGCGGTCGGTGACAGGGGCGTTCAGGAAAGGTTGTCGTCCGTTCCCGTGTCAAGCAACATTTGGCTGGTGGCCAGAGTCGCGACTACGTCTCCTGCTTACTGTTGTGGCAGAAAGCAATCAATCAGGAGGAGGAATCAAGCATCGGCAGCGGACGTCATGTGCGTCTGGATGAAAGCTTGCAGCTACGCAATCCGATGGTTGTGCATCTCCACCCTGCACGTATCCTTTGAAAATCGGGTGCCGTCCGCAGAATCTGCAGCGAGTTGGCGATTATTGCGACCTCCTGTGGATGGAGGTCGTCATCATGTAGCTAAGGCATTTGTTTCCGAGGCTTCGCGATGTTCGGGTGAAGTCCCGTCGGACGGCCTTACGTCCTCGATGGGTAGCATGCGGATGGGTAACTGTTTGATTTTGCGCCCATCTGCTGGCTTGGCCGTAAAAGGCGGCACCTGTGACTATAGCAGCTATTAATAAGTGCTTCAATTCTCTAAAAATTGATATGATATCGCAATGATAAATCCTTCCCATGCGAATTCTGGCGTCCAGCTGCTTGAGATCGGGCCGGAAGCGGCCGGTCAGCGAATCGACAATTTTCTCCGTACCCAGCTCAAAGGGGTTCCCAAAACCTTGATCTATCGCATCCTGCGCAAGGGCGAAGTGCGAGTGAACAAGGGGCGGATCAAGCCCGAGTACAAGCTGCAGGCTGGCGATCTGGTGCGCGTACCGCCGCTGCGTCTGGCCGAGCGTGACGAACCGGCCCCGTTGGCGCAGGGGCTGCTCGAGCGGCTCGAGGCAGCCATCGTTCATGAAGACAAGGCATTGATACTGCTGAACAAGCCGGCCGGGATCGCCGTGCATGGCGGTAGCGGCCTCAGTCACGGTGTGATCGAGGCGTTGCGCCAGTTGCGCCCGGAGGCCAAGGATCTGGAGCTGGTCCACCGGCTCGACCGGGACACCTCGGGTCTGTTGATGATTGCCAAGAAGCGCAGCATGTTGCGCCATCTGCACGAGGCGTTGCGTGGCGACGGAGTGGACAAGCGTTATCTGGCGCTGGTACGCGGATTCTGGCCCGCCGCCCGGAAGCAGGTCAGTGCCCCGCTGCAGAAGAATACCCTGCGCTCCGGCGAGCGGATGGTGGAGGTGGACGAGGAGGGACGGGAGGCGCTGACCCTCTTTCGCGTGCTGCGGCGTTTCGGCGACTTCGCCACGCTGGTGGAGGCCAAGCCGGTCACCGGTCGAACCCATCAGATCCGGGTACATGCCCGGCATGCCGGGCACCCGATCGCGGGTGATGCCAAATATGGGGACGAGGAGTTCACCCGCGAGATCAGGGCGCTCGGTGGCAAGCGTCTGTTTCTGCATGCGTACTCGCTGGTGGTGCCATTGCCGGAAGGGGGCGAGCTGCGCCTGGAGGCGCCGGTGGATGAGATGTGGGCGCAGACTCTGGAGCGTTTGAGTGACTGATTATCGGCTGTTGATCTTCGATTGGGATGGCACGCTGGTTGATTCCATCGGACGCATCGTCGAGTCCATGCGTGTCGCGGCGGCGGCTTGTGATCTCGAGCCGCTCGGCGATGCGACAATAAAAGGCATCATCGGGCTGGGCTTGCCCGAGGCAATCCGTACGCTCTATCCGGATCAGCACGATGCCGGGCTGCAGGAGCGGTTCCGTCATCTCTACAGCGAGCATTACCTGGCTCTGGAGAGCGAGCCGTCGCCGCTGTACGCTGGAGTGGCCGAGGCGCTGGAAGCATTCCGGGGGGCGGGTTACCGCCTGGCGGTGGCTACCGGCAAGACGCGTCAGGGGCTCGACCGGGTTCTGGCGGGGCATGGTTGGCAGGAGTATTTCGATGTCAGCCGCTGCGCGGACGAAACCGCCAGCAAGCCGGATCCGCGCATGCTGCACGAGATCCTCGCGCACTGTCGGGTATCGCCCGAACAGGCGCTGATGGTGGGGGATTCCTCGTTCGATCTGCAGATGGCGCGACATGCCGGGATGGATGCGGTGGCGGTGAGCTATGGGGCGCAGTCCCCTGAAACGCTGCGTTTGCACGGGCCGCATTTGGTTATCGACGAATTTGGCGAATTGTGTACGTGGCTGGGTGTTCGGTCGGCGCGGAATGTCGTTGTTGAGGGGTAAGCATGGCAGATGAATGGAAGGCGCCGCCGGAGGGTGGCGACGAGAAGAGCTGGAAGCTGCTGGAAAAGACCTTGCTGGCCACTGTGGAGGAGCGGCGACGGGCGCGTCGCTGGGGCATCTTCTTCAAGTTGCTGGGGTTTACCTATCTGCTGGTGCTCCTGGCAATGTTTTCTCCGGCGCTGAGCCTCAAGGAGGCGGCGCGTACCGGTGATCATACGGCGCTGGTCGAAGTGCGCGGCATGATCGCCGACGACGAGTCGGCCAGTGCCGACAACATCGTCGGCAGTTTGCGGGCGGCCTTCAAGGACAAGCACACCAAGGGTGTGGTGCTGCGCATCAACAGTCCGGGCGGCAGTCCTGTGCAGTCCGGCTACATCTACGATGAGATTCGCCGGCTGCGCGCCGCGCATCCCGACACCAGGCTCTATGCGGTCATTACCGATCTTGGGGCTTCGGGTGCCTACTATATCGCCAGTGCCGCCGATGCCATCTATGCGGACAAGGCCAGTCTGGTCGGCTCGATCGGGGTGACGGCGGCGAGCTTTGGTTTCGTCGAGGCAATGGGGCGGCTTGGCGTCGAGCGCAGGGTCTATACGGCTGGCGAGCACAAGGCTTTCCTCGATCCGTTCCAGCCGCAGAAGGAGGGCGAGGTGCGTTTCTGGCGGGAGGTGCTTGAGGTCACTCATCGGCAGTTCATCGACAGCGTCAAGCAGGGGCGCGGCGAGCGGCTGAGAGACAAGGATCATCCCGAGTTGTTCTCCGGCCTGGTCTGGTCCGGCGAGCAGGCCTTGCAGTTGGGGTTGGTCGATGCGCTGGGCAGCGCCAGTCACGTGGCTCGCGAGGTGGTGGGTGCGGAAAATCTGGTCGACTTCACGGTGCGGGAAACCCCCTTCGATCGTTTCGCCAAGAAGCTGGGAAGCGGCGTGGCGGAGCGTCTGGGCATGTGGATGGGCTTGCAGGCTCCGGTGTTGCGCTGAGGTGCCATGGTCCGGCCTGGCGCCGGACCTTTTGCGAGGGGGCTCAGGGAATCTGCACGCCTTCGGCCAGCAGCATGTCGACCAGGCGAATCAGTGGCAGGCCGATCAGGCTGGTGGCGTCTTCGCCTTCGGTGGAGCGGAACAGGCTCACGCCAAGCCCTTCGGATTTGAAGCTGCCGGCGCAGTCGAAGGGTTGCTCGGCTTCCAGGTAGCGCTCGATTCGGGCGGTGTCCAGGAGGCGGAAGTGTACCGTGAAGGGAATGCAGTCGATCTGCAATGCTCCACTGGATGTGTTGAGCAGGGCCAGTCCGGTCAGAAAGGTCACGCTATTGCCGCTGGCGCTTTGCAGTTGGAGGCGCGCGCGCGGAAGGTCGTGAGGCTTGCCGAGGATTTGCCCGTTCAGCACGGCGACCTGGTCCGAGCCGATGATCAAGTGGTGCGGGTGCTCTTTGGCGAGGGCGCCGGTCTTCTCGGCAGCCAGGCGTCTGACCAGGCTGTCGGCGCCCTCTCCGGGATGGGGCGTTTCGTCGATAGATGGTGCAGCCCAGGTGAAGGGCAGTCGCAGGCGGCTCAGCAGTTCACGACGATAGGGGGAGCTTGAAGCGAGCACGAGCGGCAGCATGGCGTTCTCCTGGAGGGTGGCGCGATTCTAGCGGCGCTGCCGGTCGGCGGACAGGGCGGAATTCCCTTTGACAGCGCATCGGCCCATCCCTAGAATGCCGCCCCTATGTTGAATGGGCCGATTCCACCTCACGTTGATCCGCGCAAGCTGGCTGATCGCAGCGCAACCCTCGAGGGTGAGCTGCCGCTGGCCAGTCTGCCGCGTCTTTGCGATCCACTTGCCGAAGATTCGGGAGTGGTGCATGCAAAACTCCATTTTGGCCGTGACGAGCGCAAGGCTGTGATCATCCACAGCGAGCTCGATGTCGAGGTCAAGATGGTTTGCCAGCGTTGTCTGGAGCCGGTCGCCCTGCCGATCCACAGCGAATGTCGCTATGCGGTGGTCAAGGAAGGGGCGAACACTCAGTCGTTGCCCAAGGACTATGACGTGCTGGAGGTTGGGGAGGATCCCTTGGATCTGCTGGCGCTGGTCGAGGACGAGCTACTGCTTGCCTTGCCCATCGTTCCGCTCCATGACCCTGATGTTTGCCAGCCGCCGGCCGGACTTGAAGAGTCCGAGCCGAGCGAGGACGAGGTATCGCGGTCCAACCCGTTCAGCGTACTGGCGCAGTTAAAGCGCGACCCAAACGTTTAGGAGTTAATCAGTTATGGCTGTTCAGCAGAACAAAAAATCCCGTTCCGCTCGCGATATGCGTCGCTCCCATGATGCGCTTGAGGCGAATGCCCTGTCCGTCGAGAAGAGCACCGGTGAGGTACACCTGCGCCACCACGTCTCCCCGGACGGTTTCTACCGTGGCCGCAAAGTGATCGACAAGGGCGCCGACGAGTAACTCTTGTCCGCTTCGCTCATCGCTGTCGATGCAATGAGTGGGGACTCCGGTCCCCGCTGTATTGTTCCGGCCTGTCTCGCCTGCCTGGGTGAGACCTCCTCGCTGCATCTGGTCCTCGTCGGCCAGGCTCCCCTTCTCGAAGACTTGATTGCTCGCCACCCCCGGGTCGATCGTGCGCGCCTGAGCGTCGTGCATGCCGGGGGCGTGATTGCCATGGACGAGCGTCCGGCCCATGCCTTGCGCAGCAAGGCCGATTCCTCCATGCGTGTAGCCCTGGATCTGCTGCGCGAAGGCAGGGTCCAGGCCTGCGTCAGTGCCGGCAATACGGGGGCTTTGATGGCGCTGTCCCGGCATGTCCTGAAGACGCTGCCGGGTATTGACCGGCCGGCGATGTTCGCGGCCCTTCCCACCGAGCAGGGGGTTTGCCATCTGCTCGATCTGGGGGCCAACATCGATTGCACTGCCGAGCATCTGTATCAGTTTGCCGCGATGGGCTCGATCGCTGCGGAAGCGCTCGGTGTGGAGCGCCCGCGGGTAGCGCTGTTGAATGTCGGTACCGAAGAGGTCAAGGGCAATCAGCAGGTCAAGCAGGCTGCCGTCCTGCTACAGCAGGCCAGGGAAATCAATTATGTCGGATTCATCGAGGGCGATGGTCTCTACCGTGGAGAGGCTGACGTGGTGGTCTGCGACGGTTTCGTCGGCAATATCCTGCTGAAGGCCAGCGAAGGCCTCGCCGCGATGATCGCCGGAGAGGTCAAGGCGCAATTCAGGCGCAGTCTCGCTTCGCGGCTGGTCGGAGTTCTGGCCTTGCCCTTCCTGCGCCGGCTGCAGGCTCGCCTGGCGCCAGCGCGGTATAACGGAGCCAGTTTTCTGGGGTTGCAGGGGATCGTGGTGAAAAGCCATGGTGCGGCAGGCGCCGAGGGATTTCGCAGTGCGATACTCCGTGCCCAGGCGGAAATTCGCGAAAACTTGCCACAACATCTGCATAACCGGCTGCAAACTTTGATGGCGGGGCGCTGATGTGACTGCAGCCCACGGCCTGTCATCCAACTGATTAACATGCATCCGGCATGGCCGGATGCTCCCCGAAGAAAGATCATCAGGGATCTGTTCCTATGTCTGTTTCCCCCGCATTCGTCTTTCCCGGCCAGGGTTCGCAGTCGCTCGGCATGCTGGCCGAGCAGGGTGCCCGGCACCCGCTGATTGGCGCCACCTTTGCCGAGGCGTCCGAATCCCTCGGCTACGATCTCTGGGCGCTGGTCCAGCAGGGGCCGGAAGAGCTGCTCAATCAGACCGACAAGACCCAGCCGGCGATCCTGACCGCCTCGATCGCCCTGTGGCGGCTCTGGCTGGCCGAGGGCGGGGCGACCCCCGCTTTCGTTGCCGGTCACAGCCTTGGCGAGTATTCCGCGCTGGTGGCGGCTGGCAGTTTGCCTTTTGCCGAGGCGGTGAAGCTGGTCGAGTGTCGGGGGCAATTGATGCAGCAGGCCGTACCCGCCGGCCAGGGGGGCATGGCGGCGATTCTCGGTCTGGATGATGTCGATGTGCTGGCAGCCTGCGCCGAGGCCGAGCAGGGCGAGGTGGTCAGTGCCGTGAACTTCAATGCGCCGGGACAGGTGGTGATCGCCGGTTCCGTCGCCGCGGTCGGGCGGGCCATCGAGGCTTGCAAGGCGCGTGGTGCCAAGCGTGCCATGGCCTTGCCGGTCAGCGTGCCGTCGCACTGTGCCTTGATGCGTCCGGCGGCAGAGCGCTTCGCCGAGGCAGTGGAGGCGATCGCCTGGCAGGCGCCGGGCATTCCTCTGGTGCAGAATGTCAGCGCTGCCGTGGTGAGCGATCTGGATAGTCTCAAGCGTGATCTGCTGGCGCAGCTCTACAGCCCGGTGCGCTGGGTCGAGTCGATGGTCTGCCTGGCCGGTCGGGGTGTCACCGATCTGGTCGAATGTGGACCGGGCAAGGTGCTTTCCGGATTGAACAAGCGCTGCGTCAAGGGCATCAATACCCACAACCTGGATACCCCCGAGGCCTTCGCCGCGGCTCGCGCTGCGCTGGCTTGAACAAGGAGATGACAATGAGTCTGCAAGGCAAAGTGGCACTGGTGACCGGCGCCAGCCGTGGCATCGGCCAGGCGATCGCGTTGGAGCTGGGCCGGCAGGGCGCCGTGGTGATCGGCACGGCCACTTCCTCGAACGGTGCCGAAAGCATCGCTGAAACCCTGAAAAGCAATGGCATCCAGGGTGCAGGTCTGGTGCTGGACGTATCCAGCGACGAGTCCGTCGCCACGACCCTGGAGCATATCCAACAGCACCTCGGTCAGCCGGCGATCCTGGTCAACAACGCCGGCATCACCCGCGACAACCTGATGCTGCGGATGAAGGACGAGGAGTGGCATGACGTCATCAATACCAACCTCAACAGCCTCTATCGCCTGTCCAAGGCGGTCCTCCGCGGCATGACCAAGGCCCGCTGGGGACGGATCATCAATATCGGTTCGGTGGTGGGAGCCATGGGTAACGCCGGCCAGGTCAACTATGCCGCGGCCAAGGCTGGGCTGGAAGGGTTCAGTCGTGCCCTGGCCCGTGAGGTCGGTTCGCGGGGGATCACCGTCAATGCGGTTGCCCCCGGCTTCATCGACACCGACATGACCCGCGAACTGCCCGAGGCGCAGCGCAATGCGCTGCTGGCACAGATTCCGCTGGGGCGTCTCGGTCGGGCCGAGGAAATTGCCCAGGTTGTCGCCTTCCTCGCCTCCGATGGTGCATCCTATGTCACCGGAGCTACCATTCCGGTCAACGGTGGAATGTACATGAGTTGATGTGACGAGCGCCTCGGGACAGCAGTCAAAGAGCAATCCGAAATCTCATCGAGCTGCCAAACTGAAAAAGGCAGATCGTCGGGGGCGTCCGGAAGGGCAGGGCTTCAGCTTGAAATGCTGAAATCCCTTTCTATAAACTTACTCGCATTCCATCTGCCTGGTTTGTCCATAGGAGTGAAAATAAGGTATGAGCACCATCGAAGAACGCGTCAAGAAGATCGTTGCTGAGCAACTTGGCGTCAAAGAAGAGGAAGTCACCAATAGCGCTTCCTTTGTCGAAGACCTGGGCGCCGACTCTCTTGACACCGTTGAGCTGGTGATGGCTCTCGAAGAGGAATTCGAGACCGAAATTCCGGACGAACAGGCCGAGAAAATCACCACTGTTCAGGAAGCCATCGATTACATCAATGCCCACGCACAATAAGTAATCGTCGCTCCCGACTTGGAAGAGCCGCACTGCCCAAAAGGCGTGCGGTTTTTCTTTGACGGAAGCAGCAAAAGTTTTACCTGATATTTGTCGGCCCTGCCGGTTCGGCAGGCTGACTGCGGGGTGTGTGTCCGCATAGGGGCGCTGCTCCCCTGCAGGCAGATTGCCTGCCCTGCCTTGTGCAGTCATGAAGAAAGAGGAAATTGCTTTGTCACGTAGACGCGTCGTGGTCACTGGACTGGGGATGTTGTCGCCGCTGGGTGCCGATGTGCCGAGCAGCTGGCAGGGGGTCCTGGCTGGTCGCAGTGGCATCGCTCTGCTCGAGCACATGGATCTTTCCGCCTATTCCACCCGTTTCGGCGGTGCGGTGAAAGGATTCGACGTCGAGCAATACCTGTCGCTCAAGGAGGCCCGCAAGCTCGACCTGTTCATCCAGTATGGTCTGGCGGCCAGCTTCCAGGCCGTGCGCGATTCCGGCCTGGAAATCACCGATGCCAATCGCGAACGCATCGGCGTGGCCATGGGTTCCGGCATCGGCGGTCTCACCAATATCGAGAACAACTGTAAGTCCCTGATCGAACAGGGGCCGCGGCGGATCTCGCCATTCTTCGTGCCGGGTTCGATCATCAACATGATTTCCGGCTTCCTGTCGATTCATCTGGGCATCCAGGGACCGAACTATGCCCTGGCAACGGCCTGCACCACCGGCACCCACTGCATCGGCATGGCCGCGCGCAACATCGCCTACGGCGAGGCCGATGCGATGGTCGCCGGCGGCGCCGAGATGGCGGCCTGCGGTCTGGGCATCGGCGGCTTCGGTGCGGCCCGGGCACTGTCCACCCGCAACGACGATCCGGCGCGTGCCAGCCGTCCCTGGGACAAGGGACGCGACGGCTTCGTGCTCTCCGACGGCGCCGGCGCGCTGGTGCTGGAAGAGCTGGAGCACGCCAAGGCGCGGGGCGCGACCATCTATGCCGAGCTGGTCGGCTTCGGCATGAGCGGCGATGCCTTCCACATGACGTCGCCGCCGGAAAATGGCGCCGGCGCGGCTCGCTGCATGCAGAACGCCCTGCGCGACGCCGGCCTGAACGTCGATCAGGTGCAGTACATCAATGCCCATGGCACCTCGACGCCGACTGGCGATCTGGCCGAGGTGGCCGCGCTCAAGTCGGTGTTCGGCGACAGCGCCTACCGCCTGTCGGTCAGCTCGACCAAATCCATGACCGGCCATCTGCTGGGCGCTGCCGGTGCGGTCGAGGCGATCTTCAGTGTGTTGGCGATCCGCGATCAGGTCGCCCCGCCGACCATCAACCTGAACGAGCCTGACGTGGGCTGCGACCTGGATTTCGTGGCCCACGAGGCCAGGAGTCTGCCGATCGGCGTGGTGCTGTCCAATTCCTTCGGTTTCGGCGGCACCAACGGTTCGCTGGTGTTCCGCCGATTCGCTGGCTGATGCCCTGCTGGGTCGATGGCCAGCCCGGCGAGTCGCTGCCCGTGGTCGACCGTGGGCTGGCCTATGGCGATGGTCTGTTCGAGACCATTGCCGTGCGCCGTGGCCGACCGCTACTGCTGGAGCGGCATCTGGCGCGTCTGGCCGACGGCTGCGGCCGGCTGGCCATCCCCGGCGACCTGGCGCTGATCCGCAGCGAGCTGCTGGCCTTCTCGGCCGAGCTGGGGGAGGGCGTGGCCAAGCTGCTGCTGACCCGCGGCGACGGCCGGCGTGGTTACGCCGTCTCCCAGCCGCTGCAGCCGCGGCGCATCCTCTTGGGCAGCCCGCCACCGCAGTATCCGTCGGCCCATGCCGAGCAGGGCGTGCGTCTCCATCCTTGTCGCACCCGCCTGGCCGAGCAGCCACTGCTGGCCGGGCTCAAGCATCTCAATCGCCTGGAGCAGGTGCTCGCCCGCGCCGAGTGGCAGGATGCCGAGCATGCCGAGGGGCTGATGCGCGACCTGTCCGGCCGGGTGATCGAGGGGGTTTTCAGCAATCTGTTCCTGGTCAGGGATGGCAGCCTGCTGACTGCCGACCTGTGCCGCTGTGGCGTCGCCGGGGTGATGCGTGCGGAAATCCTCGACCTGGCGGAGCGTATGGGCATCCCTGTGCAGGTGCGTGACATCGCCCTTGCCGAGTTGCTGGCGGCGGACGAGGTTTTTCTCTGCAACAGCCTCTATGGCATCTGGCCTGTGCGCGGGTTCGAAGGGCATGGCTGGCCGGTCGGCACGCTCACCCGTAAACTGCAGGCCCCGATCCGCAAGCTACTGGATTCCTGATACGTGATGCGAAAATGGCTGCTGCTGCTGGAAAGCGGCCTGCTGGTGGGCGGACTGGCCCTGGCGTTCGCCGTCTGGCAGCAGAAGGCCGCGCTCGAACAGCCCCTGATACTCACCGAGGAGCGTCTGCTGGAGGTTCCGAGCGGCGCCACGCCTGGTGGTCTGCTCAACCGTCTGCAGGGCGATGGTCTGCTGCGCGGGAGCTTCTGGCTGCGCCTGTACTGGCGCTTCAATCTGTCGGAGCAGGGCCTGCGCAGCGGCGAGTATCGCCTGGAGCCGGGCATGACCGCCGTCGAACTGCTTGACCTCTGGCAGCGCGGCGAGGTGGTGCAGTACAACCTCACGCTGGTCGAGGGCTGGAGTTTCCGCCAGGTGCGGGCCGCCCTGGCCCGGGCAGACAAGCTGGATCAGTCCCTGGCGGGGGTTTCCGACGCCGAGCTGATGACCCAGCTCGGCCTGTCGGACGCTCATCCCGAAGGACGCTTCTTTCCCGACACCTACCGTTATGTGCGCGGCATGAGCGATTTCGAGCTGCTCAAGCAGGCCCATGCGCGCCTGCAGCAGGTGCTCGCCGAGGAGTGGGCCGAACGCTCGCCGAACCTGCCCTATGCAACTCCCTACGAGGCGCTGATCATGGCCTCGATCATCGAGAAGGAAACCGGCGTGCCCCACGAGCGCCAGCAGATCGCCGGGGTGTTCGTGCGTCGGCTGGAGCAGGGCATGCTGCTGCAGACCGATCCAACGGTCATCTATGGCCTGGGCGAGCGCTACAACGGCAAGCTCGGGCGTGCCGATCTGCTCGCGGCGACGCCCTACAACACCTACCTCCGGCCCGGGTTGCCGCCGACCCCGATCGCCCTGCCGGGGCGCGAGGCGATCCATGCGGCACTGCATCCGGCAGATGGCCGCGAGCTGTATTTCGTCGCCCGTGGCGACGGCAGCCACGTCTTTTCCGAAACCCTCGAGGCCCACAATCAGGCGGTTCGCGAATACCAGCTCAAGCGGCGCGCCGACTATCGCTCCAGCCCATCGCCCGAGGCGCTGGAGCGCTCCGTGCAACAGGACAGTGAGGAGAACCCGTGAGCGGCCTGTTCATCACCCTCGAAGGCCCGGAAGGGGCCGGCAAGACCACCAATCGCGACTACCTCGCCGCGGGCCTGCGCGCGGCCGGCCGCGAGGTGGTGCTGACCCGCGAGCCGGGCGGAACGCCGCTGGCCGAGCGCATCCGCGAACTGCTGCTGGCGCCCAGCAGCGAGCCGATGGCGGTGGACACCGAGTTGCTGCTGGTCTTCGCCGCCCGCGCCCAGCATCTGGCCGAAGTGATCCGTCCGGCGCTGGCGCACGGCGCCATGGTGCTCTGCGACCGCTTCACCGATGCCTCCTACGCCTACCAGGGCGGCGGCCGCGGGGTGCCCGAGGCGCGCATCGCGACCCTGGAAAACTTCGTGCAGGGCGACCTGCGTCCCGATCTGACCCTGGTCTTCGACCTGCCGGTCGAGGTGGGGCTGGCCCGCGCCGCCGCCCGCGGACGCCTGGACCGTTTCGAGCTGGAGGGCCGTGCCTTCTTCGAGGCGGTGCGCCAGGCCTACCTGCGCCGGGCGGCGGGCGATCCGGCGCGCTACCGGGTGGTGGACGCCGGGCGGCCCTTGGCGGAGGTCCAGCGCAGCCTGGATGACCTGCTCCCGCAGCTGCTGGAGCCGCGCGGTGTCTGAGGCCTATCCCTGGCAGCAGGAGCTGTGGCAGCGGCTGGCCGGGCGCAGCCGGCACGCCCATGCCTATCTGCTGCAGGGGCCGGCCGGTATCGGCAAGCGGGCGCTGGCCGAGCGCCTGACTGCCCGCCTGCTGTGCCAGAGCCCGGCCGGCCTGGAGGTCTGCGGCCAGTGCAAGTCCTGTCGCCTGCTGCAGGCCGGCAGCCATCCGGACCATTTCCTGCTGGAGCCGGAAGAGGCGGACAAGGCGATCCGCGTCGACCAGGTGCGCGAGCTGGTGGAGTTCGTCGGGCAGACGGCGCAGCTCGGCGGACGCAAGGTCGTCCTGCTGGAGCCGGCCGAGGCGATGAACCCGAATGCCGCCAATGCCCTGCTGAAAAGCCTCGAGGAGCCGTCCGGGGAGAGCGTGCTGCTGCTGGTCAGCCACCAGCCGAGCCGGCTGCTGCCGACCATCAGGAGCCGCTGCGTGCAGCAGGCCTGCCCGCTGCCGGGGGCCGCCGACAGCCTGGCCTGGCTGCGCGGGGCCTTGCCGGAGCAGAGCGACGCGGAGCTGGGCGAGCTGCTCGTCCTGGCCGGTGGCTCGCCGCTTTCCGCCCTGCGCCTGCATGGCGAGGGGGTGCGCGAGCAGCGCGCGCGGGTGGTCGAAGGGGTGAAGCAGCTGCTCAAGCAGCAGGCCGGCGCCAGCCAGCTGGCCGAGGCCTGGAACGGCGTGCCGCTGCTGCTGCTGTTCGACTGGTTCTGCGACTGGAGCCTCTTGATCCTGCGCTATCAACTGACCGGCGATGAACGGGGACTGGGCCTGGACGACATGGCCAGGGTCGTCCGCTATCTGGCGGAGAAGAGCGCACAGCCCCGGGTGCTGGCCGTGCAGGACTGGCTGCTGGCGCAGCGCCAGAAGGTGCTCGCCAAGGCCAATCTCAACCGTGCCCTGCTTCTCGAGGCGCTGCTCGTGCAGTGGGCAAGCCTGCCCGGGCCGGGCTAGAATCGGCGCCTGAGTCAGCCGCCGGGAAATCTGCATGAGCATGCCATCTGGTCTGGGGTCGCGTAATGGCATCCTGTCCCTGTCGATCAAGGACAAGTCGGTCCTCTACGCCTCCTACATGCCCTTCCTGAAGAACGGCGGCCTGTTCATCCCCACCAACAAGAGCTACAAGCTCGGCGACGAGATCTTCCTGCTGCTCAGCCTGATGGACGAGCCGGAAAAGCTCCCGGTGGCCGGCAAGGTCGTCTGGATCACCCCGCCCGGCGCCCAGGGCAACCGCGCCGCCGGTGTCGGCGTGCAGTTCGCCGAAGGCGACAACGCGGCCCGCAACAAGATCGAAACCTATCTGGCCGGTGCCCTGAAGTCGGACCGCCCCACCCACACGATGTAACCCTCATGCTGGTCGATTCCCACTGTCATCTCGATCGTCTCGATCTTGCCGCCCACGGCGGTTCCCTGGAGGCCGCGCTGGACGCCGCCCGCGCCCGGGGCGTCGGGCATTTCCTGTGCATCGGCGTGAGCGCCGACAACGCGGCCGCGGTGCAGGCGCTGGCCGAGCATCATGCCGACGTGGACTGCTCGGTCGGGGTGCACCCGCTGGACGTCGAGCCCGATGCCGTGCCCGCCCTCGACTGGCTGCTCGGCGAGCTCGCCCATCCGCGGGTGGTCGCCATCGGCGAGACCGGGCTGGACTACCACTACCAGCCGGAGGCCGCCGCCCTGCAGCAGCAGGCCTTCCGCCTGCATCTGGAGGCGGCGCGCCTCACCGGCAAGCCGCTCGTCGTGCATACCCGCGCGGCGCGGGCCGATACCCTGGATCTGCTGCGCGAGGCGGCGCTGCCGCAGGCCGGCGTACTGCACTGCTTCACCGAAGACTGGGAAATGGCCCGGGCGGCGCTGGATCTCGGCTTCTACATCTCGCTGTCCGGCATCGTCACCTTCCGCAATGCCGAGGCCCTGCGCGAGGTGGCCCGGCGGGTGCCGGCGGACCGTCTGCTGGTGGAAACCGACGCCCCCTGGCTGGCTCCCGTCCCCCATCGCGGCAAGCCCAACCTGCCGCAATACGTCCGCGAGGTGGCGGAGTTTCTCGCCGAGCTGCGCGGCGTCCCCTTCGAGACCCTGGCCGAGCAGACCACCGGCAACTTCCGCCGGCTGTTCCCGCTGGCCCGGGTCGGGCGCTGAGTTTTCTGCCGCGCAAAAAAAACCCGGAGTCTGGGGGAGGAAACCGGGTCAAAAGCATTTAGGAGTAAGCGAAGGCAGGCGTTCCACGCATGCCCTCGGCTGGCCTGGCATCGGGGGAAATGCCATGTCAGTAGGGAAAGTATCGCCCCGGATCGGCGTCAGTCCAGTACGGGCTGTTCATTTTTTAAACGCTTTTGGAATACCTGCGCCGTTGCTGAGTACCTAGCCAGCTGCCAGCTGGCGCAGGACCGCGAGGGTTTCGTCGAGCACCCGGGTCGGCGTGTAGAAGTGCGGCGACAGGCGGATTCCGCCGCCGCGCTGGGCGCAGACGATCTGCTCGTGCTTGAGGCGCTCGAACAGCTGCTGGTTGTCCCAGGCATCCAGCGAGAAGGTCAGGATGCCGGCGCGCCGCCCGGGATCGCTCGGGCTGTGCAGGTGCAGGCCGGGAATCTGCCGGAGGCCCTCCTCGAGCCAGGCCATCCGCTCGTGCAGCCCCTGGGCGACGTTGAGCATGCCCACCTGCTCGAGCAGCGACAGGCTGCTCTCCAGCGCCACGGCGCCGAGCATGTTCGGACTGCCGCACTCGAAGCGCCGGGCGGTGCGTGCCGGCTCCCACTCCAGGCGGTCGTAGTCGCCGGCGTTCTCCAGCATGTGCCAGCCGTACTCGTGCAGCTTGAGCTGCTCGCGCAGGTCGCTGCGGCAGTAGAACACCCCGAGCCCCTCCGGGCCGAGCATCCACTTGTGCCCGTCGGCCATGGCGAAGGCGCAGTCGCAGGCGCGCACGTCGAAGGGCAGGGCGCCGAGCTGCTGGATGGCGTCGACGCAGAGCAGCACGCCGCGCTGCCGGCAGCCTTGGCCGAGGCGTTCGAGGTCCAGGCGCAGGCCGCTGGCGTACTGCACGGCGCTGATCGACAGCAGGCGCGTGCGGGGACTGCAGGCGGCCAAGAGGTCGGCCTCCGGATCGGCACCCTTGAGGCTGACCGCCACCACCTCGACGCCCAGCGGCCTGAGCGCTTCCCAGACGATGCGGTTGGAGGGGAATTCCTCGTCGCTGATGACGATCTGCTCGCCGGCCTGCCAGTCCAGGCCGAAGGCGACGAAGGACAGCGCCTCCGAGGTGTTCTTGACCAGCGCGATGTCTGCCGTGCTGGGCGCGTTGAGCAGGCGCATCAGGCGCTCGCGCAGGCGCCGTTCGATGCCCAGCCACTGGGGATAGTCGCGCGCGCCGATGTGCACGTTCTGCTCGGCGAAGGCGCTCACTGCCTTGCCGGCGCGCTTCGGCCAGGGGGCGACGGCCGCATGGTTGAGGTAGCGCAGCCCGGCCAGCTGCGGAAATTCGTCGTGGATGGCATGCATGGGCTTGCTCCTTGCGGTCTTGCAATCGTGGTGTCAGGCATCATATTCGACTTCGAGTCACTGTCCGCCCGTCCGAGGAGGGGTCATGAGCGATCCAGGCAAGGCCGACGACCTGTTGGCGCAGATTCCCGAAGGCGGCCGCCGGGGGCCGCCCCCCGTGCACCTGTGGAACCCGCCGTTCTGCGGCGACATCGACATGCGCATCGCCCGCGACGGCAACTGGTTCTACATGGGCACCCCGATCGGGCGCAAGGCTCTGGTGCGGCTGTTCTCCGGCATCCTGCGCCGTGACGGCGACGACTACTTCCTGGTGACCCCGGTGGAGAAGGTCGGCATCCGGGTCGACGACGCACCCTTCGTCGCGGTTTCCCTGCAGGTCGAGGGTAGCGGCGAGGCCCAGGTGCTGCGCTTCGCCACTCAGGTCGGCGACGAGGTCGAGGCCGGCGCCGAGCATCCGCTGCGGGTCGCGCTCGACCCTGATACCCAGGAGCCGGCGCCCTACCTGCATGTGCGCGCCAACCTGGAGGCGCTGGTCCACCGCAACGTCTTCTACCAACTGGTCGAGCTGGCCGAGCCGCGGCGGATCGACGGCCGCGACTGGCTGGGCGTGTGGAGCCACGGCACCTTCTTCCCCCTCGGTCCGCAGGACTGAGTCGCGCCGGGGCTGCGCCGCGGCCCTGCTTCCGGCGGCCCGCCCGCTCCGGTGTCTTCCGATCGCCCCTCGGTGTTCTTCATCCCATCGCCTTCAGCGCTCGTTCGAAGGCCTCGGAGTGCTTCTCCGAGCCGCCAGAAATATAAAAAATCCTTTTAAAACAAATAGGTGCACATAGTGCACGACAGGGCAGATAGCCTTTGGGGCTGTCGCTTGCCCGCTCCTAGAATGGCCAGGCCCGAAACGAACAAAAAACAGCCAAGAGGCGAACCCCACCTGGCAACCCGCTGAATGACGGCGCCCGAACGGGGCGATACCGGCGATTCGCTGCGGATTCCGGCCATGCGGCCGGCAGGAGGCTGTTCGCCCCAAGGCTCCAGGAGGCTTGATGACCATCAAACTGAAATGCCTGTCGCATACGCCCTTGCGCGGCCTGAACGATCCGGGGGCCGACGTCGTCGCCGAAGTCGACGCGGCTCTCGCCAAGGCACGCGCCGAGGTCGAGGCCTTCGACCCCGAGCTGATCGTGATCTTCGCACCCGACCATTACAACGGCCTGTTCTACGACCTGATGCCGCCGTTCGTGATTGCCACCGCCGCCGAATCGGTCGCCGACTACCAGACCCTGCCGGGTCCGCTGTCGATTCCCCGGGAGCTGGCGCTCGACATGGCGCGCTTCATCCTCGACAGCGACGTCGACATCGCCCTGTCGCATCGCCTGCAGGTGGATCACGGCTGCACCCAGACCCTCGAGGAGCTGACCGGCAGCCTGACCCGCTACCCGGTGATCCCGATCATCATCAACTCGGTGGCACCGCCCTTCGCGCCCTATCGGCGCATCCGCAAGCTGGGCGAGGCGGTCGGCCGCTTCGCCGCCACGCTGAACAAGCGCGTGCTGATCCTCGGCACCGGCGGCCTGTCCCACGAACCGCCGGTGCCGCTGCTGTCGGGCGCTCCCGAGGAAATCGCCGAGTTCCTGATCGCCGGGCGCAACCCGACCCCGGAGGCGCGCGCCGCCCGCCAGGCGCGCACCATCGCCGCCGGCCAGATCTACGGCAGCGCGGACTGCCCGCTGACGCCGCTGAACACCGACTGGGACCTAGCCTTCATCGACCTGCTGGTGCAGGGCCGCCTCGACGAGGTCGACGACTTCAGGGTCGAGGAGATTTCCAGGGCCGCCGGCCGTTCGACCCACGAGATCCGTACCTGGGTCGCCGCCTTCGCCGCGCTGGCGGCCACCGGCGCCTACCGCGCCCGACAGGACTACTACCGGCCGATCAACGAATGGATCGCCGGCTATGGCGTGGTGAGCGCCGAGCAACGCTGAGCCCTTTTCCGGGCAGCAGCCCTCCACAACAACAATGCGTCACCCGCGGAGAGAACAATGAGCCATATCGATACCTCCATTCCCAGCGAAGCCGAAATCGTCGCGCGCGCCGAGGCCATGATCCCCTGGCTGCGCGAGAAGGCCGACGCCACCGAGAAGGCGCGCATGGTGTCGCGCGAGACCATCCAGGCCTTCCAGGAAGCCGGCTTCTTCAAGATCCTGCAGCCCAGGCGCTGGGGCGGCTACGAAATGAACCCCAACGTGCTGAACAGGGTGCTGATGGAGCTGGCCCGCGGCTGTCCGTCCAGCGCCTGGAACGTGATGGTGCTGGGCGTGCACCCCTTCGAGGTCGGCCTGCTCGACCCGCGCTGCGGCGACGAGCTGTGGGGCGAGGACAACAGTCGCCTGGTGTCTTCTTCCTATGCGCCGTTCGGCACCGTCAGCGCGGTCGACGGCGGCTACCTGCTCAACGGTGAATGGCTGACCTCCAGCGGTTGCGACCATGCCGCCGGTGGCGCCTTCCTCGGCGGCCGCGTCGCCGAGAACGGCGAAACGGTGTTCCGCTCCTTCTGGGTCCAGTCTAGTGACTTCGAGATCGTCGACGACTGGCATGTGGTCGGCCTGGCCGGCACCGGCAGCAAGAAGCTGATCGTCAGGGAGGTCTTCGTGCCGGCCTACCGCAGCCACGTGATCGGCGCCTACGACCAGGACTCCCATGGACAGGTGAACGACCTGTACAAGATGCCGTTCTTCTACGTGTTCTACGCCGCCGTGTCCTCGGTGATCATCGGCATGGCGCGCGGCATGGTCGATCTCTACATCGAGCACATGGTGCCGCGGCAGAACCTCAACCAGGCCGTCGGCGCCGCGGTCAACGACCCCTTCATCAGGGGCAGGCTGGGCGAGGCGTCGGCGAAGATTCTCGCCTGTGCCAGCCGGGTGCTGCACAACACCGAGGAAGCCTGGGGTTACGCTTCGCAGGGCAGGCTGGTGCCGCTGGACGTGCGCGTGCGCCACTTCGCCACCAACCAGTTCACCGGCGGCGAGTGCTTCGAGGCGGCGCACATGATCTTCAAGAAGACCTCGACCCGCGGCGTCTGGCTGAACAACCCGATGCAGCGCCAGCTGCGCGACATCCTGGTCGGCGCCAACCACATCACCCAGAACCAGGACAACATCGGCGACTTGCTGGGCGGCCAGTTGCTCGGCAATCCGCTGCCGGCCGTCAATCCCTTCGGCGTCAAGGCCTGAGTCGAACCGCCGGCGAGGCCTGGCGCATCCGCCGGGCCTTTCCCCATCAGCCCGCTGTGCGAGAGCGAATGTCATGAACAAAGAGATCAACCAACTGCTCGACTGGACTCCGAACACCGAACTAGCCGGACTGCCGCTGGTCAGCGCCGATGACCACCGCTACGGCATGCGCAACCTGGCCGCTGCCGTCACCCTCATCACCACCCGCGACGGCGACGTCTGCCTCGGCCTCACCGCCACCGCGGTCTGCTCGGTGACCGTCGATCCGCCGCGCCTGGTGGTGTTCGTCAACAAGAAGGTCGCCGCCTGCGAGGCGATCCTCAACAGCGGCGCGCTGTGTATCAACGTGCTGTCCGGCGATCAGGAGCACGAGGCCAAGGTGTTCGCCGGCATGGTCGAGGGCGTGCATGGCGAGGCGCGCTTCGAGCATGGCCAGTGGCACGAGCTGATCACCGGCATGCCGGCCCTGGAGGGCGCGCTGGCCAACTTCGACTGCCGGGTGGTCAAGGTCTTCGACGAGAGCACCCACCACGCCTTCCTCTGCGAGGTGCTGGCCACCCGCGGCCAGCAGGGCGGCGAGCCGCTCCTGTACCTGAACGGCGCTTTCCGCCGTCTCGCCCCCTGAACCGAACCGAGGTAAACGCGACATGACGGCAACTACCCAGGCCCTGACCGAAGCCTCCACCAGCCAGTTCGTCCGCATTAGGGAAGGCGATCTCGACCTGCAACTGCACTACAACGACTGTGGCGCGGGCGCCGAGACCGTGGTGATGCTGCACGGCTCCGGCCCCGGCGCCAGCGGCTGGGCCAACTTCAACCGCAACCTCGAGCCGCTGGTCGCCGCCGGCTACCGGGTGATCCTCATGGACTGCCCGGGCTGGAGCAAGAGCGATCCCATCGTCTGCAGCGGCTCGCGCTCGGACCTCAACGCCCGCGCGCTGAAGGGCCTGCTCGACGCCATCGGCATCGACCGCGCGCACCTTATCGGCAACTCCATGGGTGGGCACAGCGCGGTGGCCTTCGCCCTGGCCAACCCCGAGCGGGTCGGCAAGCTGGTACTGATGGGCGGTGGCACCGGCGGCGCCAGCCCCTTCGCGCCGATGCCGACCGAGGGCATCAAGCTGCTGCAGGGGCTGTACCGCGAGCCGACCATCGACAACCTGAAGAAGATGATGAGCGTCTTCGTCTACGACACCAGCGAGCTGACCGAGGAGCTGTTCCAGACCCGCCTCGACAACATGCTGAGCCGCCGCGACCACCTGGAGAACTTCGTCGCGAGCCTGGCGGCCAACCCCAGGCAGTTCCCCGACTTCGCTCCGCGCCTTGCCGAGATCACCGCGCAGACCCTGATCGTCTGGGGCAGCAACGACCGCTTCGTGCCGATGGACACCGGCCTGCGCCTGCTCGCCGGCCTGCCCAACGCCGAACTGCACGTGTTCAACCGCTGCGGCCACTGGGCACAGTGGGAGCACGCCGACAAGTTCAACCGCATGGTGCTGGACTTCCTGACCCACTGAGCGGGTGGCTCGACCCTCCGTAGGAGCCAGCAAGCTGGCTCCTACGGACTGTCCGTACCGGCCGGGCTCAGTTGCCGGCCAGCACCGGTCCGGCCTGCTCGCGTTCGCGGATGCCCTGTTCGACGGTGGCCGCGAAGCGCTGCAGGGCCGGCAGGTAGCGCTTCGCCGCCTGCTCGATGGTCATCGCCTTGGCCACGTAGACCAGGTTGATGCAGCCGTAGACCCGCTGTTCCCCACAGATCGGCACGGCGATGGCGGCAATCCTCTCCTCGCTGTTCCAGCTGCCGTAGTTCTCGCCGTAGCCGCGATGGCGCGTGCGCCGCAGCAGGTTGTCCAGGCCGGACCGGTCGCGTGCCAGGCGCCCCTGCTCGTCGTCGCGGCTGGCCAGGAGTTCGACGATGCGCTCGCGTTCGGCGTCCGGACAGAAGGCCAGATAGGCGAGGCCGGTGGCGGTGAGCAGCATCGGCAGGCGGCGGCCGACCATCGAGCGATGGAACGACAGCCGGCTGAAGCGGTGGGTGGTTTCGCGCACCACCATGGCGTCCACGTCCAGGGTGCACAGGTCGGTCGGCCAGACCACCTCCTGCAGCAGCTCGGCCAGGAGCGGTGCGGCCAGCGCGGAAATCCACTGCTCGTCGCGAAAGCCCTCGCTCAGTTCGCGCACCTTCATGCCCAGGCGGAAGCTGTCGTCCGATTCGCTGCGCCGCACGTAGCCCTCGTCCTGCAGGGTCTCCAGCAGGCGCCGCACCGTGGTGCGGTGCAGCCCGGTCAGCTCGGCCAGCTTCGCCGGACTGGCGCCGCCGTCCACCCGGTTGAGGGCGTTGAGGATCTGCAGGCCGCGGGTCAGGCCGCGCACGGTCTTGTATTCGGTATCGCGCTCGCTGCTCATGTCTGCTGAAAACTCTTTTAAAAACAATCGAGTGCACTTAGTGCACAGTGGTCCTGTTTTTCATTGTAGGGGTTTTGGCGGCGTTCCTATACTCGCCCCCGATGGCGGAAAGCCCCCTGCGGGAAACAACAATGAGCCCAAGCGTATACCCGCCAGCCTACGAAACGGCGTCGCCGGCTTCGGCTCGATCAGCCCGCACCCTGCGAGGTACTCCATGAGCGTGACCCAACAGACCCTGGAACAACTGGCCGCCGCCCTGCGCGGGGCCGAGGCGAGCGGGGTGGCCGTCGAGCCGCTGCGCGGACTGATCGG
Source organism: Azotobacter chroococcum (assembly GCF_004339665.1). GTDB lineage: Bacteria > Pseudomonadota > Gammaproteobacteria > Pseudomonadales > Pseudomonadaceae > Azotobacter > Azotobacter chroococcum. Next base: position 89,532 of record NZ_SMMU01000011.1, read on the forward strand.
CGAGGACAACGGCACGGCCGCCTACGCCATCCAGCGCCTCAACGTCGCCCAGGCCGTGGCCGCCGGCCGCCGCGTGGTCGGCCATAAGATCGGCCTGACCAATCCAAAGGTGCAGAAGCAGCTCGGCGTCGGCCAGCCGGACTTCGGCACCCTGTTCGCCGACATGGGCTACGGCGACAACGAGGTGGTGCCGTTCGGCCGCGTGCTGCAGCCGAAGATCGAGGCGGAGATCGCCCTGATCCTGGAAAAGGACCTGCCGCGCGCCGACACCACCTTCGCCGAACTGGTCGAGGCCACCGGCTGGGTGCTGCCGGCGCTGGAAATCGTCGGTAGCCGCGTGCAGGACTGGAACATCCGCTTCGTCGACACCGTGGCCGACAACGCCTCCAGCGGCTGCTTCGTGCTCGGCGGGCCGGCGCGCCGGCTGGCCGACGTCGACCTGCGCCAGGCGGCGATGCGCATGACCCGCAACGGCGAGGAAGTCTCCAGCGGCAGCGGCGCCGAATGCCTCGGCCATCCGCTGAATGCCGCGGTGTGGCTGGCGCGCACCACGGCCCGCCTGGGCGAGCCGCTCAAGGCCGGCGACCTGATCCTCACCGGCGCCCTCGGGCCGATGGTCGGCGTGGCCGCCGGCGACCGTTTCGAGGCCGAGATCGACGGCATCGGTCAGGTCGGTGTCAGCTTCGACGCTGCATGAGCCCGTCCCCGTCCCGACTGCAGCAGAGAAAACAATCATGAAAAAACTCAAAGTCGCCATCGTCGGCTCCGGCAACATCGGCACCGACCTGATGATCAAGATCCTCCGCCACGGCCAGCATCTGGAAATGGGCGCGATGGTCGGCATCGACCCGGCCTCCGACGGCCTGGCCCGCGCCGCGCGCCTCGGCGTGGCCACCACCCATGAGGGCGTCGAAGGCCTGACCCGCCTGCCGGTGTTCGCCGACATCGACTTCGTCTTCGATGCCACCTCGGCTGGCGCCCACGTGAAGAACGACGTGTTCCTCCGTGGCCTCAAGCCCGGTCTGCGCATGATCGACCTGACCCCGGCAGCCATCGGTCCCTACTGCGTGCCGGTGGTGAATCTGGAGCAGAACCTCCACGAGACCAACGTCAACATGGTCACCTGCGGCGGCCAGGCGACCATCCCGATGGTCGCCGCGGTGTCCCGCGTGGCCAGGGTTCACTACGCCGAGATCGTCGCCTCGATCAGCAGCAAGTCGGCCGGCCCGGGCACCCGCGCCAACATCGACGAGTTCACCGAGACCACCTCGAAGGCCATCGAGGTGATCGGCGGGGCGCAGAAGGGCAAGGCGATCATCGTGCTGAATCCGGCCGAGCCGCCCTTGATCATGCGCGACACCGTCTACGTGCTGTCGGATCTCGCCGACCAGGCGCAGGTGGAGGCCTCCATCGCGGAGATGGCCCAGGCGGTGCAGTCCTACGTGCCGGGCTACCGCCTCAAGCAGCGGGTGCAGTTCGACGTGATCCCCGACGCCGCGCCGCTGAACATCCCCGGCCTGGGGCACCTGTCCGGGCTGAAGACCTCGGTGTTCCTCGAGGTCGAGGGCGCCGCCCACTACCTGCCGGCCTACGCCGGCAACCTCGACATCATGACCTCCGCCGCGCTGGCCACCGCCGAGCGCATGGCGCAATCCATGTTGTCCCAGCCGATGCTGAACGCGTAAGGAGACCCGCCATGACCTTCAATCCCGGCAAGAAGCTGTACATCTCCGACGTGACCCTGCGCGACGGCAGCCACGCGATCCGCCACCAGTATTCGATCGCCAGCGTGCAGGCCATCGCCCGCGCGCTGGACCAGGCGAAAGTCGACTCCATCGAGGTCGCCCACGGCGACGGCCTGCAGGGCTCGAGCTTCAACTACGGCTTCGGCGCGCATACCGACCTCGAATGGATCGAGGCGGTGGCCGAGGTGGTGACCCACGCCCGGATCGCCACCCTGCTGCTGCCCGGCATCGGCACCGTCCATGACCTCGACAACGCCTATAAGGCGGGCGCGCGCATCGTCCGGGTGGCCACCCACTGCACCGAGGCCGACGTGTCGAAGCAGCACATCGAGCACGCGCGAAAGCTTGGCATGGACACCGTGGGCTTCCTGATGATGAGCCACATGACCAGCCCGCAGAACCTCGCCGTCGAGGCGAAGAAGATGGAAAGCTACGGCGCCACCTGCATCTACGTGGTCGACTCCGGCGGGGCGATGGGCATGCAGGACATCCGCGAGCGCTTCCGCGCGGTCAAGGATCTGCTCGACCCTTCGACCCAGACCGGCATCCACGCCCACCACAACCTGTCGCTCGGGGTGGCCAACTCCATCGTCGCGGTGGAGGAGGGCTGCGACCGCATCGACGCCAGCCTCGCCGGCATGGGTGCCGGCGCCGGCAACGCGCCCTTGGAAGTGTTCATCGCCGCGGCCGAGCGCCTCGGCTGGAACCACGGCACCGACCTCTACACCCTGATGGACGCCGCCGACGAGATCGTCCGCCCGCTGCAGGACCGCCCGGTGCGGGTCGACCGCGAGACCCTGGCGCTGGGTTATGCCGGCGTCTACTCGAGCTTCCTGCGCCATGCCGAGGTGGCGGCGCAGAAATACGGCCTGAGCACCGTGGACATCCTCGTCGAGCTGGGCCGGCGGCGGATGGTCGGCGGTCAGGAAGACATGATCGTCGACGTGGCGCTGGATCTGCTCAAGCGCTGACCCCGAAAAGCCGAGATTGCGCCGGCAGCCTCCGGGCCGCCGGCCGGTTGCGTACGTCCCCCACAAACCATAGGTACAACAATAATGACGACCTACACCTCGCAACACCTGGCGTCCGCAGACGCGGAACAGGACGCCCGGCGAACCTGGCTGACCATCGCCCTGTGCTTTTCCGTCGCGGTGCTGGAGGGCATCGACTTCCAGGCGCCGGGCATCGCCGCGCCGGGCATGGCCGCGGCCTTCGGTCTGGACAGGCTGCACATGGGCTGGGTGTTCAGCGCCGGCATCCTCGGCCTGTTGCCCGGCGCCCTGGTCGGCGGCTGGCTGGCCGACCGCATCGGCCGCAAGTGGGTACTGATCGGTTCGGTGGCGCTGTTCGGCCTGTTCTCCATCGCCACCGCCCATGCCTGGGAGCTCTACAGCCTGCTGGCGGCGCGCCTGCTGACCGGAGTCGGTCTCGGCGCGGCGCTGCCCAACCTGATCGCGCTGTGCTCGGAAGCGGCCGGCGAGCGCCTGCGCGGCACCGCGGTGAGCCTGATGTACTGCGGCGTGCCGCTGGGTGCGGCGCTGGCGGCCGCCATCGGTATCGCCGGCTTTTCCGCCGACTGGACACTGGTCTACTACGTCGGCGGCGTGCTGCCGCTGCTGGTGCTGCCGCTGCTGGCCTTCTGGCTGCCGGAGTCGGCGGCCTTCCGCGCCCGCCAGCAGTCGGCAACCCTGGCCGCTCCTGTCCCGGTCGTCGAGGGCCTGTTCCGCAACGGCAGTGCGCTGCCCACCCTGCTGCTGTGGGGCGCCTATTTCTTCACCCTGATGGTCGTCTACATGCTGATCAGCTGGCTGCCGAGCCTGCTGGTGGGGCAGGGCTTCACCGGCAGGGAGGCCAGTTGGGTGATGTTCTCCCTGCAGATCGGTGCGGCGGTCGGCACCCTGATGCTCGGCGTGCTGATGGAGCGTCTGCGGCCGCTGGCGATGGCCGGGCTGATCTATCTCGGCCTGCTCGCCGCACTGGCGGCGCTCGGGCTGTCCGAGGCGTTCGCCAGCATGCTGCTGGCCGGCTTCGCCGCCGGCATGTTCGCCACCGGCGGGCAGGGCGTGCTCTATGCCCTGGCGCCGCTGTTCTACCGCACTGAAGTGCGCGCCACCGGCGTCGGCAGCGCGGTGGCGGTCGGCCGCCTGGGCGCCATGAGCGGCCCGCTGGTGGCTGGCAAGATGCTGGCGCTGGGCTTCGGCAGCGCCGGGGTGATGTTGGCCTCGGCACCGGGCCTGGTGCTGGCCGGCGTGGCGGTGTTCTACCTGCTTGGCCGGCGTCGCGGGCAGGGCGCGCCGGCCTGAGTCGATCGGCGCGGTCCGGCGGGGCCGCGCTGCATTTCCCCATTCCGCTGCTTCGCCGCCGTCCCGCTGCGGGGCGCTGGCAGACCACAAGAACAATAAAGGTAACCGACATGCTCGACACAAGACGGGGCGCGGCCGGCGCAGCCCTGCTGCTGCTCGCCCAGGGAACGGCACTGGGCGCTGGCTTCATCGAGGACAGCCAGGGCAGCCTGACCCTGCGCAACTTCTACTTCGACCGCGACTACAAGGGCGAAAGCAACGTATCCGCGCGCCGCGAGTGGGCGCAGGGTTTCATCCTCAACATCAAGTCCGGCTTCACCGAAGGCCCGGTCGGCTTCGGCCTCGACCTGCAGGGCATGCTCGGCGTCCAGCTCGACTCCTCGCGCGATAGGGTCGGCACCGGCCTGCTGCCGGTCCAGCGCGGTAGCGGCGAGGCCGCGCAGGAGTATTCCGAGCTGGGCATCACCGGCAAGGTCCGCTACTCGAAGACCGAACTGCATGTCGGCACCGTGATGCCGCGCCTGCCGATCTTGATCAGCAGCCCGGCCCGGCTGCTCTGGCAGACCTTCCGCGGCGGCCACCTGCGCTCCCAGGACATCCCCGGCCTGAGCTTCCAGGGCGGCTACCTGAACCGCATGAACCAGCGCGACTCCACCGACTACCAGAAGATCACCATCGCCGCGCCCAACGGCCGCTTCGACGGCACCGCCGAGTCCGACGAGTTCATCTTCCTCGGCGGCGACTACGCGCTGACGAAAGAGCTGACCCTGAGCTACTACCACGCCCGTCTCGACGAGATCTACCAGCAGAACTACCTGGGCGCGATCCACCAGTTCAAGCTCGGGCCGGGCGAGTTCAAGATCGACTTCCGCTACTTCCTCAGCGACGAGGAGGGCGACGGCAAGGCCGGCTCGGTCGACAACCAGTACGTCGGCCTGAACTTCGGCTACAAGCTGGGCGGGCACCGGCTGACGGTGGGCGGCGCGCTGTCCAGCGGCGACTCGGCGATGCCCTACATCGCCGGCTCGGAGCCGCACCTGATCTCCGAGTACGCGATCAGCTCGGAATTCCTCAATGCCGACGAGCACTTCTGGCACGTGCGCTACGAATACGACTTCGCCGCGGCCGGGCTGCCCGGGCTGATCGGGGTGGCGCGCTTCATGAAGGGCACCAACGCCGAGCTGCCGGAGCGCCTCGGTGGGCAGGACCGGGAGGAGACCGAGCGCTACCTGGAGCTGTCCTACGTGGTGCAGTCGGGGCCGTTGAAGAACGTGGCGCTGCGCCTGCGCAACTCGCGCTACCAGAACAGCTTCGCGCCCAATGCGACGATGCGCGACGACAACGAGACGCGGGTCAACGTCGATTACACATGGAAGCTCTGGTAGGGGGAGAAACGTTCGAGGCTCCCGAAGGAGCCTCGATGGTTTCGCTTACATGTTGGGATAGTTCGGCCCGCCAGCGCCTTCCGGGGCCACCCAGGTGATGTTCTGGGCCGGGTCCTTGATGTCGCAGGTCTTGCAGTGCACGCAGTTCTGCGCGTTGATCTGGAAGCGCGGGCTGCCGTCGTCCTGGTTCACCACCTCGTAGACGCCGGCCGGGCAGTAGCGCTGCGCCGGCTCGTCGTACAGCGGCAGGTTGCGGGTGATCGGGATGCTCGGGTCGGTCAGCCGCAGGTGGCAGGGCTGGTCTTCCTCGTGGTTGGTGTTGGAGAGGAACACCGAGCTGAGCTTGTCGAAGCTGAGCTTGCCGTCCGGCTTGGGATACTCGATCCGCTTCGCCTCGGAGGCCAGCTTCAGGCAGGCGTGGTCCGGCTTGTCGTCGTGCAGGGTGAACGGGATCTTGCCGCCGAACAGGTTCTGGTCGATGAAGTTGAAGGCCCCGCCGGCCAGCGCGCCGAACTTGTGGATGGCGGCGCCGAAGTTGCGGCTGCGGAACAGCTCCTCGTACAGCCAGCTGGACTTGAACGACTCGACGTAGCCGTTCAGCTCGTCGCCGCCCTGGCTGCCGCCGGCGAGGGCGGCAAGGACGGCGTCGGCGGCCAGCATGCCGGACTTCATCGCGGTGTGGCTGCCCTTGATCTTGGCGAAGTTCAGGGTGCCCAGGTCGCAGCCGATCAGCGCGCCGCCGGGGAAGACCATCTTCGGCAGCGAGTTCAGACCGCCCTTGCAGATGGCGCGGGCGCCGTAGGACACCCGCTTGCCGCCTTGCAGGTACTGGGCGATCACCGGGTGGTGCTTGTAGCGCTGGAACTCGTCGAAGGGCGACAGGAAGGGGTTGCTGTAGGACAGGTCGACGATCAGGCCGACCACCACCTGGCCGTTCTCCAGATGATAGAGGAAGGAGCCGCCCGGGTTCTCGTCGTCCAGCGGCCAGCCGGCGGTGTGCACCACCAGGCCCTGCTCGTGGCGGGTCGGTTCGACGTCCCAGATTTCCTTGATGCCGATGCCGTAGTGCTGGGCATCGGCCTCTTCGTCCAGCTGGAAGCGGGCGATCAGCTGCTTGCCGATGTGGCCGCGGCAGCCCTCGGCGAACAGGGTGTACTTGCCGCGCAACTCCATGCCGGGAGTGTAGTAGCCGTCCTTCGGCTTGCCTTCGCGGTCGACGCCCAGGTCGCCGGTGACGATGCCGCGCACCACGCCGCTCTCGTCGATCAGCGCCTCCTGGGCGGCGAAGCCCGGGTAGATCTCGACGCCCATGGCTTCGGCCTGCTGCGCCAGCCAGCGGCACAGGTTGCCCAGGGAGATGATGTAGTTGCCCTCGTTGTGCATGGTCTTGGGCACGAGGGCATTCGGCAGCCTGGTGGCCTTCTCGGCGCTCTTGAACAGGTAGATGTCGTCGCGTTTGACCGGGGTGTTCAGCGGGGCGCCCAGCTCCTTCCAGTTCGGGAAGAGTTCGTTCAGGGCGCGCGGCTCGAAGACGGCACCGGAGAGGATGTGGGCGCCGACTTCGGAACCCTTCTCGACCACGCACACGCTGATCTCCTGACCAGCCTCGGCGGCCTGCTGCTTCAGCCGACAGGCGGCGGACAGACCGGCCGGACCGGCGCCGACGATGACGACGTCGAATTCCATGTATTCGCGTTCCACAGATATCTCCTGCTCGGGGCTCTCTTCGCGTGTTCCCGGATGGGGGTCGGCCATTATATATCCGAGCCCTCGGGGCGGACCAATGCAAAGACGGCGGCGAACTGCCCCGCAGGCGGCTGCCGGAGCCCCGGAAAGCCAGGCCGCTCTCGGTTGACCGGGCGGTGCCCTGCGGTCAAGATACGGCCCGTTTCATGCTCGCCGCAGGGGGCTGACGTCGGCTCCGGCCGTCAACCACAGGCCATTGCTTGCCTTGGCGACATTCCATCTACCGGAGAGAACGAGGAATCCATGAAGGTTCTTGTAGCTGTCAAACGAGTGGTCGACTACAACGTCAAGGTCCGCGTCAAGGCCGATGGCTCCGGCGTCGACCTGGCCAACGTCAAGATGTCGATGAACCCCTTCTGCGAGATCGCCGTGGAAGAAGCGGTGCGCCTGAAGGAGCGCGGCATCGCCACGGAGATCGTCGCCGTGTCCGTCGGCCCGGCCCAGGCTCAGGAGCAGCTGCGCACCGCCCTGGCCCTCGGCGCCGACCGCGCCCTCCTGATCGAGACCGACGAGGAACTCGGTTCCCTGGCGGTGGCCAAGCTGCTCAAGGCGGTGGTCGACAAGGAGCAGCCGCAGCTGGTCATCACCGGCAAGCAGGCCATCGACAGCGACAACAACCAGACCGGGCAGATGCTCGCCGCGCTGACCGGCTACGCCCAGGGCACCTTCGCCTCCAAGCTCGAGCTGTCCGGCGACAAACTCAAGGTCGTCCGCGAGATCGACGGCGGCCTGCAGACCCTGGAGCTGGCCCTGCCGGCCATCGTCACCACCGACCTGCGCCTGAACGAGCCGCGCTACGCTTCCTTGCCGAACATCATGAAGGCCAAGAAGAAGCCGCTGGAGACGGTCACGCCCGCGGATCTGGGCGTATCCGTCGCCTCCACCCTGAAGACCCTCAAGGTCGAGGCGCCGGCCGAGCGGCAGGCCGGCATCAAGGTGGGCTCGGTGGCCGAGCTGGTGGAGAAGCTGAAGAACGAGGCGAAGGTGATCTGAGATGGCAATCCTGGTAATCGCTGAACACGACAACGCGGTACTGGCGGCCGCGACCCTGAACACCGTCGCGGCTGCACAGCAGATCGGCGGCGACCTCCATGTGCTGGTGGCCGGCAGCGGCTGCAGTGCCGTCGCCGAGAGCGCCGCGAAGATCGCCGGGGTGGCCAAGGTGCTGGTCGCCGACGACGCGGCCTACGCCCACCTGCTGGCGGAGAACGTCGCGCCGCTGATCGCCGGTCTGGCCAAGGGGTACAGCCACGTGCTGGCGCCGGCCTCGACCAACGGCAAGAACTACCTGCCGCGCGTCGCCGCACTGCTCGACGTCGAGCAGATCTCCGAGATCGTCGCGGTGGAAAGCGCCGACACCTTCAAGCGGCCGATCTACGCCGGCAACGCCATCGCCACCGTGCAGTCCAGCGCGCCGATCAAGGTGATCAGCGTGCGCGCCACCGCCTTCGACGCGGCGGCGGGCGAGGGCGGCAGCGCGTCCATCGAGGCGCTGGCCGGTGCGGGCGAGGCGGGCACCTCGAGCTTCGTCGGCGAGGAGCTGGCCAAGTCGGACCGTCCGGAGCTGACCTCGGCGCGGGTGGTGATCTCCGGCGGGCGCGGCCTGCAAAGCGGGGAGAACTTCGGGCTGCTGTACGCGCTGGCGGACAAGCTGGGGGCGGCGGTGGGCGCCTCGCGCGCCGCGGTGGATGCGGGTTTTGCGCCGAACGACATGCAGGTCGGGCAGACCGGCAAGATCGTCGCGCCGGACCTGTACATCGCGGTGGGCATCTCCGGGGCGATCCAGCACCTGGCGGGGATGAAGGACTCGAAGGTGATCGTGGCGATCAACAAGGACGCCGAGGCGCCGATCTTCCAGGTGGCCGACTACGGCCTGGTGGCGGATCTGTTCGAAGTCGTGCCGGAGCTGGAAAAGCAGCTCTGACCGCTCGCCGGCCGGACCCGAAGCCCGCTCACCGAGCGGGCTTCTTGCAACTGGGGCCGGCAACTCTCCAACCACGCCCCTGCGGAAATTCCATGCAGAACCGTTTCCTTGCCGCGCTGCTGGCGCTGGCCGGCCTGCTGTCGCCCATGGCGGTCGCGGCCGGCACCTGCGAGCGGCTGGTCGCCACCGGCGACCCCGACCAGCCGCCCTATCTCTGGCGCGATCCGCAGAATCCCGGGCAACTGATCGGCGCCAGCGCCGACCTGCTCGAGCTGCTGGCCAAGGCGCTGGAGCTCAGGATCGACCTGATCCGCTCCCGTTCCCGGGAGCGTGCCGAGGCGAACGTGGCGAGCGGCCGCATCGACCTGCTGGTCGGCAGCTTCCCCAGCGCCGCCCGCCTGGAGTCGCTGGACTTCATCGAGCCGGCGCTCTTCGTGCAGTCCGCGGTGGTCTGGGTGCACAGGGACCGGGTCTTCCCCTATGAAGGCTGGAGCGACCTGTACACTCACCAGGGCGCGGCCTTGGCCGATGGCCGCTTGGCCCGCGAGTTCGAGCCGCTGTCCGGCACCTCCCTGCCGCTCGAGGAACTGCCGACCCTGGCCGAAGCCCTGAAGAAGCTGCAGCGGGGCGAGGTCGCCTATCTGCTCGGGGAGCCGTATGCCGTCCGGGCCGCCGCCGAGGCGCTGGGTATGCAGGCGGAGATCCAGCCGCTGCTGCCGCCGCTGGTCAGCGAAGGACTGTATCTGGCCGTGGGACGCGACTCCGCCTGCAACGAGCCGGCGCTGCGTGCCCGGCTGGCGGCCCGGCTGGCCGAGCTGAACGCCGCCGGGCTGGTGGAAAGCCTGTTGCAACGCAATGCCGCGCGCTGGAAGGCGCAGGGCTTGCCGTCTTCACCCGCTGCCAAGTAGGAATCCATTCGTGAATAGCGCACGTTTTTCCGTTGCCCTGCTTTTCCTCGTCGTGGCCGGCTGCGCCAGTGATCCCGCGCCGCACGAGCAGCTGCGCCTGAGCGAGCAGGCGCTGGTGCAGGCCCGCGCCGTCGGCGCCGACGCGGAGCAGACCGAGCTGGCCCTGGCGCAGGGCAAGTTCGAGCAGGTCGGGGCCGCGCTGGCCGCCGGCCATCACAAGCAGGCGCGCATGCTGGCCGAACAGGCCGAGCTGGATGCGCGTCTGGCCGAGGCACAGCTGCTGACCCGCAAGAGCAACAAGCAGGTGAGCGAAGTCGAGCAGCAGATCGGCGTGCTGCGCCAGCAACTGGGGGAACTCTGATGAAGGGGCCGCATGCTTTCCCGTTCGGCCTGCTGGCCCTGGCGCTGCTGGGCGGTTGCGCCACCACCTCGCCGGAGACGCGGCGAACCCTGGACGAGGCGCACGCCGAGCTGCTGGCCATCCGCACCGATCCGGCGGTGCGGCTCAGCGCCGAGAAGGACCTGGCGCGGGCCGAGGAGTCGCTGGGGCGGGCCGAGCGCTTCTCCAGCTATCTGGGCAGCGAGGAGGATGTCCTCCACTATGCCTATCTGAGCCGGCGCTATGGCCAGATCGCCCGCGAGCATGGCGCGCAGCGCCAGGCCGCCGAGCGCGTCGCCCAGCTGGAGAAGGAGCGCGATCGCCTGCAGCTGGCCCTGAGCGAGGCCCGCCTGCTGAATGCCGAACAACAGGGGCAATGGCTCGAGGAACAGCTGCTCGGCCAGGCCGCCACCGAAACCGAGCGCGGTCTGGTGATGACCCTGGGCGATGTGCTGTTCGATAGCGGGCAGGTGGAGCTGCGCTCGGCGGCGACGCGCACCGTGCTGCAGGTGGCCAGGTTCCTGCGCCTCAACCAGCGCCGCGTGGTGCGCATCGAGGGCTATACCGACACCCAGGGCGACGACCGGCTCAACCTCGAACTGTCCCGCGGTCGCGCCCAGTCGGTCCGCGACATGCTCGTGGATCTGGGCGTCGACGGCAAACGCATCCAGGTCGCCGGCTACGGCGAGGCCTACCCGGTCGCCGAGAACGCCTCCAACCAAGGCCGCGCGCGCAACCGCCGGGTGGAGATCGTGTTCTCCGATGAAGAGGGCAAGCTGGGCGCGGGGCGCTGATTGCCGTGCCCGCCGCCCGGCGGGCGCGATCCGCTGCCTACCTTTCCTTTTCCCGCTGCTCCCTGGCATCCAGCTCGGCGTTGCGCTGGCGGATGCGCTCGAGCTGCTCCTTGGTCAGGGGCAGCTTCTTCGCCGCGTCGCGCAGCGCCAGCAGGCTGCCGATCACCGAGCCAAACACCAGAATCAGTATCAGCCAGACGTACCAGGGCATATCGTGTTCCCTCGCAGGCCCCCTGCGGGTTGCAGGGGGTATCAGATTGCGTGGTGGCGGGGCGGGCTGTGCGGCATGAGCGTGACGACTGTCACATGATGGCAACTTGATACTGCTTGAATGGCGCCTTCCGCAAACACGGAGCGTGCCGATGTCCTCCAGCGCCCTTGCCCCTCTGCTCAGGCCCGTCGCAGCGCTGCCCGCCACCATGAGCATAAGCGATGTGGCGGACCGCCTGCTCACGGCCGAGCACAAGGCCTTTCTTTCCCTGCCGGTGGTCGACGACGCTGGCCGGCCGCTCGGGCTGGTCAGCCGTTACAGGCTGCAGGACATCTTCATGCAGCGTTTCGGCCGCGATCTCTGGGGACGCCGCCCGGTCGTCGACGTGATGAACCCGGAGCCCCTGATCGTCAGCCTGGAGACCGGCCTGGAAGAGGCTGCCCGGCAGATCACCGGTCAGCTGCAGTATCCGATCACCGAGGACTTCGTGCTGGTCGACGGGGCGGGCCGCTACCAGGGCCTGGGCACGGTGCTCGACCTGCTGAAGGCCATGGAGGTCCGCGTCGCCCAGCGCAACCGCGTGCTGCGCCGGGCGCTGACCGAGCTGCGCGAGTCGCAGACCCAGCTGGTGCAGGCGGAGAAGATGGCCTCGCTCGGGCAGATGGTCGCCGGCGTCGCCCACGAGCTGAACACCCCGCTGGGTTACGTGAAGAACAACGTGGAACTGCTGCGCGAATTGATCGAGCCGCTGTTCGGGCTGGCTGAGGCGCAGGCCGCGCTGGGCGACTGCCTGGGCGCCGCCGATGCCGACGAGGAGGCCCTGGCCCGTGCCCTGGAGAACGCCACCCGGGCCCGCGAGCGGGCCGCCCCGGAGCTGCTCGCCGGCGACCTCGGGCAGCTGTTCTCCGACACCCGCTACGGCCTCGAACAGATCGGCGAGCTGGTGGTCGGCCTGAAGGACTTCGCCCGCCTGGACCGCGCCATGAGCGAGGAGGTCGATCTCAACGATTGCGTGCGCAGCACCCTGGTCATCGCCCGCAACGGTATCAAGGACAAGGTCGAGGTGCTGACCCGGCTCGGCGAGCTGCCGCGCATCGCCTGCGCGCCCTCGCAGATCAACCAGGTGCTGCTCAACCTGCTCAACAACGCCGCCCAGGCGATGGAGCGCCTCGGCCGCATCCTGATCAAGACCTGGGCCGAGCCGGATGCGCTGTGCCTGTCGGTGCAGGACGACGGCTGCGGCATGCCGCCGGAGGTCCTCAAGCGCATCTTCGATCCCTTCTACACCACCAAGCCGGTCGGCCAGGGTACCGGCCTCGGCCTGTCGATCAGCTTCAAGATCATCCAGGACCATGGCGGCAGCATCCAGGTCGCCTCCGAAGTCGGACGGGGCACGCGCTTCCTGATCCGCCTGCCCCTCACCCAAGCCGCCAGCCTGCAACGGAGCGCCTGACATGACGCCGCCCATCCGCATTCTTTTCATCGACGACGAGGAGCGCATCCTGCGCAGCCTCGCCATGCAGTTCCGCCGGCACTACGAGGTGCTCACCGAGAGCGATCCGCAGCGCGCCCTAGAGCGCCTGCAGGACGAGCCGGTACACATCGTCGTCTGCGACCAGCGCATGCCGAAGATGAACGGCGCGGAACTGCTCACCCGGGCGCGGGAGATCGCCCCGCAGACCCTGCGCATCCTGCTTACCGGCTATTCGGACCTGGACGCGGCGATCGAGGCGCTGAACGGCGGCGGCATCTTCCGCTACCTGACCAAGCCCTGGGACCCGCAGGAAATGGCCGCGACCCTGCGCCAGGCCGCGGAGATCGCCGCGCGCCAGGGGCCGCTCACCAGCCGGCCGGCGCAGCCTTGCCCGGCCGCCGCGCTCAACGTGCTGCTGCTCGACGAGGCGGCCGATACCCTGGCCTGCGTCGAGGCATTCTGCGCGGCCGGCGGCCACCGCCTGCTGCGCGCGTACAGCCTCGACGAGGCGCTGGCGCAGTTGAACGCCGAGCCGGTCGACGTGCTGGTCAGCGACCTCAGGCTGGCCGGCGAGGACACCGCGCCGCTGCTCAAGAGCCTGGCCCAGGCCCATCCGCGGCTGCTCAGCCTGGTGGTCACGCCGTTCTGCGACACCCAGGCGCTGCTCAGGCTGATCAACGAGGCGCAGATCTTCCGCTACCTGCCCAAGCCGGTCCGCCGCGGGCTGTTCGACAAGGGCCTGCAGGCCGCCGCCGAGCAGGTGGCCCAGTGGCGGGCGCAGCCTTCGGCCGCGCCGGCGCGCCTGGCCGAGGCGCCGAAGGAGGCCCGCGAGCGGGAGAAGGTCGGCAGCCTGCTGGGGCTGCTGGCTCGCCTGCGCCAGCGCCTGAGCGCCTGACGAGGGCGCTGGCGGCCCGCAGGGGGAAATGGGTAGCCTTGCCCCGCCAAGGGAGGGGAAGGCATGCCGGAATCGCTGATACTGCAGGCGGGACTGTGGGGCTGGCTGGCGGCGAGCACGTTGTTGCTCGGCGCCTGGCTGGGCTTCGGGGCACCGCTGCCGGACAGGTTCGTCGCCGCGGTGATGGCCTTCGGCAGCGGTGTGCTGATCGCCGCCCTGTGCTTCGAGCAATTGCCCCAGGCCGAACGGCTCGGCGGACTCTGGCCGACCCTGGCCGGTCTGCTGGCCGGCGGCGTGGCCTTCGTCCTGGCCAACGAGGGACTCGACCGCCTGGAGGCGCAGCATCGCGCCAGGAACGCCGGCGAGGGTTCGCTGGTCGGCCTGCTGATCGCCGCCGGGGCCTTTCTCGACGGCATTCCCGAATCCCTGGCGCTGGGGCTCGGGCTGCTCGGCGACGGCCGGCCGAGCCTGGTGCTGCTGGTCGCCGTGCTGCTCGCCAACCTGCCAGAAGGGCTGGCCAGCGCGGCCAGCCTGCGCGCCGAGGGGCGCAGCGGACGCCAGGTGTTCGCCCTGTGGGGCGCCATCGTTGTCCTCTCGGGCCTCGCCGCGATGCTCGCCCCGGCCTTTCTCGCCGGCCTGTCGCCGGGCTGGCTGGCGTTCGCCCTGGGCTTTTCCGCCGGCGCGGTGCTCTGCATGCTGGTGGACACCCTGATTCCCGAGGCCTTCAAGGCCACCCACGCGCTGACCGGACTGATCACCCTGGCCGGCTTCATGCTCGCCTTCGCCGTGGAACATTTGTCCTAGGGCGTCCGCTACAATGCCCGCCTAGCGATTTGCCTGGAGCCCGCACCATGTCCTGCCTGACCCCGATCATCGTCGCCCTCGACTTCCCCAGCCGCGAGGCCGCCCTGGCCCTGGCCGCCCGGCTGGACCCCGCGCAGTGCCGGGTGAAGGTCGGCAAAGAGCTGTTCACCCGCTGCGGCCCGGGGATCGTCGAGACCCTGCAGGGGCAGGGCTTCGAGGTGTTCCTCGACCTGAAATTCCACGACATCCCGAACACCACGGCGATGGCGGTAAAGGCCGCTGCCGAGCTGGGCGTGTGGATGGTCAACGTGCACTGCTCCGGCGGCCTGCGCATGATGCGCGCCTGCCGCGAGACCCTGGACGGCATCGCTGGCCGCCGGCCGCTGCTGATCGGCGTGACCGTGCTGACCAGCATGGAGCGCGAGGACCTGGCCGGGATCGGCCTGGATGTCGAGCCGCAGCAGCAGGTCCTGCGCCTGGCCGCGCTGGCCGAGCAGGCCGGGCTGGACGGGCTGGTCTGTTCGGCCCAGGAGGCGCCGGCGCTGAAGGCCGCCCAGCCGCGGCTGCAGCTGGTGACCCCGGGCATCCGCCCGGCCGGTAGCGCCCAGGACGATCAGCGGCGCATCCTTACCCCGCGCCAGGCGCTGGAGGCCGGCTCCGACTACCTGGTGATCGGCCGGCCGATCAGCCAGGCCGCCGACCCGGCCCAGGCGCTGGCGGCGCTGGTCGCCGAGCTGCGCTGACGGCGTTCAGGCCGGCCTGCGCCATTCGAGGATCGCCAGCGTCAGCACGCCGCCGAGCAGGCCCCAGAAGGCCGCGCCGATCGACAGCAGGGTCATCCCCGAGGCGCTGATCATGAAGGTGACCAGCGCCGCCTCGCGTTCGCGGGGCCCGGCCATGGCGCTGCTCAGGCCGCCGCCGATCGAGCCGAACAGCGCCAGGGCGGCGATCGACAGCACCAGTTCGCCCGGCAGGGCGGCGAACAGCGCGGCGAGGGTGGCGGCGAAGGTGCCGGCGACGGCGTAGAACAGTCCGCACCAGAGCGCTGCGGTGTAGCGCCGCTGCGGGTCCTCGTGGGCGGCGCGGCCGGTGCAGATCGCCGCGCTGATGGCCGCCAGGTTGAGGCCGTGGGCGCCGAAGGGCGCCAGCAGCAGCGAGGCGAGGCCGGTCGTGGCGATCAGCGGCGAGGCCGGCACCTGGTAGCCGTCGGCGCGCAGCACCACGAGGCCGGGGATGTTCTGCGAGGCCATGGCCACCACGAACAGCGGAATGCCGATGCTCACCATGGCCTCCAGGGAGAAGCCCGGCGTGGTCCACAGTGGTTGCGCCGGCTGGATCGCGACGCCGCGGAAATCCAGCAGGCCGAGCAGGGCGGCGAGCAGGCTGCCGATCAGCAGCGCGGCGAGGACCGCATAGCGCGGGTTCAGGCGCTTGGCCAGCAGGTAGCCGAAGAACATCGCGCCGACCAGCAGGGGGCGCCGCTCGGCGGCGAGGAAGATCTCGCTGCCGATGTCGAACAGGATGCCGGCGAGCAGGGCGGCGGCGAGCGGGGCGGGCAGGCGGCGCATCAGGCGTTCGCAGCCGCCGCTCAGGCCGACCGCGGCGAGCAGTGCGGCGCACAGCAGGTAGGCGCCGATCGCCTCGGCGTAGCCGACGCCGGGCAGGCTGCCGACCAGCAGGGCCGCGCCGGGTGTCGACCAGGCGACCACGATGGGCGCACGATAGCGCAGCGACAGGCCGATGGTGCAGACCGCCATGCCGATCGACAGCGCCCAGATCCACGAGGCGATCTGCGCGCCGCTCAGGCCGGCGGCCTGGCCGGCCTGGAACATCAGCACCAGGGAACTGGTATAGGCGGTGAGCATGGCGACGAAACCGGCGACGATCGCCGAGGGGGACGAATCGGCCAGCGGGCGAAGGGCTGCCCTCGGGGCTGCGGTCACTATCGAGGCTCCTTGCAAGGCAGGGTTGTCGGTGGGGTTCGGGGATTGTGGATACCGCCTGGGCCGGGCATCCGTCCTGGCGGCGGAGGAGTCGGCCCGTGCGCGATGATCCGGCCGGCCTGCGCGACGATAACCCCTATGCGCCGCCCCGGGGAGCCCTGCTGGATGCGCCGGGGGCGCCGCCGATGCCCGGCTGGTCGTCCGCCCAGCTGCGGGTGCTCGGCTGGCTCGCCCTGGCCACGGTGCTCGGCACCCTGGTGATCGTGCTGCTGTCCTTCAGCGGCCTCACCCGGGTGCGCGGGGTGGCTGCGTATGCCAACTGGCTCGGCCTGATCTTGGTGCTGCTCGGCAATTACCTGCTGCTGCGCCTGAAGAGCTTCGCCGAGGCGCGTTTCGCCGCCCGCGGCCTGGGCTGGCCGGTGTGGCTGAGTGTCGCACTGGGGTTGCTGCTGGAGGCCGCCGCACTGCTCTTCGAGTCCGCTCCGCTCGCGGCCTGGCAGGCCTGGCTGTATGCCGCCGCGCTGATCGGCTATGGCGGTCTGCTGGTCTGGCTCGGCGTGCGTCTGCTCGCCGCACCGGGGGCCTTCAAGGCCTTGCGCGGCATGGGCTGGCTGGCGATCGCCGGCGGACTCATGCTGGCCTCCCTGGTGCTCGCGGCGCAGGCCGTGCTGCCCCTGCTGGGTGCCCATCTGGCGCTGGCGCTGGTGTTCTTCAGGGGGGCTTCGGAGCTGTACGGACGCCCGTGATGCCCGCCGCGGCGGTTTGCCGGGGATTGATCTGGCTCAACGCCATCATGATTGCCTCCCTCTACCCTGCGCGCCATCGGCATCCATGCCGCTCGAGATGGGGAGTACCGAAGTGGCTTATCTGACCTGGCGCAACGATCTGAACACCGGCATCGAGGTGATCGACGCGCAGCACCGGCAAATCGTCGAGATGATCAACCAGCTGCACGAAACCCAGGGTCAGGACCGGGCGGCGGTCGGGGTGGTGATCGAGGCGCTGGTTGACTACACGGTGTCGCATTTCGCCTTCGAGGAGTCGCTGATGGAGGACGCCGGCTACCAGTTCAGCCGCGCCCACAAGCGCATCCATGACCTCTTCATCAAGCGGGTGTCCGACTACCGCGGGCGCTACGCGGCCGGCGAGGACGTCGCCGAGGAGTTGCAGGAACTGCTGTCGCGCTGGCTGTTCAGCCACATCAAGGAAGAGGACGCCAGCTATGTCGGTGCGGTCCGCGCACAGATGCAGAGCCTGGCCAGTGACCGCAGCTCCGGCGGCTGGCTGTCGCGCTCGATGAAACGCTTCTTCGGCAGGAGCGAGGCCGCCTGACGGCCTGGTTACGCCACTTCCCGCTCGCCCACTGCTGTTCCCCCTTCGCGCCGGCCGCCCCGGTGCGGCCCTCCGCTTGACCCATCCCCCTCGGCCCACTGGCATAATCCGTTCCCCCTTGTGTTCCGGAGAGAGGAGCGGACATGCAGGCCTCCTGGGAGATCTTCTGCAGCGTCGTCGACAACTACGGCGACGCCGGCGTGACCTGGCGTCTGGCCCGCCAGCTGGCGGCCGAGCACGGCCTGCGGGTCAGGCTGTGGATCGACGATCCGGCGGCGCTGGTGCGCCTCTGTCCCGAGGTGGACGCCAGTGCCTCCCGGCAGTGGCAGGCGGGGGTGGAGATATGCCGCTGGCCGGCGGACTGGCAGCCGGTCGAACCCGCCGACGTGGTCATCGAGGCCTTCGCCTGCCAGCTGCCCGAGGCGCACGTCGTGGCCATGGCGAACTGCGGGCGCCGGGTGCTGTGGCTGAACCTGGAGTATCTCAGCGCCGAGGATTGGGTCGGCGGCTGCCACGGCCTGCCGTCCCTGCAACCGGAAGGCCTGCAGAAGTTCTTCTTCTTTCCCGGCTTTGCCGAAAATACCGGCGGGCTGCTCCGCGAGCATGGCCTGATCGAGCGGCGCCGGGCCTTCCAGGCCGATGCCGCGGCGCGCGCGGGGTTTCTCCAGTCGCTCGGCGTGCAGGCACGCCCCGGCGAGCGGCTGGTCTCGCTGTTCGCCTATGAGAATGCGGCCTTGCCGGGCTGGCTGGACGCTCTGGTACAGCACACCAGTCCCACGCTGCTGCTGGTGCCGGAGGGGCGCATCCTCGGCGATCTGCAGCGCTGGCTGGACATGCCGGCGCTGGCCGTCGGTGCCCAGGCGCAGCGCGGCGCCCTGCGCATCCAGGTGCTGCCCTTCGTCCGCCAGGACGATTACGACCGCCTGCTCTGGTGCTGCGACTTCAACGTGGTGCGCGGCGAGGACTCCTTCCTGCGCGCCCAGTGGGCCGGGCGGCCGCTGCTCTGGCAGATCTACCCGCAGGCGGAGGGGGCGCACTGGGACAAGCTGGAGGCCTTCCTCGCCCTGTACCTCGAGGGCTTGTCGCCGAGTGCCGCGGACGCCCTGCAGGCGCTGTGGCGAGCCTGGAACGCCGGCGAGGAGATGGGCGCGGCCTGGACGGCGCTGCAGGACGAGTGGCCGGAACTGTGCGCCCATGCCGAGCGCTGGTGCGCGCGGCAGGCCGCGAGGCCTGATCTGGCCGCGGCACTGGTGCAATTTTATACAGATTGGCTATGATACGCGGCCTGCTTTTCGTTATTCATCCAAACGGATACACCGCATGAAAACCGCTCAAGAATTCCGTGCTGGCCAGGTCGCCAACATCAACGGCTCGCCCTGGGTCATCCAGAAGGCCGAGTTCAACAAGTCCGGCCGCAACGCCGCCGTGGTCAAGATGAAGCTGAAGAACCTGCTCACCGGCGCCGGCACCGAAACCGTGTACCGCGCGGATGACAAGCTCGAGCCGATCATCCTGGATCGCAAGGAAGTGACCTACTCCTACTTCGCCGACCCGCTGTACGTGTTCATGGACGGCGAGTTCAACCAGTACGAGATCGAGAAGGCTGACCTGGAAGGCGTCATGGCCTTCATCGAAGACGGCATGACCGATGTCTGCGAAGCCGTGTTCTATGGCGAGAAGGTGATCTCCGTCGAACTGCCGACCACCATCGTGCGCCAGATCTCCTACACCGAGCCGGCCGTGCGCGGCGACACCTCGGGCAAGGTGATGAAGACCGCCCGTCTGAACAACGGTGCCGAGCTGCAGGTTTCCGCCTTCTGCGAAATCGGCGACTTCATCGAGATCGACACCCGCACCGGCGAGTACAAGTCCCGCGTCAAGGCCTGATCTCCCCGCTGCACCCCAAAAGCCCGGCCCTGCGCCGGGCTTTTTCGTTTCCGGCATCCGCCTGCCGCAGGCTCAGACGGCGACGTTCAGGCGCACCTCGATGTTGCCGCGGGTGGCGTTGGAGTAGGGGCAGACCTGGTGGGCGGCGGCGACCAGCTCCTCGGCCACGGCGCGCTCCAGGCCCGGCAGGTGGATGTCGAGTTCCACTTCCAGGCCGAAGCCGCCGGGGATCTGACCGATGCCGACCTTGCCGGTGATCGAGGCGTCGGCGGGAATCTGCCGCTGGCTCTGGCTGGCGACGAACTTCAGCGCGCCGATGAAGCAGGCCGAGTAGCCGGCCGCGAAGAGCTGCTCCGGGTTGGTGGCCTCGCCACCCTGGCCGCCCAGTTCCCGCGGGGTGGTCAGCTTCACGTCGAGGACGCCGTCCGAGGAGACGGCACGGCCGTCACGGCCGCCGGTAGCGGTTGCGGTGGCGGTATAGAGGGCTTGGATGCGTTGCATGGCGGTATCTCCAGTCGATTTGCTCGATAAAATTTTGCGCGCTAACTAAGTGCGTGAGGTGAAAGTTAGAGCGTATTTATCTTGTGCGCAAGTTAATTTTTGGAAGATTTCGAGATAACGATCAGGACGATCTGGAATAAGCCGGTCAGAGGGCCTTTTGCAGACTGTTGCGCAGGCTGACCAGTTCTTCCTTGAGAGCGGCGAGCGAGGCGGGTGTTTGCTCGCTGGCGGCGACGATGCAGGAGGGAATCTTCCTGGCCTTGTCGTGCAGGGCCCGGCCGCGTTCGCTGAGATGGAGTTCCACCACGCGCTCGTCCTTGCTGCTGCGGGTGCGCTTCAGCAGCCCTTCGGCTTCCAGGCGCTTGAGCAGGGGGGTGAGCGAGCCGGGATCGCTGAGCAGGCGCGCGCTGATCTCGCCGACGGTGATGCCGTCGCGCTCCCAGAGCACCAGCATGGCCAGGTATTGCGGGTAGGTCAGGCCAAGCTCCTGCAGCAGCGGCTTGTAGACCTTGGTCATCAGCAGCGAGGTGGAGTAGAGGGCGAAGCACAGCTGGTTGTCGAGCAGCAGCTCCTGGCAGGTTTCGTCGGCGGACATGGCGATCTCCCGGTAATGGTCAACTAATTTAGCGCGCAAGCCTTTCGTGGGCAAAATGCAACCGGCCCGGCGGCTGGCGAATCAGGAGCGGCTCAGGCTGTTGAGCAGGGCCAGGTCCCAGGGCGGCACAGGACCGAAGCGGTTCTTCAGGAATTCCAGCAGCAGGCGCATGCGCGAGGCGCCGGCCGGGTGTTGGCGCAGGGCATAGACGCCGCTGGACTCGGGCGGCGGCAGGCCGTTCTCGCAGAACAGCGGCAGCAGTTCGCCGCGCAGCAGGTGTTCGCTGATCAGCCAGGTTGGCAGGTGGGCGATGCCGAGTCCGGCGAGGGCGCCGAACAGCAGGGTTTCCGCGTTGTTGGCGGTCATCCGCCGGCGGCCGGGGCGGATGGTGCGGACTTGGCCGTCGATGGTGAAGCGCCAGGCATGCGGCGGAGCCAGGGCGTCCCAGTCGAGGCCGTCGTGCTCCGGCAGCTCGCGCGGATCGCCGGGGCTGCCGCGGCGCTGCAGGTAGTCGGGACTGGCGCAGGCGATGCGCCGCATCGGCGCCAGCGGCGTGGCGACCAGGCGGCTGTCGGTCAGCGGGCCGATGCGCAGGACCAGGTCGACCTGGCCCAGATGCTCGCCCTGCAGATCGACGAAGCTGTCGATCAGGCGCAACTGCACGTCCAGCCGCGGATAGGCGACGAGGAATTCGGCGATGACCGGGGCCAGCCGGCGACGGCCGAAGGGCGCCGGGGCGTCGACGCGGATCAGCCCCTCCGGGGCGCTGTCCAGGGAGACCACCTCGGCCCGCGCCAGGCGCAGCTCGTCGAGGATGCGCCGGGCGCGTTCGGCGAAGGCCAGGCCGGCGGGGGTGGCGCGCACCTCATGGGTGCTGCGCTGGAACAGCAGGCTGCCGAGCGCCTGCTCCAGACCGTCGATGCGCCGCGCCACCGCCGAGGGCGTCAGCTGCCGGCGCCGGGCCGCGGCGGAGAAGCTGCCGCACTCCAGCACCTCGAGAAACAGTTCCAGCTGGCCGCTGAGGGCATCGGGATTCATGGGTGCCTGCTATGCGAATCATGCAAAGCCATTTTGCGCTGCTTTGCGTTTCCCGGCTAGCCATGTCTGTCTAGCATGTGCC
Source organism: Azotobacter chroococcum (assembly GCF_004339665.1). Classification (GTDB taxonomy): domain Bacteria; phylum Pseudomonadota; class Gammaproteobacteria; order Pseudomonadales; family Pseudomonadaceae; genus Azotobacter; species Azotobacter chroococcum. Next base: position 111,478 of record NZ_SMMU01000011.1, read on the forward strand.
TTTTCCCGGAGGTGCGATGAGTCTGCTGCAGTTTTTCCTCGATATCGGCCTGGGGCTCGTGCTGGGTTGCCTGGGGGGGCTGTTCGGCATCGGCGGCGGGCTGATCGCCATTCCGGTGCTCGGCCTGCTGTTCGGTCTCGACCAGCATCTGGCCCAGGGCTCGGCCCTGGTCATGGTGGTGCCCAACGTGCTGCTGGCGCTGCGCCGCTACCACCAGCACAACCGTATCGATCCGCGCCATGCGCTGGTGATGGCCGGCACCGGCTTCTGCGCCGCCTGGCTCGGCGCCCAGGCGGCGAACCTGCTGGACGCCGAGCACATGCGCCTGGCCTTCGGCGGCTTTCTCCTGGCGTTGGCGCTGTGGAGCGGCCTGCGTCTGTTCCTGCGCAGTGCGCCTGGCGGCGAGCTGCGCCGGTCCTGGCCCTGGCTGGTGCCGCTGGGCATAGGTTCGGGCACCCTGGGCGGGCTGTTCGGCGTGGGCGGAGCGCTGGTGGCGACGCCGCTGCTGATCACCCTGTTCGGCACCAGCCAGGTCGTCGCCCAGGGCCTCTCGCTGGCGCTGGCGGCGCCCAGCACGCTGGTCAGCCTGGTCACCTATGCCCTGCACGGGCGGGTCGACTGGCTGCTGGGCATTTCCCTGGCGATCGGCGGCCTGTTCGGTGTCGGCTGGGGCGTGCGCATGGCCCATGCGCTGCCGGAGCGGGCATTGGGTCTGCTGTTCTGCGGCCTCATGTCGTTCTGCGCGCTGCTTCTGTTGCTCAAATAGTGCAGCCGGTACGACGGCGTTTCCGTGATTCCTGCACCCCGCGTCCCTGTGGGGGCAGGTGCTGCGCATCAGGTCTTCAGGAGGCAGCCGGCGGACAGCTTGCGATAGGCGACGACCCTGGTTTCGCCGGCCGAGTTCAGATAGGTCATCCTGGCGTCGATGATCTCGCAGACGTAGGGATCGTACGGAGCGTCGATGGAAATGACCTTGGCGATGTCCAGGGGCAGGCCATAGTGGTACTGCTGGACGGGTGGTTCGGCGGCCTGGGCGAGGGAGGCCGCGCAGCAGAAGGGCAACACCAGATACGAGAGTTTCATGTCGATCACCTCGGGAACGAGATTTTTCCAACCCCCTCAGATATCAGGGCCGATGGTTCGGCATTGTTGTTGTTCGGACTGCTCCAGTTTCTGAAGGCTAGGCCACTTTCGATGGCCGGAGAGCCCATGCAAGTTCATTGCCACCGATGAGCGGTCCCCGCCGTTCGCGGCCTGCCGCCGGGCAGGCCGCCCGCCAGGGGCATCAGGGATGCCCCCGTTGCACCTCAGCGGCGCACCTGCTTCAGGGTCTCGGCGATGAGGAAGGCCAGCTCCAGCGACTGGTCGGCGTTCATCCGCGGGTCGCACTGGGTGTGGTAGCGATCGGAAAGGCTGTCGGCGGTGACCGCGCGGCTGCCGCCGATGCATTCGGTGACGTTCTGCCCAGTCATCTCGATATGGATGCCGCCGGCATGGCTGCCCTCGGCCTGGTGCACGGCGAAGAACTGCCGCACCTCGCGCAGGATGCTCTCGAACGCGCGGGTCTTGTAGCCGCCGGCCTTGATGGTGTTGCCGTGCATCGGGTCGGAACTCCAGAGCACCTGGCGGCCTTCGCGCTGCACCGCGCGGATCAGCGCCGGCAGATGCTGCTCCACCTGGTCCGCGCCCATCCGCGCGATCAGGTTGAGGCGGCCCGGATCGTTGTCCGGGTTGAGGAGGTCGATCAGGCGGAGCAGCCCCTCGGGGTCGGTGGTCGGCCCGACCTTGACCCCGATCGGGTTGCCGACCCCGCGCAGGAACTCCACATGGGCGCCATCCGGCTGGCGGGTGCGGTCGCCGATCCACAGCATGTGCGCCGAGCAGTCGTACCACTCGCCGGTCAGGCTGTCCTGGCGGGTCAGGGCCTGCTCGTAGTTCAACAGCAGCGCCTCGTGGGCGGTGAAGAAGCTGGTTTCGTGCAGCTGCGGCGCGTTCTCCAGGCCGCAGGCGCGCATGAAGGCGAGGGTCTCGTCGATGCGGTCGGCCAGCTGGCTGTACTTCTCCGACAGCGCCGCGTCGGCGATGAAGTCGAGGTTCCACTGGTGGACCTGGTGCAGGTCGGCGAAGCCGCCCTGGGCGAAGGCGCGCAGCAGGTTGAGGGTGGCGGTGGACTGGTGATAGGCCTGCAGCAGGCGCTGCGGGTCCGGCACCCGGCTTTTCGCGTCGAAGTCGATGCCGTTGACGATGTCGCCGCGGTAGGCGGGCAGGGTGACGCTGTCGACGGTTTCGCTGCCCGCCGAGCGCGGCTTGGCGAACTGGCCGGCCATGCGTCCGACCTTCACCACCGGACAGCCGGCGGCGAAGGTCATGGCGATCGCCATCTGCAGCAGCACCTTGAAGGTGTCGCGGATCTTGGTCGCCGAGAACTCGGCGAAGCTCTCCGCGCAATCGCCGCCCTGCAGCAGGAAGGCGCGTCCCTGGCTGACCTCGCCGAACAGCCGGCGCAGCTCGCGCGCCTCGCCGGCGAAGACCAGCGGCGGATAGCCGGCCAGGGTTTCCTCGACCCGGGCGAGGTGGACGGCATCGGGGTATTCGGGTTGCTGCTGGATGGGCTTGGCCCTCCAGCTGGCGGGGCTCCAGTTCTGCTTCATCGGCGGCTCGGATACGGATAGGCTGGTTTTTGGCATGACCGTGCATGTTAACCGATCGCCGCCCGCGCCGGCTGGTAACATAGTCGGCTCATCGCAGGGGGATGACAATGGAAAAAGAGGAGCGCCTGCTCGCCGAGGTGCGTGACGAATTCGGCCTGATCCGCGTGCTGGAGGTCGGCGACTACCGCTTTCTCGAATTCGGCGAGGCGGTGGAGCAGAGCTGCGTGTTCACCGCCGATCCGAGCTGGCTGGAATACGACTACACCCGCGCCATGCTGATCGGCGCGCTCTGCCACGCCGCGCCGGAGAGCGCGCTGTTCCTCGGCCTGGGCGGCGGCAACCTGACCCAGGCCTGCCTCGCCTTCCTGCCGCTGGAGGACGTCGAGGTCATCGAGCTGCGCCCGGAGGTTCCACGCCTGGCCATGGAATACCTGGGACTGGCCGACGACCCGCGGCTGACCATCCGCATCGGCGACGCCCTGGAGCTGCTGTCCAGCGCGGAAAGCGCCGACCTGATCTTCGTCGACCTGTACACGGACATCGGGCCGAACGTGGCCCATCTGGCGTGGAATTTCCTGGGCGACTGCCAGAAGCGCCTCAACCCGGGCGGCTGGCTGGTCATCAACCAGTGGGCCAGCGACGACGGCAAGCCCCTCGGCGCCGCATTGCTGCGCGGGCTCTACCACCGCCACTACTGGGAGTGCCCGGTGAAGGAGGGCAACGTGATCCTGCTGGTGCCCGCCGACCTCGACCAGTCCCTCGACCGCGACGGCCTGCTGGCGCGCGCCGAGGCCCTGGCGCCGCAGCTGGGCTATTCGCTGCGGCCGCTGCTCGAGGTCCTGCGGCCGGCGAGTTGATCCCGTCCCTTTCCCGGGCACGGGCCTGGGAGGACACCCGTATGGCACAGTGATGGCCCGATGACTGTCGTACGGAGGACGCAAGTCCATGTGGAGTGTCGATCCGGTTTCATTGCGGCTGTTCGTGGCGGTCTGCGAGGAGGGCGCCATCGCCCGCGCCAGCGAGCGCGAGTTCATCGCGCCCTCGGCGCTGAGCAAGCGCATCGCCGACATCGAGGCGACCTTCAAGAGCCCGCTGCTGGTGCGCAGCAAGCGCGGCGTGGTGCCGACCCCGGCCGGCCAGGCGCTGCTGCGCCATGCCCGGCAGCTGATGCGCGACATGGAGCGCCTGCAGGGCGAGCTGAGCGAGTACGCGGAAGGGGCGCGCGGGCATGTGCGCATCCTCGCCAACGTGTCCTCGATCATGGAGTTCCTGCCCGAGGAGATCTCCGAGTTCCTGCTCGCCAACGAACATATCCAGGTGGACATCGAGGAGCGCTTCAGTCCGAACATGGTGCGCGGCGTGGCCGAGGGCAATGCCGATCTCGGCATCTGCCGCAAATCCATGGCCGTGCTGGTCAACGACAAGCATCCGCTGGCCGGACGGACCAGCATCGCCTTCGCCGAGATGCTCGACTGCGAACACCTCGGCCTGTCCACCTACGCCACGCTGAATGCCTTCATGCGCCGCTCGGATGATCACCCCGCCGCTGGGGATGAACCTGTTCACCATCAAGGGTGTTGTGCTCAATGCCACAATGGGCGAGATCATCCGCGGCTCGCTGCCCTTCGTCGTGCTGATGACCCTGGGGATGCTCCTCGTCCTGCTGTTCCCGCAGGTCGCCCGGGAGTCTTTCCGGCGAGGGCAGGAATTGGCTGGACAACGCCGGGAGGTTTGCCATGCGCTGCACATATGTGTCCCGATACCTTCTTCGTCCCGCCAGGGACATCATCCTTTACGGGAGGCCGGCCATGGGCGGGCGGCCTGGAGTCGCGGCGTTGAGCCAGGCAGCGGCCGCCTCCATGCCCTTCGTCCCCCTCTGTCTCTTGATGGACGGAGGCTGGCCAGGCGCTTCTCCGCTGCCTGGCAAACGCCGTCCGGTTGCCGCCGGGGCCGTTGGGGGCGATCTGCGCCCGTACTGGCTTCGCCTGTTCGGGAGAACAGGTCTCCGGTACTGGAGGCGGGTGTTCGTCGCCGCTCCGGAGCCGGGCCGATGACGCCTTGCCTCAGAGCGGCGCGGCGCTGTGCGGCGGCGCTTCGGGCAGATGGACATGGGTCTTGACGAGAACCCTTTCCGGGACGTCGAGGCCCTGCGCCAGGCGTTTCATCATCTGCCAGCCATTCTCGCCATTCAGCCGTTCGGCTTGCTCCTTGGGCGCGCCGACACCGCGCAGCTGCTGGCGAAGCCCTTGGAGACGCTCCCGGAGGTTGCTCTCCTGCGCGCTGGAGTTGAGGATGCACAGCGTGCCGCCCTGTGGCCGGAAACGTTGGGCAAGCAGGCCGGGCTGGCGGCCGAAGGCCAGGTCGTCGATCCCGACATAGCCCCGGCGCAGATGCCGTTCGGCGGGTTCCAGGTCCGAGTCGAAGGTGATCAGCGGCGTCTGGCCCAGCCGTTTCAGGGCGTGCTCGGCCAGCCATTTCGAATGGATCACCGCCAGGCCGATGCCGTTCAGGTTCCGGTCGAGCGCCTGCTCCAGGGCCTCGCTCTGCCGGCGGAAGTGCGCCGGTCCCGACGGGCCGAGCAACAGGCAGGTGTCGCCCCGGGCCTCGGCGGCTTCGGCGCAGCCGGCGCCGACCAGGCGGAAGAAGGGGTTGTCGACCCGCTTGGCGAGCAGGGCGAACCGCAGGGGCTCGGCGGCGGCGAGAGGGGCGAGCGCCAGTCCGCAGAGCAGGGCTGCGACGGAAAGGCGGCGGGAAGAAAGCGGATGTTTCCCGGCCAACCCTGGGAGGGACCGGCCGCCGCCGGATTGGTTCGATCCGGCAGGCTCGACGTTGCACATGGCGTTGTGCTCTGGACGCTTCCTATTGTTCTTGTTCCGTGATGCTGTGCGGCGGCGCCTGGGGCAGATAGACATGGCTGTCGACGAGGACCTTCTCGGGGACGGCAATGCCCTGCGTCAGACGCTTCATCATCCAGTAGCTCTGGCGACCGATGTCGCGGCTTTCCATGCTCAGGTAGGCCTGTACCAGGCCGTCCTCGAGCAGGGCGAGCTGCGCCGCGTCGGGCTCGGGGGTGGCGATGACGATGGACGGGCGCGCGCCCCTGGCGTCCAGCCCGGCGAGCAGTGGGGCGAGCTGGCGGCGGAACTCGTCGGGCTGGTGGATGGGCCAGCTGCCGAGGCTGACGATGATGTCGACCGGGCTGGTGTTCAGCAGGCTGGTGAGCTGGAACAACACGCTCTGCTGGTTGTTGGCATTGTACAGCGGGCAGCGCTTCAGTTCCTGCCAGCCATTCTCCCCTTCCAGGTGCCCGGCATCTTCCGCGTCGCCGCCCTCGCTGCCACGCAGCTGCTGGCGAAGACCCCGGAGGCGCTCCTGGAGGTTGGTGTCCAGCGAAGTGGCGCTCAGGACGCACAACCTGCCGCCGTGCGGCCGGAAACGCTGGGCGAGCTGGCCGAGCTGCCGGCCGAAGGCCAGGTTGTCGAGCCCGACATACCCTTGGCGCAGATGCCGATCGCCGGGGCCCAGGTCCGAGTCGAAGGTGATCAGCGGGGTCTTGCCCAGTCGCTGCAGGGCGTGCTCGGCCAGCCACTGCGAATGGATGACCGACAGGGCGATGCCGTCCAGGTTCCGCTCGAGCGCCTGCTCCAGCTCCCGGTTCTGCAGGCGGAAATGGGCCGGTCCCGAGGAGCCGAGCAGCAGGCAGGTGTCGCCCTTGGCCCGCGCGGCCTCGGCGCAGCCTTCGCCGGCGAGGATGAAGAAGCGGTGATCCACCCGCTTGGCGAGCAGCGCGAAGTGCAAGGGTTCGGCATGGCCAAGGGGGGCGAGCAGCAGTCCGCAGAGCAGGGCGGCAGCGCAACGGACGCGGGAGGTTTTCATGGTGCACTCCTGCAGGCTTTGGCATTCCGGCAGGCATGATAAGTCCAAAGATCCGTTGTGCGGGTGCTCGGTGTCGGCTTCAGCTGAAGCCGTTGTACCGCGAGGCTTTGAAATTGAAGATCATCAGGAAGTTGACCAGGAAGGCGCCGAGCAGCGAGTAGAGCACCGCGCTCCAGGGGATCAGAAAACAGGCCGCCAGCAGAATGCCGGAGTCGATGGCCAGCTGCACCTTGCCGGCGCTGATGCCGTGCTTCTTCTGCAGATAGAGGACCAGGATGTTGATGCCGCCCAGGCTGGAGCCATGCCGGAAGATGATGATGAAGCCGACGCCGATCAGGCAGCCGCCGAGGAAGGAGGCGAACAGCGGGTCCAGATGCGCGAAGCCGACCAGATGGGGCGTCAGGTCGCTGAGCAGCGACAGGCAGGCGATGGCCGCGATCGTGCGGAGGATGAAGGGCAGTCCCAGCTGGCGGTAGCCCAGGTAGTAGAACGGCAGGTTGATGACGAAGAAGCAGGTGCCTACCGACAGGCCGCTCAGGTAGTGGCCGATGAGCGCCAGGCCGGCGGCGCCGCCGACCAGCAGCTGGCTGTGGGCGAACAGGTTGAGGGCGAAGGCGATCATCACGGTGCCGAAGAGGATGGCCTGGGCATCCTCCAGCAGGCTGTGGCGCTCTTGCTGGGCATCGGACATAGGTAGTAGCTCTCCTGGTGAGTGATGCCCCCACGCGGCGCGCAGGGGCGATCGGCATCGGGCGAAGCGGGAAGGCTCAGCGCTCGATGGCCAGCGCCACGCCTTGGCCGCCGCCGATGCACAGGGTGGCCAAGCCCTTTTTCGCGTCGCGGCGGAGCATCTCGTGCAGCAGGCTGACCAGGATGCGGCAGCCGGAGGCGCCGATCGGGTGGCCGAGGGCGATGGCGCCGCCGTTGACGTTGACCTTCCCGGCATCCCAGCCAAGCTCCTGGCCGATCGCCAGCGCCTGGGCGGCGAAGGCCTCGTTGGCCTCGATCAGGTCGAGCTGCTCCAGCGTCCAGCCGGCCTTCTCCAGGCAGCGACGGGTGGCCGCGACCGGGCCGATGCCCATGATCGCCGGGTCGACGCCGGCGTTGGCCCAGGCGGCGATGCGCGCCAGCACCGGCAGGCCGAGGGCCTTGGCCTTCCCGGCGCTCATCAGCAGCACCGCGGCGGCGCCGTCGTTGAGGGTCGAGGCGTTGCCGGCGGTGACGCTGCCATCCTTCTTGAACGCCGGCTTGAGCGTGCCCAGCGCTTCGGCGGTGGTGCCGGCGCGCGGCTGCTCGTCGGTGGCGAAGCTCAGCGGCGCGCCCTTGCGCTGGGGAATCGAGACGGGGGTGATCTCGTCCTGGAAGCGGCCTGCTTCGAGGGCGGCGCAGGCCTTCTGCTGGGAGGCGGCGGCGAAGGCGTCCTGTTTCGCGCGGCTGATGGCGTACTTGTCCACCAGGTTCTCCGCGGTGATGCCCATGTGGTAGTCGTGGAAGGCGTCCCACAGGCCGTCCTGGAGCATGCGGTCGACCAGTTGCGCGTGACCCATGCGCAGGCCGGTGCGGGCCTTGGGCAGCACGTAGGGTGCCAGGCTCATGTTCTCCATGCCGCCGGCGATCACCACCTCGGCGTCGCCGTACGGGGCATGGGTGGATAAGGCTGCGCCGCTATCCACCCTGCGGGCTGCACGGGGCTGCGGGTTGAGGGCCGGTCTTGTTCATCGTTTCAGTCTCGGGGTACAGGTCGTTCTGAGAACGGGCAGCCGGGCGCGTGGCGCTCGCCGCCCGCGTCGGGCCTATCGGCGCTGTGGATCGAAGGTCCTGGGCAGGCCTGACCAGCAGCCGTCGTAGTCGCTCTGGAGCTGCGGGCTGTCGAGGGCGAAGCGGCTCGGGCGCAGCACCTGGCCGGTTTCGAACATGAAGGCCAGGGTGTTCTCGATCTTCTGCGGCTTGAGGTCGGCGGCGATGGCCTGGCGGGTGGTCGCCGCGTCGGGGCCGTGGGCGCTCATGCGGTTGTGCAGCGAGGCGCCGCCGGGCAAAAAGCCCCCGGCCTTGGCGTCGTAGACGCCCTGGATCAGGCCCATGAATTCGTTCATCAGGTTGCGGTGGAACCACGGCGGGCGGAAGGTGTGCTCGGCGACCATCCAGCGCGGCGGGAAGATCACGAAGTCGACGTTGGCCTGGCCGGGCGCGCTGCCGGGCGAGGTCAGCACGGTGAAGATCGACGGGTCCGGGTGGTCGAAGCTGACCGTGCCGAGGGTGTTGAAGCGGCGCAGGTCGTAGCTGTAGGGCATGTGGTTGCCGTGCCAGGCGACCACGTCCAGCGGCGAGTGGTCCAGCTCGCAGGCCCACAGCTCGCCGAGGAACTTCTGCACCAGCCGTACCGGCCCGCCGCGGTCCTCGTAGCGGGCGAGCGGGGCGAGGAAGTCGCGGGGATTGGCCAGGCCGTTGCTGCCGATCGGCCCCAGCTCGGGCAGGCGCAGCGGGCAACCGTGGTTCTCGCACAGGTAGCCGCGCGCCGTGGCGTCGAGCAGCTCGACGCGAAAGCGCACTCCGCGCGGCACCACGGCGATCTGCAGCGGGCCGATCTCCAGCCGTCCCAGCTCCGTGTCGATGCCCAGGCGCCCGGATTCGGGGACGATCAAGAGTTCGCCGTCGCTGTCGAAGAACACCGATTCCATCGAGGCGTTGGCGCGGTAGACGTAGACGCTCACCCCGCTGGCCTGCTCCGCCGGGGCGGTCGCCGCCAGGCAGATCAGGCCGTCGAGAAAGTCGGTGCGCTCCGCCGGCACCTCGAAAGGCGCCCAGCGCAGCCGGTTGGGAGTGACCGGGCCCTGCTCGATGCCGTTGATCTGCGCGCCGAGTCGCTTGAATTCCGGGTGGCTGGCCGAGGGCCGGATGCGGTACAGCCAGGTGCGCCGTACCTCGCTGCGCGGCACGGTGAAGGCGCTGCCGGAGAGCTGCTCGGCGTACAGGCCGTAGGGAAGGCGCTGCGGCGAGTTCTGCCCGATCGGCAGGGCGCCCGGCAGGGCCTCGCTGCTGAAGGTATTGCCGAAGCCTGTCTGGTAGTTCAGGTCCGAGGGTGCGGGTGTGTGCATGGCGACCTCGTTGTTGTTGTATCTGGCCGTGCCGGTCCGAGCGTTCCCGAGCCTCAGGTGAAGTCCGGCTGCCGCTCCCACTGCGCCTCGGCGAAGGCCGGCAGGGCCATGCATTCGTCGAAGATGCCCATCAGCAGCGGCACGTGGTCGAGCCGGGCATCGAAGCGCCGGGCGTTGAAGATCTGCGGTACCAGGCAGAGGTCGGCCAGGCCCGGCCGGTCGCCCTCGATGAAGCGGCCGTGGGCGCCGCCGGCGCGGATCTGCGCCTCGAGCTGGGCCAGGCCGTCGACCACCCAGTGGCGGTACCAGGCGTTGCGGGCCGCCTCGTCGGCTGCCAGTTCGCGACCGAGGTAGCCGAGCACGCGCAGGTTGTTGAGCGGGTGGATGTCGCAGGCGACGGCCAGGGCGGCGGCCCGCACCCGCGCCCGCGCCGCCGGCTCGCGCGGCAGCAGGGCAGGCTCGGGGCGGGTTTCCTCCAGGTACTCGAGGATGGCCAGCGACTGCACCAGGCGCTGGCCGTCGATCTCCAGCACCGGCACCAGGGCGGCCGGGTTGACGGTGCGGAAGGCCGCGCCGAGCTGCTCGCCGGCGCGCAGGTCGACCGCCACGTACTCGTAGTCCAGGCCCTTGAGGTTGAGCGCGATGCGCACGCGGAACGAGGCCGAGGAGCGCGCGGCGCTGTAGAGGCGGATCATGCGCGCACCTCGCGGGCCGGCAGCACGCTGCCGGCGCAGTCGCCGAAGCCGATGCGCCGGGTCCCCTCGCGCGCGCAGTGGCCGCGCAGGATCACCGTGTCGCCGTCTGCCAGGAAGGTGCGGGTTTCGCCGCCCGGCAGGGTGATCGGCTGCTTGCCGCCGAGGGTCAGCTCCAGCAGCGAGCCGCCCTCGCCGGGCGCAGGTCCCGACTGTGTGCCGCTGCCGAGCAGGTCGCCGGGCTGCAGGTTGCAGCCGCCCGCGGTGTGGTGGGCGAGCATCTGCGCCATGGTCCAGTAGGCGTCGCGGAAGTTGCTCTCCATGAGCTTGTGCGGCGCCTCGCCGCGTTCGCGCATGGCGGCGGTCTGCAGCAGCACCTCGAAGCGCAGGTCGAGGGCGCCGGAGTCGCGGTTGAAGGCGCTGTCGAGGTAGGGCAGCGGCTGCGGATCGCCGGCCGGACGCACGAAGGGCGCGCGGAAGGGCGCCAGGGCGTCCAGGGTCACCACCCAGGGGGAAATGGTGCTGGCGAAGTTCTTGGCCAGGAACGGGCCGAGCGGCTGGTATTCCCAGGCCTGGATATCGCGCGCCGACCAGTCGTTGAGCAGCACGGCGCCGAACAGGTGGTCCTCGGCCTGCTCCATCGGCACCGGCTCGCCGAGGGCGTTGGCGCTGCCGACCAGCACGCCCAGCTCCAGCTCGTAGTCGAGGCGGCGGCAGGGCACGAACTCGGGGCGTTCGGCGTCGGGCGCCTTCACCTGGCCGCACGGGCGGCGAAAGCTCTGGCCGGACACGCCGATCGACGAGCTGCGGCCGTGGTAGCCGATGGGAATCCACTTGTAGTTGGGCAGCAGCGGGTTGTCCGGGCGGAACAGGCTGCCGACCGTGGTCGCGTGGTGGATGCCGGTGTAGAAGTCGGTGTAGTCGCCGATCCGGCAGGGCAGGTCGTATTCCGCCGCGGCCTGGGGCAGCAGGGCGCCGGCGAGGTCGGCCTGGCGCGAGCTGCCGGCGCTCAGCGCCGCCGACAGTGCGGCGCGCACCCGGCGGCGCACCTCGGGTCCCTGCGCCATGAAGGCGTTGAGATCCCCGGCGGCGAGCGGCGCGAGCGCGGCCTGTACCTCGTCGCTCCAGCCGCCGGCCGCGGCAGCACGGGCTAAATCGAGAATCTGGTCGCCGATGGCCACGCCGATCCGCCAGGGCTCGTCGCTGCCGGCGCGGCGGAAGCGGCCGTAGGGCAGGTTCTGGATCGGGAAATCGGTCGCGGCGTCATTGGCCGAGGCGACCCAGCTTTGCAGCGCCGGGTCGTGGGTGGCATCGAGTCGCTGAGGGGTGTACATGTCGTCCTCCTGCCTCTTCCTGTGCATCGGCCGGTGTCTGGCTGCCGCCGTACTTGAACCTTAGCGCGTCCGGCGCAAGGGGCGCTTTCCTCAGAGCACGCCGCGGCGTTCCTGGTCTTTCTCGATCGAGCGGAACAGGGCGCCGAAGTTGCCTTCGCCGAAGCTCAGGTTGTTCTCGCGCTGGATGATCTCGACGAAGATCGGGCCGATGATGTTCTTGGTGAAGATCTGCAGCAGGTAGCCGTCCTGGTCGCCGTCGACCAGCACCTGGTGGCCGCGGATGCGCGCCTGGTCCTCGCGCACGTTGGGCAGACGCTGGAACACGTCGTCGTAGTAGTTCGCGTCGATGTCGAGCATTTTGATCGGGCCGCCCTTCATGGCGTCCAGCGAGGCGAGGATGTCGTTGGTGCTGAAGGCCAGGTGCTGCACGCCCGGACCGTTGTACTCGGTCAGGTACTCGGAGATCTGGTCCTTGTCGTCCTTCGGTTGGTTGATCGGGATGCAGAAGCTGCCGTCCGGCGAGCGCAGCGCGTAGCTGGTCAGGCCGGTCTTCACGCCCTTGATGTCGAAGTAGCGCACTTCGGTGAAGCCGAAGATTTCCTTGTAGAAGGCGCCCCACTTTTCCATCTGGCCCTGCGGCACGTTGTTGGTCAGGTGGTCGATTTCCAGGAAGCCCTTGTCCGGCTGGAGCTTCGGCTGGTCGAGCGGGACGAAGTCGGTTTCATAGATCGAGCCCTTGGTGCCGAAACGATCGATGAAATAGATCAGGCTGTCGCCGATGCCGTAGATGGCCGGGTAGGGCAGGTCGCAATCCTTCGGCTCGGCCGGACGTGCGCCGCGGCGCACGGCTTCCTGCCGGGCGAACGCGGCGTCGTCGACACGCCAGCCCATGGAGCTGATCGACGGGCCGTGCAGCTTGGCGAAGCGGCCGGAGAAGCCGTTGCGCTCGCCGTTCAGCAGGAAGTTGATGCCGTTCTGGTTGTAGCAGGTGATGTCGAGCGTCGGGTGGCGGTGCTTCTTCGAGAAGCCGAAGGCCCAGAACAGGGCGTCGAGCTGTTCGAGCGCCTCGCCGGTGAATTCGGTGAACTCGATGCCGCGCAGGCCGATGGGATTCTTGTCGTTCATGTCGCATCTCCTTGGAAGGTGGAGGACTGCCGGGGTGGTGGGGCAGTGCACGATGGCGACTTTAGGTATTGATCTATATCTAAAAAAGCGGAAATATCCGTCTTTGTTGATCTGAAATATAGATGGTGTTGGCCGGAGGGTTGCCCTGTGTCCATCGATCTCGAATCCCTGGTCGCGCTCGACGCGGTGGTGCGCCACGGCGGCTTCAGCCGCGCCGCCCAGCACCTGCACAAGGTGCAGTCGGCGGTCAGCTACCAGGTGCGCAAGCTGGAGGAGCAGCTCGGTCTGCCGCTGCTCGACCGCGAGGGCTACCGGGTGCGCCTCACCCCGGCCGGCGAGGCGCTGCTCGCCGAGGGCCGCCGCCTGCTCGGGCATGCCGACCGCTTCGAGGCGCTGGCCCGCCAGTTCATCGACGGCTGGGAGCCGCGCCTGCTGCTGGTGGCCGACGGCATCCTGCCGCTCGATGCAGTGTTTCTGGCGCTCAAGACCCTCGCCGACGAGCACGTGCCGACCCGCGTGCAGGTGAAGATCGAGTTCATGTTCGGCGTGCAGTACCGCTTCGAGAAGGAGCGCGCCGACCTGATGATCGTCAAGGACTACGAACCCGACCGCCTGCTGCATGCCGAGCCGCTGCCGGAGATCGAATGCGTGCTCTGCACGGCGCCCGGGCATCCGCTGGCCGCCGCCGGCGAGGTGGATCTGGCCATGCTGCACGAGCATGTGGAGCTGACGGTGCAGGATTCCAGCGACCGCGGCGACGACCGCCACATGTTCGGCGGCGACCGGGTGTACTACCTCTCGGGCTTTTCCGCCAAGCAGCAGGCGCTGCACATGGGCCTGGGCTTCGGCTGGATGCCGCTGTACCTGGTGGCCGACGAGCTGGCGCGCGGCGAGCTGGTGGAGGTGCGCTACCGGGGCGGCTCGCGCTACCGCTTCACGCCGGTGCTGGTGCAGCGGCTGGACAAGCCGCTGGGGCGGGCGGGGCAGCGCCTGGCGGAGCTGCTGCGGACCGGTGCGCGGCAGGAGGAAGCTGGCGGCAGGCTCGGCTGAGGCCACCCCCCCTCCGACCAATGGTGGTGTGACCTGTCCGGCAAAGAGCGCACACCGGTCAGCTTTTTGCTGTATAGTAGGCACCGGCCCAAGCGGCCGCGTTCAGGTAGCACCCTCCCCGAAGCTCCGCCTTCGGCTGCAGGCCAGTCCTGCGGACTATCCTTGACGATTCATCCCATCCATCACGCGTTCTCGCAAATTCCTGCCGACCGGGCTGCCAGGGTGACCTTCGGGTCTTTGCATGGCATGCGCGCAGCCTTGGGCCTTGGGTTTGCGGATGCACATGAGGCAGATCCCATGACCCAGGAGACCGGCGGCTTCGCCGCACTCGGCATTCATCCCGCTGTACTCGCCGCCATCACCGCGGTGGGCTACGAAGAGCCATCCCCCATCCAGGCCCAGGCGATCCCGGTGATCCTTGCCGGCCACGACATGATCGGCCAGGCTCAGACCGGCACCGGCAAGACCGCCGCCTTCGCCCTGCCGATGCTATCGCGCATCGACCCGGCGCGCCGCGAGCCGCAGCTGCTGATCCTGGCGCCGACCCGCGAGCTGGCCCTGCAGGTGGCCACCGCCTTCGAGACCTATGCCAGCCAACTGCCCGGTGTCGGCGTGGTGGCGGTCTACGGCGGCGCGCCGATGGGCCCGCAGCTGAAGGCGCTGCGCCAGGGCGCGCAGATCGTGGTGGCCACCCCCGGCCGCCTGTGCGACCACCTGCGTCGCGACGAGCAACTGCTCTCCACCGTGAAGCACCTGGTGCTCGACGAGGCCGACGAGATGCTCAAGCTCGGCTTCATGGACGATCTCGAGGTGATCTTCGCCGCTCTGCCGGAAAGCCGCCAGACGGTGCTGTTCTCCGCGACCCTGCCGCACTCGATCCGCGAGATCGCCGAGAAGCACCTGCGCGAGCCGCAGCACGTCAAGATCGCCGCCAAGACCCAGACCGTGGCGCGCATCGACCAGGCCCACCTGATGGTCCACGCCGACCAGAAGACCGCCGCCGTGCTGCGCCTGCTGGAGGTCGAGGAGTTCGACGCGCTGATCGCCTTCGTGCGCACCAAGCAGGCGACCCTGGACCTGGCCAGCGCCCTCGAGGCCAAGGGCTACAAGGCCGCCGCGCTGAACGGCGACATCGCCCAGAACCAGCGCGAGCGGGTCATCGAATCGCTCAAGGACGGCCGCCTGGACATCGTCGTCGCCACCGACGTGGCCGCCCGCGGCATCGACGTGCCGCGCATCACCCACGTGTTCAACGTCGACATGCCCTACGACCCGGAGTCCTACGTGCACCGCATCGGCCGTACCGGCCGGGCCGGTCGCGACGGCCGTGCCCTGCTGCTGGTGACGCCGCGCGAGCGGCGCATGCTGCAGGTGATCGAGCGGGTCACCGGGCAGAAGGTCGCCGAGGTGCACCTGCCCAACGCCCAGCAGGTGCTGGACGCGCGCATCCGCAAGCTGACCGCCAGCCTGCAGCCGCTGCTGGCCGAGGCCGAAGCCAGCCACGGCGAGCTGCTCGACCGTCTGACCGCCGAGCTTGACTGCAGCCCGCGCGCCCTGGCGTCGGCCCTGCTGCGCAAGGCCACCAACGGCCAGGGGCTGACCCTGGCCGAGGTCGAGCGCGAGCAGCCGCTGGTGCCGGGCGTGGCGGTGCCGCGCGAGCGCCGTGAGCGCAGCGAGCGTGCCCCCGAGCGTGGCGAGCGCAGCAGCGTGCACCGCGAGCGGCGCGCGCCGATGCCCCTGCCGGAAGGCCGGGTCCGCTGCCGTGCTGCGCTGGGCGCGCGCGACGGGATCGCCGCGAAGAACCTGCTGGGCGCGATCCTCAACGAAGGCGGCCTGGCCCGCGACTCCATCGGCCGCATCCAGGTCCGTGACAGCTTCAGCCTGATCGAGCTGCCGGAAGATGGCCTCGAGCGCCTGCTCGGCAAGCTGCGCGACACCCGCGTCGCCGGCAAGCAGCTGAAGCTGCGCCGCTATCGCGAGGACTGAGTCCCCGTCGACCGGAAAAAGCCCTGCCAATGAGGCAGGGCTTTTTTGTTTCTGCAGCCTGGCCGGCTGTTTCGCGTGTAGAGTCTCCTGCGCATCATCGACTTTGCAGGAGAAACAGGTGCACGAGGATTTCTGGCAGGCGCGCTGGACACGCAACGAGATCGGCTTCCACCAGATGGAGGTCAATCCCTACCTGAGCCGCCACTGGCCGACGCTGGGGCTGGCGCCCGGGAGCCGGGTGCTGGTGCCGCTGTGCGGCAAGACCCTCGATCTGGCCTGGCTGGCCGGAGAGGGCTTTGCGGTGCTCGGCGTCGAGCTGGCGGAGAAGGCGGTGCGCGACTTCTTCGCCGAGCACCAGTTGTCGCCGCGGATCGGCCAGCAGGGCGCTTTCACGGTCTATCGGGCCGGCCCGGTGGAGATCCGCTGCGGCGATTTCTTCGCCCTGACGGCCGCCGATGTCGCCGATTGCCGGGGACTCTACGACCGTGCGGCGCTGATCGCCCTGCCGCCGGAGATGCGCGAGCGCTATGTCGCCCACCTGTCGGCGATCCTGCCGCCGGGTTGCCGGGGACTGCTGGTCACCCTGGACTACGACCAGGCACGGATGGACGGCCCGCCCTTCGCCGTCCCCGACCATGAGGTGCAGCGCCTGCTGGCGGCGGACTGGCAACTGCACTTGCTGGAGGCGCCCGACGTGCTCAGGGAGAACTGGAAATTCCTCCAGCGTGGTCTCGACCGGCTGGAGGAGCGCGTCTACCGCCTGGAGCGTCGCTAGCTCAGTCGAGCGGCGCCTGCAGGCGCCGCACGAAGCTGTCGGCTTCGTCGATGGAGCGCTGCATGTCGCGCAGCAGCTGGTCGACGTTGCCCTGCAGGCTGCGGTACTCGCCCTGCAGCGCGCCGATGGCGCGGGCGTTGAGGTTGTGCTTGAGGAACAGCACCTGGTCGCGCAGCACGCTGAGCACCGGCTCGATGCGCTTCTCGGCGGCCTGCATGCGGGTCAGCAGGGTCTTGTACTGCTTGCGGGTGCGTTCCAGTTCCTTGGCGCTGGCCCGGCGCAGGGTGGCATTGCTGTACTGGTCGAGTTCGCCTTCCCACTCCTCGAACAGCGCCCCGGCCACGTCCTCGACGGCGGCGATGCGCTGGCGCACCGCCTTGGCGCTGGCCTCGCTGGCCCGGTATTCGCGCTCGAGGGCGACGTAGCGCGCTTCCAGGTCGCCGCCCTGGATCTGTACCACGCTGCGGTAGCGCTCGAGGGCGTCCTTGAACTGCTCCTTGGCTGCCTGCTGGCTGTCGCGTGCGGCCTCGACACGGTCGGCGAGGATATCGCGCTTGTGGACGCCAGCCTTTTCCATCATCGAGTAGTAGGCGCTCTGGCAGCCGCCGAGGGCGAGCAGGGTGCAGTAGGCGAGAATCAATCGGCGCATGGGGTCTCCCGTTTCCGGCACAAACGAAAGGGGCGACCCGCGGTCGCCCCTTTTCCTGTCGCCATCTTAACAGGCCGCCGCCTCCGCGGCTGCCGTCAGCCGCGCCGGTACAGCGCCTCGATGCGCTCCTCCAGCGGCGGGTGGCTCATCAGCAGGCCCGCCAGGCCGTGCTTGAGGCCGCCGTTGATGCCGAAGGCGGTCAGGCTGTCCGGCATGTGCACGGGGACATCCTGCTCGGCCTGCAGGCGCTGCAGGGCGCCGATCATCGCGGGGGTGCCGGCCAGCTGGGCGCCGGCCTCGTCGGCGCGGAATTCGCGGCGACGGGAGAACCACATGACGATGATGCTGGCGAGGATGCCGAGCACCAGTTCGGCGGCGATGGTCGCGACGAAGTAGCCGATGCCCGGGCCTTCCTCGTTCTTCAACACCACCTTGTCGACGAAGTTGCCGAAGATCCGCGCGAAGAACATCACGAAGGTGTTCACCACGCCCTGGATCAGCGCCAGGGTGACCATGTCGCCGTTGGCCACGTGACCGATCTCGTGGGCCAGCACGGCACGCACCTCGTCCGGCGAGAAGCGCTCCAGCAGGCCCTGGCTGACGGCGACCAGCGCGTCGTTGCGGTTCCAGCCGGTGGCGAAGGCGTTGGCCTCGTAGGCAGGGAAGATGCCGACTTCCGGCATCTTGATGCCGGCTTCGCGAGACAGTTGCTCGACGGTCTGCAGCAGCCACTGCTCATGGCGGGTGCGCGGCTGGCTGATGATCTCGGTGCCGGTGCTCATCTTCGCCATCCATTTGGAGATGAACAGCGATACCAGCGAGCCGGCGAAGCCGAACACGGCGCAGTAGATCAGCAGATTACCGTAGTTCTGGCCGGTGAAGCGGTCGACCCCGAGCAGTTTCAGGGTGATGCTGGCGATGATCAGCACCGCCAGGTTGGTGGCCAGGAACAGCAGGATGCGCATCATGGAATCAGGTTCTCCTCACAGATGCATGGGGTTCATGCCGGGCTATATAAGGTCGCGTCCACAGGGGCTTCAACCCGGCGACTATTTCAAACTGTGTCCCCCGGGTAGAGCGGCGTGGCCTCGAAGATCAGGCGGCCGAGGCGCACCAGGCGTTCGCTGTCGCCCTCCACCAGCGCCTCGCGCAGCTGCCAGGCCAGGGTGGCCCGCACCCGCCGCATGCTGGCCGGCAGCGCCGGGTTCGCCGGCGCCGCGCCGGAGACCGCGCGGGACAGGCGCAGGAAGCCCTTTTCGCTGAGCACGGCCTGGTCCAGGGCCTCGTGGCGGATGGTCGAGTCGAAGCGCAGGTAGCCTTCCTCGGCCAGCCAGAGCAGGGCGCTCAGGCAGCTCTGGTGGCGCGTGCTCGGCAGGCCGAACTCGTCCGGCTCCTCGCGACCGATCAGGTCTTCCACGTACAGCGCGATCTTGCGCGGGAAGGCCTGATGCAGCCGCAGCAGGCCGGCGGCGGCGTCCTTGTGGAAGTCGTCGATCTGCAGGTCCATCACCACTTCTTATTGACGGTAGGTCTTGAGGAAGTTGCCGATGCGGCCGATGGCCTGCTCGAGGTCGTCGACCCGCGGCAGGGTGACCACCCGGAAGTGGTCCGGCCACGGCCAGTTGAAGGCGGTGCCCTGGACGATCAAGAGCTTTTCCTGCAGCAGCAGGTCGAGGACGAACTTCTCGTCGTTGTGGATCGGGCAGACCTTGGGGTCGATCTTCGGGAAGGCGTAGAGCGCGCCCATCGGCTTGACGCAGCTGACTCCGGGGATGTCGTTGAGCAGCTCCCAGGTGCGGTTGCGCTGCTCCAGCAGGCGCCCGCCGGGCAGGATCAGGTCGTTGATGCTCTGGTAGCCGCCGAGGGCGGTCTGGATCGCGTGCTGGGCCGGCACGTTGGCGCACAGGCGCATGTTGGCGAGGATGTCGAGTCCCTCGATGTAGCTCTGCGCCTTGTGCTTGGGACCGGAAATGGCCACCCAGCCGGAGCGGAAGCCGGCCACCCGGTAGGCCTTGGACAGGCCGTTGAAGGTCAGGCAGAGCACGTCCGGCGCCAGCGAGGCGGTGGAGATGTGCTGGGCGTCGTCGTAGAGAATCTTGTCGTAGATCTCGTCGGAGAAGAGCACCAGGTTGTGCTGCCGGGCGACCTCGACGATCTGCTCCAGCACTTCCTGCGGATAGACCGCGCCGGTGGGGTTGTTCGGGTTGATCAGCAGCAGCGCCCTGGTGTTGCGGGTGATCTTGGCCTTGATGTCGGCGATGTCGGGATACCAGTTCGACTGCTCGTCGCACAGGTAGTGCACCGCCTTGCCGCCGGCCAGGCTGGTGGCCGCGGTCCACAGCGGGTAGTCGGGCGCCGGGATCAGCACCTCGTCGCCGTTGTTGAGCAGGGCCTGCAGGACCATGACGATCAGCTCGGAGACGCCGTTGCCGAGGTAGATGTCCTCGATGCCGACGCCTTCGACCTTCTTCTGCTGGTAGTACTGCATCACCGCCTTGCGCGCGCTGAACAGCCCCTTGGAGTCGCTGTAGCCCTGGGCGGTGGGCAGGTTGCGGATCACGTCCTGGAGGATTTCCTCGGGGGCCTCGAAACCGAACGGCGCCGGGTTGCCGATGTTCAGCTTGAGGATGCGGTGGCCTTCCTCCTCCAGGCGCTTGGCGTGCTTGAGCACCGGCCCGCGGATGTCGTAGCAGACGTTGGCGAGCTTGTTCGATTTACTAACCTGCATGTGTGTGATCCCGAAGAAGAAGCGCAGGGGCCGGAACCGGGGAGGGAAGGAGGACGCTGGTGCGGCCGGTAGGCCGGGCGCGGACGCCGGGGCAGCGAACGCAGCCATCCTTCGCCGCCGGACCGATTCGGGCCTTGCGGCCTTGGCTATGGATGACGCGGATGACAAACTGGTTGCGAATCATACGTCGCGGCCCGATTCGCTGGAAAGGTACCGGTCGGGCTTTTTTCCAATCGAACGAGGTACACGCATGGACAAGCTCGAAAAATCCCTTGATGCCTGGCGGGAGCTCCTGTCCGAGGAGCGTTTCCGCGTCTGCCGCCTGGGCGGCACGGAGCGGGCCTTCAGCGGCGAGTACTACGCCACCAGCGTGCCCGGGGTCTATCACTGCGTCTGCTGCGATGCGCCGCTGTTCGATTCCGATGCCAAGTACGACGCCGGCTGTGGCTGGCCCAGCTACTTCCAGCCGGTGACCGCCGGCGCGCTGTCCAGCCGCGACGACTACAGCCACGGCATGCACCGCATCGAGGTGCTCTGCGCCCGCTGCGACGCCCATCTGGGCCATGTGTTTCCCGACGGGCCGCCGCCGACCGGGCTGCGCTACTGCATCAACTCCGCCTCGCTGCGCCTGCAGCCGCGCGGCGAGGGCTGAGCCGGCCGGCCTCATTCCTGCCGGGTTCCGGGCAGTGCCGGGACCCGGCCCGAGCCTTGCAGGAGGGCTTCGGCATGCACGATCCTCTGTTCGACATTCCCCTCGATGATCAGCCGCGGACGCTGGCCGATTTTCCCGGCCGCGCCTGGCTGGTGGTGAACACGGCCAGCCGCTGCGGTTTCACGCCCCAGTACGAAGGCCTGCAGATGCTCTGGCAGCGTTATCGGGAGCGGGGCCTGGTGGTGCTCGGCTTCCCCTGCAATCAGTTCGGTCATCAGGAGCCAGGCGATGAACTCGAAATCGCCGAGTTCTGCCAGCTTAACTATGGTGTCGGTTTTCCGCTGTTTCAGAAGGTCGAGGTCAATGGGCCCCAGGCGCACCCCCTGTTCGCGGAGCTGAAGCAGCGTGCCCCAGGCCTGCTCGGCAGCCAGAGCGTGAAGTGGAACTTCACCAAGTTCCTGATCGGCCGGGAGGGTCGGGTGGTCAGGCGTTTCGCTCCCGCGACCGACCCGGGTCAGCTCTGCGGCGAAATCGAAGCCCTGCTTGAATAGGACCTGGCCGACGGCCAGTATCAGGCAGGCCTCGCGCAGTGCTGTTTCCTCGTTTGCCGCAGGGTCATCGAGCCTATCGTCGGCTCCGCTCATGTAGCGCTTGCCCCACCCGGCAGCCAGGTGTGCAGCATGTTGGCCAGGTCCTCGCGGCGCAGGGGCTTGGCCAGGTAGTCGTTCATGCCGGCGGTGCGGCAGCGTTCACGTTCCTCCGGCAGAACGTTGGCGGTCAGGGCGATGATCGGCAGCTCCGACCAGCGGCCGTCCTGGCGAATCCGCCGGCTGGTCTCGTAGCCGTCCATCACCGGCATGTTGCAGTCCATCAGGATCAGATCGACCGGGCCCTGTTCCAGATAGGACAGCGCTTCGGCGCCATGCGGGGCGATGGCGACCTCGTAGCCGAGTTTGGCCAGCATGCCCTTGGCGACCATCTGGTTGACCGGGTTGTCCTCGACCAGCAGGACCTGGCGTTGCCGGGGCGCCGCCTGCACGGGCTCGACCTCCCCGGGCGGAGGCTCCTCGATGGCCTGCAGGGCGCGTGTCACCGCTTGGTACAGGGCGGCGCGGGAGAGTGGCCGGGCCAGTTGCTGGAGGGGCGCCAGGGCGTGCGTCTCCTCGCGGGGCAGGAAGCTGCCGTAGGCGGTCACCACCAGGAAGGGGGCGGTGACGGTCGGGCGCATGCCCAGCAGGCATTGCGGGCAGTCGGTGATCAGCAGGTCGGTCTCGATTCCAGCCAGGCCGCTGTCGACATCCAGTCGCCGATACTCCAGTCCCCAGCCCGGCAGGTGCATCTCCAGCAGCTCGGCCAGGCCGCTGCTGCCGGGCGTCATGCCGATGATGCAGCCGTGCAGGGCGCCGCGGGGTATGGCCGGCGTGTGGCAGGGCAGCGGCAGCTCGACGCTGAAGGTGCTGCCCAGGCCCTCCTTGGAGGTGAAGGCGAGACGGCCCTGCATGGCCTCGCAGAGCTTGCGGGTCAGGGCCAGGCCGAGGCCGGTTCCGCCGTACTGGCGGGTAATGGTGGCGGTGGCCTGGGCGAAGGGCTGGAAGATGCGCGCCTGGGCTTCGCGGGAGATGCCGATGCCGGTGTCGCGGATGAGCAGCCGTATGCCGTCGCCGCTGGTCTGCAGGCAGACGTCGACCCGCCCGAAGCGGGTGAACTTGAGCGCGTTGGAGATCAGATTGCTGGCGATCTGCCTGACCCGCGTCGGGTCGCCGATTACCTGAGTGGGCAGCCCGGGGTCGATCAGGCAGGTCAGCTCGACGCCGGGCGCCGCGCTCTGCGAGAGCAGGGCGGTGGCGTCCTCGATCAGCGCGCCGACATCGAAGGGAATCCGTTCCAGCTCCATCTGGCCGGACTCGAACTTGGACAGGTCGAGCACGTCGTTGAGCAGGCGGACCAGCACCTTGCCCGAGGCATGGGCGACGGAAAGCTGCTGACGCTGTTCGCTGCTGAGCGGGCCGTCGAGGGACAGGGACAGCATGCCGAGCAGGCCGTTCAGCGGCGTGCGGATCTCGTGGCTCATGTTGGCGAGAAAGGCCGAGCGCGCCTGGGCCATCTCCAGGGCGGTGCTCCGGGCTGTCTCCAGGTCGCGGTTGCTCTGCGTCAGGCGGGCGTTGGCCGCCTCCAGTTCGGCGGTGCGCGCCGAAACCATGTTCTCCAGTTCGCCAAGGTATTCGGTCAGGCGGTTCTCGGCCTCGCGACGCTGCTCGATCTCCTGGCTGGTCTTGCGCAGCAGCTGGTTGATGGCCTGGACCAGGATGCCGATTTCATCGCTCTCGTGGCGTGGCGGGCAGGGCAGCGGGCGGTTCTCGTTGGGGTTGTGTTCGCTCAGTTGCTGGATGATGCCGACCAGCGGCCGGGTCAGCATCCGGTTGAACACCACCAGCAGGAGCAGGGCGAGCAGCAGGCTGCTGGCGAAGCCGGTCAGCAGGGTGAGTCCGGAACGTTCGAGAAAGGTACTGCCGAAGGCGTAGGTGTCGATCTCCAGGCGCAGGAAGCCGAGGGCTTCGTCGGGTGCGTGGGCGATGCTCAGCGGCGCCTCGAAGTAGCGCCGAGGCTTGAACAGCATGTCGCTGAACACCCGGTATTCGCTGTTCATCGCCGGGCGGCTGACTGCGGCCAGGGGGCGATGGTCGCTGCCGACGATTTCCGCGCTGATCACCGCCGGCGAGCGCAACAGGCCGAGCAGCAGCTCCTGGGCCAGTTCGGCATCGATGTTGTAGGCGATGCGCGCTGCCGGGTTGAGACTAATTTGCTGCAGGCTGGTGATTTCACGTTCGATGGATGCGCTCTGGCTGGCATAATCCAGGCTGATCTTCGCCAGACTGAGCAGGGTACCGAGCACGAACGCCGCCAGTACCGCCAGGGAGGCCTGCTTGTAGGAGAGGCGGTTGGTTGGCGCTATGTTCATGCAGTGGCTGGAGTCCAAATGCTAGCCGCGTAGGATAACCCAAGCCTGCCTCGGGCTGGCAGAACCCTTCATGCATTCTGACCATCGTATTAAGGAAGGATTGTGAACGGCCGATTGAACGAGTTTCTTGACCAGGCGCAGGTTTTGCTGGAGCGTCTCGAACCCCTGCTGCCGGCGGCCCAGCCTCCGCTGGACTGGACCTGCAGCCTGGCGGCGCGCTGGCAGCGCGTGGGGCGCGACGGGGCGCTGCTGCCGCTGCAGGTGAGCCTGGACATGCAGCTGGCCGACCTGATCGGGGTGGACAGCCAGCGCGACCAGCTGTCGCGCAACACCCGCCAGTTCGTCGCCGGCCTGCCCGCCAACCATGCCCTGCTGTGGGGCGCCCGCGGCACCGGCAAGTCCTCCCTGGTCCGCGCGCTGCTGGCCGAGCATGCCGCGGCCGGCCTGCGCCTGATCGAGATCGAGCGCGACCACCTGGCCGACCTGCCGCGGGTGGTCGAGCGGCTGGCCGGTCTGCCGCAGCGCTTCGTGCTGTTCTGCGACGACCTGTCCTTCGAGGCCGGCGACGACGGCTACCAGGTGCTGAAAAGCGTGCTGGACGGCTCCCTGGAGCGCGCCCCGGACAACGTGCTGCTCTACGCCACCTCCAATCGTCGCCATCTGGTGCCGGAGCGGCAGAGCGACAACGACAACTGGCAGCTGGTCGACGGCGAGGTGCATCCGAACGAGGCCGTGGAGGACAAGATCGCCCTGTCCGACCGGTTCGGCCTGTGGCTATCCTTCTATCCCTTCACCCAGGATCACTATCTGTCCGTGGTGCGCCACTGGATCGCGGTGCTGGCGGGGCAGTGCGAACTGGCCTGGGACTGGGACGAGGCCCTGGAAAGGACGGCGATCCGCTGGGCCCAGGGGCGCGGCAACCGCAATGGCCGCTGCGCCTATCAGTTCGCCCGCCACTGGGTCGGCCTGCGGCTTCTCGGCTAGCCGTGCAGTGTCGGGAAGTCGTTGATTTGAAAAATCTTTATTCGGGTGTTGACGATTTTCGAAAGGCTCCCTAGAATGCGCCCCACTTCCAGCGCCTAAGTAAAAGTCAGGCGTTGGAAGCCGGAAGAAAAGCTGTTGTAAGTTCCGGGCCGCGTCCCCTTCGTCTAGTGGCCTAGGACACCGCCCTTTCACGGCGGTAACAGGGGTTCGAGTCCCCTAGGGGACGCCAATGCGGGAATAGCTCAGTTGGTAGAGCACGACCTTGCCAAGGTCGGGGTCGCGAGTTCGAGTCTCGTTTCCCGCTCCAGTTTCTCGAAGGCGTCGACATCACTTGGTCGTCATCTTCGGCGCAAGACCTCGGATGAGGTCGGTGTGCCGGGCCCGCGAGGCGGGCCGTTGGAAAGGTCCCTCGGGACAAGCACAATGCGGGAATAGCTCAGTTGGTAGAGCACGACCTTGCCAAGGTCGGGGTCGCGAGTTCGAGTCTCGTTTCCCGCTCCAAACTCACGAAAACGCCACTCATCGAGTGGCGTTTTCGTTTTTCCGCTTTCGACGGAATTCCCCGGCCCGCCGCTTGGCGGGCCTTTCGCATTCAGTGCCGGCTGCTGTCGCCCGGCAGGGCGAGCAACTGCTTCTCCCGGTTCCACTCGAAGGGCTCGCCGCAGGCTTCGGCTTCGAAGCGACGCTCGTCGAGCTCCTGGTACAGGGCGATTTCCTCGTCCGGCATGAAGTGCAGGCAGTCCCCGCCGAAGAACCAGAGCAGGTCGCGCGGCACCAGGTGGGCAATCTGCGGATAGCGCTGGAACACCTGGCAGATCAGCTCCTGGCCCAGGTGGCGTTCCTCCGGACTCTCCCTCAGGGCGGCCAGCAGTTCGTCGAAGCGCTCCATGAACAGCGCATGGCTTTCGTCCGAGACTTGTTCGGCCTCGCCGAGGGCGACGAGGATGCCGCGCAGGTGGGCGAGCAGGGCGAGATGATGATCGAGATAGGAAATGGCCATGGAATACCTGTCATGAAAAGGGCGCGGAGTATAGCAGGCCGGCACAGGAGGCCCCTGTCCCTCAGCGGACCCGGCCTTCGGACAGCTGCAGCGCTTCCGGGGCGAAGTCGTCGACGTCGATGACCCGGCGTCGCGCTTCTTCCGCGGCCTGCAGGGCGGTGGCCTCGCTGTCGTCCAGCACGCCGGCTGCCCGCGCCGCTTCGATCGGGTCGCTGCCGGGCGCCGGGTGCAACTGGCCGTCGCGGAGTGCCGCGCGCAGTTTCCTGGCGCTGGTCTGGCTGGCGGTGAGTCGCTGGAAGGCCTGGCGGAGGGCGCCGAGCGGCTGGTCGGGGGATTGCGGGCGATAACAGCCGTCGAGCAGGGACGCCAGGGCCGGGTCGTCCTCGGGGCGGCCGAGGATGTCGGCGACATCCGCATCCAGCCGGTCGGAGGGGCCCCGGTGGCGGCGGCCGAGGGGGAACACCAGGACACGCAGCAGCACGCCGAGGGGGCGGTTGGGGAAGTTGGCGAGAATGCCGGCCAGGGCTTCCTCGGCCCGCGCCAGGGATTCCTCCAGGGCCCAGGCGAGCAGCGCCTGCTGTTCCCGGGGATGACCGAGGTCGTGATAGCGCTTGAGCGCGGCCGAGCCGAGATAAAGGTGGCTCAGCACGTCGGCCAGGCGTGCCGAGAGCCGCTCGCGGCGCTTCAGGTCGCCACCGAGCCGCAGCAGGCTGAAGTCGGCGAGCAGGGCGAAGGCCGCCGCCAGGCGATTGAGGGCGCGGAAGTAGCGGCGGCTCGCGGTATCGCCCGGAACCCGGTCGAGCCAGCCGCCGCCGAGGCCGAGCAGCAGGGTGCTGGCGGCATTGCCGATGACGTGGCCCAGGTGCCCGCACAGCACGGCATCGAATTCGTCCAGCGTCCCGGCTTGGCCCGCGCGACCGGCGAGAGTCATTTCCTGCAGCAGATAGGGATGGCCACGGACGGCGCCCTGGCCGAAGATCATCAGGTTGCGGGTGAGGATGTTGGCGCCTTCCACGGTGATGAAGATCGGCGTGATCTGCCAGAGGCGCGCCAGGTAGTTGCGCGGGCCCAGGATGATGCCCTTGCCGCCGTGGATGTCCATGGCGTGGCTGATGCATTCGCGGGCGCGCTCGGTCAACTGGTACTTGAGGATGGCCGAGAGCACCGCGGGCTTCTCGCCGAGATCGACCGCCTGGGCGGTGAGCAGGCGTGCGCTGTCCATCAGCCAGGCATTGCCGCCGATGCGCGCCAGGACCTCCTGGATGCCCTCGAAGCTGGCCAGCGGCACGCCGAACTGTTCACGGACGCGTGCATAGCGCCCGCTGACGTAGCTGCAGCTTTTGGCCACGCTGGCGCCGACCGCCGGCAGGGAGATCGAGCGGCCCACCGACAGGCACTCCATGAGCATCGACCAGCCCTTGCCGATCATCGCCTGGCCGCCGATGAGAAAGTCCAGCGGCACGAACACGTCCTTGCCGGCGTTCGGCCCGTTCATGAAGGCGGCGCCGAGCGGCAGGTGGCGACGGCCGATCTCGACGCCGGGCGTATCGGTGGGGATCAGTGCCAGGCTGATGCCCAGCTCTTCCCGGTCGCCAAGCAGGTGCTCGGGGTCGTAGGTCTTGAAGGCCAGGCCGAGCAGGGTGGCCACCGGGCCGAGGGTGATGTAGCGCTTCTCCCAGTTCAGGCGCAGGCCGAGCACCTCCTCGCCCTGCCACAGGCCGCGGCAGACCACGCCGCTGTCGGGCATGGCGCCGGCGTCGGAGCCGGCATGCGGGCCGGTCAGGGCGAAGCAGGGAATCTCCCGGCCGTCGGCCAGGCGCGGCAGGTAGTGCTGGCGCTGCGCCTCGCTGCCGTAGCGCAGCAGCAGCTCGGCCGGCCCCAGGGAGTTGGGCACCATCACCGTCGAGGCCAGATCGCCGCTGCGGGTGGCCAGCTTCATCACGACCTGCGAATGGGCATGGGCGGAGAAGCCCTTGCCGCCGTACTCCCTGGGGATGATCAGGGCGAAGAAGCCCTGCGCCTTGATGAACGCCCAGGCCTCGGGCGGCAGGTCGAGACGCTGGCCGATCTCCCAGTCGCTGACCATGGCGCACAGCTCCTCGACGGGGCCTTCGAGAAAGGCCTGCTCTTCCGCCGTGAGGCTGGGTTTCGGGTAACTCAGCAGTTTGTTCCAGTCCGGTCGGCCGCCGAACAGCTCGCCATCCCACCACACGCTGCCGGCCTCGATGGCTTCGCGCTCGGTGTCGGAGAGCGGCGGCAGGGCCTTGCCCAGCCAGGCGAGCGCTGGGGCGCTGAAGTAGCGCCGGCGCAGGTGTGGCAGGAGCGTCGGCACGGCGAGCGCCAGCCAGGGCAGCCAGAGCAGGATCAGCAGCCAGCCGGGCGCGTCGCCGGACAGGCCCATGGCGATCAGGTACAGGGCGAGCAGGGCCAGGACGGGCAGCGTCGGCGTGCGCAGGTGGGCCAGCACGACCAGGCCGACGGCCAGAAGCAGAAGCCAGGCGAGCAGCATGGGCATCCTTCCTGAGTGGGCGCAGGCCGGCGCCAGGGCCTGCCGGAAAGCGCGACTCCATGAGGATAGCCGAGTGCGGACGAGCGACATTGCAGCGGAGCGGCGCGGGCCTTGCCGGGACGGCGGTTGCAATCGGGGCGCCATGCCCCAATATGCCGCTTTCCCGATCAGATCCGTGCGCCTATTCCCATGAGTTCCGCTCTGTCCATCCGGCAACTGACCAAGACCTACGCCAACGGCTTCCAGGCCCTCAAGGGCATCGACCTGGAGGTGGCCGAGGGCGACTTCTTCGCCCTGCTCGGCCCCAACGGGGCCGGCAAGTCCACCACCATCGGCATTCTCTCGACCCTGGTGAACAAGACCGGCGGCAGCGTGCAGGTGTTCGGCCACGACCTCGACCGCGACCCGGCCGGCCTCAAGCGCTGCCTCGGCGTGGTGCCCCAGGAGTTCAACTTCAACCAGTTCGAGAAGACCCTCGACATCGTCGTCACTCAGGCCGGCTACTACGGCATCCCGGCGCGCATCGCCAGGGCCCGCGCCGAGCAGTACCTGACCCAGCTGGGGCTGTGGGACAAGCGCGACGTGCCGTCGCGGATGCTTTCCGGCGGTATGAAGCGGCGTCTGATGATCGCCCGGGCGCTGGTCCACCAGCCGCGCCTGCTGATCCTCGACGAGCCCACCGCCGGGGTGGACATCGAGCTGCGCCGCTCGATGTGGAGCTTTCTCAGCGAGCTCAACCGCCAGGGCATCACCATCATCCTCACCACCCACTATCTGGAAGAGGCCGAGCAGCTCTGCCGGCATATCGGCATCATCGATCACGGGCGGATCGTCGAGCACACCAGCATGCGCGAGCTGCTGAAGAAGCTGCACGTGGAGACCTTCCTGATCGACCTCAAGGAGCCGCAGCTGGTCGAGCCGCAGCTGTCGGGCTATCCGGCGCGGCTGGTGGACGACCATACCCTGGAGGTGCAGGTGGAGAAGAGCCGCGGCATGAACACGCTGTTCTCCCAACTGGAGCAGCAGGGCGTCGAGGTGCTCAGCCTGCGCAACAAGACCAATCGCCTGGAGGAGCTGTTTGTGTCCCTGGTGGAAAGGAATCTCGACGGAGTGGCGCCATGAGCCTGGAACTGCGCGCCAACCTGGTCGCCCTGCAGACCATCGTCGCCCGCGAGGTGAACCGCTTCCTGCGCATCTGGCCGCAGACCCTGCTGCCGCCGGCGATCACCATGGTGCTGTACTTCGTGATCTTCGGGAACCTGATCGGCGGGCGCATCGGCGAGATGGGCGGCTTTCCCTACATGGACTACATCGTCCCCGGGCTGATCATGATGGCGGTGATCACCAACTCCTATGGCAACGTGGTGTCGAGCTTCTTCGGCAGTAAGTTCCACCGCTCGGTGGAGGAGCTGATGGTGGCGCCGGTCTCGCCGCACATCATTCTCCTCGGCTACACCATGGGCGGCGTGCTGCGCGGCCTGGCGGTGGGGACGATCGTCACCCTGCTGTCGCTGTTCTTCGCCGACCTGCAGGTGCATCATCTGGGACTGATCGTGCTGGTGGTGCTGCTGACCTCCACCATCTTCTCCCTCGGCGGCTTCATCAATGCGGTGTTCGCGCGCAACTTCGACGACATCTCGATCATCCCGACCTTCGTCCTGACGCCTCTGACCTACCTCGGCGGGGTGTTCTACTCGATCGACCTGCTGCCGCCGTTCTGGCAGGCAGTGTCGCTGGGCAATCCGATCCTGCACATGGTCAACGCCTTCCGCTACGGCATTCTCGGCGTCTCCGACATCCATATCGGCATCGCCATCGGCTTCATGCTGCTGGCCACCGCACTACTGTACGCCTACTGCCTGCGTCTGCTGGTGAGCGGGCGCGGCATGCGCCAGTAGGGTGGGTTGGAGCGCAGCTGGTAACCCACCGCACGGCCTGCTTCAGGCATTACGCGGGAAACTCGAGGATGAAGCGCGTCCAGCCCGCGCTGGACTCGCAGCGGATCTCCCCGCCGTGGGCGCGGACGATCGAGCGGGTCAGCGCCAGGCCCAGGCCGGCGTGTTCGCCGCTGCCCTCGCGGCGCGCCGGATCGGCCCGGTAGAAGCGGTCGAACAGCCGCGGCAGCTGTTCGGCGGGAATCGCCGGACCGCTGTTGCCGACTTCAAGGCGCAGGCGGCCTGCGGTATTCGTCAGCTCCAGGCGGATCTCGCCTCCGGCCGGGGTGAAGCGCAGGGCGTTGTCCAGCAGGTTGGACAGCGCCTGCCGCAGCATGCCGCGATCGGCCGCCAGCCGGGCATCGCCACGACGCTCCAGGCGCACTCCGGCGTCCTCGGCGAGCGCTGCGAAGTAGTCGAGCAGGGCGTCGATCTCCGCCCCGAGCTCGAGGGGCTCACGGTTCGGCAGCAGCAGGCCGTGGTCGGCCTTGGCCAGCAGCAGCATGTCGGCGACCATCTGCGCCAGCCGCTGCAGTTCCTCCAGGTTGGAATGCAGGGCCTCGCGGTAGTCCTCCAGGGCGCGCGGGCGGGAGAGGATCACCTGGGTCTGGGTCAGCAGGTTGGACAGCGGCGTGCGCAGCTCATGAGCGATGTCCCCGGAAAAGGCCGAAAGCCTCGCGAAGGCATCCTCCAGGCGGGCCAGCATGGCGTTGAAGGCCTGCGCCAGCTCGGCCAGCTCGGCAGGCTGGCGAGTCTCCTCCAGGCGGGTGGTCAGCGAACTGGCCGAGATGCCCGCCGCCACCTCGCCCATCCGCTGCAGCGGGCGCAGGCTACGGCGCGCCACCCAGGCGCCGAGCAGGGCGGTGGCCAGGGCGGATAGCCCGACGCCGAGCCAGATCAGCCGTTGCATGTCCTTGAGAAAATGCCGGTGGTGGGCGATGTTGAGATGCAGGGTCAGTCGTGTGCCG
This sequence comes from Azotobacter chroococcum, assembly GCF_004339665.1. GTDB lineage: Bacteria > Pseudomonadota > Gammaproteobacteria > Pseudomonadales > Pseudomonadaceae > Azotobacter > Azotobacter chroococcum. The sequence continues at coordinate 142,445 of NZ_SMMU01000011.1, forward strand.
CCGGCGTCCCGCGGCTCCAGGGGCGCCTCCAGGCTGCGGTAGGCCGCCGGGTCGTGGCGTCCGGGGAGGCTGTCGAACCAGATGAGCCCGTCGCTGCCGACGATGCGCAGGGCCAGCTCCGGATGCAGGGCCAGTTCTTCCCGCACGGCGGGCAGGCGCTCCGGCAGGTCCGCCTCGCCGGCGACACCGGCAAGCAGGCTGCGCAGTACCGTCAGCTCGCCCTCCAGCTGCTGATGGTCAAGCTCGACGAAGTGCGCCTCGCTGGCCTGGTTGAAGAGGATGCCGGCGAGCAGCGAGACGGCCGCGCTGCAGGCGGCGAACAGCAGGCTCAGGCGGGTGCCGAGGGACAGCGGCCTCATGGCGCGGCAGGCACTTCGAGGACATAGCCCAGGCCGCGCACCGTATGGATCAGCGGCGGGGCGAAGCCGTCGTCGATCTTCGCGCGCAGGCGGCGGATGGCCACCTCGACGATGTTGGTTCCGCTGTCGAAGTGCATGTCCCAGACCTCGGCGGCGATCAGCGACTTGGGCAGCACCTCGCCCTGGCGGCGCAGCAGCAGTTCGAGCAGGGCGAACTCCTGGGGCGTCAGTTCGATGCGCCGCCCGCTGCGGCGGACCTGCCGGCGCAGCAGGTCGAGCTCCAGGTCGGCGGCCTGCAGGCGGGTCTCCGGGATCGCGCCCTGGCCGCGGCGCAGCAGGGTGCGCACCCGTGCCAGCAGTTCGGCGAAGGCGAAGGGCTTGACCAGGTAGTCGTCGGCGCCCAGTTCCAGGCCGCGCACCCGGTCCGCCACCGCATCGCGGGCGGTGAGGAACAGCACCGGCGTTTCCCGTCCCGCCCGGCGCAGCGCGTTCAGGATCTGCCAGCCATCGCGGCCGGGCAGCATTACGTCGAGGATCACCAGGTCGTGGTTGCCCTCCAGCGCCAGGCGCTCGCCGGTCGCGCCGTCGATGGCCAGGTCGACGGCGAAGCCGGCCTCGCCGAGGCCCTGCTGCAGGGCGCGGCCGGTCTTGGGTTCGTCTTCGACGATCAGCAGGTTCATCGTGGTGTCCGCCAGGCAGAAATGCCTGTTATACCGGCTGCAGGCCCGCCCGTCCTGCGGCATGAAAGCCCGCCGGGAAGCCGGTACACTGAGCGCGCTCGATCACTCTCAGGTTCTTGTGCCATGCATCCCGCCGCCGAACACTCCCCGCTGGGCAAGTCCAGCGAATACCTCGATACCTACACGCCGTCCCTGCTGTTCCCGATTCCGCGCGCGCCCAAGTGGGCTGAGCTGGGGCTGACGGCGGCGAGCCTGCCGTACCGCGGGGTGGACGTGTGGAACTGCTACGAGCTGTCCTGGCTGCTGCCCTCCGGCAAGCCGGTGGTGGCCATCGGCGAGTTCGTGATTCCCGCCGACTCGCCGAACATCGTCGAGTCGAAATCCTTCAAGCTCTATCTCAACTCGCTCAACCAGACCGTCTTCGCCGACCGGGAGGTGTTGCGCCAGACCCTCGCCGACGACCTGTCCGCTGCGGCCGGAGCGCCGGTGGCGGTACGCCTGCGCAGTCTCGCCGAGGTGCAGGTGGAGGGCGTCACGGCGTTGCCGGGACAGTGCATCGACGAACTGGAGGTGGCCATCGCCCGCTATGGAGAGCCATCGGCCGAACTGCTGCGCTGCGATCCGAACCGCCGGGTGGAGCAGGTGCTGCACAGCCATCTGCTCAAGTCCAACTGCCCGGTGACCGGCCAGCCGGACTGGGGCAGCGTGGTGGTGGACTACCGCGGCCCGGCGCTGGACCCCGCCAGTCTGCTCGCCTATGTGGTGAGCTTCCGCCAGCATGCGGATTTCCACGAGCAGTGCGTCGAGCGCATCTTCCTCGATCTGCTGCGCCTGCTCGAACCGGAGCGGCTGACCGTCTACGCGCGTTACGTGCGCCGCGGCGGGCTGGACATCAACCCCTGGCGCAGCACCGAGGCGATGGTTCCGGACAACCGGCGCCTGGTGCGCCAGTGACAAAAAACGAGCGGACGCAATGCCCGCTCAGTGCTTCCAGAAGGCTATGTCTGAGTTAGCTGTTGCAGCAGGCTAAGCTGATCATGACGTCTCCGCATGCGGGAGGTGGATCATGAAAGCGAGTCAGTTCACGCGAT
>NZ_SMMU01000012.1:0-77193 GCF_004339665.1 Azotobacter chroococcum
CGGTCAAGGTGGAAGACGGCGATGCCGTGGTGTTCATGAACTTCCGCGCCGACCGCGCCCGCGAGCTGAGCCGCGCCTTCGTCGAGAAGGACTTCAAGGAGTTCGAGCGCAAGCGCGTGCCGCAGGCCGGCTTCGTCACCCTCACCCAGTACTCCGCCAGCATCCCGGCACCCTGCGCCTTCGCCCCGGAAGCACTGACCAACGTGCTCGGCGAGTACCTGGCCAACCACGGCAAGACCCAGCTGCGCATCGCCGAGACCGAGAAGTACGCCCACGTCACCTTCTTCTTCTCCGGCGGCCGCGAGGAGCCCTTCGCGGGCGAGGAACGCATCCTGATTCCCTCGCCGCCGGTCGCCACCTACGATCTGAAACCCGAGATGAGCGCGCCGGAGGTCACCGACCGCCTCGTCGAGGCCATCGAGCAGCAGCGCTTCGATGTGATCGTCGCCAACTACGCCAACGGCGACATGGTCGGCCATACCGGGGTGTTCGCGGCGGCGGTCAAGGCGGTCGAATGCCTGGACGCCTGCCTCGGGCGCGTCGTCGCGGCGCTGGAGAAGGTCGGCGGCGAGGCGCTGATCACCGCCGACCACGGCAACGTCGAGCAGATGGAGGACGAGAGCACCGGCCAGGCGCACACCGCGCACACCTGCGAGCCGGTGCCGTTCATCTATGTCGGCCAGCGCCCGCTGCGCATCCGCGGCGGCGGCGTGCTGGCCGACGTGGCGCCAACGATGCTGAAGCTGCTCGGCCTGCCGCAGCCGAAGGAAATGACCGGCCAGCCGCTGGTCGAGCCGGCCTGAGGCGGAAAACGGCGTGGGCGGGCCTCCGGCCTGCCCACCGCCTGTCCGCAGCTGCTGCAATGCCCTGCAGCCTGACGACGGATTTTTAGGCATACTTAGGCCGATCCACTCCCCCCGATGCCGCCCGCCATGCACCGCACCCTCTCCGCCCTGATCCTCGCCCTCGCGCTCAGCCCGGCGCTCGCCGACGAGCGCAGCGAAACCCTGCAGCAGCTGGAGCAGGCCCGCCAGGACATCGCCGAGCTGAAGAAGCTGCAGGAGCAGCTGAACCAGGAAAGGGGCGGCGTGCAGAAGGAGCTGGGCAGGACCGAGCGGGAGCTGGGCGACCTGGAGAAGCAGGTGCGCGAGCTGCAGGATGAACTGGACGGCCGCGAGCGGGAGATCCGTCGCCTCGACCAGGAAAGGCAGACGCTGCAGAACGCCCGCGACGAACAGCAGCGGCTGATCGCCATCCAGGCCCGCGCCGCCTACCAGGGCGGTCGCCAGGAATACCTCAAGCTGCTGCTCAACCAGCAGCAGCCGGAACTTGTTTCCCGCACCCTGACCTACTACGGCTACCTCGACCAGGCGCGCCGCAAGCAGCTCGAAACCTTCGACGCGACCCTGCGCCAGCTGGCTGCGGTCGAGCAGGAACTCGCCACCCAGCAAACCCGGCTCGGCGAACGCAAGGACGAGCTGGAGCGGCGCCGCGAGCGGCTCGCCGCCCTGCGCCAGGAGCGCCGGCAGGTGCTGGCCCGGCTGAACCGGGAGTACGCCAGCGGCGCACAGAGGCTCAAGGCCCGCGAGGAAGAGCAGGCCGAACTCGGCCGGGTGCTGCAGCGCATCGAGGAAACCCTCGCCCGCCAGGCGCGCGAGGCCGAGGCAGCGCGCCAGCGCGCCCTCGCCGAACAGCGCCGCCAGCAGGAGCTCGAAGAGCAGCGCCAGCGTGCCAGAACGGCCGAGCCCGCCACTGAAAAACCGCAGCTGTCCAGCCGTCAGGAAGCGGCCCCCGACGGCCCCTTCGCCCGCGCGCGCGGCAGCCTGCCGTGGCCGGTCGATGGCCGTCTGCTGGCGCCCTACGGTTCAGCACGCAGCGAAGATGCCCGCACCCGCTGGGATGGCGTGCTGATCGGCGCCAGCGCCGGCAGCCCAGTGCGCGCCATCCATGGCGGGCGCGTGGTGTTCGCCGACTGGCTGCGCGGCTCGGGCCTGCTGGTCATTCTCGACCACGGCAATGGCTACCTGAGCCTCTACGGGCATAATGAGAGTTTGTTGAAAGGCGCCGGCGACATGGTCAAGGCCGGCGAGCCGATCGCCACGGTCGGCACCAGTGGCGGGCAGGACATGCCTGCGCTTTACTTCGCCATCCGCCAACAGGGCCGCCCCAGCGATCCCGCCCTGTGGTGCCGCGCGCAGGGATAGCGCCGCTTTCACTCGAGGAGTTCGTTTTCATGCCGCACCTGCCCCGTCCCCTCTCGCTGGCCCTGGCTGCCGCCCTCGCGCTCGGCGCCCCCTTCCTGCACGCCGCGGAGGCGCCTGTGCCAGTCGAGGAGGCGCCCACGCCAGCCGCCGAGACGCGAGGCAAGCCTCTCCTGCCGCTCGACGAGCTGCGCACCTTCGCCGAGGTCCTCGACCGGATCAAGGCCGCCTATGTCGAACCGGTGGACGACAAGACCCTGCTGGAAAACGCCATCAAGGGCATGATCAGCAACCTTGACCCGCACTCGGCCTACCTCGAACCTGAGGAGTTCCGGGACCTGCAGGAGAGTACCAGCGGCGAGTTCGGCGGCCTCGGCGTCGAGGTCGGCATGGAGGACGATCAGCTCAAGGTGGTCTCGCCGATCGACGACACGCCGGCGGCCCGGGCCGGCATCGAGGCCGGCGACCTGATCGTCAGGATCGACGGCCAGCCGACCAAGGGCATGTCCATGCTCGAAGCCGTGGACAAGATGCGTGGCAAGCCCGGCAGCAAGATCGAGCTGACCCTGGTCCGCGAAGGCGGCCGGCCGTTCGAGGTCGAGCTGACCCGCGCGGTGATCAAGGTCAAGAGCGTGAAGGGCCAGCTGCTCGAGTCGGGCTATGGCTACCTGCGCATCACCCAGTTCCAGGTCAACAGCGGCGAGGAAGTCGGCAAGGTGCTGGCACGCCTGAAGAAGGAAAACGGCGGGCAGAAGCTCAAGGGCCTGGTACTGGACCTGCGCAACAACCCCGGCGGCGTGCTGCAGTCGGCGGTCGAGGTGTCCGACCACTTCCTCACCAAGGGCCTGATCGTCTACACCAAGGGCCGCATCGCCAACTCCGAGCTGCGCTTCTCGGCCGACCCGGCCGACGCCAGCGAAGGCGTGCCGCTGGTGGCGCTGATCAACGGCGGCAGCGCCTCGGCCGCGGAGATCGTCGCCGGCGCCCTGCAGGACCACAAGCGGGCCGTGCTGATGGGCACCGACAGCTTCGGCAAGGGCTCGGTGCAGACCGTGCTGCCGCTGAACAACGACCGCGCCCTGAAGCTGACCACCGCCCTCTACTTCACCCCCAACGGCCGCTCGATCCAGGCCCAGGGCATAGTCCCGGACATCGTGGTGGAACGTGCCAAGCTGACCCAGGATGCCCAGCCGGAACACCTGCGCGAGGCGGATCTGGCCGGCCACCTGGGCAACGGCAACGGCGGGCCGGACAAGCCCAGCGGCAAGGATGGCCAGGGCAGCAAGGTACGTCCGCAGGACGACGACTACCAGCTGAGCCAGGCGCTCAACCTGCTCAAGGGACTCAACCTGACGCGCGGTCAGCAATAGGTCACACAGCGAACGGGTGGAAAGCCGCGCCTGCGCCTTCCACCCGGCGCCGGGCGGCTCAGCGCACCACGATGCCGCGGGCGGCCAGATAGGCCTTGGCTTCCGGGACCGTGTACTCGCCGAAGTGGAAGATGCTCGCCGCCAGCACCGCATCGGCCTTGCCTTCGAGGATGCCGGCGGCCAGGTGCTCGAGGTTGCCGACGCCGCCGGAGGCGATCACCGGAATGCCCACCGCCTCGCTGATCGCGCGAGTCACGCCGAGATCGTAACCGCTCTTCACGCCGTCCTGATCCATGCTGGTCAGCAGGATCTCGCCGGCGCCGTAGCCCTCCATCTTCTTCGCCCACGCCACCGCGTCCAGCCCGGTGGGCTTGCGTCCGCCGTGGGTGAAGATTTCCCAGCGCGGCGCCTCGCCCGGGCCGGACACCTTCTTGGCGTCGATGGCAACGACAATGCATTGCGAGCCGAAGCGCTCGGCGGCCTCGCCGACGAACTCCGGAGTGAACACCGCGGCGGTATTGATCGACACCTTGTCGGCACCGGCATTCAACAGGTTGCGGATGTCCTGCACGGTGCGCACGCCGCCACCGACGGTCAGCGGGATGAACACCTGGCTGGCCATGCGCTCGACGGTATGCAGGGTGGTGTCGCGCCCCTGGTGGCTGGCGGTGATGTCGAGGAAGGTGATCTCGTCGGCGCCCTGCTCGTCGTAGCGGCGGGCGATTTCGACGGGGTCCCCGGCATCGCGGATGTTCTCGAACTTGACGCCCTTGACCACGCGGCCGTTGTCCACGTCGAGGCAGGGGATGATGCGTTTGGCGAGGGCCATGGCAGTCTCTCTCGTCGGTTGCATGCCGGCAATGGGCATGCGGCTTCTCGTGCTGATGGTTCCCACGCTCCGGCGTGGGAACCTCGCTCGGGACGCTAAGCGTCCCCGGTTGCGCTCCCACGCCGGAGCGTGGGAGCGATCAGTGGGGATAATCAATCAGGCGATCAGCCCTTGAAGCTGTCGCACAGCGCCTGGGCTTCGGCCACGTCGAGGGTGCCCTCGTAGATGGCGCGGCCGGTGATGGCGCCGACGATGCCGGGCGCGCGGGCATCCAGCAGCTTCTGGATGTCGCCAAGGTTGTGGATGCCGCCGGAGGCGATCACCGGAATCCGGCTCGCCGCGGCCAGGGCTGCGGTGGCCTCGACGTTGCAGCCCTGCATCATGCCGTCCTTGGCAATGTCGGTGTAGACGATGGCGGACACCCCGTCGGCCTCGAAGCGCCGGGCCAGGTCGACGACCTGCACGCTGCTCACCTCGGCCCAGCCGTCGGTGGCGACGAAGCCGTCCCTGGCGTCCAGGCCGACGATCACCTTGCCCGGGAAGGCGCGGCAGGCCTCGCCGACGAACTCCGGCTGCTTGACCGCCTTGGTGCCGATGATCACGTAGCTGACCCCGGCCTTCACATAATGCTCGATGGTCTCCAGGGAGCGGATGCCGCCGCCGATCTGGATCGGCAGGTTCGGGTAGCGCCTGGCGATGGCGGTGACCACCTCGCCGTTGACCGGCTGGCCCTCGAAGGCGCCGTTGAGGTCGACCAGGTGCAGGCGGCGGCAGCCGGCCTCCACCCACTTGGCGGCCATCGCCACGGGATCGTTGGAGAACACGGTGGCATCTTCCATCAGGCCCTGGCGCAGGCGCACGCAGGCACCGTCCTTGAGATCGATTGCGGGGATAATCAGCATGTCTTTTTCCTAACGTCAGAAGAGCCCGTAGGGTGGAAAACCGCGCAGCGTTTTCCACCAGAATCCTGCGGCGCCTACCAGCGCCCGTCCCAAGCGGCGAAGTTCTGCAGCAGCTGCAGGCCGTGGGTGTGGCTCTTTTCCGGGTGGAACTGCACGGCAAAGCGCGAGCCCTCGGCCAGCGCAGCGGCGAAGTCGACCCCGTAGTGGCCGCGGCCGACCACCTGGCGCGGGTTGCCGGCCTCGATGTAGTAGCTGTGCACGAAATAGAAGCGGCCGTTGTCCGGGATGTTGTGCCAGAGCGGATGGTCGACGCTCTGGACGACCTCGTTCCAGCCCATGTGCGGCACCTTGAGGTGTTCGCCGTCCTCGACCAGGCCCTTGCCGAAGAAGCGCACCTGGCCGGGGAACAGGCCGATGCAGTCGACCCCGCCGTTCTCCTCGCTGCGCTCCATCAGCGCCTGCATGCCGACGCAGATGCCGAGGAACGGCCGGTCGACGCTCACCTCGCGGACCAGCTGATCGAAGCCCAGCCGGCGGATCTCCGCCATGCAGTCGCGGATCGCGCCGACGCCGGGAAACACCACCCGGTCGGCCTCGCGGATCACCTGCGCGTCGCTGGTGATCAGCACCTTGCCGGCGCCGACGTGCTCCAGCGCCTTGGCCACCGAGTGCAGGTTGCCCATGCCATAGTCGATCACGGCTACCGTCTGCATCACAGGCACCCCTTGGTGGAGGGCATCTGCCCGGCCATGCGCGGGTCGAGCTCGATGGCCATGCGCAGGGCGCGACCAAAGGCCTTGAACACCGTCTCGATCTGGTGGTGGGTGTTGCTGCCGCGCAGGTTGTCGATGTGCAGGGTCACCTGGGCGTGGTTGACGAAACCCTGGAAGAACTCCTGGAACAGGTCCACGTCGAAGCTGCCGACCCGGGCGCGGGTGTAGGGCACCTGCATCGAAAGGCCGGGACGGCCGGAAAAGTCGATCACCACGCGCGACAGCGCCTCGTCCAGCGGTACGTAGGAGTGGCCGTAGCGGACGATGCCCTTCTTGTCGCCGATGGCCTTGGCGAAGGCCTGGCCGAGGGTGATGCCGACGTCTTCCACGGTGTGATGGTCGTCGATATGCACATCGCCCCGGCACTCGATATCCAGGTCGATCAGGCCATGGCGGGCGATCTGGTCGAGCATGTGCTCGAGAAAGGGCACGCCGATGGCGAAGCGGGCCTTGCCGCTGCCGTCCAGGTTGATCGAAACCTTGATCTGGGTTTCCAGGGTGTTGCGCTCGACGCAAGCCGTACGTTCGGCCATCACAGCTCCGCTAGTCGTGGGACGAAAGGGCGTCATTATAGGCGCAAACCCCAAGCCTGGATAAGCCGTCCGGCGCGGCCCGCCCGGTGCGCAGACGGGCTCCGCTGGTTATCCTTGACGATCCAGCAAGCGACAAGGCCCCCGAAAAACCATGCCCGTCCACGTCGAAACGCTCACCACCGCCAGCCCCCAGGACCGCCTCGACCTGGCGAAGATCTATGCCGATGCCCCCGACTGGCTGCTCAGCCCGCATGCCGATGCCGAGCAGCTGATCGCCGCCGGCCTGGAAAGCGGCACGCTGATCGCCGGCCGCTTCAACGACCGTCTGCTCGGCGCCGCCCTGCTGGCAAGGAACGATGACTGCTGGCGGCTGTCGCACCTCTGCGTGCGCAGGATCACCCGCGGCCGCGGCGTCGGTCGCCGCTTGCTCGACGAGGCCCGGCGCCTGGCCGAGGCGGCCGGCAAGCCCCTGCACCTGTCCGCTCCCGCGGATCAACTGGAAAGCCAGGCCCTGGCCGCCCGCACCCAGCTGCCGCTGGACACCCTCTGAGGCCCGCCCCGGCGCACAGTCGCCGGGCACGCGGCTCGGCCGCCATGACCGGCCGCTATACTCGGCGGCCTGTACCCCTCGCGAATCCCAACAAGGACTCCGCCCATGAAAACGCTCGGCAAAATCCTTGGCCTGATCGTCCTCGGGCTGCTGCTGGTCGTCGTCGCCCTCGGCTTCGCCCTCACCCAGCTGTTCGATCCCAACGACTACAAGGACGAGATCCGCCAGCTCGCCCGCGACAAGGCCAACCTGGAACTGACCCTGAACGGCGACATCGGCTGGAGCCTGTTTCCCTGGCTCGGCCTGCAGCTGCAGCAGACCAGCGTGGCCAGCACCCGCACCCCCGATCAGCCCCTCGCCGACCTGGAGATGATCGGCCTGTCGGTGCGGGTGCTGCCGCTGCTGCGCCGCGAGATCCAGATGAGCGACATCCGCGTCGACGGCCTCGAGCTGCACCTGCGCCGCGACAAGCAGGGCCGCGGCAACTGGGAAGACCTTGGCCGCCCGGCCCAGGCCGGAAAACCCGAGCAGCCGAAGGTGGCCACCGGAGAAACCGCTCCGCCAGCCGAAGCGCCCGTTGAAACCCCGGCCGACAACACCGCCCGGGCGCTGCGCCTGGACATCGACAGCCTGACCCTGAACAACGCCCGGGTGGACTATCTGGACGAGCGCAGCGGGCAGAAATTCAGCGCCGAAAGCATCCAGCTCAGCAGTGGCGCGATCCGCCCGGACAGTGACATTCCGCTCAAGCTGACCGCCTTCTTCGGCAGCAACCAGCCGGTCCTGCGCGCGCGCACCGACCTCGAGGGCGTGCTGCGCTTCGATCCCGCGCTCCAGCGCTTCCAGCTGAACAATGCCCGGCTGTCCGGCGAGGCCTCGGGCGAGCCGCTCAAGGGCAAGACCCTGAACTTCGCCGCCCAAGGCGAGCTGCTCGCCGACCTGGCCGCCCAGGTGGCCGAATGGAACGGCCTGAAACTCAGCGCCAACCAGCTGCGCGCCATCGGCGAGCTGAAGGTGCGCGAGCTGGACAAGGAACCGCAGCTGAGCGGCGGCCTGTCCATCGCCCCGTTCAACCCGCGCGAATTCCTCGCTGGCATCGGCCAGGAGCTGCCGGCGACGGCCGATCCCGCCAGCCTGACCCGCCTCGAGCTGAGCAGCCAGTTGAGCGGCACTCCGAGCGCCGTGGCCTTCGACAAGCTCGATCTGAAGCTGGACGACAGCCGGTTCACCGGCAGCATCGCCGTCGCCGACTTCGCCCGCCAGGCCCTGCGCCTGCAGCTCAAGGTCGACAAGCTGGACCTCGACCGCTACCTGGCGCCGAAGAGCGAGAAAAAAGAGGCCGCCGGCGCCGCCCGCCAGGCGGAGGTCAAGGGCGCCGTGGCCGTCGCCGTCCAGAACAGCGACACCCCGCTGCCCGAAGCGCCCACCCAGCAAGCCTGGAGCGAAGAAGCGGTGCTGCCGGTCGACACCCTGCGCAAGCTGGACCTGCAGGCCAGCCTCGACGTCGGCCAGCTGACCCTCGACCAACTGCCGATCGGCAACGCCCACCTGCAGGCCACCGCCAAGGACGGCCTGCTGACCCTGAAGAGCCTGCGCGGCGAACTCTTCGGCGGCAGCTTCGACGTGCAGGCCCGCCTCGACGCCCGCCCGCCCACTCCCCAGCTGAGCGTGCTGAAGCGCCTCAGCCGGATCCCGGTGGAGAAGTTCATCGAGACCGAGGGCAAGGAAGAGCCGCCGATCAAGGGCCTGCTCGACCTGAACGCCGACCTGGAAACCCGCGGCAACAGCCAGAAGGCCTGGGTCGAGGGGCTCAACGGCACGGCCAGCTTCGTCCTCCACGACGGCGTGCTGCCCGACGCCAACCTCGAACAGCAGCTCTGCCTGGCCATCGCCACCCTCAACCGCAAGGGCCTGAACAATCCGCCCAACGCCAAGGACACCCCCTTCGAGGAGCTGAAAGGCAGCCTGCGCTTCACCAACGGCGTCGCCAGCAACCCCGACCTCAAGGCGCGCATCCCCGGCCTGACGGTCAACGGCAACGGCGACCTGGACCTGCGCGTGCTCGGCATGGACTACCGCATCGGCGTGATCATCGAAGGCGACAAGCGCGCCATGCCCGACGCCGCCTGCCAGGTCAACGAGCGCTACGTCGGCCTGGAGTGGCCGGTCCGCTGCCGCGGCCCGCTGGAGCTGGGTGCCAAGGCCTGCCGCCTGGATCGCGACGGTCTGCGCCAGATCGCCGCCAAGCTGGCCGGCGAGAAGCTCAACGAGAAACTCGAGGAAAAGCTTGGCGACAAGGTCAGCCCGGAACTCAAGGACGCACTGAAGGGGCTGTTCAACCGATGACTCCCGAGCAGTTCAACAGCGCCGTGCTCGACTGGTACGACCGCCACGGCCGCAAGGACCTGCTCTGGCAGCAGGACATCACGCCCTACCGGGTGTGGGTCTCGGAAATCATGCTGCAGCAGACCCAGGTCGCCACCGTGCTCGGCTACTACGAGCGCTTCATGGCCGCCCTGCCGACGCTGGAGGCGCTGGCCGCGGCGCCCGAGGACGAAGTGCTGCACCTGTGGACCGGGCTCGGCTACTACAGCCGCGCGCGCAACCTGCACAAGACCGCGAAGATCGTCGCCGGGCAGCACGCCGGCGAGCTTCCCCGCTCGCCGCAGGCACTCGCCGAGCTGCCCGGCATCGGCCGCTCCACCGCCGGCGCCATCGCCAGCATCAGCATGGGTCTGCGCGCGCCGATCCTCGACGGCAACGTCAAGCGCGTGCTGGCCCGCTACCTGGCCGAGGACGACTATCCGGGCGAGCCGCAGGTAGCCAAACGCCTGTGGGCGGCCGCCGAGCGCTTCACACCGCAGGTGCGGGTCAACCACTACACCCAGGCGATGATGGATCTCGGCGCCACCCTCTGTACCCGTAGCCGTCCGGCCTGCCTGCTCTGCCCGCTGCAGGGCGGCTGCCGCGCCCACCTGCTCGGCCGCGAGACGGACTACCCGGCGCCCAAACCGCGCCGGGAGCTGCCGCGCAAGCGCACCCTGATGCCGCTGCTGGCCAATCGCGACGGCGCCATCCTGCTCTACCGGCGCCCCTCCAGCGGACTCTGGGGCGGGCTCTGGAGCCTGCCGGAACTGGACGACCTGGACGCGCTCGACCCGCTCGCCGCCCGCCATGCCCTGCACCTCGGCGAACGCCGCGAACTGCCGGGCCTGACCCACACCTTCAGCCATTTCCAGCTGGCCATCGTGCCCTGGCTCATAGCGGTGGAGAACGCCGCCCCCGCCGTGGCCGAGGCCGACTGGCTCTGGTATAACCTCGCCGCTCCGCCGCGCCTGGGCCTCGCCGCTCCGGTGAAGAAGCTGCTCAAACGCGCCCAGAGCGAACTGCAGATCCCGGCGGACCCGCCGACTTCGAGGAGAATCCCATGACCCGCACCGTGCACTGCCGCAAGTACAAAGAGGAACTGCCCGGCCTCGACCGTCCGCCCTACCCGGGTCCCAAGGGCGAGGACATCTACCAGAACGTCTCGAAGCAGGCCTGGGACGAATGGCAGACGCACCAGACCATGCTGATCAACGAGCGCCGGCTGAACATGATGAACGCCGAGGACCGCAAGTTCCTGCAGGGCGAGATGGACAAGTTCCTCTCCGGCGAGGAATACGCCCTGGCCGAGGGCTACGTGCAGCCGAAGGAGTGAGTCTCCCGAGCATTCCCAACGCCTGCGCTAAGCGCTTAAAAAAGCTAATTTTTTCGCCGGCTGCAGTTGACGCTCCGGCGGGAAAGAGGGTTTAATGCCGGCCGTTGTTGCCCAGGTAGCTCAGTTGGTAGAGCAGGGGATTGAAAATCCCCGTGTCGGCGGTTCGATTCCGTCCCTGGGCACCACTTCCTTCAAGTGGTACTCCCGCAGTCACAACGCCCTTTCGCCCAGGTAGCTCAGTCGGTAGAGCAGGGGATTGAAAATCCCCGTGTCGGCGGTTCGATTCCGTCCCTGGGCACCACTGATTCCGAACGAAAAGCCTCAGCCATGCGCTGGGGCTTTTTGCTTTATGGGGATCGCAACCATCCGCATATCCCCCTGATCGCAAGACAATCCGCACGCAGCGCGCCAATGCCCCGGACGCCATGCAACTGCTGCCCCCCCGACGCCCACCACGCTATCGCCGCCCATCGCACACGAAAGACAAAAATCTAGAGAAACAGGCCACCAGTTCTCTCCGCAGCCTGTGACCGCGTATCGATTGAGGGGATATCCCCATCAACCCATACGGCTGGCTCCGCCAGTGGAACGATGCCTTCCACAAGCAAGTGATCACACAACAAGAGTCTCGACAGAAAACAGCCCTGTTACCTACCTACACATAATATCCCTATAAATCAGCAAATTAATATTAAAGCCACCAGCTTACTCCGATATCCCGGGTATGATTCCAACGCCACACAACAAAGTGATAGCATGTCTTACCTCTAAACGAGGGATGGCTCTGAGCCCGTTTTCCAACCCGTGAAGAAGGATTCGAGATGATAAAAAGAACAATGCTGTTGGTAGCCGCTTTCTCTTCAATGGCGCTTGTAACCCCGGCCGCCAATGCGGCCGACGAAACCGCCGCCATCGAGGCGGCTGCGGAGCAGTTGCGTGCGCTGATGGTGGACCCGGACAAGACGAAGCTGGAGGCCCTGATCGCCCCGGAATTGAGCTATGGCCACTCCAGCGGCAGGATCGACACCAAGGAGCGCTTCGTCGACGACCTGATGAGCGGCGCCTCCGACTTCCTGTCCATCGCCATCAGCGAGCAGAGCGTGCAGGCCGTGGGCGACACGGCGATCGTCCGCCATACGCTCACGGGCGATACGCACAGCAAGGGCAAGGACCCAGCCAGGGTCAGTCTGAAAATCCTGCAGATCTGGCAGCACCAGGGCAGCGAATGGCAACTGCTGGCCCGTCAGGCGGTTCCCCTCTAACCAGCCCAGTGGAAACCGCCGGGAGCCCGACGCCGGTGGTTTCCACTACCCCCTCGGGCTGGCCCGCCGATACGCCCTGACGAATCAGCGCGAGTGCTCCGTCGAACTCTTCGTCTCCACGACCGGGTCGATGCTCCCATCCTCGAATATGTACCAGTCTTCTCCGAGCAGCTCGGCCGGGTGCATCGTCCGGTCGGCGCCGTTTCCGCAGGCCAGGGAAGTCGCCGGACAGTACCTGTCGCAGCCCCAGCAGATCCGCTCGGGATGCTTTGGGTTCAAGGGAAATTTCTTCGCCATTCTCGTCGCCCTGGTGGTGTGAGTCGGAGGTTCGCAAGCCGCTTCGACAGGCAATCTAACGTTTTTCCCCAGGGATTTCGCGATGGATCGGCGAGTCCGGTCGGTAACCGGCAGGGCGGACGACGAAGGGCGCCCGAGGATGAAAAACCCCGGCGCCTGGGGTATACCTGCGTGTTCCTGGCCAATTCAAGGAGTTCGCCCATGCAGGTCGCAGATGCCATCCGCTCGCGCAAATCGGTTCGCCGCTTTCGTCCCGATCCCGTTCCCCGCGCCCAGGTCGAGCGCATCCTGGAGCTGGCGGCGCAGGCGCCGAGCGGCGCCAACACCCAGCCGTGGAAGGTCCGTGCACTGGCCGGCGCGGCCCGCGATGCACTGTGCCGGGCGGTGAGCGCGGCGGCCGAGCAGGAGCCGCAGCGGCATCACGCCGAGTATGGCTACTACCCCGACCCCTGGTTCGAGCCTTACCTCGAGCGCCGGCGGACCATGGGCTTCAGCCTCTACGACGCGCTCGGCATCGCCCGCGGCGACCGGGCGGCGCGGGAGCGGCAGGCGCTGCGCAACTTCCAGCTCTTCGATGCACCGGTCGGCCTGCTGATTTCCATGGACCGGCGGATGAACACCGGCAGCTTCCTCGACCTCGGCATGTTCATCCAGAACCTGATGCTGGCGGCCCGCGGCGAAGGCCTGCACAGCTGTCCCCAGGGGGTCTTCGCCGACTATCACCAGGTGGTGCGCGGGCTGGGGCTGCTCGGCGAAGAAGAGATCCTGGTCTGCGCCGTGGCCCTCGGCCACGCGGACCCCGAGGCGCCGGAAAACGGCCTGGTCACCGAGCGGGTGCCGGTGACCGGATTCGCCGCCTTCCACGGCTTCGATGAGTCGGCCAGCGGCTGAGCTCCGCCGGCGCCTCCATTCACTCGCGGTAGTCGTCCAGCGGCACGCAGGCGCAGAACAGGTTGCGGTCGCCGTAGACGTTGTCCACCCGGTTCACCGTCGGCCAGTACTTGTGGGCGCGGGTGTGGGCGCTCGGCGTCACCGCTTCCTCGCGGCCGTAGGCGCGCTGCCACTCGCCGAGCACGTCGGCCAGGGTGTGCGGGGCATGCTTGAGCGGGTTGTCCTCGGCGGGCCAGTCGCCGGCCTGGACCTTGGCGATCTCCGCGCGAATGCAGAGCATGGCCTCGACGAAGCGATCCAGCTCGTGCAGGGACTCGCTCTCGGTCGGCTCGATCATCAGCGTGCCGGGCACCGGGAAGGACATGGTCGGCGCGTGGAAGCCGTAGTCCATCAGGCGCTTGGCGACGTCCTCCTCGCTGATCCCGGTCTCCGCCTTGAGCGGGCGCAGGTCGAGAATGCACTCGTGGGCGACCCGGCCGTTGCGGCCGCTGTACAGCACCGGGAAGGCACCGCCCAGGCGATGCGCCAGGTAGTTGGCGCTGAGAATGGCGACCTCGGTGGCGTCCTTCAGCTGCGGGCCCATCATGGCGATGTACATCCAGCTGATCGGCAGGATGCTCGCGCTGCCCCAGGGCGCCGCGCTGACCGCGCCGTTGTCCGGGTTCGGGCCGTCCAGCGGTACCACCGGGTGGTTGGCGACGAAGGGCGCCAGGTGTGCCTTGACGCCGATCGGACCCATGCCCGGGCCGCCGCCGCCGTGGGGGATGCAGAAGGTCTTGTGCAGGTTCATGTGCGAGACGTCGGCACCGATATCCGCCGGGCGCGCCAGGCCGACCTGGGCGTTGAGGTTGGCGCCGTCCATGTAGACCTGGCCGCCGTGACCGTGGATCACCTCGCAGATCTCGCGCACGCCCTCCTCGTAGACACCGTGGGTCGAGGGATAGGTGAGCATCAGGCAGGACAGCGTGTCGCCGGCCGCCTCGGCCTTGCGCTGGAGGTCGGCGAGGTCGACGTTGCCGGACTTGTCGCAGTCGACGATCACCACCTGCATGCCGGCCATCTGCGCCGAGGCCGGGTTGGTGCCGTGAGCCGAGGACGGGATCAGGCAGACATGCCGCCGGCCCTCGCCGCGGCTCTCATGGTACTTGCGGATCGCCAGCAGGCCGGCGTACTCGCCCTGGGCGCCGGAGTTGGGCTGCATGCAGATGGCGTCGAAGCCGGTAATGGCGCACAGCCAGGCCTCCAGCTCCTCGATCATCAGCCGGTAGCCCTCGGCCTGCTCGCGCGGGGCGAAGGGGTGCAGGCTGGCGAACTCCGGCCAGGTGACGGGCATCATCTGACTGGTGGCGTTGAGCTTCATGGTGCAGGAGCCGAGCGGGATCATCGCCTGGTTGAGGGCCAGGTCCTTGTTCTCCAGCTGCTTGAGGTAGCGCAGCATCTCGGTCTCGCTGTGGTGGCGGTTGAACACCGGATGCTGCAGGTAGGCCGAGCTGCGCTGCAGCGCGGCGGGGATGCCCGGGGCGGCGGCATCGTCGAGCACGGCGAGGTCGAGACCATGGTCGGCACCGAGGAAGATCGCCAGCAGCCGCTCGACGGTCTCCGCCGTGCAGGTCTCGTCCAGACTGACGCCGAGCCGGCCGCGGCCGAGGATGCGCAGGTTGATCCGCGCCTCCTGGGCGCTCTCGATGATCGCCGTCTGGGCACCGCCGACCTCCAGGGTCAGGGTGTCGAAGAAGTACCGGTTGAGGCGCTCGATCCCGCGCTGCGCCAGGCCCTCGGCGAGGATCGCGGTCAGCCGGTGGACGCGCCGGGCGATGCGCCTGAGGCCTTCTGGGCCGTGGTAGACGGCGTAGAAACCGGCCATGTTGGCCAGCAGCACCTGGGAAGTGCAGATGTTCGAGTTGGCCTTCTCGCGGCGGATGTGCTGCTCGCGGGTCTGCAGGGCCATGCGCAGGGCGGTGTTGCCGCGGGCGTCCCTGGAGACGCCGATGATCCGCCCGGGCATGGCGCGCTTGTACTCGTCGCGGGTGGCGAAGTAGGCGGCGTGCGGGCCGCCGTAGCCCATCGGCACGCCGAAGCGCTGCGCCGAGCCGAACACCACGTCGGCGCCCAGCTCGCCGGGCGGGGTCAGCACCAGCAGGGCGAGCA
Organism: Azotobacter chroococcum; assembly: GCF_004339665.1. GTDB lineage: Bacteria > Pseudomonadota > Gammaproteobacteria > Pseudomonadales > Pseudomonadaceae > Azotobacter > Azotobacter chroococcum. The sequence goes on from NZ_SMMU01000012.1 coordinate 15,457, forward strand.
GGTCGGCGGCGATGCAGGCCAGCGCCTGCTGCGCGTGCAGCTGCTCGATCAGCGGCCCGAGGTCGCGGATCTCGCCATGGGTGTCGGGATACTGCAGCAGGGCGCCGAATACCGCATGCTCGCTGAGTTTCTCCACGGCATCCACCACCACCTCGAAGCCGAAGCCCGCGGCGCGGGTGCGCACCACCGAGATGGTCTGCGGGTGGCAGTTCTCGTCGACGAAGAAGCGGTTGCTCCTGCTCCTGGCCACCCGACGGGCCATGGCCATGGCCTCGGCGGCGGCGGTGGCCTCGTCGAGCAGCGAGGCGCTGGCCAGGTCGAGGCCGGTGAGGTCGATGGTCAGCTGCTGGAAGTTCAGCAGCGCCTCCAGCCGGCCCTGGGCGATCTCCGGCTGATAGGGGGTGTAGGCGGTGTACCAGCCGGGGTTCTCCAGCACGTTGCGCAGGATCACCGGCGGCGTGACGGTGCCGTGGTAGCCCATGCCGATCAGGCTGGTCCACAGCTCGTTGCGTTCGGCATAGCCTCTGAGCTTCGCCAGGGCGCCCTGCTCGTCCAGCGCCGCCGGCAGCGCCAGGGCGCGGTTCAGGCGGATCGCCGGCGGCACCGTCTGCTCGATCAGCTGGTCGCGGCTGGTCAGGCCGAGGCTGGCGAGCATGGCGCGCTGCTCGGCCTCGTCGGGACCGAGGTGGCGCTGCAGGAAGGCGTCGGGCTGCTGGAGTTGGGCGAGACTGGGAGTCTGGGACATGGCGGCTCTCGGCTGAAAGGACGAAGCCCCGACGGGCGAGGCTTCGGGAGGGAATGGGCTCGGCTTGCGGCGCCCGCGGGCGCCGCAAGCGCCTGGCGATCAGGCCTCGGCGCTGCAGGCGGCCTCGTAGCCGGCCGCATCGAGCAGCTTGTCCAGGTCGCCGGCGGCACTGGGCTTGAGCTTGAAGAACCAGCTGCCGTAGGGGTCGCTATTGACCAGCTCGGGGCTGTCGGTCAGGGCCTCGTTGACCGCGATCACCTCGCCGGCGATCGGCGCGTAGATGTCGGAGGCGGCCTTCACCGATTCCACCACCCCGGCTTCCTGTTCGGCGGCCAGCTGCTTGCCGACTTCCGGCAGCTCGACGAACACCACGTCGCCCAGGGCTTCCTGGGCGTGGTCGGAAATGCCCACGGTGACGGTGCCGTCCGCTTCCAGTCGGGCCCATTCGTGGCTGGCTGTGTAACGCAGATCGGCGGGGATATTGCTCATGTCGTGTCCTCGGGGTTGGGGGCGAAAGGGCTCGCCCGAAAAAATCTAGATCAAGGCCTTGCCGTGACGGACGAAGTTCGGCCGGACGACGCGGACGGGCAGCCAGCGGCCGCGAATTTCCACCTCGGCGCGCTCGCCGGTGGCCGCCGGCACTCGGGCTAGGGCGATGGACTTGCCGAGCGTCGGCGAGAAGCTGCCGCTGGTGATCGCGCCCTCGCCGACGCCCTCCACCCGTACCACCTGGCCAGTACGCAGCACGCCGCGCTCCTCCAGCAGCAATCCCACCAGTTTAGGCTGGCCGCCGGCGCGGCGCTGTTCCTCCACCGCGGTGCGGCCGATGAAGTCGCGCCCGGCCGGGTCCCAGGCGATGGTCCAGCCCAGGTTCGCCGCCAGCGGCGAGACGTTCTCGTCCATGTCCTGGCCATGGAGGTTCAGCCCTGCCTCCAGGCGCAGGGTGTCGCGGGCGCCGAGGCCGCTGGGGGCGATGCCGGCGCCGACCAGATCGCTGAAGAAGTCCGGCGCCTGCGCCACTGGCAGCATGATCTCCAGGCCGTCCTCGCCGGTGTAGCCGGTGCGGGCGACGAACCAGTCGCCCTCGGCCAGCCCCTCGAACGGGCGCAGTTCGTGGATCAGCGCGGCGCGCGGGGCGGAGACCAGTTCGCCGGTGCGCACCCGCGCCTGCGGCCCCTGGATGGCGAGCATGGCCAGGTCGCGGCGCTCGCGCAGCTCGACGGCATGTCCGGCAGATTGTTCCTTCATCCACGCCAGGTCGCGCAGGCGGCTGGCGGCGTTGAGCACCAGGCGGTAGCCGAAATCGGCGAGATAGACGATGAGGTCGTCGATCACCCCGCCGCGCTCGTTGAGCATGACGCTGTAGAGCGCCTTGCCGGGGGTCTCCAGGTGCGCCACGTCGTTGGCCAGCAGACGCTGCAGCCAGGCGCGGGCCTCCGGGCCATGGACATCCACCACGGTCATGTGAGAGACGTCGAAGACGCCGCAGTCGCGCCGGACCTGATGGTGCTCCTCGACCTGCGAGCCGTAGTGCAGGGGCATGTCCCAGCCGCCGAAATCGACGATCCTGGCGCCCAGGGCAAGGTGCTGCTCATAGAGGGGCGTGCGCTGTCCCATGATGGTTCTCCTTCCGTGCCTGGCGCGTCGCCACGCGAAAGACCTGCGAGACAGGCCTGGCAAGGCCGCCGGCAGGCCGCGAATGGCGCGCATTGTAGCCGCAAGGCCGGGTCCGGTCACGGCGCTGGCAAGGTGGGGGCCGGACGCCGCCGGCCCTGGCGGCTCAGCCCGGCTGGCGTGCCGAACGGCGGATCAGGCCGATCACCGGCAGCAGGCCGACCAGCACCAGGGTCAGCGCCGGCAGCGCGGCGCGGGCCCACTCGCCCTCGCTGGTCATCTCGAAGATGCGTACCGCCAGGGTGTCCCAGCCGAACGGGCGCATCAGCAGGGTCGCCGGCATTTCCTTGAGCACGTCGACGAACACCAGCAGCGCGGCGCTCAGGGTGCCGGGCAGCAGCAGCGGCAGGTAGAGCCGCGAGAACAGCTGCGGCCCGCCGACCCCCAGGCTGCGCGCGGCCTCTGGCAGCGACGGGCGGATCCGCGCCAGGCTGCTTTCCAGGGGGCCGAAGGCCACCGCCAGGAAGCGCACCAGATAGGCCAGCAGCAGGGCTGCCAAGCTGCCCAGCAGCAGCGGCTTGCCGGCGCCGCCAAACCACTCGGACAGCGGGATCACCAGCTCGCGGTCGAGATAGCTGAAGGCGAGCATGATGGACACCGCCAGCACCGAGCCCGGCAGCGCGTAGCCCAGATTGGCCAGGCCGACCGCCGCGCCCATGGTGCGTCCCGGCACCAGGCGTCGGGCGAAGGCCAGCAGCATGGCGCAGGCGACGGTGATCAGCGCGGCGCAGCCGCCCAGCCAGAGGGTGTGCAGGATCAGCCCGGCATAGCGCTCGTCGAGGTCGAAGCGGCCGCGCTGCCAATACCACGCCAGCAGCTGCAGGAGCGGCACGACGAAGGCGCAGAGGAATACCAGCCCGCACCAGGTGCTGGCCGCCGCGGCCTTGAAGCCGCGCAGCCGGTACAGCGCCCGGCCGCGCGGGCGCTCGGTGCTCGGCCGCGGCACGCCGCGGGCGCGGCGCTCGCCGTAGACCACCAGCATCACCGCCAGCAGCAGCAGGCTGGCCAGCTGGGTGGCGCTGGACAGGCTGTAGAAGCCGTACCAGGTCTTGTAGATGGCGGTGGTGAAGGTGTCGTAGTTGAACACCGAGACGGCGCCGAAGTCGGCCAGGGTCTCCATCATCGCCAGCGCCAGGCCGGCGCCGATCGCCGGCCGCGCCATCGGCAGCGCCACGCGCCAGAAGGCCTGCCAGGGCGACTGGCCGAGGGCCCGCGCGGCCTCCATCAGGCCCTTGCCCTGGGCCAGGAAGGCACTGCGCGCGAGCAGATAGACGTAGGGGTAGAACACCAGCACCAGGACCAGGATCACCCCGCCGGTGGAGCGCACCCGCGGCAGCCGCAGGCCACTGCCGAACCACTCGCGCAGGAGGGTCTGCACCGGGCCGGAAAAGTCCAGCAGGCCGACGAAGACGAAGGCCAGCACGTAGGCGGGAATCGCGAAGGGCAGCATCAGCGCCCAGTCCAGCCAGCGCCGGCCGGGAAACTCGCAGAGGCTGGTCAGCCAGGCCAGGCTCACCCCGAGCAGGGTGACGCCGGCACTGACGCCCAGCAGCAGGGTCAGGGTGTTGCTGAGCAGACGCGGCATCTGGGTATCCCACAGATGCCTCCAGATTTCGCCGTCCACGCTGTGCCAGGAGAGCGCCAGCACGCTGAGGGGCAGCAGCACCAGGGAGGCGATGGCAAAGACGATGGGATACCAGCGGCGCTGGGCGGAATGGGTCACGACAGCTCCCCGATACGAAAAACGAATCGGGCTGCAGGCGGAGCGCTCCGCCTGCAGCCCGGGTTGGCAGCCTCGGCGGGCGCCTCAGTTCCAGCCGGCGCGATCCATCAGGCGGATCGCCTCGGCCTGGCGCTTGCCGGCGACCTCGACCGGCACGCTGTCGGCCTTGAAGCTGCCCCAGGCGGCGACTTCCGCGGACGGTGCCACCTGCGGATTGGCGGGGTATTCCTGGTTGATGTCGGCCAGCAGGCGCTGGGCCTTGTCGCCGGTCATCCACTCCAGCAGCTTCTGCGCGGCCTGCGGATGCGGGGCGTGCTTGGTCACCCCGGCGCCGGAGAGGTTGACGTGCACGCCGCGATCGGCCTGGTTCGGCCAGAAGGGCTTCACCTTCAAACCGGGGTTCTGCTTGTGCAGGCGACCGTAGTAGTAGGTGTTGGCCATGCCCACGTCACACTGGCCGGCGTCGATGGCCTGCAGCAGGGCGGTGTCGTCGGCGAACACGTCGGTGGCCAGGTTGTTCACCCAGCCCTTGACGATCTGTTCGGCCTGCTTCTCGCCGTGGGCCTCGATCAGGGTGGCGGTCAGCGACTGGTTGTAGACCTTCTTGCTGGTGCGCAGGCACAGACGGCCTTCCCAGTTCTCGTCGGCCAAGGCCTCGTAGGTGGAAAGCTCCTCCGGCTTGACCCGCTCGGTGGAGTAGAAGATGGTCCGCGCACGCAGCGACAGGCCGCTCCAGGTACTGCTGGCAGAGCGGTATTGCGGCGGGATGTTGGCCTTGATCGTCGCCGAATCCAGCGGACGCAGCACGCCTTCCTGCTCGGCCTGCCAGAGGTTGCCGGCGTCCACGGTGATCAGCAGGTCGGCCGGGGTGTTCTTCCCTTCGGCCTTGAGACGGGCCAGCAGCGGGGCCTCCTTGTCGGTGATGAACTTCACCTTGACCCCGGTTTCGGCGGTATAGGCATCGAAGACCGGCTTGATCAACTCGTCGATCCGCGACGAATAGACCACGACCTCGTCGGCCGCCAGGGCGGTGCCGGAGAGCGCGCCCAAGGCCAGGACGGCGAGAATGTGCTTGCTTGCCTGCATGGAACCCACCTCATGTGAATTAAGTGCGGCGAATAATAGTGACTAGCATTTAGCTTCACAACTCGCCATATGTCGCGCGGTATATCGCCAACAGGGTGGGTTCGGCTTTCAGGCCCGCGCCAATTCGGGCAGGTCGCCGCTCAGTCCGAGGGCCTGGCGGACGAACAGCGCCTTGCCCCCGGGCAGCTCGTCCATCCACTTCAGGCCGGCGTTGCGCAGCCAGCGCAGCGGCAGCGGATCGGCCTGGAACAGCCGCTCGAAGCCCTCCATCGCCGCCATCATCGCCAGGTTGTGGGGCATCCGCCGGCGCTCGAAACGGCTCAGCACGCGCAGCTCGGCCAGCCGTTCGCCCCGCCCGCGGGCATGCAGCAGCACCTCGGCCAGGGTGGCGGCATCGAGAAATCCCAGGTTGACGCCCTGCCCCGCCAGCGGGTGGATGACGTGGGCGGCATCGCCGATCAGCGCCAGGCCGGGTTCGACATAGCGCCGGGCATGCCGCTGGCGCAGCGGGATGCAGTGGCGCGGATCGACCTCCAGCACCGCACCGAGCCGCCACTCGAAGGCGGCGCCCAGCGCCGCGGCGAAGGCCGCATCGTCCAGCGCCATCAGCCGCTCGGCCTGCTCCGCAGTGGTCGACCAGACGATCGAGCACCAGTGGCGGTCGCCATCCCGCTCCAGCGGCAGGAAAGCCAGCGGACCGTCGTCGGTGAAGCGCTGCCAGGCGGTACGGCGGTGCGCCTCGGCGCAGCGCACGCTGGTGACGATGGCATGGTGCAGGTAATCCCACTCGCGGGTGGTGCAGCCGGCCAGACGGCGGATCGTCGAGTTGGCGCCGTCGGCGGCGACCAGCAGCGGCGCGCGCAGCTGACGGCCGTCGCCGAGGCTGACCAGCCAGCCGTCGCCGGAGCGGCGCAGGCCGTCCAGGCGCACCGCGGGCAGCAGGCCGATGCCGCTGCCTGCCAGGCGCTCGAGCAGGGCGTCCTGCACCACGCGGTTCTCGACGATGTGGCCGAGCACCTCGGCATGCACGCTGGCCGCGGCGAAGCGGATCTGCCCGGTGCCGGAGCCGTCCCACACCTGCATCTCGCCGTAGGGGGCGGCGCGCCGGGCGCGGATGCCGTCCCAGGCGCCGAGGCGCTCGAGGATGCGCTGGCTGGCGGCGGACAACGCGCTGACCCGCGGCTCGAAGGGCGCCTCAGGGCTCCAGGGGGCCGCCTCGAGCGGCCCGCGGTCGAGCAGGAGGATATCCAGGCCGCTGTCCTGCAGGGCCAGTGCCAGGGTGCTGCCGACCATTCCGGCGCCGACGATGATCAGATCCGCGTGCATGCTTTCCTCAACTCGCAAGGGGCGTCCTGCCACGCCCGCCGTTCTTCGATGATCGCGCGTCAGGCTCAGACCTGCGCACGGGTGCCGAGCCCCATGGCCTGGCGGGCGAACCAGCGCTTGGCCGGCGGCAGCAGGTCGAGGCCGAGCAGGCCGAGACTGCGCCCGCCGGCGAGTAGCGGCGTGGCCATGCCGAACAGCCGGGTGAGCCGGTCGGAGAAGCCCACGGTCAACTGCTGGTCGAGGCGCTGGCGGGCCTGGTAGCGCAGCAGGGTGGCGAAGTCGCCGGGCTCGGCCGGACTGTCCAGCAGTTCCTCGGCCAGGCACAGGGTATCGCGCAGGGACAGGTTGTAGCCCTGGCCGGCGATCGGGTGCAGGCTGTGGGCGGCATTGCCGAGCAGGGCCAGATGCGGGCGCACCTGCTCCTCGGCCTCGACCAGCGCCAGCGCATAGAGATGGCGGCCCCCCAACTGGCGGAAGGCGCCGAGGCGATAGCCGAACTGTTGCTGCAGCTCGGCGAGGAACTGCCGCTCGTCGAGCGCCAGCAACCGTCCGGCGTCGCCCGTCGGACGAGTCCAGACCAGCGCGCAGCGATTGTCCGCCAGCGGCAGCAGGGCCAGCGGGCCGTCCTGGGTGAAGCGCTCGAAGGCCTGGCCGCGATGCGGCTCGCCGGGCGTGAGGTTGGCGATCAGCGCAGTCTGCCCGTAGGGCTGCTGGCGCACATGGATGCCGAGCTGCTCGCGCAGATCGGAGCGGCCACCGTCGGCGAGCACTGCCAGGGCGCAGTCGAGGTGGCTGTCGTCGTCCAGCTGCAGCCGGTAGCCATCGCGCAGCGGGGTCATGCGCAGCACTTCGGCCGGGCAGCGCCAGGTGACCACTTCGGGATCCAGCGCCTGCCACAGGCACTCGCCGAGCCAGGCGTTCTCCACCACATAGCCGAGGGCCGGCACGCCCTCCTCCGCCGCCTGCAGGCGCGCGGCGCCGAAACGGCCACGCTCGGAGACGTGGATCTGCAGGATCGGCTCGGCCCGGCGGGCGATCGCCGGCCACAGGCCCAGGCGCTCGTAGATCTGCCGGGTGCCGAAGGACAGCGCCGAGGAGCGCGCGTCGTAGCTCGGCTGATAGGGTTCGCCGGGCGCGTGCGGCTCGATCAGCACGATCCGCCAGCCGCGCGCCTTGGCGCCCTCCTGCAGGGCCAGGGCCAGACTCGCACCGACCAGGCCGCCGCCGACGATCGCCAGTTCCACCCGGGTCATGTTCAGGCCACCCGGCCGCGAGCCGCGGCCATCAGTGCCTCGATCTCGGCGACGCCCTTGGGCACGCCGCCGGTGAGGATCTCGCAGCCCCCTTCGGTGACCACCACGTCGTCCTCGATGCGCACGCCGATACCACGCCACTTGCGCTCGACCTTGTCGTTGTCGGCGGCGATGTAGATGCCCGGCTCGACGGTCATCGCCATGCCCGGCTCGAGCACGCGCCACTGGCCGTCGATCTTGTAGTCGCCGACATCGTGCACGTCCATGCCCAGCCAGTGGCCGGCACGGTGCATGTAGAAGGGCTTGTAGGCCTCCTGCTTGATCAACTCGTCGACATCGCCGGCAAGCAGTCCCAGCTCCACCAGTCCGGCAACGATCACCCGCACCGTGGCCTCGTGGGCCTCGTTCCAGTGGCGGCCGGGCGCGATGTGCCTGAACGCCTCCAGATTGGCGGCCAGCACCAGCTCGTAGATCGCCTTCTGCTCGGGCGAGAAGGTGCCGTTGACCGGGAAGGTGCGGGTGATGTCGCTGGCGTAGCAGTCGATCTCGCAGCCGGCGTCGATCAGCACCAGATCACCGTCGCGCAGCGGCATGTTGTTCTCGGTGTAGTGCAGGATGCAGGCATTGCGACCGCCGGCGACGATCGAGCCATAGGCCGGCATCCGCGCCCCACCCTTGCGGAACTCGTACTCCAGCTCGGCCTCCAGCTGGTACTCATGGAGCCCCGGGCGGCTGGCCTGCATGGCGCGCACGTGGGCGCGGGCGGAGATGGCCGCGGCCTCGCGCATCACCGCCACTTCGGCGGCGCTCTTGTACAGGCGCATGTCGTGCAGCAGATGGTCGAGGGCGACGAACTCGCTCGGCGGCTGCGCGCCCTGGCGGGCCTTGGAGCGGATGGTCTTGATCCACTCCATCAGCCGGTGGTCGAACGCCTCGTTGCTGCCGATGGCGTAGTAGACCCGGCCGCGCCCCTCGATCAGACCGGGCAGGATGTCGTCGATGTCGGCAATGGGGAAAGCATCATCCGCGCCGTAGTCGCGGACCGCCCCCTCCTGGCCGGCGCGCAGGCCGTCCCAGAGTTCGCGCTCGGGATCGCGCTCGCGGCAGAAGAGCACGTATTCGCCATGTTCGCGGCCGGGAATCAGGGCGATCACCGCCTCCGGCTCGGGGAAACCCGAGAGATACTGGAAGTCGCTGTCCTGACGGTACTGGTGCTCCACATCGCGATTGCGGATATACACCGGCGCCGCCGGCAGGATGGCGATGCTGTTGGGCTCCATCTGTGCCATCAGCGCCTTGCGCCGGCGGGCGTATTCCGGCTTCGGGATGCAGGTCATGTACAGCTCCTCGGTTGACTGGCAAAAGCGTCGGCGCTTCAGTGCACGGACGGCTTGGGCGCCGGCGCAACCGGCCCGGCGCACTCGGCGAACAGCAGGAGCGGCGCAACCCGGAGGTATTCCATGACCTCCATGTAGGCACCCTCGCCCTCCTCGGACTCCTCCAGCGAATTCTGCACCTGGGCGATGGCGGCGAGATCCTGCAGCACTTCCATGGCCTCCGCGCTCAACGGCTTGTCGCGGGCAGTCAGGCCGAAACCGCCGAGAAAGCCCTGGCACCACTGCCCCAGGGCGGTAGCGCGCTCGGCCAGCGGCGCCTCGTCGGAAGGCAGCAGCAGGACCACGGCGACCTCGCCGCCAGCCAGTTCGCCCTTGACCATCTCCTGCAGGCCGACCAGCGCCTGGCGCACGTTGTCCGGAGTCTGGCTGCCGAGCAGATCGGCGGCATCGGTCAGCCAGGCGTCGGCCTCGAAACCGGCGCCGGCGCAGCTGCGACCGAGCAGCAGGCCATGCAGCTCCGCCGGGGACACTTCCCGGCCGGTCGAGGCCAGCAGGGCGGAGAAAGCCGCATAGGGGGATTTATCGGTGGACATATCGGACTCGCCTTCTCCGCTCGCCCGGTCTGCCGCGCCTTGCGAAAGCGCCGGCAGCTATAGGCGCCACGGGGAGCAAATGACTAGAATGTGGTCGCGTATCCTAGCACCGGCGGATGCACCAAGACCATCGAAGCGCGCCGCCGGGGTCTTGAGCCCCGTTCATTCGCAAAGAAAGAGGCGCCATGGAAGACGACGACCTGCAAGCCCTCACCCGTCAGCTGGAGCTGCTGATCCAGCGCCTCGAGCAGATCAAGGCCCATAACCGGTTCCTCCTGGCGAATGAAAAGGCCTGGCGAGAGGAACGCGCCCACCTCATCGAAAAGAACGAAATCGCCAGGCACAAGGTCGAATCGATGATTTCACGTCTGAAAGCCCTGGAGCAGGACTCATGAGCCAGCCGCACACCATTACCGTCCACATTCTCGACAAGGACTACTGCATTGCCTGCCCACCGGAAGAACGGGCCAATCTGGAAAGCGCCGCCCGTTACTTGGATGGGAAAATGCGGGAAATCCGCTCGAGCGGCAAGGTTATCGGCGCCGACCGCGTCGCGGTGATGGCTGCCCTCAACATCACCCACGATCTGCTGCACAAGCAGGAGCGTTTGGACCTGCAGGCCAGCTCGACCCGCGAGCAGGTCCGCACCCTGCTGGAGCGGGTCGACCGCGCCCTGACCAACAATCCGGATGAGCTGACGACTTGAGTTCGGTTGGATTCGGGTATACTGGCGATCACTCCCTGGTGTGTACGCCAGTCGGCCACGTCCCTCTCCCGATACGCAAAACTTTGGAGGCTGTACGTGTGACCCGTGTGCATGTCCGCCTGACGGAAAGCCTTAAAGTCATCGTCAGTCGCCACCTTGAACTTTCGGGTTCAAGGGTCAAGCCGGCAGCGGCACTTCGGGGAGCCCACTTTCTGCGCCTGCCACGCCGCAGCAGCGAATCTCGCCGGATCGCCGTCTCCCCATTATCGACACGCATTCATTCGGCATGATCGAAGCCGCCGGCCTTTCCCGCGCCCAGTTGCGCCGCCTGCTCCGCGAGCGGCGGCGCGCGCTCGCACCTCAACGCCAGCGCCAGGCCGCCCGCCGGCTCTATCGCCAGCTGGCGCAGCATCCGCTGTTCCGCCGCTGTCGCCACGTGGCGCTGTATCTGCCCAACGACGGCGAGATCGACCCAGGACTGCTGCTCGACGCCGCACAGCGGCGCGGCAAGGCGACCTACCTGCCGGTGCTCAACGCCTGGCCGGCGACGCGCATGGTGTTCCAGCGCATCCATCCCGGCGAGGCACTGCACCTGAACCGCTTCCGCATCCGCGAGCCACGGCCGAACCGCGCCCGGCAGCGCAAGGTCTGGACGCTCGATCTGCTGCTGATGCCCCTGGTGGGCTTCGACTGCGAGGGTGGACGCTTGGGCATGGGGGGCGGCTTCTATGACCGCAGCCTGGCCTATCGGACCCGCCACAAGTACTGTCGCAAGCCTGCGCTGCTGGGCCTGGCCCACGAATGTCAGAAGGTCGATCGGCTGGCGCTGGCCAGTTGGGACGTGCCACTGGAGGCCACGGTGACGGACAAGGCCTGGTATGCGGCCGACAGGAAGATGATGAGGCGGGGGCAGTTGCACCGCGATCCCTGCGGTGCCCGCGAATAGGTCAAAGACTGCGGAACAGGCTCGGCGACTGATCGCTCTGCTTTTGCTCCCAGTGGCTTTGCGCGTAGCCTGTGGTGACCACCCCCAGTCCGAAGAGAATGACGAGAACCCACAGTAGATCTGGCTTGCGCTTCATCGATTGCCTCCCCCTTCAAGGCACTGCACGATGATGAACAGCAAAATGGTGGCTGCAAAAGCCACCTCCCCCCAAAAAGCGGCGGCATTCTCCGCCAACTCGACCCGTCAATCAAACCCCGGTCGTCAACAAGATCGAAGCTTTTTCCGACGTCCCGATGACCGGCATCCGGAGCCGATTCCCATGCCGTACTGGCTGATGAAATCCGAACCCGACGTGCTGTCCGCGGCTACACTACAGCGCCTCCGCCAGGCGCGTTGGGATGGAGTGCGCAATTACCAGGCGCGCAACTTCCTGCGAAACATGCAGGCCGACGAGCTGTTCTTCTTCTACCACTCCAGCTGTCCGCAACCGGGAATTGCCGGCATCAGCCGGATCGTCCGGACCGCCTATCCCGACCCCAGCGCCCTCGACCCGCACGGCCCCTACTTCGACGCCAGGGCCAGCGCGGAGAAGAACCCATGGAGCGCAGTCGATGTGGAGTTCATCGAGGCCTTCAGCGACATCATCGGGTTGGCACGCCTGCGCAGCATTCCCGAGCTGACGCAGCTACCACTACTGCAGAAGGGCAGCCGGCTCTCGGTGATGCCGGTGGAGGCCAGCGAATGGGCCGCCGTGCTCGCGCTGCGCTGAGCGGCGGGCGGTCGTCAGGAGCGGGGAGCGTAGGCGAAGACGTCGGCGCGCATCTGCCGGGCCTCCATGCCCGCTTCGAGCAGCGCGTCCAGAGTGGCATAGACCATACCCGGCGAGCCGCTGGCATACACGTGCAACGCCCGGAGGTCGGCGAAGTCCTCGCGCACCGCCTCATGCAGCAGGCCACAGCGCCCCTCCCAGCCACACAGATCGCTGACCACCCGGTGCAGGTGCAGGTTGGGCAGGCGCTGCCATTCTTCCGCATAAGGCAGCCGGTAGAAATCCTCCGGTCGCCGCGCCCCCCAGTAGAGGTGGATCGGCCGGGCGAAGCCGTTCGCCCGGCAATGCTCCACCAGGCTCTGCATCTGCGCCATGCCGGTGCCGGCGGCGATCAGCACCAGCGGACCGTCCGGCAACTCGACCAGACAGGCATCGCCGAACGGCAGGCGCACACGGGCGAAGCCCTGGCGGCGGATGAACGCCAGCAACTCCAGGGCCGATGTCTCGCGCGCCAGAACGTGCAGCTCCAGCTCACGCCCCATGCAGGGCGCCGAAGCCAGGGAAAAGGAGGAGAAACTGCCGTCCTCACGCTGCAGCTGCAGGTACTGTCCGGCGTGGTAGCGCGGCGGCTTGCCCGCCGGGGCGCGCAGGCGCACGCGGAACACGTCGCCGCCGAGCGCCTCACAGTCGACCAACTGGCAGCTCAGCTCGCGCACCGGCAGCTCGCCCGGTGCCAGCACACCATCCCAGTGCAGCACGCAATCCGCCTGCGGCCTGGCCTGGCAGGTCAGCAGTTCGCCCTGGGTGAGCACCTCATCCCCCTGGCGCACCCGCCCCTCGACCAGGCGCGCTGCACAGGCATGGCAGTTGCCGTTGCGACAGCCCTGCGGGCACTCATAGCCGAGCCGCAGCGCGGCATCGAGGATGGATTCGCCGACATTCACATCGAGTTCGGCGCCAGAGGGTTGCAGGGTCACTTTCATGATGTTCCGCCGCTGAAGGGGTCAATCGGGGGGAGCGGCCCGGGCCGCGAACGGGTGAGACTGAAGGATCCGCCGGCCGGCGGCCTCAGTCGATGCCCAGCAGCGGCCAGAGCTCGTCGACGCGCTGCTTCACCGCCGGGTCCTGGCGAATGGCCCGCCCCCACTCGCGGCTGGTCTCGCCCGGCCACTTGTGGGTGGCATCCAGGCCCATCTTCGAACCCAGGCCGGAGATCGGCGAAGCGAAATCGAGGTAGTCGATCGGCGTGTTGTCGATCAGCACGGTGTCGCGCTTGGGATCCATGCGGGTGGTGATGGCCCAGATCACGTCGTTCCAGTCGCGGGCATTGATATCGTCGTCGGTGACGATGACGAACTTGGTGTACATGAACTGGCGCAGGAACGACCACACACCGAGCATGACGCGCTTGGCATGACCGGGATACTGCTTCTTGATGGTCACCACCGCCATGCGGTAGGAACACCCCTCCGGCGGCAGGTAGAAATCGACGATCTCCGGGAACTGCTTCTGCAGGATCGGCACGAACACTTCGTTCAGTGCCACTCCAAGCACGGCCGGCTCATCCGGCGGCCGACCGGTATAGGTACTGTGGTAAATGGCGTCACGGCGCCGGGTGATGCGCTCGATGGTGAACACCGGAAAACGGTCCACCTCGTTGTAGTAGCCGGTATGGTCGCCATAAGGACCTTCGTCGGCCATCTCCCCGGGATGGATGTGGCCCTCCAGCACGATTTCCGCACTGGCCGGCACCTGCAGGTCGCTGCCGATGGCCTTGACCAGTTCGGTGCGCTGTCCACGCAACAGCCCGGCGAAGGCATATTCGGACAGGGTATCCGGCACCGGCGTGACCGCGCCAAGGATGGTTGCCGGATCGGCGCCCAGGGCCACCGCCACTGGGTAGGGACGATCCGGATGCTTCTGGCACCACTCGCGATAGTCGAGTGCGCCGCCACGATGGCTGAGCCAGCGCATGATCACCTTGTTGCGGCCGATCACCTGCTGCCGGTAGATACCGAGGTTCTGCCGCTCCTTGTTCGGCCCACGGGTGATGGTCAGGCCCCAGGTGATCAGGGGCGCCGCATCGCCCGGCCAGCAGTGCTGCACGGGCAGCTTGCCGAGATCGACTTCCTCGCCCTCGAGGATCAGCTCCTGGCAGGGCGCGTCCTTCAGCACCTTGGGCGCCATGCTGACCACCTTCCGGAACAGCGGCAGCTTGTCCCAGGCATCCTTCAGGCCCTTGGGCGGCTCAGGTTCCTTGAGGAAGGCCAGCAGGCGGCCGATCTCGCGCAGTTCGGAGACATCCTCGGCGCCCATGCCGAACGCCACGCGCTGCGGCGTGCCGAACAGGTTGCCGAGCACCGGCATATCGAAGCCCTGAGGCTTCTCGAACAGCAACGCAGGCCCCCCTCGACGCAGGGTGCGGTCGCAGATTTCGGTCATTTCCAGTACGGGTGAAACCGGCGTCTGGATACGCTTGAGCTCGCCACGCGCCTCCAGGGCGCGCAGGAAGTCGCGGAGATCGGAGTATTTCATGGGTGCTGCGAGCCTCGGGCAGCAAGCCTCAGGCCAGAGGGTGGCGGCGCCAACCTGCCACCTTGCGGCCTGCGGCTTGCGACTTGTCGCGGCGGATTACTTCCGCTTCATCGACTGGAAGAATTCCTCGTTGGTCTTGGTGTCCTTCAGACGGTCGAGGAGGAACTCGATGGCGGCGATCTCGTCCATGGGATGGAGGATCTTGCGCAGAATCCACATGCGCTGCAGCTCCTCCTCACCGGTCAGCAGCTCTTCGCGGCGGGTGCCGGAGCGGTTGATGTTGATCGCTGGGAACACGCGCTTCTCGGCGATGCGCCGGTCCAGCTGCAGCTCCAGGTTACCGGTGCCCTTGAATTCCTCGTAGATCACCTCGTCCATCTTCGAGCCGGTCTCCACCAGCGCGGTGGCGAGGATGGTCAGGCTGCCGCCCTCCTCGATGTTGCGCGCGGCGCCGAAGAAGCGCTTGGGCTTCTCCAGGGCATGGGCGTCGACACCACCGGTGAGCACCTTGCCGGAGCTGGGGATCACCGTGTTATAGGCACGCGCCAGGCGGGTGATGGAGTCGAGCAGGATCACCACGTCCTTCTTGTGCTCGACCAGGCGCTTGGCCTTCTCGATGACCATCTCGGCGACCTGCACGTGGCGGGTCGGCGGCTCGTCGAAGGTGGAGGCGACCACTTCGCCGCGCACGGTGCGCTGCATCTCGGTCACTTCCTCCGGACGCTCGTCGATCAGCAGGACGATCAGGTGACACTCGGGATTGTTGCGCGTGATGTTGCTGGCGATGTTCTGCAGCATGATCGTCTTGCCGGCTTTCGGCGGTGCGACGATCAGACCGCGCTGTCCCTTGCCGATCGGCGCGCAAAGATCGATCACGCGGCCGGTAAGGTCTTCGGTGGAGCCGTTGCCGGCCTCCATGGTGAGACGGAGGTTGGGGAACAGCGGAGTGAGGTTCTCGAAGAGAATCTTGTTCTTCGCGTTTTCCGGCCGGTCGAAGTTGATCGAGTCGACCTTGAGCAGGGCGAAGTAGCGTTCGCCTTCCTTTGGCGGGCGAATCTTGCCGACAATGGTATCGCCGGTGCGCAGGTTGAAGCGGCGGATCTGGCTCGGCGAGACGTAGATGTCGTCCGGCCCGGCCAGATAGGAGGAGTCCGCACTGCGCAGGAATCCGAAGCCGTCCTGAAGAATCTCCAGCACGCCATCACCGGAGATTTCCTCGCCGCTTTTCGCATGCTTCTTCAGCAGGGAGAAAATCACATCCTGCTTACGCGAACGGGCCATGTTCTCCAGGCCCATCTGTTCGGCCATTTCCAGCAGTTCGGTAATAGGCTTTTGCTTGAGTTCGGTCAGGTTCATAAGACGATAAGAGGGCAGAAAGCGTTGAGCTTGGGAAAGCCGCGCCGCAGGGAAGGCGATCGGATCGCTGTACTTATTCTAAAGGGGTGCGTCGGCGACGACTGACGGAGGACAGCGGTAAATTCGCTGCGAGAGCCGAATCTAACACCCCGCAAAAGGTGCGTCCAGCCTCGCACGACAAAAACCGCACCCCCGAACCCGGCGAGCAGGCCGCTTTCGGCCTCTCTCGATACACGCAGCTCGCCGGGCTCGAGACCACGGGACCAGCCAGTCCCGGCTTGCATGCTTTCAACCTGCCCGGGAGCGAAGGATGCGCTTGGCAGGCAAACTCAGATATTGCTGTCGAGAAAGGCGGCCAGCTGCGACTTGGACAGGGCGCCAACCTTGGTTGCCTCGACGTTGCCGCCCTTGAACAGCATCAGGGTCGGAATGCCACGCACGCCGTATTTCGCCGGAGTTCCCTGATTTTCATCGATGTTCAGCTTGCAGACCTTCAGTTTGCCCTCGTAATCCTTGGCAATTTCGCTGAGCACCGGGGCGATCATCTTGCATGGTCCGCACCATTCGGCCCAGTAATCGACAAGCACCGGCCCCTCGGCCTGAAGCACATCCTGCTCGAAGCTGGCGTCGCTGACATTGGTGATGAGTTCGCTCATGGAAAATCTCCGTGGTCGGAAGCACAAATTTCCGAACATGATAGCCCGCATTGACCGGCACAGGAAGGCGAGCACGCAGCCCTGCCCCGCCCCAAGCCCTCCGGCATGCGAAAAAGGAAGCGGGATTCGCCCCGCCCCGAGCCCGGCTGCCCATCGCCCTGGAGGCCTCCGCCCGGAGACATTCGGGCGCATCGTCCCAACCGTAGCCAAGCCTTATAATGGACCGTTTATCGCACAAGCTGCTTTGGACCCTTGATCCGTAAACTGGTACAACTGCTGCTCTCCCGTGGCCGGACGGCGCGGTTCCGCCATCGAGACACCTGACATGCCAAAAATCCAAGCCGAGAGCTTCCCCCTGATTGCCGCCATCGACCTTGGCTCCAACAGCTTCCACATGGTGCTGGCCAAGGCCGACCGGACCGAGATCCGCCCGCTCGAACGCCTGGGCGAGAAAGTCCAGCTGGGGGCAGGCCTCGACGACCAGCACCAGCTCAGCGAGGAGGCCATGCAACGCGGGCTCGACTGCCTGCGCCGCTTCGCCCAACTGATCAACGGCCTGCCCAAGGGAGTGGTGCGCATCGTCGCCACCAATGCCCTGCGCGAGGCGCGCAACCGCAACGAATTCATCCGTCGTGCCAACGAGGTCCTCGGCCACCCGGTGGAAGTGATCTCCGGCCGCGAGGAGGCGCGCCTGATCTACCTCGGCGTCTCCCACACCCTGCCGAGCGCGGCCGGCAAGCGTCTGGTCGTGGACATCGGCGGCGGCAGCACGGAATTCATCATCGGCGAGAACTTCGAACCGCTGCTGCGCGAAAGCCTGCAGATGGGCAGCGTCAGCTACACCCGCAACCACTTCGCCGACGGCAAGATCACCCCGGCCCGCTACGCCCAGGCCTATACCGCCGCGCGCCTGGAGCTGATGGCCATCGAGAACGCCCTGCAACGCCTCGGCTGGCAGGAGGCGGTGGGCTCCTCGGGAACCATTCGCGCGGTTGGCCAGGCGATCCAGAGCGGCGGCTACAGCAACGGCGAAGTGACCGCCGAAGGCATCGCCTGGCTGAAGCGCAAGCTGTTCAAGCTCGGTGACGTGGACAAGCTGGACATGGACGGCATCAAGCCGGACCGCCGGGCCATCTTCCCCGCCGGCCTGGCGGTCCTGGAGGCGCTGTTCGACGCCCTGCAGCTGCAGACGATGACCTACTCGGATGGCGCCCTGCGCGAAGGCGTGCTCTACGACCTGCTCGGCCGTCACCACCACGAGGACGTCCGCGAACGCACCCTCCGCTCGCTGATGGAGCGCTATCACGTCGACGTGGAACAGGCTGCGCGGGTCGAGGCCAAGGCGCTCTCGGCACTCGAGCAGGTCGCCGCCGCCTGGGGTCTGGAGGACGAAAGCCATCGCGAACTGCTGAGCTGGGCGGCGCGGGTGCACGAGATCGGCCTGGACATCGCCCACTACCATTACCACAAGCACGGCGCCTACCTGATCGAGCATTCCGACCTGGCCGGCTTCTCCCGCAAGGACCAACAGATGCTCGCCCTGCTGGTCCGCGGCCATCGGCGCAACATCCCGCGGGACAAGTTCAGCGAATTCGGCAGCGACGATGGCGACAAACTGGTGCGACTGTGCATCCTGCTGCGCGTCGCGATCCTCTTCCACCACATCCGTGGCACCCAGGAGATGCCCAGGGTGCAGTTCCGCGCCGGCGAGCGCGAGCTGGAACTGACCTTCCCCGACGGCTGGCTGAACGCCAACCCGCTGACCCAGGCCGACTTCGAACAGGAAGCCGAGTGGCTGGCGCGAGTCGGTTACACCATCCGGGTGTGCTGAAGCACTGGCGGGGCCGCCGTGCTGGCGGCCCCGCCGCGTTTTAGCGCGTACCAAGCATGGGATTGCTCAGCTTCTCCAGCAGCATCGTCTGGGCGTTGCGCGGATTCTGGTTGCCGCTCGGACTGTTGCGCAGATAGCTGCCGTCCGGCTGCAGCTGCCAACTCTGGGTGTTGTCTCCGAGGTAGGCCTCCAGCTCCTTCTTCACCCGCAGCATCAGTTTCTTGCCCTCCACCGGGAAGCAGGTCTCGACCCGCCGATCGAGGTTGCGCTCCATCCAGTCGGCACTGGACAGGTAGAGCTTTTCCTCGCCGTCGTTGAGGAAGTAGAACACCCGCGTGTGCTCGAGGAAGCGGCCGATGATCGAGCGTACCTGGATGTTGTGCGAGACGCCCAGGATGCCCGGGCGCAGGCAGCACATGCCGCGCACGATCAGGTCGACCCGCACCCCGGTCTGACTGGCCTTGTACAACGCACGGATCATCTTCGCATCGGTCAGCGAGTTGATCTTGATGATGATGTGCGCCGGCCGGCCCTCGCTGGCATGCTGAGTCTCCCGGGCGATCATGTCGAGCAGGGCCTTCTTCAGGGTGAAGGGCGCATGCAGCAGCTTCTTCATGCGCAGGGTCTTGCCCATGCCGATCAACTGGTTGAACAGCTTGGAGACGTCTTCGCACAACGCCAGGTCGGCGGTCAGCAGGCTGTAGTCGGTGTACAGCCGGGCGTTGCCGGCATGGTAGTTGCCGGTCCCGAGGTGCGCGTAGCGGCGCAGCTCGCCGTTCTCGCGACGCAGGATCAGCATCATCTTGGCGTGGGTCTTGAACCCGACCACCCCGTAGATGACCACCGCGCCGGCCTGCTGCAGGCGGCTGGCCAGCTGCAGGTTGGACTCCTCGTCGAAGCGCGCGCGCAGCTCGACCACCGCGGTGACCTCCTTGCCGTTGCGCGCCGCCTCCACCAGGGCATCGACGATCTCCGAGTTGGCCCCGGAGCGGTACAGCGTCTGCTTGATCGCCAGTACGTGGGGGTCCTTGGCCGCCTGGCGCAACAGATCGACTACCGGCGTGAAGGACTCGAACGGATGCAGCAGCAGCATGTCCTGCTTGCCGATCACGTTGAACATGTTCTCGCTATTCTGCAGCGCCTTGGGAATCACCGGCGTGAAGGGGGCGTGCTGCAGTTCCGGGTGGCTGTCCAGGCCGGTGATGCTGAACAGGCGGGTCAGGTTGACCGGCCCGTCGACTCGGTACATTTCCGCCTCGGACAGGCCGAACTGCTTGAGCAGATAGCCGGTCAGGTGCTGCGGGCAGGTATCCACCACCTCCAGCCGCACCGCATCGCCGAAGCGCCGGGAGTACAGCTCGCCGCGCAGGGCGCGGGCCAGGTCCTCGACATCCTCGTCCACCGACAGATCGGCGTTGCGGGTCAGGCGGAACTGGTAGCAGCCCTTGACCTTCATGCCTTGGAACAGGTCGTCGGCATGGGCATGGATCATCGAGGAAAGGAACACGAAGTTGTCGCCGGGACCGCCCACCTCTTCCGGAATGCGGATCACCCGAGGCAGCAGGCGCGGCGCCGGCAGTATGGCCAGACCGGAATCGCGACCGAAGGCATCCAGCCCCTCCAGCTCGACGATGAAGTTCAGGCTCTTGTTCACCAGCAGCGGGAAGGGGTGCGTCGGGTCGAGGCCGATCGGCGTCATGATCGGCGCGATCTCCTCGCGGAAGTAGCGACGCACCCAGGCCTTGACCTTGGGCGTCCAGTTCCGGCGGCGGATGAAGTTGATCTGGTGGCGGGCCAGCTCGGGCAGCAGCACCTCATTGAGGATGGCGTACTGGCGGGCCACCAACTCGTGCACCTGCTCGCTGATCCAGGGCAGCGCCTGATGCGGCTGCAGGCCGTCGGCGCCGGCCAGTTCGCGGGCGAAGGCGACCTGCTTCTTCAGGCCGGCGACACGGATCTGGAAGAACTCGTCGAGGTTGCCGGAGAAGATCAGCAGGAACTTCAGCCGCTCGAGCAGCGGATAGGACTCGTCCAGCGCCTGCGCCAGCACGCGGGCATTGAACTGCAACAGAGACAGCTCGCGATGGATGTACAGGCAGGTATCGTCCAGACTCGGCACCGCCGCAGGCAGAGCCTCCGGGACCGGCTCACCCTGGACGGGTGCCGCTTCCTGTTCGGGCTCCGCCTCCTGGAGTTCGGCGAGCGGTTCTTGTGCCGGTTCGGCTTCGAGCAAGGCGTTGTCGTTGAGACCTTCAGTGTTCATCTGAGCTTCCCGGAGCAGTTAATGGCCTTGTTTTAGCAGTTCTGCCGCGCGCCTGGCGAAGTAGGTGAGGATGCCATCGGCCCCGGCACGCTTGAAGGCGACCAAAGACTCGAGGATCACCGCCTCGCCCAGCCAGCCGTTCTGGATCGCCGCCATGTGCATGGCGTACTCGCCACTGACCTGGTAGACGAAGGTCGGCACGCGGAATTCGTCCTTCACCCGGCGGACCACATCCAGATAGGGCATGCCCGGCTTGACCATCACCATGTCGGCGCCTTCGGCCAGGTCCAGAGCCACCTCGTGCAGGGCCTCGTCGCCGTTGGCCGGATCCATCTGGTAGGTGTTCTTGCTGCCCTTGCCGAGGTTGCCGGCCGAGCCCACGGCATCGCGGAACGGGCCGTAGTAGGCGCTGGCGTACTTGGCCGAATAGGCCATGATGCGCACGTTCGAGTGCCCGGCCAGCTCCAGCGCCTCGCGGATCGCCTGGATGCGTCCGTCCATCATGTCCGAAGGCGCCACCACCTGGGCGCCGGCCTCGGCATGGGAGAGCGCCTGCCTGACCAGCGCATCGACGGTGACGTCGTTCTGTACGTAGCCATGCTCGTCGAGGATGCCATCCTGGCCATGGGTGGTGAAGGGATCCAGGGCCACGTCGGTGATGATCCCCAGCTCCGGAAAACGCTGGCGCAGGGCACGGGTGGCTCGCTGGGCGATGCCCTCGGGATTCCAGGCCTCGGCGGCATCCAGCGACTTCTTCTCCGGCGGGGTCACCGGGAACAGCGCCAGCGCCGGAATGCCCAGGGCCACGCACGCCGCCGCCTCCTCGAGCAGCAGGTCGATGCTCAGGCGCTCGACGCCCGGCATCGAGGGCACCGCCTCGCGGCGGTTCTCGCCATCGAGCACGAATACCGGCAGGATCAGATCGTTGGTGGTGAGCACGTTCTCGCGCACCAGCCGGCGGGAAAACTCGTCGCGACGGTTGCGGCGCAGGCGAGTGGCGGGAAACAGACGATTGGCGGGGGTAAAGCTCACGGCGGACTCCAAGACCCGGGCAGGCGGGCGCAATGTGACAGTTATAAGCCGACCAGATGACCGAAATATGACGTTCGGGACTCCAGCGATAGTCGCTCGTCGCCCCGGATTCCCATTGTCGCCAGCCGCGCCGCCGAGAGCCAGCACTTCGCCCGGGATTGCGCGGGAAGGCCTGCCATGGCGTCGTCGGCAAGGCTTGAAGCAGCCTGGCCATGTTGCCGGCATGTCGCCCGACGCGACGAGCAGCTAGGATTGGCCCACCGCTTCTCGTCCATCCCGGATGCGCAGCGCCCGTTCACCAGACCAGCCGGAATCCGCCGCAAGCGGAGTTGCCCGGCCCACTCCAGGAGGCTTCCATGAACAAGAAAGTTGCCGTCATCCTCTCCGGCTGCGGCGTCTACGACGGCTCGGAAATCTACGAGAGCGTGCTCACCCTGCTGCGCCTCGACCAGCGCGGTGCCCAGGTACAGTGCTTCGCGCCGAACGTTCCACAGATGCAGGTGATCGATCACTATCGCGGCGAGGAAATGCAGGAAAGCCGCAACGTGCTGGTGGAGGCGGCACGCCTGGCCCGCGGCAACATCAAGGACGTTCGCGAGGGCCGGGTCGAGAACTTCGATGCGCTGATCCTGCCCGGCGGTTTCGGCGCGGCGAAGAATCTTTCCGACTTCGCGGTGAGCGGCGCCAACTGCACGGTACAGCCCGACGTGCTGGCCTTCGCCCAGGCCTTCGCTCGGGCCGGCAAGCCAGTGGGACTGATCTGCATCGCGCCGGCGCTGGCGGCCAGGATCTACGGTCCCGGCGTGGTCTGCACCATCGGCAGCGATCCGGACACCGCGGCCACCCTGACCAAGATGGGCGCCCGGCATGAGATCTGTGCGGTGGACGAGATCGTCGTCGACACCGAGCGCAAGCTGGTCACCACCCCCGCCTACATGCTCGCCAAGTCGATCGGCGAAACCGCCGGCGGCATCAACAAGCTGGTCGATCGCGTCCTCGAGCTGACCTGAACGACGCCGGCGGTGCGTCCACCGGCTCAGCGGCCCAGGCGCACCAGCAGGCGATCCAGGGCGTTGGCGAACGCCTGTCGTTCGCGCTCGCCGTAGGGCGGTTGACCGCCGCCCATCTGGCCCTGGTCGCGCAGGTCGCTGAGCAGGTTGCGCAGCGCCAGGCGCTCGCCCATGTTGCGCTCGTCGAACTCGCGCCCGCGCGGGTCCAGCGCAGCCACGCCCTTCTTGAACAGGCGGTCGGCCAGCGGGATGTCGCTGCAGATCACCAGCTCGCCCGGAGCGGCATGCTCCACCAGATAGTCGTCGGCCGCATCCGGGCCGCTCGGCACCACGATCAGCCGCACGCAGGCGAACGTCGGCCTGACCTGACTCTGGCCGGCTACCAGCAGCACCTCGAAATTGCGCTTCAGGGCGAACTTGATCACCAGATCCTTGGCCGCCCGCGGACAGGCATCGGCATCGATCCACACACGCACGTCCCGGCTCCCCCGTGCAAAAGCGACAGTATGGCGCAAACGCCGCGCCGAGCCGACCGGACGCTGCCCGGCGGCTCCCTTGCCCGCCTGTCGCGCTTCACCTGGCCGCGCCAGGGCCGCAAACGGAAAGGGCGACCCGAGGGCCGCCCTTTTTGCGAACAGGCTGCAGTCTATGCCGCCGTGCGCCGCCGCCCGGCCAGCCAGCTGCGCCCGTAGAGCACGGCAATGACCGCCACGACCAGCGCCTGAGCCGTCAGCGTCAGGCTATCGGCATGGATGCCCAGCCACTCGAGCTCGAAGAAGGCCACCGGATGCAGATCCAGCACGCCCGCCTCCTGCAGCGCGGCAACGCCATGTCCGGCGAACACCACCGAGAGCAGGCAGAGCAGCGCCGCGTTGATGCCGAAGAAGAGCGACAGCGGCAGCCGGCGCGAGCCACGCAGGATCACCCAGGCCAGTGCGACGAGCAGCGCCAGACCGCAACCGGCGCCGGCCAGGACCATGCCGTGGCCGGCAGGCCCAGCCTGCAGCCAGAGGGTCTGGTAGAACAGGATGACCTCGAACAGCTCGCGGTAGATGGCGAAGAACGCCAGCACGGCGAAGCCCAGGCGTCCACCGCCACCGACCAGGCTGTTCTGGATGTAATCCTGCCAGCTCGCCACATGACGACGGTCATGCATCCACACACCGACCCAGAGCAGCACCACGCTGGCGAACAACGCGGTCGAGCCCTCCAGCAATTCGCGCTGGGCGCCGCTGACGTCGATCACGTAGGCCGCCAGTGCCCAGGTCGCGATGCCGGCCAGCAGGGCCAGCCCCCAGCCGACATGCACGCTGCGCAGCGCCTGCTGCTGCCCGGTGTTGCGCAGGTAGGCGATGATCGCCGCCAGCACCAGGATCGCCTCCAGGCCCTCGCGCAGCAGGATCAGCAGGCTGGACAGGAAGGTCAGCGAACCCGACATGCCTCCGCCGGCGAGCAACGCGGCACTCTCCACCAGCTCGTCCTGAGCGGCCTCCAGGCGTTGCTCCATGGCCTCGAGGGGCAGGGAGTCCTGCAAACCCTGACGGTAGCTCAGGAGCACCCGCTCGGTGGCCTTGCGCTGCTCCGGGTCGAGGTTGTTCAGGGCGTCCTCGACCAGCTCGAAGCCCTCCAGATAGGCGGTCACCGACAGGTCGTAGGCCTCCTGCCGGTGACCGACGCGGTATTCCGCCAGGCTCTGGTTGAGGGTGTCGCGGGCCGAGTCGATCAACTGCTGCGCGCTGCGCTGCGGGAACGGCGGCTGCGCGCGCTGGGCACGGAAGGCCGCGACGGCCTCGGCCCCCTGCTCCGCCGCCACCTGCTCGGGGGTCAGGCCGACCAGTTGCGCCAGGCTGAAGGACGGCCCGGTCGCTCCCGAAGCGGCACTGAAGCTGGCGACATAACTGGCCAGGTCCCAGCGCTGGCGCTCGTCCAGCTGGGCGGCGTAGCCGGTCATGCCGGTGCCCTCGACGCCGAGGGTGATGGTGTTGAACTGATCGTGCAGGCTCAGGCGGTCCATCCGCGCCGCATCGCGCAGGTTGGACGGCGGCGGCTGCAGTCCGGCTCCGGCCGGGCCGTCGCCGGCACCCTCGGCCCCGTGGCAGGCGCTGCAGTACTGGGCATAGAGGGGTGCGGCCCGCGCCGGGTCGGGGGTGACCCGCGGGACCAGGCTGACCTGATAGGTCTCGGCCAAGGCGGCGGCCAGCTGGCGCGCCTGGACGGCCACCAGGGTACCCTCGCGGCGCTGGCGGATGTTCTCGCCCAGCTCGGCAACGCCCTGCATCAGCTTGTCCTTGCCACTGCGTTCCGGCAGGGCGGCGACCAGCTCCTGCAGGACGCCCTGGAACTCCAGCTGCTCCTCGTACTCGCTGCTGTCGATCACCTGTCCGCCGGCCACGGTGGCCGGGTAGTCGGCGCCCAGATAGCCGAGCAGATGCAGGGCGCGGGCCATGCCCTGAGGCTCGGCCTGGGCGATCAGGCAACTCAGCGCCAGCAACGGCAGCAGCAGCCAGCTCAGAAAACGCTTGCGGATAAACATGGCAAATCCAAATGAGAATGAATCCGCCCGAATTGTTACCCTCCTAACGTTTTCCCTCAAGCACCGATCCCGATGACTGGCGCGGCAATTTGCCGCAAGCATCTCAGCCCGGAGTACGGCGCACCAGTGCCAGGAGCCCGGCGGCAGCGACGAAAAAGCCAGCGAAGGTCCGGTTGAGCAGGCGCTGCTGGCGCGGCGAGCGCAGCAGACGCAGGACTCTTGCCGCCAGCCCGGTATAGCCGGCCATGACCAGCAGGTCGACGCCGATCATGGTTGCCGCCATCACCAGGTACTGCACCAGGAGCGGCCGCGCCGGATCGAGAAACTGCGGCAATACGGCAAGGATGAAGACGATCGCCTTGGGGTTGCCGGCGTTGACCAGAAAGCCGCGCAGCATCAGGGCGAGCGGCCGCTCCGGCCGGCGCGGGGCACGCTCGGCAGCCAGTTCGTCGACCGGCGCCTGCCACTGCCGCCAGCCCAGATACGCCAGATAGGCCACGCCGAACCACTTGATCAGGCCGAAGGCCAGCTCCGAGGTCGCCAGCAACGCGCCGAGCCCGGCGGCGACGACGGCGATCTGCAGCGCCAGCGCCAGCTGCAGGCCGACGGCGTTCCAGTAGCCACGGCGAAAGCCGTGATTCAGACCGCTGGACATCGAGGCGATGGCGCCGGCACCGGGCGACAGGCTGATCACCCAGCAGGCGGCAAAGTAGGCAAGCCAGGTTTCCAGGGCCACGGGCGGACTCTCCGGCAGGAAAGGTTGGAAACGACGCCGACCCATCACGGGCCGGCGGTACTGCAGTCGATCAGGCAAGACAGCGCAGCACACCTGCGCACCCGCGGCACGCAGCCGGACTCAGTCCGGCAGATCCTTGTGCAGCTTCACCGGCTCGCTGAGCTTGCGCTTCATCGCGGTACGCACGCGGATGTTGAGCGCCTCGACGGCCAGGGAGAAAGCCATGGCGAAGTAGACGTAGCCCTTGGGCACGTGCACCTCGAAGGACTCGGCGACCAGCAGGGTGCCGACCACGATGAGGAACGACAGGGCGAGGATCTTCAGCGACGGGTGCTTCTCGATGAACTCGCTGATGGTGCCGGCGGCCATCATCATCACCAGCACGGCGATGACGATCGCGGCGATCATCACCGGCACGTTCTGTACCAGGCCGACCGCGGTGATCACCGAGTCCAGCGAGAAGATGATATCGATCACCGCGATCTGCAGGATCACGCCCATGAATCCGGCCTTCTTGGCGCCACCTTCGTGGCCGGTCTCCTCCTCGCCCTCGACGCTGTGCCAGATCTCGAGGGTGCTCTTGAACAAGAGGAACAGGCCGCCGAAGAACAGGATCAGGTCACGGCCGGACACGCCCTGGCCGAGCACGCTGAACAGGTCGGTGGTCAGGCGCATCACCCAGGCGATCGACAGCAGTAGCAGGATGCGCGTAGCCATGGCCAGCGCCAGGCCGAAGAAGCGCGCCCTGGGCTGCTGCTCCTTCGGCAAGCGGCCGACCAGGATCGAGATGAAGATGATGTTGTCGATGCCGAGGACGATTTCCAGGGCGGTCAGGGTGAGAAAGGCGACCCAGATCTCCGGGTTGCTGAGCCACTCCATTTGAGGCTACCTCTCGCTGTGGGGATGGTTGCGGAAAGTCTGGCCCATATTGCAGCCGGCGCTCAGGCGCCGACCTCCAGCTGGGTCTGCAGGGCCTCCAGGGTTTCCAGAGCCTCCAGCCAGGCCTCTTCAAGCTCGCCCTCGCGGCCCTTGAGCGCCGCCTGCTCGGCCAGCAGCTCGCGCAGCTCGTCCTTGCGCGCCGCCTCGTAAAGTGCGGCGTCGCCAAGCCGGATCTCCAGGGCGGCGAGCTTTTCCTGCACGCGGCCCAGCTCCTGCTCCAGCTTGTCCGCCTGGCGCTTGTGCGGCGCCAGCTGCTGGCGCAGGGCGGCGGCGGCCTGACGCTGGGCGCGCTTGTCGGTCTTGTCCCCGTTGGCCGCCGCTTCGGCAGCCGGCGCCTGGCGGGCACGATAGTCCACCAGCCAGCGGGCGTAATCCTCGAGATCGCCGTCGAAGCCCTGTACGCGGCCGTCGGCGACCAGCAGGAACTCGTCGGTGGTGCTCTTCAGCAGATGGCGGTCGTGGGAGACCACCAGCACCGCGCCCTCGAAATCCTGCAGGGCCAGGGTCAGGGCCAGGCGCATCTCCAGGTCGAGGTGGTTGGTCGGCTCGTCGAGCAGCAGGAGATTGGGCTTGCCCCAGGCGATCAGCGCCAGGGCCAGGCGGGCCTTCTCGCCGCCGGAAAAATTGCCCACCGGCTCGTCGCAACGATTACCACGAAAGTCGAAGCCGCCGAGAAAATCCCGCAGGGTCTGCTCGCGCTCGCCCGGGGCGATGCGCTGCAGATGCAGCAGCGGGCTGGCCTGGGCGTCCAGCGCATCCAGCTGGTGCTGGGCGAAGTAGCCGACCACCAGATTCTCGCCACGGGCGAGTCGTCCCCCGAGCGGCTCAAGCTCGCCGGCGAGGGTCTTGATCAGGGTCGACTTACCGGCGCCGTTGGGGCCGAGCAGGCCGATCCGCGCGCCGGGCACCAGCTGCAGCTTGACCTTCTCCAGCACGGCCTTGTCGCCGTAGCCGAGGCGGCCTTCGGCGAGGTCGAGCAGCGGGCTGGAAACCTTGTCGGCCTCGCGGAAACGGAAATCGAAGGGCGAGTCCACATGCGCCGGGGCCAGCTCCTCCAGCCGCTCGAGCGCCTTGATGCGGCTCTGCGCCTGGCGCGCCTTGGTCGCCTGGGCCTTGAAGCGGCGGATGAAGCTCTCCATGTGGGCGCGCTGCGCCTGCTGCTTCTCGTAGGCCTGCTGCTGCTGCGCCAGGCGCTCGGCACGGGTGCGCTCGAAGGCCGAGTAGCCGCCGCGGTAGAGGGTCAGCTTGCGCTGTTCCAGGTGCGCCACGTGGTCGACCACGGCGTCGAGGAAGTCGCGGTCGTGGGAGATCAGCAGCAGGGTGCCGGGATAGCCCTTCAACCACTCCTCCAGCCAGAGGATGGCGTCGAGGTCGAGGTGGTTGGTCGGTTCGTCGAGCAGCAGCAGCTCGGAGGGGCACATCAGCGCCTGCGCCAGGTTCAGGCGCATCCGCCAGCCGCCGGAGAAGTCGCCGACCCGGCGCTCCATCTGCTCGGTGGCAAAGCCCAGCCCGGCCAGCAGCTTGCGTGCCCGGGCATCGGCCGTGTAGCCGTCGGCGTTGTCCAGCTCGGTGTGCAGGCGGGCGATGGCCGCCCCGTCGTGGGCTGCCTCCGCCGCCGCCAGCTCGCACTGGATGCGCCGCAGATAGCCGTCGCCGTCGAGCACATAGTCGACCGCCCGACGCTCGAGGTCGTCGACCTCCTGGCGCATGTGGGCGATGCGCCAGTCCGGCGGCAGCTGGCAGTCGCCGGCATCGGGCGAGAGCTCGCCGCGCAGCAGGGCGAACAGGGTGGATTTGCCGGCGCCATTGGCGCCGATGAGACCGACCTTCTGGCCGGTGTGCAGGGTCAGTTCGGCGTCCTCGAGCAGACGCTGCGGACCACGTTGCAGGGTAAGATGCTGGATTCGGATCATGATGGCGGCGGAGTTTATCAGCTTCGCACGCACCGCGGAGGGACACGGCATGCCGCTCGACCTGCGGGCCTTCGCCCTGCAGTTGTACCAACGCCCCGGCATCGAGGCCGCCTGCCTGGATTTGCAGGCACAGGGCGCAGATGTCTGCCTGCTACTCTGCGGCGCTTGGCTGGAGGCGCGCGGCGTGGACTGCACGGCCTGGCGCTGCGCCGAGCTGCGGCAACTGGCGCAGCCCTGGCAGGCGACGGTGATCGCACCGCTGCGGCGGCTGCGCCAGGACTGGCGCCCGGCCGCCCGCGGCGACGCCGTGCTGGCCGAGCTGCGGGAGCGACTGAAGGCACTGGAGCTGGATGCCGAGTGGGCGCTGCTGCAACGCCTGGAAACGGCCTGCCGCGACTGGCCGGCAGAGCCCGGCGCCGCGCAAGCCTGGCTGGAAGCCCTGACGGATACGGCAGCAGCCTGCCGCGAGGCGCTCGGAACCCTGCGCGCCGCGGCACGCGCGGATTAGGAGGCGCTCGGCTCGTCCGCTGCGGACGCGGCGCTCGCCGCGACGGATTCGGCCTTGCTGGAGGCCGGCGCTGCGGAACGGCTGCGCCGTGCCGCCGGCTTGCGGGGCGCGGCAGCCGGCTTGGCAGGCTGCTCGGCCGCGGCTGCCGGGCTCGGCGTGCGCTTGGCCGGAGCCGTCGCCTCGCCGGCCGCCGCGGCCGGCTTGGCGCGGCGGGAAGCAGCAGGCTTGCGAGCCGCCGCTTTCGGGGCAGGCTTGCTCTGCGGCTGGGCGGCCGGCGGCGTTCCGGGAGCCATCAGCGTCCGGGCAGCAGCTTCCCTCACCTGGGCAACGCCCTGCGCCAGCTCCAGCGCCTGCAGGGTGTCATGACGCAGCCGGACGATATAGTCGCGGGTTTCCGCCTGGCGCGCCTTGAGCTCGTCGAGCAGCGGCTCCAGTTCGTCGACCGCCTTCCGGCCCCTGACCTGAGCCTTGGCCTTGCCGGCCAGGGCCGCATCCTGCAGCTTCGCGCGCGCCTCGTGCAGTTTTTCCTGGACCTTGCTGCGCTGCTTTTCCAGCTTGGCCAGCGCCTTCTCCGCATCCTGCAAAGCCTGGGTACAGGCCTCCTCCAGATGGACGAGCAGACTCTGCGAAAGCTGCTGCAGCAGGTGCAACGGGGTTGTGACAGGGGGTTTCTTGGTCGACATGACTGCTCCTAGCGAAGGGACTCCATCCATACTAACCACCCACCTCACAGCCGCCAACGAGCAACGAGGCCGGCGCTGGCGGCGGACTCCGGACAGGAACCCGAGCCGCTGCGGCAAGCAAGGCGGCCTGCTGCCGGGGAAAGGGATCAGGCGCTGGCGGCGATCTGCCGGTGCGCGTTGTGCAGCACCTCGATCAGGCAGTCTTCCAGCTCGAAGCGTTCACGCAACAGGCTGCCGAGCGTCTCGAACTCGTGACTCAGGGAACCGTCCTGGCAATCGCCGTTGTCGCAACGGTCGTTGAAGGCCAGCGCCGCCTGGGTGATCGCCTCGAGACGGGGATAGATCTGCCGGGCCAGATCGAGTCCGCGTCGGTCGCCGAAGGATTCGGCCTCGCTCATCAGTTGCTCGTAGACCTCGAAATGCCCTGCGGAAACGTAATCGACCAGCAGCTCGCAGAAAACCTGCAGGGCTTCGGCATTGATCACGGGGGCCGGCTGCTGGTGCTTGATGGTCCCGAAGGCATCGGCCAGCGCGCGTCGCTCGACCAGCCAGCGATCGATCAGGAGATGGACACCGCCCCAGCGTTCCTGGGCGTCTTGATGAATGACAGGCATGGTCTGGCTTCCCTACGTTGTTTTGTTTTTCTAACCCCGGCGGGGCTCGCTATCGGTGCATCCGGCGTGGGAGGGTTCGATCGGACGACAGGATCGACTGACACATGCCGGCAGAGTATGCCCGTCGCGCCGTGCCAGCAAGCCATGCGCCGACGAAAGTTCATACGCTTGTTCGAGGCGCCAGGCGGGCGCCCCGGGGGAGATCAGACGCGACGCAACAGTTGGAACAGGGCGAACAGGATCATCGCGACGAACGCCAGCAGGCTCCATTCCGGCAGGCTCATGCCGAACAGCGTCCAGCCGACCTCGGCGCAGTCGGCCGTGCCATGCAGGACCTGGCGGACGATTTCCTGGAACGGCAGTGCCTCCATCATGTATTCCAGGCTGGGCAGGCAGGACGGCAGCTGCTCCGGCGGAATGTTCTGCAGCCAGACCTGGCGCCCGGCGGTAGCCGCCCCACCCAGCGCGGCGAACAGGGCGAAGCCGGCATACAGCCGCCGGCCGAGCAGCGCCGGCCCATGCAGCGCGGCGACCAGACAGACCAGTCCGAAGAGGATGACGAAGATGCGCTGCACGATGCACAGAGGACAGGGATCCAGGCCGACCCCATGCTCCAGGTAGAGCGCACCGCCGAGCAGCGCGAGACTAGCGAGAAAGGCGAGAAGAAAGAGGGAACGTGGGCTGGCCAGGCTCATGGCTGCTCCGAGTCGAAGACAAGGGCGCTACGGTAGAGGAAAGCGCCCCGGGCTTTCAAGGTACGAAAGCTCTAGGGCGCTCGATTCGTGCAGAGCCCGACAGTTGCCCGCACGAAGGGGAACGCGGCCGCCCTCAGGGGGTGGCCGGCTCGGACAGCGCAGGCAGCCGGTCGAGCTTCAGCCCTTCCTGGAACAGCCGGTTGCTGTGCTCGGTTTCGCCCAACTGGGCCAGCAGGCGCGCCAGCTCGGCACAGGTTTCGGCGCTGCGGCTGAGGGCCAGGCTGGCCTCCAGGTATTCCCGCGCCTTGTCGAACTGCTCGTTGACCAGGCTCAGGCGGCCGAGAGTCAGCAGCAGCAGCGGATCTTCCGGCTGCTTCTCCAGCAGGCTCTGGGCCAGATGCAGCTGGCGCGACGGGTCGCTGCTGCGTATCTGGCCGTAGAGATAGGCCAGACGATCCTCGTAGTGCTGCTTGAGGGCTGCACGCAGGACCGCCTCGGCCTCGTCCTCCGAACCCAGCTCGCGCAGACGGGTGGCGTAGGCATAGAGCAGGCCGGCATCGTGCTGCAGCGACGAAGGCATCTGGCTCCAGCAGCCGGTCACCAGACTGCGGGCGGTTTCGCCCGCCTTCAGTTCGCCCTTGCCGGCCCGCTCCAGAGCCGCGGCCCAGGTCAGGTGCTCCAGATCGTCCAGCTTGTCGGCCGGCAGCACGCGGCGCTTGCGCAGCGTGGGCAGCAGCTGGCACAGCGCCGACCAGTCCTGCAGTTGGACGTAGAGTTTCTGCAGCAGGCCCAGGACATAGGCATGCTGGGGGTGATCCGCGTGCAGCTGTTGCAGGACGGCCAGCGCCGGCTGGTATTCGCCGCGGTCGATCAACAGGCGGGCCTGGGTCAGGCCGATGGCGACCTCCGCCTTCGGCTCGCGCTCGCGGGCCTGGCGCAGCAGGTCGTCGCTCTGGGCGTACTCGCCCAGCTCGTTGGCCGCCCGCGCGGCGCCCAGGTAGTGCACCAGCGGCTGCTGGTCGCTGGCCGCGGCCCGGCCCAGCTGACGCAGCGCCTGCTCCCAGTTGCCCTCGGCCAGATCGCGCTGCCCGTGCAGGGCGGCCTGGCGGGCGCGCCGGTTGCGGTTGCGCTGCGACCAGGGCAGCACCACGCCGGCCGAAGCGGCGACCAGGCCGACCGCCCAGCGCAGCACGAAGAAGGCGACGCCCAGCACCATCAGCAGGCCGAGGAAGACCCAGAGGCTGGACTCGAAACGGTAGCCCTTGTAGGCGAACAGCACGTAGCCCGGATGCTCGGCGATCGCCATGCCGAGCAGGACGGCGCCGGCGATGACTGCCAGCAGGAGCAGATAGAGACGGCTCATTGACGGGTGCCCTCCTTCTTCGTGGAGGCGGCGGCAGCCTCGGCCTCTTCACGCTGCGCCTGACGGCGCTGCAGATAGTTCTGCAGCGCGCTCACGGTCGGCGACAGGTCGGGCATCTGCAGCGCCACCGGCTGCCTGGACAGCTCGGTCAGGCGTTTGCCGAGGGCGGCGCTCTGCGGATGATCCGGATTGAACTGGCCGGCCAGCACTTCCTGGGCCTGCTGCAGCGCCTGCCGGTAAACTTCGGGAGAGGCATTCAGCACCGCCCACTGGGCCTGCTCCAGGGCCAGCGCCAGGGTCAGGTGGACCTGCGCCAGGTTCTGTCCGCTCAGCAGCGGGCGGATGTCCTGATCGGCGTGCAGGTCGACGCGCACGAAGCGGGAGACCTTTTCCCACAGTTGCTGCCAGCGGTCGGCGACGAGCGGCGCCTGCTCCTGCTCGTAGATCGGCGCCAGCGGCTTGAGCTGGGCAGCCTGCTCGCGCAGCGCACCGAGGCTCAGGAAGAGGCCGATGCGATCCGGCGGAGTCAGGCTGCGCAGGGCTTCCAGACTGCGCGCCAGCACCTGGCGCACCGGGAAGGAAGCCGGATCGTCCTGCTCGCGCAGGATGCCGTCGGCCGCCTCGAGCAGATGGCGGGCGCTGTTGATGTCCTGCATGGCCGTCAGACGCAGGTTGGCCAGGCGCAGCAGGTATTCGGCCTCGGCCAGCCGCCAGTCCTCGCGGCTAGCGCCGGTCAGCTTGTCGAGCCGCTGGACGAGCTTCTCCTGGCCGCTCTCCAGCATGGACATGGTGCGCCAGCGCTCCTCCAACTCGGAACGCGCCGCGAACTGCGACAGGCGGCCGGTGATGCTCCGCTCGCTCTGCTTCAGGGCATCCATCTGGCTGCTCAGGGCGGCCTCGAAGCGGCTGCTCTGCACCAGCTCGCCGGCCTGCATCTCGCGCAGCTGCCAGAGGCCCCAGCCGCCGAGACCCGCGCCGCCGGCGCCGATCAGCAGGGCCAGGACGGCCACGGTGCCGGAGACTCCGCCGCCACCCTTGGCGGTCGGGGCGGGCGCGGCGAGCGGTTGTTCATTGTTGTTGTTCGTAGGAGTGTTCGGGGGGGCTGCTTCGCTCACGTATACATCCTTCGGGTCAAAAGGTCGGCGCTGGGCGGCCCTGGAGCGCGGCCAGCAAGGCAGTGGCACTGGCGCCATGGCAGTCCACGACAGTCTGGAATCCCGCCGCACGGGCCATTTCGGCGACCCGCGGACTCGGCACGAACAAGGGTATCCGAAGCAGTGCCGGCCAGTCAGCCGCCGCCAGCTGGCGCAGATGCTCGAATCCTTGCCCGCTGCTGATCTGCAGGCCGTTCAGGCGCCCCATGCGGATCCGCTCGAGCAGGGTGCCGGGCGGGTAGTCCGGCAGGGTGCGCCGGTAGAGTTCGACATGATCGACGGGCAGCCCCCGGCTGTGCAACGAGTCGGCAATGAGTTCGCGACCGCCCTCCCCGCGCAGGATCAGCACCCGCGGCCGGAGCACGGCCAGCGCTGCGGCCAGCTCGGGCAGCGCCAGCAGCGCCTCGCTGTCCTCGCCGGCGGTCGGCCAGACGGCCCTCAGGCCGTAGTCGGCGAGGATCTCGCCGGTCGCCGCGCCGACGCCGAACCAGCACTGGTTCGCCGGCGGCTGCGGCCAGTAGCGGTCGAGCAGCTCCAAGCCCAGGCGGGCGGCGGGCTTGCTGACCACGATGACCGCGCTGTAGCGATCCAGGTCGAGAAACAGACTGCGCAGTTCCGGGGTTTCCGCCAGCGGCTCGATGGCCAGCAGCGGCAGGCTGCTGCCGTGGATGCCCTCCTCGGCCAGGCGGCCGGCCAGGGCGGCGCACTCCTCGGCCGGACGGGTGAGCAGCAGACGCCATCCATTGGAGTCCGGCCGCACCGTCATGGCCGCTCGCTCTCGCCGTAGACCGCCGCCAGAATCCGCTGCGCGCCCTGGGCCAGCAGCGCCTCGGCCACCCGCACGCCGAGCGCCTCGGCCTCGCCGCTGGGGGCACGCTCTTCGGCGCGCAGCAGCAGGCTGCCGTCCGGCTGGCCGACCAGACCGCGCAGCCACAGCTGGTCGCCCTCCAGCTCGGCATAGCAGGCGATGGGCACCTGGCAGCCGCCGTTGAGGCGCTTGTTCAGCGCACGTTCGGCGCCGACCCGCAGGGCAGTCGGCTCATGGTTGAGCGGCGCGAGCAGCGCCTGGATCTCGCGGTCGGCGCTGCGGCACTCGATGCCCACCGCACCCTGCCCGCCGGCCGGCAGGCTGTCGGCGACGGCGATGCGGGAGCGGATGCGCGCCTCGAAGCCGAGGCGGATCAGCCCGGCGGCGGCGAGGATGATGGCGTCGTACTCGCCAGCATCCAGCTTGGCCAGACGGGTATTCACATTGCCGCGCAGGAACTGGATCTTCAGGTCGGGGCGGCGCGCGAGCAGCTGGGCTTGGCGGCGCAGGCTGGAGGTGCCGACCACGCTGCCGGCCGGCAGTGCGTCGAGACTGGCAAAGGCGTTGGAAACGAAGGCGTCGCGCGGATCCTCGCGTTCGCAGATGCAGTACAGGCCGAGCCCCTCGGGGAACTCCATCGGCACGTCCTTCATCGAGTGCACGGCGATGTCGGCTTCGTTCTCCAGCAGGGCGGTTTCCAGCTCCTTGACGAACAGCCCCTTGCCGCCGATCTTCGCCAGCGGCGCGTCGAGCAGCTTGTCGCCGCGGCTGACCATCGGCACCAGGCTGACCACCAGCCCCGGGTGGGCCTGTTCCAGACGCGCCTTGACGTGTTCGGCCTGCCACAGGGCCAGGGCACTCTTGCGGGTGGCGATGCGGATCTCGCGGGACATGGGGCATTCCAGAACGACGGAGTGCTGGGGATGATAGCAGGATCGGGCTGAAAGCTGGGCAGTCCTGCCCATGGGGGACATGCCGTCCATGCGCGGTGATGGCGGCAGGCCTCCCGGCCGGCCGGACGAACCTCAGGGCGCGGCCAGGTGGTTGTGCATCAGCTTGCGCACCCCGGCGACGTGCCGTCGGCTCACGGTCAGCGCGGAGTCGCCGAGGCCGCGCAGATAGAGCTGAAAATGCCCGAGCGGCGTGCGCTGCAGCCGTTCGATGCGGTCGCGGGCGACCAGCGCATTGCGATGGATGCGCACGAAGCGCTCGCCGAACTCGTCCTCCAGGGCCTTCAACGGCTCGTCCAGCAGCACTTCGCCGCCCTCGTGGCGCAGGGTCACGTACTTGTGGTCGGCGATGAAGAAGATCGCCTTGTCCACCGGCACCAGCTCGATGCCCCGGCGGGTGCGCGCGCTGATATGGGTGCGCGGCACATTGCCGTCCGTCAGCGGCGGACGGGTCAACGCGGCCAGCTGGACCCGGCTGGGACGCTGGGCCCTCTGCAGGGCCTCGCGCAGCTGCTCGAGCCGCACCGGCTTCAGCAGATGGCCCACGCCGGTGTTCTGCAGCGCCGCCACGGCGAATTCATCGGCGGCGGCGCAGAAGATCAGGGCGGGCGAGGCCTCCCGCTCGCACAGCCGGGCGGCCACCTGCAGGCCGTCCAGCCCGGGCATGCGGATATCCAGCAGAACGATATCCGGCCTCAAGTTGTCGATCAGGGCCAGCGCCTCCTCGCCGTTGCCGGCCGGAGGCTCGAGCACGCGATAGCCATCGAGCTCGCTCACCTGTCGGCAGAGCTGCTCCCTGGCCAGAGGGTCGTCGTCGACGATCAGAACATTCATGTTGCTTCGGCTTCCCGCGTCAGTCCGGACATGAATAGCGTAGACAGCCGGAGTGACAGCCGTCACGGTCCGGGCCGGGAGAATTGTGCGGCACGCAGCGCCGGGCGCGGCCGGCAGGGGCTGCAGGGTTTTCCCGCATACCCTGCTATCATCCGCGCAACCTTCATCCATCCACCCTGACGGCCGCCTCCGCGGCCGTCCGCATTTGCGCAGCAG
The DNA here is from genome assembly GCF_004339665.1 of Azotobacter chroococcum. Classification (GTDB taxonomy): domain Bacteria; phylum Pseudomonadota; class Gammaproteobacteria; order Pseudomonadales; family Pseudomonadaceae; genus Azotobacter; species Azotobacter chroococcum. Next base: position 52,244 of record NZ_SMMU01000012.1, read on the forward strand.
CCGAGAGAACGCCATGAGCGCCGAGAAAACCAACCAGTCCTGGGGCGGCCGTTTCAGCGAGCCGGTCGACGCCTTCGTCGCCCGCTTCACCGCCTCCGTCGACTTCGACAAGCGCCTGTACCGCCACGACATCATGGGCTCGATCGCCCATGCCACCATGCTGGAGCAGGCCGGCGTGCTGAGCCTCGCCGAGCGCGACGCGATCATCGACGGCCTCACGCAGATCCAGGCCGAGATCGAGGCCGGCCAGTTCGACTGGCGCGTCGACCTGGAAGACGTGCACATGAACATCGAGGCGCGCCTGACCGACCGCATCGGCATCACCGGCAAGAAGCTGCACACCGGACGTAGCCGCAACGACCAGGTGGCCACCGACATCCGCCTGTGGCTGCGCGACGAGATCGACGTGATCATCAAAGAGATCACCCGCCTGCAGGAAGGTCTGCTGGCCCAGGCCGAGCAGCATGCCGAAGTCATCATGCCCGGCTTCACCCACCTGCAGACCGCCCAGCCGGTGAGCTTCGGCCATCACCTCCTGGCCTGGTTCGAGATGCTGTCGCGCGACCACGAGCGCCTGGTCGACTGCCGCAAGCGGGTCAACCGCATGCCGCTCGGCTCGGCCGCACTGGCCGGCACCACCTACCCGATCCAGCGCGAGATCACCTGCCGGCTGCTCGGCTTCGAGGCCATCGGCGGCAACTCGCTGGACGGCGTGTCGGATCGCGACTTCGCCATCGAATTCTGCGCCGCCGCCTCCCTGGCGATGATGCACCTGTCGCGCTTCTCCGAAGAGCTGGTGCTGTGGACTTCCGCCCAGTTCAACTTCATCGAGCTGCCCGACCGCTTCTGCACCGGCTCGTCGATCATGCCGCAGAAGAAGAACCCGGACGTCCCCGAGCTGGTGCGCGGCAAGTCCGGCCGGGTGTTCGGCGCGCTGACCGGCCTCCTGACCCTGATGAAGGGCCAGCCACTGGCCTACAACAAGGACAACCAGGAGGACAAGGAGCCGCTGTTCGACGCCGCCGACACCCTGCGCGACAGCCTGCGCGCCTTCGCCGACATGGTCCCGGCGCTCAAGCCGCGCATCGAGGTGATGCGCGAGGCGGCGCGCCGCGGCTTCTCCACCGCCACCGATCTCGCCGACTACCTGGTGCGCAGGGGCCTGCCGTTCCGCGACTGCCACGAGATCGTCGGCCACGCGGTGAAGTACGGCGTTGCGACCGGCAAGGACCTGGCCGAGATGTCGCTGGATGAGCTGCGCCAGTTCAGCGACCAGATCGGCGAGGACGTGTTCGCCGTGCTGACCCTGGAAGGCTCGGTCAACGCCCGCGACCACATCGGCGGCACCGCGCCCGCCCAGGTGCGCGCCGCCGTGGCCCGCGGCAAGGCGCTGCTGGCCGCGCGCTGAGACCGGGCAACTGCGCGGGCGCGCCGCCCGCGCTACAGCCAGTTCTTGAACCTGAACCAGGCGTAGGACAGCGCCGCCGAGCCGACCATCAGGCCCAGCGCCAGCGGGTAGCCGAAGTACCACTCCAGCTCCGGCATGTGACGGAAGTTCATCCCGTAGACGGTGCCGACCAGGGTCGGCGGCAGGAACAGCACCGCGGCGATGGAGAACACCTTGATGATGCTGTTCTGCTCGATGCTGATCAGCCCGAGGGTGGCCTCGAGCAGGAAGCTGCTCTCCCCGGACATCTTCGCCTGGTACTCGCCGAGGGAGCGCACGTCCCGTTCGGCGGTCTGCAGCCAGCCCCGCGCCGCCTCGTCCAGCCAGCCGTTGCCGGCCTGGCGGACGTAGCTGATCTGCCGGTCGATGCTCAGCAGGCTCTCGTTCAGTCGGGCCTGCAGGGCATTGTGCCGCCCGAGCAGCTTGACGACCTTCTGCAGGTCGGTCTTTTCCGGGTGGCGCTCGGCGGACTCGCTGAAGATCGCCCGCGACAGGCTGTTCAGCTGCTTCTGCAGCGTCTCCAGCACGTCGGCGATGCGGTCGACGACGCTGTCGATCAGCGCCGCGAAAACCAGCTCGCTGCAGCACTTGGAGCCGAGCCGCTGGACCCGCTGCCCGGCGAAGGTGCGAAACGCCGACAGCTCGGCGTAGCGCACCGTCACCAGCCACTGCCGGCCGAGCACGAAGGACACCTCGGCGATGCCCGGCTGATGCTCGCTGATGCCGCTGACCAGGCTGGCGGTCATGTAGAGGGTGCCGGCGCTCTCGTAGAAGCGCGAGGAATCCTCGATCTCCGTCATTTCCTCGCGGGTCGGGATGTCCACCCCGAGCATCCGCTCGAGGAACAGCTCCTCCTCGCGGCTGGGCTGCAGCAGGTCGATCCACAGAACGCCCGGCGGCAGCGCCTGGAGATCTTGCGCCGGCTGCCGGCGCAGGCCGTCGGCGTCGAGCAGGTAATAGGTGATCATGCAATGCCGTCCTGTTCCAGGGCATGGAGTGGAATGGACCGGCGACCGCGGCCTGCGGCCGGTCGCCGGGCGTTATCATGGCGCGGCCGATCCACCACGGAGTCACCGTCCATGAGTGCCGAGCGAACCACCGACACGCGCAGGAGCACCTCGGGCGCCCCGCACTTCCAGATCGCCGCCGACCGCCAGTCGGCCACGCGGCGCGTACGTTACATCGAGACCAGCCATGCCGACGACGGGAGCTGCCGTCTCTGCCAACTGGACAGCGGCACCTTGACCGCCGCAGGAGAACCCATGAGCCAGCCAGACCAAGAACCGATGGACGACGAAGCCTTCGCCGAACAGACGCTGATCGAGGCCATCGAGAACCAGATCGCGGCGGACGACCCGCCGGCCGCCAAGGCCACCCTGAACAAGCTGACCCTGGTCGGCTACGAACGGGAGGAGAGCCTCCACCTGATGGCCCTGGTGCTGGCCCACGAGATCGCCGCCATGCTGCGCGAGGACCGCCCGTTCGACGGCGCCTGGTACGCGCAGGCCCTGCGCGCGCTGCCGGAACTGCCCGAGGCGGCCGGCTAGTCAGCGCGACGGCCGCTACACTGGAGGACAACCGCCGTCGCCGACGGCCTGCCCCTGGAGTTGCCCATGGCCTTCACCCAAACGCTGGTTGCCGAACTGGAAATCCTCGCCCTGTTCAACCTGGACAACGTCCAGGAAGAAGGCATCAAGGTCCACCAAGATGCCGCCCCGGAGGCTGTGGCCGCCGCCCGCCGGCTGCACGACAAGGGTCTGATCAGCCGGCCCGACGGCGGCTATCTGACCAGTCTGGGCGTAGACGCCGCCGAACAGGCACAGAGCCTGCTGACCATCCTGAGCGGTCCGCGCTGACCGCCCGCGGCTCAGAGCTCGGGGAACTCCAGTTCCTCGCCGACCTGTTCGAGGGTGACGCGGGCCAGCAGCTCACCCAGGGAGTCGCCGCTGGCATCGCAGATCCAGCGGCCTCCGGCTTCGTCGTAGTCGAAGTGGAAGCCGCCGGAGCGCGCCGCCAGCCACAGCTGGCGCAGCGGCTCCTGCCGGCTGAGGATGAGCTGGCTGCCGTTCTCGAAGCGGACGGACAGTACGCCCGCGGAGTTCTCCAGATCGATGTCCAGGTCGCTGTCTTCGAAAATGTCCTCGACGGCCTGCTGCAGGTCGTCGATCAGTCCGTGGAAGCGGGCTTCGGTAAGGCTCATGCGGGTTCCTCGTCAGAACAATGGTGCTCAAGGCTGGCAACGATAGCCGATTCGCACGCCGGCGGGGATGGCAGCGCCCTGCAGGGCCCGCCCGGCGGGGGGCCCGCGCATAGGCAAGGCGCCGGGGGGCCGGTATACTCCGGCGCACTCGATGCGTTCACAAGGATTTCCGTCATGAAGCGCCTGCTGCTTCAGCTACTCGCGCTGGCCGTGCTCGCCGCTCCCCTCGCCGGCTGTGGTCAGAAGGGCCCGCTCTACCTTCCTGACGACAAGAAAGCCGGCCACCGCAAAGACCGTTTCGAATTCTAAGAACCTGCCTGGTCGCCGCTGCGCGCTAGGACAGGCTTCTTCCCAGGAGGCCCCCATGGAACCCTTCAACTACCGCGACGGCTCGCTGTTCGCGGAAGGCGTGGCGCTGTCCGCCATTGCCGCACGCTTCGGCACCCCCACCTACGTCTACTCCCGCGCCCATATCGAGGAGCGATACCGCGCCTACGCCGACGCCCTGGCCGGCATGCCGCACCTGGTCTGCTTCGCGGTCAAGGCCAACTCCAACCTCGCCGTGCTGAACCTCCTGGCGCGTCTCGGCGCCGGCTTCGACATCGTCTCTCGCGGCGAGCTGGAGCGCGTGCTGGCCGCCGGCGGCGATCCGGCGAAGGTGGTGTTCTCCGGGGTCGGCAAGACCCGCGAGGACATGCGCCGCGCCCTCGAGGTCGGCGTGCACTGCTTCAACGTCGAATCCGAGGTGGAGCTGGAGCGCCTGCAGGAAGTCGCCGCCGAACTCGGCGTCAAGGCCCCGGTGTCGCTGCGCGTCAACCCGGACGTGGATGCCCAGACCCATCCCTACATCTCCACCGGGCTCAAGGAAAACAAGTTCGGCATCGACATCGAGCAGGCCGAGGAGGTCTATGCCGGCGCCGCCGCGCTGCCCAACCTGGAGGTGCTCGGCGTCGACTGCCACATCGGCTCGCAGCTGACCACCCTCTCGCCCTTCCTCGACGCCCTGGACCGCCTGCTGCTGCTGGTCGACCGCCTGGCCGCGCGCGGCATCGCCATCCGCCACCTGGATCTCGGCGGCGGCCTCGGCGTGCAGTACCGCGCCGAGCAACCGCCGCAACCCGGCGAGTACATCGCCGCGGTGCGCGAACGGCTTGCCGGCCGCGCCCTGGCCCTGATCTTCGAGCCGGGCCGCTCGATCGTCGCCAACGCCGGCGTGCTGCTGACCCGCGTGGAATACCTCAAGCACACCGAGCACAAGGACTTCGCGGTGGTCGATGCGGCGATGAACGACCTGATCCGCCCGGCCCTCTACCAGGCCTGGATGGACGTGGTGCCGGTGACCCCCCACGGCGGCGAGATCTGCAGCTACGACCTGGTCGGACCGATCTGCGAAACCGGCGACTTCCTCGCCAAGGACCGCGAGCTGGCCCTGGTCGAGGGTGACCTGCTGGCGGTGCGCTCGGCCGGCGCCTACGGCTTCGTCATGAGCTCCAACTACAACACCCGCGGCCGCGCCGCCGAGGTGCTGGTGGACGGCGAGCAGATGCACCTGGTCCGCCGCCGCGAAACCATCGAGGAACTCTACGCCGGCGAAAGCCTGCTGCCCAACTGACACGGAGGCAGGCATGCTGCTGCGTTTCACCAAGATGCACGGCCTCGGCAACGACTTCATGGTCCTCGACCTGGTCAGCCAGCACGCGCACATCCAGCCCAAGCACGCCCGGCAGTGGGGGGACCGCCATACCGGCATCGGCTTCGACCAGTTGCTGATCGTCGAGCCGCCGAGCCGGCCGGACGTGGACTTCCGCTACCGCATCTTCAACGCCGACGGCTCGGAGGTGGAGCAGTGCGGCAACGGCGCGCGCTGCTTCGCCCGCTTCGTGCTCGACAAGCGCCTGACGGTGAAGAAGCGCATCCGCGTGGAAACCAGGAGCGGCCTCATCGAGCTGGACGTCCGCCCGGACGGCCAGGTCTGCGTCGACATGGGCCCGCCGCGCCTGGAGCCGCAGGAGATTCCCTTCCAGGCCGAAGCCGCCGCCCTCAACTATTGTGTCGAGGTCGACGGCCAGGCAGTCGAGTTTGCCGCGCTGTCCATGGGCAATCCCCATGCGGTGCTGCGGGTGGCGGATGTGGAAAGCGCACCGGTGCACGCGCTGGGGCCTAAACTGGAACATCACCCACGCTTTCCGCAGCGGGTCAACGTGGGCTTCCTCCAAGTCGTCGACCGCCAGCACGCCCGGCTGCGCGTCTGGGAGCGCGGTGCCGGCGAGACCCAGGCCTGCGGTACCGGCGCCTGCGCGGCGGCGGTGACGGCGATCCGCCAGGGTTGGATGGATTCGCCGGTGCTGATCGACCTGCCGGGCGGCCGACTGTCCATCGCCTGGGCAGGCCTTGGCCAGTCGGTGATGATGACCGGCCCGGCGGTGCGCGTGTATGAAGGCCAGGTACGTCTATGAGGGTGTAGCCAATGAGTGAGCAGTCCCAGGAACCCGTCGATGCCACAGCGGTTGAAAACTTCCTGCGCCGGAATCCGCAGTTTTTCCGGGGGCGCGAAGAACTGCTGACGGAGCTGAGCATTCCCCATCCGAGCGGCGCCGCGGTGTCGCTGGTGGAGCGCCAGCTCGGCCTTTTGCGCGAGCGCAACCACGAGCTGCGCGGGCGTCTGGGGCATCTGATGGAGGTGGCCCGCGACAACGACCGGCTGTTCGACAAGACCCGCCGCCTGGTCCTCGACCTGCTCGACGCAATCACCCTGGAAGAAGCGGTCGGCCTGGTCGAGGACAGCCTGCGCCACGAGTTCCAGATTCCCTTCGTCGGGCTGATCCTGTTCGGCGAGCACGCCAGTCCGGCTGGCCGCTGGGTCGACACCGAGGAAGCCCTGCAGGCCATCGGCGGCCTGCTGGCCTGCGGCAAGCCGCTGTGCGGCGTGCTGCGCAGCCACGAGCTGGGCTTCCTGTTCGGCGAGGAGCGCCGCCCGCAGATCGGCTCGGCCGCGGTGGCCGCCCTCGACCATCAGGGCCTGCACGGCGTGCTGGCGGTCGGCAGCCCCGATCCCCAGCACTACCGGAGCAGCCTCGGCACCCTCTTTCTCGGCTACATCGCCGACGTCCTCGCCCGCCTGCTGCCGCGCCTGGCCAGCAGCCCGCTGCGCCCGGTCCGTTAGGCCCTAGAGCATGCAGGCCGATCTCGACGCCTTCCTCGACCACCTGCGCAGCGAGCGCCAGGTGTCGCAGCACACCCTCGACGGCTACCGCCGCGATCTCGGCAAGGTCCTCGCCTACTGCGAGCGGGAAGGCCTGGCGGCCTGGAGCGCCCTGGACACCGCCCGCCTGCGCCGGCTGATCGCCAAACTGCACCTGCAGGGGCTCTCCGGTCCCAGCCTGGCACGCCTGCTCTCGGCGGTGCGCGGCCTCTATCGCTACCTGCTGCGCGAGGGCCGCTGCCAGCACGACCCCGCCGCCGGCCTGAGCCCGCCCAAGGGCGAACGCCGGCTGCCGCGCACCCTGGACGCCGACCGTACCCAGCAGCTCCTCGACGGCGCCGTCGAGGACGACTTCCTCGCCCGCCGCGACCAGGCCATCCTCGAGCTCTTCTATTCCTCCGGCCTGCGCCTCTCGGAACTGGTCGGCCTGGACCTGGAGCGCCTCGACCTGGCCGCCGGCCTGGTGCGGGTGCACGGCAAGGGCAACAAGGTCCGCGAGCTGCCGATCGGCCGCAAGGCGCGCGAGGCGCTCCAGGCCTGGCTGCCGCTGCGGGCGCTGACGCGGCCGGCCGACGGCGCGCTGTTCGTCGGCCGCCAGGGCCGCCGCCTGGGTCCGCGCGCCGTGCAGCTGCGGGTGCGCCAGGCCGGCGTGCGCGAGCTGGGCCAGCACCTGCACCCGCACATGCTGCGGCACAGCTTCGCCAGCCATCTGCTGGAGTCCTCCCAGGACCTGCGCGCCGTGCAGGAACTGCTCGGGCATGCCGACATCGCCACCACCCAGATCTACACCCATCTCGACTTCCAGCACCTGGCGGCGGTCTACGACCAGGCCCATCCGCGGGCGCGCCGTCGCAAGGACGAGACCCCATGAACATCCGCCTGATCACCTTCGACCTCGACGACACCCTGTGGAACGTCGCCCCGGTCATCGAAAGCGCCGAAGCCGAGCTGCGCGACTGGCTGGGCCGTCATGCGCCCCTGCTCGGCGCGGTGCCGGTCGAGCACCTGTGGCCGATCCGCGCCCGCCTGGTCGAAGGCGAGCCGGCGCTCAAGCACCGCATCAGCGAGCTGCGCCGCCGCGTGCTGCTGCATGCCCTCGAGGAGGCCGGCTACCCTGCTGCCGAGGCGCGGGAGCTGGCCGGGCAGGCCTTCGAGACCTTCCTCGCCGCGCGCCACCGCATCGAGTTCTTCCCCGAGACGCAGCCGACCCTGGAAATCCTCGCCGACCGCTACGTCCTCGGCGTGCTGACCAACGGCAACGCCGACGTGCGCCGCCTGGGCCTGGCCGACTATTTCCGCTTCACTCTCTGCGCCGAGGAGCTGGGCATCGGCAAGCCCGATCCGCAGCCGTTCCGCGAGGCGCTGCGGCGCGGCGGGGTATCCGCCGAGCAGGCGGTGCACATCGGCGACCATCCCGACGACGATATCCAGGGCGCCCAGCGCGCCGGCCTGCGGGCGATCTGGTACAACCCCGCCGGCAAGCCCTGGAGCCACGCCGGCGCGCCGGATGCGCAGATCGCCAGCCTGGCCGAGCTGCCGGCGCTGCTCGGCCGCTGGCAGGCCGGCTGACGGCCGTGCCCGGCGAGCCCCTCGCTCCCGGACTCCAGCGGACCTGCCCGGCGTCGAGCCGCTATCGCCTGCTGCCGCCAGCGCTGGTGCTGCTCGCCGGCAGCCTCGCCGGGGGCATCCAGCCGGCCGGCCTGCTCGCCGGCAGCCTGTTCGTCGCCTGGGTGTTCGGCGTCCGGCCGCGCCTGGCGGACGGCCCCTGGCGCGCCGGCGTGCTGCTCGCCAGCCTGGCGCTGGCCGCTCACCTGCTGCCCGGCTTCACTCCATTGTGGCTCGCCGAACCCCGTCAGCTCAGTCCCGATGCGCCGCCCTACGGCGTGCGCCTGTCATGGGACAAGCTGCTGCTCGGCGCCACCCTGCTCGGCTGGTGGTGGACGAAAACCGCCGCGCGCCCCCACTCCCCGGCACGGCCCGGCCGGACCTGGGCCTTGGCCCTGGCGACCCTGCTCGGCGTGCCGGCGCTGGCCCTGGCCACCGGCCTGGTGGCCTGGCAGCCGAAATGGCCCGCCGAGCTGCCGGTCTGGCTGGCAGTGAATCTCGGCGTGACGGTGCTGGCCGAGGAGCTGCTGTTCCGCGGCCTGCTGCAGGGCGCGCTGGTACGGCGCCTCGGCACGGCCCGGGGGATCATTCTGAGCGCCGCCCTGTTCGGCCTGGCCCACGCGCCCGTCAGTCCGCTGTTCGCCCTGCTCGCCGGTGCATCAGGCCTCGGCTATGGCGGGGTCATGCAACTGTCCGGGCGGCTGGGCAGCGCCGTGCTGCTGCACGGAGCGGTCAACCTGCTGCACTTCCTGCTGCTCAGCTACCCGCTGCGCCTGAACTGAAGGCGCAAAAAAAGCGGCCCGGGATTCACTCCCGGGCCGCCCTTGCGCCACCAACCGGCTGGAAAGGCTCAGATGGGGCGGCTGCCATACTTGCTGTCGGGCTTCTTCGGCGGGTCGGCGACCACGTTCGGCTCGACTTCCTGCACCTTGCCGCCGCGCGCCAGGAATTCCTCCATGGCCCGCGCCAGCGCTTCGCGATCCTTCTGCTTGGCCTCGATGCTGGGCATCTCGTCGACCTCGGCGGAGCTCTTGGACTTCTTACCGGAAGCCACCACCCGGTCGCTGCCGTCGTCCTCCTCAGCCGCTGCTTCGTCGGCAGCATTCAGCTCTTCACCGTCCTCCTCTTCACCCGCTTCCAGCTCTTCCTGTTCCAGTTCTTCATCGCTCATGTTCGACCTCACGACTTGGGTACAGCAGGTTGGTTATAGTCCCGCCAGCGATCACCGCGACCCTGGCCCGCGGACACTGCAATTGATGGGCGATTCCAGCTCTGAGAGCTGCGCCGAAAAAATCAGTTCCCCTGGCCCTGCAGCGTGGCCAGGACCCGACGTGCACCGCCCTGCTCGCGGTGCTCGCCGAGATAGATGCCCTGCCAGGTCCCCAGCGCCAGACGCCCCGCCGTCACCGGCAGCAGCAGCTGGCAGCCCAGCAGACTGGCCTTGAAGTGCGCCGGCAGATCGTCCGGCCCTTCGTAGTCATGTTCGTAGCCGCCCTCGCCCTGGGGCACCAGACGGTTGAAGAAGCGCTCGAAATCGCGCCGCACCGCCGCGTCGGCATTCTCGTTGACGGTCAACGAGGCCGAGGTGTGCTGCAGCCAGAGGTGCAGCAGCCCCACCCGGCAGGAGGCCAGCGCCGGCAGACCGGCCAGCAGCTCGTCGGTCACCAGGTGGAAGCCGCGCGGCCGCGCCCGCAGGGTGATGGTCGTCTGTTGCCACATCTGCCGCAGTTCCTGGGTTGTGCCGCGGGAATTCTAGCGCGGCGCGGAAAAAAGCAAAGGGCGCCGAAGGCGCCCTTTTGACGGCTTGCCACCGGCGATGGGGGCAAAACCGCAGCGTGAACGGCGGCCGGAGCGTGCCGGCCGCCCTGCCCACATTCAGAGGTTGTAGCCGCGCTCGTTGTGCAGGGAGAGGTCGAGACCGATGGTTTCCTCCTCGTCGCTGACGCGCAGGCCCATCACCCGCTCGATCACCTTGAGGATCACGAAGGTGACGACGCCGGTGTAGATCACGGTGAAGAGCACGCCCTTGATCTGGATCCACAGCTGGGTGGCGATGCTGTCCACCTCGCCGAAGCCGCCCAGGGCCGGAGCCGCGAACAGGCCGGTCAGCACCGCACCGACGATGCCGCCGACGCCGTGTACGCCGAAGGCGTCGAGGGAGTCGTCATAGCCGAAGCGGCGCTTCACGGCGGTGGCGCTGTAGAAGCAGATCGCGCCGGAGGCCAGGCCGATCACCAGCGCGCCCATCGGGCCGGCGGTGCCGGCGGCCGGGGTGATGGCGACCAGGCCGGCGACCACGCCGGAGGCGATGCCCAGGGCGCTCGGCTTGCCGTGGGTCAGCCATTCGGCGGCCATCCAGGCCAGCGCCGCGGCGGCGGTGGCGATCTGGGTCACCAGCATGGCCATGCCGGCGGTGCCGTTGGCGGCGATCGCCGAGCCGGCGTTGAAGCCGAACCAGCCGACCCACAGCATGGCCGCGCCGATCAGGGTGTAGCCGAGGTTGTGCGGGGTCATGGCGACGCCCGGGTAGCCCTTGCGCTTGCCCAGCACCAGGCAGGCGACCAGGCCGGCGACACCGGCGTTGATGTGCACCACGGTGCCGCCGGCGAAGTCGAGCACGCCCCAGTCCCACATCAGCGCGCCGTTGCCGCTCCAGACCATGTGCGCGATCGGTGCGTAGACCACCAGGAACCACACCGACATGAACACCAGCATCGACGAGAACTTCATGCGCTCGGCGAAGGCACCGGCGATCAGCGCCGGGGTGATGATGGCGAAGGTCATCTGGAAGGTGATGAAGATGCTTTCCGGGAAGGTGCCGACCAGGCTGTCGGTGCTCAGGCCGCTGAGGAAGGCCTTGTCCAGACCGCCGACGAAGGAGCTGAAGTTGAGCACGCCCTCTTCCATGCCGGTGGTGTCGAAGGCCAGGCTGTAGCCGAACAGGACCCAGAGCACGCTGATCAGGCCGGTGATGGCGAAGCACTGCATCATCACCGAGAGCAGGTTCTTCGAGCGCACCATGCCGCCGTAGAACAGCGCCAGGCCGGGAACGGTCATGAACAGCACCAGCGCCGTGGCGGTCAGCATCCAGGCGGTATCGCCGGAATCCAGCGAAGCCTCCTGGGCGCTGGCCATGGCGGGCAGGAAGAGAGAGGAAAGGGCAGCAAGCCCTGCGCTTTTGCGCAGCATTGATTATCTCCTGGGGCGGGGGGATCGTAGGCTCAGATCGCGTCGGTGCCGGTCTCGCCGGTACGGATGCGGATGGCCTGTTCCAGATTGACGACGAAAATCTTGCCGTCACCGATCTTGCCGGTGTTGGCAGCCTTGGTGATGGCCTCGATGACATGGTCGAGCTGGCTGTCCTCGATGGCCACGTCGATCTTCACCTTGGGCAGAAAGTCGACCACGTACTCCGCCCCCCGGTACAGCTCGGTATGGCCCTTCTGCCGGCCGAACCCCTTGACCTCGGTGACGGTAATGCCCTGCACTCCAATCTCCGACAGCGATTCGCGTACGTCGTCCAGCTTGAACGGCTTGATGATGGCAGTGACTAGCTTCATGAAACGTATCTCCGTGTAGTGGACTTGCCCCAGGAATAGACGATCCCGATTCAAGTTTAAGCGCAGTGTCTGGCTTGCGTGTGGCCGCCTCGGGCCGGCCTGCTCGACGGCATCGGCGTCTGGCCGACGCCTCAAGGTGCCCTGTCTTCGCAAAGGCAAAAATCATACCGCCAACCACAAACGGCCAAAACCCCCATGAGCGATATGGTTATGAATCTTTCGCCGGACGGCCGCGGGGAAATGCCGCACCCACCCGGTGTATAGCCACACGAAAACCGTGCACGCCCCCTCGCGACAGCCTCGCCAATGCCCCGTGATACACTGGCGAACGACTGATTCCGGAACCGCACCATGCTGCCGCCCAAAGCCCTGTTCGACACCCTCAGCACCCACGCCTCCCGCCTGTTCAGCGGCGAGACGCCGCTCCCGCCCCGCGAACTCGAGGCCCAGTTCAAGGCCTTGCTGCAGAGCGCCTTCAGCAAGCTCGACCTGGTCAGCCGGGAAGAATTCGACAGCCAGATGACCGTCCTCGCCCGTACCCGCGCCCGCCTGGAAGCGCTGGAAGCCAAGGTCGCCGAGCTCGAGGCCCGCCTGGGCGAGCAGCCCCCCACCCCGCCCGCCGCCTGACCGCGCGGGGAATGCGATCAAGGAGCGATCCATGTCCCTGGCCATCGTCCACAGCCGCGCCCAGGTGGGTGTCGAGGCGCCCGCCGTCACCGTCGAGGCGCACCTCGCCAACGGCCTGCCGGCGCTGACCCTGGTCGGCCTGCCGGAAACCGCGGTCCGCGAGAGCAAGGATCGCGTGCGCAGCGCCATCCTCACCTCCGGCTTCGACTTTCCGGCACGGCGCATCACCCTCAACCTGGCCCCCGCCGACCTGCCCAAGGACGGCGGACGCTTCGACCTGGCCATCGCCCTGGGCATCCTCGCCGCCAGCGAGCAGTTGCCCGCCGAGACGCTGGGCAACCTGGAGTGCCTGGGCGAGCTGGCCCTCTCCGGCAGCCTGCGGCCGGTCCGGGGCGTGCTGCCCGCCGCGCTGGCCGCCCGCGCCGCCGGACGCACCCTGGTGGTGCCACGGGCCAACGCCGAGGAAGCCAGCCTGGCCTCGGGGCTGAACGTGCTGGCGGTCGACCACCTGCTGGAGCTGGCCGCCCACCTCAGCGGCCAGACCCCGCTGGCGCCCTACCTGGCCCAGGGCCTGCTGCGCCAGACGCGGCCCTACCCCGACCTTGCCGACGTGCAGGGCCAGGCCGCGGCCAAGCGCGCCCTGCTGGTGGCCGCCGCCGGCAGCCACAACCTGCTGCTCAGTGGCCCGCCGGGAACCGGCAAGACCCTGCTGGCCAGCCGCCTGCCGGGACTGCTGCCACCGCTGGACGAGGGCGAGGCGCTGGAGGTGGCGGCGATCCATTCGGTGGCCGGCAGCGCGCCGCTCGCCGCCTGGCCGCAGCGGCCGTTCCGCCAGCCGCACCACAGCGCCTCGGGACCAGCGCTGGTCGGCGGCGGCAGCCGCCCGCGCCCCGGCGAGATCACCCTGGCGCACCAGGGCGTACTGTTCCTCGACGAGTTGCCGGAGTTCGATCGCAAGGTGCTGGAAGTGCTGCGCGAGCCCTTGGAAAGCGGCGAGATCGTCATCGCCCGGGCCAACGACAAGGTGCGCTTCCCGGCGCGCTTCCAGCTGGTGGCGGCGATGAATCCCTGCCCCTGCGGCTACCTGGGCGACCCTGCCGGCCGCTGCCGCTGCACCCCGGAGCAGATCCAGCGCTACCGCGCCAAGCTGTCCGGCCCGCTGCTCGACCGCATCGACCTGCACATCGGCGTCACCCGCGAGGCCACCGCCTTGGGCGCACCGCGTCTGGACGGTCCGGACAGCGCCGGCGCCGCGGCCCAGGTGGCGGCGGCGCGCACCCTTCAGCTGGCGCGCCAGGGCTGCCCCAATGCGTTCCTTGATCTGCCCGGATTGCACCAGCACTGTGCACTGAACGACGAGGACCGCCAGTGGCTGGAACGCGCCTGCGAGCGCCTCGGCCTGTCGCTGCGCGCCGCCCACCGCATTCTCAAGGTGGCGCGCACCCTGGCCGATCTCGAAGCGGCGCCGGAGATCGCCCGCACCCACCTGGCCGAAGCCCTGCAGTACCGGGCCAGCAGCGCCTGAGCGGGAAGAACCCGGCATTCCCCGTAGGAGCCAGCTTGCTGGCGATGCTCTGAGCCGATCGCCAGCAAGCTGGCTCCTGCGGGGAAAAGGGTGGGTTGGAGAAAAAGCCTTTCAGCCGCGCCCGCCCAGCTTGCCCACCAGGCCGCGCAGGGTTTCCTGCAGGTCGGCGGGCATCAGCACCACCTTGGCGTTGTCGCTCTGGGCGAGCTTTTCCACCGAAGCGATGTACTTTTCGCCGAGCAGGTACATCATCGGCCCGGGCTCGCTGCCGACCGCGCTGGTCACCCGGCGGATCGACTCGGACGAGGCCTCGGCCAGCAACACCTGGGCATTGGCGTCGCGGCGCGCCGCCTCCAGACGCGCCTCGGCCTCGAGGATCGCCGCCTGCTTCTCGCCCTCGGCCTTGGTCACCGCGGCCTTGCGCTCGCGCTCGGCGGCGGCCTGCAGCTCCATCGCCCGCTGCATCGACTCGGACGGCTTGATGTCCTGGATCTCCACCGACTTCACCGTCAGCCCCCAGTCCACCGCCTCGTCGGCGATGCTCTCGCGCAGCCGCGCCTTGATCTTGTCCCGCGAGGACAGCGCCTCGTCCAGCTCCATCTCGCCGACGATGGAGCGCAGGGTGGTCATGATCAGGTTGCGGATCGCCTCGGAAAAATCGGTGACCCCGTAGACCGCCTTGACCGGGTCGGTGACCTTCACGAAGGCAATGGCATTGGCGAGGATCACCGCATTGTCGCGGGTGATGACCTCCTGCTGCTGCACGTCGAGGATGATGTCCTTGGTCACCAGCTTGTAGGCGACGTTGTCGAGGAAGGGAATGATGATATTCAGCCCCGGCCGCAGGGTGACGTGATAGCGCCCCAGCCGCTCCACGACCCACTCCTCGCCTTGGGCCACCAGCCGCACGCCCTTGGCGATGGTGATGAGAGCGAACGCGAGCACCGCGATCGCCACTGCCAGTCCCGCACTCATGGGTTGCTCCTTGTTCCGTTCCGAAAGATCAAGCCCTGGCCACCTTGACGTAGCTGCCCTCGACCGACACCACCCGCACCCGCTGCCCCGCGGGAATCGCGGTCTCGGCCACTCCTCGGCGCCGAGGATCGGCTTCTGGAAGCGCACCCGGCCGCGCTCGAAGGGCGCGACGGCGCTGACCAAAAGCCCCACCTCGCCGATCGTCTCGCCGGCCGCCGTGCCGATCCGCGTCGTCTGCCGGCCGGGCCGGAACACGCCGAACCACAGCGCGGTCATCGCCAGCGAACTCAGCGTCCAGACCAGCAGCTGCGCGGTCAGCGAAAGCGCGCCGGCCAGCAGCAGCACGCCTGCCACCAGCAGGGCGCCGAGGCCGAACCAGATCACGAAAAACGCCGGTATGGCCAGCTCCAGCAGGATCAGCACGATCCCGCCGACGACCCAGTGCCACCACTCCATTGCCCTTCCTCCTGCGCACTCGGCGTCTACATGTCGGCCACCGATATTAACTGGCCACTATCCCCGACAACAGGATGCAGCGCTGTGGAACGGTCTTGATCGAGCCCCTGTCAGCGACTCAGGGCTTCGTGCAGATAGTCGGTGAAGGCGCGAATCAGCGCCGAGGACTGGCGATGCTGCGGATAGACCGCATAGACCTTGGTCGGCGGCCCCTGGAAGGCTTCGAGCACCGGCAACAGCGTGCCCGCGGACAGCTCCGGGCCGACGATGAAAGTCGGCAGCCAGGCGAGGCCGAGCCCGGCGAGGGCGGCGTCGCGCACCAGCTCGCCGTTGTTGACCCGGTAGCGGCCACGCACGCCGACGCGCTCGGGACGCCCGTCGCGCCAGTAGGTCCACTCCACCGCCTTGCCATGGCCGTAGAGCAGGCAGTCGTGCTCGCGCAGCTCCGCCGGCGTCTGCGGTGCGCCGCGTCGCCCGAGATAGGCGGGGCTGGCGCAGGTGACCATCTGCTGCGGAGCCAGGGCGCGGGCGATCAGCGTGGAATCAGCGAGTTCGCCGATGCGCACCGCCATGTCATAGCCCTCCTCGAGCAGGTCGACCCGCCGGTCGCTCAGGTCCAGTTCGACGGCGACCTCCGGGTAGCGCTCGAGAAAGCCCGGCAGCAGGCGACCGAGATGCAAGGTGCCGAAGGACATCGGCGCCGACAGGCGCAGCGTGCCCCGCGGCGTCGCCCGCAGTTGCAGGATGGCCTGCTCGGCCGCCTCCACGTCGTCGAGGATCTGCCTAGCCCGCTCGCAGTAGAGCAGCCCCAGCGGGGTGACGGCGAGCCGGCGGGTCGAGCGGTTGAGCAGGCGCACCCCCAGCCGTTCCTCCAAGCCCATCAGCCGGCGGCTGACGAACTGCTTGGACAACCCCAACGTCTCGGCCGCGGCGGTGAAGCTGCCGCCGTCCACCACGGCGACGAGCAGGCGCATGTCCTCGAACTGGTTCATTGTCACTCCTGAGTAGACGATATTGCGCTTTTCAGCCTCTTAATCGAATCGCAAGGAGACACTAGTCTGTGCTCATGGTGCAAGACAAGGCACCCCTACCGACCAGGAGATACGGACATGACCCTTTCGACCCCGACCGCCATCCACACCACCACCGCCTTCGCCGGCCGCGCCCTGCTGAGCTCGCTGTTTCTCGTCAGCGGCCTGGGCAAGGCCGCCGCCCCGGCCGCCACCCTCGGCTACATCGGCAGCACCGGCATGCCCTTCCCCACACTGGCCCTGGCGGCCGCGCTGCTGATCGAGCTGGGCTTCGCCGCGGCGCTGCTGGTCGGCTACCGCACCCGCCTGGTCGCCACCGTGATGGCCGGCTTCACCCTGGCGACGGCCCTGGCGTTCCACAACCAGTTCGGCGACCAGAACCAGTTCATCCACTTCCTGAAGAACCTGGCGATCGCCGGCGGCCTGCTGCAGGTGGCCGCCTTCGGCGCCGGCGCCCTGAGCCTGGATGCCTACCGCAGCCGCCGTACCGCCCACGCCTGAAGTTTCCCGCCCGGCTCCGGCCGGGCCGTCCCGACCGAGGAATCCGCCATGCACCCCCACGAACTGCGCCGCTCCAGCGAGCGCGGCCAGGCCGACCACGGCTGGCTGCAATCCCGCCACAGCTTTTCCTTCGCCGCCTACCACGACCCCGAGCAGGTCGGCTTCTCCGACCTCCTGGTGATCAACGACGACCGCGTCGCCCCCGGCCAGGGCTTCGGCCGCCATCCGCACCGGGACATGGAAATCCTCTCCTACGTGCTCGACGGCGCCCTCGAGCACCAGGACAGCCTGGGCAACGGCTCGCTGATCCGTCCGGGCGACATCCAGCTGATGAGCGCCGGCACCGGTATCGCCCACAGCGAGTACAACGCCTCGCCCCGCGAGCCGGTGCACTTCCTGCAGATCTGGATCGTTCCGGCCGTCCGGGGCGTGACGCCGGGCTATCAACAGCAGCGCTTTGCCGCCGAGGACAAGCGCGGCCGGCTGCAGCTGATCCTCTCGCCGGACGGCGAGCGGGGCTCGCTGCGCCTCCACCAGGACGCCCGGGTCTACGCCGGGCTGTTCGACGGCGCGGAACGGGCCAGCCTGGAACTCGGCGGGCAGCGCCACGCCTACGTGCACCTGGCGCGCGGTGCGCTGAGCGTCAACGGCCAGCGCCTGGAGGCGGGCGACGGCCTGCGCGTCCGCCATGCCGAGCGGCTGGAGTTCGCCGATGGCGAACAGGCCGAGGTGCTGGTCTTCGACCTGCGCCCGAACGAACTGCCGCGGATGCCCTGAACGGCGGCGGGCACGGGGCGCCGGAACGGCCAGCCGGATCGACGGGGTGGAGCCCGCTGAAAAGGCGCCGGCCGGGACTGCTAGAATGCCCGGCCGTCCCGTCCCGCGAGGTCCGCCATGTCCCGACTCAACCCGCGCCAACAGGAAGCCGTGACCTACGTCGGCGGCCCGCTCCTGGTGCTCGCCGGCGCCGGCTCCGGCAAGACCAGCGTGATCACCCGCAAGATCGCCTACCTGATTCAGCAGTGCGGCATCCAGGCCCGGCACATCGTCGCCATGACCTTCACCAACAAGGCCGCCCGCGAGATGAAGGAGCGTGTAGGCAGCCTGCTGCGCGGCGCCGAGGGCAAGGGCCTGACCGTCTCCACCTTCCACAACCTCGGCCTCAACATCATCCGCAAGGAGCACGCGCGGCTTGGCTACAAGCCCGGCTTCTCGATCTTCGACGAGGGCGACATCAAGGCCCTGCTGACCGACATCATGCAGAAGGAGTACGCAGGCGACGACGGCGTCGACGAGATCAAGAACTACATCGGCACCTGGAAGAACGACCTGATCCTCCCCCAGGAGGCGCTCGACAAGGCGCGCACGCCCAAGGAGCAGACCGCCGCCGTCGTCTACCTGCACTACCAGCGCACCCTCAAGGCCTACAACGCGGTCGACTTCGACGACCTGATCCTGCTGCCGGTGAAGCTGTTCCAGGAGCACCCGGACCTCCTCGAGAAGTGGCAGAACCGCATCCGCTACCTCCTGGTCGACGAATACCAGGACACCAACGCCAGCCAGTACCTGCTGGTGAAGCTGCTGGTCGGCATGCGCAACCAGTTCACCGTGGTCGGCGACGACGACCAGTCGATCTACGCCTGGCGCGGCGCGCGTCCGGAAAACCTGATGCAGCTGAAGGAGGACTACCCCTCGCTGAAGGTGGTGATGCTCGAGCAGAACTACCGCTCGACCAGTCGCATCCTGAAATGCGCCAACGTGCTGATCGCCAACAACCCCCATGTGTTCGACAAGCAGCTGTGGAGCGAGATGGGCCACGGCGACGAGATCCGCGTGATCCGCTGCCGCAACGAGGAAACCGAGGCCGAGCGGGTGGCCATGGAGATCCTCACCCTGCACCTGAAGACCGGCCGGCCCTACAGCGACTTCGCCATCCTCTACCGCGGCAACTACCAGTCGCGGCTGATGGAGCTCAAGCTGCAGCACCACCAGATCCCCTACCGCCTTTCCGGCGGCACCAGCTTCTTCGCCCGCCAGGAGGTGAAGGACCTGATGAGCTACTTCCGCCTGCTGGTCAACCCGGACGACGACAACGCCTTCCTGCGGGTGATCAACGTGCCGCGCCGGGAAATCGGCTCGGCGACCCTGGAAAAGCTCAGCCACTACGCCGGCGAGCGCAACCTCTCGCTCTACGAAGCCGCCGGCGAACTGGGCCTCGCCCAGCACCTCGACAGCCGCTACTGCGAGCGCCTGGCGCGCTTCACCCGCTGGATGGACGGCGTGCGCCAGCAGTGCGCGCAGCACGACCCGATCGCCGCCCTGCGCAGCATGGTGATGGACCTCGACTACGAGAACTGGCTCAGGCAGAACGCCTCCAGCGACAAGGTCGCCGAGGTGCGCATGGGCAACGTCTGGTTCCTCGTCGAGGCGCTGAAGAACACGCTGGAGAAGGACGAGGACGGCGAGATGACCATCGAGGAGGCCATCGGCAAGCTGGTGCTGCGCGACATGCTGGAACGCCAGCAGGAAGAGGAGGAAGGCGCCGAGGGCGTGCAGATGCTCACCCTGCACGCCTCCAAGGGCCTGGAGTTCCCCCACGTGTTCATCATCGGCGTGGAGGAGGAAATCCTCCCCCACCGCTCCAGCATCGAGGCCGACACCATCGAGGAGGAGCGCCGCCTGGCCTACGTCGGCATCACCCGCGCCCGGCAGAACCTGGTGATGACCTTCGCCGCCAAGCGCAAGCAGTACGGCGAGATCATCGACTGCACGCCCAGCCGCTTCCTCGCCGAGCTGCCGCAGGACGACCTGGCCTGGGAAGGCCAGGAGGATGCGCCGGTGGAAGCCAAGGCGGCGCGGGGCAAGAATGCGCTGGCGGACATCAGGGCGATGCTCAAGCGCTGAGATCACCCGCCACGGCGGGTGCTCATGAAACACCGGCTCAAGACTGCAGCGACCCGGCGCCCGAACATCGTCACCGGCCTGCCCCCTGGCACACCGGACGTCAATTTCTTCTCATTGGCCGTACCGACGCACCAAAGATTTTACGCAAGCCTTGTATTGGGGCAGCGTGTGCGCATCGGCCACCACCATGCGATTGAGCGCGCAATCCTCCAAGGCCATGTCCAGCGCGGCATCCACATGGCGTTGCGCGTTGTCATGGTAGAGGCTCGAGCAGGCGTACGGGACGCCGATGACACCCACGGTGAGGCCCACCTGCCGCAAGAGTCGGATCCAGCGCCGGGGATCGTCGGCCCACTCGACCAGGGCTTCGAAAAAAACCACTACCGGTTTCAATTTCGTGCCTCCTTCGGGAACCCCCCCGAATCATCCTTAAGCTCTCGGTGGAGCTGATGATATTCAGGCAAGAAATTGGCCATCCTTGGCAGAGGGAATTCGTGGGGGACTCGCATGGCTCGTCTCCTCGTCCGACCGGTTTCAGCTGTCACGACCTGGGCGACACACCACGCGGTTCGGTCCATGCGCCTCGATTTCCCGCGCCTGCTGCCACTGCAAGTCGGCATGCCGGCGCAATGAGGCACAGCCCTGCTGCTCCCGTTCGCGCCAGCCGATAGTTCTCATGCCCGCGTCGGGCCGGTTGCCGAGCCTTGCTCTCGGCGGCGTCGGTTGGTGCGGATCCTTCAACCTGCCCGGCCCCATCGGTGCTTGATCTGCGCCCCGATGCCTGCCCCAAACGTTCTGCCCCCGGCGCACTCTGTAAGCCATTACCTACAACGGCTTGAGAATCTTGCGGATTTATTCGGGACGGCTGCCGCACTACAGTCGCCTCCGCGCTGACGGATCGACACAGGCTGGCCAGGATGGCGGCCAGGGACTTTGCCAGCGTGCGGTTCAGCAGGGTCGGACCACAGGGAGAACCAGGCATCACGGAAACAGGGACGTCCTCGCTACTCGCCGTTTCCTATCCGATGAAGTCACCAAGCCCTCGGGCACCTGCCCGGTCTGCACGACCATCGCGTGCGGATGGAGCCAAGCCGCCGACAGAAGGAACTCAGGTCGAAAGGTTCAGCAACCTCTCGGCCTGCCATTTTCACGAAAATCGACAAACTAGAATAAAAATGATGAAAGCCAGTGCCATCCCCCACTCCTCCTCCCGCCGCTTCCAGGTTCGCGATATTTCCGCCCGGTATGGCTGGCCAACCTTCGACCTCGTTTTCCACGACGCCGAGAGCAGCGTCGTGCGCTATTCGGAAGCCATATGGGACTCGGAAGCCCAGGCTCTGGTCGAGGCAGAACGGCTCGAAGCCTCTCACGCCTGCCCCGTGCACTGGGAAGCGTCCTGACGGCCCGCCCGAGCCGCTCGATCGGCCAACTCCGGCGCGAAGCCCCCTACAGCGCATTGCCACCCATTACCTGTCGACCTGCCCGCCGGCACAGAGCGCGACTCCGCGCCTGAACGGCTGCGGGCGGTTGGCGCAGGCCGTCGTGGTCTATTGGACCATGGTCCATGAGAAACAGCCTGCACGCCTCCCGCACACACGGCGGCCGGCCTTGTCATATCCGCAACCGGCTGCTGGCATGAAGAGTGCCGTATCCGCCACGGCGGTTCTTCAATCAGGGACAACGAGGAAAACAAGATGCAGAGGAAAGATCTGCCGGGCTGGCTGCTGGCCGCCGGCCTGGGACTGGCCGCCCCCTTCGGCATGGCGGCGCAGGACGAGGTGACCCCGGAGCAGGTGGTCGCCGCCCTGGAGGACACCTTCGGCGTGACGCCGGGCGAACGGCGCAACCACATCAAGGGAACCTGTGCGACCGGCGAGTTCGTCGGCCTGCCCGCCGCGGCCAGCTGGTCGCGCTCGGCGCTGTTTTCCGGACAGCCCGTGCCGGTCGTCGCGCGCCTCTCGCTGCCAGGCGGCAACCCCAAGGCCCCCGACACGGCCAAGTCGCCACGCGGCATGGCCCTGGAGTTCCGCCTGCCCGGCGGCGCCCTGCAGCACATGACCATGCTCAACACCCCGGTCTTCGGTGCGGCCCATCCGAAGACCTTCCTCGACCAGATCGTCGCCCTGAAGCCCGACCCGGCCACCGGCAAACCCGACCCGGCCAAACTCGAAGCCTTCAAGGCCAGCCACCCGGACAGCCGGGCGCAGGCGCAATTTCTCGGCGAACACAACCCGCCACCGAGCTTCGCCAACAGCAGCTACTTCGGCATCCACACCTTCAAGTTCGTCGACGACACCGGCAAGGCCACCTTGGTGCGCTGGCGCTTCGTACCCGAGGACGGCGAGAAGCAGCTCTCCGACGAGGAGCTGAAGAGCCTGCCGGCCAACTTTCTCGAAGAGCGGCTGATCGAGCGCACCGCCCGAGGGCCGCTGCGCTGGAACATGCTGGTGAGCATCGGCCAGCCCGGCGACCCGGAGAACGACCCGACCCAGGCCTGGCCGGAGCACCGCGAGCAGGTGAAGGTCGGCACCCTGACCCTGACCGCGGCGATGCCACAGAAGGGCGCTGCCTGCGAGAAGATCAACTTCGACCCGCTGGTGATGGCCGAGGGTATCGCCCCGACCGATGATCCGATCCTGCGCTTCCGCTCGCCCGCCTACGCGGTGTCCTTCGCCAAGCGGCTGAGCGGGCAGTGACAGCAGGCGAAATACTGGCCAGCCGGAGGCAGGCGAAGCGGCAGGCCCGCTGGTCGGAATGACCTTCCCACCCCGGCCAACAAAACGGAAATTCCCGCCTGAACACAGCCATTTATCTTCTGATCGCTGACAAGTAGCGATATTTGTCAGCATCAAAGATCGAGTGGATTTCTGCTATCGCATCGCCAGACCTTGGCTAGACTCAGCTGCAGAGTGCCAGCCTCATGATTGCACCCTGACATGCATGTGCATGGGTGCCTGCATGGCCTGGACACTGACGCGGCGGACTGTGGCAGCGGTCCGTCGCACCTAGAAACCATCACCTCGAGACGTTGCGGAGTTTTCGCGGAAGCTGTCGCACGTATTGTCAGTCAAAGCCACACCCGCAGTGATGCGGGGCCGGAAAGCCCAGGGTCTTGCCCAAGACAGCCAGGCTGCCTCAACCGTGCGACGGGCACGTCGGTCGGTCCGTATCGATAGGACTGGAACTGCCACTTCAGTGGACGAAGTTCCCCAAACCCTCTATCGAGCAGGAGCTTGACCATGGGCACCATTTTCGACGAGACCCTCACCGAAGACGTCACCATCGACGAAAGCGAGGGGCTGCAGACCAGCGGCGTCGCCACGGCCACCGAGGACAATAACGACGACGACATACTGCTGAGCTCCATCGCCACGCTGCTCGGCACCCTGGACACCCTGGGCGCCCCCGCCGCCGGCGACGCCATCGAGGCGGCGCAGAACCGGGTGCTGACCTTCGAGGCCGATGTGGACCCGAACCTGAAGTTCACCCTGAAGAATGGCAACACCGTGGTTACCGAGGTGCTGAGCGCCTTGAGCACGACCGCCGGCGGCGACCCCATCACCCTGGTCCGGATCAACGACACCACCATTTTCGGCTATGCCGACCGGGGAGGAGCGAATGAGCGGGTCGCCTTCGCGCTGGTCCTGGAGAAGATAGCACCGACCGTCGGCGACCCCGGCGGCGCGCGAGTCACCATCGTCCAGTACGAAGCGATCGAGCATCCCGATAACGGCTCCTTCGACGAGGCCGTCGACCTCACCGGCCTGGTGTTCGTCGATGCCGTCCAGGACGTCGCCTTCGACGACTTCTCCACGGCCGCAGCCGGGCAGAACCTGTGGAACTCGGTGACAGATACCGCCACCGGCATCCAGCTGCTGTTCACCGGCTTGGATTTCGGTAGCGACACCGTCAATACCAGCGACTTTGCCATCGGCAGCAACAGCCAGTCGATCGCCATCGGCGATGGCATTGTGGTCGACTTCGTGAAGAACCAGACACCTGCGAAGGATACGGACGCCAAGACGGTCACGACGATCAATTTCACCGAACGAGTGGAGGGCCCCAGCGGCAGCTTCACCCTGGTGCAGACTGGGGGCAATGACGCGAACCGGGTAGGCGCCGAGATCTTCGCCTTCGACTCGAGCGAACTGGGCACCGACTACACCGACGGCGCCATCGGCGAGGCCTCGCCCTCTCAGACCATCGTGTCCGTCAAGGTATGGCTCGGCGACACCTTGGTCAGCGCCTGGGATCGTACCAACGGCATTACCAATAACACCGATCCGGGGGTTACTTACGCCATCAGTGACCCCAACGATAACGATGACGGCGTGGTCATCCAGGGTCTGCTGGTGCACTATCGCGTCGAGTTCCACGTCGGCATCGTCGACGGCGACGACACTGGCAAGCTCGATCGCTTCAGCGTGCAGAACGTCAGCTCCGGCGGCCAGGCCAACGACACCTTCGACCTCGGCGACATCCGCCTCGGCGGCCAGGTGGGCGAGCAGGCCGATATCGGCAGCCATATCAACTTCGAGGACGACGGGCCGTGGCAGACCGTGACGGCCGGCACCACGACGCTGGCCATTGAGCTCGACGAGACCACCGGCGACAGCGACCACTACGCCACCGGCGAAACCGCCGACAGCTACGTCAACGACGACAACGGCCACCTCGCCCAGGTCACCACCGCCGTCAGCGGTGGCCTGGCCGCCCTGTTCAGCTCCAGCGGCAGCTACGGCACGGACGGCGCCGGCACCCTCACCCCGTCGCTGACCCTCGTCGGCGTGCCGGCCGGCGGCCTGGCCACCAGCTTGACCGCCACCCACGGCGGCGCCATCACCCTGTTCGCCGACAGCGCCACCCAGTTGAGCGGCAAGGACACCGATGGCCACACGGTGTTCACCATCGCCATCG
>NZ_SMMU01000012.1:77289-140947 GCF_004339665.1 Azotobacter chroococcum
CACGGCGGCGCCATCACCCTGTTCGCCGACAGCGCCACCCAGTTGAGCGGCAAGGACACCGATGGCCACACGGTGTTCACCATCGCCATCGTCGACATCGGCGGCGGCGAACTGCAGCTGCGCACCACCCTGTTCGAGGCCCTCGACAACGGCAACGACACCCTGTTCGACGAGGCCGTGGCGCTGCTGCTTCCCTCCGGCGCGCTGGAGCTGCAGTACCAGGTCACCCGCAGCGATGCCGAGGGCGACACCGTCGTCGCTTCCGACACCATCCTGCTCGCCGACGACGAAAACTCGGTGTTCGGCTTCGACGACGACGGGCCGCTCCCCCTCTCGCCGGTGGCGGGCAGCATCGTCAACGCCGCGGGCAAGTCCGAAACCTTCGCCCTGGATGACGGCTCGCCGGCGAGCTTTGCCGCCAACTTCGGCTCGGACGGCAAGGGCAGCCTGGTGTTCACCGGCATGAACGACCAGACACTGGCGAATGGGGCCCTGCTGCGGGATACGGCCGGCGACGCCCTCACCTCCAACAACGTGGCGATCACCCTCAGTGGCTTCGGCACCCACCAGCTCACCGCCTCCGCCGGGGCGACAACGGTGTTCACCATGACGATGGACAGCACCAGCGGCCAGTACACCATCGAGATGTTCGCCAGGATCGATGATGGCTCGTTCGACTTCGACAACTTCGCCACGGCCAAGGCGGGCAAGTTCAGTTGGCTGGGCGTGGGCGGCGACGAGTTTCCCGCCAAGGATCTGCTGGTCACTGGCGGTATCCCGAACGAGACCACGGTGAACAACGACTCGGACGACCTGGCGGCCAACAACCAGTGGATCAACGCGGCCACCAGCGATACACCGGCAGAATTCCTGCGCCTGGACTTCGTCGATCTGGGGATTTCGGCCAACCAGGGCGGCAGCGATATCAACACCATCCCGACCGCAACGCACTATGACGCCAACAATGTCGGCTTCACCATCATGCAGACCCAATCCAGTCGACCGGTGGATGTGCGGATCACGGCGATCGATACCGAGGAGGGTCGCGGGATCGGCGGCAACGACATCGCGGCGGATCTGACGACCGGCACCCCCGACGAGATCATAGCCGTCACGGTGATCACCAACACCCAGGACCCGGAAAACAACACCAAGACCTACCTGAAACACGACGGGATAGATGACAGCGGCTTCGTCGTCTGGGGAGAGAACGACGTGATCGTGCTCAACCTGGAAGGCGCCAACGCCAACCAGGCCCATCTGCGCGACCAGGTCTTCGTCAGCACCGCCGACGGCTTCAACCGCCTGGAGATCGGCAACGCCGAGGCCGTGGGCAGCAAGGACGCTTTCGCCATCGGCGACGTCGAGGTTGGCGCGGTCGGCCAGGCGATCGATCTCGCCTTCAACGGGCAGATCATCGACGGCGATGGCGATGCTGCTAGCATCGGCCTGGTCGGCGTGACCCTGGAGCCGGCCCCCGTGGTCTGACGCTCATGCCCCCGGGCGCCCGCCGCCCGGAAACGACGCTGGCCGGCGGTGGCTCGTTCCACCGCCGGCCTCTTTTTGTCTGCTCTTTCGCCCACCCACGTCGCCCTGTACTGTGCGTCGATCGGCGTTCCCGCGGGTCCATCAGGCGGCTTGCGGCTCATTCGAGGCAGTGTCATGGAGCAGTTGAAGCAGAAAATCCGCGAGCACGGCAGCGTGCTCTCCGAGCAGGTCCTGAAGGTGGATGCCTTCCTCAACCATCAGGTCGATCCGCCGCTGATGCAGGCGATCGGCCGGGAGTTCGCCCGGCGCTTTGGCGGCCAGGGCATCGACAAGGTGCTCACCCTGGAGGCGTCGGGCATCGCCCCGGCGCTGATGACCGCGCTGGAGCTGGGCGTGCCGCTGGTGTTCGCCCGCAAGCACCGCTCGCTGACTTTGACCGACAACCTGCTGACCGCCCGGGTCTACTCCTTCACCAAGCAGGTGGAGAGCACCGTGGCCGTGTCCGCCAGCCATCTGGCGGCCGGCGAGCGGGTGCTGATCGTCGACGACTTCCTGGCCAACGGGCAGGCCGCGCTGGGGCTGGCCGCCATCGTCCGCCAGGCGGGGGCGCAACTGGTCGGGATCGGCATCGTCATCGAGAAGTCCTTCCAGAGCGGGCGCGGGGCGCTGGAGGAGCAGGGCTACCGGGTCGAATCCCTGGCGCGCATCGCCTCGCTGGCGGGCGGCCAGGTCAGCTTTCTGGAGTGAGCAGAAACGACGAAGCCGCCCGCAGGCGGCTTCGTCCTCGACCAGGTCGCGATCAGAGACCGGACATCTTGCCGATGGCGGCCTTCAGCTCGTCGTCCGAGCAGTCGGCGCAGGTGCCTTTCGGCGGCATGGCGTTGAGGCCGGCGATCGCCGACTTGAGCAGGCCGTCGAGACCGCCCTTGGCATCGGCGCGGGCCGTCCAGGCGGCGCCGTCGCCGACCTTCGGCGCGTTCAGCAGGCCGGTGCCGTGGCAGGCGTTGCAGTACTTGGCGACGATGTCGTCGCCGCTGCGCGCACCACCGCCGGCGGCGCCGGCAGCCGCGGTAGCGACGCCCTTGCATTCCTGACCGGCCACGCAGACCTCGCCGACCGGCTTGAGACGCTCGGCGATTTCCGCGTCGGTCGCGGCCTGGACACTCGCCGCCCACAGGGACAGCACGGCGACCGGGGCCGCCAACATCTTGATCAGATTCACCCTTACCCCCCTCATCGTGGCTGGTTACGTGCGCCCGCGGCCACGGGTTTTCGCGAGCGGGCGGCAGTATAACCTTATGAAAGGCAGGCCGAAACAAGTCGACACAAGGCGGGCCTGCGGCCCGGCGACCCAGCGCGCCGCTCAGCAATGCGCCGGCGTGGCGGCGCTGAGCAGTCGCGCCGGCGCCGCGAAGGGATTGCAGAAGCGGTGCGGCTGGCCGGCGACCAGGTAGTAGCCATCGCCGCTCTCGAGGAGGTAGCGCTGCTCGCCGACCTGCAGTTCCAGGCGCCCTTCGACGAGGATGCCGGCCTCCTCGCCGTCGCGGACCAGCAGCGTCTCGCCGCTGTCGGCCCCCGGCGGATAGGTCACCGAGAGGAAGGCCAGCGCCCGGTCGGGATGGTCCTTGCCGACCAGGCGCATGCTTAGCGGTCCGCGCGACAGCTCGACCTGCTCGGCGGCACGGTAGACCACCGGGGCGCAGGTTTCCGCCTCGAAGTCGAGGGAGAAGAACTCCATCAGCGACATGGGAATGCCGCCGAGAACCTTCTTCAGGGAGCTGATCGAGGGGCTGACGCTGTTCTTCTCGATCATCGAGATGGTGCTGTTGGTGACGCCCGCACGCTTGGCGAGTTCACGCTGGGAGAGGCCTTTGAGCTTGCGTATGGATTGCAGTCGAATGCCGACGTCCAAGACGGGACTCCTCTCGGGGCCTGAACAAGTGAAGTTAATGATGGCAACGGCGTTCAGTATTTACAACGCTCCGCCGCAAATTCCATTCAGTCGTGCCACGCGCGGGCGACCCGCCGCACGTTGCAGAACAGCTGGTAGGCGATGGTGCCGGCCGCCGCCGCCACCGTGCTGGCCGGCACCTGGGCGCCCCACAGCTCGACCCGGCTGCCGAGGCCGGCCCGGGGCAGGTCGGTGAGGTCCACGGTGAGCATGTCCATCGACACCCGGCCGATCAGCCGCGCCGGCCGGCCGTCGACGGCCAGCGGCGTGCCGTCCGGCGCATGGCGCGGGTAGCCGTCGGCATAGCCCATGGCGACTACTCCGACGCGGGTCGGCCGCGGGCTGACGAAGCGCGCGCCGTAGCCCACCGGCTCGCCGGCCGGCAGCTCGCGCACGCTGATGATCTTCGACTCCAGGGTCATCACCGGGCGCAGCCGCGCCGCCTGCGCCTGGTAGTGCTCGAAGGGCGTGGCGCCGTAGAGCATGATCCCCGGTCGCAGCCATTCGCCCTCATGGCCGCGACGGAACAGCTGCGGCCAGCCGAGCAGCGCCGGCGAGTTGCGCAGGCTGTATTCCCCGTCGAAGCCCTCCGTCGCCGCCGCGAACTGCGCCAGTTGCTCGGCGACCCGCGGGCTGTCCAGTTCGTCGGCACGGGCGAAATGGCTCATGGCGACGATCCTCGTCACCTTGCCGCAGGCCGCGAGGCGCGCATGGGCCGCCCGGTAGTCGTCCGGCGCGAAGCCGACCCGGTGCATGCCGGAGTCGAGCTTCAGCCAGCAGGTCAAGGGCCGCGCCAGGGCGGTACGCTCGATGATGTCCAGCTGCCAGGACGAATGCACCACGCACCACAGGTCGTGGCGCTGGATCGGCTCCAGTTCGTCCGCCTCGAAAAAGCCTTCCAGCAGCAGGATCGGCGCGCGGATGCCGGCCTCGCGCAGCTCCAGCGCCTCCTCGATGCAGGCCACCGCGAAACCGTCGGCCTCGCCTTCCAGAGCCTGGGCGCAGCGCACCGCGCCATGCCCGTAGGCATCGGCCTTGACCACCGCCAGGGCGCGGGCGCCGCCCAGTTCGCGGGCCAGCCGGTAGTTGTGGCGCAGGGCGGCAAGATCGATCAGGGCACGGGCGGGGCGCATGGGATGTTGCTCTCGAAGGGGTAAGGGTAAGCCTCAGGGCAGCGCGGCGACGACCGTCATCTCCACCCGGGCGTCATCGCTGTACAGCCGCGCCTCGACGCAGGCCCGCGCCGGCGCGCAGCCGGCCGGCAGCCAGGCGTCCCACACCGCGTTGAGGCCGGCGTAGTCGGCGGCCATGTCCTTCAGGTAGATGGTCACCGAAAGCAGCCGCGACCTGTCGCTGCTGGCCTCGGCGAGCAGCCGGTCGACGTTGGCCAGGGTCTGCCGGGTCTGCTCCTCGATGCCGCCGCCGTAGTCGTCCGCCAGTTGCCCGGCCAGGTAGACAGTGCCGTTGTGGACGACGATTTCGCTGTAGCGCGCTTCAGTTCGCAGGCGCCGGATGGACATGGGTGGAGTTCTCCTGGGAGTTGCCGTAGCGGGAAATGTCGAGGCCTGCGGCGCTGATCTGCGGGCGCTTGCGTGCCAGCAGGTCGGCCAGCAGGCGGCCGGAGCCGCAGGCCATGGTCCAGCCCAGTGTACCGTGCCCGGTGTTGAGGAACAGGTTGCGGTAGCGGGTCGCCCCCACGATCGGCGTGCCGTCCGGGGTGGCCGGGCGCAGGCCGGTCCAGAACTCGGCGCGGGCCAGGTCGCCACCGCGGGGATAGAGGTCGCCCACCACCAGCTCGAGGGTTTCGCGCCGGCGCGGATCGAGCGACAGGTCGAAGCCGGCCAGTTCGGCCATGCCGCCGACGCGGATGCGCTGATCGAAGCGGGTGATGGCGACCTTGTAGGTCTCGTCGAGGATGGTCGAGGTCGGCGCCAGAGCCGGATCGACGATGGGAATGGTCAGCGAGTAGCCCTTGAGCGGATAGATCGGCGCGCGGATGCCCAGCGGCGCGAGCAGCTGCGGCGAATGGCTGCCGAGAGCCAGCACGTAGTGGTCGGCGGCTTCCAGCCGGCCGTCGATGCGCACGCCGCGGATGCGCTCGCCGTCGCTTTCCAGACCCTCGATGTGCCGGCCGAAGCGGAACTCCACGCCGAGCCCGGCGGCCAGCTCCGCCAGGCGGCTGGTGAACAGCTGGCAGTCGCCGGTCTGGTCGTTGGGCAGGCGCAGGGCGCCGGCGAGCCGGTCGGCGACGCCGGCCAGGGCCGGCTCGACGCGGGCGATGCCGGCGCGGTCGAGCAGTTCGTAGGGCACCCCGGAGCGCTCCAGCACGGCGATGTCCTGGGCCGCGGCGTCCAGCTGCTGCTGGGTGCGGAACAGCTGGGTGGTGCCCAGCTGGCGGCCCTCGTAGTCGAGGCCGGTCTCGGCGCGCAGCTCGTCGAGGCAGTCGCGGCTGTACTCGGAGAGACGCACCATGCGCTCCTTGTTAACCGCATAGCGCGCGGCAGTGCAGTTGCGCAGCATCTGCGCCAGCCAGAGGTACTGGCGGGGATCGGCGGTCGGCTTGATGGCCAGCGGCGCGTGGCGCTGCAGCAGCCACTTGAGGGCCTTGAGCGGCACGCCGGGCGCCGCCCAGGGCGAGGCGTAGCCGGGCGACACCTGGCCGGCGTTGGCGAAGCTGGTTTCCATCGCCGGCCCCTCGGCGCGGTCGACCACCGTCACCTCGAAACCGGCCCGGGCCAGATAGTAGGCCGTGGTGGTGCCGATCACTCCGCTGCCCAGTACCAGTACGCGCATGACGGTTTCCCCCTGCGAGCTGCAAACCTTGAATGTCTCCAGTATAAGAAGCCCAAGCCAGTGGCTTACACTATTTGAACGTCTATATTCAGGTGATTTTCCGGAAACGGTCACCTTCGCCCGGAGAAATCCATGTGAGAACCCAGCACCAGAGCCGCCGCGAACTGGACCGCATCGACCGCCACATCCTGCGTATCCTGCAGCAGGAGGGACGTATCTCGCTCACCGAGCTGGGCGAGCGGGTCGGCCTGTCCACCACGCCCTGCACCGAGCGGGTCCGCCGCCTGGAGCGCGAGGGCTTCATCCTCGGCTATGCGGCGCGGCTCAACCCGCAGTACCTGGGCGCCGGCCTGCTGGTGTTCGTCGAGATCAGCCTGGCCTACAAGTCCGGCGACATCTTCGAGGAGTTCCGCCGGGCGGTGCTGAAGCTGCCGCAGGTGCTGGAATGCCATCTGGTCTCCGGCGATTTCGACTACCTGCTCAAGGCACGCATCTCGGAGATGGCCTCCTACCGCAAGCTGCTCGGCGACATCCTGCTCAGGCTGCCCCATGTGCGCGAGTCGAAGAGCTATATCGTCATGGAAGAGGTCAAGGAAAGCCTCGAACTGCCAGTGCCGGAATGAGGAGTCGCCGATGAACGCATCGCCAGCGGGCTCGCCCGCCCCTGCGGACAACCACGCACCGTCCTACTACGCCGCCACGGCCGGCCCGCTGCCGGCGTTTCCGGCTCTGGAGGGCGAGCTGCGCGCCGACGTGTGCGTGGTCGGCGGCGGCTTCAGCGGGCTCAACGCCGCCCTCGAACTGGCCGAGCGCGG
Organism: Azotobacter chroococcum; assembly: GCF_004339665.1. Taxonomy (GTDB): domain Bacteria; phylum Pseudomonadota; class Gammaproteobacteria; order Pseudomonadales; family Pseudomonadaceae; genus Azotobacter; species Azotobacter chroococcum. The sequence goes on from NZ_SMMU01000012.1 coordinate 84,337, forward strand.
CCTCTCGGTGGTCCTGCTGGAGGCGCGGGTGCTCGGCTGGGGGGCCAGCGGGCGCAACGGCGGGCAACTGATCCGCGGCCTCGGCCACGATCTGGAACGCTTCCGCCCGCTGCTCGGCGCGGACGGCGTGCGCGCCCTGAAACTGATGGGGCTGGAGGCGGTGGAGATCGTCCGCCAGCGGATCGAGCGCCACGCCATCGACTGCGACCTGATCTGGGGCTACTGCGACCTGGCCACCCGGGCGCGGCATGTCGCGCACCTGCAGGCGGAGTGCGCCGAGCTGCAGGCGCTCGGCTACCGCCACGAGCTGCGCCTGCTGGAGGCCAGGCAGATGCACGAGGTGATCGGCTCCGAACGCTACTGCGGCGGCCTGCTGGACATGGGCTCGGGCCATCTGCATCCGCTCAGGCTGCTGCTCGGCGAGGCCGCCGCGGCGCAGGCGCTCGGCGTGCGGCTGTTCGAGCGCTCGGCGGTGACGAAGATCGACCATGGCCGCGAAGTCTGCGTGCACACCACCCGCGGCCGGGTCCGCGCCGCCAGCCTGGTGCTCGCCGGCAACGCCCATCTCGGCGACCTCGAACCGGCGCTGGCCGGCAAGGTGCTGGCGGCCGGCAGCTATATCATCGCCACCGAACCGCTCTCCCCCGCCCTGGCTGCCGAGCTGCTGCCGCAGAACCTGGCGGTCTGCGACCAGCGCGTGGTGCTCGACTACTTCCGCCTGTCCGCCGACCGCCGCCTGCTGTTCGGCGGTGCCTGTCACTATTCCGGGCGCGACCCGCGGGACATCGCCGGCTACATGCGGCCGAAGATGCTCAAGGTGTTCCCGCAGCTGGCCGGGGTACGGATCGACTACCAGTGGGGCGGGATGATCGGCATCGGCGCCAACCGCCTGCCGCAGATCGGCCGGCTGCCCGGGCAGACCAACGTCTACTACGCCCAGGGCTATTCCGGCCACGGGCTGAACGCCACCCACCTGGCTGGCCGGCTGCTCGCCGAGGCCATCGCCGGGCAGCAGGGCGGCGGCTTCGACCTGTTCGCCCGGGTGCCGCACCGCCGCTTCCCCGGCGGCCCGCGCCTGCGCGCACCGCTGCTGGCCCTGGGCATGCTGTGGCAGCGGCTCAGGGAGCTATGCTGACACGCAGCGATCGGCGTTTTTCCGGAGGATCGATGTGCGCATCCTCGTCCTGCTGGCCCTGCTCTGCCTGACCAGTTGCATCGGCCAGGTTCCGCGGCAGCCCAGCGCAGCCTTGCCGGCCCAGGGCACCTGGCTCGGCGCGACCGTGCAGGCCGCGGCCGGGCGTCATCCGGCCGGGCAATCCGGCTTCCGTCTGCTGAGCGACGGCAACGAGGCCTTCGCCGTCCGCGCCGAACTGCTCCGCCACGCCCAGCGCAGCCTCGACCTGCAGTACTACATCGCCCACGATGGCCTCAGCACACGGCTGCTCGCCATGGAGCTGCTGCAGGCCGCCGACCGCGGCGTGCGCATCCGCCTCCTGCTCGACGACACCACCAGCGACGGCCGCGACCGCCAGATCGCCGTGCTGACCGCCCACCCGAACATCCAGATCCGCCTGTTCAGTCCGCTGCATCTCGGCCGCAGCCACGGCGTCACCCGAACTCTCGGCCGCCTGCTGCACCTGGCCCGGCAGCACCGGCGCATGCACAACAAGCTCTGGGTGGCCGACAGCAGCGTGGCCATCGTCGGTGGCCGCAACCTCGGCGACGAATACTTCGACGCCAAGCCGCAGCTGAATTTCGCCGACATCGACCTGCTCGGCGCCGGTCCGGTCGCCGAGCATCTGGCGCATGGCTTCGACCAGTACTGGAACAGCGCCCTGAGCGTGCCCATCCAGCAGTTCCTGTACCGCCCGCCCTCGACCCGGGCGCTGGCGCGGCTACGCGCCCGACTGCAGCGCTCGCTGGCCCGCGCCACCGTCGAGCAGCCGGACCTGCACGGCGCCCTGACCGCCTACCGGCGCGAGCCGCGCCTGCGGAACTGGCTGGAACGGCTGACCTGGGCCCACAGCGTGGCGCTCTGGGATGCCCCCGCCAAGGTGCTTAGCCAGGGAGTCCCCGAGCCGCATCTGCTGCTCGGCACGCAACTGGCCCCCGAGTTGCAGCAGGTCTCCCGCGAGTTGATCCTGATCTCCGCCTACCTGGTGCCCACGGCCAACGGTCTCGTCTATCTGACCGGCCTGGCCGACGGCGGCGTGCGCGTCAGCCTGCTGACCAACGCGCTGGAGGCCACCGACGTGCCCATCGTGCACGGCGGCTATGCGCCCTACCGCAAGCCGCTGCTGGAACATGGCGTGCGCCTGTTCGAGCTGCGCCGGCAGGGCGACGGCAGAGGCTCGCGCTACAGCTGGAGCGGCACCTCGGCCTCGGCCCTGCACAGCAAGGCAGCCATTCTCGACCGGCGCAAGGTATTCATCGGCTCGCTCAATTTCGACCCGCGCTCGCTGCTGTGGAACACCGAGGTCGGCGTGCTGGTGGACAGCCCGGTGCTGGCCGAACGGATGCGCGAACTGGCCCTGGCGGGGATGCGGCCGACGATCAGCTACGAGGTGCGCCTGGTCGAGCGCGACGGGCGTCGGCGGCTGGTCTGGATCGCCGAGGACAACGGTCGACGCCACGAGCTGGAACAGGAGCCCGGCAGTTTCTGGCGGCATTTCCACGCCTGGCTGGCGGAGCTGATCGGCCTGGAGAACCTGCTCTGACTGCAGCGATCTTTGGGCGCGCGGCCTTCAGCTCCCTCTCCCCCAGCCCCTTTCCCATGCCTGAGGCCGGGCATTCCTTGAGCCCGCGTACAGTGAAACGGCTCTAGGCGGCCTCGCCGGCAGCCGTGCGGCGCAGTTCCAGCAGGAGAAAGCCGGCCGCGCCGGCAGCCATCAGCAGCGGCAGCGCATGCCCGCTCAGCCACTGGCTGGCCGCGCCGGTGGCCAGCGGTCCGAGCAGGCAGCCGATACCCCACAGCTGGGCCACATGGGCGTTGGCGCGGACCAGCGCCGCATCGCGGAAGCGCTCGCCGACAAGGATCAAGGCCAGGGTGAACAGACCGCCCGCGCTGGCGCCGAACAGGATCAGCAGCCCCCAGATGAAGGCGCTCTGCAGCAGCGCCGGAATCGCCAGGCTGACCAGCAGCAGGACCAGGCCGCAGGTGCGGAACAGGGCCCGGCGCGGCACCCGGTCGGCGAGCCAGCCGAGCGGCAGCTGCAGCAGCGCATCGCCGATCACCACCGCGCCGGCCATGCGCAGTGCGGTCGCCTGGTCCAGCCCCTGGCGCAGACCGTAGACCGGCAGCAGGGTGAGGATCATCGTCTCGAAGGCGGCGAACAGCACCACCGCCCAGGCCACCGTCGGCAGGTGCCGGCAGAATCCACGCAGACCGCGCCCGACGCCCGGGCGGGCATCCATCCGCGGCGCACCGCGCGCGCCGAGCAGAAGCAGCGCGCCGCCGAGTATGAGCAGCACCGCGCTCCAGAAGCCGGCATCTCCGGCGGTTCCCAGCCAGCTCAGCAGCAGCGGGCCGGACAGCTGGCTCAGCGCATAGCCGGTGCCATACAGCGCCACCAGCCGGCCGCGCCAGGCCTCCACGGCCAGCTGGTTGATCCAGCTCTCGCCGAGGATGAACACCAGGGTCAGGGTCACGCCGAGCCACAGGCGCAGCGCCAGCCACAGCAGGTAGCTCGGCAGCAGGGCCAGCAGCGCCACCGACAGCGCCCCGACCAGCAGGCTCAGGCGCATCAGCCGCGCCGCCCCGCAGGCTGTCGCCAGGCCTCCGGCCAGAGACGCGCCGAGCAGCACGCCGATGCCCGGCATCGCCGCCATCACGCCAATGGCGAAGGGTCCATGGCCCCAGCCTTCCAGGCGCAGGGAAACCAGCGGCAGACTCAGCCCGAGGGCCAGCCCGACACTGATCACCGCGGCACAGACGGCGAAATAACTGGCCCAGGGCATGGACGCCGCCAGCGGAGCCGGCAGGCGTTCCGGGCGGGCCATGTCAGGGAGGCGCCGTCACAGCTTGATCCAGGTGGCCTTCAGCTCGGTGTACTTGTCGAAGGCATGCAGCGACTTGTCGCGGCCGTTGCCGGACTGCTTGAAGCCGCCGAACGGCGCGGTCATGTCGCCGCCATCATACTGGTTGACCCACACGCTGCCGGCGCGCAGCGCCCGGGCGGTGCGGTGGGCCTTGGACAGGTCGCGGGTCCAGATTGCCGCGGCCAGGCCGTAGCTGGTGTCGTTGGCGATCTGCACGGCCTCCTCGGGAGTGTCGAAGGCGATCACCGAGAGCACCGGGCCGAAGATCTCCTCGCGGGCGATCTTCATGGCGTTGCTCACCCCGTCGAACACCGTCGGCTCGACGTAGGTGCCGCCGGTCTCCTCGAGGACGCGCCGGCCGCCGGCCAGCAGGCTGGCGCCCTCGCCCAGCCCGGCCTCGATGTAGCCGAGCACGGTGTCCAGCTGCTGGCGGTCCACCAGGGCGCCGACGTTGGTCGCCGGGTCCAGCGGATGGCCGGGCCGCCAGGCCTTGAGCGCCTCCAGCAGCAGCGGCAGGAACTCATCCTTGATCGAGCGCTCGACCAACAGGCGCGAGCCGGCGGTGCACACCTCGCCCTGGTTGAAGGCGATGGCGCCCGCCGCGGCCTCGGCCGCGGCCCTGAGGTCCGGCGCGTCGGCGAAGACGATGTTCGGGCTCTTGCCGCCGGCCTCCAGCCAGACGCGCTTCATGTTCGACTCGCCGGCGTAGACCATCAGCTGCCTGGCGACCCGGGTCGAGCCGGTGAACACCAGGCAGTCGACGTCCATGTGCAGCGCCAGCGCCTTGCCGACCGTGTGGCCGTAGCCCGGCAGCACGTTGAGCACGCCGGGCGGGATGCCCGCCTCGAGCGCCAGCTGGGCGAGGCGGATGGCGGTCAAGGGCGACTTCTCCGAGGGCTTGAGGATCACCGAGTTGCCGCTGGCCAGCGCCGGCCCGAGCTTCCAGCAGGCCATCAGCAGCGGAAAGTTCCACGGCACTATGGCCGCCACCACGCCGATCGGCTCGCGGGTGACCAGCCCCAGCTCGTCGTCGGGGGTCGCGGCCACCTCGCCGTAGAGCTTGTCGATCGCCTCGCCGCTCCAGCGCAGCGCACGCGCCGCCGCCGGCACGTCGATCCTCAGCGCGTCCGTGATCGGCTTGCCCATGTCCAGGGTTTCCAGCAGGGCCAGCTCCTCGCGGTGGATTTCCAGCAGCTCGGCCAGGCGGATCATCACCGCCTTGCGCTTGGCCGGCGCCAGGCGCGACCAGCGGCCGCCCTCGAAGCTGCGCCGCGCCGCCGCCACCGCCAGCTCGGCATCGGCCACGTCGCAACTGGCCACCTGCGCCAGCAGGCGTCCGTCGATCGGACTCAGGCAGTCGAAGGTCGCGCCGTCGACGGCCGCCAGGTAGTGGCCGTCGACGAAGGCGCGGCCCTCGAGGGTCAGGCTGCGGGCACGTTCTTCCCAGTCGGTGCGCGTCGGGGTGGTCATGGGGGCATCCTCTCGTCACTGAAGCGATCGAAACACCCTACCCCCCGCCCCCGGGGCTTTCAATACGGGCGCGCGGCCCGAAAACGAAGAAGCCCGCCAAAAGGCGGGCTTCTTCGTCAGGCAGCCGGATCAATCACTTGATCTTGGCTTCCTTGTAGATCACGTGCTTGCGCACGACAGGATCGTACTTCTTGATCTCGATCTTGTCGGGGGTGGTGCGCTTGTTCTTGTCGGTGGTGTAGAAGTGGCCGGTACCGGCGCTGGACACCAAACGGATCAGATCACGCATGACTATCTCCTCAAACCTTTTCGCCGCGAGCGCGCAGCTCGGACAGTACGACGTCGATACCGCGCTTGTCGATGATGCGCATGCCCTTGGCGGAAACGCGCAGACGCACGAAACGCTTCTCGGACTCGACCCAGAAGCGGTGATGCTGCAGGTTCGGCAGGAAACGACGGCGGGTTTTGTTGTTCGCGTGGGAAATGTTGTTCCCGGTAACCGGACCCTTACCGGTCACTTGACAGACTCTCGACATGCCTCAGCCCTCAAAAACCACATGCCCAACCCGGCATGGGTTGGCCGCTTATCTTTCAGTCATTCGGCGCCCGGCGATTCGTGCGAAAGGCTTCCGCACGCCAGTTGCGCCACGATTCATCGGGGTCTGACCGGCTGTCACTGCCAACGCAGGAAGCGGGCCCCTAGAAAAGAGCGCTGCTTTATATCAGAAAGCCTCCCATTGGGCAAGAATCGCAAGGCTTCGGGCGGCCGCCGGCGGGCCTTCGCGCCATCCTGTGCTCATGCCGTCGATGCCCGGCTCGCCCCGGCATCCCGGCCACCGGCAGAACACAAATAAATCCGCCCCTCCCCCCTCTCGTGGAGCCTTCAGTCCCGATAGGAAGCATCCAGCGCGTCGACCTTCCGCACCCAGGCATCGAACACCGCCTTGCACAGCTCTGGCTGCCGGGCGCCTGCCTGGAGACGAGTCCGGGCCAGCACATCCGCCGGCAGGCGCGTCATGCGCCCGACAGAGGCGGCGGCGATCTGGATGTCGCAGGCGCGTTGCAGCAGCCACAACCACAGGAATGCCTCCTCGAGCGTCTCGCCCCAGGTCAGCAAGCCATGGTTGCGCAGGATGACCACGCGCCGGTCGCCAATGCTCGCGAGCATCCGCTCCCGCTCCTCGAGGTTCACCGTCACGCCTTCGAAGTCGTGATAGGCGACCTGACCATGCAGCTGCGCCCCATAGAACGAATCATGGGACAGCCCGTCCTCCAGGCAGGCGACCGCGCTGCCGGTGATCGAGTGCGTGTGCATGACGCAATGGGCGGCCTGGATATGGCCGTGAATGGCGCCATGGATCACGAAGCCGGCCAGGTTGACCGGATGCCCGGCTGGCCGGACAGGTCGGCCTTCGAGGTCGACGGCGACAAGATTCGAAGCCGTCACTTCGTTGTAGTGCAGCCCGAACGGATTGATCAGGAAGACCGTCTCCGGCCCGGGAACGCGCAGCGTGATGTGATTGAAGATGGACTCGGTCCAGCCCAGATGGTCGAAAACGCGATAGCAGGCGGCGAGCCGCACACGGGCCTGCCGTTCCGCCTCGGAGATCGGCAGCAGACGGTCGCCGAGGCGGGGCGCCCGATCCATCAACAGATCCTTGGGCTTCGAGGTTTCGCTCACGTCCGTTGCCCTCCCGCGCACCCTGATAAATGTTGAAGGATAGCTTCGCTACGGCGCCCGATGCGGCATGAAGGCAAAATCCGCTTACCGAAACGTACGGGGATAGCCGGCCACGGGTGAGCCACTTTCCAGGAAAACTGCTCCAGAATAGCCCTCCTCCCCGAAAACCCGCCCGTCCGCCCCTTTCAGGAGCCCCGCATGCGCCTCGCCCTTCTTCCGCTGTTGTTCGCCCCGCTGCTGAGCCAGGCCGCCAGTCTAGTCGTCTGCACCGAGGCCAGCCCGGAGGGGTTCGACGTGGTGCGCTACAACTCGCTGACCACCACCAACGCCTCCGCCGACGTGCTGATGGACCGTCTGGTCGAGTTCGACCCAGAGAGCGGCCAGCTGCAGCCGGGCCTGGCGCAGAGCTGGCAGGTGTCCACGGACGGTCTGGTCTACGACTTCCGGCTGCGCGAAGGCGTGGCCTTCCACCAGACGCCCTGGTTCACCCCGAGCCGGACGCTGACTGCCGAGGACGTGCTGTTCAGCTTCCGGCGCATGCTCGATCCGACCCATCCCTGGCACAGGACGGCGCCGAGCGGCTATCCGCACGCCCAGTCGATGCAGCTCGGCGAGCTGATCCGCAGCATCGAGGCGGTCGGGCCGCAGCAGGTGCGCTTCACCCTCGCCCGCCCCGACGCCACCTTCCTCGCCACCCTGAGCATGGGCTTCGCCTCCATCTATTCGGCCGAGTACGCCGCCCGGCTGCTGGCCGCCGGCACCCCGGAGCAGCTCGACAGCCAGCCGGTCGGCACCGGCCCCTTCGTGCTCAAGCGCTACCAGAAGGACGCGCTGGTGCGCTATCTGGCCAACCCCGACTACTTCGCCGGAAAGCCCGCCGTCGACGGGCTGGTCCTGGCCATCACCCCGGACGCCAACGTGCGCCTGCAGCGCCTGCGCCGCGGCGAGTGCCAGATCGCCCTGTCGCCGAAGCCGCAGGACGTGCGCGCGGCGCAGGACGACCCGAGCCTCGAGGTGGTCGCCACGCCGGCCTTCATGACCGCCTTCGTCGCCCTCAACAGCCAGCACCCGCCGCTGGACAGGCCCGAGGTGCGCCAGGCGATCAACCTCGCCTTCGACAAAGCGAGCTACCTGAAGGCGGTGTTCGAGGGCAGCGCGCAGCCCGCCGACGGCCCCTATCCGCCGACTACCTGGAGCCATGCCGCCGATCTGCCGGGCTATCCCCACGATCCGGCCCGGGCCCGCGAACTGCTGGCCAGGGCCGGGCTGGCGGAAGGCTTCAATACCACGATCTGGACACGCCCAGCCGGCAGCCTGCTCAACCCCAATCCGGCGCTCGGCGCCCAGCTGCTGCAGGCCGACCTGGCCAAGGTCGGCATTCAGGCAGAGATCCGGGTGATCGAGTGGGGCGAGCTGATCCGCCGCGCCAAGGCCGGCGAGCATGACCTGCTGTTCATGGGCTGGGCCGGCGACAACGGCGACCCCGACAACTTCCTCACCCCGCAGTTCGCCTGCGCCTCGGTCGCGTCGGGACTGAACTTCGCGCGCTACTGCGACGCCCGGCTGGACCAGCTGATCGCCGCGGGCAGGCGCAGCAGCGACCAGGCAGAGCGCAGCCGGCTGTACCGGGAGGCACAGAAGCTGATCCGCGAGCAGGCGCTGTGGCTGCCGCTGGCCCACCCCACCGCCGCCGTGCTGGTCCGCAAGGCCGTCGAGGGCTATCAGGCCAACCCGTTCGGGCGCCAGGATTTCAGCAAGGTGCGGCTGGGCCGCTGAGAGAGAGGGGAAAACTGAGACGGCGGCAGCTGCGCAGCCGCCGGTGGGTTACGGCCTGTGGCCTAACCCACCCTACGGGTACAAACCCTGCGAGCGAAGGGATCAAGCCAGAATCGAGCCCTTGAGCTTGTTCAGGGCGCTCTTCTCCAGCTGGCGGATGCGCTCGGCGGAAACCTTGTACTTGGCCGCCAGGTCGTGCAGCGTGGCCTTCTCCTCGGCCAGCCAGCGCTGGTAGAGGATGTCGCGGCTGCGCTCGTCGAGCCCGTCCAGCGCCTCGTGCAGGTTGGCCGCGGAGCTGTCGCTCCAGTCGGCCTCCTCCAGCTGGCGCGCCGGGTCGTAGCGCTGGTCCTCGAGGTAATGGGCCGGCGCCTGGAAGGCGCTGTCATCGTCGGCATCGGTCGCCGGGTCGAAGGCCATGTCCTGGCCGCTCAGGCGGCTTTCCATCTCGCGCACCTCGTGCGGCTCGACGCCCAGGCTCTCGGCCACGGCCTCGACCTCGTCGTTGTTCAGCCAGGCCAGGCGCTTCTTCTGGCTGCGCAGGTTGAAGAACAGCTTGCGCTGCGCCTTGGTGGTGGCGATCTTGACGATGCGCCAGTTGCGCAGGATGAACTCGTGGATCTCGGCGCGAATCCAGTGCACCGCGAAGGACACCAGGCGCACGCCCATTTCCGGGTTGAAGCGCTTGACGGCCTTCATCAGGCCAACGTTGCCTTCCTGGATCAGGTCGGCCTGGGCCAGACCGTAACCGGAGTAGCTGCGGGCGATGTGGACGACGAAGCGCAGGTGCGCCAGCACCATCTGCCGCGCGGCTTCCAGGTCCTGCTGGTAGTAGAGACGATCGGCCAGTTCGCGCTCCTGTTCGGGCGTCAGCAGCGGGATGCTGTTGACCGCGTGCACGTAGGCCTCCAGGTTGGCGCCGGGGACCAAGGCGGAAACAGGTTGCAGGGAATTGGTCATGCGAATCCTCCGACTCACTGGGAATGGCCAGTGTAGCATCGGAGACTCTGACTGCAAGCCGCCGTAAAAGCTCCGTTACAGCCCAGCCGAAGCGCCTGCCGATCAGCGCGGCGCCAGCTCGCTCAGGTGCCGCGCCACGGCCAGCCAGGCACCGACATAGCCGAGCAGGATGGCCCCGAGCAGCAGCGACAGGCCGTCCTCCAGCGGTACCCCGCCGAGGGCGAAATCGCTGCCGTAGAGCCCGGCCAGGCTCAGCACCGACGCGTTCAGCCAACCGAGCCCGTAGACCAGCACCAGCCAGGCCAGCAGCCCGGCGCCGCCGCCGTACAGCGTGCCCATATAGAGGAAGGGTCGACGCACGTAGCCGTCGGTGCCGCCGACCAGCTTGATCACCTCGATCTCGCTGCGGCGGTTTTCGATGTGCAGGCGGATGGTGTTGCCGATCACCAGCAGCAGGGCCAGCACCAGCAGCAGGGTGAGACCGAAGACGAAGCGCTCGCCGAGCGCGAGGATCGCGCCGAGGCGCTCGACCCAGAGCAGGTCGAGCTGCGCCAGCTGCACGCCGGACAGATCCGCCAGCTGCTCGCGCAGGGTTTCGAGACCGGCCTTGTCGATCTGCCGGGGGGTGACCAGGATCACCCCGGGCAGGGGGTTCTCCGGCAGCCCGCGCAGCGCCTCGCCGAGTCCGGACTGGCGCTGGAACTCCTCCAGTCCCTGCTCGCGGCCGATCCACTCGGCCTCGGCCACCTCCGGCAGCGCGGCGATCCTCGCCCGCAGGCGCTCGCCCGCCGCATCGTCCACGTCCAGCGTGGTGAACAGGGAAATCTGCGCGGCGCGCTGCCAGGAGCCGCCGAGCTGCGCGACGTCGTCGAGCAGCAGCGACAGCCCCATGGGCAGGCTGAGGGCGACGGCCATCGCCAGGCAGGTGAGGAAGCTGCCCACCGGCTGGCGGCCGAGCCGGCGCAGGCTGTCGACCAGGCTGGCGCGGTGGCTGTCCAGCCAGGCCACCAGCAGCGTGGCGAAATCCGGTTCGGCGCTCTTCACCTCGGCCCTGGGCAGAGCGCCGACCCGTTCGGACGGCCGCGGCTCGGGCAGGTTGGAATCGCTCATCAGGCGGCCTCCCCGTCGGCGATCAGCCGCCCGCGCTGCAGGGTGAGCAGGCGGTGGCGCATGCGTGCGATCAGCGCCAGATCGTGGCTGGCGATCAGCACCGTGGTGCCGAGACGGTTGATGTCCTCGAACACCTTCATGATCTCCGCGGCCAGGCGCGGGTCGAGGTTGCCGGTCGGCTCGTCGGCCAGCAGCAGGGCCGGCTGGTGGACCACCGCACGGGCGATGCCGACCCGCTGCTGCTGGCCGGTGGACAGGTCGGCCGGGAACTGCTCGGCCTTGTCGTGAAGGCTGACCCGCTCCAGGGCGAGCAGGGTGCGCCGGGCGATCTCGTCCCTGCCCAGGCCGAGAATCTTCAGCGGCAGGGCGACGTTGTCGAACACGCTGCGGTCGAACAGCAGCTGGTGATTCTGGAACACCACGCCGATCTGCCGGCGCAGGAAGGGGATCTGCGCGGTGGTGATGCTCGACAGATCCTGCCCGGCGAGCAGCAGCCGGCCGCTGGTCGGCCGCTCCATGGCCAGCAGCAGGCGCAGCAGGGTGCTCTTGCCGGCGCCGGAATGGCCGGTGACGAACAGGAACTCACCGTGCCGCACGCGGAAGCTCAGCTCGTGCAGGCCGACATGGCCGTTGGGATAGCGCTTGCCGACCTGTTCGAAGCGGATCATTGCGCCGGCTTCTCCGCGAACAGCGCGCGGACGAACTCCTCGGCGACGAAGGTGCGCAGGTCGTCGACGCCCTCGCCGACGCCGATGTAGCGGATCGGCAGGCCGAACTGCTTGGCCAAGGCGAAGATCACCCCGCCCTTGGCGGTGCCGTCCAGCTTGGTCAGCGCCAGGCCGGTGACCTCCACCGCCTGGTTGAACTGCCTGGTCTGGTTGATGGCGTTCTGGCCGGTGCCGGCGTCCAGCACCAGCAGCACCTCGTGGGGCGCCGCGTCGTCCAGCTTGCCGAGCACCCGGCGGACCTTCTTCAGCTCCTCCATGAGATTGTCCTTGGTGTGCAGGCGACCGGCGGTATCGGCGATCAGCACGTCCATGCCGCGCGCCTTGGCGGCCTGCAGGGCATCGAAGATCACCGAGGCGGAATCCGCGCCGGTGTGCTGGGCGATCACCGGAATCCGGTTGCGCTCGCCCCACACCTGCAGCTGCTCGACGGCGGCGGCGCGGAAGGTGTCGCCGGCGGCGAGCATGACCTTCTTGCCATCCTGCTGCAGGCGCGCGGCCAGCTTGCCGATGGTGGTGGTCTTGCCGGCGCCGTTGACGCCGACCACCAGGATCACATAGGGGCGCTGCGCGGACTCGAGCGCCAGCGGCTGCTCAACCGGCTTGAGCAGCGCGGTCAGCTCCTCCTGCAGCGCGCGGTACAGCGCCTCGCTGTCGGCCAGCTCCTTGCGCGCCACCCGCAGGGTCAGGCTCTGGATGATCGCCGTGGTGGCCTCGACGCCGACGTCGGCAAGCAGCAGGCGGGTTTCCAGCTCCTCCAGGAGTTCGTCGTCGATCGCCTTCTCGCCGAGGAACAGGCTGGCCATGCCCTCGCCGAGAGTCGAGCCGGTCTTCGCCAGCCCTTGGCGCAGACGGGCGAAGAAGCCGGATTTGTTCGGCCGCGGGGCGGGCTGGGCGACCGGGACGGCCGGCTCGGCCTCGACCGCCGGCTGCGGCTCGGGCTCGCTCAGCGGCGCCGCTTCCGCGGCGGGAGCCGGCGTGCCGTGCGCGGCGCCGCGCCAGCGGCTGGAGAAGACCACTTCCTCTTCGGGTGCGGCAGGCGCCTGCTCGGCGACCTCGGGCACGGACGATGCGACAGCTGGGGTCTCCGGCTGCGCCTCGACCACCGGCGCCTGCACCTCGACCACCACCGGCTGCGGCTCGGGCTCGGCCGGGCGGGCGGCCTCGGCGGCTTCCTCCGCCGGCGACGGTTCGCTGCCGGCTTCCGGAGCAGCTTCCTCGGGGACGGGCGCCGGTGCGGATTGTTCCTTCTTGCGGAACCAGCCGAACAGGCCTTTCTTCTCTCCGGCCTCGGCCGGCTTCTTGTCGTCGTTTGAACCAAACATGCAGACGGCTTTCTCAGGGGGGCGATGAGACCGGCGGGGTTGGCCGCCGGCGAAACGGATGGTTATCCTAGCACCTCCCTGCCCGCCGGGCTAAGCTCGCGGGCCGCCCCACAGGTCCGACATCAATGAACGTGATCGCCCGCCATGCCGCCGCCCTGCTGCTCGGCATGCCGCTGACGGCGCTGGCCGCCGCTCCCCAACCGACCCACGAATACACCCTGGACAACGGCCTCAAGGTCATCGTCCGCGAGGACCACCGCGCCCCGGTGGTGGTCTCGCAGCTCTGGTACAAGGTCGGCTCCAGCTACGAGACGCCCGGCCAGACCGGCCTTTCCCACGTCCTCGAACACATGATGTTCAAGGGCAGCCGCAAGCTCGGTCCCGGCGAGTCCTCGCGGATCCTGCGCGAACTCGGCGCCGAGGAGAACGCCTTCACCGGCGACGACTACACCGCCTACTACCAGGTGCTGGCCCGCGACCGCCTGCCGGTGGCCCTCGAGCTGGAGGCCGACCGCCTGGCCAGCCTGCGCCTGCCGCCGGAAGAGTTCGACCGCGAGATCGAGGTGGTCAAGGAGGAGCGCCGCCTGCGCACCGACGACCGCCCCAGCGCCCAGGCCTACGAGCGCTTCAAGGCCATGGCCTACCCGGCCAGCGGCTACCGTACCCCGACCATCGGCTGGATGCCCGACCTCGACCGGATGAGCGTCGACGACCTGCGCGCCTGGTACCAGGCCTGGTACGTGCCGAACAACGCCGTCCTGGTGGTGGTCGGCGACGTCAGCGGCGACGAGGTGAAGGGCCTCGCCGAGCGCTATTTCGGCGCCATTCCGGCCCGCCCGCTGCCGGTCGCCAAACGCCCGCTGGAGCCGGCAGAACCCGGCGAGCGGCGCCTCCGGCTGAACCTCAAGGTGCAGTTGCCGAGCCTTTTGTACGGCTTCAACGTGCCCGGCCTGGCGACCGCCGAAAATCCCCGCGAGGCCCATGCGCTGCGCCTGATCGCCGGCCTGCTCGACGGCGGCTACAGCGCGCGCATCCCGGCCCGCCTGGAGCGCGGCGAGGAGCTGGTGTCCGGCGCCGGCGCCGGTTACGACGCCCACGTGCGCGGCGACAGCCTGTTCGTTCTCAACGCCACGCCCAACGTGCAGAAGGGCCGCAGCCTGGAAGAGGTCGAGGCCGGCCTCTGGCGCCTGCTCGACGAACTCAAGGAAACCCCGCCAACCGCCGAGGAACTGGAGCGCGTGCGCGCCCAGGTCATCGCCGGCCTGGTCTACGAGCGCGACTCCATCGCCCGGCAGGCGACCACCATCGGCCAGCTGGAAACCGTGGGCCTGTCCTGGCAGTTGATCGACGAGGAGCTGGCCGCCCTGGAGTCGGTCACCCCGCAGGACATCCAGGATGCTGCACGCCGCTACTTCACCCGCTCGCGCCTCACCGTCGCGCACGTTTTGCCCGAGGAGGCCCACCATGACTGATGAGCGCACCCGCCTGAGTTACGGCCTGATCGGCCTGATCCTGCTGCTTCTGCTCGGCCTGCTGGCCTGGCTGGCCAACCTGCCGCCGCGTCCGTCCGCCCCCGCTGGCGAAGCACCCACCGGCCCGGCCCGGCTGGAGTCGCTGGCCAACCTGAACGGCGAACCGCCGGTCCATCGTGCCCTGAACATCCAGGACTGGCGCACTGCCGAGGGCGCCCGGGTGCTCTTCGTCGAGGCCCGCCAGCTGCCGATGTTCGACCTGCGCCTGACCTTCGCCGCCGGCAGCAGCCAGGACGGCGACACCCCCGGCCTGGCCCTGCTGACCAACGCCATGCTCAACGAAGGCGTGCCCGGCAAGGACGCGACCGCCATCGCCGAGGGCTTCGAGGGCCTCGGTGCCCAGTTCGGCAACGGCGCCTACCGCGACATGGCCGTCGCCAGCCTGCGCAGCCTGAGCGACCCGGCCAAGCGCGAGCCGGCGCTCGCCCTGTTCCGCGAGGTGCTCGGCCGCCCGGACTTCCCGGCCGACGCCCTAGCGCGGATCAAGAACCAGATGCTGGCCGGCTTCGAGATGCGCAAGCAGAGCCCCGGCAAGCTGGCCAGCCTCGCACTCAACCGCCAGCTGTTCGGCAGCCATCCCTACGCCCACCCGAGCGACGGTGACACCGAATCGATCGCGCCGATCGGCCGCGAGCAGCTGCAGGCCTTCCACGCCCGCGCCTACAGCGCCGCCAACGCGGTCATCGCGCTAGTCGGCGATCTGTCCCGCAGCGAGGCCGAAGCCATGGCCGCGGCCATTTCCGCCGCGCTGCCGGCGGGTCCGGCGCTGGCCAAGCCGGCCGCCCCGGCGCCGCCTAAGCCGGGCCTGCAGCACATCGAATACCCCTCGCAGCAGACCCACCTGATGCTCGCCCAGCTCGGCATCGCCCGCGACGATCCGGACTACGCGGCGCTCTTTCTCGGCAACCAGATCCTCGGCGGCGGCGGCTTCGGCGCCCGGCTGATGGAGGAGGTGCGCGAGAAGCGCGGGCTGACCTACGGGATCTACTCCGGCTTCACCCCGATGCAGGTGCGCGGCCCCTTCATGATCAACCTGCAGACCCGCGCCGACTACAGCCAGGGCACCCTGGAGCTGGTGCAGCAACTGGTCCGCGCGTTCATCGCCGAGGGACCGACGGCGAAGGAGCTGAAGGACGCCAAGCGCGAACTGATCGGCAGCTTCCCGCTGTCCACCGCGAGCAACGCCGACATCGTCGGCCAGCTCGGCGCCATCGGCTTCTACAACCTGCCGCTGAACCACCTGGAGGTCTTCCTGCAGCAGGTCCAGGCGCTCACCGTCGAGCAGGTGAAGACGGCCATGGCCAGGCATATCGATCCGGACGGCTTCGTCGTGGTCAGCGCCGGGCCGACCGTCGAGCAGAAACCGCTGCCGCCGCCGACCGCGCCCGCCGAGCGCCCCGCCGTCACGCCGGAGCACTGATGCGCCAGCCCGCCCGCTCTTCCCGCCCGGCCGCCCGTCCCCACGGCGGCCAGGGCCTGCTGCGCATCATCGGCGGCGAATGGCGCTCGCGCCGCTTCGCCTTCCCCGAGGCGCCGGGCCTGCGCCCGACCCCCGACCGGGTCCGCGAGACCCTGTTCAACTGGCTGGCGCCCCATGTCGAAGGTGCCCGGGTGCTCGACCCCTTCGCCGGCAGCGGCGCGCTCTACCTGGAAGCCCTGTCGCGCGGCGCCGGCCAGGCGCTGGCGCTGGACCTCAACGGCGAGGCCGTCGCCAGCCTGCGCCGCCACCTCGACAGTCTGCGCTGCGGCAACGGCCAGCTGCTGCAGGGCGATGCCCTGCGCTACCTGGAGCACCAGTCGCCGAGCCCCTTCGACCTGGTGTTCCTCGACCCGCCCTTCCACCAGGACCTGCTGACGCCTGCCTGCCGGCTGCTCGAGGAGCGTGGCTGGCTGGCCCGCGACGCCTGGATCTACACTGAAAGCGAAGCTCCGCCCTCCGCCCTCGGCCTGCCGGACAACTGGCGCCTGCACCGGGAAAAGCAGGCCGGCCAGGTGTATTACGCGCTGTGGCAGAGGACCGGCTGAAGCGCCAAGCCGCCTTGGCGCTGTCATGGACGAACCTGCGGGTTCCGCCGATGAACGACGTACCCTTTCGCCCCGCCTGGTGGCTGCCCGGTCCGCACCTGCAAACCCTGTGGGGACCGCTGTGCCGCCGGCTGCCGCCGCTGGAGCGCCGCCGCGAGCGCCTCTGGCTGGCCGACGGCGACTTCCTCGACCTCGACTGGCACGGCCCGAACAATCCGCGGGCGCCGCTGGTGCTGGTGCTGCACGGCCTGACCGGCTCCTCCCGCTCGCCCTATGTGCTCGGCCTGCAGCGGGCCCTGGCGGAGCGTGGCTGGGCCAGCGCGGCGCTGAACTGGCGCGGCTGCTCCGGCGAGCCCAACCGGCTGCCGCGGGCCTATCACTCCGGCGCCAGCGACGACCTCGCCGCGGCCATCGCCCACCTGCGCAGGCTGCGCCCGCACGCTGCGCTGCATGCGGTCGGCTACTCGCTGGGCGGCAACGTGCTGCTCAAGCACCTCGGCGAAAGCGGCGCCGACTGCGCCCTGCAGGCGGCCGTGGCGGTGTCGGTGCCGTTTCGCCTGGACCAGTGCGCCGACCGCATCGGCCAGGGCTTCTCGCGGCTCTACCAGGCGCACTTCATGCGCGCCATGCGCCTCTACGTGGAGGACAAGCAGCGCCAGTTCGCCCGCCTCGGCCAGGCCGAGCATCTCGCCACCCTGGAACGCCTCGGCCCGCTGCAGGGCCTGCGCACCTTCTGGGAGTTCGACGGGCGCATCACCGCACCGCTGCACGGCTTCCTCGATGCCGGCGACTACTACCGGCGCGCCTCCAGCCGCTACTTCCTCGCCGCCATCCGCGTGCCGACGCTGATCGTCCAGGCCGCCGACGACCCCTTCGTGTTCCCCCACAGTCTGCCGCCGCCGCACGAGCTGTCGGCGAGCATCCAGTTCGAGTTGCAACCAGGCGGCGGCCATGTCGGTTTCGTCGAAGGCTCGCCGCACCGCCCCGGCCTCTACCTGGAGCGGCGCATCCCCGCCTGGCTGGCGGCTCTCCCGCGCTGAGCCCGGCTTGGCCGCGGGGAACGGCTGAGCTACCATCCGGGCCTCCATGAACCCGCCAAGGACGCCGTGATGAACCGCGTAATCTACCCGGGAACCTTCGACCCCATCACCAAGGGACATGGTGATCTGGTCGAGCGCGCCGCCAAGCTGTTCGACCAGGTGATCATCGCCGTGGCCGCCAGCCCGAAGAAGAACCCCCTGTTTCCCCTCGAGAAACGCGTCGAGCTGGTCCGGGAAGTCACCCGTCACCTGCCCAACGTCGAGGTGGTGGGTTTCTCCAGCCTGCTCGCACAGTTCGCCCGGGACCAGAAGGCCAACGTGCTGCTGCGCGGCCTGCGTGCGGTGTCCGATTTCGAGTACGAATTCCAGCTGGCCAACATGAACCGCCAGTTGGCCCCGGAAGTGGAAAGCCTGTTCCTCACCCCCTCGGAAAAGTACTCCTACATCTCCTCCACCCTGGTCCGGGAAATCGCCGCGCTGGGCGGCAACATCGACCAGTTCGTGCATCCCGCGGTGGCCACCGCCCTGCGCGAGCGCTTCCGCACCTGAGCGGCCACAACCGGCGCATCGCGGCCAAATTGCTGGCCAGGCCGGGAATAGCCGAAGTCAAGCGTTTACTCGGCAAGCCAAACGGCTATAATGGCCGCCCTTTCTAGCCGGTATAGCTCAGCAGGTAGAGCAACTGACTTGTAATCAGTAGGTCCCGGGTTCGATTCCTGGTGCCGGCACCAATTAAATCAACGACTTAGGCTCGCAGCGATGCGGGCCTTTGTTGTTTTTGGCTTCTCAGCAGGCAGATTTTCCCCGTTCGTTCCCCGTTTCGCGATTGAGCCTCCCTGCTTTCCCCGTTCGCTGGCGCTGGCGCTGGCGATCGTCGTCACTCCTTCGCCTCGGGGGGGTTGTTCCGCCAATGGTGGATGACGTTCTCGCCGCAGGTGGTGATGCGGTGATCGGCACCGGCATGGCGGCAACCAGGGGGGGGGGCGGCGATTCCCCGGCCCCTCGCGTGCGTGCGCGTACGGGTCGCGAAACTCGGGCAGGCGGTCGGCTACCTGCTCGGCATGGGTGCCCCAGACCGGGGCAGCCCTCCAGGCGATCATCCATCAGCAGCCGGCGTGCCGAACATCTCCCGAGTTCTCGGGCGATCACTACAAAACTTTGGGGAGGCCGACCATGTTCACCTGAGGGTGACATACCCGCCGAAAGTGGCTCTCTCGAAGCGGGTGAACAGCGTGAAAGGCGCATCCAGCCGCCGAATGAAGCAGCTACACCCTGAGTTGGTCGCACCGGCATACCGCAGCAATGCCTTGCGGAGCCCCAGCTATTTTGCCGGCAGCGTCGGCGGCGCTCCTCTTGCGGTGTTCAGGCAATACATCGAGCAGCAGGCAAGGCCGCTATAGGGAGGTGCGCCATTCACCCCCGCATTAGAAGTACGAGGCTTTCCGCGCATTTCAGTAACTTCCGACGGACCTGCCGCACTCGTGCGATGGCGAACGCCACGACAGCGAAAGCTTGACGCCAGCCCTCCATGACGCTGTTTCACCGCCAAGGAACTGCCTGAATATTTCAGGCCCGCCCATGCAGTTAGTTTGCAACCTTCGGGACGAACATCGATCCCAAACAAGGCTTTCACACTTGGCATCCCGCCCTTTACCCAATTTTCACAAACCCGAATATTTACCCTACAAAAGATACAAGTATTGGTTTGAGTTCGAAAACGGGACACAACCGTTCGTCGCCAAAGTCGTCTACGGGAAGAGCTGGCGTCATTTCGATACTTAACTGTTAAAGTCGAGCAGGCTCGATCAACCTAATAAGGCATCAAGCTCTGGAGTTCTCTGAAATGGATGGATTTGCACGCTGTGCTTATAGGCGCCTTGAACTGGCACATGTCTATCGCGACACGGCCAACGAGCTGTGCAGTGAAGATGACCATAACCCTTCAGTAAAGTTTTTCAGAAACAAAGCCTACTACGAGAAGGTCCGTGCCAGCGCCCTGCTGGAAATGCTGGCGGATATCGCCCACAACAAGTCAATGGAATCCCAGCAAGCTGCCAACAGTCAATTAACGAGCCCTCCGGAAACCGAACGCTTTTTATGTTAGGCCGGCTTGATCGGCTGGCAGCCGGAACAAGCGCAGGCCTTGTCCAAGCTGGGGACAAGCCTGGCGGGCTCTGCGTCGAAACAAGGTCACTTCCAACAACGCCTGTTCAGGATTGACCGGACTTCGTTGCGGTCTTTCCGAACTCCATCCCTGCGGATTGTTCGCGGCCGGGCCGCGAACTACCTGCACGTGTATTGAAAACCGGCGCTGCCGGACTTCCGCTACCTGAACTGCACGCCCCGGCAGGCGGGCAGCGGCAGGTCATGGAGCGATCGGGATTCGCCTCGGCCCTGCCCCGCTGAAAACACCGCCGATCTTCCAGACGAATGGTCATTCCCATCCTCCCAGCCGGAAGCCGGGACAAGAGGATACGCACGGACAGCGCCGACTTGCCGCAGGAGGCTGGGGAGTCATTCGAAAGAGTCTCCCTGTAGCGACTGCGCCAGCAGTACCGCGAGGCTGATCCCCTGACAACCAGGCCAGCTGGATGCCAATAAAGCCCACTGGTGAATCGATTTACCAAGCGCTAGACTCAAATAATCGAGCCACTTGCCAAACGAAATCCCAGAGACTAAGGTAGCGCTACCTCAGCGATACGAGCCTGCGTTAGGACAGCGCTCCATCCCGAGGGGCCGCTCCAAAATCGAGATAACGTTAAAGCGGCAATCGACAAGAACAACAAGCAGGATGGCAGCAACGCTCTGTTGTGCGATGGGTCTGACCTCGCAAAGATAGCGCTGTCCTCCGCAGGCGAGGTGTCTCATGTGCTCATCTACCGCTACGTTGATCAACCCAGGGGCCGCCGGCCGTGGCCAGCCCCGCCCCCCTCAGGCACCTTGCCTGCGCAGCACTGCAGGCTCCCGAAGGCGCCGCTTCCGTTCCTCCCGCGGCGCCAGCTCGCGCGTCGCGCGATCGGTGGCCAAAGCCGACTGAGCGATCGCCGCCTGAAGCAACCCTCACCCGGCGTTGCGGCAAGACGGCGACCTCCCGACCTCGCTCCCCCGGAAAGACGCAAGCCCAGGCTGCCGGCAAGGCTTCCCGAAGCACCGCCGAGCGGCAGGCAAGCGCCCCGACATGACCGGACGCGACATCCCTTTGGCGGGCCTGGCGCGTCAAAGACGGCAGGTCCGGCCTGCGGCAGGAAGCCGTACCGAATTTGATCCGGGAATGCCGTTCCCGGCTCGAAACCTTGCTTGGGCTGCGTTCTGCGCGCCCGGCAGAAGGCTCCTTGAAAGCAACAATCACAACAAGAGGAAATCCACGATGACGACGGTAGAAACAACCTTTAGCGGAGCTGACTCGGGCAGCCTGGCAACAGCCCAAACGAAGAAACTGAGCCTGTACGTGTTTGCCCTGTTCTTCATTTTCGGCGGCCTGACCAGCCTCAACGACGTACTGGTTCCCAAGCTGAAAAGCCTGTTCAGCCTCAGCTACACCGAGGCCATGCTGGTGCAGTCGGCGTTCTTCTTCGCCTACTTCGTCGCCTCCATCCCGGCCGGCCTGCTGATCGCCCGGATCGGCTACATGAAGGCCGCCGTTATCGGCCTGCTGACCATGGCCGCCGGCTGCCTGCTGTTCATACCGGCGACCCTGTCGACGCTGTTTCCGGCCTTCCTGGGCGCCCTGTTCATCCTGGCGGTGGGCGTCACCACCGTTCAGGTCGTGGCCAACCCCCTGCTGTCGCTGCTGGGGCCGGGCTCGACCGCGCACAGCCGCCTGACCCTGGGCCAGGGCTTCAACTCGCTGGGCACCACCGTGGCCCCCTACATCGGCGCCATCCTGATCCTCGGCGCGCTGAACGAAGTGGACCCGGCCACGCTGTCGGGAGCCGAACTCACCGCCTTCCTGGCCCATGAGGCCAGCGTGATCAGCAACACCTATGCCGGCATCGCCCTGGTGATCTGCCTCATCGCCGCCATCGTCTGGCTGCAGCGCAACGCGCTGAAGTCCACCCGCAAGCCCGAGCGCCTCAATCCGTTTTCCGCCCTCGACCTGCTGAAGCAGCCGCGCTTCGCCTTCGGTGCCGCCTGCATCTTCCTGTACGTCGGCGCCGAAGTGGCAATCGGCAGCCTGCTCACCGACTACCTGATGCTCCCGACGACCCTGGGCATGGCCGCGGAAGAGGCCGGCAAGCATGTGGCCTTCTACTGGGGTGGCGCCATGGTGGGCCGCTTCATCGGCGCGGCCCTGATGCGCCGCTTCGCGCCCGGCAAGCTGCTGGCCTTCGCCGCCACCACCGTCATCGTGCTGCTGACCCTCTCCGCGATGTCGACCGGCACCCTCGCCGGCTGGTCGCTGCTGGCCGTCGGCCTGTTCAACTCCATCATGTTCCCGACCATCTTCACCCTGGCCTCCGAAGGGCTCGGCGAGCGGGCGGCGGAAGGCTCGGGGCTGATCTGCTGCGCGATCGTCGGTGGCGCCATCATCCCGCCGATCACCGGGTTCGCCGCCGACCTGTCGACCCTGGCCCTGGCCCTGGCCGTTCCGGCCATCTGCTACGCCGGCATCGCCTACTTCGGCTGGTACGCACGCCGCCCGCACGCGACGGCCTGAACGGACGGCGATCCCGAGGGCGATCCGAAGGCCGGCGGACCTTCCTCGCCGGGGCGAATCCAGCGCCCCGGCGAGCGTCGGCAAGGATCGGATCCGGCGCGGCGCGACGAGGGCTTGGCCCCTCGCCGCGCCGCAGCCATGACGGACCGACACCGCCTCCTGCTCGCACGCCCATTCAACCACTTCATCAAAGCAACAAGAGCACACGATCCATGACTGTCGAAACCTACGTCCCAGCCCCCAGCTCGACTTTGACCATCATGCACATGGCGTGCTCCACGTTGCCGGAGGAACTGCAATGAAACTGGCACTGGTCGGTGACATCGGGGGCACCAATGCGCGCTTCGCCCTCTGGAAAAACGGTCGGATCGAGTCGGTGCGCACGCTGGCCGCCGCCGAATTCGCCACCCCGGAGCGGGCCATCGAGGATTACCTGTCCGCCCTCGGCCTGCCGCTGGACAGCCTCTCCAGCCTGTGCCTGGGCTGCGCCGGGCCGGTGTCCGGCGAGGACTTCCGCTTCACCAACAACCACTGGACCCTCAACCGCACGGCCTTCCGCAATGCGCTGCAGCTGGACAACCTGCTGCTGATCAACGACTTCACCGCCATGGCGCTGGGCATGACGAGCCTGCGTGAAAACGAGCGCATCCAGATCTGCCCCGGCGAGGCGGAGGCCGACCGTCCGGCACTGGTGATCGGCCCGGGCACCGGGCTCGGCGTCAGCACCCTGCTGCCCGACGGCGAGCGGGGCTGGCGGGTGCTGCCGGGCGAAGGCGGGCATGTCGACCTGCCGATCGGCAGCCTGCGCGAGGCGGCCCTGTGGCAGCAGCTGTTCGCCGAACTCGGCCACGTGCGCGCCGAGGACATCCTCAGCGGCAGCGGCCTGGTCCGGCTCTACCGCTCGATCTGCGCCCTGGACAACCAGGTGCCGCACCTGAGCTCGCCCGCCGAGATCAGCAGCGCCGCCCTGGCCGGCGATCCGGTCGCCGAGGAAGTGCTGAGCCTGTTCTGCATCTGGCTCGGACGCGTCGCCGGCAACGGTGTGCTGTCCCTCGGCGCGCGCGGCGGGGTGTACATCGTCGGCGGGGTGATTCCGCGCTTCTCGGCCTTCTTCCAGTCCAGCGGCTTCGCCAAGAGCCTGTGCAGCAAGGGCTGCATGAGCCACTACCTCGAGGGCGTGCCGGTCTGGCTGGTGACCGCCGAATACCCAGGCCTGGAAGGCGCCGGCGTCGCCCTGCAGCAGATGCTCGACGCGCCCGGCGCCGCCTGACCCCCTTCCCCCCGCCCTCTCCCCGCCCGGGAGAGGGCTGCGCACGCTGCCGCCCCGGCCTTCGCCGGGGCGCGTTCCCCTAACGTTTCACCAGGCGCAGCTTCGGCGGCGACGCCACGGGCGCACGGCGCGCATCGGCGGCGTTCGCGCGGATGAACTCCACGATGGCGTAGTGGCAGGCGTTGAACAGCGGGCCGTCCTTCCAGGACTCGCCCTGATGCTCGGCGCTGTCCTCCAAGGCCTCGACGAAGACAACCTCCAGCAGCCTGACAGGCCCCTCACCACGGAGCGCGACGCGCTGGACCGGATTCACGTTCAGCAGGTCGCAAAGGCCATCGAAGCCCAGGGCCCCGGCGATCTCCTTGCGCCCCAGCACCAACAGGCGCCCGAAGCTCGCCAGTGCCTGGCACAGGTCGTTCATGGCGTCGTAGCGGTGGCTGGCGGCCTGTCGCTCCAGATCGGCCACGGCGAGCTTGGTGAACGGCAGGAAGGGCCGCAGCCTGCCGGCCTGGCGGCGCAGCGCGCGGCGCTCGGCGCGAATGACGTCCAGTTCCTGGGCGAGAACCCGGCAGAGGCGGCGGATCGCGATCAGCCGGGTACGCACAGTAGCTGTCGGCCGGTCGGAGAGCTCGACGAGAAGACGCAGGTGTTCGGCTTTCATGGGAACTACTCCATCCTGGATTGCAGGGCACCGTGCGTGAGCGCACGGTCAGCAGGCCATCTCCGTCTCAGTCTTGTCCCTCGTTCCGCTTTCGGCCAGTGCCGACACCTGCTGTCCGTCGCCCCGCCGGCCGGGCCGCACGGGCCGCACGGGCGGAATTCCGCCTTCCGCGGCGGGTTTGCCACCCCCCCAATGGCGACATTTCGCCACATACCCCGCAAAAAATGCCCAACCCTTGCTCCAGAGCATGGATTTTCGGCGCTTTCAGGTGAATGGCACACATCCTGCTCCTTGCACCTTCGTGCGATGCGGGACGGCCCTGCATCCACCGACGAAAGCCTTCCGGAAACGGAGGCCAGCGCATCGACGGGTGCGCGCCCGACCGCGGTCGGGTGCCGCCCTCCAGGAGAAGCAGGTTCTGACGGCCTTGCGCGCCCGCGCGGCCGTTCTGGACGTGCCGAACAAGAACAACAGTTGATCCGGATGCGACAGCTTCATCGACAGTAGCGGCAGGCCATGTCGGCGATCCCGACCGGCCATCGGCAGCGCGCCAACCCGTGCCCGCCGGAGCCTTGCGAAACCTACTTACAACTTCAACGGGTCCGTCTTATGAAAAAACTGTTACTGACTTTCCTGTGCGCCAGCATCGTCGGCTGTGCCAAACAGGACGACGCGGAAAAGACCGTGGACGTCCTGCTGATCGGCGGCGGCATCATGAGCGCCAGCCTCGGCACCTACCTCAAGGAACTGGAGCCCGACTGGACGATCGACATCTACGAACGCCTCGACCAGGTTGCCGAGGAGAGCTCCAACCCCTGGAACAACGCCGGCACCGGCCACGCGGCGTTCTGCGAGCTGAATTACACCCCCGAGAAGCCCGACGGCCACGTCGACATCAGCAAGGCGCTGGCGGTCACCGAATCCTTCGAGATCTCCCGGCAGTTCTGGGCCCACCAGGTCGAGAAGGGCGTGCTGAGCAATCCGAAATCCTTCATCAACGACGTGCCGCACATCAGCTTCGTCTGGGGCGACGAGAACGTCTCCTTCCTGAAGAAGCGCCACGAGGCGATGCAGCACAGCACGCTGTACCGCGGCATGCAGTACAGCGAAGACCACGCGACGATCAAGCAGTGGGCGCCGCTGGTGATGGAAGGCCGCCCGGCCGACCAGAAGGTCGCCGCGACCCGCATGCCGATCGGCACCGACGTCAACTTCGGCGAGATCACCCGCCAGCTGATGGGCGCATTGACCAAACACGACGACGTCACGCTGAACCTCAGGCACGAGGTGCGCGACTTCGAGCGCAACGACGACGGCACCTGGAGCGTGACGGTCGCCGACCTGGCCAAGGGCGGCGAGGAAAAGACCATCAAGGCCCGGTTCGTGTTCATCGGCGCCGGCGGCGGCGCGCTGCCGCTGCTGCAGAAGACCGGCATTGCCGAGGCCGACGGCTACGCCGGCTTCCCGGTGGGCGGCCAGTTCCTCTACACCAGCAACCCCGAAGTCGTCGAGCGTCACCTGGCCAAGGTCTACGGCAAGGCCTCCGTCGGCGCCCCGCCGATGTCCGTGCCGCACCTCGATACCCGCGTGATCGACGGCAAGCGGGCGCTTCTCTTCGGCCCCTTCGCCACCTTCTCCACCAAGTTCCTGAAGAACGGCTCGCTGCTGGACATGCCGCGCTCGCTGAGTTCGGACAACTTCATGCCGATCATGCACGCCGGCCTCGACAACCTGCCGCTCAGCACCTACCTGATCGGCCAGCTGATGCTCAGCCAGGAAGAGCGCATCGAAGAGCTGCGCGAATACTTCCCGGAAGCCAAGTCCGAGGACTGGAAACTGCTCGACGCCGGCCAGCGCGTGCAGGTCATCAAGAAGGATGCGGAGAAAGGCGGCGTCCTGCAGTTCGGCACCGAGGTCGTGGCCGCCGCGGACGGCAGCATCGCCGCGCTGCTGGGCGCCTCGCCGGGCGCCTCCACCGCCGCGCCGATCATGCTCACCGTGCTGGAGAAGACCTTCAAGGACAAGATCAAGACCGCCGAGTGGCAGGCCAGGCTGAAGGAAATCATTCCCTCCTACGGCCAGAAGCTCGACAACAACCTCGAGCTGACCAACAGCGTCCGCGCCATGACCAGCGAGCGCCTGCAGCTGAACTTCATGCCGGTCGAGCCGGAAGCCGCCGAGGCCCAG
Organism: Azotobacter chroococcum; assembly: GCF_004339665.1. Taxonomy (GTDB): domain Bacteria; phylum Pseudomonadota; class Gammaproteobacteria; order Pseudomonadales; family Pseudomonadaceae; genus Azotobacter; species Azotobacter chroococcum. The sequence goes on from NZ_SMMU01000012.1 coordinate 110,791, forward strand.
GCCGAAGCCGCCGCTCCGCAGCTCACCCAGGCGGCCCTGTAAGCCGCCCCGCCCCGATCTCCCCCTCGCCCTGAGGGGGATGTTTTTTTCGGCCTCCCGAAACAGACACCGTCCCCATCGACAAGGAACTCCCGATGCGTCCCCTGCATATCCTCCTGACGCTGCTGCTGGCCTTCCTCATGGCCGGCCTGCAGCCGGCCCTGGCCGAATCCGCTCCAGGGCAGACCAGCCCGAAACCCAAGGTCATCTTCTTCGATGTGAACGAAACCCTGCTCGACCTGGAGTCCATGCGCCAGTCGGTCGGCGCCGCCCTGGGCGGCCGGCAGGAGCTGCTGCCACTGTGGTTCTCGACCATGCTGCACCACTCGCTGGTCGAAAGCGCCACCGAGAACTACCACGACTTCGGCACGGTCGGCAGCGCCGCGCTGATGATGGTGGCCAGGAACAACGGCATCGCACTGACCGAGCAGCAGGCCCGCAGCGCGATCGTCACCCCCCTGCTCAGGCTGCCGGCCCACCCCGAGGTGCGCGAAGGCCTGCAGGCGCTGAAGAACCAGGGCTACACCCTGGTCACCCTGACCAACTCCACCCGCCGCGGGGTGCAGACGCAACTCGAGAATGCCGGGCTGGCGGACCTGTTCGCCGACAACCTGAGCATCGAGGAGATCAAGCTCTACAAGCCGCACCTGCGGACCTACCGCTGGGCCGCCGAACGGATGGGCGTCAAGCTGGAAGAAACGCTGCTGGTCGCAGCCCACGGCTGGGACGTCGCCGGCGCCAAGGCCGCCGGCATGCCGGCGATCTTCGTCGCCCGCCCCGGACAGACCCTCTATCCGCTGGCCGCCGAGCCAGACCGCACGGTCAAGGACATCCGCGAGCTGGCCGCAGTGCTCGGCAAGCGTCCCTGAATGATGAACTGAACAGAGCGGGAGAGCCGGCGGGACTTCACCGGGCAAAGCCTTCAGGCCACCCCGCTCTCCTCCAGCGTCACCACGCAGCACGGATCGAAGGCGACCTGCTCGCCCGCGTAGCCGCGCGGATTGGAGATCACCCGGGTGCCGGCGACCTGGTAGTCGACCGCGTAATGGGTATGGCCGTGAATCCACAGATCGAGGCCATCGCCCATCAGCTCGTCCCAGGCGTTGACGAAGGCCGCATCGAGGGGCGTGCCGGCGTAGGGATGGCCGGCGATCGAGCGCAGCGACGGCGCATGGTGGCTGATCACCACCGTGGGTCCGACGAAGGGCTGCGCCAGCGAGTCGCGCAGCCAGTCGTGGGAGGCCGTGGCCAGGGCGGCGAAATCCTCGGGCATGGGTTCGCGCGCCTCCGCGCCCCAGCGGATCTGCCGGAAGTCCGAGACCCGCCGCTGCGCCACCTGCCGCGCCGCCGCCTCCTCGCCGGTCGCCCGGTAATCCGTCCAGGCGGTGACGCCGAGAAAGCGCACCCCGCCCAGCACCACCTCATCGAAATCCAGCACCCGCACCTGCTCGTCGGCCGCCTCGCGCAGCTGCGCCAGAATCGCCTGCAGATCGCCGCCGTAATACTCGTGATTGCCCGGCACATAGAGCACCGGGCAATCGAACGCCCGCCGCGCCCACGCCACCCCCCGCGCCCCGACGTCGATATCGCCGGCCAGCACCACTACATCCGCCGCCACCGGCGCCGGGGTGAAGGGGGACAGTTCGTTGTGCAGGTCGGAGAGGATATGGATGCGCATGGGACTGCTCCTTGACGTCTCAGAGGACTATAGCCGGGCAGTGTTGCGGGGAGGTGGATGGCCGCGGCTACTTATACGAAGTCGCCGCTGCTCACAGCGGCAGAGTCGCCGATACCGCTATCGACGAACACATGCTGCCGATGCCAGGCGACGAAGCGGGCCTCTGGCCTGAAGCGCTCCGGCAGCCTGATCGGGCGACCGGCCAACGGTTGCAACACCTGGCGCACGAAGGGATCGGCATTTCGACGCAACGGCTCGGCGAGCAGGATGCGGTAATCGTCGTCCAGGCTCAGCAGGCCCTGATCGAAGGCCCGGTCGTGCAAGGCCGAAAGGCATAGTCCATTGGCGGGGTTGAGGCGGTTCGCTGGGTCCTGGCGCCAGGGGACGATATGGCTGGCGATGAGCAGGCCGGGCTCGGCCAGGTCGGACATGCAGCAGCGCCCCGCATAGCTGCCGAGCACCGCGCGGCGGAAGAACTGCTGCTTGATCCGCTGCTCGATGAGCACCTGCCGGGTCGCGCCGGTGAAGTCTTCGGGCATGTCGATCGCCTCGTCCTCTTCCTCGGGCGGAAGCCCACGCTCGGCGCGCAAAGCCTGGCGCAACTGCACGCATTCCACGGCCAAGCCCTCCCAGTCGGCCTGAAAAAGCTCCCAAACCTGTCGATCCAGCCGGGAGGCCCCCGCCAAGCCCTTACGCCCACTGGCAACGATGGCCGGGTCGAGGCTGGCGAAATTGCACAGCTTCATCGCCACCGCCGAAGGCGTGCGATCGATCAAGCCAGCCAGTTCGACAACCTCGGGATTTCCCTGATGCAACTGACCGAAAGACAAGCGGCAATACAGGTGAAAAGCCAGCTTGAGCTGATCGATGGTCCAGCGGTTCGAGTTCATCGTTTTTCGCTTCTCAGCCCATCACCTCGAACACCACACTCATCGGCCCGCTGCCGCTATGACTGCGATAGCGCACCGGCCCGTGATAGACGAAAGGCGCGGCCTTGCCGTTTTCCAGTCTGTTCTCTCGCACGAACAGGTGGATGGAGAGGCCACGCTTCTCGTGGTCGATGATTTCCCGACCGCGCTTGCCCTCCGGAGTAGTCTTGTTCTGGCTCTGCCAATGAAAGGTTCGCTCGTCGACCCAGCGATCCAGATAGCGGTGCTCGTCGGCCTTGCCCTGTTTGTTCAGCGTGACCAGCAGCACATGGGCCTTGGCTTCCGGCAGGAATACATGCCCGGAATTCCAGTTGCCCGGATTGAACGTCTCGCCGAACAGCGCCGGAATCTCCTCGCGCAGCAGCCGTTGTCCGACTGCAAGCTGCAGCGGGTCGAGCACCGCCTTGAACCGGGCGAAGGTGCGCAGTTGTTCGGTCAAGCCATCGTCGACCGCTATATCGGCATAGTCGGGGTTGTTGGCGCGCAGGAAGTAGCTGCCGTCCACCGCCTTGTGGATCACCCGCAGCAGGTACTGGTTATCGCCCGCTTCGTCCTGGCGCTCGATGGCCAGGGTAGCGCCGGTGATGGAGCCGGCGCTGCTCGGGCTGACATGCTCCAGCAGCAGATAGTCGCCGTCGCGGATCGGGTGTTTGCCGCCGTTCATCGAGTTGCCCGAGGCCCGGGCGATAAAGTGACGGATGGGATCGAGGCGGCCGAAGCCCTCGCCGAGCAGGCGGTACTCCTCGCAATCGGCGCGGCCGGTCTTGAAGTGGCCGCGGGCGATCTTCAGGTTGGGGAAGTACGGCAGCTCGGTGCCCATCTGTGGGACGACGGGCAAGGCGACCACCGGTGCAGTCCGGACAGACTGGCGTCCTGCATAAGCCGCCAGACGGTAGTCGACCAACTCCTGCACCCATTCGGCGAAGCGCTCCCGATCCTCTTCGGCCACCTGAAATAGCGGCGCGAAGCGTTCATCTTGTGCCGTGAAGTAGCGTTTTTCGCCGGCTTTGCGGTTCTCGCCAATCCAGGCATTGACCGGGTTACTCATCCAATAGCGCAGCCATTGCGGCTCGCGGCCGCTGGCCAATTGCGCCTGCTCGGGCGGCAGGTCCGCCAGCAAGGGCCGGCGCCGCCGCAGCACCTGCCAGGAGCGCTCCGCCAGCTCGGCGAACGCCGGCGCCTGGCGCCAGCCATCCAGCTCCTGAAAGGCCTCCAGCAAGACCATCTTGAAGCTCTTGGTCATAGCGGTGATTTCCAGCTCGCGCAGGAACTCCCGATGGGCCGCGAGTAGCGCGCACTCCGCTTCGTCGAGATCACCCATGTTCTCCAGCAGCGAGAACCAGTCGCCGAACTGCTGGCGCATCTCCTTGAGGTTCGCGCCGGAGCGGTAGAACTCGCTCAGCGTGGGGCGTCGACCCAGGCTTTCGCGCAGGGCCTGGTAGTTTTCGCGCAGGCCTGGTAGTCCTGCTGGAGACTGCTGCCGTCCAGGGTCTTGAGGAAGTCGATCAGTTGCAGGTCGTAGTTGACGAAACAACCGTCGGGCAACGCCAGCCGGCGCTCCTCGGCGGCACGCGCGTATTCGGCCAGTTGCCGGTGGTTCATGCTCCGGCCCATCAGGGCCTGGGGCTTGTGCAGGAAGCTCTGGTGGTTACCGATGAAGTCGAGCACCACCAGCTTGTCCTTGCCCGTTTCCGGCGATTTGCGCAGGCCGCGGCCAACTGCTGCAGGAAGAGAATCTTCGATTCAGTGGGTCGCAGCATCATCACGGTGTCGATGGCTGGCAGGTCAACGCCTTCGTTGAACAGGTCGACCGAGAAGATCACCTGCAGGCGGCCGTCGGCCAGTTGCTCCAGCGCTTCGCCCCGCGACAGCCCGGAATGGGCGTAGACCGCTGCCGCCGCGACCCCGTGCTTGAGGAACTGCGCGGCCATGAACTCGGCATGGCGGATCGACACGCAAAACGCCAGGGTCTTGCGCTGGGCATGCAGGCGCCAGCTGTTCAGCGCATGCCGGGCACGGCCCAAGGTGGCGAGCTTGTGGGCCAGCAGCTCGGGGTCGAAGCGGCCGTTGCGCCAGGGAATCTCCCGGTAGTCCACGTCCTCGTCGAAGACCCCGTAGTAGTGGAAAGGCACCAGCAGCTTGCTCTCGATACCGCGAAACAGGTGAGTCTCGAACACCAAGTTGTCGTCGCACAACGAGAGGATGTCCGAGCAGTCGGTACGGTCCGGCGTCGTCGTCAGGCCGAGCAGGAAGGCCGGGGCGAAGTGCTGGAGTAGGCGACGATAGGTCGGCGCGGCGGCGTGGTGGAATTCGTCGATGACCAGGTAATCGAAGTGCTGCGCTGCGAAGCGCTCCAGATGCGCGGCACGGCCCAGGGTCTGGATCGAGGCGCAGAGCACGTCCGCCTGGCTGTCGCGCTGCTGGCCGCGATAGAAGCCGACCCGCCAACTCGGCCGGATGCGCAGGAAGGTCTCCGCCGCCTGGTCGAGAATCTCCTCGCGGTGGGCGACGAACAGCACGCGCCGGGCACCGGCCTGGATGGCGTCGAAGGCCGCCAGCCAGGTCTTGCCAAGACCGGTGGCGAGCACCACCAGGCCGCGCAGAAAGCCGTCTTTACGGGTTTGCGCCAAGGCTTCGAGCGCTTCGACTTGCACCTCGGTCGGCGCTGGCGGCGACTCCACTTCCTGGCTGCCTGGCGCAACGGCGCGCGGCGGTGGAATGCGCCGCGCCTCGTAGTCGTTGATCCAGGCATGGCTCAGCGGCTTGGCGCGGGGCTGGGCGAATAGTTCCTCGAAGCGGCTGCGCGCCTCGAGAAAGCCGGCATCGCCGGGATAGTCGATGCGGTAGTTCCATTCCAGACCATCCGTCAGCGCCTGGCGGCTGATGTTGCTGGAACCGATGAAAGCCTGGCCGCGCAACCGACCATTCCCGTCTTGGCCGGCGAACAGGTAGGCCTTCAGGTGAAAGCTGCTAGCGCCAGTCTCGTAGACGCGCACCTGGGCACCCTGCTCCTGCAGGAGCATCAGCCGGCGTAGGGCGTCCGGGTCGGTAATGTCGAGGTAATCGCTGGTGAGGATGCGTACGCGGGCCGCCGGCCCAGGATAGCCCTCTTCGCCCGCACGCCCCAAGGCAGCGAGCAGATCGGGCAACAACAGGCGCAGACCGGTCGTCTTGACGAAGGCCACCGCCAGGTCGATCTCGTCGGCGGCGTGGATGGCGGCGCAGAGATGCGGCAGGAAAGGATCGCTGTCCCCACCTGTGACTAGGCTCGCTACAGGAGCGGCGGCGCGACGGATCAGAGCGTTGAGCCATTGCTCGCTACGCTCGGAACGCCGGTCGGCGCTGCGCCAGAACTGAATATCGGCCACCGCATCCAGGGTTGCCAGCCAGGCGCCCAGCCGCGCCTCGTCGGCATCGGTGAACTGCCGGCCCTGCTGCTCGCGCTCGCCCTGGCCGAGCTTGAAGCTGCAATAGAACACGCCGCCCGGCTTGAGCGCCCGCCACAGGCGCGCCAGCGCCTCCGGCATCTCGGCCGGGGATAGGTGCAGCAGGCTGGCGCAGGCCCAGATGCCGTCGTAGAGCGCCTCCCCCTCGAACTCGGCGAAGCGGCACACGGCTACCGGCTGGCCCAGGTGTTCGCCGGCCAGTTGCGCCAGCGCCGGCGAGGCATCGAAAGCGCTGACCCGGTAGCCGCGTGCGAGGAACGCGCGTGCATCGCGCCCCGAGCCGCAGCCGGCGTCGAGGAGATGGCCGCCGGCGGGAATGGGCGCGAGAAACCGCTCGTGCAGTTCGTCCATCTCTACCGCCACGGTTTCCTCGAAAAACCGCCGGGCATTGCGCTCGTAGTAATCGTGCGTATCGCTCAACGCTGTGCATCCTTGTACGTGTAGGGCTTCAACTGCCCGTCACCCCCGCGTCCCCCGGCACTCCGGGTAGTTCGAGCAGCTCCAGAACTGGGTACCGGCCTTGCTGCCGCGCTTGACCGTGCGCCGCACCATGGGCGAGCGGCAGAGCGGGCAATGGCGCACCGAGGCTTCCGGGGCCGAGCGGCCGGCCGCTCCGGCGATCCAGTAGTCGAGGGTTTCGCCATCGATCAGGGTCAGCTTGCAGCTGGCGGCGAACTGCCGGGCATCTTCGGTGAAGCTCCCGGAGGTCACCACGAAGCCGCCGGCTGCGCCCTGCGCCGCGACTACCCCGTAGAGTTCGCGCACCACCTTGACGCCGACCTTGAGGGCGCGCCACTGCTTGCACTGCACCAGAAACCGCTTGCGGCCCTTGCGCACGACGAGGTCGACGCCGCCGTCCGGACCGGCGTTGCCGGTTTCCTCGACGGCATAGCCCTGGCGGCGGAACACCTCGCCGACCAGGCGCTCGAACTGCTGCCAGTCGATCCCGTCGGAAACGGCTGCCGGGTTGTTCAGCGCCTTGCGAAACAGCCAGCCGCGCTTCATTTGCCGGCCGATCGACAGCAGCGCGCCGAGGCCCAGCAGGCCGGGCAGCAGGTACTGGCCGGCCCAGGCGGCGAGCGGCACGAGCGGTTCCAGGGCCTGCTGCGGATCGCGGCGCAGGTCCTGCACGAGTTTTTCCAGCTCCGCCAGGCTGTCGGGCAGGGCCAGGCTGTCCAGCGTGGGCAGCGCCCCCTGCGCGGCCAGGGGATGCAGAAACCACCACGCGCCGAGGCCGGCGGGCAGGCTCAGCCACCAGGGCAGCAGGGCGCAGAGCTGGATCAGGCCGGCGACGGGCGAGAATTTTCTTCGGGGCAACGAGGGGCTCCTGTCGGGCGGTGGTGCGCCGCTGTTCAGGAGCCTTGCCAGGAGAACATGCGGTGCGGTGGGCGACGCTGCGGTCGTCCATCCTGCCGCCGGTTCCCTGGCAGGCGAGGCAAGCGCTGGACTGAATCACTGTCCGCGGGAGATCGGGCCGCAAGATTACTGCAATATCACGGCCATTGACCACAAAACCCCCTGGCCAGCCAGGCCGGGCACAGCATTTCAACCTATTTCACCGTCCATTGCCGCAGCAGCCTCAGCTGCATTTCCAGCCGCTCGCTGCGCGCCCGCTCCGCACGCAGTTCCGAGCGCAACGCGCGGCACGTCTGCTCCAGCTCCAGCTCCCTGATGCGCAGGCGCTCCAGGGCGGCCCGGGCCTCGGCGAGCCTTTCCTTCAGGCCGCGGACCTGCTGGCCCTGCAGCAGCAGGCCCGGCACCGACAGGCTGGCCAGCAGCACGCCGCCCGCTCCCCACAGCTGCCACATGACTTCCATTCCCTCTCTCCTGCTCCGGCAGTACGTCCCGAATGACCGCGGCAGGATATGTAGCCTTAAAAGACATATCTAGAATGTAGACTTGTACAGGTAAAGTTTTCGTACGGATGGAGAGGTCATGAAACGGGAACAATCGATTGCCCAGGTGCGCTGGGACCTGGCATTGCGCTATCGGCTGATCGAGACGGTCGCCTGGTGGGAGGGGCGGCTGACCACGCAGCACCTGATGCAGAGCTTCGGCATCAGCCGGCAGCAGGCATCCAAGGACATCAATACCTACATCACCGAACATGCGCCCGAAAACCTTACATATGACCGCCGCCTCAAGGGCTATGTGCCCGCGGCGAAGTTCAAGCCTCTGTTCATCGACGACAGCGCCGACGCCTACCTGCACCTGCTGAACCAGAGCCACGAGCGTGCGCCGCACATCGAGGGCCTGGCCCTGGCCTATGCGCATACCGAGGTGCTGCGGGTGCCCGACCGCACGGTGCGCGCCGAGGTGCTGCGACCGCTGCTCAAGGCCTGCCGCGAGGGGCTGCGCCTGGAAACCGAGTACGTGTCCCTGGCCAATCCACTGCCGGAGGTGCGCCTGATCGCTCCCCATACGCTGGTCTACACCGGGATGCGCTGGCACGTGCGCGCCTACTGCGAGAAGAACCGCGCCTACCGGGACTTCGTGCTGAGCCGCCTGCGCGGCGTGCCGGGGCTGCTGGACGCCTCAAGCCACGGCCGCGCCGGCGACGAGGGCTGGAATGCCGCGGTGACCCTCCGCATCAAGCCGGACCCGCGCCTCAGTGCGGAGCAGCGGGCGATCATCGAGACCGACTACGGCATGCGCGACGGGTACCTGGCGGTCGCCAGCCGCGGCGCCCTGGTGCAGTATGTGTTGCAGCGCTTCCAGATCGACACCACCAAGATCGAGCCTAAGGCCGCCGCCCAGCAGATCGTGGTGGCCAACCTGGAGGAACTCGCACGTTGGCTGTACAAGTAGGGCATTTTCTCCCGCTTTCTGCCGCTTTTTGTAAGCCATCGGCTATACATACGGTCAGCGAAAATGGATGAAAGCCCCGCCATAACCATACCGGCTAAATGCCAAATCCTTGAAAGAACGGAACACTCTTATTGCAGTGCAACACAAGAGGCGGCCGGGCAGCCATTTTCGCCCGGTTGTCGCGGCCGGCCGCGGCGCTAATATCAATTCCAGGTCGACGGAGCGACTCAGGCTGGCAAGGATGGCGGTCAGGGACATCGCAGGACGGCGATTCACCAGGATGGTGATACAGGGAAGCGCGAAACAGACAAGGAGGCGGGGTTACCCCCGCCTCCTTTGTTTTGTCCGCGAGAAAATCTCCCGACCGACGGCTGCCGGAGCGCGCGGCCAAGCCCGCCGGCGACCGACCAGCTAACACATCAGAAACCACCATCGCTACACTACCTTCATCTCGGTATCGCCGGATGCGGCAGGATGGGGTTCGTCCAAGGCGGGCTTTCCACTCTAAAGAAACGATAAGAGCATGGTCGGTCCGCCAGGATGCTGCCGCCTGCTAAGGATTCGGTGTGAACAGGCTGTATTTTCACCCGCTGCCTTGCCTTGCAGGTCTGCTCAGCGCATTGCTGCTCGCTCCCCTCGCCAGCGCCGAGGCCCTGCAGTTCGCGCTGCTCGCCAAGCGGACCGATCAGCATTTCTTCCTCGAGGTCGGCCAGGGCTGCGCCGAAGCCGCCGCGGCCGAAGGCGACACCTGTCTGTTGCTGGGCGCCTCGGGTCCGGCGCATTTCCGCCGGCAGAACGAGGCCTTGGAGCAGGCCCTCGGCCGCGGCCTGGACGGCATCGCCCTGTCGGTGACCCATTCCCGCTGGCTGGCCGAGCACGCGCTCAAGCACCTGGGCCGGACGCCGCTGATCACCTTCGATTCGGACCTGGCGCCGGCCGAGCGGCATCTGCGCCGCGGCTACGTCGGCATCGACAACCTGGCCTTCGGCCGGCAGCTCGGCCTGCTCGTCCAGCGCTTCAGACCGCAGGGCGGCAGGCTGTGCATCCTCAACAGCAGCCAGCAGGACCCCAACCTGCGCGAGCGCCTGGCCGGCATCCGCCAGCAGCTGCGCGGCGTCCAGGGCGCGGACGGCGCCGAACGGCTGGCCGGCGAGAATGGCTGGCGCGAGGTGAAACGCTGTCCGCTGTACACCGCCGACAATCAGGAGAACGCCCTGCGCCAGCTCGCCACCCTGCTGCAGGCCACGGAACTCGATGCGATCGTCGCCGTCGGCAGCTGGCCGATCTACGACGCCGAAGCCTTCCGCCGGCGACTCAGCCCGCTGCTCGCCGAACTCGACGCCAGGGGCAGGCGCCCGGCCATCGTCATCACCGCCGACGAGCCCGACGCGCGCCAGCTCGCGCTGCTCGACGACGGCCTGGTGCAGGCCTATGTGGGGGCGAAGAGCCGCGAGATCGGCCGGCAGAGCTACCACATGCTCAAGCGTCTGGCGCAAGGCCAGCCCGTCGCCGGGCAGATCCTCGTCGACAGTCAGGTCTACCTGCCCGGCACTGCGCCGGCAGAGCCCTGAGACACCCGCTCGGGCCGGCTGCACTCGCCCAGGCTGCGCAGGTCGGCCTCCAGGTGGCGCGGAATGTAGTCGCGCAGGAACTCCACCCAAGTGCGGATCTTGGCATCCAGATACTGCCGCGACGGGTACAGCGCATAGACCCCGAGCGGATAGAGGGTGTACTCCGGCAGCACGCGCACCAGGCTGCCGTTCTGCAGGCTCTCCAGCGCCGAGTAGACCGGCAGGGCGCCGATGCCCATGCCGGCCTTGAGCGCCACGGTCATGGCGTCGACGGTGTTGACCTGGAAGTGGGTCTGGCTGATGGTCACCAGCTCCTCGCCATGGGGGCCGTCGAGCAGCCACCTGTCGAGGCTCATCACCGGATAGACCAGGCGCAGGCAGCGGTGCCCGGCCAGCTCGGCGGGCGTCTGCGGCAGGCCGTGGCGGGCGAGGTAGGCCGGCGAGGCGCAGAGCACGCTGTAGATCCTGCCGAGCTGCTTGGAGATGAAGCCGGAGTCCGGCAGCTCCGGCGCGGTCACCACAGAGACGTCGTAGCCTTCCTCGAGGATGTCGGTGGTGCGGTTGGCCAGGGTCAGGTCGAAGCTGACCTCCGGATACTGCTCGCTGTATTCGGCGACGGCCTTGATCAGATAGTGGTGGCCGATGCCGGTCACCGCATGGACCTTCAGGTTGCCGGCGGGGCACGCATGGGCCTGGCTGGCCTCGGCCTCGGCCTCCTCGATGTAGCCGAGGATCTGCTCGCAGCGCTGCAGGTAGCGCTGGCCGGCCTCGGTGAGGGCGATGCGCCGGGTGGTGCGGTGCAGCAGGCGGGTGCGCAGGTGGGTCTCCAGGGAGGCGACCGCCCGCGAGACGTAGGAGGTGGTCAGGTCGAGGCGGGTCGCAGCGGCGGTGAAGCTGCCGGTTTCCGCCACGCAGGCGAAGATGCGCATGTGGGAGAGGATGTCCATGGATCGCTGTTCCGCTGGGGAGGGGCGGCACGCCGCAGGCTGCTACTGGCAGGAAGTCTGCCAAGGATTATGGCTTTTTAGTACAGAATTCATCATCAAACTGTCGCCTTATTCTCTTGCGTTCATCCACCTAAAATTGACCTAACGCAAGATCTTCCGCCTCCTCCCGCACATCAGGATCACTACAGTGCCTCGCAATCTGTGGTCGGGCCTCTGCCTGTCCAGTCTGCTCGCTGTGCTCTCGACACTCTCCGGCTGCATCAACAGCCAAGGCATCCTTCCCCAGGCGCTGCGCCTGAACGACGACAAGCTGCTCACCGACAAGCCGATCCGCAAGGCCGCCAGGAAGGCGGAATGGCCGCGCGACCAGTGGTGGCAGGCCTATGGCGACCCGCAACTGAACGCCTGGGTCGAGCTGGCTCTGGCCGACAGCCCCGACCTGGCCACGGCCGCCGCGCGCGTGCGCCAGGCGATGGCGATGGCCGGGGTCGCCGAGTCCGAGCATGCGCCGCAGGTGAAATTCGACGCCTCGGTGCAGCGCAAGCACTGGCCGGCCGACCAATACTTCTACGGCCCCGGCCTGCTCGGCGACACCACCGGCTGGAACAACACCTCGTCGCTGGGCATGAACTACGACCTCGACCTGTGGGGCCGCCTGCACAGCGACACCGAGCGCGCCCTGAGCCTGGCCGAGTTGGCGGCCACCGAGGAACGCGCCGCGGCGCTGGAACTGCAGAGCAACGTGGTGAGCGCCTACATCCAGCTGGCCCTGCACCATGCCCGGCTGGACATCGCCGAGGCCGAGCTCAGGCAGCGCGAACAACTCCTGGAGCTGGCCCGCGAGCGCCTGGCGATCGGCATCGGCACCCAGCTGGAGATCAGCGAGGCCGAGGCGCCGCTGCCGGAAGCCCACCGCCGGATCGACCTGATCCACGAGGCCATCGCCCTGACCCGCAACCAGCTGGCCGCCCTGGCCGGCAAGGGCCCCGGCGAGGGCGCGCGGCTCGAACGGCCGAAGCTGTCGCTGCACGGCGAGCCGGCGCTGCCCTCGAACCTGCCGCTGGAGCTGCTCGGCCGCCGCCCGGACGTGGTCGCGCGGCGCTGGCAGGTGGCCGCCGAGGCGCGCGGCATCGAGGTGGCCAAGGCGGACTTCTATCCCAACGTCAACCTGGTCGCCTTCCTCGGCTCGGGCTCGACGACCGGCGACGTGCTGAACTTCCTGACCAACGGCAGCAAGCTGACCTACGGCATCGGCCCGACCCTGAGCCTGCCGGTGTTCGACGGCGGCCGCCGGCGCGGCAAGCTCGGCGCGGCCACCGCCGCCTACGACATCGCCGTCGAGCAGTACAACCGGACCCTGGTGGAGGCGCTCAGGGGCGTGTCCGACCAGTTGATCCGCCTGCACTCGCTGCACGAGCAGGAGATCTTCGTCGGCCACGGCCTGGAGACCGCCGAGCGCCGCTACAAGCTGGCCGAGGAGGCCTACCAGCGCGGCCTGACCGACTACCGCAGGGTGCTCGAGGCGCAGAGCGCGCTGTTCGACCAGCAGTTCCTCGAACAGCAGGTGCACGCCGAACACCTGACCGCCCAGGCCGGTCTCTGGGTCGCGCTCGGCGGTGGCGTACTCACGGAAGACCGCGGCCCCGCCACCGAGCAACTGGACGCTCACGAGATTTCGCTGCACCTCCCCGGCCGTCACTGAGGACCCCCCATGAAAACCGTGGCTGACGCACCGGTCGGCGCCTTCCGCCGTGCCCTGGGCGACTGGGCGCTGAGCGAGGGCCTGACTTGGGTGTTCGTGTTCAAGGCCCTGTTGACCGCCTTCGTCGCCCTCTGGCTGGCCTATCGCCTGGAGCTGCCGCAGCCGAGCACCGTGCTGGCCACGGTGTTCATCGTCATGCAGCGGCAGAGCGGCGAGGTGCTGGCCAAGAGTTTCTACCGCATCATCGGCACCCTGCTGGGCCTCGTGGTGATGGTCACCCTGATCGCCCTGTTCAACCAGGAGCGCGTGCTGTTCCTGCTCTGCCTGGCGATCTGGGTCGGCCTGTGCACCGCCGGCGCGGCGCGCTACCGGGACTTTCGCGGCTACGCCTGCGTGCTCGCCGGCTACACCGCGGTGATGATCGGCCTGCCGGCCACCTTCGACCCGGACGGCGCCTTCATGCAGGCCCTCTGGCGGGTGCTGGAGATCACCGTGGGGATTCTCTGCACCGGCCTGGTGATGGGCCTGATCCTCCCGCAGACCAGCGGCGCCACCCTGCGCAGCACCCTCGCCACGCGCTTTCGCGACTTCGCCGGGGTCGCCTGCGCGGGGCTGGCCGGCGAGCTGGAGCCGCAGCGCATGGAGGAGGTCAGCGCACGCCTGGCCGCCCAGGCCGTGGCCCTGGAGAACCTGCGCAACGCCAGCGCCTTCGAGGACCCCAACATCCGCCTGCGCAGCGGCCGCCTGGCGCGCCTGAACAACGAGTTCATGGTCCTCTCGACGCGCTTCCATGCCCTCTACCAGTTGCTCCAGCGCCTGCAGGGCGAAACCGGCGTCCGCGTGCTCGAAGCCCTGCAGCCATGCCTGGCGCAGGTCGGCTCGGAGCTCGCGCCGCTCGCCGGACGCCTGTACAGCGATCAGGACGCGGCGAACCTCGCCCTGGGCCTGGCGACCAGCAAGCAGGCGCTGATGCAGCGCATCCGCGACGGCCGCCAGCAGCTCGTCGAGCAGCAGGCCGACGAGGCGCAGCTGACCGATTTCAACACCGCCGCCGAGCTGCTGTTCCGCTTCACCGACGACCTGCACGGCTATGCCCAGACCCAGGCCTCGCTGGCCGACCAGCACCACAGCCGGGAAAAATGGAAGGGCAACTTCACCCCGCGCGCCAACGGCCTGGCCGCAGCGGTGGCGGGCATCCGCTGCGCCCTGCTGATCCTCGCGCTCAGCGCTTTCTGGCTGGCCAGCTCCTGGCCCAGCGGCAGCACCTTCGTGCTCACCGCCGGACTGGTCTCGGCGCTCAGCTCGACCTCGAGCAACCCCGCCCGCCTGAGCCGCCAGCTGCTGATCGGCGCGAGCGGCAGCGCGGTGGCCGGCTTCGTCCTGCAGTTCTGGGTCTTCCCCTGGCTGGACGGCTTCGCCCTGCTCTATTGCTCGCTGGTGCCGGTGATCGCCTTCGGCGCCTTCCTGCTCGCCCGGCCGCAGACCCTCGGCTACGGCGTCGGCCTGCTGATCTGGTTCTGCATGCTCGCCCTGCCGGCCAACCAGACCCACTACCTGCCCTACCGCTTCTTCAACGAGTACCTGGCGGTGCTGTCCTCCATGGGCCTGGTGGTGGTGTCCATGCTGATCCTGCCGCCCGACCGCCCCTGGCTGTGGCGGCGCCTGGAGCAGGACCTGCGGATGCGCGTGGTGTTCGCCGTCAGCGGCAAGCTCAAGGGCCTGGTCGACGGCTTCGAGAGCGGCACCCGCGACCTGCTCAACCAGGCCTACGGACTGGCCGCGCGCCGTCCGGACGTGCAGCGCCAGCTGCTGCGCTGGATGTTCGCGGTGCTGGAGATCGGCCATGCGGTGATCGAGCTGCGCCAGGAGCAGGCTGCCCTGCCCGACGAGCCCTGCTACGCCGCGGACACGCCCTGGCAGCAGGGCGTGCGGGCCATGGGCCGCGCCCTGGTGCGCCTGTTCATCCAGCCCGACGAAGCCAACCGCCAGCGCGCCCTGGGCGCGGTCGAGCAGGCCATCCAGACGGTGCGCGACACCCCCGAGCCGCGCCCGCCGCAATTCGACAGCTCGCCGCTGCGCCGGGTGCTCAGCTACCTGCACTTCATCCGCAGCTCGCTGCTCGATCCCAATTCGCCGCTGGCCGCGGGTTCCGCCAGCACCGCCGGGAGAGTCGTCCATGCCCCGTGAAATCGCCCTGTTCGGCGTCTACCTGCCGAGCCTGACCCTGCTGTTCCTGGCCACCCTGGCCGCCGGCTGGGCCCTCGACCGGCTGGCCGCCTGGTTCGGCCTGTACCGCCACGCCTGGCATCCGACGCTGCTGCGCATGAGCCTGTTCACCTGCCTGTACGGGCTCGTCGCCCTGTACATCTATCGCTGAATCGTCACCCCACATAGGCCCGGATATGTCCTGGAAAAGAGTCATCAGTGTCGTCTTCACCCTGCTGGTGTTCGCCGCCGCCGCCTACATCGTGCGCACGCTGTGGGTGCACTACATGGATTCGCCCTGGACCCGCGACGGCCGGGTGCGCGCCGACGTGATCAACATCGCCCCCGACGTCGCCGGCCTGGTGGTCGAGGTGGCTGTGAAGGACAACCAGCAGGTCAGGAAGGGCGACCTGCTGCTGCGCATCGACGACGAGCATTACCGCCTGGCGCTCAAGCAGGCCGAGGCCCTGGTCGCCGCACGCAAGGCCCAGTTGCAGATGAACCAGGAGAACGCCCAGCGGCGGACCGACCTGGACGCACTGGTGGTGTCGAAGGAAAGCCGCATCAACGCCAGCCACCTGGCCCATGCCGCCCAGGCCGACTACCAGGAGGCGCTGGCGCAGCTCGAGGTGGCCAGGCTCAACCTGAGCCGTACCGAGGTGCGCGCGCCGGTGGACGGCTACGTCACCAACCTCAACGTCTTCGAGGGCGACTTCGCCAACCGCGGCGAAGCAGCCCTGGCCCTGGTCGACAGCCACTCCTTCTACGTCTACGGCTACTTCGAGGAAACCCGCCTGCCGCTGATCCGCGTCGGCGACCAGGCCGAGCTGCGCCTGATGAGCGGCGAGCGCCTGAGCGGCCGGGTCGACAGCATCGCCCGCGGCATCTACGACCGCGACAACCCGGAAAGCCGCGACCTGGTCGCCGACGTCAACCCGACCTTCAACTGGGTGCGCCTGGCGCGCCGCATCCCGGTGCGCATCCGGATCGACGAGGTGCCGGAAGGCGTGACCCTGGCCGCCGGCCTGACCTGCACGGTGATCGTCACGCCCCCCGCCGACCGGCCGCGCCCGCTGCCGGATCGCTGGTAATCCGGCTCCGGCAACCCGGCGGCGTCGCGTTTCCGGACGCGCACGCGCGCAGCGGGCAGGAACGCCGCTTGAAACTGTCCGGCAATAATCGCCGGAAAGAGAAAAGTTGTTCGCCCGGTAAATCTTCTATTTGCCGGGCAACTTTTGCTGCGCGCCTCTCGCTATTTCCCAAAACTTCTGACGGATATGTTCCGCCGCGCCTGCGTGCGCCATGGACATATAAAAAGTTACTGCAGCACTGTTGCACAGCGTGCCTCACGCCCCCTCGCCAAATATCCGCCCAAAGTCGGCGAGCCAGCCGCTCCGAGCAGTGAAACCTGAACATCTACCGCCAAGCCATTGCCATACATGGCTTTTTCGACAACGCCCGGAGCGGCCAGCATCCTTGGCCATTATTGCTCATCTACTCAACAGTCCTTGTGGTTATTGCCTATGTAACGTGATTTTCACAAACATTAAAATGAACTCACCTTCCGGAAAGAAGTTAAAAAACCGGAAGCAACCCGTTGCCCAACCGCAGTATCCACACGTTGGACAAGTACTTGTTCCGGCTCGTGCGAAGCCAGGCAAGTTCTCGATAAAGTTTCGCTCTACAGGTGAGTCTCGATGAAAGCGTTGGCCTTGCTGGCTTTGGCTGGGGTTTCGTGCATGGTGGTGGCCGAGGAACAGTCCACTCCCGCGCATACCCAGGAATCGTTGGAAGTGGAACGCTACGAATACGCCATGGATCTGGATATCGCCCGGGTCATCGAAAGCCCCGACATTCCCGACGTCTGCCAGGTAGTGCCGGTGCAGATGACCTACGAGGACCATCAGGGCAAGCGCCACGTCCTCGAATACCTGGTCATGGGCAAGGGCTGCTCGAACGGCTGATCGGCCGCGCTCCGGCAAAGAACGCCGAGAGGGACGGGCATGATTGTTGCCGATCCGCTCAAGGGTCCTTGTCGCAATCGGCCATATGACCCGCTCCCCGCACTCTTTAAAGTGAACGGGCCTTCCGGGAGTGACGACGACACTGGAAGGCTTTCTGCCCAACGGCCGCTTCTCTGCGCATGTTGAGCATCCGCGCCGACCGGTCCACAAGACCGGTCGACGCGACCTGATGCGGCCCTCCCCTGACAGGTAACTCCGATGAAAGCCCTGACCCTGCTGGCACTGGCCGGTTTTTCATGCATGGCTGCCGCCGAAGGGCGGATGCTGGCCATGCACGACACGAGTGCGGCGAACGCCGAGCGCTACGACTACTCGATGGATCTGGATATCGCCCGGGTCATCCGCACCGACGAAATTCCCGACGTCTGCGCGGTGGTGCCGATCCGGATGGTCTACGAAGACAGCCGCGGCGAGCGGCACACCATCGAATACAGCGTCATGGGCCGCGGCTGCGGCGGTTTCTGACACCGCCCGGCTTGCCCTTTCCCCGCCTGCGCGCGAACCTCGGCGCGGGACGGACCGGCGCCCTGCCGGCCCCGCCCGGAAACGCAGCGAGGGAAACGCCATGCCGAAGATCTATCTGGCCGGTCCGGACGTGTTCCGTCCCGACGCCGTCGAACGCGGCGAGCATCTCAAGCGGCTGTGCGCCCGGCACGGCCTGGAAGGTCTCTATCCCCTGGACAACGCCCTGCCTGCGGGACTTTCGCCGGCCGCGACGGCGCAATGGATTCTCGAAGCGAACCTCGCCCTGCTGCGCAGCGCCGATGCCGTGCTGGCCAATCTCGAACCCTTCCGCGGCGCGGAACCGGACTCCGGCACGGTGTTCGAGGCAGGCATCGCCGTCGCCCTCGGCAAGCCGGTGTGGGCCTGCTTCGCGCCTGCCGGCGACCTGCGCGCCCAGGTTCCCCACGGAGCGGACGGCCGCGATGCCCAAGGCTGGCTGGTGGAGGACTTCGGCCTGCCGCGCAACCTGATGCTCGCCTGTAGCTGGGCGGGGCACAGCGCGACGGTGGAAACGGCGATCGCCGACCTGGCCCGGCACCTCGGCGTCTGAGGCGGGGGCGCCAGAGCCGCCGCCGAAAGGTGAAATCCGCCGCGGGGGCGGCCGCGCCCGCGCTGTCGCCTGTCGAAGCCGCTTCCCCGGCGCCGGCTCAGCCCTTCGGCCGGACAGCGCCGGCCGCAACGCGGCCGGCCTCGCGACTCAGGCGAAACACGTTGTCGGCCAGCGCCACGCCCTGTCCGGCAGCCTTCAGGCTACGCCCGTACAGGCAGTCGACACCCTTCGCCGTGGTCTCCAGGACACTCACCAGCGGCTCGGCATCCGCCGGAGCATTCTTCGCCACTTCCGCGACCATGCCGTGCAACTGCCGGGTACCGCTATCCATCTGCTGCCGGGCCAGATCGAAAAAGACCTTCTGGCCCGCCGCGGCCAGCTCCTGGACCTGCCGGCCGTACTCCAGCAGCCGCTCTGCCTGGGCCGCCGGCGACAGCTCGGCGGCCGCCTCCGGCCCGCGTACCGAGAGCAGCCGGCGCCAGCCGGCGAAGAAGCCGTCGCTGGCCAGGCGCAGCGCCTGGAACTGCAGGCGGACGAGCCGCTCGCCGCTGTCGATCGTCTCCTCGCCAAGGCGCTGCGCGGCATCCAGTCCGGACAGCTGGCCGTTCTGGAACGCTTTCGAATCAAAGATGGACATGTCTGAATCTCCCAAAGGCAACGACCGGGTCGGCCAGGCGCGCCGGATCGCGGCGGGCCGTCTGCCGCATTATTGCTTTCCTTATGCCTTGCTGCATGAGTTTTTGCATCGCAAAAAAGGTTTGATCCCTCGAGCCCCCTCCGCTATAAGAAACGGGCCATTGTCCCCGAGCCTCCATGGCCCACGAATCCACATCTGCTGGCTTCCCTGGAGGAGCGCACTGCTTGGCCTTACTCCAACACGAAGAGGGTGATCATGAGCCAGGAGACTTTTTTTGCGCAGCAGGAAGACTGCTTCTCCTCTTTCCACAACTACCTTCAGCATATCGGCAAGCTGCAAAGGCTGCAGGCGCGCAACCTGCAGGACAATCTCCGCCGGCGCCAGGCAGACTCGCTGCAGGCGCTGGCCGAGTGCTCCGCGCAGCCGCCCGGCGCCGCCGACTGGACCGACTACCTGACCGACTTCAACCAGCGCACCCTGCTGTTCTGGGACACCCTGCGCCAGCGCGCCGACAACACCCTGCACCACCGCCAGGCCGGCTACCCGGTACTGCTCAAGTTCGACCACGAGCTGCTGCTCGACGGCCGCGACCTGCCGGCCCCGGTGAACTACTCGCTGCTGCGCATCCTGCCCGGCCCGAACCAGATGACCGACGTCTCCCTGCCGCCGGTGATCGTCATCGATCCGCGCGGCGGCCACGGCGCCGGCATCGGCGGCTTCAAGGAGGAGTCGGAGATCGGCGAAAGCCTGCGCGCCGGACACCCCACCTACTTCATCTCCTTCAGCCACAGCTCGGAGCCCGGCCAGACGCTGAGCGACATCGCCCTCGCCCAGGCCCGCTTCATCGAACTGGTCACCGAGCGCCACGCCCAGGCCGGCAAGCCGGTGCTGATCGGCAACTGCCAGGCCGGCTGGGCGCTCATGGGGCTGGCGGCCCTGCGCCCCGAGCTGCCGGGACTGCTGGTGGTGGTCGGCGCCCCGCTGTCCTACTGGGCCGGCGTCAACGGCCGCAACCCGATGCGCTATGCCGGCGGCCTGCTCGGCGGCGCCTGGATGACCCGCCTCGGCAGCGACCTCGGCAACGGCCGTTTCGACGGCACCTGGCTGGTCAACAACTTCGAGATCCTCGACCCCAGCCACGCCCTGTGGAGCAAGTACTACGAGCTTTTCTCCAGCATAGACAGCGAAGCGCCGCGCTTCCTCGATTTTGAGCGCTGGTGGGGCAGCCCCAACCTGTTCAACAGCGAGGAGATCGAGACCATCGTCGACGAGCTGTTCATCGGCAACCGCCTGACCGGCGGCCAGGGCACCCTCACCGACCTGCGCCAGATCGAGGCGCCGGTCGTGGTGTTCTGCTCCTACGGCGACAACATCACCCCGCCGCAGCAGGCCCTGAACTGGATCGCCGACCTCTATCCCTCCGACCTGGCGCTGCACTCGTCCGGGCGCACCATCATCTACCTCAAGCACGCCAGCGCCGGCCACCTGGGCATCTTCGTCTCCGGCCAGGTGGCGCGCCGCGAGCACCGCCAGCTGATCGGCGCCATCGACGCGATCAAGGCCCTGCCGCCCGGCCTGTTCGAGCTGATCATCGACGACGTGCCGCATCCGGATGGCGGCACCCAGGCCTACAAGGTGCACTTCGAATCGCGGCGGATCGCCGACATCGTCGCCGAGGACGACGGCTGCGACGACGAGCGCGAGTTCGAACTGGTCAATCGCGTATCGGCGATCAACAGCACCGTCTACGACTGGACGGTACGCCCCTGGCTGAGCCGGGCGATCAACGAACCGACCGCCGAGCGGCTGCGCCAGAACCATCCCTTCCATCTGCAGCGGCTGGCCTGGAGCAGCCTGAACCCGGCGTTCTGGTGGCTGTCCGGAACGGCCGAGCTGGTCCGCCACCAGCGCCATCCGGTGCGCCATGACAACCCGCTGCTGGCCTGGCAGGACTTCGTCTCCGGCTGCGTGGAAAACACCCTGGACACCTGGCGCGACCTGCGCGACGCCGGCCAGGAGCTGGCCTTCCACATGTTCTACGGCGGGCTCAGCACCCTCGCCGGCGGTCAGCGGGCGAGCGCGGCCGAGAAGTTCGTCAGCGAACGGGAGCGGGCCCTGCTCGAGCGCCTGTACGAGGCCCTGCCACTGGGCGGCGCGCGGGAGGCGGCGATCCGCATCCTGCTGCTGCTCGCCCGGGCCAGCGGCCGGCTGGACAAGGTGATGCTGGAAAGCATCGTCAAGGACTACCGCCGCCGGGCCAGCGCCGACCCGCACATCCCGGACGTCGCCAGCCTGCGGGAAATCACCCGCCAGCAGAACCTGCTGGTGTTCGCCTATCCCGAGGAGAGCCTGCAGACGCTGCCCGAACTGCTGCCCGAAGCCGCCGAACGCCGGCGGATCCTCGCCGAGGTGATGGACATCGAGCCCGTCTGGCAGCGCAGCGACGGACCGCTGGGCACGCTCTGGCGCCGGCTGTTCGAGGTGCTGGAGCTGCCGCCGGCGGACTTCGCCCGGCTGCCCCTGGAGGAACCCGAGGCGGTCGCGGCGCCAGCCCCCGCCGAGGCGAGCGCGGCCACACCGGCCGTTGCCCCGGAAAGCGCGCCGCCGGCCCTTGAGCCGAAGGTGCGCCCCGCTGCCGAAGCCGCCGCCGTGCCGGCCAGCCGGCAGGAAGCGCTGATCGAGCCGGCCCCGGCCGTCGTGCCGGAAATCCCGACTGGCGCGCCTGAGCCCGAGGCGGTCGAGCCGGCTGCGGCGCCGGTCAAGGCCGAGCCTGCTGCCGCCGAAGCGCCGGCCGAGGCCACACCGGCGGAAGCAACGCCCAAGCCGCACATCCGCATTCGCGCCAATACGGTGATCGCGGAGCCGGCGGAAGCGCAGCCCGCCGGCGCAGCTGCGCCGATCGCCGCCGAAGCCTCCCCCGCCCCGCTCGAAGCCGCGCCGACCAGCGCCGAAGCCTCTCCGGCCCCGGTCGAAGCCGCCCCGGCCAGTGCGGAAGCGGCCCCGGCCCAAAGCGCGCCGGCGCCGAAGACCGCCAAGCCGCGCCAGCCCCGTCGGCCGCGCAAGCCCACCAGCACCAAGCCCGGCGACAAGTAGCGCACGAAACCGGTAGGAGCCAGCTTGCTGGCGATCAGCGACAAAAATTATCAGCGGGGACGCGACGTCCCCCTGGCTCCTACCGCCGCTCCGCAAACTCCCACCTATCCTCCACTGGCATTCATGAAGCGCAGCACCTGGACTTCGCCGCTCGCGGAGAAGTCGTGCTGCTGCGGCTTGTGCAGCAGGGCGCGGTCGATGGCGTCCACGAGCGGCCGGTCGTCGGTCGGGTGGCGGCGCAGCAGGGCGCGCAGGTCCAGCGACTGCTCATGGCCGAGACAGAGCAGCAGGCGGCCCTCGACGGTCAGCCGCAGGCGATTGCAGCTGGCGCAGAAGTTGTGGCTGTGCGGCGAGATGAAGCCGATGCGGCTGCCCGGATGCGCCGGCAGGCGCACGTAGCGCGCCGGCCCGCCGCTCTGCTCGGCGCAGTCGAGCAGCGCGTAGCGGCTGGCGATCCGCGCGCGCACCTCGTCGCTGGAGCAGAAGGCCTCGCCGCGCGAGCGGCCGACCTCGCCCAGCGGCATTTCCTCGATGAAGCTGATGTCCAGTCCGCGCGCCACGGCGTAGTCGACCAGTTCGAGCACCTCGTCGGCGTTGCGCCCCTGCATCACCACGGTATTCAGCTTGATCCGCTCGAAGCCGGCGGCACGGGCCGCCTCGATGCCGTCGAGCAGCCGCGCCAGCTCGCCGGTGCGGGTGATGGCGCGAAAGCGCGCCGGGTCCAGGCTGTCCAAGCTGATGTTGAGGCGCTTCACCCCGGCCTCGGCCAGCGGCCGGGCCAGCCTGACCAGCTGCGAGCCGTTGGTGGTCATCACCAGCTCGCGCAGGCCGGGCAGCGCGGCGATCCGCTCGCACAGGCCGAGGATGCCCTGGCGCACCAGCGGCTCGCCGCCGGTGAGGCGGATCTTCTCCACCCCGCGGCCGACGAACAGCCGGGCCAGGCGGTACAGTTCCTCGAGGCCGAGGATCTGCTGGCGCGGCAGAAAGCGCATGTCCTCGGCCATGCAGTAGACGCAGCGGAAGTCGCAGCGGTCGGTCACCGACAGCCGCAGGTAGTCGATGGTGCGTCCGAAGCCGTCTTGCAGTGCACTGGCCATGGGGATTCTCGTCAAAGGGATTCGGTGAACTCATAGCGTCCGTAGGGTGGATAACGGCGTAGCCTTATCCACCCTACGCCTCGCCCCTGCTCAGCCGGGGAAGAGGAACGGATTGAGGCCGCTGCGGTAGAAGCCCTGGCGCTCCACCTCGGCGTCCAGCGCGAGGGAGGCCAGGTCGTCGGCGATCACCTCCAACTGCGGGTCGCGGTCCTCGTGGAGAACCTTGAGGTAGCTGTTGCAGTCGCCGCAGCTTTCCGCGCGGATCGCCGCCTGCTCGTTGTCCAGCGACCAGTAGTCGAGCCGGCCGCCCTCCTCGCAGTGGCTGCACTTGGTGCGCACCATGTGCCAGCGGCTCTCGCACAGCCCGCAGTGCAGGTAGCGCAGGCCGCTCTGGGCGCCGCCGCGGATCACGCTGGCGACCGGCGCGCCACCGCACACCGGGCAGCACTGGCGGCCCTCGCCGACCCGGGCCTGACCGCTGGCCGGCAACTGCGCGGCCAGCTGCGTCCAGTACAGCGATAGCGCGGCCCAGAGAAATGGCGCGCGATCGCTGCCGACCACCAGGTAGTCGCCGGCCAGCAGGGCGTCGGCCAGCCGCTTCAGGGCGATCCCGTCGCAACCGCGCAGCCCGGTGAGGGTGTGCGCCACGGCCGGATTCGCCGCGGCCGGCAGGCGTTCGAGCAGACCCTGCAGCAGTTCGCGCCAGTGCCGCTCGCGCGGCAGGGTGGTGGCTTCCAGCGGCGGCAGCGGCCCACCGAGACGGGCGGGCAGCGTGGCGACCAGCGCCGCGGGCAGCGGCAGCGCCTCGGCGACCTGCTGCTGCGCCTCGGCGATGCCGGCGGCGAAGCGCAGGTAGTCGGCCATCGGATGGCCCTCGGCGAGCTGGCGCAGGCGTGCGGCGCGGCGCCCGTAGCGGTTTTTCAGGTCGGGCAGGATCAGCGGCACGATGGCGCCGACACCGCCGCTCGGCTGTTCGTCGCAAACCAGACGGATGCTGTTCATTCGCTGCCCTCGCCCTTGGCCGGCTTGCTGGAGATCTGCCGGTACCAGCGGTCGTGGTGGCTTTTGGCCCAGGCGCGCGAGACGTAGCCGGTGACCATCCCGGAAATCGAGCCCTTGACCCAGAAGGCCAGGTAGGCGTGGCCGAGGATCAAGAGGATCAGCGCGATGCCGGCGGCGGCGTGCAGGAACAGGCCGAGGCGGATCAGCGGGATGGGGAAGGCCAGGGCGAAGTACGGCCGCCAGATCACCAAGCCGCTGAGCAGCAGCACGCTGATCAGGCTCATGATTCCCCAGAACAGAATCTTCTGGCCGGCGTTGTACTTGCCGATCTGCAGGGGCTTGTCGTGGTTGCCGAGCAGCACGTCCTTGACGTTGGCGAACCAGGCGAGGTCCTCGCGCTCCGGCAGGTTGTACTTGACGAAGCGGATGAACAGGTAGACCAGGGCGAGGAACACCGCGACGCCGAGGAAGGGGTGCAGGATGCGCGCCATCTGCGGCGTGCCGAGCACCGCACCGAGGCCGCTGAGGGTCGGGAAGAACCAGGACAGCCCGGAGAGCGCGGCGAGGAAGAAGCAGATCACCATCACCCAGTGGCAGGCGCGCTCGGGGAAACGGGTGCGCAGGATCATGTCGCGCTTGTTCATGCCTTGGTCTCCTCGTGGTCGTCGGCGTGCTCGTCGACCTGGTTCGGGCCGACGCCGACGTAGTGGAACAGGGTGCCGGCCAGGGTGGCGAAGAAGGCCACGGCGGCGACCGGCTTCATCCAGCCCTTCCAGCCGTGGATCGCGCTGCTGATGCGCGGGTCCCTGGGCAGGTTGTGGTACAGCTCGGGCCGGTCGGCGTGGTGCAGCACGTACATCACATGGGTACCGCCGACGCCCTGCGGGTCGTAGAGGCCGGCGTTGGCGTAGCCGCGGCCGTGCAGCTCCTCGACGCGCTGGCCGGCCAGGTGCTGCATGTCGGCCTTGCTGCCGAAGCTGATCGCCCCGGTCGGGCAGGTCTTGGCGCAGGCCGGCTCCTGGCCCACCGCCACGCGGTCGGAACACAGGGTGCACTTGTAGGCCTTGTTGTCCTCCTGACTGATCCGCGGCACGTTGAAGGGGCAGCCGGCGACGCAGTAGCCGCAGCCGATGCAGTGCTCGGACTGGAAGTCGACGATGCCGTTGGCGTACTGGACGATGGCGCCCGGGCTCGGGCAGGCCTTGAGGCAGCCGGGATCGCTGCAGTGCATGCAGCCGTCCTTGCGGATCAGCCATTCGAGCCGGCCGTTCTCCTGCTGCACCTCGTCGAAGCGCATCACCGTCCAGCTCTTGGCGCTGAGGTCGATGGGGTTGTCGTAGACGCCGACATTCTGGCCGACCTCATCGCGCAGGTCGTTCCACTCCGAGCAGGCGACCTGGCAGGCCTTGCAGCCGATGCAGATGCTCACGTCGATCAGCTTGGCGACTTCCGCTTTATGGTCGCGGACCTGGGTCGGCGGGGTCAGCGCGCTGGTCGCCGAGCGCTTGAGGATGTCTTGGGATTGCATGGACATGAATAGCCCTCCATCAGACCTTTTCAATGTTCACGAGGAAGGCCTTGTACTCCGGCGTCTGCGAGTTGGCGTCGCCAACCGCGGGCGTCAGGGTGTTGGCCAGGAAACCCTTGCGCGTGGTGCCCTCGAAGCCCCAGTGACAGGGGATGCCGACGGTGTCGACCAGCTTGCCGTCGATCTCCAGGGTGGCGATGCGCTTGGTCACCACCGCCTTGGCCTTGATGAAGCCGCGCATGGAGGTGACCTTGACCGTGTCGCCGGCGCGGATGCCCTTCTGCGCCGCCAGCTGCTCGCCGATCTCGACGAACTGCTCGGGCTGGACGATGGCGTTGAGCCGCGAGGCCTTGGTCCAGTGCCGGAACATCTCGGTAATCGAGTAGGTGGTGGCGACGTAGGGGAACTCCGCCGCGCTGCCCATGCGCTTGCGGTCGTTGTCGAACAGCCGGGTGGTCGGGTTGAAGGTGACCTTCGGGTGCAGCGGGTTGTGCTCCAGCGGCGACTCGATCGGCTCGTAGTGCTCGGGGAAGGGCCCGTCGCCCAGCGCGCCGGCCGCGAACAGCCGGCCGAGGCCCTCGGGCAGCATGATGAACGGGTTGGCCTCGCTGCCCGGCGCGACGGTGGCGGCGAAGTCGGCGACGTCGATGCCGCTCCAGCGCTGGCCGTTCCACTCGATCAGCTTGCGTTTCGGGTCCCAGGGCTTGCCCTGCGGGTCGACCGAGGCGCGGTTGTAGAGGATGCGGCGGTTCTGCGGCCAGCACCAGGCCCAGCCCGGCGTGCTGCCGAGGCCCTGGCCGTCGCTGGCGTTGTCGCGCCGCGCCATCTGGTTGCCGGCCTCGGTCCAGGAGCCGGCGAAGATCCAGCAGAAGCTGGCGGTGCTGCCGTCGGCGCGCAGCAGCGAGAAGTCGCGCAACAGCTCGCCCTTTTTCGCCAACAGGTTACCCTGCGGGTCGTAGAGGTCGGCCAGGGCGTAGCCGTTGGCCTCCCGGGCGACCTCCTCGGGCGCCGGGTCCTCCGGATCGCTGTAGTTCCAGGCCATGTTGAGCAGCGGCGCGGGGTTGGCGCCGCCCTCCTGCTCGTACAGCTCGCGCAGCCTGAGGAACAGGTGGCCGAGGATCTTGCCGTCGTGCCAGGCTTCGGCCGGCGGCGCCGCCCCGGCCCAGTGCCACTGCAGCCAGCGCCCGGAGTTGGCGATCGAGCCGTTCTCCTCGGCGAAGCAGGACGACGGCAGGCGGAACACCTCGGTCTGGATCTCGGCCGGGTTCACGTCGTTGGCTTCGCCGTGGTTCTGCCAGAAGTTCGAGCTCTCGGTGACCAGCGGGTCGATCACCACCAGGTACTTGAGCCTGGACAGGGCGGCGACCGCCTTGTTCTTGTCCGGGAAGGCGGCGATCGGGTTGAAGCCCTGGGCGATGTAGCCGTTGACCTTGCCCTCGTACATCAGCTCTAGGTAGCGCAGCACGTCGTACTCGACGTCCCACTTGGGCAGCCAGTCGAAGCCCCAGTCGTTGTCCTTGGTCGCCTTGTCGCCCCAGACGCTCTTCATCAGGCTGACGAAGAACTTCTCGGTGTTCTGCCAGTAGTTCACCTGGCCGGGCAGCAGCGCCTTGGGCGTGCTCTGCGCGAGGTAGGTGGCCAGGTCGGGCTGGCGTTCCGAGGGCAGGTTCAGATAGCCCGGCATGCGCACCGAGAGCAGGCCGAGGTCGGTGTAGCCCTGGATGTTGGAATGGCCGCGCAGGGCGTTGATGCCGCCGCCGGGCATGCCGATGTTGCCGAGCAAGAGCTGGATCATCGCCGCGCCGCGGATGATCTGCACGCCGCTGGTATGGTGGGTCCAGCCGAGGGCGTAGAGGAAGGTCGCGGTCTTGTCCGGCGCGCTGGTGTCGCCGAGCAGCCGGCAGATCTCCAGGAAGTCCTCCTTCGGCGTGCCGCACAGGCGCGTGACCATCTCCGGGGTGTAGCGGCTGACGTGCTGCTTCAGAAGATTCCACACGCAGCGCGGATGGCTGAGGGTCGGGTCGCGCCGGGCATGGCCGTTCTCGTCCAGCTGGTAGGCCCAGGAGCTGCGGTCGTACTGCTGCTTCGTCTCGTCGTAGCCGCTGAACAGGCCCTCGTCGAAGCTGAAGTCGTCGCGCACCAAGAGGCTCGCGTTGGTATAGGCGCGCACGTATTCGTGCTGGATCCTGTCGTGAGCGATCAGGTAATTGACCACGCCCATCAGGAAGGTCACGTCGGAGCCGGCGCGGATCGGCGCGTAGAGGTCGGCGACCGCGGCGCTGCGGTTGAAGCGCGGGTCGACCACGATCAGCTTGGCGCCGTTGCGGATCTTCGCCTCGATGGCCCACTTGAAGCCCACCGGGTGGGCCTCGGCGGGGTTGCCGCCCATCACCAGGACGACGTTGGCGTTCTTGATGTCCACCCAGTTGTTGGTCATCGCGCCGCGGCCGAAGCTGGGCGCCAGGGCGGCCACGGTCGGGCCGTGGCAGAGCCGCGCCTGGCAGTCCATGCCGAGGATGCCGAGGGCGCGGGTGAAGCGCCAGTCGAGGGCGCCGGTCTCGTTGCTGGCCGCCGAGGAGCAGAGCATGCCGGTGGTCAGCCAGCGATTCACGGTGAGCCCGGCGGCGTTCTTCTCGACGAAGTTGGCGTCGCGGTCGTCCTTCATCAGCCGGGCGATGCGCTCGATGGCCTCCTCCCAGCTGATCCGCTGCCACTTGTCCGAGCCCGGCGCGCGGTACTCGGGGTACTGCAGGCGCTGCTCGCTGTGGATGAAGTCGACCAGGCCGGCGCCCTTCGGGCACAGCGAGCCGCGGCTGACCGGATGGTCCGGATCGCCCTCGATGTGGAAGATGCGCGGCTTGGCGTTCTTCGCGCCGTCGCCGAGGCTGTACATCAGCACCCCGCAGCCCACCGAGCAGTAGGTGCAGTTGTTGCGGGTTTCCCTGGCGCGCAGCAGCTTGTACTGGCGCGGCTGGGTGGCGTTGGCGACGCCGGGGGCGAAGCCGAGGGTGGCGGCGGTGGCGCCGGCCACCCCGACGGTACAGAGCTTGAAGAACTGTCTTCTGCCAAGTTCCATGACGATCTCCTGAAAGGTAGGGGCGAGCGCAGGCCGCGCTTCGACGGGAAACGCTCGGGGCTTTCGATTGGGGTGCGGGCCCCGCCGGCGGCGGGACGGGTGTTACGGGGCGCGGGGTACCGGGCTGTAGACCCGCGCCGCGCTGTGGTGCGGCAGGTGGATCAGGTTGAGGCGGTGGCGGCGCGCCCAGTCCACGGTCAGCGCGGTGGGCGCCGACAGCCCAACCAGGGTGCCGATGCCGGCGCGCACCGCCTTGTGCAGGAGCTCGACGCCGCAGCGGCTGGTGACCACGGCGAAGCCGCGGCCGGGTTCCAGCCGGTCGCGCCTGAGGGCGCCGATCAGCTTGTCGAGGGCGTTGTGCCGGCCGATGTCCTCGCGGCACAGGCGGATCTCGCCGTCCCCGTCGACGAACAGCGCGGCATGCAGGGCGCCGCTCTGGCGGGCCAGGCGCTGCTCGGCGGCGATGCGCTCGCGCAGATCCTCAAGGTGTTCGGCCGGCGGCAGCGGCACCGGCTCGAGCGCCGCCAGCTGCGGCAGCGCCTGCTCCAGCGCCTCCACTCCGCACACCCCGCAGCCGCTGCTGCCGGCCAGTTGGCGGCGCTGCCGCTTGAGCTGCCAGAAGGCGCGGCTGGCGATCTCCACCTCGGCCCGCCAGGCCTCGACGCCCTCGACGAGCCGCAGGTCGTAGATTTCATCGGCACTATCGATGATGCCGGCGGTCAGAGTGAAGCCGTGGACGAAGTCCTCCAGCCCCTCCGGCGTGACCATCATCACCGCATGGCTGAGTCCGTTGTAGCTGATCGCCAGCGCGCATTCCGCCGCCAGAGGCACCTCGGAAACCTGCGCCGGAAGGCCGATCTCGGCATAGCGGTAGACACCCGTGACGGCCGGGGGAGGCTCCTGGGCAGGGGGACTGGCGTGATGCGGCATGGCGGCGCGCTCGGCGATGAATTGACACAAGTCAAGTTTATTCCCGGCCCCGCGGGCCCGACCAATCGCTATTGCCGATTCATTGATCGACAGTATCTATCAATACGACCGCCACATGCGGCATCCTGCCGCGCAGGCCACGCCGCTCCGCTGTTCCCTCCCCCGGCGCCAGCGACTGCCGCCTCCGAGCGGCCGCACGCGCCTTAGCCTTTGGTCTAGCCCTGCTCGCGCCGTTAAATGCACAAAATTCATATAAACATAGAATTATTATTCACTTAATGAATTAAAAGTGGAGCGCTAGGTTCTGTTGACGCAAGCCCAGTGCTAAAACTGGGCTTTTGCCATGACTGACAGAAGCCGACTGAGCGACAGGGAATGGTCCCGCATACAA
>NZ_SMMU01000013.1 GCF_004339665.1 Azotobacter chroococcum
GCTCGAACGCTACAAGACGCAGCTCAATCCATTGATTTGCTTGAGGGAGGCGCTAGGGCGAGTAGCTATGCAACAACTAACTCAGACATAGCCAAGGGGTAAGTACGAGGTACGGCGAGCGCCAGCCGCCGGGTCTTTACTTCATCGAGCGGCTGTCTGTCGGGGGCTGCGCGCGAGGCTGCCCCATACCTGGGGTGCAACCAAGCGGCTCTGCGGGGAGTCTACAGGCTTTGACGGCATGCGCCCTGAGTGCGGCTGCGAGTGGCTGAGCCCCGCAGGTCCGCACCGTGCAAGGGCGGCTGTCTTCAGTGTCTTCATATCGGGCGAATCGAGCGGGTTGCTTCGCTTAAACCCACAGGAGAAAGGATATGTCCAGCGTCGGTTATCACGAGCCCATCGAAGAGCTTTCCGCCGAAACCCGCGACATGCACCGGGCCATCGTTTCGCTGATGGAGGAACTCGAAGCCATCGACTGGTACAACCAGCGGGTCGATGCCTGCCGGGACCCGGAGCTCAAGGCCATCCTCGCGCACAACCGCGACGAGGAGAAGGAACACGCATCCATGGTGCTGGAGTGGATTCGCCGCAAGGATCCCAAGTTTTCCGGCGAGCTCAAGGAGTATCTGTTTCGCGAGGGACCGATCAACCACGAGGACGACGCTCAGGCGTCCGGTTGAGCGCGCCCGGCGTGCAGTGGCCGATCGCAGGCCGGCTCCGTCCGGGGACAGGCTCGCGGCCGCCGGAGCCGGGCCTGGCGATCCCCTGCGCCCGGTGCGCCGGGTGAGCGCTCAGTAGTAGTAGTTCGCCTTCCCCTGGCTCTCGACTTTGGCTGTCGCCTCTTCCAGCTCCTGCGAGCGCTGCTCGTAGGCTGCGCATTCGTTGGGGAGCGCCTCGGCAGTGTCTTCGGGCTGCATTCTCCGCACTTCCCTGTAGATCTCCCTAGCTTTCTGCGGATCGCTCGCGGTGAGCATGTGCACGTTGGCGGCGAGTTCCCGCGCCTTGACGGAGATGTCATCCGGGGTGCAGGCGAAACTGGACAGGGAAGCCAGCAGGGCGCTGGCTGCGGTGAGTCCGAGCAGGGCTTTCATGGGCTTTCCCTCCGTTCGACGGGTTTTTCGGTGGATTGCCAACGTGTCGAAAAAGTTCAGAAGACGGCGCCGATCGCCGTCGAGCCGGAGTTCATCGTTTCGCTCGAACTCCGCTGGAAAGGGCCGGTCACCTGATAGGAGGGACGCACGTTAAGAAGGCTGTTTTTCCGACATTGCACCACCTCCTGCGCGGGACACGGGATCGGTGGCTTGCAGAGAAATCGAGGTGGACAAGATCATGCCCAGACCTACTGAGCGCACTCCACGATCCAACGGCCGCAAAGGCTTTCCGGCAGGCAATGTTTTCCAGGAGCTGCCTGAGGAGGCAGTCGATTCGCAGCGCAGCGAAGCCAAGCGGCAGGGCAGAAGCAGGGACCCTCTGGAAACCTATACCCAAACTGCTGCGGATGAGCTGGAAAAGATTGCCGAGGGGGCCCGCGCGGCGGCCTGCGAGCTCGAGGAACAGGACGAGCCGACGCTGTCGACCTATGTGCTGGACGCCGCCGATCACCTGTTCAAATTCGCCGATCAGCTGCGCGGCAAGAGTGCCGAGCAGCTGTTCCACGAGGCTGACCGCCTGGCCAGGGACAACCCGGCGTTGTTTCTCGCCGGCAGCGTTGCCGTCGGCTTCGGCCTGACCCGTTTTGCCCGCGCTTCCGGGCGCCGCTCCCTGCAGTCCGCCCGTCCGGCGGAAGGCGGACTGTTCCGGCCGGCCTCCGGCAGCGCCCTCGACCAGGCAGGACCCGGGCTTGGGCCGAGCGCTGGCCAGGCCGCCCCGGACCTCACCGGGACCACGGTTGCCGCCACGCAGGGCGGCACCGTCAGCACCGCCAAAACCCCCGGCAGAACCACCCAGCCGTTGTCGCCCGGCGACATCGGCCAAGGTAGCCAGGGGATGACCGGCACCGCCCAGGCAGGCGCCCATGAAAGCGCAGGTCCGGCCAGCCAACAAAACGACAAAGGCCCGAACGGAGGAACGAAGCGATGAGCGAATCGACCGGCAACCGGAGCTACCCGCCGAGCCAGGCCAGACCCGACGACATGACCACGCCCGAGACATCCCGGCCGGAAACCGTCCGGCCTGAGACGGCGCAAGCCAGGCCCGCACGGCCCGAGGCGATACGGCCGGACCCGGTGCAGCCCAGTGCCACCATTCACCCCCATACCGCCCGCACCGAGGCCGAGGCGGGCGGCAACAGTATCCTGGGCCTGCTTGGCCAGCTGGGCCGGGAGCTGCCCTCGCTGGTGACCAAGGAGCTGGCCCTGGCCAAGGTCGAGATCAGCGAATCGATCAACGCCACCAAGGCCGGCATCATGTCCCTGGCCGGCGGCGGCGCGGTGCTGCTGGCCGGCTTCATCATTCTCCTGCAGGCGGCGGTCTACGCCCTGAGCCAGGTGATGGACGCCTGGCTGGCGGCGCTGATCGTCGGTGTGATCGTGATGGCGGTCGGCTATGTGATGGTCCAGGGCGGCAAGAAGAGGTTCGCCCCGTCCTCGCTCAAGCCGTCGCGCACGCTGCACAGCCTGCAGAAAGACAAAGCCGCCATCCGGGAGGCAACCCCATGAGCACGCAGAGCAGAATCGACCTTGAAGCGCAGAAGGGACCGGAAACCCTGGAGCGGGAAATCGACCAGCAGCGCGCGGAAATCAGCAACATCGTGCATGCCCTGGAAAACCAGCTGTCCCCCGGCGAGTTGCTGGACAAGGTGCTGGGCTATAGCAAGGGACATGGCGGTGAGTTCATGTCCAACCTGTCCAGCACGGTCGCCGCCAATCCGCTGCCGACCGTGCTGACCTCGGTCGGGCTGCTGTGGCTTATGGCCAGCCAGCGGCGCACGTCGACGCGTCTGGTCCATGCCGGCGAGGAAGGGATGGAGCCGGGCGCTCCTTCCCTGACGGAGAAAGCCAGGCAGCGGGCCGCCGGCCTTCGCGAGAAGGCCGGGCATCTGGGCGAGGAGGTGAGCGACACGCTGGGCTCGGCACGGCAGCACCTGAGCGACTCCAGCCAGCATGTCGCCGAATCCCTGCGCCATCGGGCACAGCAGGCACGGGGCGGCTTCGACACCCTGATGCACGAGCAGCCCCTGGTGCTGGGGGCGCTCGGCATCGCGGTCGGGGCGCTGGTCGCCGGCGTGCTGCCGACCACCCGCCAGGAGGATAAACTGCTCGGCGAGGCCAGCGACCAGTTGACCGACACGCTCAAGGTCAAGGTTGAGGAGGGACGCGAGGCAGCCACCGAACTGGGCCTGGAAATGGCCGACCGGCTGCGCGAGCGGGTCGCCACGTCTCACTCCGGAACAGGGCCGCAGCAGCCCGGGTTGAGTGGTGGAGCTGTCTAGGCCGGAGACTTCCGCGCGACAGTGGCCGACTGTTAGACCTTGGTGCAATCCCGTGTCCAGCGGACTGTCGGATATAAAGGCAAGGTCCTGGATCAGGAGATTCGATCCAAGTGTTTTGTTTGCATTCCTAGTGGAATGATGGGCGGGCGACCTCGGGTCGCCCTCTTTTTTGTCCGCTTCCGCCACATCTCTCCGTCGTCTCGCGACTTCCCTCCTTCCCGTTTCGCCGATATTCCGCCGCCGAGCTTGCGATGCGCGGGGTGGCGCGCTTTGATCGTCCGGCGCGATCCCGGCTTCGGGCATCATGCATTTCCCATAACGAGAACAAGCGAGAGACCTCCATGCATCCAGCCCCCATCCGTTCCGCCCTGTTCGTCCCGGCCAGCCGTCCGGAGCGCATTCCCAAGGCGCTGGCCAGCGGTGCCGACGCGGTCATCGTCGATCTCGAGGATGCGGTCGAGGAAGACCTCAAGGCCGAAGCCCGCGCCAGTCTGGACGCCTTTCTGAGCGACCACCCGCAGGCCCGCCTGCTGGTGCGCATCAATGCCCCGGTCCATCCCCAGCAGGCCACGGATCTGGAGCTGTGCCGCCGCCAGCCGGGCATTCTCGGCGTGGTGCTGCCCAAGGTGGAGAGCGCGGTGCAGGTCAGCCTGGTAGCGGCAGCCGGCAAGCCGGTGTGGCCGGCCGTGGAGAGCGCCGCGGGGGTGAATGCCCTGCCGGCGATCGCCCGCGTTCCGGGCGTCGAGCGGCTGACCTATGGCGGCCTCGACCTGGGACTGGATCTGGGACTGGCCGCCGGCAGCGAGGGCGGCGAGCGGATCATGGATCAGGTGCGCTACGCGCTGCTGCTGCAGTCGCGCACTGCTCGCCTGGCGCCGCCGCTGGAAACCATCTTCCCGGCCATCCAGGACTCCGCCGGACTGGCCCGGCGCGCGCGCCAGGCCTGCGACATGGGCTTCGGCGGCCTGCTGTGCATCCATCCGGGTCAGGTCGCCGTGGTCCACGAGGCCTTCATGCCCGGCGCCGAGGAGCTGGCCTGGGCCCGGCGGGTCATGATGGCCGCGGCTTCCGGCGAGGGGGTGTTCGTGGTCGACGGGCAGATGGTCGACGCCCCGGTCGTGGGCCGGGCCCGACGCCTGCTGGAGCGGGCCGGCCAGGCGCCGGCCTGAGCGCCTGCGGGCGGTGGCTTTGCCTGGGGAGGCAGGCGATGGATCGGCTTCGCGCCGATCCACCTGCGGCCCGGCAGCGCATATGCTTTTCTTGGGGAGTTCGAAGGCCCGTTTCCCGCGGGCTGGAAGCGTGGCCTTGTCCGGCCCCGGTAGCTTCTTTTGGTCAATTTGCGTTAAGACCATTGTCGAATTTTGTAGCTAATGTCAAGAAGCTAGAAGAAGCTACTGTCAAGAGGCTAGAAGTTGCAGCCAATAAAAATAATTTTGTTTTTCGCGAGGAAAACTCCTTATGTGCGCCGCTTCCCTGTATCCGGTACGTCCTGAAGTTGCTGCCCAATCCTTTACCGACGAGGCCTCCTACAAGGCCATGTATCAGCAGTCGGTGATCAACCCCGATGGCTTCTGGCGCGAGCAGGCCAGGCGTCTGGACTGGATCAAGCCGTTCACCAAGGTCAAGCAGACCTCCTTCGACGACCACCATGTCGATATCAAGTGGTTCGCCGATGGCACCCTCAACGCCTCCTACAACTGCCTGGACCGTCACCTCGAAGCGCGTGGCGATCAACTGGCGATCATCTGGGAAGGCGACGATCCGTCCGAGCAGCGCCTGATCACCTACCGCGAACTGCACGAGGAAGTCTGCAAGTTCGCCAATGCCCTGCGCGGCCAGGACGTTCATCGCGGCGACGTGGTGACCATCTACATGCCGATGATTCCGGAGGCCGTGGTGGCCATGCTGGCCTGCGCCCGCATCGGCGCGATCCATTCGGTGGTGTTCGGCGGCTTCTCTCCGGATGCACTGGCCGGGCGCATCGCCGACTGCAAGTCCAAGGTGGTGATCACCACCGACGAGGGGCTGCGTGGCGGCAAGAGGGTTCCGCTGAAGGCCAACGTCGACGAGGCGCTGACCAATCCGGATACCTACAGCGTCAACAAGGTGATCGTCTGCAAGCGCACCGGCGGCGGCATCAAGTGGCACTCGCATCGTGACATCTGGTACGAGGACCTGATAAAGGTGGCCGGCAGCGTCTGCGCACCGAAGGAAATGGGCGCCGAGGAGCCGCTGTTCCTTCTCTATACCTCGGGCTCCACCGGCAAGCCGAAGGGCGTGGTGCACACCACCGGTGGTTACCTGCTGTACGCCTCGCTGACCCATGAGCGGGTGTTCGACTACCGTCCGGGCGAAGTCTACTGGTGCACCGCCGATGTGGGCTGGGTCACCGGCCACAGCTACATCGTCTATGGTCCGCTGGCCAACGGCGCCACCACGCTGCTGTTCGAGGGCATCCCCAACTACCCGGACGTGACCCGCATTTCCAAGGTCATCGACAAGCACAAGGTGAACGTCCTCTACACCGCGCCGACCGCCATCCGCGCCATGATGGCCCAGGGCAAGGCGGCGGTGGAGGGCGCCGATGGCTCCAGCCTGCGCCTGCTCGGCTCGGTGGGCGAGCCGATCAACCCGGAAGCCTGGCAGTGGTACTACGAGAACATCGGCCAGAAGCGCTGCCCGATCGTCGACACCTGGTGGCAGACCGAAACCGGCGGCATCCTGATCAGCCCGCTGCCGGGGGCCACCGCGCTCAAGCCGGGCTCGGCGACCCGTCCGTTCTTCGGCGTGCAGCCGGCGCTGGTGGACAACCTGGGCAACCTGATCGAAGGGGCAGCCGAAGGCAACCTGGTGATCATCGACTCCTGGCCGGGCCAGGCGCGCAGCCTGTACGGCGACCATGACCGCTTCGTCGACACCTACTTCAAGACCTTCAAGGGCATGTACTTCACCGGCGACGGCGCTCGCCGCGACGAGGACGGCTACTACTGGATCACCGGTCGCGTCGACGACGTGCTGAACGTCTCCGGGCACCGCATGGGCACCGCCGAGATCGAGAGCGCCATGGTCGCCCATCCGCAGGTCGCCGAGGCGGCGGTGGTCGGTATCCCGCACGACATCAAGGGGCAGGGCATCTACGTCTACGTCACCCTGAACGACGGGGTGCCGGCTTCCGAGGCGCTGCGTCAGGAGCTGAAGGCCTGGATTCGCCGTGAAATCGGCCCGATCGCCACACCGGACGTGATCCAGTGGGCGCCCGGCCTGCCGAAGACCCGCTCGGGCAAGATCATGCGCCGCATCCTGCGCAAGATCTCCGTCGGCGAGTACGACGGACTGGGCGATATCTCCACCCTGGCCGATCCGTCGGTGGTGCAGCAACTGGTCGACATCCATCGCGACATGCGGGCCGCCTGCGCCTGACCGGCCACGCCCGCTCCAGCGACGCCCCGCCCCGGCTCCCGCCGCGGCGGGGCGTGGCGTTCGATTTTCGGGGGGTACAGGGCGGGCAGGGCCGCGCGGTCGTTCGCCCGGTCCTGCTAGAATGCCGCTCGTCTTTGCCGGAGCCTGTGCTGCCGGCGAGGCTTGTTCAATGTCCGGCCCCCGGAAGCTTCGTCGCCCGCCATGACTGTCCATCGAATCGGTATTCTCCTCTGGCCCGGGACCCGGCCCCTGACCCCGGCCCTGGTCGAGGAGGCCCTGCAACTCGCCATCCATCTGCAGCCGCAGGTGCGCTACGAGTGGTGCTTCCTGCAGGCCGAGGTGCCGCAGGAGGGCGAATGGCGCCTGCCTGGCGTGCCCTGGGAAGGCCGCCTGGGGGGCTTCGACAAGCTGTTGCTGCTGGCCGACGCGCCGCCCATCCGTGTGGCGCCGCCGCTGGCCGCGGCGCTCAGGCAGGTGGCGCGCGAGGGCTGTCAGCTCGGCGGGCTGTCTGCCGGGGTCTATCCACTGGCCCAGCTCGGGCTGCTCGACGGCTACCGGGCGGCGGTGCACTGGCGCTGGCAGGAGGATTTCGCCGAGCGCTTTCCGCGGGTGATCGCCACTGCTCATCTGTTCGACTGGGACCGCGACCGTCTCACCGCCTGCGGCGGCCTGGCGGTGCTCGATCTGCTGCTGGCGGTGCTGGCCCAGGACCACGGCGCCGAGCTGGCCTGCACCGTCAGCGAGGAGCTGGTGGTCGAGCGCATCCGCGAGGGTGGCGAGCGCCAGCGGGTGCCGCTGCAGAACCGCCTCGGCTCCAGTCATCCGAAGCTGACCCAGGCGGTGCTGCTGATGGAGGCCAATATCGAGGAGCCTTTGACCACCGACGAGATCGCCCAGCACGTCTGCGTCTCGCGGCGCCAGCTGGAGCGCATTTTCAAGCAGTACCTGAACCGGGTGCCGAGCCAGTACTACCTGGAGCTGCGCCTGAACAAGGCCCGCCAGCTGCTGCTGCAAACCGGCAAGTCGATCATCCAGATCGGCCTGTCCTGCGGCTTCTCCTCCGGGCCGCATTTTTCCAGCGCCTACCGCGGCTTCTTCGGCACCACCCCGCGGGAGGACCGCAACCAGCGGCGTGCCGGCGGCCAGTTCGAGTCGACCGCGCCGGCCGAGCCGTGATCTGGAGCGCCATCGGCTCCCGGCCGGGGGATTTTTTCTGTCGAGCCGCTTTTTCCGCGGCGTACAGCGTTTAAACTGCGCCTCCTGATGCTTTCCGCGCTGTCGCCGGAAGGCGGGGACCCTGCAAATGGCGCCGCACCAGGTTGTCGTCTGGCGAGAATACCCGCCGCAGGGGCGTTTCCAGAATCCTTCTTCGCTAGCCTACCGTGGCAGGAGTTTCCCGATGTCCGTTGAGCATGCTCAGGTGCAACGCGCCGATTTCGACCAGTTGATGGTCCCCAACTATGCCCCTGCCGCCTTCATTCCGGTGCGCGGCCAGGGCTCGCGAGTCTGGGATCAGAGCGGTCGCGAGCTGATCGACTTCACCGGCGGGATCGCGGTGAACTCCCTGGGTCACTGCCATCCGCGGCTGGTGGCGGCGCTGACCGAGCAGGCCGGGAAGATCTGGCATGTCTCGAACATATTCACCAACGAGCCGACCCTGCGCCTGGCGAAGAAGCTGGAGGACGCCACCTTCGCCGACCGGGCGTTCTTCTGCAACTCCGGCGCCGAGGCCAACGAGGCGGCCTTCAAGCTCGCCCGGCGCGTCGCCCACGACCGCTTCGGGCCGCAGAAGTGCGAGATCATCTCCGCGCTGGACAGCTTCCACGGGCGTACCTTCTTCACCGTCAGCGTCGCCGGCCAGCCCAAGTACTCCGACGGTTTCGGGCCGAGGCCCGAAGGCATCACCCATGTCCCCTACAACGACCTGGCAGCCCTGGAGGCGGCGATTTCCGAGCGGACCTGCGCGGTGGTGCTGGAGCCGATCCAGGGCGAGAGCGGCATCCTCCCGGCCCAGCAGGCCTACCTGGAAGGCGCGCGCCGGCTGTGCGACCAGTACAACGCGCTGCTGATCTTCGACGAGGTGCAGACCGGCGTCGGCCGCACCGGCGAACTCTTTGCCTACATGCACTACGGCGTGGTCCCGGACATCCTGTCCACCGCCAAGGGGCTGGGCGGCGGCTTCCCGATCGGTGCCATGCTCACTCGCACCGACCTGGCCAGGCACTTCCCGGCCGGCGTGCACGGCACTACCTTCGGCGGCAACCCGCTGGCCTGCGCGGTGGCCGAGGCGGTGATCGACGTGGTCAACACCCCGGAGGTGCTGCAGGGGGTGAAGGACAAACACCAGCGCTTCAAGACCCGTCTCGAGGCGATCGGTGCGCAGTACGGCATCTTCAGCCAAGTGCGCGGCATGGGCATGCTGATCGGCAGTGTGCTGAGCGAGCCTTGGAAGGGCAGGGCCCGCGACCTGCTGGTCGCTGCCGAGCAGGAGGCCCTGATGGTGCTGCAGGCCGGCGCCGACGTGGTGCGTTTCGCGCCGAGCCTGGTGATCGAGGATGCCGACATCGACGAAGGGCTGGAGCGTTTCGAGCGGGCCATCGCCCGGCTGGTCCGCGGCTGATCGGCGCAAGACACGGGACGCTGCGCTCCAGCCCGTCCCCAAGGAGTGACGCCCCATGCTGGTGATGCGCCCCGCGCAAATGGCCGATCTGGCCGAGGTTCAGCGTCTGGCCGCGGACAGTCCGATCGGCGTCACTTCGCTGCCCGACGATCGCGAGCGCCTGCGCGAAAAGATCGCCGTGTCCGAGTCCTCGTTCGCCGCGGAGGTCAGCTTCAGCGGCGAGGAGCGCTACTTCTTCGTCCTCGAGGAGCCGGGTAGCGGGCGTCTGCTCGGCTGCTCGGGGATCGTCGCCTCGGCCGGCTATTCCGAAGCCTTCTATAGCTTTCGCAACGAGACCTTCGTGCACGCCTCGCGCGAGCTGAAGATCCACAACAAGATCCATGTGCTGTCGATCTGTCACGACCTGACCGGCAGCAGTCTGCTGAGCAGCTTCTATATCGAGCCGACGCTGGCGCACACGCCCTGGGCCGAGCTGATCTCCCGCGGCCGCCTGCTGTTCATGGCCAGCCATCCGGAGCGCTTCGCCGACGCCGTGGTAGTGGAAGTTCTCGGGCCGAGCGACGACCGGGGCGACTCGCCGTTCTGGGACGCGGTCGGCCGGCACTTCTTCGACATGAGCTACGCGGCGGCCGAGCGCCTGTCCAGCCTGCGCAGTCGTACCTTCCTCGCCGAGCTGATGCCGCACTACCCGATCTACGTGCCGCTGCTGCCGGATGCCGCCCAGGAGGCCATGGGCCAGGTCCACCCGCGTGCGCAGATCAGCTTCGACATCATGACCCGCGAGGGTTTCGAGACCGAGCATTACATCGATATCTTCGACGGTGGGCCGATCCTCCATGCGCGCACCGCCGGCGTCCGCTCGATCGCCCGCAGCGCCGTGGCGCCGGTGGCCATCGGTGCCAGCGAGCGTGCCGCCGGCCGGACCTACCTGCTCAGCAACGGCGGCCTGCAGGATTTTCGCGCCAGCCTGGTCGAGCTGGACTGGACGCCCGGCCAGCCGCTGACGCTGAGCGCCGAGACGGCTGCGGCCCTCGGCGTCGGCGAAGGCGACAGCCTGCGCCTGGTAGCCCTGTGAGCGGCCTTGCGCTCGTGATACTGGCGGAGGAAACATGATCGTTCGTCCCGTGCGCAACGCCGACCTGCCCGCGCTGATCGACCTTGCCCGCAGCACTGGCGCAGGTACCGGCCTGACCTCGCTGCCGTCCAACGAGGAACGCCTGGCACAGCGCGTCGCGATGGCCGAGCGGAGCTTTCGCGGCGAGGCCGCGAAGGCCGACGCCGACTATCTGTTCGTGCTGGAAACCGACCAGGGGCGGATCGCCGGCATCGCCGGGCTGACCGCCGCCGTGGGGCTGCGCGAGCCCTGGTACAACTACCGGGTCGGGCTGACCGTCAGCGCCTCGCGGGAGCTGGAGCTGTACCGGGAGATTCCCACGCTGTTCCTCGCCAACGACCTGACCGGCAATTCCGAACTCTGCTCGCTGTTCCTCCAGGCCGAGCACCGCAGCGGGCTGAACGGCCGCCTGCTGGCGAAGTCGCGTCTGCTGTTTCTCGCCGAATTCCGCACTCTGTTCGCCGACAAGGTGATTGCCGAATTGCGCGGCATGTCCGATGCCAACGCCCGCTCGCCGTTCTGGGAAAGCCTCGGCCGGCACTTCTTCCGCATGGAGTTCCGCCAGGCCGACTATCTCACCGGAGTCGGCAATCGTGCCTTCATCGCCCAGCTGATGCCGAGGTTTCCGCTCTACAGCTGCTTTCTCTCCGAGGAGGCGCGTGCAGCGATCGGCCGTGTGCACCCGCACAGCGAGCCGGCGCTGGCGATGCTCCGGGCGGAGGGCTTCAGCTATCAGGGCTATGTCGACATCTTCGATGCCGGTCCGGTGGTCGAATGCGAAACGGCGAAGATCCGTGCCGTGCGCGACAGTCAGACCTTGGTGCTGGCGGTCGGTACGCCAGGGGACGAGGCCGAGCCCTACCTGATCCACAATCGACAACGCCAGGACTGTCGGATCACCGCCGCTCCGGCACGGGTGGCGGCCGGTACCCTGGTGGTCGATCCGCCGACCGCCAGGCGCCTGCAGCTCTGCGCCGGAGCCCAGGTGCGTGCGGCGCCGCTCGCTGTTGCCCAGCCGCGCGGAGACGGGCGATGAATTTCGGCAGGCTGTCCTGGAGCAGCCTGGCTTTCCTGCCCGGGCAGAGGCCTTTCGATCCGGAGGCGGCCGCCCGCCGGACCCTGGCGAAGACGAAGGTGCTGCATGGCCTGGCCGATCCCCGAGTTGTGCGCCGAGTGCCGCGGACGAGCTGACGCGGCCCCCGGGATTAGGCCCCGTCTATCCTTTTCAAATCGACCGAACCCGCCGCCTGTGGCGGTCTACCCCTGGAGCTGAACAATGACCGATGCCCTGCAACTCGTTCTCGAAGACACCGATGGTACCCAGCTGGAAACCTCCTGCACCCGTTTCGCGGTGATCTGGCAGGGCCGCGAGCTCTGGGTTCAGCAGGTCAATGGCCAGCTCCTGATCGGCGTGGATGTGGAGGAGGGCGATACCGAGTACGCCAACCTGCTGCTGCGCCCGATGGCCACCAACCTGGTCAGTCTGCAGCTGGAGATGGAGCCGGCCGAAGCCGGTGATGACGACCATGTGCATGGTCCCGAGTGCGACCACTGACCGTCCCGTCGTTCCCCGGCCTGTGGTAGTCCGAGTCCGCCGACGGCAACTTCCGCGCTGGCGCAGGGCAGGCTGCTCGAGCTGACGCCTGGAAGGCGTTCCGCCCGCCTGCAAGAGCGGAGGCTGGATGCATTGCCTCGAGCCTCCGCTCCGCGGCGTGCATGCGGTTTATCCGGGCCATGCATGCGACTGTCGCTCCTGCTCGACAAGCGCGGGGCGGTTCGTGCCGGCCGGCGTTACCTGAACCATGATCCCAACGCCTGTTCGGCGGCCGGCATCCGGGGAGCGGCTGCCTGTGGCAGCTCGGATCCGCTGATGGAAGAAAGCGCTACCGTGGTCGCACGGGGCCGATATAATGCGTCCCTTTGCCAATCTTGCCGTGGCCGCAGTTTTCTCTGGACCCATTCATTTATGAAAAGCGCAGAAATCCGTGAAGCCTTCCTCCGCTTCTTCGAAGAGAAGGGGCACACCCGTGTGGCCTCCAGTTCGCTGATTCCGGCGAACGACCCGACCCTGCTGTTCACCAACGCCGGCATGAACCAGTTCAAGGACTGTTTCCTCGGCCTGGAAAAGCGTGCCTACACCCGCGCCACCACCAGCCAGAAGTGCGTGCGTGCCGGCGGCAAGCACAACGATCTGGAGAACGTCGGCTACACCGCCCGTCATCACACTTTCTTCGAGATGCTGGGCAACTTCAGCTTCGGCGACTATTTCAAGCGCGACGCCATCGCCTATGCCTGGGAGTTCCTGACTTCGCCGAAGTGGCTGAACCTGCCCGCCGAGAAGCTCTGGGTCACCGTCTATGCCAGCGATGACGAGGCCTACGACATCTGGACCCGGGAAGTCGGCGTGCCGGCCGAGCGCATGGTGCGCATCGGCGACAACAAGGGTGCGCCCTACGCTTCCGACAACTTCTGGGCGATGGGCGACACCGGTCCCTGCGGCCCGTGCACCGAGATCTTCTACGACCACGGCGAAGGCATCTGGGGCGGCCCGCCCGGTTCCCCGGAAGAGGACGGCGACCGCTACATCGAGATCTGGAACAACGTGTTCATGCAGTTCAACC
The DNA here is from genome assembly GCF_004339665.1 of Azotobacter chroococcum. Lineage (GTDB taxonomy): Bacteria > Pseudomonadota > Gammaproteobacteria > Pseudomonadales > Pseudomonadaceae > Azotobacter > Azotobacter chroococcum. The sequence goes on from NZ_SMMU01000013.1 coordinate 13,203, forward strand.
GTACTGCCGACGGTGTGCTGCACCCGCTGCCGGCGCCCTCGGTGGACACCGGCATGGGCCTCGAGCGGATCAGCGCGGTGCTGCAGCATGTCCACTCCAACTACGAGATCGACCTGTTCCAGAACCTGCTGGCCGCCTCTGCGCAGGCCATCGGCTGCGCCAACGACGGCGCACCGTCGCTCAAGGTGGTGGCCGACCACATCCGTTCCTGCGGCTTCCTGATCGCCGACGGCGTGACCCCGTCCAACGAGGGCCGTGGCTACGTGCTGCGCCGCATCATTCGTCGCGCCTGCCGCCACGGCAACAAGCTGGGCGCCAAGGGTGCCTTCTTCCACAAGATCGTCGCCGCGCTGGTCACCGAGATGGGCGATGCCTATCCGGAGCTCAGGCAGCAGCGGGCACAGATCGAGCGCGTGCTGAAGAACGAGGAAGAACAGTTCGCCAAGACCCTGGAGCAGGGCCTGAAGATCCTCGAGCAGGACCTGGTCGAACTGCAGGGCAAGGTCATTCCCGGTGACGTGGTGTTCAAGCTCTACGATACCTACGGCTTTCCGGTCGACCTGACCGCCGACATCGCCCGCGAGCGCGAGCTGTCGATCGACGAGGACGGCTTCGAGCGCGAGATGCAGGCCCAGCGCGAGCGCGCCCGTTCGGCCAGCGCCTTCGGTCTCGACTACAACAGCCTGGTTAAGGTCGACGCCGACACCCTGTTCACCGGCTACGAGGGTACCTTCGGTCAGGGCCAGGTGGTCGCCCTGTTCAGGGATGGCGCTGCCGTCGAGCAGCTCGGCGAAGGCGAGGAGGGCGTGGTGGTGCTCGACCGCACCCCGTTCTATGCCGAGTCCGGCGGCCAGGTCGGCGACTGCGGCTACCTGAGTGATGCCGGCGGCGTGCGTTTCGACGTGCGCGACACCACCAAGGTCGGCGGTGCTTACCTGCACCACGGCGTGGTCGCCGAGGGTGGCCTGCGTGTCGGCCAGACCCTGGAGGCGCAGGTCGACGGTTCGGTGCGCGGCGCCACCGCGCTCAACCACTCCGCCACTCACCTGCTGCATGCCGCGCTGCGCCAGATCCTCGGCGAGCATGTGCAGCAGAAGGGTTCGCTGGTCAACAGCCAGCGCCTGCGCTTCGACTTCAGTCACTTCGAGGCAGTGACCGCGGAGCAGATCAAGGTCCTGGAGGCGCTGGTCAATGCCGAGATCCGCAAGAACAGCACGGTGGAAACCGAAGTCACCGATATCGACTCGGCGAAGAAGAAGGGCGCCATGGCCCTGTTCGGCGAGAAATACGGCGACAGCGTGCGCGTGCTGAGCATGGGCGATTTCTCCATCGAGCTGTGCGGTGGCATCCATGCCAGGCGCACCGGCGACATCGGTCTGTTCAAGATCGTCAGCGAGGGCGGCGTGGCCGCCGGCGTGCGCCGTATCGAGGCGGTGACCGGCGCGGGTGCGCTGGACTACCTGAACGGCGCCGAGGAGCAGCTCAAGGAAGCGGCGGCGCTGGTCAAGGGCAGTCGCGACAACCTGCTGGACAAGCTGGCCGGTCTGCTGGAGCGCAATCGTCAGCTGGAGAAGGAGCTGGAACAGCTGAAAGCCAAGGCTGCCAGTGCGGCCGGCGACGATCTGGCCGCCTCGGCCATCGGAGTCGGGGGTGTACAGGTGCTGTCCGCCCGCCTCGACGATCTGGACGGCAAGGCCCTGCTGGTGCTGGTCGACCAGTTGAAGAACAAGCTGGGCAGTGCGGTGATCCTGCTCGGCGGCGAGTTCGAGGGCAAGGTCGTGCTGGTCGCTGGCGTCACCCAGGACCTGGCCGGCAAGCTCAAGGCCGGCGACCTGATGAAACAGGCGGCGGCGGCGGTCGGTGGCAAGGGCGGCGGTCGTCCGGACATGGCCCAGGGCGGTGGCACCGAGGCCGGCAAGCTGAACGAGGCGCTGGCGCTGGTCGTGCCGTTCGTCGAGCAGGCTCTGTAACGGCCCGCCTCCCGATCCCGGGCCGCGCCGGCCGGCCTTGGCAGTCGGCGCGCTGGAAATGTTTAATGGCGCCCTTCACGGGCTTAGGTGGCTTTTCAAATGGCGTTGATCGTACAGAAATTCGGGGGCACCTCTGTAGGCTCCATCGAGCGGATCGAGCAGGTAGCCGAGAAGGTCCAGAAATTCCGCGAGAACGGCGATGACATCGTGGTCGTGGTTTCCGCCATGAGCGGCGAGACCAATCGCCTGATCGGCCTGGCCAAGCAGATCAGCGAGCAGCCCGTGCCGCGCGAGCTGGATGTGATGGTCTCGACCGGCGAGCAGGTGACCATTGCCCTGCTGGCCATGGCGCTGATCAAGCGCGGCGTACCGGCGGTGTCCTACACCGGCAATCAGGTGCGCATTCTTACCGACAGCTCCTTTACAAAGGCACGAATCCTGCAAATCGATGACCAGAGGCTGCGTGCCGATCTCAAGGCCGGTCGCGTGGTGGTGGTTGCCGGTTTCCAGGGGGTCGACGAGCACGGCAACATCACCACTCTGGGGCGCGGCGGTTCCGACACCACTGGGGTGGCCCTGGCCGCGGCCCTGAAGGCCGACGAGTGCCAGATCTATACCGATGTCGACGGCGTCTACACCACCGATCCGCGTGTGGTACCCAAGGCCCAGCGTCTGGACAAGATCACCTTCGAGGAGATGCTGGAAATGGCCAGCCTGGGCTCGAAGGTGCTGCAGATCCGCTCGGTGGAGTTCGCCGGCAAATACAATGTCCCGCTGCGCGTGCTGCACAGCTTTCAGGAGGGGCCGGGCACCCTCATTACCACCGATGAAGAGGAATCCATGGAACAGCCGATCATTTCCGGCATCGCCTTCAATCGCGACGAAGCCAAGCTGACCATTCGTGGCGTGCCGGACAATCCCGGCGTGGCGTTCAAGATCCTCGGGCCGATCAGTGCGGCCAATATCGAGGTGGACATGATTGTGCAGAACATCGCGCACGACAACACCACCGACTTCACTTTCACCGTACACCGCAACGACTATTTGAGCGCCATGCGCGTGTTGGAGAACACCGCGCGCGAAATTGGTGCGCGCGAGGTCATTGGCGATACCGACATTGCCAAGGTTTCCATCGTTGGAGTAGGCATGCGTTCCCATGCCGGGGTTGCCAGCCGCATGTTCGAAGCCTTGGCCAAGGAAGGTATCAATATCCAGATGATTTCGACTTCGGAAATCAAGGTTTCCGTGGTCATCGAGGAAAAGTACCTGGAACTGGCGGTTCGTGCCCTGCATACCGCGTTCGAGTTGGATGCTCCTGCCCGCCAGGGCGAGTGAGCGAGTGACTGATGAGGGCGCGGAGTAATCCCGCGCCTTCATCGTTTTGCCCGGGTGAGGAGGGCTTTCCTTTCGCCAGCCCTGGTCAATACTTGGGTGTATATTCCTTGGGGTAGGGTGGGAATATCACCATTTTTATTTTTGCAGACTGTTGTTCTGTTGACTTCCCATAAAAGGAGAAAGGAATGCTGATTCTGACTCGTCGGGTCGGAGAGACCCTGATGGTGGGTGATGATGTGACGGTCACCGTGCTGGGTGTGAAAGGTAATCAGGTGCGCATTGGCGTCAATGCACCGAAAGAGGTCGCTGTACATCGCGAAGAAATCTACCAACGCATTCAGAAAGAAAAAGATCAAGAGCCAAGCCACTAATTTTTATCGATTTTTAGCTTGGCAAGCGGGGCAAAGGCCGGTATGATTCGCCCCGTGTTGCGGAGGGGTGGCCGAGTGGCCGAAGGCGCTCCCCTGCTAAGGGAGTACACCTCAAAAGGGTGTCGGGGGTTCGAATCCCCCCTCCTCCGCCATTCACAAGCGTTGTAGGGTTGGGTGTTCTGCGGTGGTTCGGCAAGCTGATGAAGTTGATCGAATTTTCGCTTGAACATCGAAGCGGAATCCCTATAATGCGCACGCTCAGCGCACTCATAGCTCAGCTGGATAGAGTACCCGGCTACGAACCGGGCGGTCGGAGGTTCGAATCCTCCTGAGTGCGCCATTATTTGAATCGCCTGAGAAGGCTGGTTCGAAACCAGCGGTGATCTGGTCCATCAAGCGCCATACGCACTCATAGCTCAGCTGGATAGAGTACCCGGCTACGAACCGGGCGGTCGGAGGTTCGAATCCTCCTGAGTGCGCCATATCAGAAGGGCCTGCAGCGATGCAGGCCCTTTTTCATTTTCGGCTCTTGGCGCTGACGCAGTTATGTTCGTCGAAGTCGATCTGTCTCGTGTTGCCCGCATTGTCTCGGTAGTGGTAACTGGTTCGGCCGTTGCGTCTGGAAATCCGGTCCGGCTTGCCGAGGGCGCTTTCTACGTCCGCGCGGGGCATGCCTGAGCGCACTTCCTTTTGGATCATCGCTTCGCGGCGTTCTCGGCCTGTGATCTGGTTGCCGCAGCCATCGTCTTGCTGGCCGACAATGGTCGGCTCCTGAGGCTTGTCCTGTCTCGCGGTGCGGAGCGCGCGGTCCCGAGGCTCGCTTGCCATGGGGGTGGGGCTGCCGCCCATGCCGGGCGTGGCGTTGAAGGCGCTCTGCAGCTGTTGCTGCTGGCCTGCAGGGCAGCCGTGATGGGTGAAGCTGATATGGCCGCCTGGGGCTGCGCAGCGATATACGGGCGCAGCGACGAGTGGGGGCGAAGAGCAGAGCAGAAGCGCTGTTGCCGAAGCGCGTATCAGTAATCCGTGCATGGGGCGTCCTCCTTGGCGTGGGGGCAGGGTAGCGCCTGCCTGCAGGGGGCGATGTGTCCCGGATCTCCTTGCCGGTGCTGCACGGTGAGATTGAGCGGAGGTTCGCATTGCAAGCGATTGTTCTGGCCAGCATTCTGACGAGTGCAAGGCCGTCGGGCAGTGTTATGATTACGCCTGTCAGCCCCACCGGGGCTTGTGGAAATCCACCATGGACTTACCCAGTAGTTATTTCAAAACCGATTCGTGCAATCGCGCATTGACTGATTGATGCCCTTGGCGTGCTCCGCTGCTGGGGGTGGAGTTTGCCATGACTGAAGTTGAAGCCAAGAAGCAGCAGGAAAGCCTGCAGGAACGTCTCGCCCAGGTTGTGGAGCTGCTGCATCGGCACAAGCTGGTTGAAAACCTGACGCACCGCCAGTTGGGGGCGCACCATGATCTGGTCGAGGATCTGGTGCACCGGCAAAACCTGGCGGAGCTGCAACGCAAGCTCGACGAGCTGCATCCGGCGGATATCGCCTATATCCTCGAAGCTCTTCCTCTCGGCGACCGCCTGAGCGTCTGGCAACTGGTCAAGGCCGAGCGCGACGGTGACATTCTTCTCGAAGTATCTGACGCGGTTCGCGAAACCCTGATCGCCGACATGGACGATCATGAGCTGATCGCTGCTGCCAAGGAGCTGGGGGCCGACGAGCTTGCGGACCTGGCCCACGAACTGCCGCGCGATGTGGTTCATGAGCTGATGGAGTCCCTTGACGCCCAGCAGCGTGAGAGGGTGCGCTCGGCGCTCTCCTACGAAGAGGATCAGGTTGGCGCGCTGATGGATTTCGAGATGGTTACCATCCGCGAAGACGTCAGTCTGGAGGTGGTCTTGCGCTATCTGCGGCGCTTGAAGGAGCTGCCAGGGCACACCGACAAGCTGTTCGTGGTGGATTATGACGGGATGCTGAAGGGGGTGCTGCCGATCAAGCGCCTGCTGGTCAGCGATCCCGAGCGACAGGTCGCCGAGATCATGGCGCTCGATCCGGTGCGCTTTCATCCCGACGAGGATGCCTACGATGCCGCCCAGGCCTTCGAGCGTTATGATCTGGTTTCCGCGCCCGTGGTGGACAGGGATGGCAAGCTGATCGGTCGCCTGACCATTGATGCCATGGTCGATCTGATTCGTGAGGAAGGTGAAAGTGAAGTGCTGAACATGGCCGGCTTGCGCGAAGAGGAGGATATCTTCGCCTCGGTCTGGAAGTCGGTTGGCAATCGCTGGGCATGGCTCGCGGTGAATCTGGTGACCGCCTTCGTCGCCTCCCGAGTGATCGGGTTGTTCGAGGATTCCATCGAGAAGCTGGTGGCCCTGGCGGCACTGATGCCGATCGTCGCCGGCATCGGCGGCAACTCCGGCAACCAGACTATCACCATGATCGTTCGTGCCATGGCTCTGGGGCAGGTCAGTACGGGCAACACGGCCCGTCTGCTGATCAAGGAGCTGGGGGTGGCGCTGATCAACGGCCTGGTCTGGGGAGGGGTGATCGGCATGGTGGCAGGCGTTCTTTACGGCAGCTGGTCACTGGCTGCGGTGATGACGGGCGCCATGACCCTGAATCTGCTGATGGCTGCTCTGATGGGGGTGCTGATTCCCATGACGCTGGCCAGGCTTGGGCGCGATCCGGCCATGGGGGCTAGTGTGATGATCACTGCCATGACTGACAGTGGCGGTTTCTTCATTTTCCTGGGGTTGGCCACGCTGTTTTTGCTTTGAGTCGGTGCGGATGCGGGGCGGGGACAAGCCGCTCGGCGTCTGCCTGAGGCTTGAGTTGTCATGGGGGTTTGGGAGTTTTACGGGGCCGACTTGATGGCCAGGGATGCAAGGTTCGAAGCGGGGCTGAGGTTTGGCGTCGACCTGCTGTGCGGCGAACATGCACGGCTCGTGATTAAAACAGGCCTATGGATATAGGCCTGCTCCCTGCGTCAGTCACCGACGATTCAGCCAGAACCTCCGATTGAAGGTAGCGCCTGTCGATCATGCGGCTACTGCTCGGCACTCAGGCCTTCGGTCGCGAGTTCGCTATCCTGCGCGATCAAGGCGACCAAGGCATTCTGCTGGCGTCGGGTCAGTTGCCGGAAGCGCTGCAGAAGCTCCCGTTCATGCAGGGAAAGCTCGGGACTGTCCAGGCGCAGGCTAAGGTCGTCGCCCAAGGCGTCTTCCTGAAGCAGGCTTTGCTCCAAGCGTGCAATGATCTCCGAATTCATGCTGCGATGGTGGTTGCGCGCCACATCCGCGATACGTTCACGCATGCCGTCGGGTAGACGAACGACGAATTTGTCCGCTGTGCGGCTGGAGTAGAGTGCCTGTTTCATAGGTTGCATAGTTTCGACCGGTGAGTTGTTATAGAGTGCTGGCAATTAGCTTGCAAGGGTGTTTTCGGTATGACCTCGGCTCGCTGAAGTGGTTCACTCTTCTTGATGTTTGAATCAATTAATCGGGGTGAGCCGATTTGCATGTTTGATTGGCATCAGAATTCCTTCCGTGGCCATGCTGTGCCCAGCCCAAGAGTCGACTGCGCGAATAGGCTGTTGTTCCGTGGCTCTCTCCGTTTTTATGCAGCCTGCATGACAAAAGGCATTTTCATGGCTAAAATGCCGCCCCAGCGCCGTTGGCCGATTGATCGAAGTCTTGTGGCATGTGTTCGTGGCTGAAGTGAGTCAGCAAGCACGACTACGCAAGATTCGATGATTTTCCATGTCCCCTTAGTTCAATGGATAGAACAAGCCCCTCCTAAGGGCTAGATGCTGGTTCGACTCCAGCAGGGGGCGCCATATCCCTGATCGCTCGGATTCCCGCCCTGTCGGCTTGCCATGCAAGCCTGCTGTGCCTGATCTTCGGTTGTCATGATAGCCAAAGCGTCTTGCCTTGGCTGGGGTAACGATGGACGGCTTGAACTCCCCGGTGGCGGCTGCGTACTGTGTACGGACCGCCGTGGAAGGGGAGGCCCCGTCATGATCAAGCCTCATCAGGCTCTCGCCGAACGCCTGGCTGATGTCGAGGAGGTCGAGTGCGTCACTCCCGATCTCAATGGGGTGCCGCGCGGCAAGGTGATGACCGCCGCGGGCTTTCTCGCAGGGCAGCGCTTGCAGTTGGCCCGCGGGGTGCTGTTGCAGTGCATCATGGGCGGCTATCCGCCAACCTGCTTCTATGGCAGTGACGATGGCGACCTGCTGTTGGTTCCCGACCCGCAGCAGATTCATCTGCTACCTTGGTGCGAGCGGCCTCGGGCGCTGGCGATTTGCGATGCCGAGGAGCTGAAGGGAGGCGGTTCGCCACTATCTACCCGTACTCTGCTCAAGCGGGTGCTGGCCGCCTATGCCCGCCAGGGCTGGCAGCCGGTGGTGGCCACCGAGCTGGAGTTCTTCGTCTTCGCTCCGCACGGCGATCCGCATCTGCCGTTTCAGCCGCCGATCGGACTCGATGGACGGCGCGAGGCCGGCTTCTCGGCCTTCAGCATTTCCTCCAGCAACGGCTTGCGGCCGTTCTTCGACGATGTCTATCGCTGCATGGCGGCGCTCGGGCTGCCACGCGATACCTTCATGCACGAGATGGGTGTCAGCCAATTCGAGATCAACCTGCTGCACGGCGATCCCCTACATGTGGCCGACCAGACCTTCCTGTTCAAGCACCTGCTCAGGGAGGTGGCGCTCAGGCACGGGCTGATGGTGGTGTGCATGGCCAAGCCGCTGGCCGGGGTTCCCGGCAGCTCCATGCACATCCATCAGAGCCTGGTGGCGCAGGGCAGCGGGAGGAATCTGTTCAGTGACGAATGCGGCGAACCGACGCCGGCCTTCCGTCACTTCATCGGCGGTCAGCAGCGGGCACTCGCCGACTTCACCCTGCTGTTTGCCCCGCACGTCAACTCCTACCAGCGGCTGTGCCATCCCTATGCCTCGCCGAACAATGTCTGCTGGTCGCATGACAACCGTGCGGCGGGCTTGCGCATTCCCGCCAGTCCACCGGCGGCGCGGCGGGTGGAGAACCGTCTGCCGGGCGCCGACGCCAACCCCTACCTGGCCATCACTGCCAGCCTGGCTGCCGGACTGTTCGGGCTGCAGCAGCAGGTGGAGCCGAGTGCGCCGCTGCAAGGCGAATTTCAGGTGCCGGAGGCCCTGACCCTGCCGAGCAGCATGCCGGTCGCACTGGCTAGACTCGAGCTCAGCCAGCTGGCGCGGGAGCTGTTTGGCAATGAATTCATCGAGGGTTATATCGCCAGCAAGAATCTGGAGCTGATGAGCTTTCTCGACGAGATCACCTCGTGGGAGCGGCGCGTTCTGGCAGGCCAGGCCTGAGCCCATTGCGCGCGTCTTCATTGCCCTTCCTTGCGGGAGAGAAGCGCCGTCGATCAGTACCGACCGACAACGTGCTGGGAAGGACATTCAATCAGGCGTACTGTATGGGTGATGCGGCATTTGCGCTGGGCCTTGTGAGATGACATGGCAGTCCATTGGCTGACAAGCGCGCATGAGGGGGAACCTGGCATGAGCCTGTCGATTTCCTTGCATTTGCTGGCCCATGCCCTGGCTCCCGGTCAGGTGAAGCCTCGCCTGATTCCGGCCTTGGGCGAGGATGGGGCCTGCGACCTGCAGCGCCTGCTGGTGGAGCGTGCCCTGAGGCTGCCGGTGAACGACTTCCAGGATCGCTTCCTGTGGCTCGACGAGGGCCCTGACGAGGCCTTGGCCGCCATGGCGGAGGACTGCGGCTGGGCGGTCGTCGAGCAGCCGGCGGGTGATCTGGGCGAGCGGATGCGTCGCATCGCTACGCTTGGCCTCTGCACCACCGATGCGGTCATCCTGATCGGCAATGACTGCCCGGCGCTGGACAGCGACTACCTGCATGCCGCCTGCGCGGCCCTGCACGAGCGGGATGCCGTGCTCGGGCCGGCCGAGCACGGCGACTTTGTCCTGCTGGGGCTGCGCCGGGTCGATCCGCTGCTGTTCGAGGCGATTCCCTGGGGCTGCGAGGACGTGTTGCCCATCACCTGCGAGCGCCTGCGCCAGCTCGGCTGGAGGCACTGCCTTTTGCCGCGGCTGTGGGAGGTGGAGGGTCCCGAGGATCTGTTGCGCCTGGCCGAGCTGGGCATTCGTCTGGATTAGCGCTGCGGGCGGAGGCTGCGTCCTGTCGGCGCAGCTACCGAGCGGGGGGCATCCTTTGTAGAATGCGGCCGTTCACTCAAGCATATCTGGGACGGGCTGGAGTTTTTCCAGCTGCTCGCCTCAGGTATCCAGTTTTGCCCGCTGACCGCTCGCCTGTCCGCATGCCGGAGTTCCGCCGTCGCGAGCACAGGATGCCGCGCTTTTCATTCCATCCGATGCCGTGGCAGTCTCGATCGCAGGCGGGCCGGAACGATGCTGCGGTTCGCGATGTGCCCCCTGAAGCCTTTCCAGTTCGGATATCCGACGACATGTGGCGTGACACTAAGATTCTTCTGATCGATGATGATCTCGACCGGCGTCGGGACATGTCGGTCATCCTCGATTTTCTCGACGAGCAATGCCTGGCCTGCGCCAGTGGGGAGTGGCGGGGGAAAGTCGAGGCCCTGGGCTCCAGCCGGGAGCTGCTATGCGTGCTGCTGGGAGCGGTCGAGGCGCCGGGAGGGGGGCTTGAGCTGATCAAGGCGCTTCGCGGTTGGGACGAGACGCTGCCCGTGCTGCTGCTCGGTCAGCACCCGCCGGCGGACTGGCCGAAGGAGGTGCGTCGCCAGGTACTGGCCAGCCTGGAAACGCCGCCTTCCTACAACAAGCTGCTCGACTCCCTGCACCGCGCCCAGGTCTACCGCGCGACGCCCGGCCAGGGGCGCGGCCTGTCGCGCGAGCCCAACCTGTTTCGCAGCCTGGTTGGCACCAGTCGGGCGATCCAGCAGGTGCGCCAGCTGCTGCAGCAGGTGGCCGATACCGATGCCTGCGTGCTGCTGCTGGGCGAGTCCGGAACCGGCAAGGAGGTGGTGGCGCGCAACCTGCACTATCACTCGCGGCGCCGCGAGGCGCCCTTCGTGCCCGTCAATTGCAGTGCCATCGCCGGCGAGCTGCTGGAGAGCGAGCTGTTCGGGCACGAGAAGGGAGCTTTCAGCGGTGCTCTGAACAGCCATGTCGGGCGCCTCGAACTAGCCCATGGCGGCGTCCTGTTCCTCGAGGAAATCGACGCCATGCCACTGCCGGTGCAGGCACGGCTGCTGCGCGTGCTGAAGGAGGGCGTCTTCGAGCGCCTGGGCGATACCCGGACGCAGAGCGTCGATGTACGCGTCATTGCTGCAAGTCACAAGAATCTCGAGGCAATGGTCGGGGATGGCCGCTTCCGCGAGGACCTCTACTACCGGCTCAGCGTGTTTCCCATCGAGATGTCGCCTCTGCGCGAGCGCGTGGAGGACCTCCCGCTGCTGCTGAACGAGCTGATCGCGCGACTGGAGCATGACAAGCTGGGGTCCATCCGCTTCAACTCGGCGGCGATCATGTCGCTGTGTCGGCATGACTGGCCGGGCAATCTGCGCGAGCTGGCCAATCTGGTGGAGCGCATGGCGATCATGCATCCTTACGGCGTCATCGGCGTGCAGGAGTTGCCGAAGAAATACCGCCATATCGAGGGGGAGGACGAGCAGGGTGACGAGGGCGGGGCATTCGAGGTCGGCCTGCCGGATCCGGCCACCCTGGCCCTGCTGCCGCCGGAGGGGCTGGATCTGAAGGATTACCTGGCCGCCCTCGAGCAGACGCTCATCCAGCAGGCGCTGGACGACTCTGCCGGCGTGGTGGCGCGCGCCGCCGAGCGCTTGCGCATCCGCCGCACCACGCTGGTGGAGAAGATGCGCAAGTACGGCATGGGTCGGCGCGAGGATGGCGACGATCAGCCGGATCCGGAGAGTGCGGCAGCCGCCGGTCACCGTTCAGCGGTTGCTCCGCCGGGAGCCGAGTGTTAAACCTCGCTGCACTGATGACACATACCTGAGGAGCACCGCATGGCTATCACTTCGCAGCCTTCGGCAGATGGACAAGAACTGACCATTTTCATCCAAGGGCGCTTCGATTTCGGCGCCCACCAAGAATTCCGGGATGCCTACGAGCGGGTGAACGTCACCCCCAAGCGCTATGTCGTCGACCTGCAGGGAGCGACCTATCTGGACAGCTCGGCGCTCGGCATGCTCCTGCTGCTGCGCGACCATGCCGGCGGCGAGCGGGCGCAGATCCGCCTGATCCATTGCAGTCCGGACGTGCGCAAGATCCTGTCGATCTCCAATTTCGAACAACTCTTCCACATCGCCTAGAGGCCGTCCCATGCAGCCGCCCCTGTGCATCCTGATCGCCGAGGACAGTCCCGCGGACCGGATGCTGCTGGCGACCATCGTCGGCCGTCAGGGCTATCGTGTGCTGACCGCCGGCAACGGGCTCGAAGCGATCATGATTTTTGCCCGTGAGCGCCCGCATATGGTCCTGATGGACGCCCTGATGCCGGTGATGGACGGCTTCGAGGCGGCCCGGCGGATCAAGCAGATGGCTGGCGAGGAGCTGGTGCCGATCATCTTCCTCACCTCGCTGACCGAGAGCGAGGCCCTGGCCCAGTGCCTGGATGCCGGCGGCGACGATTTTCTCGCCAAGCCCTACAACCGGGTGATCCTCGACGCCAAGATCAAGGCCATGGATCGCCTGCGCCGGCTGCAGGCCACGGTGCTGGAGCAGCGCGACCTGATCGCCCGGCACAACGAGCATCTGCTCAACGAGCAGCGGGTGGCCAAGGCGGTGTTCGACAAGGTGGCCCACTCCGGCTGTCTCGATGCGCCGAACATCCGCTACCTGCAGTCGCCCTATGCGCTGTTCAACGGCGACCTGATGCTGGCGGCCTTCAAGCCTTCCGGCGGCATGCACGTGCTGCTCGGCGACTTCACCGGACACGGCCTGCCGGCGGCGATCGGCGCGATGCCCCTGGCCGAGGTGTTCTATAGCATGACCGCCAAGGGTTATTCGCTGGCGGAAATCCTTCGCGAGATGAACGCCAAGCTCAAGCGCATCCTGCCGGTGGGGGTATTCTGCTGCGCGGTCATGCTCAACCTGAGCTTCCAGCGCCGGGTGGTGGAGGTCTGGAACGGTGGCCTGCCCGACGGCTACCTTCGGCGGGGCGGCAGTGGCGAGCGGATTCCCCTGCGTTCCCGTCACCTACCGCTGGGCATTCTCGACCCCTCGTGTTTCGACGATCGCTACGAGATCTATCCCATGGAGGCGGGCGACCGGCTCCTCCTGCTCTCCGATGGTGTGCTGGAAACCTGCAACCTGGGTAGCGAGTGTTTCGGTGAGGAGCGGCTGCTCGGGGTGTTCGCCGCCAACCAGCAGCCAGATCTGCTGTTCGACGAGATCCAGCAGGCGCTCAGTGCCTTCCGCGGCGAGGCACAGGACGACGTCAGCCTGATCGAGGTCAGCCTGATAGAGGAGGGGCAGCTGCCGCATTCACCGCTGATCTTCTCCGACTCCGGGCAGAACGCCCCGCTGGACTGGTCGATCGGCTTCGAGTTCCGCGCCGAAACCCTCAAGCGCTTCAACCCGCTGCCCTATCTGCTGCAACTGCTGCTCGAGGTGCAGGAGCTGCGCGCCCAGGGCAGCGTGCTCTACACGGTGCTCGCCGAGCTCTATTCCAATGCCCTGGAGCATGGCGTGATGGGCCTTGACTCCTCGCTCAAGCGCGATGCCCAAGGCTTTGCCGAATACTACCGGGAGCGCCGCACACGGCTGGCAAACCTGTACGAAGGCTATGTGCGCTTTCATCTCGACCTGCGTCCCGAGGGGGAGGGCGGACGCCTGAGCATCCGCGTCGAGGACAGCGGCCCGGGTTTCGATGTGCAGCGGATGCTGGAGCGGCACAGCTCCTCGGAGCACCTGAGCGGACGCGGCCTGAAGCTGGTGCGCCAGTTGGCCGATCGCTGCAGCTGGGCGCCGGACGGGCGCAGCGTGTGCGTGGAGTTTTCCTGGCCCGCTCGGCATAATCCGGCGCAATGCCCACTGGCTCAGGAGTGACCCGGCGTGTCCGAGCATCTCGACCTTGGCGTCCAGGCGTTGCTGCAGGAAGTCATGGAGGACGAGTATCCGGTCCTGCTGGATACCTTTCTGAGCGACTCCGAAGCGCGCCTGAACGCCCTGGGCCTGGCCCATGACGCCCAGGATGCCGAGGCTCTGCGGCGGGCCGCGCACAGCTTCAAGGGCAGTTGCGGCAATATGGGGGCGCCACTGCTGGCCGAACTGTGCAGCCAGCTCGAAGAGCTGGGCCGCGCCGGTGACCTGACCCCCGTGCCGGCACTGCTGGCGCAGGCGGAGCAGGAATTCGCCCTCATCCGTACCCTGATCGAATCCGAACGACAGCGTTATTAGTGACGCCCCAGCTGGAGAGAGAACATGCCCATGACGATGGATGCGGTGCTGCAGCGTGCGCGCCCCGTGCTCCCGGTGCTGGTGATCGAGGACGTCGCGCTGGCGGTAGACCTGGCGCGGGCGCTGCACGCCGGCGGCATCCAGGTGCTGGAGGTGACGCTGCGTACCCCGCGCGCCCTGGATGCGTTGGCGGCGATCCGTCAGGCGCTGCCGGACCTGCTGGTCGGCGCAGGCACTCTGATCCACAGCGAGCAGTTCCTCGAGGCCCGTGATGCCGGTGCGCAGTTCGTCGTCAGCCCCGGCTGCACTCAGCGCCTGGCAGCGGCGGCGGACGACTGCCGGCTGCCCTACCTGCCGGGCGTGATGACGCCCTCGGAAGTCCTGCAGGCCCTGGAGTTCGGCTACCGCTCGCTGAAGTTGTTCCCGGCCAACGGCACCACCAGCGTGAAGATGCTGAAAAGTTTCAAGGAGCCGTTCAGCGGCATTCGCTTCTGTCCCACCGGCGGGGTGACCCCGGACAACCTGCTGAGCTTCCTCGGCCTGCCCAACGTCGCCTGCGTGGGCGGCACCTGGGTCGCGCCCGCCAGCCTGGTCCGCGCCCGTGCCTGGGACCAGATCACCCAGCTGGCCCGCGAGGCCTGCGAGCATGCGGCCAGCCTGGAGCAGCATTCTTGAGCTGGCAGTGGCCCGCCCCTTTCGTCATCGACATCGACGTGCAGCCGGCACACATCGACGGTCTGGGCCACGTCAACAACGTGGTCTACGTCGGCTGGCTGGAGGACTGTGCCTGGCACCACTCGCAGAGCCTGGGCCTGGGGCTGGAAGAGTACCGGCGTCTGGACCGGGCAATGGCGGTACTGCGTCACGAGATCGACTATCTGGCCAGTGCCCGCCTGGGCGAGCGTCTGCAGATGGGGACCTGGATCGTCGAGTCGTCCCGCGGACTGAAAATGACCCGTCGGTTCCAACTGCTGCGGCCGGCCGACGGTGCCACCCTGCTGACTGCGCAGACCACCTTCGCCTGTATCGAGCTCTCCAGCGGCCGGCCCCGGCGGATGCCGGAAGCCTTCGTGGAGCGTTACGGCCGGGCCCTGATCGACGTCTAGCTTTCTCGCCCCTGTACCCTGCCTGAACCTTGCCGGAAACCTCTCCCATGCAAATCGCCCTGGCCCCCATGGAGGGATTGGTCGACGAACTGCTTCGCGACCTGCTGACCCGCGTCGGCGGCATCGACTGGTGCGTGACCGAATTCGTCCGGGTTTGCGACCGGCTGCTGCCGCTCGCCCAGTTCGAGAAGCTGGCCCCGGAGATGCGCCGCGGCTGGCAGACCCGGGCCGGCACGCCGGTGCATCTGCAGTTGCTCGGTTCCGATCCGGCGTGCCTGGCCGAGAACGCGGCGCTGGCCGCCGAGCTGGGGGCACCGGTGATCGACCTCAACTTCGGTTGCCCGGCGAAGACGGTGAACCGCTCGCGCGGCGGTGCGGTGCTGCTCGACGAGCCGGAGCTGCTGCACGCCATCGTCCGCGAGGTGCGCCGGGCCGTGCCGGCGCAGGTGCCGGTGACCGCCAAGATGCGCCTGGGCTACACCCGTCCCGAGGGCGCCCTGGAGTGCGCCCGTGCCCTGGTCGAGGGCGGCGTCGCGCAACTGGTGGTGCATGCGCGGACCAAGGTCGAGGGCTACCGGCCGCCGGCCCACTGGGAGTGGGTGGCGCGGGTGCAGGAGGCGGTCGCCGTGCCGGTCTATGCCAACGGCGAGATCTGGACGCTGGAAGACTGGCGGCGCTGCCGGCAGATCAGCGGGGTCGAGGACATCATGCTCGGCCGCGGACTGGTTTCGCGTCCCGACCTGGCCCGGCAGATCGCCGCGGCGCGCGCCGGGCGCATGCCCGAGCCGCTGGAGTGGCGGGACGTGCAGCCGCTGGTCAGCGAGTTCTGGCGGCGCGCCCGACAGCGGATCGCGCCGCGCTATGCCCCGGGCCGGCTCAAGCAGTGGCTGGGGATGCTGACCCGCAGCTATCCGGAGGCAGCCGCGCTGTTCGCCGAACTGCGCCGGGAGAGCGATTGCATCCGCCTGGACGCTCTGCTGGGCGTGGATCTGCACCGCGATCTTTCTCGTGTGCTGGAGCCTTGCCCGGTGCTCTCTACATAGTCATGCCCGCGGCCCGAATGATCAGGCGCAGCCCGTAGGCGAGCACGCCCAGGCAGGACACGCCGGCGGCCCAGATCATCACGAGCCAGAGGATTCGACGCAGCCATTTCGAGTCCTGGCGGTGAGTTCGGCATTTCATTGCGGGTAACTCCTTACCGGGCGGGTCTCTGCCCCGAAACACCCAGTATGGCCGGACCGTGCATACGGCAAGGCTGGGGCGCTCGAAGGCCTGCTCCTACAGTCTGGTCGGGGAAATAGCGCTGAAATCCCGTGGGAGCCTTCCTGTGCCAGGCTGGCGTTGGCCTGCAGGGCAAACTCTGAAAAAAGCGTTTTGGTCTCTTGAAATTCCCCTGGCGAACTCCATCTGGATGAGTGTGGGATGCCGAAGTCGGGTCCCGCCACGCAACACTCGCTGATTAATCGGGAGACGAACGATGACTGCTCTTTCCATGGCCCCTCTGTTCCGCCAATCCATTGGTTTCGACCGCTTCAACGACCTGTTCGAGTCCGCCCTGCGCAACGAGGCCGGTAGTTCCTATCCGCCCTACAACATCGAGAAGCACGGCGACGACCAGTACCGCATCGTGATCGCCGCAGCCGGTTTGCAGGAGTCCGATCTGGAACTGCAGGTCGAGCGCGGCGTGTTGACCGTCAGCGGCGGCAGGCGCGAGAGCGAAGCCAAGGAGGTCACCTACCTGCACCAGGGCATCGCCCAGCGCGCCTTCAAGCTGTCGTTCCGCCTGGTCGACCATATCGAGGTCAAGGGCGCCCAACTGCGCAACGGCCTGCTGAGCATCGAACTGGTCCGTGTCGTGCCGGAAGAGGCCAAGCCCAAGCGCATTCCGATCGCCAGTGAGCGGCCGGCGCTGGAGAGCTGACCGATTCAGCGACTGGGAAAGGGGCGCCATCGGCGCCCCTTTTCGTTGTTCAGGAAGGGGGCGTCTCGCGCGCGCCGTCGAGCAGCGCCATGAAGGCCCGCGCCGCGTTGGACAGGGTCCGCTCGGTGTGCAGGATGTAGCCGAGCTGGCGCGACAGGCGGATGCCTGGCAGCGTCAGGGGCTTCACCTGATCGTCCAGCATGGTGCGCGGCAGCACGCTCCAAGCGAGGCCGATGGACACCATCATCTTGATCGTCTCCAGGTAGTTGGTGCTCATGGCGATGCTCGGCGTCAGTCCCTCGCCTTCGAACAGGCGCCGGACGATGTGGTGAGTGAAGGTGTTGCCGCCGGGAAACACCGCCGGATGCCGGGCCACGTCGGCCAGGCTCACCTGGGCGTTGCGCGCCAGCGGATGTTCCGGGGCGGCGACGAAGTCCAGCGGATCGTCCCAGACTTTCACCGCCTGCACCGGCGCCGCCGTTTCCGGGGCCAGGGTGATCACCGCCAGTTCGGCGCGGCCGTGGAGAATCTCCTCGTAGGCCACTTCCGAATCGAGAAAGCGGATGTCCAGCGCCACCTGCGGATGGGCGCGGGTGAAGGCGCGCAGCAGCGGCGGCAGGCGGTGCAGGCCGATATGGTGACTGGTCGCCAGAGTCAGCCGGCCGCTGACGTCGCCATTGAGGTTGTTCAGCGCCCGCCGGGTGTCTTCCAGCACGCTGAGGATCCGGTAGGCGCGCGGCAGCAGTGCCCGTCCGGCTTCGGTCAGCCGCACCTCGCGGCCCAGGCGGTCGAACAGACGCACCTGGAGTTGCTGCTCGAGTGCGGCGATGCGCTTGCTCACTGCTGGCTGGGTCAGGTGCAGGCGTTCGCCGGCTTCGGAGAAGCTGCCGGTTTCGGCGATGGCGATGAAGGCGTTGAGATTGGCGAGGTCCATCCGGAACGGCTCCTGGGCGGGCGAGGGTGGCTTGACGCATTGCTCTTGGCATTCCTTGTTGGAATGCTGCAGATAAAAAATATGAATTTGAGTTATTCCCTGCAAGTCCCTAGCATCCCTCCATCGCGCATGGGGCGGGTTGCCCCCTGCAGGGACACTGATGAGGAAAGTCCGATGGCCGGCAAAACGCTCTACGACAAGCTCTGGGACATGCACGAGGTGAAGCGGCGCGACGATGGTTCGTCGCTGATCTACATCGACCGGCAGATTCTCCACGAAGTGACCTCGCCGCAGGCCTTCGAGGGGCTGCGCCTGGCCGGGCGCAAGCCGTGGCGCGTGGACGCCAACATCGCCACCCCCGACCACAACGTGCCGACCACCCAGGACCGCCAGTCCGGCGTCGCCGCCATCGCCGACGAGACCTCGCGCATCCAGGTGCAGACCTTGGACGAGAACTGCGACGAGTTCGGCATCGTCGAGTTCAAGATGAACGACCCGCGCCAAGGCATCGTCCACGTGGTCGGCCCGGAGCAGGGCGCCACCCTGCCGGGCATGACCGTGGTCTGCGGCGACTCGCACACCTCCACCCACGGCGCCTTCGGCGCGCTGGCCCACGGCATCGGCACCTCCGAGGTCGAGCATGTACTCGCCACCCAGTGCCTGGTGGCCAAGAAAATGAAGAACATGCAGGTGCTGGTCGAAGGCAAGCTGTCCTCCGGCGTCAGTGCCAAGGACATCGTGCTGGCGGTGATCGGCAAGATCGGCACCGCCGGCGGCACCGCCCATGCCCTGGAGTTCGCCGGCAGCGCCATTCGCGAACTGTCGATGGAGGGCCGCATGACCCTCTGCAACATGGCCATCGAGGCCGGCGCCCGGGTCGGCATGGTGGCGGTGGACGACAAGACCATCGACTACGTCAAGGGCCGCCCTTATGCGCCGCAGGGCGCCGACTGGGACAAGGCGGTCGCGCAGTGGAAGGCTCTGGTATCCGATGCCGACGCCCGGTTCGACACCGTGGTCGAACTGAAGGCCGAAGAGATCAAGCCGCAGGTCACCTGGGGCACCTCGCCGGAGATGGTCCTGCCGGTCGACGAGCGCGTGCCGGACCCGGCCCTCGAGGCCGATCCGGTCAAGCGCGATTCCATCGTCCGCGCGCTGAAGTACATGGGCCTCTCGGCCAACCAGCCGATCGGCGAGATCAAGGTCGATCGCGTGTTCATCGGTTCCTGCACCAACTCGCGGATCGAGGACCTGCGCGCCGCCGCCGAGGTGGCCAAGGGGCGCAAGGTCGCCGCAAGCGTCAAGCAGGCGCTGGTGGTGCCGGGCTCCGGCCTGGTCAAGGAGCAGGCGGAGCAGGAGGGGCTGGACAAGGTCTTCATCGAGGCCGGCTTCGAGTGGCGCGAGCCGGGCTGCTCCATGTGCCTGGCGATGAACCCGGATCGCCTGGAGAGCGGCGAGCACTGCGCCTCGACCTCCAACCGCAACTTCGAGGGCCGTCAGGGCGCCGGCGGGCGTACCCACCTGGTCAGTCCGGCCATGGCCGCCGCCGCGGCGGTCGCCGGTCACTTCGTTGATGTGCGCGAACTGCTGAACTGAGGAGCGATGAGATGAAAGCCTTTACCCAACACACCGGCCTGGTCGCTCCCCTCGATCGCGCCAACGTCGATACCGATCAGATCATTCCCAAGCAGTTCCTCAAGTCGATCAAGCGCAGCGGCTTCGGTCCCAACCTGTTCGACGAGTGGCGCTACCTGGACGTCGGCCAGCCGGGCCAGGACTGCTCGGGCCGTCCGCTGAACAAGGACTTCGTGCTGAACCTGCCGCGCTACCAGGGTGCCAGCGTGCTGCTCGCCCGCGAGAACTTCGGCTGCGGATCGAGCCGCGAGCACGCGCCCTGGGCGCTGGAGGAGTACGGTTTCCGCACGGTCATCGCGCCGAGCTTCGCCGACATCTTCTTCAACAACAGCTTTAAGAACGGCCTCTTGCCGATCATCCTGCCGGAAGTGGAAGTGGACGAGCTGTTCAAGCAGTGCGAGGCCAGCGAAGGCTATCGGCTGACCGTCGACCTGGCCGCGCAGACCGTGACTCGTCCGGACGGCAAGGTGCTCGGCTTCGACATCGATCCGTTCCGCAAGCATTGCCTGCTCAACGGCCTGGACGACATCGGCCTGACCCTGCAGGACGCCGACGCGATCAAGGCATTCGAGGCCAAGCACCAGCAGAGCAGCCCCTGGCTGTTCGGCGCGATCAAGTAAGCGGGAGTAGGGTGGAAAACCGCGCAGCGTTTTTCACCATGGATTCCGGTGGATAAGGCCATGGGCCGTTATCCACCCTACGGTTATAGAGGAAATGCAATGAGCAAGCAGATTCTGGTTCTTCCGGGCGACGGTATCGGCCCGGAAATCGTCGCCGAGGCGGTCAAGGTGCTGGAGCTGGCCAACGAGAAGTACCAGCTGGGCTTCGCGCTGAGCTACGACGAACTGGGCGGCGCCGCCGTCGACAAGTACGGTGTGCCGCTGGCCGACGAGACTCTGGAGCGCGCCCGCAAGGCCGATGCCATCCTGCTCGGCGCCGTCGGTGGTCCGAAGTGGGACACCATCGACCCGGCCATCCGTCCGGAGCGCGGCCTGCTGAAGATCCGCTCGCAACTGGGCCTGTTCGGCAACCTGCGCCCGGCGCTGCTCTACCCGCAGCTGGCTGCTGCTTCCAGCCTGAAGCCGGAAGTCGTGGCTGGTCTGGACATCCTCATCGTTCGCGAACTGACCGGCGGCATCTACTTCGGTCAGCCGCGCGAGAGCAAGGTGCTCGACAATGGCGAGCGCATGGCCTACGACACCCTGCCGTACAGCGAGAGCGAGATCCGCCGCATCGCCAAGGTCGGCTTCGACATGGCCCGCGTGCGCAACAGGAAACTGTGCTCGGTGGACAAGGCCAACGTGCTGGCCTCCAGCCAGCTGTGGCGCGCGGTGGTCGAGGAAGTCGCCAAGGACTACCCGGACGTCGAGCTGAGCCACATGTACGTCGACAACGCCGCCATGCAACTGGTCCGTGCGCCCAAGCAGTTCGACGTGATCGTCACCGACAACATGTTCGGCGACATCCTCTCCGACGAGGCTTCCATGCTCACCGGCTCGATCGGCATGCTGCCGTCGGCTTCGCTGGACGCCAACAACAAGGGCATGTACGAGCCCTGCCACGGCTCTGCGCCGGACATCGCCGGCAAGGGCATCGCCAACCCGCTGGCCACCATCCTCTCGGTGTCGATGCTGCTGCGCTACAGCTTCGGCCAGGTCGAGGCGGCCAACGCCATCGAGCAGGCGGTCAGCAACGTGCTGGACCAGGGGCTGCGTACCGGCGACATCTGGTCGGAAGGCTGCCGGAAAGTCGGCACAGTCGATATGGGCGATGCGGTAGTCGCCGCGCTCGCCAAGTTGTAAGCTTTCGGCTCGCCTTTATGCGGGCCACTTTTATACAGGTGCAGTTGCAATGAAACGTGTAGGTCTGATCGGTTGGCGCGGCATGGTCGGTTCCGTGCTCATGCAGCGGATGCTGGAAGAGCGGGACTTCGACCTGATCGAGCCGGTGTTCTTCACCACCTCAAGCGTGGGCGGCCAAGGGCCGGCGATCGGCAAGGAAATCGCGCCGCTGAAGGATGCCTACAGCATCGAGGATCTGAAGACCCTCGATGCGATCATCACCTGCCAGGGCGGCGACTACACCAGCGAAGTCTTCCCCAAGCTGCGCGAGGCCGGCTGGCAGGGCTACTGGATCGACGCGGCTTCCAGCCTGCGCATGGCGGACGATGCGGTCATCGTGCTGGACCCGGTCAACCGCCGGGTGATCGACCAGTCGCTGGACGCCGGTACCAAGAACTACATCGGCGGCAACTGCACCGTCAGTCTGATGCTGATGGCCTTGGGCGGTCTCTACGAGACCGGCCTGGTCGAGTGGATGAGTGCCATGACCTACCAGGCCGCCTCCGGCGCCGGCGCGCAGAACATGCGTGAGCTGATCCGCCAGATGGGCACGATCAACGCGGCGGTGGCCGCCGAGTTGGCCGATCCGGCCAGCGCGATTCTCGAGATCGACCGCAAGGTCGCCGAAACCCAGCGCAGTGCCGAGTTCCCGGTGGATCATTTCGGCGTGCCGCTGGCTGGCAGCCTGATCCCCTACATCGACAAGGAGCTGCCCAACGGGCAGAGCCGCGAGGAGTGGAAGGGCCAGGCCGAGACCAACAAGATCCTCGGGCGCATCAAGAGTCCGATCCCGGTCGACGGCATCTGTGTTCGCGTCGGCGCCATGCGCTGCCACAGTCAGGCGCTGACTATCAAGCTGAACAAGGACGTGCCGCTGGTCGACATCGAGGGGCTGATCAGCCAGCACAACCCCTGGGTGAAGCTGGTGCCCAACCATCGCGATGCCTGCATGCAGGAGCTGAGTCCGGCGGCCGTCACCGGTACCCTGACGGTTCCGGTCGGACGTCTGCGCAAGCTCAACATGGGCTCGCAGTACCTCGGTGCCTTCACTGTCGGTGATCAGTTGCTGTGGGGCGCGGCCGAGCCGTTGCGGCGCATGCTGCGCATCCTGCTGGAGCGTTGACGGTTTTCCGGTCTTCACGGCAGACGAAAAGCGCCGCGGCAATGCCGCGGCGCTTTTCGTTATGGCTCCCGTTTGCGGTGAGTCGCCGTCTGCCTGCTTCTCGCTCTTGATCTACGCCTAGAGTGCGCTTCCGTTTCAGGAGAGTCCCCTTATGAGTTCACCCATCGATATCGCCGTAGTCGGTGCCACCGGTACCGTCGGCACAGCGCTCGTCGAAATTCTCGAGGAGCGCGACTTCCCGATCGGCCAGCTGCACCTGCTGGCCAGTGCGGCCTCCGCTGGCAAGTCGGTATCCTTCAGGGGCCGGAACCTGCGGGTCAGGACGGTCGAGGCATTCGATTTCGCCCAGGTGCGCCTGGTCTTCTTCGCGGCCAGCGAGGCCGTGACCTGCCAGTATGCGCCGCAGGCCCGGGCTGCCGGCTGTGCGCTGATCGACCTGAGCGGCGGCTTGCCGCTGCAGCAGGCGCCGCGGGTGGTGGCAGAGGTCAATTCCCAGGTGCTGCAAGGGCTCGCCGCACCTTTCCAGCTGACCAGTCCGGCATCTCCGGCGATCGCCCTGGCGCTGGTGCTGGCTCCCTTGCGTCCGCTCATGCACTGGCAGCGTCTGAGCGTGATGGCCTGTCTGCCGGTGTCCAGCCTGGGGCGCGAAGGGGTGGCGGAACTGGCCAGACAGACCAGCGAGCTG
Organism: Azotobacter chroococcum; assembly: GCF_004339665.1. Classification (GTDB taxonomy): domain Bacteria; phylum Pseudomonadota; class Gammaproteobacteria; order Pseudomonadales; family Pseudomonadaceae; genus Azotobacter; species Azotobacter chroococcum. The sequence goes on from NZ_SMMU01000013.1 coordinate 36,534, forward strand.
CTCAATGGGCGCCCAGTCGAGCCACGCCTGTTCGACCGGCAGATCGCCTTCAATCTGCTGGGGCGGGTCGGTGCGATCGATGCGGCCGGACATGCCAGGCTGGAAAGGCGTCTGGCCGAAGAGTTGCGACAGGTGCTGGCGCTGCCCGAACTGAAGGTCGCCGCCAGCTGCGTGATGGCGCCGGTATTCTTCGGTGACAGCCTGAGCCTTGCCGTGCAGGCTGTGCAGGCGATCGATCTACCGGCCGTCCAGGCTGTCCTGGAACAGGCGCCAGGCATTGAACTGATCGAGCCGGACGATTGTCCGACGGTGGTCGGCGATGCGCTCGGACAGGATGTTGCCTATGTCGGGCGACTGCGGGGCGGGATGGATGACGCGCGCGAACTCAATTTGTGGATTGCGTCAGATAACGTGCGGAAAGGCTCCGCACTTAATGCCGTGCAACTGGCCGAGTTATTGATAAAACAAGGTCTCTAAAAGATACTGGCCAGAATTCGAAGACCTATTCCTGCGTGGCACAACTGACGTGGTCGGCGTGCTGTCGGGCACAATCAAAGTGCGCGGGTATCAAGTATCAGGCTCCTTTCTCTGCTCGGGAAATCACTCAAGGGATGCGTTATGGTTCGGGTTCGCAAACTGGCACTGGCAATCGCAGCGGCCTCGGCGCTGTCTTCGGGCGTAGCCCATGCGTTGGGCCTTGGAGAGGTGACCCTGCGTTCCGCGCTGAATCAGCCGCTGGTTGCTGAAATCGAACTGCTGGAGGCGCGCGATATTGGTTCCGAAGAGCTCGTCCCGGCTCTTGCCTCTCCCGAAGAGTTCAATAAGGCGGGCGTCGACCGCCAATATTTTCTGAGCGACCTGAAGTTCACTCCGATAATCAAGCCCAATGGCAAAAGTATCATCCGGGTGACCTCCACCAAGCCGGTGCGTGAGCCGTATCTGAACTTCCTCGTGGAAGTTCTCTGGCCCAATGGCCGGCTGTTGCGTGAATACACGCTGTTGCTCGACCCGCCGCTGTATTCGTCGCAGACAGCCATGTCCGCCGCGCAAAAGCCGCTGACCGAGCAGCAGGCCGGTGCGGTCTCGCGTGCTCCGGCTGCCGCCGCAGTACCGCCGGCGGCGACACCTCGCCCCATTCACCCCCGCCCGGCGGCCGCCAGCGCGCCGGCCGGCAAGGAATACAAGACCAGTACCAACGATACGCTGTGGAAAGTCGCCGAGCGTGTGCGGACCTCGGGCACGGTCCATCAGACCATGCTGGCGATTCAGGACCTGAATCCGCAAGCCTTCCTCGATGGCAACATCAACCGTCTGGTCAGTGGTCAGGTGCTGCGTCTGCCCGACGAGCAGCAGATCCGTCGTCGTTCGGAAAGCCAGGCAATGACCGAGGTCGCCACGCAAAACGCCGCCTGGCGCGAGCGTCGTGCCCGGCCGGCCATCGCCTCTGCTCGGCAGTTGGATGCGACCCATCGCACCAAGGCCGATGCCGCACCGGCGCGTGTGGAGACTGGCGACAGCCTGCGCCTGGTTGCAGCCGACAGCGGCAAGGCTGTCGCTGGCAGCGACAAGGGGGGGAGTGGTCAGGCTTCCGCCGACAAGTTGATGCTGGCCAAGGAAAATCTCGATGCGACCCAGCGTGAGAACGCCGAGCTGAAGAGCCGCATGGAGGATTTGCAGAGCCAGCTGGACAAGTTGCAGCGCCTGATCACGCTGAAGGATGAGCAGTTGGCCAAGCTGCAGGCGGATCTGGCGCAGCCGGGCCAACCTGCCGGAGCCGCTGCCGAGCCGGCTGCCAGCGTACCGGTGCAGCCGAGCGAGCCTGCCCCGGCTATGGCGCCGCAGCCTGCGGCAGCCGCCCAGCTCGAGGCCGAGAGTGCTGCTCCTGCTCCCATGCCGGTGGCGGCTGCAGCTCCGGGCGTGGAGGCCTCCGTTCCAGCGGCACCCGTCGCCCAGTCCGAGGTTGCCCCGGCCGCCCCGGGCACGCCTGTCCAGCCGGCAGCCGAGCCGGTTGCCGGCGTGCCAGTGCAGCCACAGCCCCAACCCCAGCCAGCACCAGTCAAGCCAGTGGCGCCGAAGCCCGTGCGCCCCGCTGTGGCGGCGGAGGAGCCGGTCGGACTGGTCGACTCTATTCTGGACAATCCGCTGCTGCTCCCGTCGCTGGGTGGCGGTGCTGCGGCAGCCTTGCTGCTTGGCTTGCTGGCTGCCCGTCGGCGTGCCGCGAAGAAGGCCGATCTTGTCGAGGATGATGAAGACGAGGTGGCAATGGTCGATGCGCGGCTGGACACCGGCTTGTCGCGGGCAGCCATCGAGCCCACCCTGCTGGACGTGGCGCCTAGGGCCGGACAGGTGCGTGATGTATTGGACGAGGCGGACGAGCATATTGCCCGCGGCCGCCTCGGCACGGCTGCCGAATTGCTGCAGGCTGGCTGCAGCGTCGAGCCCAAGCGCAGCGACCTGCGCCTCAAGCTGATGGAGGTCCATGCCGAGCTTGGCGACCGAGAGGGTTTTGCCCGCGAGGAGAAGGCATTGCGCGAAACCGCTGGCGCGCAGCCCCTGGTCGATCACCTGAAGATGAAGTACCCGGCCATGGCGGGCTTCGCGATTGCCCCTCTGGCAGGTACTGTCCTGGCTGCCGGATTGGAGGCTCTCGAGGAAGAGGAAACCCCGTCCGCGCTGATACAAGAGCCCGAGCCGACCCCTCCGGTTTTTGCCGCTGATATCAGCCTGAGTCTGGACGATCTGGAAGCCGAGCTGGAGAGAGATCTGCAGGGTGCCGGCCAGGCTGATGCCTCCCTGAATCTGGATGATTTGACGCTGGATGAGGCGTTGAAGCCGGCTCTTTCCTCGGCAGAGCCTTTGGCCGAGGATTTCTCCTTCGACTTGGAACTGCCCGAGGAGACTGCCACTTTCGGTCTGGAGGACGATCTGAAGGGGCTTGCCTTGGATCTGGAGATGCCGGTCGGGCTGGATCCTGTCGAGGACAAGGATTGCCTCGGCCTTGACTTGGAGTTCCACGAGGCGCCTGCCGCTGCACCGGCCGAGACCATTGCCTCGGACGATACGCTGCTGGAAGAAGGCCTGTTTGACAGTTTCGATCTGGCTGCGGGTGGCAATTTCTCCAGCGATGCGGATCTGTCTGCTCCGAAGCTCGAGCTGCCGTTGGCCGAGAATGGGCTGAAGGGAGAGGTGGCATCGGGCCTCATGACTCAGTTGGACGAGTTGGACATCGAACTCGAGCAGTTGGCTGCGGGAGTGGGCGAGCCGGGTGGCGCAGTGCAACCGGTGGTGCATTCGCTGGGCGAGTTGGTGGGAGGCGAGGACTTCGACTTCCTGGCGGACGCAGACGAGATCGCCACCAAGCTGGATCTGGCCCGCGCCTATATCGATATGGGCGACACCGAGGGTGCCCGGGATATCCTTGATGAAGTTCTGAGTGAAGGAAACGAAACCCAGCGACAGGAAGCGCGTGAAATGTCTGCCCGTCTAGCCTGATCCATGACCGAAGAAATCGTACCGAGCGCGGCAGCCGAAGTGGCTGCCGCTGGTTTTTACCGGGTGGCTATGGGAGTCGAGTACCGAGGCTCCCGCTACCATGGCTTCCAGCGTCAGAGTCCCAAGGTGGCCTCGATACAGGCGGCGCTCGAGTCGGCCTTGTCCAGGGTCGCCGGTGGCGTTCCGCTGAGCGTGGTGTGTGCCGGGCGTACCGATGCCCTGGTGCATGCCAGTGGACAGGTTGTGCATGTCGATACCCCCATCGAGCGCAGCATGCACGCCTGGACCATGGGGGCCAACATGAATCTGCCTCCTGATATCAGCGTTACCTGGGCCAGGGAAATGCCGGCGCATTTCCATGCGCGCTTCAGCGCTATGGCCCGGCGTTATCGCTATGTCATCTACAATGATCCGATCCGCCCGGCACACATGGCCGAGGAAGTTACCTGGAATCACCGACCGCTGGACATCGAGCGCATGCGCCTAGGTGCCGAGGCGTTGGTCGGTTGCCATGACTTCAGCGCCTTTCGCGCCCGCCAGTGCCAGGCCAAGTCGCCGATCAAGACGGTTCATCATCTGCAGCTGATCCAGCATGGTCGTTTGATCGTGCTGGACATCCATGCCAATGCCTTCCTGCATCACATGGTGCGAAATATCGCCGGGGTGCTGATGACCATAGGTGCAGGCGAGCGGCCTGTCGAGTGGGCGAGGGAAGTGCTGGACGGTCGCCAGCGTCGCAAGGGTGGGGTGACGGCACATCCCTACGGCCTGTATCTGGTGCAGGTCGACTATCCGGAAGAGTTCGAGTTGCCGCAGCGCTACCTGGGGCCGCATTTTCTGTCGGGCCTGCCGGACTGTCGGCAAGCCTGATCGATCGCTGAGTGGCCGATCGGGCTTGCAGCGGGTGATCCTTTTGTTACCATTCGGAACCTCTCTCTGGGTGTAAACAAATTGGCAGCCGTTCGCAGCAAAATCTGTGGGATTACCCGAGTCGAGGATGCCCTCGTGGCCGCCGAGGCAGGTGCTGATGCCATTGGTCTGGTGTTCTATCCCCACAGTCCGCGAGCAGTGACGCTGCAGCAGGCGCAGGCGATCGTTTCCGCCTTGCCGCCGTTCGTGACTACGGTCGGGCTTTTCGTCAATGCCAGCCGCCGTGACATCGGCGAGATCCTCGACGTGCTGCCGCTGGATCTCCTGCAGTTTCATGGCGATGAGACGCCAGCCGACTGCGATGGCCATCGCCGTCCCTACATCAAGGCACTGAGGGTCCGTCCTGGTGAGGATGTCGCCGCTCGCTGCCTCGAATACCGCAATGCCAGCGGGATTCTGCTGGATACTTATGTTCCTGGCGTGCCGGGCGGAACCGGCGAGGCCTTCGATTGGTCACTGGTACCGCGCGTCCTGCCCAAGCCGGTGATCCTGGCTGGCGGGCTGACCGTTCGGAACGTGCGCAGCGCAATCGCCCAAGTCGCCCCCTATGCGGTGGATGTCAGTGGCGGTGTCGAGGTGGGCAAGGGAGTGAAGGATGCCGAGAAGATTCGTGCCTTCATCCGCGAGGTGCAGAGTGCCTGAGGGGAGGGGCAGGGATTGCGTTTCCCACTTCTCGGGCTGTAGGGGGAGGGCGGCTGCTGGTCTGCAGTGTGACGGCAGACGGTTCCCAGCCGTCCATTAGCGAGCTGCCGATGCCGCGAGACTGGCTTCCGCTGCGCATTGGCTCTGCTGTTCATGACGGCGCCGCTGGGCGCCCGTCGCTCAGGTAACTGCTGGCTGGCATGACAAGGGGTTCCGGCCTGGTGGGTGATCGCCAGGGTAGGGATCCCGCCCGCGGGTGGGTATTTCGTGAATTTGCTCAAAAACAGGCATGGGGCCATGGGACGTCATGCGTCGGGTCCCCAAAGCTGCGGAGAACATCAAACATGAGCAACTGGTTGGTAGACAAGCTGATCCCCTCGATCATGCGTTCCGAGGTGAAGAAAAGCTCGGTGCCGGAAGGCCTCTGGCACAAGTGTCCGTCCTGCGACGCAGTGTTGTACAAGCCCGAGCTGGAAAAGACCCTGGAGGTCTGCCCCAAGTGTGATCACCACATGCGCATCGGCGCGCGCACTCGGCTGAACATTTTCCTCGATGCTGAGGAGCGCGAGGAGATCGGTGCGGAACTGGAGCCGGTGGATCGGCTGAAGTTCCGCGACAGCAAGAAATACAAGGATCGTCTTGCCGCAGCGCAGAAGCAGACCAGCGAGAAGGACGCGCTGATTTCCATGAGTGGCACCCTGCAGGGCATGCCGGTAGTTGCCTGCGCCTTCGAGTTTTCCTTCATGGGCGGCTCCATGGGCGCCATCGTCGGCGAGCGTTTCGTGCAGGCGGCCAACGTGGCCCTCGAGCGACGTTGTCCCTTCATCTGCTTCGCGGCATCCGGCGGAGCACGCATGCAGGAAGCGCTGATCTCGCTGATGCAGATGGCCAAGACTTCGGCGGTTCTGGCGCGTCTGCGCGAGGAGGGCATTCCGTTCATCTCGGTACTGACCGATCCCGTCTATGGTGGCGTTTCCGCCAGCCTGGCCATGCTCGGCGATGTCATCGTCGCCGAGCCTCAGGCGCTGATCGGCTTTGCCGGTCCCCGGGTGATCGAGCAGACCGTGCGCGAGAAGCTGCCCGAGGGTTTCCAGCGCAGTGAGTTCCTGCTGGAGCATGGCGCCATCGACCTGATCATTCCTCGCCAGGAGCTGCGTTCGCGCCTGGCCCGTCTGCTCGCCCAGCTGACGCATTGGTCCGCGTCCACCTTGGCAAGCACCGAGGCAACCGAGGAAACTGCTACCGATCTGGCCATGGATGTTGCCACGGCATGATCGAGCGCAGTCTCGCCGACTGGCTCGCCTATCTCGAGCGACTGCACCCCACGGCCATCGACATGGGCCTGGAGCGCTCGCGCGAGGTGGCGCTCCGGCTGGGACTGGGGCGTCCGGCGCCACGGGTAGTGACGGTTACCGGGACCAACGGCAAGGGCTCCAGCTGTGCCTTCCTCGCCTCGCTGATGGGCGCGCAGGGGCTCAAGGTCGGCGTCTACAGCTCCCCCCACCTGCTGCGCTACAACGAGCGGGTGCGGATCGATGGCCGCGAGGTCGACGATGTCGAACTGTGTCTGGCCTTTGCCGCGGTAGAGGCGGCGCGTGGCGAGATCTCCCTGACCTATTTCGAGATGGGCACCCTCGCGGCCTTCTGGCTGTTCGAGCGGGCCGGGCTGGATGCCGTCGTGCTGGAAGTGGGTCTGGGAGGGCGGCTGGACGCCGTCAATCTGGTCGACGCCGATGTGGCTGTAGTCACCAGCATTGCTCTGGATCATGCCGAATGGCTGGGCGATACCCGCGACTCGGTGGCTTTCGAGAAGGCCGGAATCTTCCGCGCCGGACGGCCGGCCGTCTGCGGTGAGCCGGACCCGCCGGCACCCCTGCTCGAGCAGGCCGCGGCGCTGGGGGTGCCGCTCTACAGGCGTGGTCCCGACTATGAGCTGACGCCCGGGGACGGTGCCTGGGACTGGCGTGGTTGCACTGCCGCAGGCGGCAGGCTCGAGTTGCAGGAGCTGCCGCAGCTCGAGCTGCCGGTGGAGAGTGCGGCTCTGGCGCTGCAGGCCTATGCCTTGCTCGATCTACCCTGGCACGCCGGGTGCCTTGCGCAGGCCTTGACTGCCACGCGCCTGAGCGGGCGTCTCGAGCGGCGCCACATTCGCTGGCAGGACAAGCGGCTGTCCTTCCTGCTGGATGTCGGGCACAACCCACATGCCGCGGCCTACCTGGCCCGGCATCTGGCCGCGCAGCCGCCAGAAGGGCAGCGCCTGGCGGTTTTCGGCCTGCTCGCCGACAAGGATCTGCCTGGTGTGCTGGAGCCCATGCTGCCGCAAGTCCGGAGCTGGGCGGTGGCGCCGCTGCCGACCCCGAGAAGCCTCTCTGCCCAGGAGCTTGCGGCTGCCCTGCAGGAGCGTGGGGCGCAGGTTGCCGTTTGCGCCGGCATCGCCGAAGCACTGCAGGAGCAGTGCCGGCGGGCCGCCGAGTGTGATGAGATTCTGGTGTTCGGCTCATTCTATTGTGTGGCCGAGGCGCTGGAGTGGTTGAGTCGGCAGGAGGAAAAACAGGATGGCCTGGCTGGATAAGAGGCTCAAGCAGCGGATGATCGGCGCCCTGGTGCTGCTGGCACTGGCAGTGATCTTCCTGCCCATGCTGTTCACCCGCGAGGACGAGGTGCGGCAGGTGGTGGTCGAGGCGCCGCCCATGCCGAAGGCACCGCCTGCGCCGCGTGTCGAGGTGGAGCCGGTCGCGGTACCGGAGCCGGTGATTCTGCCCGAGGAGCCGCCACCTTCCACGGCTGTTGCCAGCACGCCGGCCACTCCGGCCGTGCCGGCAGCTTCCACCGGTACGCGGGACAAGACCCAGGCAGCCAATCCCGCCCCGCCGCCGGCACAGGCCAAGGTAGCCGAGGCCAGCCGGCTGGATGCCAACAGTCTGCCGGCCAGCTGGTCGATCCAACTGGCCAGCCTGTCCAACAGTGCCAATGCCCAGGCCTTGCAGAAGACCCTGCGCAGCCAGGGCTACAACGCCTACATCCGTCATGTGGACGGGATGAACCGGGTTTACGTCGGGCCGGTTATCGAGCGGAGCGAAGCCAACCGCCTGCGCGATCAGCTCAAGCGGCAGCACAACCTCAGTGGTTTCGTCGTGCGTTTTCAGCCCGAGCGCGGCTGAGCGGTTGGCTTCGCCGGCCGCATCGCGGGCGCGGACTTGGCCAATGGGCTTGGGTTCCTACTCGAACAGAAGGGGCTCTGCTAGAATGCAGCGCCTTTTCCATTCATGGGTTGAGCCGTGGCATTCACCTGGGTCGATTGGGCGATCATCACGATCGTCGCCGTTTCCAGCTTGGTCAGCTTGACGCGGGGCTTCGTCAAGGAAGCCCTGTCGCTGGTCACCTGGATCATCGCCGGCGTCATTGCCTGGATGTTTGGCGGAGCGCTCTCGCAGCATCTGGTCGGCTACATTGCCACGCCCTCGCTGCAGGTCATTGCCGCCTGCGCGATTCTCTTCGTGGCGACTCTGCTGGTCGGTGCACTGGTCAACTTCCTCATCGGCGAGCTGGTGCGCGTCACCGGCCTGTCCGGCACGGATCGCGTGCTCGGCATGGTCTTCGGCGCTGCCCGGGGAGGGTTACTGGTGGTGTTGCTGGTCGGCCTGCTCAGTCTGGCGCCGGTGCAGCAGGATGCCTGGTGGCAACAGTCGACCCTGCTACCGCACTTCCTGATAGTCGCCGACTGGTCGAAAAATCTCATTCTTGGATTTTCCAGCCAGTGGTTTGCCAGCGGGATAAGCGTGCCGCGCTGAGCCTCCGAAAGACAGATGGGGCCGGCCTCGGCGGGCGCCCGGAATTAGCCTGAACTACTAGCAGGGGTTGCGTCACATGTGTGGCATCGTCGGTATTGTCGGTAAGTCCAACGTCAATCAAGCGCTGTATGACGCGCTTACCGTCCTTCAGCATCGCGGCCAGGACGCTGCCGGTATTGTCACCAGCCATGAGGGCCGGTTGTTCCTGCGCAAGGACAATGGCCTGGTTCGCGACGTGTTCCAGCAGCGGCACATGCAGCGCCTGGTCGGCCACATGGGCATCGGTCACGTGCGCTACCCCACGGCCGGCAGCTCCAGTTCGGCCGAGGCGCAGCCGTTCTACGTCAACTCTCCCTACGGGATCACCCTAGCGCACAACGGCAACCTGACCAATGTCGACCAGTTGTCCCGGGAAATCTACGAGTCCGACCTGCGTCATGTGAATACCAGCTCCGACTCCGAGGTGCTGCTCAACGTCTTCGCCCATGAGCTGGCGGTGCGCGGCAAGCTGCAGCCGACGGAGGAAGACGTGTTCGCCGCGGTTTCCGGCGTGCATCGCCGCTGCCGGGGCGGCTACGCCGTGGTGGCGATGATTACCGGCTACGGTATCGTCGGCTTCCGCGATCCCAATGCGATTCGCCCGATCGTCTTCGGCCAGCGTCAGACCGACGAGGGCGTGGAGTACATGATCGCCTCGGAAAGCGTCGCCCTCGACGTGCTCGGTTTCAGCCTGATCCGCGACCTGGCACCGGGCGAGGCGGTCTACATCACCGAGCACGGCAAGCTGTTCACCCGCCAGTGCGCGGAAAGTCCGAAGTATTCGCCGTGCATCTTCGAACATGTCTACCTGGCGCGCTCCGACTCCTTCATGGACGGCGTCTCGATCTACAAGGCGCGGCTGCGCATGGGCGAGAAGCTGGCCGAGAAGATCCTCCGCGAATGCCCCGAGCACGACATCGACGTGATCATCCCGATTCCCGACACCAGCCGTACCGCGGCGCTGGAGCTGGCCAACCACCTGGGGGTGAAGTTTCGCGAGGGCTTCGTCAAGAACCGCTACATCGGCCGTACCTTCATCATGCCGGGGCAGGCGGCGCGCAAGAAGTCCGTGCGCCAGAAGCTCAACGCCATCGACCTCGAGTTCCGCGGCAAGAACGTCATGCTGGTGGACGACTCCATCGTGCGCGGCACCACCTGCAAGCAGATCATCCAGATGGCCCGCGAGGCTGGCGCCAAGAAGGTCTACTTCTGCTCGGCGGCGCCGGCGGTGCGCTATCCCAACGTGTACGGCATCGACATGCCTAGTGCTCACGAGCTGATCGCCCATGGCCGCAGCACCGAGGAGGTGGCCGAACTGATTGGCGCCGACTGGCTGGTCTACCAGGATCTGTCCGACCTGATCGATGCGGTAGGCGGCGGCAAGGTGAAAATCGACAACTTCGACTGTGCCGTCTTCGACGGCAAGTACGTCACCGGCGACATCGACGCGGCTTATCTGGAGCGCATCGAGAAGGCCCGCAACGATGCCAGCAAGGTCCGCAACACTGCGGTCAGTGCAATCATCGACCTGTACAACAACTGAGCGGCAAGCGAGCAGGCTTGGGGCTCCGAGCGGCAACGGCCGCTCTCATGCGAGGGGAAAGGATATGACGACCGAGTGGGATGCCGGGCGGCTGGACAGCAACCTGGAGGGGGCCAGCTTCGACACCCTGGCCGTGCGTGCCGGCCAGCGCCGTACTCCCGAGGGTGAGCACGGCGAAGCCCTGTTCATGACCTCCAGTTACGTGTTCCGCAGCGCCGCCGATGCGGCTGCCCGCTTTGCCGGCGAGCAGCCCGGCAACGTCTACTCTCGCTATACCAACCCTACGGTGCGCACCTTCGAGGAGCGCATCGCTGCGTTGGAGGGCGCCGAGCAGGCAGTTGCCGCGGCGTCCGGCATGGGCGCCATCCTGGCCATGGTGATGAGCCTGTGCAGCGCCGGTGACCATGTGCTGGTATCGCGCAGCGTATTCGGCTCGACCATCAGCCTGTTCGACAAGTACTTCAAGCGCTTCGGCATCGAGGTCGACTATCCGCCGCTGGCTGACCTGGACGCCTGGGCCGCGGCCTGCAAGTCGAACACCAAGCTGTTCATCGTCGAGTCGCCGTCCAATCCGCTGGCCGAGCTGGTCGACATCGCTGCATTGGCCGAGATCGCTCACAGCAAGGGTGCATTGCTGGCGGTAGACAACTGTTTCTGCACCCCGGTGCTACAGAAGCCGCTGGCCCTCGGCGCCGATATCGTCATCCACTCGGCGACCAAGTACATCGATGGCCAGGGGCGCTGTCTCGGCGGCGTGGTGGCCGGCAGCGCCAAGCTGATGCAGGAGGTGGTCGGCTTCCTGCGTACCGCCGGTCCGACCCTCAGCCCGTTCAACGCCTGGCTGTTCCTCAAGGGGCTGGAGACCCTCAAGGTGCGCATGTTGGCCCACTGCGCCAGTGCCCAGACGCTGGCCGAGTGGCTGGAGCAGCAGCCGCAGGTGGCCAGGGTCTACTACGCTGGCCTGCCCAGCCACCCGCAGCACGAATTGGCCAAGTGCCAGCAGGGCGGTTTTGGCGCGGTGGTGAGCTTCGAGGTCAAAGGCGACAGGGCGGCTGCCTGGCGGGTCATCGACAACACCCGGATGATCTCCATTACCACCAATCTGGGCGACACCAAGACCACCATCGCTCATCCGGCCACCACTTCCCACGGTCGTCTGACTCCAGAAGCGCGGGCGGCGGCCGGGATCAGCGACAGCCTGATTCGCGTGGCGGTCGGTCTGGAGGACATCGAAGACATCAAGGCTGACCTCGCCCGCGGGCTGGCCGCGTTGTGATCGACCTGAGCCTGGAGGCCGGCAAGCCGCAGAGCAACGGCAAGGTCGCCTTGGTCACCGGGGCGGTGCGTGGCATCGGACTGGGCATCTCCGCTTGGCTGATCGCAGAAGGCTGGCAGGTGGTGCTGGCCGACATCGACCGCAAGCGCGGCGCCAAGGTGGCCCGAGCGCTGGGCAGCAGTGCCTGGTTTGTCGGTATGGACGTCGCTCAGGAAAGCCAGGTGGCAATGGGGGTGGCCGAGGTGCTCGGGCAATTCGGCCGTCTCGACGCGCTGGTCTGCAATGCCGCCGTCGCCGATCCCCGCAATCCTCCGCTGGCAGAACTGAAACTCAGCTACTGGAATCAGGTGCTGGGGGTCAACCTGACCGGTCCGCTGCTGCTGGCCAAGCACTGTTCCGCCTATCTGCAGGCGCATCGTGGCGCCATGGTCAACATCGCCTCGACCCGTGCACACCAGACCGAGCCGAACTCCGAGGCCTGCGCGGCCAGCAAGGGAGGGCTGCTGGGGCTTACTCATGCCCTGGCGATCAGCCTTGGGCCGGATGTCCGGGTGAACGCCGTCAGTCCCGGCTGGATCGATTCGCGCAGCCCCGGCGAACGCCGGCAGGCGCCGCTGTCTGCGCAGAGTCATGCCCAGCATCCTGCCGGCCGGGTAGGGACGGTCGAGGATGTCGCCGCCCTGGTCGCCTGGCTGCTGTCGGATCGGGCTGGCTTCGTCACCGGCCAGGAGTTCATTGTCGACGGCGGCATGACGCGCAAGATGATCTATCTGGATTGATTGTTCGGTCAGTCAGGACTTCTTTTGCTTCGGAAGATGTGCGCCCCGTTTTGGTGCTGTTGCGGAGCGTCTTGTGCCATGGTGTGTCTTTCCTTCGCCGAGGCATGAGCGGGGCTGCCTTATACTTCTTGATTCGTCCTTGCGAAGAAAAAATCAGGCGGGCTGTTGACTTAGCGCTGATTGGTGGGTAAATTGCGCGCCACCTCGCAAGGCGATGGCTGATTAGCTCAGCTGGGAGAGCACCTGCATCACACGCAGGGGGTCGGCGGTTCGATCCCGTCATCAGCCACCAGAGCTTGCGAAAATGGACGAAAGTCCAGCCGACACGCAGCGGTAGTTCAGTCGGTTAGAATACCGGCCTGTCACGCCGGGGGTCGCGGGTTCGAGTCCCGTCCGCTGCGCCATACATGAAAGCCTCCAGACAGCAATGTCTGGAGGCTTTTTCATTGAGCTTGCTTTTAATTCAATGGTCATCTGATTCGTCTAGGCTTTTTGGCATGGACTTTGTTTATTGTCTTTCCAAATAACCAGTCGATCAGGAGCGATCCCTATGGATGACTATCAAGAAGAACTTCTCGAATTCCACGCTGCCGAGCGAGATCCCGCGGAGCCGGCGGAAGATGCCACTGAAATGTGAGTGTGCGGCCGATCACTGGCCCTCTTCTGCTGGCAAGTCTGTCGAGGGTTCCGGGGTACTCCGGATAGTCAGCAGATGGCTGCCAGGCGCCACCCTTTCCTGTTCGGGGGCTGATTGCCCGCAACACTCCGTCAAGTCTTCGAGTGGCCACAGTCGGCCTCGCAGAAACAGCGCTATCCCGGTCTGCATGCCGGCCGATCTCACCAGGCTGGGTGACCGGCATCCTTGGCGGCTGACCAGCACCTTCAGCTTTTCCGTGTGAACCTCCTGTACCGTGGCCTGCCCGGTAGCCTTTGCCGGGCAGGCCTGTGTTTGGGCCGTGTCGAGCAGGTTGCCATCCGGGCCGAAAACCGGGGCGAAGTTGTAGAGCGGCCCTTTGCCGGTATGCAGCGTGCCGTTCTCTAGGCGCGGCTCGGGCAGGAGCAGGGAGCCTGCCAGCAGGGTGATGCGGTATTCCCGGGCCAGGGAGCCGAACAGCTGCTGATAGTCACGGGCGGTCTTTTCCGCCTTCATGCGCAGCAGGGTTTCCCCCATTCTGGGAAAACCCTCGCTCTGCAGCCAGGTCCAGGCCAACTGGTATGAATTGTCCAGAACCAGCCATGCCTGCGCTTCGGAAAGGCTCCGGGCGCTATAGAGCTCGCTTCTTTCGCCGCCGAGTAGCAGCCAGGTTCCGATCTGGTCGGGCAGGGCGACCACGCTGTGCTCGTTGAGCAGGCCCTTGTCACGCGCTTTGTCCAGAATGGCGGCGAGCTTCAGACGCAGATGCTCCGGGCTGCGGTAGTCGCTGGGAAACAGTTCGGGGCGAACGACCAGCAGATTGGCTTTGGCCTCCAGCGTTCCCTCTTCATAAATGAGCGTACTGCGCAGGTCGGCCAGGTAATGTCCGGCCGAGCCGGGGGCGCTCCAGTTCGCATAAGTGCCGAGGAGGGCGGCGAGGATCAGCAAGGCCGGGATGAGCTGGAGTTTGCGCATGAGCTGGGTGGCAGCGAGAAAGTCTGTTCAGGGTAGGGAGGGGCGCCGGGAATGCCAAGGCGGCACTGTCGCTTGTGGAACTGAGCTGGCAATTGTGTGTCAAAAGGCTATCACTGAGTACTTCACAGTTTCCTCTTGCGCTCATCGGGCGTGGGCGTCGCTCGGGGTGACTGCCGATTGCTTCACGTTGCTGTCAGGCTTCTTTTACCTAGACTTGGCGTGCCTTGTGGAGCAGCCGATGCGGCAGGCTGAAGCCATGAATCAGGAAAACACGATAAGGGACCAAGAGCGTGCAGAAAAAACTGAAAATGGTTGAGGCCGTGATGTTCTTCAATGAGCACGGCGTGTGCCGGGAGATGCTCCTTCCGGAGTTCGAGGCCGTACTCGATGGTGTCGTCGGACTGCCGGATCTGGCCGATCAGCAGGTGCGTCTCGCCTATGTGCTGATTTCTCCCAGGCTCGCAGTGCGGGCCGCGGTCTTCTTCCACCTGGATTTCGACGAAGACGGTGCAGCCGATCCCAACTGGAATATCCCCTTGCGACAACTGTCCGAGCGTGCCGGCCCGGGGGCCGATCTCGGTGCCGGACCGATTCGTCTGGTCTGCCGCAGCCAATGCTCCGTGCCTTGGCATCAGATGCATCTGTGGGATCCCGAGCCGCAGGATCTCCTGTCGCTGCGTGATGCAGCCAGGCGCAACCAGCTTGGCCTGCTCAGTGAAGAGGAGGGCATGGCGACAGCAGGTGGATTGACCCCCTCCTTGCCGGCGACTCGGAGCCGGGGAGTGGCCGCCAATGCCCGTGCCTTGCCTGGCAAGAACTGGAATGACGAACAGCGGCGGAAGACCGCCCGTCTGATCAAGCGACAGCGCCTGCATATTCGCGATCTGAACCGCTATCAGGAGGAGGCGCTGGGAAGACTGAAGCAGGCCGCCGAGCGTCAGGCCGGAGCCCTGCAGGCCGAGGTGCAGCAACTGCGCGAACAGCTGCACCGACAACAGGCGCTGAATGCCAGCCTTGAGGCACAACGGCAAGCCCTGTCCGAGTCTCTGGCGCGGGCGGAGGCCGAGGTAGCCGGCCTGCTCGCCGAGCAGACGCGCGAGCGTGGCGTGCAGGCGGACGAGCAGCTTCATACCGAGCAGGCGCTGCAGAGCCGAGTCGGCGAGCTCGAAACCGAGCTGGCCGCCCGCGCAGAACGCGAAAGGCAGGGGCAGGAGGAAATGCTCAGGCTCCAGCATGAACATGCGCAGCTGGCGGCCCGGGGTGTCGAGCAGGCCCTCGAGAGGCTGGCCGGCCTGGGCCTGACCTTCGTGGTCTATCACCCCGGCGCGGGTCACCTGACCATTCCGCTGCAGGACATCGCCCGCTATCAGGAGAACCCCATGGCCTACGCTGCAGGCAAGTGCTCGGTCAGCGAAGAGCGGTATCGCCAGTGGCTGGACCACTTCCAGCAACCGCTCTGCGAGGCCGAGCTGCCTGGCGGCCGGCGTTGCGCGCTGCCGATCGATCGGGTCGACAGTCCCCAGCGTTTCGTCGCGGGCGAATCCAACTGTTGTTCGCGACACAAGTCGGGCAGCCGCCTGCGCAACGCCAGCTGACCCCCGTGCGGGCTATTCGCTGGTCGCCGCAGGCGCCACTGCAGCCCCTTGCGCTGGGCTGGCTGGCCGCTGCCGGCGTCGAGGTCGGCGTATTGCGGCTCGACCTGATCGACCCGCTGATCTCCGGCAACAAGTGGTACAAGCTGGCGCCCCACCTGACGGAAGCTGCGCGTCAGGAAGCAACGGGGCTGATCAGCCTGGGCGGTCCCCATTCCAATCACCTGCATGCACTGGCTGCGGCCGGGAAGCGCTTCGCCTTCCCCACGGTCGGGCTGCTGCGCGGCGAGCCCTGCGAAACCCCGACCGTGCGTGATCTGCAGGCCTTCGGCATGCGCTTGCACTGGCTCGGCTACGGCGGTTATCGGGCGCGCCACCGGGACGGCTTCTGGGATACCTGGCGCGAGCGCTATCCCCAGCTGCATCCGGTCCCGGAGGGCGGCGGGGGGCTGACCGGCGCGCGGGGCTGCACTGTGCTGCGGGACATGCTGTCGCCCCAGCTGGAGAGGCTCGGCTGGTCCGACTACCACGGCTGGTGGCTGGCCGCCGGTACCGGAACCACATTGGCTGGCCTGGTCCTTGCCGAAGCTGGAGCCCATCCGGTGCATGGCGCCCTGGCGGTGCCGGCGAGCCACGGCGTGGCGCCGCAGGTCCGGGCGATTCTTGCCGATGCCGGGATGGCCGATGCCGGCTATCGTCTGCTGGACGCCAGTCGCGGTGGCTTTGCCCGGCTCGACGCGGCGCTGGCGCGCTTCATTCTCGACAGCGAGCGGGAGGGGGGCATTCCCCTGGATCCCGTCTATACCGGCAAGGCTCTGCTGGCGCTGCGCGAGCAGGTCGCGTGCGGCAGCATTCCCCGTGGCAGCCGGCTGGTTTTCGTGCACACCGGCGGGCTGCAGGGGCGGAGGGCGCTGGCCGGGCACCTGCAGGCGCTGGGAACCCGCGGCTGACGCCAGGTTAGCGTGGGGCCGGCCAGCTGTCGCCGACCAGAAATACCCGTTCCGCCTCGAGCCATTCGCCGGCTGAATCCGCCGTCAGTCGAGCCAGCAGCTGTGCTGGTGCGTCAGGGGCCAGCCCTGCGTACCAGTCTTGCAGGATGGCTTGCGGCCAGAGATCCGCTGCCTCGATGCGAGCTGGGGCCAGCCAGGCATGGCGGGGGAGGGGCTGCCAGTGGCCTGCGGAAGCGCCGGCCAGAAAGTTCGGCCAGTCGCGCCGCGCCAGCCAGCGACCGCGCAGGTGCGCCGGGTTGGCACCGGCAGGGGGCGGGCATCCATCCGGCCAGGGATAGAACAGATAGCCGCCGAGCCAGCAGCCGGCCTGCAGGTCGGCAACGCCGAGTTGGTTCAGGATCGCCCGGGCCGCCGGACTGCTCGACAGCGGCAGCTGATGCCGCTCGAGGTGCTCCAGTTTGAGGTCGAGCCGGTCATGCCGGCCGGGACCGATCCAGCGGGCCGGATGCTGCTCAGGGCTTCCTGCCGGACCGAGATAGAGCTTGATCGCCAGCTCCAGGTGATGCACCCCTTCGGCATCCTGCAGCAGCAGGTCCAGCTCACCCAGGGTGCTGCTGCCCAGGCGGATCGGCAGATTGGCGGCGAGCAGGCGGACTCCAGGCGCCTGGTTCAGGGCGAACTGCCAGAGCCGCTCGTAATAGAGGCCCAGGCGGCGCGTCGGGTGCTGCGCCAGCCAGGTATCCAGCGGGGTGCTGCAGGCGTCCAGCGCCCGCAGCCAGTCGGCCAGGCCGGCCGGATTGTAGGCCCAGTCGCTGGCCGCCAGTGGATGGCGCTGCGGCCAGGCGGTGCCGGCGAGCAGGGGGGGCGACAGCAGGGTCCAGGCCAGGTCGCGGATCTGGGGCTGACGAAGGCGCGCAGGGAGGTCGGCGAGGCTGCCGAAAGGCCCCGCTTCCCCCCCATTGGAGGTGGTTTGCCGCTCTGCCCGGCTTTCCCGCATAATCGCCTCTTGCCTGTAACGCAGCCCCGCAGGAGCCCCATGGAGCACTTTCGCAATATTGGCATCATCGGTCGCCTGGGTAGTACCCAGGTGGTGGACACCATCCGCCGACTGAAGAGATTTCTGCTCGACCGACACCTCCATGTGATCCTCGACGAGAGTATTGCCGAACTCCTGCCCGGGCATGGTCTCCAAGTATCCTCGCGTAAGCAACTGGGCGAGGTCTGCGATATGGTCATCGTCGTCGGCGGCGACGGCAGCATGCTCGGCGCGGCGCGCGCCCTGGCCCGCTACAAGGTGCCGGTGCTGGGCATCAACCGCGGCAGTCTGGGCTTTCTCACCGACATCCGCCCCGACGAGCTGGAAACCCGGGTCGCCGAGGTGCTCGACGGCCAGTACACCGTGGAGAGCCGCTTCCTGCTGGAGACCCAGGTGCGCCGCAAGCTCGAGCCGATTGGCCAGGGCGATGCGCTGAACGATGTGGTGCTGCATCCGGGCAAGTCGACGCGGATGATCGAGTTCGAGCTGTACATCGACGGGCAGTTCGTCAGCAGCCAGAAGTCCGACGGCCTGATCGTCTCCACGCCGACCGGCTCCACCGCCTATGCCCTGTCGGCCGGCGGGCCGATCATGCATCCCAAGCTGGACGCCATCGTCATCGTGCCCATGTATCCGCACACCCTGTCGAGCCGGCCGATCGTGGTCGCCGGCAACAGCGAGCTGAAGATCGTGGTGTCGCCGAAGATGGACATCTATCCCCAGGTTTCCTGCGACGGGCAGAACCATTTCACCTGTTCGCCCGGCGATATCGTCACCATCAGCAAGAAGCCGCAGCGGCTGCAGTTGATCCATCCGCTGGACCACAACTATTACGAGGTGTGCCGGACCAAGTTGGGCTGGGGCAGCCGTCTGGGCGGTGGCAACTGATGATGATCGATCCGCTGCGCAGCTACGACCTGATCGGCGATGTGCATGGCTGCGGTCATAGCTTGGAGGCCCTGCTCGAGCGCCTCGGCTACCGGCGTCAGGGCGGTGTGTGGCGTCATCCGTGGCGAATGGCGCTGTTCGTCGGCGACATCGTCGATCGCGGCCCACGTATCCGCGAGGCCCTGCACCTGGTGCACGACATGGTCGCGGCGGGCCAGGCGCTGTGCATCATGGGCAACCACGAGTACAACCTGCTGGGCTGGTCCACCGAGGCGCCGCCCGACAGCGGCCTGCAGTACGTGCGCGAGCATACCGCGCGCAACGAGCACCTGATCCACGAGACCCTCACGCAGCTCGCCAATCATCCGGGCGACTGGCGAGCCTTTCTCGACTGGTTCTACGAGCTGCCGCTGTTCATCGATGCCGGCCGTTTCCGGGTCGTGCACGCCTGCTGGGACAGCAGCCTGATCGAGCCCTTGCGCCAGCAATACCCGGAAGGCCTGATCGACGAGTCCTTTCTGAAGGCTTCCGCACTGCCCGACAGCTTCGCCCACCAGGTCTTCGAGCGCCTGCTGCGCGGCATCAACATGCGCCTGCCCCATGGCATGACGCTGACCGGCCGGGACGGCCTGGTCCGCGAGACCTTCCGTACCAAGTTCTGGGCGGACGAGCCGCAGACCTACGGCGATATCGTCTTCCAGCCGGATGCCTTGCCCGAGCCCGTCGCGCAGATGCCGATTTCCCGCGCGCACCGGGCGGAGCTGCCCTTTTACGACGCCGACCAGCCGCCGCTGTTCGTCGGCCACTACTGGCGCCGCGGGCAGCCGGCGCTGATTCGTCCCAACCTGGCCTGTCTCGACTACAGTGCGGTGATGTTCGGCAAGCTGGTGGCCTACCGCCTGGACCAGGAGACCCGGCTCGATCCCGACAAGTTCGCCTGGGTCGAGGTGGAGCGTCCGGAGGCTCCCCATGAATACAGCGATTGAGGCCCTGCGCCTGCCGCTGGGGACCGATCTCAGCGGCTTCGTCGCCCTCTTGCAGCGTCTGGGCGTGCCCCACCGGGTCAGCGAGGAGGGCGGCGAGCAGGTGCTCTGGGTGCCCGATTCCCGCCTGGTCCGGGAAGTGGGCCTGCTCTATGCGCGCTTTCCCGAGGGTGATCCGCAGGGCACGCTGCCGGCACCACCGCGCCGCAGTACTTCCGGCATTTTCCGTCAACTGCGCCGCAGTCCCCTGACCTCCCTGATGCTGCTGGCGACCCTGCTGGTGGCGGCCCTGACCCTGCTCGGGGACAACCTCGCCGCCGTCGGCTGGCTGACCTTCCAGGAATTCCACATCCAGGGCGACTACCTGTATTTCGTCCCCCTGGCAGAAAGCCTGGCTGCCGGGCAGTGGTGGCGCCTGCTGACCCCCATGCTGATCCACTTTGGCTGGTTGCACCTGGCGATGAACGCGCTCTGGTACTGGGAGCTGGGGCAGCGCATCGAGGCTCGCCAGGGGGCGCTGATGCTGCTGCTCCTGACCCTGCTGTTCGGCCTGGCGTCCAACGTCGCGCAATACCTGTTCGGCGGCCCGGCGCTGTTCGGCGGCCTGTCCGGGGTGCTCTACGGCCTGCTCGGCCACTGCTGGATCTTCCACCGGCTCGCGCCCGGCGCGGCCTATCGCCTGCCGCCGGGCGTGGTGGTGATGATGCTGATCTGGCTGCTGGTCTGCCTGTCCGGACTGGTCACCGCTCTGGGGCTGGGGGCCATCGCCAATGCCGCGCATGTCGCCGGACTGGTCGCCGGCTGCCTGACCGGCGCCCTCGGTGGCGCCTGGGCACGCCGCAGAGGCTGAATCCGGGGTTCAGAGAAGCTCCAGCGGGTATTCGATGAACAGCCAGATCTCGTTCAGGTCGCGGCTGGCGCGGTAGATCGAGCCATAGAGGTTGATCGACAAGTCCTTGGCCGCGCCTTCCGGCACCACGTACAGGATCTGGTTGTAGAACTCCCGTTCGCTCGCCGTGCCGCCCCAGCCGGTGTCGATCTGGCTGCCGTGCACGTAGGCGCTCTTCCAGCTCAGCCCCGGCACCCCATAATCGGTGAAATCCAGTTCGTAGCCGAGCTGCCAGGAGCGTTCGTCCTTGCGGTTGAAGTCGGAGTAGAAGGCGTTGGCCAGGTAGTTGGCGTCGCCACCGTCGCCGAAGTCGAAATCGTAGCCGTGGGTGACCGGCTGGCCGTCCTCGTCAAGGTTCTCGAAACCGCCGATGGAGCGCTGCCAGGCGAGGATGAGGGCATGGGGACCTCAGTGATAGGTGGCCATCAGGCTCCAGATGCGGTTGTCCTCGTCCTTGCCGGTCTGGGTGTAATCCCGATCGTAGCGGGTTCGGTAGAAGTCGAAATCGAGTTCCAGGGAGCGCTCTTCGGCGAGGGGCAGCCGCCAGGCGATATTGGCGTAGCGCTTCCTGGCCACCGCCTCGATGTCGGAGAAGTACAGGGTGGCGCTCAGATGATCGCTGAAGACATAACTGCCGCCGATGAGCTCGATGGAGTCCAGTTCCCGCCCCGGCACATCCCGGCCGCTGTGGTTGTTGTCGTTCTGTGCCGTGAAGTGCCCGGCATGTAGGCTCAGGCCGTCGATTTCCCCGCTTTCGAGCAGGATTCCGCGGAAGGTCTGCGGCAGCAGGCGGGAACTGTCGTAGGACAGCACCGGCAGGGCGGGCAGCTGATCGCCGTATTTCAATACCGTATCGGACAGCCGCAGCTTGAGGACGAGGCCGAGCTCGCCCAGATCCTCTTCGGTATCGCCGTCGCTGTCGGTGGGGAAGTAGGCGATGTCGCCGTCGTCGCGGCTCTTGCCGGTGTCGAGCCGGACGGCGAGCAGGCCGTAGGCATCCAGAAGCCGGACTCGAAGGTGGCGATGACGGCCTGGGCCCAGCGCGACTGGTCGCGCACGCCGTCCTGGTTGTCGCGATACACGTAGCCGTTGCGCAGCAGCAGGCTGGCGCTGGCCTCTTCGGCGAACCCGCCGGGTGGCATCGGGCTGGCGACGGTTTCCCGGAAAACCGTCACGGCCAGGAGCAGGGCGATCAGCTTCCCTCTGATCGTTGCAGGCATCGGGACACGGCTCCTGTCGAGCTGTACTCGCTGTCGTTCGCTGGGGACGTCGTTTCGGGCGACCCCGGTCATCGCCAGAGCGCGAATGCAGCTTAGCCGGTCCGCTGGATTGTGCCGACGGCTTGTCCGCTTTTACAGACTTAAGCGTTTGTTAAGGCTGGGGGAACAAGAATGCTCCCAATCCCCCACCCGCCGAGGTCTGCAAGATGGAGCTGTCATGGGAACAGCACGAACCGCTGGCACTGATCGGGCGCCAGCGGTCGCTGAGTGTGCATCTGGTCAAGCCCAGCCCGGGCTCGGCCCGGCGCCACGCGCTGGAAGCCTTCATCAGCGCCCGCTTCGCCGACTACTACGCGGCACACATCCATCATTTCATGCCCTGTCTGCTGGGCTTCGAGGACGAGGACGGCAAGGTGCAGGCGGCAGCCGGTCTGCGTCCTGCCAGCGGCATGGAGGGGCTGTTTCTCGAGCGCTATCTGGATGAACCCATCGAGCGCGTCGTTGGCGCACGCACGGGCCTGCCGGTGGCGCGCCAGGACCTCGTCGAGGTGGGCAACTTCGCCGCCCAGGGGCCTGGCGGCGCACGCCTGCTGATCACCGCACTGACCGACCTGGTGGGCGCCCAGGGCTTTCGCTGGGTGGTCTTCACCGGCACGGCGATGCTGCTGAACAGCTTCCAGCGCCTGGGCCTGCCGCTGGTCGAGCTGGGTCCGGCGGACCCGGCCCGCATGGGCGAGGATCTGGCCGACTGGGGGCGCTACTACGACAGCCATCCCCAGGTCATGGCGGCGAACGTGGCCGAAACCCACAAGCGTCTGCAGGCCTCCGGCACCTATCAGCGCCTCGGCTATCGGCCGTTGTATCAGGAGATCGCCGATGTCGCCTGCGGTTGAGTCCTTCTGGCAAACCCTGGCGGCCCATGGCGAGCGGCCGGCGCTGCAGGAGGGCGAGCGGCGGCTGAACTACCGCCAGCTGCTCGACGAGATCGAAATGCGGGCCGGCTATCTGCGCCGGATCGCTGCCCGGCACCTGGCGCTGGAGCTGGACAACGGCATCGAATGGGCGCTCTGGGATCTGGCGGCGCTGCGCGCCGGCGTCGTCTGCATACCCCTGCCGGGCTTCTTCTCCGCCGACCAGCAGCGCCACGTGCTGGACAGCGCCGGCGTCGACACGCTGATCGCCACCGATCCTTCCCGCCATGCACCGCTGGGCTTCGAGTCGCTGGCCGAGGGGGTCTCGCAGCGTCGGCCGGCACAGGTCGCCGAACTGCCGGCGGGAACCCTGAAGATCACCTACACCTCCGGCACCACCGGCCAGCCGAAAGGCGTCTGCCTCGACGCCGGAGCGCAGCTGCGCGTGGCGACCAGCATCTGGCAGGCCTGCGGGCCGAGCGGGATCGAGCGTCACCTGTGCGTGCTGCCGCTGGCGGTGCTGCTGGAGAACGTCGCCGGCCTCTATGCGCTGCTGCTCGGCGGCGCGCTGGTCGAGCTGGTGCCGCTGGCCCAGGTGGGCCTCGAGGGGGCCAGCCGCTTCGACCTGCCGCGCTTTCTCGGAACGCTGCAGCGCAGCCGTCCGAACAGCCTGATCCTCCTGCCGCAGCTGCTGCTGGCCTGGGTGACGGCTCTGGAAAGCGGCTCGCCGCTGCCCGACTCCCTGCGTTTCGTCGCGGTCGGCGGCGGTCGGGTCGCGCCGCAGCTGCTGGAGCGCGCCGAGGCCCTCGGCCTGCCGGTGTTCGAGGGCTACGGGCTGTCCGAGTGCGCCTCGGTGGTCTGCCTGAATACGCCCGGACAGCGCCGCATCGGCAGTGTCGGCCGGCCCCTGCCGCATCTGCAGGTGCGCCTGGCCGACGACGGCGAGGTGCTGGTCCGCGGCGCGCGGATGCTCGGCTACCTCGGCGAGCCGGCGCCGGCCGGCGACTGGCTGGGCACCGGCGATCTCGGCCACTTCGAGGGCGACTTCCTGGTCCTGCACGGGCGCAAGAAGCACCAGTTCGTCACCGCCTTCGGGCGCAACGTCAATCCGGAATGGGTCGAGGCCGAACTGGTGCAGCAGCTGCCGATCGCCCAGGCCTGGCTGCACGGCGAGGCGCAGCCCGCCAACGTGGCGGTGCTGCAGCCGCGCTCGGCCGGGATCGACGACGAGGCGCTGGCGCGGGCCGTGGCGCGGGTCAACGCCGGCCTGCCGGACTATGCCCGCGTCCATCACTGGCTGCGCGCCGAACAACCCTTCAGCGTCGCCAACGGCCTGGCCACCGCCAACGGCAGGCTGCGCCGGGCGGCGCTGTTCCAGCATTACCGGACGGCCATCGAGCGTGTGCTGGCCACCCCCATTCCCTGAGGAGACACCATGGATTTCCATACGAGGTTGCAAGAGCAGACCGCCGCCGAGCGCGAGTACCTGCTGGCGGCACCGCTCATCGGGCAGGCGCTGCAGGGCCGGCTCGGTCTGTCCAGCTACCTGGCGTTTCTCGGCCAGGCCTATCACCACGTCAAGCACACCGTGCCGCTCCTGATGGCCTGCGGCGCGCGCCTGCCCGAGCGCCTGGAATGGCTGCGCGAGGCGATCGCCGAGTACATCGAGGAGGAATACGGCCACCAGGAGTGGATCCTCAACGACATCCGCGCCTGTGGCGGCGATGCCGAGGCGGTGCGCCGCGCCACGCCCAACCTGCCCACCGAGCTGATGGTCAGCTACGTCTACGACCGCATCCAGCGCGGCAACCCGGTGAGCTTCTTCGGCATGGTCCAGGTGCTCGAGGGCACCAGCGTCGCCGTCGCCACCCGCGCCGCCGGCTCTCTCCAGGAGTCACTGGGACTGCCGGCGCAGGCGTTCAGCTACCTGACCTCGCACGGCAGCCTCGACCTCGAGCACATCGAGCTCTTCAAGGGGCTGATGAATCAGCTGGATAATGAGGAGGACCAGGCTGCGGTGGTGCATACCGCGAAGGTGGTCTATCGCCTGTATGGCGACATGTTTCGCAGCCTGCCGTTGACGGCCTGAGGAGGGAGAAATGCAGTTGTCCGATTGTCGAGGATTGATCACCGGCGCCAGTGGCGGCATCGGCCAGGCGCTGGTCGTCCGGCTCTGCGAGGGCGGTGCCCGGCTGCTCCTGGCCGGCCGCCATCTCGAGCCCCTGCAGGCCCTGCAGCAGCGCTATCCGGCCCAGCTGGAAATCGTCCAGGCGGACATCGCCGAGGCCGAGGGGCGCCAGGCGGTGCTGGCCGCGGCCCGGCGCTTCGGCGGCCTGAACACGCTGATCAACGCCGCCGGGGTCAACCGCTTCAGCCTGCTGGAGGACCATGACGAGGAGGGCATCGCCGAGCTGATCGGGCTGAACGTCACCGCCACCCTGCAGCTCACCCATCGCCTGCTGCCCTTGCTGCGCCTGCAGGAGCGCGCCCTGGTGGTCAACGTCGGCTCGACCTTCGGCTCCCTCGGCTATCCCGGCTTCACGGCCTACTGCGCCAGCAAGTTCGCCGTGCGCGGCTTCTCCGAGGCTCTGCGCCGCGAACTCGCCGATACCCAGGTCAAGGTGCTCTACGTCGCGCCGCGGGCGACCCACACGGGCATGAACGCCGACAACGTGGTGGCGATGAACGACGAGCTGAAGGTGGCCATGGACGATCCGCAGACGGTGGCCGCGGCACTCGCCGAGGCGATCCTGCGCGAGCAGGAGGAACTCTACCTGGGCTGGCCGGAAAAGCTCTTCGTGCGCCTCAACAGCCTGTTGCCGCGGGTCGTCGACCAGGCCCTGCGCAAGCAGTTGCCGGTCATCCAGCGCTTTGCCCGCGGCAAGTCCTGAGCGAAGATCCCACCCTCACCGAACGAGGCACCCCATGAACACATCCCTCCTGCGCGCCCTGCTGCTGGGCGGCACGCTGGCCTTCAGTCTGCCCGGCTTCGCCCTCAGCGACGCCGGTACCCTGAGCCTGCGGCACCTGCAGAACCGCTGGGCCGAGATCAACTACCAGTTGCCCGAGGCACAGCGCGAGGTGGCCTTCGAGCGTCTCGCCGGCGAGGCCGAGGCAGCGCTCAAGAGCGAGCCGAACTCGGCCGAACTGCTGATCTGGCGCGGCATCGTCCTCAGCACCTGGGCCGGCGCCAGGGGCGGGCTGGGCGCGCTGGACCTGGCCAGGCAGGCCAGGGCGAGCTTCGAGCAGGCCCTGGCGATCGACCCCAAGGCCCTCGACGGTTCGGCCTACACCAGTCTCGGCACCCTCTACTACCAGGTGCCGGGCTGGCCGCTCGGCTTCGGCGACGACGAGCGCGCCGAGACGCTGCTCAAGCAGGCCCTGGGCCTGAACCCTGACGGCATCGACCCCAACTACTTCTATGCTGACTTCCTGTATCGCGAGAAGCGTTATCCCGAGGCGCTCGCGGCGCTGCAGAAGGCGCAGGCCGCACCGCCGCGCCCCGGCCGCGGCGTCGCCGATGCCGGTCGGCACAGGGAAGTCGAGGCGCTGCTCGGCAAGGTCCGCGCCGAGCTGAAATGAGCTGCGGGAGAGACGACCGGGATATGCGTATTCTGCTGGTGGAAGACGATGCGGCGCTGGGCGAGGGCATCCGCACCGCACTCAAGCCCGAGGGCTACACGGTCGACTGGCTGCAGGACGGCGCCGCGGCGCTGCATGCGCTGGGCTGCGAGAGCTTCGACCTCTGCGTGCTCGATCTCGGCCTGCCGCGGCTGGACGGGCTGGAGCTGCTGCGGCGCCTGCGCGCCGCGGGCAATCCGCTGCCGGTGCTGGTGCTGACCGCGCGCGACGCCACCAGCGAGCGCATCGCCGGGCTGGATGCCGGTGCCGACGATTATCTGGTCAAGCCGTTCGACGTCGCCGAGCTGAAGGCGCGGCTGCGCGCGCTGCTGCGGCGCAGCTTCAATCGCCCGCAGCCGGTCCTGGAGTACCGCGGTATCTGCCTCGATCCGCAGAGCCAGGCGGTCAGCTACCAGGGGCGGGACATCGCCCTGGCGCGCAAGGAGTTCCTGCTGCTGCACGAGCTGCTGGCGCAGCCGGGCCGGGTGCTGACCCGCGACCGGCTGCAGCAGGCGCTCTACGGCTGGGACGAGGAGGTAGAGAGCAACGCCCTGGAGGTGCACGTCCACCACCTGCGCCGCAAGTTCTTCCCCGAGCTGATCCGCACGGTGCGTGGCGTCGGCTACATGGCGGACAAGCCCTGATGCGCTCGATCCGTGCCCGCACCCTGTTTCTCGTCCTCGGTGTGCTGACCCTGTCCCTGTCGCTGATCTCCTACAAGAGCTACCGGGATGCCCAGCACGAGATCGAGGAACTGTTCGATGCGCAGCTGGCGCAGACCGCCCGGCTGCTCGCCGGGCTGGTCGGCCGCGAAATGCTCGAACGCGAGCGCGGGGAGGTGCAGGCCATGCTCGACGAGGCGCTGGCGCTGCAGACCCTGCCGGGCGGGCACGGGGCGCTGTCGCTGGGCCATCGCTACGAAGGCAAGCTGGCCTTCCAGGTGTTCGACGAGCAGGGCCGGCTGCTGCTGCATTCGGCGAGCGCCGCGCACACCCTGTTTTCCAGACTGCTGGCGGAGGTGCCGGCCGGTCTGGCCGACGAGCGGCTGATCGGCTATCACCTGCTGGAGCTGGAGCCGTTCCGCTGGCGGGTCTTCGCCCTCCACGACCGGGTCGACCGGCGCTGGATCCTGGTTGGCGAGCGCGAGGATGTGCGCGGCGAGCTGGCGGGCAAGATCGCCAAGCGCAGCCTGCTGCCGGACCTGTTCGGCCTGCCGCTGCTGGCGCTGCTGGTCTGGCTGGCGATCGGCTGCGGGCTACGTCCGCTCGAGCGGATGGTCGGGCTGATCAGGGCGCGCGATCCGAACAACCTGGCGCCGCTGCTGCTGGCGCCCCTGCCACGGGAACTGGAGCCGGTGATGGCGGCGCTCAACCGCCTGCTGCTGCAGCTCACCCAGCTGCTGGAGCGCGAGCGCCAGCTGCTCGCCGCCGCTGCCCACGAGCTGCGCACGCCGCTGGCGGTGTTGCGCATCCATGCACAGAACGCCCTCGAGGCGCCGGACCCGGCCGACCGCGACGAGGCGCTGCGCCAGTTGGGCGGGGGCGTCGAGCGGGCGACCCGGGTGGTCGGGCAGTTGCTGGCGCTGGCCCGCCTGGAGCCGGCGGCGGTGCAGTTGAACATGACTCGCCTCGACCTGGCCGCCTTCCTGCGCAACGAGCTGGCCGAGCTGGCGCCGCTGGCGCTGGCCAGGGAGCAGGAGCTGACCTTGGAGACCTCCGGTGCGGGCGGCTACGAGCTGCGCGGCGATGCGCCCAGCCTGGCGATCCTGGTGCAGAACCTGGTCGCCAACGCCGTGCAGTACACCCCGGAGGGCGGCTGCATCCGGCTGCTGCTCGAGGCTGATGCGGACAGCCTGCGCCTGCGCGTGCAGGACAGCGGCCCGGGGATTGCGCCGGCGCTGCGCGAGAAGGTGTTCGAGCGCTTCTTCCGGGAGGGCGCCGGGCAGGGCGCCGGACTCGGCCTGTCCATCGTGCGCCGGGCGGTGGAACTGCACGGCGGCGAGATCGCTCTCGGCGAGTCGCCCCTCGGCGGGCTGGAGGTTTCCGTTCGCCTGCCCCGTTAGCTATGCTGCGCAGCTATGGCGGGCTGCCAGCCTCGCGTGATGAGCGGGTGCGGTGATTCTCCGGCGGCTTGCTAAGATCCACTTTGAATCCGAACAAGGAGATCGGTCATGTTCGCTCTGGATTCACGTTTGCAACAGGACACCCTGCCCATCGGCGACTTCCCGCTCTGCCGTCTGCTGCTGATGAAGGATGCCCGCTATCCCTGGTTCGTCCTGGTGCCGCGGCGCGAGGAGGTCGTCGAGCTGTTCCAGCTCGATGCCGAGGACCAGCGGACCCTCTGGCAGGAAACCTGCGAATTGGCGGAAACCCTCAAGGACACCTTCGGCGCCGACAAGATGAACGTGGCCGCTCTCGGCAACGTGGTTTCCCAGCTGCACATGCACGTCATCGTGCGCCGGCGCGACGACGACGCCTGGCCGGCGCCGGTGTGGGGGAAGCATCCGGCGCTGCCCTACACGGACGGGCAGATCGCCGCGATCCGCGACAAGCTGCGCCTGGTGCTGACCGGGGACTTTCGCTTCAGCGAGGATTGAACATGGACCTGGAAACGCGCATCAACGATCTGGAAACCCGCCTGGCCTTTCAGGACGACACCATTCAGGCGCTGAACGATGTGCTGGTCGCCCAGCAGCGGGTGGTCGAGCGGCTGCAGATGCAGCTGGAAGCGCTGGCCAAGCGTCAGCAGGAGTTGGTCGACGAACTCGGCTCGGTGGACGACGACGAGGCGCCGCCACCGCACTATTGAGCAGGGCGCGCCAGCCTTGCCTCAGCGCCGGGGACGCGGTCTGGCGATCACGTCCTCGGCCTGCAGTCCCCGGTCGCGCCGGATCACGCTGAACTCCACCCGCTGGCCCTCGACCAGCACCCGGTGCCCCTCGCCGCGAATGGCGCGAAAGTGCACGAACACATCCTCTCCGGTATTGCGGGCGATGAAGCCGAAGCCCTTGGCGCTGTTGAACCACTTTACCGTGCCGACCTCGCGGTCGCTCCACTGCGGTTCGTCTTCCCCGTCGCTCTGGAACTGCTCCTGCTGCGGCGCGGTGCGCCAGCCCAGGTTGAGGCCCAGATGCAGCAGCACGCCGGCAGCCGCGCAGGACAGGCTGAACAGCACGGCCGGCTGCCCGCCGCCGGACTCCAGCGGCATCAGCAGGATCAGCGCCTGAATCGCCACGCTCAATATCAGCAGGGCCGAGACCAGCCGCTGCGCCGGGCGGGGGAAGCGCTCGGCGCCGGGCGTGTGGAGCAGGTTGAGCAGGCCGAACAGGTTCAGGTAGAGGGCATTGGCCTGCTGCAGGAAGGGCAGGGCCTCGCTGTCGAAGGCGGGAACGAGCGATAGCGGCAGGGCCATGCTTCCTGTCGCGAGGTGAAGGATCTTCAGCATGTTCGATGACTCACGATAACGATGAAAAAGTCGGGACCGGTAAATACATAGACGATCGAGGGCTGGGTGTTGCCCGATCCGGCCGGGTGCCATTACGAAAATACGCGCGCTGCGCGGCCGCCGATTATCGACTCGCCGGCGAGTGCGTTTCATGCGCTGGGGCACGGTGGCCGTGCAGTCTCCGGCAATCTTTCGGGCGGCCGGGCGCGGGGCAGTCCGCATGGCTCTGGGTTAGAATGCAGGCAGAATCCTGCAGGAGCCTGCCATGTCGTCCTTTGAAGCAATGATCGAGAACATCACCCCGGAGATCTACCAGAGCCTCAAGCTGGCGGTGGAAATCGGCAAATGGCCGGATGGCCGCAAGCTGACCCAGGAACAGAAGGAGCTGAGCCTGCAGGCGATGATCGCCTGGGAGATCCGCAACCTGCCGGAAGAGAAGCGCACCGGCTACATGGGCGAGCAGAAGTGCAAGTCCAGCGGCGAGCCGATTCCCAACCTGCTGTTCAAGTCCTCGGACACCCTGCACTGATGGCCGAGCTCGCCCGCGGCGCACTGGACAAGATGGCGGCGCGCCTCGACGCCCCGGTGCAGTACGCCCTGCGTCTGGGCGAGGCACAGGTGCCGGTCAATCCGCTGATCGGCCAGCCGCTGCGCCTGGAGTACCTGGGCGCGATCCACTGCAGCCACTGCGGGCGCAGGACCGCCAAGAGCTTCGGCCAGGGCTACTGCTACCCCTGCTTCAGGAAGCTGCCGCAGTGCGACAGCTGCATCGTCAGCCCGGAGAAGTGCCACCATGCCCTCGGCACCTGCCGCGACCCGGCCTGGGGCGAGCGCTTCTGCATGACCGAGCACGTCGTCTACCTGGCCAACTCCTCCGGCGTCAAGGTCGGCATCACCCGGGCCAGCCAGGTGCCGACCCGCTGGCTCGACCAGGGCGCCCGCCAGGCGCTGCCGATCCTGCGCGTCGCCACCCGCCAGCAGTCCGGTCTGGTGGAGGACCTTCTGCGCAGCCAGGTCGCCGACCGCACCAACTGGCGCGCGCTGCTCAAGGGCGAGGCCGCGCCGGTCGATCTGCCGGCCGTGCGCGAGCAGCTCTTCGACAGTTGCCGGGAGGGCCTCGAAGCCCTGCAGGCGCGCTTCGGCCTGCAGGCGATCCAGCCGCTGAACGATGCCGAGCCGGTGGAGATCCGCTATCCGGTGGAGAGCTACCCCGGGAAGATCGTCAGCCTCGACCTGGACAAGACGCCGGTGGTGGAGGGAATCCTGCGGGGCATCAAGGGTCAGTACCTGATCTTCGACGTCGGGGTGATCAACATCCGCAAGTACACGGCCTACCAGCTGGCGGTCTCGGCCTGAGTCCGGCCAGTCTTTCATCCCCTCATCCCATCCCGCTGTCCCCCGGAGAGCGGGTATCGACGGAGCCGAACGCGATGCGTACCGAACAGCCGAAAACCATCTACCTCAAGGACTATCAGGCGCCGGAGTACCTGATCGACGAGACCCACCTGAGCTTCGAGCTGCACGAGGACCGCACCCTGGTGCATGCGCGCCTGGCGATGCGCCGCAACCCGGCGCGCGGCGCCGGCCTGCCGCCGCTGGTGCTGGACGGCCAGCAGCTCGAGCTGCTGTCGGTGGTCCTCGACGGTCGCGAGCTGGGCGCCCACGAGTACCAGGTGGACGACAGCCACCTGACCCTGCAGCCGCCGCAAGCCGAGTTCGTCGTCGAAACCCGCGTGTGCATCCACCCGGAAAGCAACACCGCGCTCGAGGGCCTCTACAAGTCCGGCAGGATGTTCTGCACCCAGTGCGAGGCCGAGGGCTTTCGCAAGATCACCTACTACCTCGATCGCCCGGACGTGATGAGCACCTTCACCACCACGCTGAGCGCCGAGCAGCAGCGCTACCCGGTGCTGCTCTCCAACGGCAACCCGGTGGCCAGCGGCAGCGCGGACAACGGCCGGCACTGGGCGACCTGGGAAGACCCCTTCAGGAAGCCGGCCTACCTGTTCGCCCTGGTCGCCGGTGACCTCTGGTGCGTGGAGGATGAGTTCACCACCATGAGCGGCCGCAAGGTGGCCCTGCGCATCTACGTCGAGCCGGAGAACATCGACAAGTGCCAGCACGCCATGGACAGCCTCAAGCGCTCCATGCGCTGGGACGAGGAGGCCTACGGCCGCGAGTACGACCTGGACATCTTCATGATCGTCGCGGTCAACGACTTCAACATGGGCGCCATGGAGAACAAGGGGCTCAACATCTTCAACTCCAGCGCCGTGCTGGCCAAGGCCGAGACCGCCACCGACGCTGCCCACCAGCGGGTCGAGGCGATTGTCGCCCACGAGTACTTCCACAACTGGTCGGGCAACCGGGTGACCTGCCGCGACTGGTTCCAGCTGTCGCTCAAGGAAGGCTTCACCGTGTTCCGCGACGCCGGTTTTTCCGCCGACATGAACTCCGCCACAGTCAAGCGCATCGAGGACGTCGCCTACCTGCGCACCCATCAGTTCGCCGAGGACGCCGGCCCCATGGCTCACTCGGTGCGCCCGGACTCCTACATGGAGATCTCCAACTTCTATACCCTGACCGTCTACGAGAAGGGTTCCGAAGTGGTCGGCATGCTGCGCACCCTGCTCGGCGCCGAGGGCTTCCGCCAGGGCAGCGACCTGTACTTCCAGCGCCATGACGGCCAGGCGGTGACCTGCGACGACTTCATCAAGGCCATGGAGGACGCCAACGGCGTCGACCTGGCCCAGTTCAAGCGCTGGTACGGCCAGGCCGGCACGCCGCGCCTGGAGGTCGCCGAGCAGTACGATGCGAAGGCCGGAACCTGCACCCTGACCTTCCGCCAGAGCTGCCCACCGACCCCCGGCCAGGCGCACAAGGAGCCCCTGGTGATTCCCGTGGCGCTGGCGCTGCTCGACGGCCAGGGCCGCGAACTGCCGTTGCGCCTGGCCGGCGAGAGCGAGGCGGCCGGCACCAGCCGGGTGCTGGCGGTGAACGCCGCCGAGCAGTCGTTCACCTTCGAAGGCATTCCCGAGCAGCCGCTGCCGTCGCTGCTGCGTGGCTTCTCCGCGCCGGTCAAGCTGGTCTATCCGTACAGCCGCGACCAGCTGATGTTCCTCATGCAGCACGACTCCGACGGCTTCAACCGCTGGGAGGCCGGTCAGCAGCTCGCCGTGCAGGTGCTGCAGGAGCTGGTCGGCCAGCACCAGCGCGGCGAATCCCTGGTGCTCGACCGACGCCTGCTCGTGGCGCTGAAGAGCGTGCTGGAGAACCAGAGCCTGGACCAGGCGATGGTCGCCGAAATGCTCTCCCTGCCGGGTGAGGCCTATCTCATCGAGATCAGCGCGGTGGCCGACGTCGTGGCCATCCACGCGGCCCGCGAGTTCGCCCGCCGCGAGATCGCCAGCGCCCTGTACGAGCCGCTCTGGCAGCGCTACCAGGCCAACCGCGAGCTGTCGCGGCAGAGTCCCTACGTCGCCTCGGCCGAACATTTCGCCCGCCGTGCCCTGCAGAACATCGCGCTGTCCTACCTGATGCTCAGCGAAAGGCCCGAAGTGCTGGCGGCCTGCCAGGACCAGTACCAGGCGACCGACAACATGACCGAGCGCCTCGCCGCCCTGGCGGTGCTGGTCAACTCGCCGTTCGAGGCCGAGAAGGGCGAGGCGCTGGTGCTGTTCGCCGACTATTTCCAGGACGATCCGCTGGTCATGGACCAGTGGTTCGGCGTGCAGGCCGGCTGCCCGCTGCCCGGCGGTCTGGAGCGCGTGCAGGCGCTGATGGAGCACCCGGCGTTCACCCTGAAGAACCCCAACAAGGTGCGCGCGCTGATCGGCGCCTTCGCCAACCAGAATCACGTCAACTTCCACCGCGCCGACGGCCAGGGTTACCGCTTCCTTGCCGACCAGGTGATCATGCTCAATGCCCTCAACCCGCAGATCGCCGCCCGTCAGCTGGCGCCGCTGACCCGCTGGCGCAAGTACGACGCGTCGCGCCAGGCGCTGATGAAGGCCGAGCTGGAGCGCATCCTCGCCTCCGGCGAGCTGTCCGGCGACGTCTACGAAGTGGTCAGCAAGAGCCTGGTCTAGGGCCTGCGGCCCTGCCTTTCCCGGGAGCGGAAGGGCAGGGCCGCAGCGCTGCGCTTTGCAGGCGAACGTCGGCGAATTTCTTCCATTCGACTTTCGTAAGGCCCCGACTTTCGTCGGGAAGCCAAATTGTCGCAAATGCATAAGACTCGGGCTCGTCGTCAACCTGACTCCGAGAAGCTCCCATGTATTCCGATCGTATTCGCCTGCCCTCCCTGCTTGAAAAAATCATGAGCGCCGACGAAGCCGCAGCGCTGATCCAGGACGGCATGACCGTCGGCATGAGCGGTTTCACCCGCGCCGGCGAAGCCAAGGCAGTGCCCCTGGCGCTGGCCAAGCTGGCCACCAGCTCGCCGCGCAAGATCTCCCTGGTCACCGGCGCCAGCCTGGGCAACGATCTGGACAAGAAGCTGACCGAAGCCGGCGCGCTGGCCCGCCGCATGCCGTTCCAGGTGGACAACACCCTGCGCAAGGCGATCAACGAAGGCAAGGTGCTGTTCGTCGACCAGCACCTGTCGGAAACCGTCGAGCAGATGCGCTCCAAGCAGATCAAGGCTCCGGACATCGCGGTGATCGAGGCCGTCGCCATCACCGAGGAAGGCCACATCGTGCCGACCACCTCCGTGGGCAACTCCGCCAGCTTCGTCGCCGAGGCCAAGCAGGTGATCGTCGAGATCAACCTGGCCCACAACCTGAACCTCGAAGGTCTGCACGACATCTACATTCCGGCTGCCCGTCCGGGCCGCGGTCCGGTCCCGCTGATCAATGTCGACGACCGCATCGGCACCAAGGCCATCCCGGTCGATCCGGCCAAGATTGCTGCCGTCGTGATCTGCGACACCCCGGACTCGCCGTCCACCGTCACCCCGCCGGACGACGAGACCCAGGCCATCGCCGACCACCTGATCGCCTTCCTCGAGCGCGAAGTGGCCGCCGGTCGTCTGACCAAGAGCCTGCTGCCGCTGCAGGCCGGCATCGGCTCCATCGCCAACGCCGTGATGTGCGGCCTGCTGAAGTCCGACTTCAGCGGCCTGACCATGTACTCCGAAGTGCTGCAGGACTCCACCTTCGAGCTGATCGACGCCGGCAAGATGGACTTCGCTTCGGGCTGCTCCATGACCCTCTCCGAAGAGTGCGGCAAGCGCGTGTTCGGCAACATGGAGAAGTACAAGGACAAGCTGGTGCTGCGTCCGCAGGAAATCTCCAACCTGCCGGAAATCGCCCGCCGCCTCGGCATCATCGGCGTCAACACCGCGCTGGAATTCGACATCTACGGCAACGTGAACTCCACCCACGTTGGCGGCACCAAGATGATGAACGGCATCGGTGGTTCCGGCGACTTCGCCCGTAACGCCCACACCTCGATCTTCGTCACCAAGTCCATCGCCAAGGGCGGCGCGATCTCCAGCGTGGTGCCGATGGTCGGTCACGTCGACCATTGCGAACACGACGTGGACGTCGTGGTGACCGAGCAGGGCCTGGCCGACCTGCGTGGCCTGGCGCCGCGCGAGCGCGCCCGTGCCATCATCGACAACTGCGTGCACCCGGACTACCGCGCCGCGCTGAACGACTACTTCGAGCGCGCCTGCGCCAAGGGCGGTCAGACCCCGCACATCCTGCGCGAAGCCCTGGAGTGGCACATCAACCTGGAAGAGCGCGGCAGCATGCTGGCCAAAGGCTAACGCCTGACACTCGCTCGACCCTGAAAACCGCGGCCTCCGGGCCGCGGTTTTTTTTGCTGGAGAGTGCCAGGGCATTGATCTGGGACCGGGCCTGGATGGGGACAGCTCAGAGGGTAGAGCGAATCCCGGCCGGGCAAATATCCGGCTTGCGAAACTCCCACTGCAGGCAGCCATCCTCTTCGAGGGCCGGTTCCGCCATCTCGCCCTCCAACGGCGAAAGCCGAATGATGAAGTCTACATATGAGCCTTCTTCTTCGGGCTCATCGGCCATCCACCCAGGTGGCGTCTCGTCCGGGTGCGTACGCCGCCAGTATTCGAGCGGTTTCTCCGGCTGTATGCCGGGGTGGGGGCCGAACATCCGCGGCTCGGTGATCGTTCCCCAGCCCCCGAGAGATCGCCAGGCGGATAGCCATGGATCTCGATCCGGTAAGCACCAGGCGGCACGGCGATGTACGCGCCCAGCCAGTACGAGCCGTTGGCTTCGGCCGGCACCATGGTCGCGAACTCTGCCTGGAAATCGGGCGTTAGCACGCCGGAGACCAGAACTTCTCCACAACGCTCGTCAATGTGCGGTCGGCAGCTTAGCGGGCAACGGCCTGTGGCCGTCGCGCCCCGTGTCACGCCGCCGCATGCGTCGCTCAGCGCGGATACAGCGGCGGCAGCTGGCTCGGCTCGCGGGGCGTGCTCGACTGCAGGGCTGGCGGCAGGTCGCGGATCGCCTGCCAGAGGTCGTCGCCCTGCCAGTACTGGCCGCTCTCGCTGTAGAGCGCGCCGTTCAGGCCGTCGAGGGCGGCGGACAGGGGCACGTAGCGTGCCGCCATCGCGGCGAGGGTTTCCGGTTGCTGGCGGGCCCAGGCGTCGAGGGCCTGGCGGGTTGCCTGGGTGTCATTGGCCTGGCAGGCGCGGCGCAGGTCGTCGAGCAGGCTGCGCGGGCTCGGCCCGGCGACGGCGCTGCGGATCGCCGGCTGGCGGCGGGCATGCCACCAGAGGCCGAAGCCGAGCAGGGTGGTGCAGAGCAGCAGGGCGCTGGCCAGCTGCCAGAGCCAGAGCGGCTGGCCGGGCAGGGCCAGGGGCGCGCCGAGGGTCTGCGGCGATTCCGCGGCCAATTCCGGGTTCGTCTCCACCACCAGGGTACGCGCCGGCAGGCGGGTGCGCTCTAGGCGTTCGTGGACAGTGTTCCACCACACCACTTCCTGCGCCGGCAGTTCGATCCGGCCGTCGCGGGTCGGCACCAGTGCCTCGCGCTCCTCGCGGCTGCCGATCAGGCCGCGTTCGCCGGGCTGATCGGTCAGCAGCGGCTGGTCCGGATAGCGGCGCAGGCCCTCGACCGGCAGGCTGGCCAGCGGCGGCAGCTGGGCGCCGCTCAGGCCGTCGGCCTTGAGGGTCAGCTGGCGGGTCAGCGAATCGCCGGCCCGTGCCTGTTCCGGCGCGGGGCTCCAGTTCTCGCTCAGGACGAGGGCGCGCGCCGGCAGCCAGGGTGCGTCGGCCGGGTATTCGGCCGGCTTGGCCCGGACCGTCAGGGGGATCGCCGGCGACTCGACGCGGATCTGCCGGCCACTGTGCGGGCCGAAGGGCAGCAGGCCGTCGCGGCCGGGGGCGCGGCTGACCTCGGTGGCGGTGAAGGACTGGGCGGGGATCAGCAGTTCGCCGCTGCGCTGGGGAAACAGTGCGTAGCGCACCTCGATCACCCCGTGGCGCACGCCGTTGACGCTGGTTTCGTAGGTGCGTGGCGCGCCGAGCGCCTCGATGTGGGCATCGGCCATCTGCAGCGGGCTCAGGTTGCTGTCGTCGTAGAGCGACACCGAATGGTAGATGCGCAGGGTGAGCACGACCTGGGCCTGCACGTAGATGCTTTCCCGGTCCAGGGTGGCGTCGATGAACACCGGCGCCAGCCTGGCCGGGTCGCTGTCCACCTCGCTTTTCTGCACCTGCAGGACGATTGCCCGGGTCTGCCGGTCGCCCAGGCGCAGGGCTGGGATCGTCACCTGGCCGCGGCGCTTCGGCTGCAGGGTGACGATCCACTGGGTGGTGCTGCGGGAGTCGCCGGCCGTGCTGCTCGGACGGTTGACCTGGCGGGTGCCGAGCACCTCGAAGTGCTCCTCCAGGGGGCTCAGGTCCGGCTTGCCGAGCGGAGTGGAGTCGCTGCTTTCCAGGGTCAGCTCGAGGGTTTCGCCGGCGCCGAGGCGGGTGCGGTCGACCCGGGCGGTGAACTCCTCGGCCTGGGCCGTCCAGGCCAGCAGGCAGAGCAGGAGGGTGCAGAGCAGGCGGATCATGGGCTGGCTTCCCGGTGCTGTTGCTGTTCGTACCAGAATTTGCGCCGCAGCAACTCGCCGGGATTGTCCGGGATCTGCCGCAGCCACTGTTCCAGGGCCTGGCGGCGTTCGGCGGCGAACGGCTCCTCCGGGGTCGCCTCGGCGACCTGGCCGGAGCCTGGCGGCGCCTCGCCCGTGGCCTGCGCTCCGTCCTGGGCCGTTCCGGGCGCTCCCGGCTGTGCCGGTGCGCTGTCCGCAGCGGCGTCCTCGCTCGTCCCGGGCGCGGGCGTATCCGCCTGGCCGTCGTTCTGCCCGCTGCTCTGCCCGGACGGGCTGTCCTGGCCCGGCTGGCCCGATGGCTGCTCGGCAGTGCTGTCGGCGTCCGGCGACGGCGCCTGCTGCTGGCGCTGGCGCAGCAGTTCCTCGATCAGGGCCTTGTTGTGCAGTGCCGGTTCCAGTGCCGGCTGCAGTTCCAGGGCGCGCTCGTAGGCGTCCAGCGCGGCCTCCAGCTCGCCGGCCCGGGCCAGGGCGTTGCCGCGGTTGTAGTGGGCGGCGGCACCCTGGCCCTGGGCGAAGCGCTCGGCGGCGGCGGCGTAGTCGCCGGCCTGGTAGAGGGCCAGCCCCTGCCACTGGCTGTCCGCGAAGCGCCGTGCGGCCTCGCCAGGCTGGCCGGCCTGGAGCAGGATGCGGCCCTGCTGGTCGGGGCGCAGCCACAGGTCGGTGAACTCGAAGGCCTGGCCGGGCTGGGGCAGGACGAGCAGCAGGGGCAGGGCGAGCAGCCAGCCGCGCCGGCCGGCGCAGGCAGCCAGCAGGAGCAGCGGCAGCAGCAGCCAGTGGCCCTGGTCGGCCCAGGCGTCGAAGCGCGCCGTCTGGTCGCCCTCGCGCAGTAGTTGCGGACCCGCCAGCAGGCCCAGCTGGCGCAGGTCGCGGTCGTCCAGGCTGACGCTCTGGTAGCGCCCGCCGAGGTTGTCGGCAAAGCGCGCGAGGCCGGCGCTGTCCAGCCGGGCGAGGAGGATGGCGCCCTGGTCGTCCTTGAGGAAGGTGCCGTCCTCCTGGGCGATGGGCGCTCCGCCGGGACTGCCGATGCCGAGGATGGCGAGGCGTTCGCCGTCGCCG
This sequence comes from Azotobacter chroococcum, assembly GCF_004339665.1. Taxonomy (GTDB): domain Bacteria; phylum Pseudomonadota; class Gammaproteobacteria; order Pseudomonadales; family Pseudomonadaceae; genus Azotobacter; species Azotobacter chroococcum. The sequence continues at coordinate 75,304 of NZ_SMMU01000013.1, forward strand.
CCGAGTGCCCGGGCGATGCCCTGGCGTTCCCGTTCGTCCAGCTCGCTGCCGATCAAGAGCAGCTGGCCGCGGCCCTGGGCGCCCTGTTCGAGCAGGGCCAGGCCGCGGGCCACGGCAAGGTCGGCGCGCCGCCCGGCGACCGGCATGATCGGCGGGGCGAGGGCATCCAGCAGGTTGCGGATGGTTTCCAGATCGTCGGAGAGCGGCACCAGGGTGTGCGCGCTGCCGGCGTAGACGACCACCGCGGTCTGTGCCTCCTGGCGCGCCGCGAGCAGGTCGAGCAGCTTGTGCCTGGCCAGCGCCAGGCGGTTCGGCGCGACGTCGCCGGCGAGCATGTTCGGGGTCAGCTCGAGCAGTACCACCAGCGGGTCGGCGCGCTTCAGGGTGCTCTGCTCGATGCGCTGCCAGCTCGGCCCGAGCAGGGCCAGCAGGGCGAGCAGCCAGGCCAGGCCGAGGGCGATCCACGGCAGGCGGCTGCCGCGCCCGGCGCGCGCGCCGAGCAGCGCCGGGTGGAAGGCCGGCGGCAGCAGCAGCTCCCAGCGGCCGGCGCGCCGCTCGCGGTGCCAGAGCCGCCAGAGCAGCCAGGCGAGCAGGGGCAGCAGGAGCAGCCAGCCGGGGCGCAGCCAGTGTGGCCAGAGGACGCTCATCGGCGTGCTCCGCCCAGGCGGGCGCGCGGCGGCCACAGGGTGCGGGCCACCGGCAGCAGGCCGATCAGCAGCGCCGCGGCCAGCGGCCAGGGGTACAGCGGACGGGCCGGGCGTGCCTGGCTCGGCGGCTGGGCGACCGGCTCCAGGCGGTCGAGGGTTTCCTCGATGGCGTGCAGCTCCTCGGTGCTGCGGGCGCGGAAATAGGTCCCGCCGGTCTGTTCGGCGATGGCGCGCAGGGTCGGCTCGTCGAGGTCGAGCCCGGGCGTCAGGCCGAGCAGGCCGGGCAGACCGTTCTGCCGGGGATCGGCGCCGATGCCGATGGTGTGGATGCGTACTCCTTCCTCGGCGGCCAGGCGGGCGGCGACCTGCGGGTCGATCTCGCCGGCGGTGTTGGCGCCGTCGGTGACCAGCACCAGCACGCGGCTCTGTGCCGGGCGCAGGCGCAGGCGCTTGAGGCCCAGGCCGATGGCGTCGCCGAGGGCGGTGTTCTTGCCGGCGATGCCGATCATGGCTTCCTCCAGCCAGGTGCGCACGGTCTGCCGGTCGAAGGTCAGCGGCGCCTGCAGATAGGCCTGGCTGCCGAACAGGATCAGCCCGACGCGGTCGCCCCGGCGGTCCTCGATGAACTGGCCGAGCAGGCGCTTGACCAGCTCCAGGCGGCTGATGGTTTCGTCCTGCCACTGCATGTCGGCGTATTCCATGGAGCCGGAAACGTCCACTGCCAGCAGCAGATCGCGGCCGCTGGTGGGCAGCGGCAGGGGTTTGCCGACCCATTCGGGACGGGCGCCGGCAGTGAGCAGCAGCAGCCAGAGCAGGACGAAAGGCGCCTGTTGCCGCCAGCCCGGCAGGCGCAGGCGGGCGCGGCGGCCGCTGAGACTCTCCAGTTCATCGAGGAAGGCCACCTTGAGCGCGGCCTCGCCGCTGTCGGCCGGCGGCAGCAGCAGGCGCAGCAGCCAGGGCAGCGGGGCGAGCAGGAAGACCCAGGGCCAGACGAATTCAAACATGCCGGCGGATCCAGATTTCCACGGACTGGTAGAGCCCGTCGATGGCCTTGTCGTCGAGCCGGCACTCGGCGCGGTAGCCGCCTTCCACCAGGATCATCCAGCGGGTCAGGCCGGCGGCCGGACAGCGGCTGTCGAGATAGGCCAGCCAGGCGCGGCCGCTCAGGGTGTGGCTGTGGTTGTCCGGGTAGTGGGCGCGGCACAGGCGCTTGAGCAGCGCGTTGAGCTGCTGCAGCCAGGGGCCGGCCGGCACGTCGTAGGGTTTGCGCAGCTGCGCCAGCTCCTCCAGGGCGGCGACGCGCAGCGGGTCGAGGACCTGCGCCGGCGCCGGCTCGGCGCGCCGGCGCGGACGCCGCCACTGCAGCCAGCAGAAGGCGGCGAGGGAGACGAGGGCGACCAGCGCCAGCAGCCACCAGCCAGGCGCCGGCGGCCACCAGCGAATGGCTGGCGGGGGGATCAGCGGTTGCAGGTTGTCGAGCGGGTTCATGGCTGGCCTGCCGGCCGCGGCTGCAGCCGCTCGCGCAGCTGCTCGACCAGCTCGAACTGGGTGCTGAGCGGCATCAGCAGGCTGCCGAGGCGTTCGGCGAGGCGCTGCCAGCGCGCCTGGCGCGCCTGGCCGAGGGCGTGGTAGGCCTGGCGCAGCGCGCTGTCGTGGGTGTCCAGCTCCAGCTGCGCGCCGTCCTGGGCGAAGCGCAGCAGGCCGGCGGCGGGCAGGGCATGGTCGAGGGGGTCGGAGAGCGGCAGCAGCAGCAGCTCGCTGTGCCGGCCGAGCAGCAGCAGCTGGCGCTCGGCGGTGTCGGACAGCGCCCGCTCGTCGCACAGCACCACCACCAGGCTGCCCGGGCGCAGCACCTCGCGGGCGCGGCGCAGGGCCAGGCCGAAGCCGTCCGGCTCGTCCGGCAGTTCGCCGTGCAGCGCATGGTTGGCGCGCACCAGGCGGTTGAGCAGCTGCAGCAGGCTCTGCTTGCTGCGCCGCGGCTTGATCTCGTGGGGCGCGCTGCTGCCGAACACCAGCCCGCCGACCCGGTCGTTGTGCTCCAGGGCGGCCCAGCCGATCAGCGCCGCGGCCTGGGCGGCGAGCACCGACTTGAACTGCCGCGAGGAGCCGAAGAACAGCTGCCGGCTCTGCTCGACGAGGATGAAGATCGGCCGCTCGCGTTCTTCGTGGAACAGCTTGGTGTGCGGTTCCTGGGTGCGCGCGGTGACCCGCCAGTCGATGTTGCGCACGTCGTCGCCGGCCTGGTAGACACGCACCTGGTCGAAGTCCACGCCACGCCCGCGCAGCCGCGAGTGGTGCGCGCCGAGCAGCATGCTGCGCCGGGCGGTGCTGGAGAACAGCTGCACCTCGCGCACCCGGTGGCGGATCTCGATCAGCTCGGCCAGGTTCACCCGGATGCCGTCCGGAGCCGGGCGTGGTCCGCCTGCCGCCTGCGGCTGCATCAGGCCACCGCCACCACGTCGAGGATGCGCTGGATGACCCGATCCTGGTCGACCCCGGCGGCCTCGGCCTCGAAGGAGAGGATCAGGCGGTGGCGCAGCACGTCGAACAGCACCGTCTGGATGTCCTCCGGGCTGACGAAGTCGCGTCCGGCCAGCCAGGCGTGGGCGCGCGCGCAGCGGTCGAGGGCGATGGAGCCGCGCGGGCTGGCGCCGTAGGTCAGCCATTCGCCCAGCTCGGCGTCGAAGCGCGTCGGCGTGCGCGAGGCCATCACCAGCTGCACCAGGTATTCCTCCACCGCATCGGCCATGTACAGGCCGAGGATCTCCTTGCGCGCGGCGAAGATCGCCTGCTGGCTGAGCCGCTGCTCGGGCTTGGTCTCGCCGTGCAGCGCCTCGCCGCGGGCCTGCTGGAGGATCTTGCGTTCCACCGCGGCGTCCGGGAAGCCGATCTTCACGTGCATGAGGAAGCGGTCGAGCTGGGCCTCGGGCAGCGGGTAGGTGCCTTCCTGCTCGATGGGGTTCTGGGTGGCCATCACCAGGAACAGCGGCGACAGCTCGTAGGTGCGCCGGCCGATCGACACCTGGCGCTCGGCCATGGCCTCGAGCAGCGCCGACTGGACCTTGGCCGGGGCGCGGTTGATCTCGTCGGCCAGCACCAGGTTGTGGAAGATCGGTCCCTGCTGGAAGACGAAGCTCCCGGTTTCCGGGCGGTAGATCTCGGTGCCGGTGATGTCCGCCGGCAGCAGGTCGGGGGTGAACTGGATGCGATGGAATTCCGCCTCGATGCCCTCGGCCAGGTCCTTGATCGCCTTGGTCTTGGCCAGGCCGGGGGCGCCCTCGACCAGCAGGTGGCCGTCGGCGAGCAGGGCGACGAGCAGACGGTCGATCAGCTTTTCCTGGCCGAGGATCTGGCCGGCCAGGTATTGCCGCAGTGCCACTAGCGCTTCTCGGTGATCCATCTCTCTACACTTCCGCAAAAGGACCGCAGGTCTTGGCTGCCACAGGGCAGCGGGCGCCACTTTAAAACAAAACCTGGCGCCGCGCTGCCGTACCGATGGCCAGATCGGACCTCCTCCCGGGCGGTCGCATCGAGGCGATTGTAGATGAGCACGCGGCGCCGAAGCTGCGAGCGATCGGCATGGCGCGCTCGGCGTGGCCCGTGCTCGGGCAGCGGGCCGGCATGGAGAGGGGGCCGGGGCCGCCTATGCTGCATGCAGGGACCCTTTCAGGAGTACGACCATGGCGTTCTTCACGGCCGACAGCAAGGCCGATTTCCTGGTGCAGTTGCAGGCCGCTCTGGGGGCGCATCTGGACGAGCGGCTGCTGCCGCAGGTGATGCTGTTCGCCGAGGAGTTCTTCGCCATGACCGCTCTCGACGAGCTGACCGAGCGGCGCCTGCCGGACCTGGTCGGCAGCACCCTGTCGGCCTGGCGCCTGCTCGAGCGCTTCGACCCGGCGCAGCCGGAGGTGACGGTCTTCAACCCCGACTACGAGAAGCACGGCTGGCTGTCCAGCCACAGTGTGGTCGAGGTGCTGCACCTGGACATGCCCTTTCTGGTCGACTCGCTGCGCATGGAGCTGAACCGTCACGGCCACGGCATCCACAGCCTGCAGGGCGGAGTGTTCGGCGTGCGCCGCAACGCCGCCGGCGAGCTGTTGGAGATCCTGCCTCGCGGCAGCCGTGGCGACGGGGTGCGCCAGGAGGCGCTGATCGCCGCCGAGATTGACCGCTGCGCCAGCCTGGGCGAGCAGCGCGCGCTGGAGCAGGCGATACAGGCGGTGTTCGGCGAGGTGCGCCTGGCGGTCGCCGACTTCGAGCCGATGACCTCCTGCATGCGGGCGCTGCTGGATTGGCTGGAGCGGGCGCAGCTCCAGGTGGACGCCGAGGAACTGGCGGAGATCAAGGTGTTCCTGCGCTGGCTGCTGGAGGACCATTTCACCTTCCTCGGCTACGAGGAGTTCAGCGTGGCGGACCTGCCGGACGGCGGCGGGCGCATCGTCTACGACGAGCGCTCCCTGCTGGGCCTGAGCAAGCGCCTGCGCACGGGGCTGGACGAGGCCTGGCTGCGCATCGAGCCGGAAGCCCTGCACTATCTGCGCGAGCCGCTGCTGCTGTCCTTCGCCAAGGCCTCGCAGCCATCGCGGGTGCACCGCCCGGCCTATCCCAACTACGTTTCCCTGCGCGAGCTGGACGAGACCGGCCGGGTGGTCCGCGAATACCGCTTCATGGGCCTGTACACCGCCTCGGTGTACAACGAGAGCGTGCGGCACATCCCCTACATCCGCCGCAAGGCCGCGGAGATCGAGCGGCGTGCCGGCTTCGACAGCACCAGTCACCTGGCCCGCGAACTCAGCCAGGTGCTCGAGGTGTTGCCGCGCGACGACCTGTTCCAGACGCTGCTGGACGAGCTGCTGCACACCGCGATCAGCATCGTGCAGATCCAGGAGCGCAACCGGCTGCGCCTGTTCCTGCGCAAGGACCCCTACGGGCGCTTCGTCTACGGCCTGGCCTACGTGCCGCGGGACATCTACTCCACGGAGATCCGCCAGAAGATACAGCAGCTGCTGATGGAGCGCCTGAAGGCCAGCGACTGCGAATTCTGGGTGTACTTCTCCGAGTCCATTCTGGCCCGGGTGCAGTTCATCCTGCGCGTCGATCCCAAGGCGCGGGTCGACTTCGATCCCCGGCGCCTGGAGCAGGAGATGATCCGCGCCTGCCGCTCCTGGCAGGACGAATATGCCAGCCTGATGGTGGAAAGTTTCGGCGAGGCCCAGGGCACCGGCCTGCTGGCGGACTTTCCGCAGGGCTTTCCGGCCGGCTACCGGGAGCGCTTCGCGCCCCACTCGGCGGTGGTCGACATGCAGCACCTGCTCTCCCTGGGCGACGAGCGGCCGCTGGTGATGAGTTTCTACCAGCCGCTGCGCCAGGGCGACCAGCAACTGCACGGCAAGATCTACCATCCGGACACCCCGCTGCCGCTGTCCGACGTCCTGCCGATCCTCGAGAACCTCGGCCTGCGCGTGCTCGGCGAGTTCCCCTTCCCGCTGCGCCGGCGCGACGGCCGCGAGTTCTGGATCCACGATTTCTCCTTCACCTGCGCCGGCGGGGCGGAGGTGGACCTCCAGCAGCTCAACGACACCCTGCAGGACGCCTTCATCCACATCGTCCGCGGCGACGCCGAGAACGACGCCTTCAACCGCCTAGTGCTGAGCGCCGCCATGCCCTGGCGCGAGGTTGCCCTGCTGCGCGCCTATGGCCGCTACCTCAAGCAGGTCCGCCTGGGCTTCGACCTCGGCTACGTCGCCGCCGCCCTGCTCAACCACAGCGACATCGCCCGCGAGCTGGTGCGTCTGTTCCGCATCCGCTTCTACCTGGCGCGGCGCATCGCCGGCGAGGACCTGGAGGACAAGCAGCAGCGCCTGGAGCAGGCCATCCTCGGCGCCCTGGACAAGGTCGAGGTGCTCAACGAGGACCGCATCCTGCGGCGCTACCTGGAGCTGATCAAGGCCACCCTGCGCACCAACTTCTACCAGCCGGACACCGCCGGCCAGGCCAAGAGCCACTTCAGCCTCAAGCTCGACCCGCGGGCGCTTTCCGAGCTGCCGAGGCCGGTGCCGCGCTTCGAGATCTTCGTCTACTCGCCGCGGGTCGAGGGCGTGCATTTGCGGGGTGGCAAAGTGGCCCGCGGCGGCCTGCGCTGGTCCGACCGCGAGGAGGACTACCGTACCGAGGTGCTCGGCCTGGTCAAGGCCCAGCAGGTGAAGAATGCGGTGATCGTGCCGGTCGGCGCCAAGGGCGGCTTCGTGCCGCGGCGCCTGCCGGTCGGAAGCAGCCGGGACGAGATCCAGGCCGAGGCGATCGCCTGCTACCGGATCTTCGTCTCGGCCCTGCTGGACGTCACCGACAACCTCAGGGAAGACGAGGTGGTGCCGCCGGCCAGCGTGCTGCGCTACGACGGCGACGACCCCTACCTGGTGGTGGCCGCCGACAAGGGCACGGCGAGCTTCTCCGACATCGCCAACGGCATCGCCGCCGACTACGCCTTCTGGCTCGGCGACGCCTTCGCGTCCGGCGGCTCCAGCGGCTACGACCACAAGAAGATGGGCATCACCGCCCGCGGCGCCTGGGTCGCCGTGCAGCGCCATTTCCGCGAGCGCGGCATCGACGTGCAGAAGGACCCGATCAGCGTGATCGGCATCGGCGACATGTCCGGCGACGTATTCGGCAACGGTCTGCTGCAGTCGCAGAGCGTGCGCCTGCTGGCGGCCTTCGACCACCGCCACGTGTTCGTCGATCCCGAGCCGGACCCGGCGCAGAGCTTCGCCGAGCGGCGCCGGCTGTTCGAGCTGCCGCGCTCCTCCTGGGCCGATTACGATCCGGCGCTGATCTCGATCGGCGGCGGGGTGTTCCCGCGCAGCGCCAAAAGCATCCGGATCAGCCCGCAGATGCAGGAGCGCTTCGCCATCGCCGCCGAGCGGCTGACTCCCGCCGAGCTGATCAGCGCCCTGCTCAGGGCGCCGGTCGACCTGCTGTGGAACGGCGGCATCGGTACCTACGTGAAGTCCAGCCAGGAGAGCCACGCGGACATCGGCGACAAGGCCAACGACGCGGTGCGGGTCAACGGCAGCGAGCTGCGCGCCAAGGTGGTGGGCGAGGGCGGCAACCTGGGCTTCAGCCAGCTCGGCCGGGTCGAATACTGCCTCAAGGGCGGCGCCGGCAACACCGACTTCATCGACAACGCCGGCGGGGTCGACTGTTCCGACCACGAGGTGAACATCAAGATCCTGCTCGGCAAGGTGCTCGCCGCCGGCGACATGACCGGCAAGCAGCGCGACCAGCTGCTCCACGAGATGACCGATGCGGTGGCCCAGCTGGTGCTGAACAACATCTACAAGCAGACCCAGGCGCTGTCCCTGGCCGAGCGCCGCGCGCGCCTGCATCCGGGCGAGTACCGCCGGCTGATCGACGCCCTGGAGCATGACGGGCGGCTGGATCGCGCCCTGGAATTCCTGCCCTCCGACGAGCAGCTCGCCGAGCGCCTCGCCGGCGGCACCAGCCTGACCCGCCCGGAGCTGGCGGTGCTGATCTCCTACAGCAAGATCGACCTCAAGGAGTCGCTGCTGGACTCCAGGGTGCCGGACGACGACTACCTGATCCGCGACATGGAGAGCGCCTTCCCGACGCTGCTGGTGGAGCGCTTCGGCGCGCTGATGCGCAGCCACCGGCTGCGCCGGGAGATCGTCGCCACGCAGATCGCCAACGATCTGGTCAACCACATGGGCATCACCTTCGTGCAGCGCCTCAAGGAGTCCACCGGCATGGACGCCGCGGCGGTGGCCGAGGCCTATGTGATCGTCCGCGACATCTTCCATCTGCCGTACTGGTTCCGGCAGATCGAGGCGCTGGACCACCAGGTCCCTGCCGAATTGCAACTGACCTTGATGGACGAGCTGACCCGCCTGGGCCGCCGCGCCACCCGCTGGTTCCTGCGCAATCGCCGCGGCGAGCTGGACGCCGCCCGCGACGTGGCGCACTTCGGCCCGCAGGTCGCCGCCCTCGGCCTCAAGCTCGACGAGCTGCTCGAAGGCAGCACTCACAAGCAGTGGCAGCTGCGTTACCGCGCCTATGCTGAGGCCGGGGTGCCGGAGCTGCTGGCACGGCTGGTCGCCGGCACCGGCTACCTCTACACCCTGCTGCCGATCCTCGAGGCGGCCGACGTCACCGGGCGCGAGCCGGCGGTGGTGGCGACCGCGCACTTCGCCGTCGGCGGCGCCCTGGAGCTGCCTTGGTACCTGCAGCAGATCACCAACCTGCCGGTCGAGAATCAGTGGCAGGCGCTGGCCCGGGAAGCGTTCCGCGACGACATGGACTGGCAGCAGCGGGCGATTACCATCGCCCTGCTGCAGATGGTCGACGGTCCGGAGGATATCGAGGCGCGGGTAGCGCTCTGGCTGGAGCAGAACCAGCCGGCGGTCGAGCGCTGGCGGGCGACCCTGGCCGAGCTGCGCGCGGCCGGTGGCGCGGACTATGCCATGTTCGCGGTGGTCAACCGCGAGCTGGCGGATCTGGCGCAGAGCGGCGCGCGCGGGGCCTGAAGAATGGCCCCGCTGGCGTCGGCTTAGCGGGCCTGGCTGGAGAGCTCCCGCCGGGGGCGGAAGCGCTGGCCGTGTTCGGGCAGCCAGCGGTAGAAGAAATAGAACTCGAAGAGCGTGGGGTGGGAGCAGTGGCAGAGGAAGTGGGTGGAGGACTCCTGGAAACCACTTTCGCACTGCAGATAACCCAGATCGATCATCGGCGAGAGCGCCTCCCGCTCCTCGGTACTCACCCATACCCGCTTGCCGCGGATCAGGTCGACCACCAGGCTGCACAGTTTGGCGAGGGTGGCGGTTCCCCGGGGGGGGGCGGTATCTGCCGGGGCGGGAGGGGCATCCACGATCCGGTTGGCCGGCTTGAATCTGAATGGCAGGCCGGTCTTTCGCCATTGTCTGGCCATTGCAAACATCTCCTTGTCGAGCACAGTCCATTCCCTAACAGCTGGCGGATACCGGCTGCGGCCAGGAAAGCCACGCCGCGAGCGGTTTCCGCACCCCGCCACTTTACCTGAGGCGAGTGCAATTACGACCGGGAGAGTAAAAAAAGGTTTGACCAATGCCGCGGGAAACTAGTGTCTGGAGCCGACCAGGGCGCTGTTCTCGTCGGGGCGATGCCGGGCCGCCGGGGGCAGGCCCGGGTGCGGCCGGCTATTCGGCCGGTTTGGCCAGCTGCTGCAGCAGGGCCTCGTGGAAGCGCTCCGGCGCCTGGATCTGCGGGGAGTGGCCGAGGTCGGCGAAGGTCTGCAGGGTGGCTCCGGGAATGCGCTTGGCCGCTTCCCAGGACAGCCGCCGATAGTCGCCGAGCAGCGGGCGCAGTTCGGGCGCCACCGCGTCCTTGCCGATGGCGGTGTTGTCCTTCTCGCCGATCAGCAGCACGGTCGGTACCTTCAGCTGCTCGAACTCGTAGTACACCGGCTGGGTGTAGATCATGTCGTAGGTCAGTGCCGAGTTCCACGCCACGCGCTGCTTGCCCGGCCCCTGGAACAGGCCGGCCTGCATCTCCACCCAGCGATCGAACTCGGGGCGCCACTGGCCGGCGTAGTAGGTGCTGAGCTGGTAGTTGCGGATGCCCTCGGCGCTGGTCTCGAGTTCGCGGGCGTACCACTGGTCCACCGTGCGATAGGGCACGCCGACCGCCTTCCAGTCCTCGAGGCCAATGGGGTTGACCAGCACCAGGCGTTCCAGTTGTTGGGGATAGAGCAGGGCGAAGCGGGTGGCGAGCATGCCGCCCATGGAGTGGCCCATGAGGCTGTAGCGCGCAAGGCCCAGGGACTCCAGCAGCGCCCGGGTGTTGGCCGCCAGCTGCTGGAAGCTGTACTGGTAGTGCGCAGGCTTGCTGGACTTGCAGAAGCCGATCTGGTCCGGCGCCACCACCCGGTAGCCGGCCTTGGACAGGGCGGCGATGCTGCCTTCCCAGGTCGCCGCGCAGAAGTTCTTGCCGTGCAGCAGGACCAGGGTGTGGCCGTTGGGTTCGGCCGGCTGCACGTCCATGTAGGCCATCTTCAGCGACTGGCCCTGGGATTCGAGGGTGAAGTACTGGACCGGGTGGGGGTAGTCGAAGCCTTCCAGCTCGGGGCCGTAGAGCGGGGGCTCGGCCGCCATGGCAGCGGGCAGGCCCAGGGCCAGCAGGGCGGGGCAGAACCGGCGGGACAGGGACAGCTCCTTCATGAACATCTCCTTGGGGCGGTGGCTGGCGGACTCAGCCGGGCGCGCTGTCCGCGGCCGGCAGCAGCCCGGCGAGAAAGCCGGTCACGTCCGGCGCGCCGGCCTGGTAGAGCCCTTCGCCGAGGGCGTTGGCCGCCGGATGGCGGCGGGGCAGCAGGAGGAACTCGGGGGCGCCGCTGCGGCGCAGCAGGGCGAGGCGGGCATAGGGCATGCCCTGGTCGAGCAGCAGGCCCATGAAGGCCGGATCGCTCCAGGCCTGCGCCGGCATGGCCAGCACGTGGTAGCGCCGGCGCAGGCCGGCCAGGCCGCTTTCGCTCAGCCGGTAGCGGGTCAGCTCGGCAGGCTGGACGACTTCCAGGCCGCGCCGCCGCGCATAGGCGACGGCCGCGGCGAAGGCCGCCAGCTGTTGTGGCTCGCCGGCCCAGAACAGCCGTTCGCCACGCCAGCCGGCCTGGCGCAGCTGCAGGCGGCCGGCCTCGGGAAAGCCGGCCACGGCCTGGCCGAGGGTGCGCACGAAGTCCTTGTAGCCGATGATCCGCACGGCGCGGCATTCGGGGGTCGCGCTGTAGGCCTCGAGGCCGTCGTACTGCGCGGCCTGCGGGTCCTTGCCGACCAGCCCGTCGACCTGGCGCAGGTCGATGCCGTCCAGGCTGCGCTGTTCCCGCTCAACGAGGCGCATCAGCACCGTGCGGGCCGCGGCCTTGTCCTCCTGGACCGGCCCGGACAGGGCGTCGCGTGGCAGCTCGACCAGCCGGTGCAGGGGCGGGTCGGCCTGCCACCAGATGCTTTCCTGCACCGGCGGCAGCGGCTGGAAGGGCAGGCGCAGCGCGCGGGCCTTGTGCAGCAGCTGACGTGGCGTATGCCTCCCCGGGCCCAGGCCCAGGCGCTGGGCGAGTGCGACGAGGCTCGGTGGCAGGAAAGACATGCTTGGACGATCCATTGACAGGCTGGGGCGGGCAGTTTGGCAGATGACCGGGCAGGTGCCTACCCTGAGTGCTGGTGTCGAGTCCTGCAATCGAGCCGTGTCACAGAGAAAGCGGCGCCGGCGAATTTTGTCCGGCCGTGCTGTCGGAAAGCACAGGGATTTGCCTATCCATCATCAGCTTCAGGAGGAGCATTCGTCATGAGCACACGCCGTCAACTTCTTTCCGCCGTCGCAACCGGGACCGCCGTACTGGCGGCCTCGCCCCTGTTCGCGCAGGCCCAGGGTCCCGGGTCGCTGCTGCCGACCCAGGGTACGCCGGGCAGCGGACCGGCACCGACCCACGCGCCGATCGCCGGCGGCAAGTTTCGTCCGTTCAGTCGCATCGGTCTGGGCGGCGTGGCTATCGGCAATGGTTTCGCGCCGGCCAGCGACGAGCAGAGCCAGGCCACGCTGCAGGCCGCCTTCGCGGCCGGGGTCCGCTATTTCGACACCTCGCCCTGGTATGGCCTGGGCCTCGGCGAGCGCCGCTTCGGTCACTTCCTGCACGACCTGAAGCGCGAGGAATATGTGCTGTCGACCAAGGTGGGCCGCCTGCTGAGCGCGAGCGACAGCCCGCCGAAAACCATGTGGAAGGAGCCTTCGCCCTTCGCCTACCGCTACGACTACAGCGCCGAAGGCGTGCGCCGCTCGATCGAGGACAGCCTGCAGCGGCTCGGCGTCCCGTACCTCGACATCGTGTTCATCCACGACCTGTCGCCCGACAACCGCGACATGGGCGAGCGCTGGAGCGAATACTTCGAGCAGGCGGCCAGGGGAGCGATCCCGGAGCTGTCGCGGATGCGCAGGGAGGGTCTGATCAAGGCCTGGGGCTTCGGCGTCAACCACCCCGCGCCGGCGGTGCGGGCGCTGGAGGCCGGCGATCCGGACATCTGCCTGCTGGCCTGCCAGTATTCGCTGCTCGACCATCGGGAGGCGCTCGACAACACCTTCCCGCAGCTCGCCAAGCGCGGCGTCTCGGTGGTGGTTGGCGCGCCGCTGCTCGCCGGCTACCTGGCCGGGCGTGACCGCTACCTCTACGCCGGCAGCGTTCCTGCCTGGGCGCCGGAGAAGCGCGCGCGGATCATGGCGGTCGCCGAGCGCCACGGCATCGACCTGCGCACTGCCGCCCTGCAGTTCGCCGCCGCCCATCCGCTGGTTTCCGCCGTCATCCCCGGCGCCCGCACGCCCGAGCAGGTGCAGGCCAACGTGCAGTCGATGCAGGTCGCTATCCCCGGCGAGTTCTGGGAAGCGCTCAAGCGCGAGCAACTGATCGCGCCGAACGCGCCGGTGCCCGCTCAGGCCTGAGGTGCCGCGCCGACGGGCCGGGCGGTTGCCGAAGCCGGCCGGGATTCGGAGGCCTGCGCCGAAATCGCTGCGGCGAATCGACCAAACAGGCCCCGGAAGCGTGCGGCGTGGCTATAATCGCCGCCCCACGCCAACCGCCGAGTCACGCCTGCCCATGTACAACCTGGCCCGCCAGCTGCTGTTCAAACTGTCCCCGGAAACCGCCCACGAACTGTCCATCGGCCTGCTCGGGGCGGGTGGCCGGCTGAACCTCAACGGCCTGCTGTGCCGCAAGCCGGCGAGCCTGCCGGTGCGAGTGATGGGCCTGGATTTCCCCAACCCGGTCGGCCTTGCCGCCGGGCTGGACAAGAACGGCGATGCCATCGACGGCCTTGCCCAGCTGGGCTTCGGTTTCATCGAGATCGGCACCGTGACGCCGCGGCCGCAGCCGGGCAATCCCAGGCCGCGGCTGTTCCGCCTGCCGGAGGCCGAGGCGATCATCAACCGCATGGGCTTCAACAACCAGGGTGTCGACCATCTGCTGGCGCGGGCCCAGGCCGCGCGCTACAGCGGCGTGCTCGGCATCAACATCGGCAAGAACTTCGACACCCCAGTCGAGCGGGCGGTGGACGACTACCTGATCTGCCTGGAGCGGGTCTACCCGCATGCCAGCTATGTGACGGTCAACGTCAGCTCGCCGAATACTCCCGGCCTGCGCAGCCTGCAGTTCGGCGATTCGCTCCGCCAACTGCTCGAAGCCCTGCGCCAGCGCCAGGAGGAACTGGCCGGACGTCACGGCCGGCGCGTGCCGCTGGCGATCAAGATCGCCCCGGACATGAGCGACGAGGAAACCGTGCAGGTCGCCCGGGCGCTGCTGGACACCGGCATGGACGCGGTGATCGCCACCAACACCACCCTCGGGCGCGAGGGCGTCGAGGGGCTGGCGCATGCCGGCGAGGCGGGCGGGCTGTCCGGTGCGCCGGTGCGCGAGAAGAGTACCCACACGGTGCGGGTGCTGGCCGGGGAGCTGGCCGGGCGGTTGCCGATCATCGCGGTCGGCGGCATCACCGAAGGCCGCCATGCGGCGGAGAAGATCGCCGCAGGGGCCAGTCTGGTGCAGATCTATACTGGTTTCATCTACAAGGGACCGGCGCTGATCCGCGAGGCGGTGGAGGCCATCGCCGCGGAGCAGGCCCGTTCGGCCAGGTCGCACTGAGCGCGATGAGAAAGGGCTCCCGAAGGAGCCCTGTGGTCTTGATGCCTGACGCCTGCAGCGGCGTTCAGGATGAGAATGCCGTGATCCCTCCGATCAGCTTACGGCTCGCAGTTGATTCAGGCGGTGAATGCCCGCAGTGCCGGTGAGGCCGTCCCAGTTATCACCGCGGCCCTCGCGCCAGCCGTTGATCCAGGCCTGTCGCGTCGACGGGTGGGTGAAGGGACAGAGTTCGCGGGATTTGCCATGAATGCCATTCTGATAGCCGCGCAGAAAAGCCCGTTCCAACGGATCACGTTTGAGTCTTCTCATAGGGTGTTGCCCTCACTGTTGACTGTTATGTCCCATTGGCCTCATGGCGAGACCGGGCAGCCTTGGCTGCCGACGAAACCGCTGCCGGCGTGGCGGTTTCTTCCCCCGCCGTTGCAGCGAGGGACTTGATTGATTTCTATCCAATGAGTTCTGGCCTGTGAATGACCGTTTTGTCATAAGAGCGAAACTTTTTCGGTGCTCAGGCGATAAGAATTCATGGAAATTGCCGCTGGTTCGGCAAAACCCCGCTGATTTGGGGCCTTTCAAGCCGGATGGCGCGAATCTGCCGCCGGCGGGCTCCGTAGTTGTGCTCCATGGGCCATGCGACGAAGGGTCACGCCGCGGGCCTGCCATGATTGAACGGCGTGCCGTCTGGCGCGCGCTAATTGCCTGAGGCACTGGAAGATTCCCATGTCGGATCGTTACGAACTCGTTCTCACCTGCCCGAAGAGCCTCGAAGGCCTGCTCGCCGAGGAGGCGGCCGGCCTTGGGCTGGCCGAGGTCCGCGAGCAGGTCGCCGCGGTGCAGGGCCGGGGCGACCTGGAAACCGCCTACCGGCTGTGCCTCTGGTCGCGCCTGGCCAACCGCGTGCTGCTGGTGCTCGGACGCTTCCCGGTCGGTAACCCCGAAGAGTTGTACCTGGGCGTGCAGGCGGTCGACTGGCAGGATCACCTGCTGCCGACCGGCAGCCTGGCGGTGGAGTTCAGCGGCCACGGCTCGGGCATCGACAACAGCCATTTCGGCGCCCTCAAGGTCAAGGACGCCATCGTCGACCAGCTGCGCCGGCACAGCGGTCAGCGCCCCTCGGTGGACAAGCTCGATCCGGACCTGCGCATCCACCTGCGCCTGGACAGGGGCGAGGCGGTGCTGTCCCTGGATCTCTCCGGGCACAGCCTGCACCAGCGTGGCTACCGCCTGCAGCAGGGCGCCGCGCCGCTCAAGGAGAACCTTGCCGCGGCGATCCTGATCCGCGCCGGCTGGCCGCGCATCGCCGCCGAAGGCGGGGCGCTGGCCGACCCGATGTGCGGGGTCGGCACCTTCCTGGTCGAGGCGGGGATGATGGCCGCCGACCTCGCGCCCAACCTGAGGCGCGAGCACTGGGGCTTCAGCCAGTGGCTGGGGCATGTCCCGGCGCTGTGGAAGAAGCTGCATGCCGAGGCCGAGGCGCGCGCCGCCGCCGGGCTTTCCCGGCCGCCGCTGTGGATTCGCGGCTACGAGGCCGACCCGCGGCTGATCCAGCCGGCGCGCAACAACATCGAGCGCGCCGGACTGGACGGCTGGGTGCGGGTCTACCAGGGCGAGCTGGCCACCTTCGAGCCGCACCCGGACCGCGGCCAGAGCGGCCTGGTGGTGTGCAACCCGCCCTACGGCGAGCGCCTCGGCGATCCGGCCAGCCTGCTCTATCTCTACCAGCACCTCGGCGAGCGCCTGCGCAGCCAGTGCCAGGGCTGGGAGGCGGCGGTGTTCACCGGCGCGCCGGAGCTGGGCAAGCGCATGGGCATCCGCAGTCACAAGCAGTACGCCCTGTGGAACGGCGCGCTACCGTGCAAGCTGCTGCTGTTCAAGGTCGTGGCAGAGCAGTTCGTCACCGGGCGCAACGAGCCGGCGCCGAGCCAGGCGCGGATGATCGGCGGCCAGCTGGTGGAGCGTCCGCCGGCGGTGCGCAGCGAGCCGGCACGACTGTCCGAGGGCGGGCAGATGTTCGCCAACCGCCTGCAGAAGAATCTCAAGACCCTCGGCAAGTGGGCTCGCCGCGCAGGCATCGAGTGCTACCGGCTGTACGATGCCGACATGCCGGAATACGCCCTGGCGGTGGACCTGTACCGCGACTGGGTGCACGTGCAGGAGTACGCGCCGCCGCGCTCGATCGACCCGGAAAAGGCCCAGGCACGCCTGCTCGACGCCCTGGCGGCGATCCCCCAGGCGCTGGACATCGACCCGGCGCGGGTGGTCATCAAGCGCCGCGAGCGCCAGGCCGGCAAGAAGCAGTACGAGCGCCAGGACCAGCAGGGCCGCTTCATGGAGGTCGGCGAGGGCGGCGTGAGGCTGCTGGTCAACCTCACCGACTACCTGGACACCGGGCTGTTCCTCGACCACCGTCCGCTGCGCCTGCGCATCCAGCGCGAGGCGGCCGGCCGGCGCTTCCTCAACCTGTACTGCTACACGGCGACGGCCACCGTGCATGCGGCCAAGGGCGGTGCGCGCAGCACCACCAGCGTCGACCTGTCGAAGACCTACCTCGACTGGGCGCGGCGCAACCTGGCGCTCAACGGCTTCTCCGACAAGCACCGGCTGGAGCAGGCCGACGTGATGGAGTGGCTGGAGAAGGACCGCGGCGAATACGAGCTGATCTTCATCGATCCGCCGACCTTCTCCAACTCCAAGCGCATGGAAGGAGTGTTCGACGTGCAGCGCGACCAGGTGCGCCTGCTCGACCTGGCCATGGCGCGGCTGGCCAGGGGTGGGGTGCTGTACTTCTCCAACAACTTCCGCAAGTTCCAGCTCGATCCCGGGCTCGAGCAGCGCTACGCGGTGGAGGAGATCAGCGCGCAGACCCTGGATGCGGACTTCGCCCGCAACCCGAAGATCCACCGCGCCTGGCGGCTGCAGGCGAAACAGGACTGAGGGCGGCGGGCCGCTCCGCCAGGGAGCGGCCCGCCCGGAGGGTCAGCGCTGGGCGGTGTCGGACAGCTTCGGCTGGCGGTACAGGTCGACCAGCACCTGATCGAGGATCGACGAGGCGCCCCAGGGCCGCGAATGGTTGAGGATGGCGACCACCGCCCAGGTGTGGCCGTTCTGGTCGCGGCTGAAGCCGGCGATGGCGCGCACGGTGTTCAGGGTGCCGGTCTTGATGTGCGCCTCGCCGACCAGCGGGGTGCGGCGCAGGCGCTTGCGCATGGTGCCGTCCATCGCCACCAGCGGCATCGAGGAAATGAATTCGGCCGCATAGGGACTGTGCCAGGCGGCCCTGAGCATCTCGGCCATTTCCCGCGCGCTGATCCGCTCGATCCGCGACAGGCCGGAGCCGTTCTCCATCACCAAGTGCCGCGCGTCGATGCCCTTCTGCGTCATCCACTGGCTCACCGCGCGGTACGCCGCCTGGGCGTCGTCGGCGTCGGCACCGCTGCGGTACTGCCTGCCAATGCTGAGGAACAACTGGCGGGCCATGGTGTTGTTGCTGAACTTGTTGACGTCGCGAATGATCTCCACCACGTCCGGCGAGACGGCGCGGACCAGCAGGCGCGCCTGGCGGGGCACCTCGCCGAGGCGGTCCTGGCCCTGGATGCTGCCGCCCAGCTCCTGCCAGATGGCGCGCACGGCGCCGGCGGCGTAGGTCTGGTGGTCGAGCGGGGCGATGTAGCTCTGCGCGCTGCAGCCGGCCGGCAGCGAGCCGGTGACCACCATGCTGTGGCCCCTGTCCTGCGGAATCAGGTTGTAGCGCACGTTCGGCCAGTCCGGACAGGCGCTGGCCGGCAGCGCCTTGACCTGGTTGTCGATGGTCATGCCGGCGATCGGCGGCTCGACGCTGACCTGCACCTTGCCGGGCTCGGCGCGGGCGATGAAGCGCAGCGCCTTGAGGTTGACCAGCAGGGAGTCGGGCTCGACCAGGAAGGGCTTGCTGCTGTCGCCGCCGTCATCGTTGAACGTCGGCAGCTGCGGCTTCACGAAGTGGCTGCGGTCGAGCACCAGATCGCCGCGCACCTCGCGTACGCCGTTGGCGCGCAGATCACGCATCAGCAGCCAGAGCTTCTCCATGTTCAGCTTGGGGTCGCCGCCGCCCTTCAGGTACAGGTTGCCGTCCAGCACGCCGTCGCGCAGCGGGCCGTCGGTGTAGAACTGGGTCTGCCACTTGTGGGTCGGGCCGAGCAACTCGAGGGCGGCATAGGTGGTCACCAGCTTCATGGTCGAGGCTGGGTTCAGCGGCACGTCGGCGTTGACGATAGTCGGGGTGCCCGGTCCGGTGAGTGGCAGTACCACCAGGGACAGGGCGTTGCCGGGGAGCTTGTGGGCACTCAGCGCCTGCTGGACATTCTTCGGCAGCGTGGTGTTGATCTGGGCTGCGCCCGCCGACAGTGCGAGCGGCAGCAGCAGGCTGGCAATGGCCAGCCGGCGAAAGGTTGCAATCATCGAGGGTGCCCCTCCGACTCAGGGCTGAACGAAGCGAAATGGGTGAAAAATCCGGCGGCTCCGGGAATGGGGTCGCATTATGCCCGAAGCGCGGCGGCCGATGGCTGCCCGATGTGCGGATCGCCGGTCGCACGCTTCAGCGCGGCAGCCCATCCGTGCCGGAGCGGGCGCTACGCCAGACCTGCAGCCGGCGCCTGACGTTCAGGGTCAGCGCCACCAGCAGCGCGAGCGACACGCCGATCAGGCTGCCGAGTAGGCGTTCGCGGTCCAGCTGCCAGTCCTGCGCCAGGCTCTCGGCCAGCAGGAGGATGCAGAAGGTCATCTGCAGCACGTAGAGGCTGTAGCGCCCCACCTGGAAGGCGCGACCGAGCAGGGTCAGCGCCAGCACCAGGGCGACCATCTGCGCCGGGTTCTGCAGGCTCTCGCCGAGCAGCACCAGCAGGCCGGCGGCGAGCAGGACGCTCAGGGCGATCTTGAAGGCGCGCGGCAGCCGGCCCTTGAGGTCGATCTGCAGGCTGGTGACCACCGCCAGGGTCAGCCAGTAGCCGCGCGGCTGTCCGGCCAGGTTGACGATCAGGCCGGCCAGGCCGCAGACCAGGCTGCAGCCCAGGGCATACAGACGCCACTGCGGGTGCGGCAGGCGCGCCGCGTGCTGGCGCAGCACCTTCAGCACGTTGGGCAGGCGTGGCATGTAGGGCCACAGGCGCAGGCCGTGCAGGCCACGCAGGGTGAAGGCGAGCAGGGTCGCCCAGAGGCCGCCGAGGGTGAACAGGGTGGCCACGGCATAGGGGTTGGGCATGCTGCCCAGGTACTGCTGGCCCTGGCCGAGACACAGGCAGACCAGCATGCCGAGGCCCAGCTTGCCGGCCTCGCGGCCGAAGCGCTGCAGCCAGGCGAGCAGCAGGCCGCCGGCGGCGAACACCAGCAGGCTCTCCAGCGGGCCGGGTGCGGACCAGAAGCCCAGGCCCGCGCTGCAGGCGCCGAGCAGGGTGAGCAGGAGCATGCGCAGCATGCCGAAGCGGTGCAGGGGGTCGGCCTGGGCAGCGAGGAAGGCGCCGATCGACGCCCAGAGAAAGCCGGAGTGGCCGCTGAACAGCCCGAGCAGCAGGGGCAGGGCGCAGCCGAGGGTGGCCACGATGGCCGCTCCCCAGGTGGGGGCGGCCGTCCATTGGTGGCGGGAGGGTAGAAAGCGGAGCATCGGCTGCGTTCCTTCTTCACTTCGATGCGGCCGGGGGCCTCGTGCCCCTCGCCGGGCTTCGGCCAGCGGGTCGCAGACGCTTATGCGGGGCCGGCAAGCCCTTTCATTTCCCGAGCCATCTCGGTGGCATAGCCGTCGGTCATGCCGGCGATGAAGTCGATCATGCGCAGGAAGGCATGGTACAGCGGCCACTGCGGGTCCGGGGCGTTGTTGCCGAGCAGGTCGAGGATGCGCCGGTTCTTGAACGACGGCCGCCGCCCGCCGTGCTGTTCCAGCGCCGCGCCGCAGAAGGCGTCGAGCAGGGTCTCCAGGGTGGTGTAGGCGCCGATCTCGTGGAGGGTCTTGCGCTTGTCGTGGAAGATCTTCTCGCGGGCGATGCGCTTGGCCTGCAGCACGCAGTCCTTGGACGGTCCGTACATGTGTTCGACCAGATCGCCGCTCAGGCTGCCGGCGAGCAGGGCTTTCTGCTGTTCGACGAAGGCCCGTGCCGCCGCGTTGGTCAGGTGCTCGATGGCCTTGCCGCGCAGGATCGCCAGCTTGCGCCGCCGCGAGTCGCGCGGGCCGAGCTGGCGGTAGGACTCCGGCAGGTCGTCGCCGACCAGGCCGAGCAGCAGGGCCTCGACCTCGGGGTAGTCGAGCAGCCCCATTTCCAGGCCGTCTTCCAGGTCGATCAGCGCGTAGCAGATATCGTCCGCCGCCTCCATCAGGTAGACCAGCGGATGGCGCGCCCAGCGCTGCTCGTCCAGCTGCGGCAGGCCGAGCTTCCCGGCGATCTGTTCGAGCAGCGGCAGCTCGCTCTGGTAGCAGCCGAACTTGTGCTTCTTGTAGCCCAGGGCGGGGGCATGGCGCGAGGCCCAGGGGTATTTGAGGTAGGCGCCGAGGGTGGCGTAGGTGAGCCGGGTGCCGCCGTCGAACTGGTGGTATTCCAGCTGGGTGAGCACGCGAAAGCCCTGGGCGTTGCCCTCGAAGTGCAGGAAGTCGTCGCGCTCGGCCTCGCCCATCCCGTCCAGCCAGCCGCGCTCGGCGGCCTGATGGAACCAGTAGCGGATGGCATCCTCGCCGGAGTGGCCGAACGGCGGGTTGCCGATGTCGTGGGCCAGGCAGGCGGACTGGACGATCATGCCGAGGTCGGCGGGGCCGCACCAGTCCGGCAGGGCGTCGCGCAGCACCTCGCCGACCCGCATGCCCAGCGAGCGACCGACGCAGCTGACTTCCAGTGAGTGGGTCAGGCGGGTGTGGATGTGGTCGTTGCTGGACACCGGATGCACCTGGGTCTTGCGCCCCAGGCGCCGGAACGCCCCGGAGAAGATGATGCGGTCGTGGTCCTTGTGGAAGGGGCTGCGGCCCAGTTCGTCGACGCTGTGCACCGATTTGCCCAGGCGTTCCCGGGTCAGTAGGGTTTGCCAGTCCAAAGCCGTTCCTCGTTGTTCAGTGGGCAGCCGGCACGGGGGCCGAACGCGCGGGCCGCCGTGCGACTGCCAGCCATCCTTGGGCAGTGTGAAGAATCCGTCAAGCCTGCGGTCTGGGCGGTGCCTGCGGCGGCTTCGGCGGGTGGGATTCGCGGTAGTAGCGCAGGCCGGCGCTGACCAGGGGATAGGCTTCCAGGGCGAACAGCGCCAGCTTGCCGAAGCGGCCCAGGCGTTTGCCGAACAGGCTCAGCAGCAGTGCCCCACCGACGGCCAGCGGCGTGCCCTTGCCCGGCCTGGCGCGGCTGGGGGCGAACAGCTGGCCGAACTGGCGCAGCGGATGACGCAGCGGCTCGGCGTGATAGTCGAGCTGCTGGCGCTGCATCTCCATGCGCAGGCGTACCAGCTCCTTGCGCATCTCCAGCGGGGTGCGGCGGCGCGGGCTCATGGCAGCAGCTCCCGGTTGCGCGCCAGTTCCTCGAGGCTTGCCTGGAACGGATGCTCGCTGCGCCGCGCCAGCTTCAGCGTGCGGGCGATGCAGAACAGCAGGGCCAGGCCGTAGGCGAGGCACAGGCCGAGGATCGCGGCCAGCCGGTGGCTGTCCCAGAAGACGACGACCACGGCGGCGGACAGGCCGATCAGCAGCAGCAGGCCGAACAGCAGGCACAGGCTGGCGAAGATGAACAGCCGGAAGGCGTAGCCCTTTTCCTCCTGGAGCTCGATGCCGAGCAGCTCCAGGTGGTTCTGCAGCAAGCCGAGCAGGGCGCCGCCGAAGCGTTTCAGGGACGGCGTGCGGTCTTCCCCGGACGGCGGCGGTGGCGAGGCATCCATTGGCGACGACTCCCAGGCAATCAGCGGCGGCCGGCCAGCAGGCCGAACAGCAGGCCGACCCCGGCGGCGATGCCGAGCGCCTTCCAGGGATGGCTGTGGACATACGCCTCGGTGGCCTGGATGGCCGCCTGTCCCTGGTCGCGCAGCCGCTCCTCGCTATCCTTGAGGGTCTCGCGGGCGCGCTCGAGGTTGCTCTCGATCTTCGCCCGCAGGGCGTCCGCCTCGTCGCCGGTCACCTCGGCGCCGTGGCGCAGCAGGCGTTCGGTGTCGTCGAGCAGGGCGTGGAACTCGTCGATCACCGCCTGCTGGGCGCGCTGCAGGTTGCGCCGGTGCACCGAGGCCGATGCGCACGGCTCCCAGCTGCAGGTGTGGGGGTCGGAGGAGGCCGACTGGGTTTGGCTGCTGTCCATGGTCATGCTGGATGGTCCTCATCACGGGGTGGGCAATGGCGGCCGAATGCCGGCGGCGGCCAGGCAAGCTGCGCCTGCGGGGCGGCTTGCGCTTCCGCGGCTTGCGCTTCCGCCATAGGGTGTCTTGGTTGCATGTTAGACTTCAAGTTCATTGTCGTTAGGAGGCGCCCATGCTCCCCGAGTGCCAGCTGTTCGGAACCCTCGGTTGCCATCTCTGCGAGCAGGCCGAGAGCCTGTTGATGCCCTTCGTCGAGAACGGCCTGCTGGTCGAGCTGGTCGACATCGCCGAGGACGAGCGCCAAGCCGAGCGCTATGGCCTGCGCATCCCCGTACTGCGGCGACTGGACAACGGCGGCGAGCTGGACTGGCCCTTCGAGGCGGAGCAGGTCGCCACCTTTCTGAGCCGGCCGGAACTCAGCGGCTGCTGAGCCGACTACTGCGCTCGCTGCGCCATTGCCAGGGCGGGACGATCTCCGCCTGCGGCAAACCCCAGAGGCCGCGCTGCAGGGAGCGGGCCTCGGCCTCCAGCGCGGGCAGGCGCGAATCGCCTTCGCCCTCGTCGTAGGCCCAGGCCGAGCCCTGCCGGACCATGGCGTCATTGACGTAGAGGTCGCCGAGGTAGACGCGGGCGACCTTGAGCCCGTAACGCGTCTGCTTGACGACCTCCAGCCGGATTTCCTTGTTGTAGACCAGGCGGAACAGCTGCAACTGGGCCAGCTGCCCGTACGGCTGGGCGCTTTCCGGAGCGTCGAGATCGGCCAGGCGGACCTCGATCCGCTGCTTGCTCGGGCTCAGGCAGGTCAGGCTGTCGCCGTCCTGCACGCGGATGACTCGGCAGGTCGGTTCGGCGGCATGGAGGGAGGTCGTGAACAGCAACGCAATGGCGCCGCATGCGCCAACTGCACTGGAAATGTTCATTCTTGCTTCGCGAGAAAGCCCTGCCTCGCCGGACAGGGGGGATAGCCTGTCACGCACAGCGTGATCCGTCTTCTCGCATTCTCCGGGTCGGGGGCTATCGAACGGGCTGACTGGAAGCCGCGGCTTTCCGCCTACGGCCGTTCCTGGCACCAAGCGGTTACTGCTCTCGTTGATTGCCTGTCCGGGGCTGGACTGCTCGTCCCGGGGCGCCCTGCCGCATGGGCGGGGCTACGTAGGAGGATAGTAAGGCCCGCTCGGCTTTGCCGAGGGAAAGCCGACGTCCGGCGGGCTCAAGCGCCCGGCTGCCGTTCCTGACGCCTGTACCGCAGCCAGCCGGCGGCGACCAGACTGCCCAGGGCGATGCCCAGCAGGTCGGCGAGCAGGTCGCGGTATTCGGCGACGCGATAGCCGGTCAGCCCCTGCAGGACCTCGATGAGGATGCCGTAGAGGAACAGGCCGGACGGCACCAGCCAGTGCCGTCCGGGAAAGCCCAGGCGGCCGAGCAAGGCCAGCACGCCGAAGGCCAGCAGGTGGTTGCTCTTGTCCCAGCCGGTATCCAGCGGTGGGCTGACGTCCTTCAGCAGCGCCAGCGCCAGCACCGCCGCCAGGCAGGCGAAGAAGGCCAGACGCCAGAGCAGCAGGGGATGGGCGAGGCGGCGGGCGGCAGGCATTGGCTGGCTCTCCTCAGGCACCTGGTTCGGCGCGTAGCGCCTCGTAGGCCGGCGCGGCATGGATGCCCGCCGCGGCCGCCAGCGCCTGGGTCGCCTCGAGGTCGCAGCGATACACCAGCACCGCCTGCAGTTCGTCGTCCAGCGGCTCGCTGAAGCCCACCAGCACGTAGCCGCCCTTCTCCGGGTAGAGGCTGCCCAACTGCACCTGGATGCGGTTGAGCGCCTTCAGGGGCTCCACCTTGTGCAACTGCTTGGGCTTGAGCACGAAGGACACCTCAGGGCCGAACGAGGCGACGATCTGCCCGAACAGTTCCTCGTAGCTGTCCGCCTGGAACAGCACCGTCTCCGGCAGGCTGCCGACCACCACCCACTCGCCCAGCGGAATGGGAAAGCTGTCGTCGTAGTTGATGTCCGGGTTGGCGGCGAGGAAGGCCTGCGGATCGGCATAGGCCTGCGCCGCCTCGTCGGCGATCTGTGAGATCTCTTCTTCGCTGAGGCAGCCCGAGCTGATGTTGCGGATGAGTTCCTGGAGCTGGTTTTTCATGGCGGCCTCGGTGGCTGGAAGGGAGACGGGGTGCGGCGCGCCGGGTGGGGCGCGTTTCACGGCGCGGATTCTAGCCCATTCGCACGGCGAGGCCGGCCGGCGTCTTTACTGTGATCAGGACAGGACACCTCGGAGCGGTCGCTCCGTGGCCCTTTCGAAAGAGGATAGTGGCATTGTGCCTCTATCTCTTGTCGGAGTAATTTCCAGTGCGGGAAGCCGGGACAGGCTTCCCGCGCTGCGACAGGAGGTGAGACATGACCGCCCGATTTTCCCAACTCACCCCGGCGGCCCGCCGGCTCTGGGCCAAGAGCGGCGAGGTGTCGGGCCATGGCCTGCTCGCCCATCTGCTGGACGTGGCGGCGGTGGCCGAGGTGCTGCTGGAGCACGAGCCGCCCGCGACGCTCGAGCACTTCGCCCGTCAGTTCGGCCCGCCCGTGCCGGCCTTCGCGCGGCATGCCGCCGCGCTGGTAGGCCTGCACGACTTCGGCAAGGCCATTCCCGGTTTTCAGGACAAATGGCCCGAGGGCCGGCAGGCCGACGAGGCCCTGGGGCTGCCGTTCCCGCCGCGTTCGCTGAGCGTGGCCGAGCATGCCAGCGCCAGTGCGGCCCTGCTCTGGGAGCACCTGTCGGGCCTGGGTATCCCGCACCTGCTGTGGATCCGCCATGCGCTGCAGGCGATCAGCGCCCATCACGGCTACCACTTCAACCAGCCGGAATTCAACCGCGCCAGGCCCCCCTTCGAGCCGGCAGCCTGGGCCGAGGCGCGCCGGGAAATCTTCGCGGCGTACTGGGCCGTGCTGGCGCCGCAGGGGATTCCGCAGGTCGAGGCCCTGTCCCTGCCGGCCGTGCAGTGGCTGGCCGGTCTCACCAGCGTGGCCGACTGGATAGGCTCCAATCCCGACTGGTTTCCCCAAGGCGAGCGCGAGGATTCGCTGGCCGGCCATCACGCCGATGCCTGTCGGCGGGCCGAGCAGGCCCTGGCGGCCATCGGCTGGTCGCGCAGCGCCGTCCTGCTGCACGAGGCGGCCGGCGTGGATCAGTTGATCGGGCGCATCGTCCAGCGCCCGGCGTCGAGCGCGCGTCCCCTGCAGCGCGAGGCCGACCGGCTGCTCGACGGCGTGCGCGGGCCGGCCCTGCTGCTGGTCGAGGCGCCGATGGGCGAGGGCAAGACCGAGCTGGCCTTTCTCGCCCATCTGCGTCTGCAGGCGGCCAACCGGCACCGCGGCCTGTATGTCGCGCTGCCGACCCAGGCCACCGGCAATGCCCTGTTCCGCCGCGCGCTGACCTTTCTCCGCGCGTTCGCCGGCGATGCCGCGCTGGACATGCAACTGGTGCATGGCGGGGCGGCGCTGAGCGACGACGTCCGGCAGCTGCATGACATCCACGGCGTGCCCGGCGAAAGCGTGACCGCGTCCGCCTGGTTCTCCCAGCGCCGCCGGCCGCTGCTGTCGCCCTACGGCGTCGGCACTGTCGACCAGGCGCTGTTCGCCGCGCTGAACGTCAAGCACCACTTCGTCCGCCTGTGGGGCCTGGCCAACCGGGTGGTGGTGCTCGACGAGGTGCATGCCTACGACAGCTACACCGGCGGGCTGATCGAGGCCCTGCTGCGCTGGCTCAAGGCGCTCGGCAGCTCGGTGGTGCTGATGAGTGCGACCCTGCCGGCGCAGCGGCGCGCTGCCCTGCTGCGGGCCTGGGGCGTGGCGGACGAGGATGCCCCCGCGCCGGCCTATCCACGCCTGCTGCTGGCCGACGAACGCGGCCTGCTGGGCGCCACCTGCGAATCGCGGCCGCTGCCGTCGATCCGCCTGCAGGCGGTCGGCACGGAGCTCGACAGCCTGGCTGACTGCGCCCTGGAGTGCCTGCAGGGCGGCGGTTGCGGCGCGCTGATCGTCAATACCGTGGATCGCGCCCAGGCGCTGTACCTCGGGCTCAGGGAGCGCCTGGGCGACAGCGCGCGCCTGCTGCTGTTCCATGCGCGCTTCCCCGCCGACCAGCGTGGCGAGCGGGAGCGCGAGGTGCTGGCCGCCTTCGGCGCGGACGGCGAGCGGCCGGCCGGGGCGCTGCTGATCGCCACCCAGGTGGCCGAGCAGTCGCTGGACATCGACTTCGACTTCATGCTCAGCGACCTGGCGCCGGTCGACCTGCTCCTGCAGCGCGCCGGCCGCCTGCATCGCCATCGGCGGACTCGTCCCGCTGCGCATGCCGAGGCGCGTCTATTCGTCGCCGGCCTCGCCCCCGAACGGCTGCCCGACCTGAAGGGCACCGGCTGGGAGTACGTCTACGACTCCTACATCCTCGGCCGCACCTGGGCGCTGCTGTCGCGTGAGGCGGAGTTGCAGCTGCCGCAGGACATCGACCGCCTGGTGCAGGCGGTGTATGGCGAGACCGGGCTGCCGGCCGACCTTACCGAGGTCGATCGCGCCCTTATCGAGGATGAGGCCTACGGCAGCCACCTCGGCAAGCGCCAGACCGAGCAGATGATGGCGCTCAATGTGGCGATCGATCCGGATGCCGAGCCGCAGGCGGCCTACGTGCAGAAGTGCCGCGGCTACGAGGAGGGGGAGGAGGGCCTGGGGCTGCCCAACTACACCCGCCTGGGCGAGGAGTCCGTCAGCCTGGTTCCGCTGCATGTGGTGGCGGGGGGCTGGAGCCTGACGGCGGATGGCGAGGCCTTCGATCCGCCAGGGCGCTGCATGCCCGCCAGCTCAGGACCTCGCGCCAGGCGCTGGTCAGGCATCTGCAGGCCGTGGAAGCGCCGCGGGCCTTTGCCGAGTATCCGTTGTTGCGCCATCTCAAGCCGCTGCCGCTGGAGCAAGGCTGCATGACGCTTGGCCGGCTGAGGGTGCGCCTGGACGACGAGTTGGGGCTGGTTTACCAGGCCCCCCTTGCTTCGCCCGAGGACCAGGCATGAACAAGCACTTCAATCTGCTCGACCAGCCCTGGCTGCCGGTGCGTCTGCACGACGGGCGGGTCTGCGACCTGGGGCTGCTGGAGCTGTTCGAGCGCGCCGGCGAGATCGGCGCCCTGGCGGAAACCGCACCGCCCGGGCTGATCGCCCAGTACCGCCTGCTGCTGGCCATCGTCCATCGCGCGCTGAGCCGCGCCCAGGGCCGCTGGACGGATGCCGACCGGGTGCGCTGGTATCACCAGCGCCTGCCGGTCGAGGTCGTGCGCGACTATCTGGAGCGCTGGCGCGAACGCTTCTGGCTGTTCCATCCCGAGCAGCCCTTCATGCAGGTGGCAGCCTTGGCCGAGGCCGAGGAGACCCGCGACCGGCACAAGCCCTGGTCGCAGATTTCCCTGGCCAGCGCCAACGGCAATGCGCCGGTGCTGTTCGATCATTCCTGGGATCTGGCGCCGCGCCCCATCGCCGCTGCCGATGCGCTGCGCACCCTGCTGGGCTTTCTGCAGTTCACCCCCGGCGGCCTGGTCAAGAGCCTGCGCGACGCCGACAAGGCCGGTGCGCTGGCCAATACCGCCGCGGTCATGCCGCTTGGCGAGTCGTTGGCGCAAAGCCTCTGCCTGGCCCTGCATCCGCCCAGCCGGGCCGGCCATGAGGATCTGCCCAGCTGGGAGCGGAACCCGCCGGGCCTCGCGCAACTGCGCGGCGAGCCGACCCTGGCGAGCGGTCCCAACGATCGCTACAGCCGCCTGACCCGCGCCGTGCTGTTGCTGCCCGACGAGCAGGGCCGGGTGCAGTGGATACGCTTCGCCGCCGGCATCGCCCTGGCCGAGGATGCGCAGGCGCCCGATCCCATGGCCAGCTACCGTGCCGGCAGCCATGGCCTGGTACGGCTGAGCTTCACCGAGGGACGCGCATTCTGGCGCGATCTGCCGGCGCTGTTACCCGATGCTGAGGGCCTGGCGTCCCAGCCGGCAGCAGTCCTGGGCTGGGCGGCCAACCTGCAGTTTCTGCTGGGTGGCAGCGAGCAGCCTTTGCTGGTGGCCGGGTTGGCCAGCGACCAGGCCAAGTTGTTGCGCTGGCGCTCCGAGCGCATCGCCTTGCCGGCGGCACTGCTGGTCTCGGCGGACTGCGCGAACGAACTGCGCCGGCAGGTACGCGAGGCCGAAGAGCTGTTCGGCGATATCCGCAAGCTCGCCGCCGGCATGCTGGCCGACACCCTGCCCGATCCCTCCAGCAAGGACACCTGGGCCAGGGCGCGCAGCCTGTTCGATGCGGGACCGGCGCCGGCGCTTTATTTCGCCTCGGCCGAGCGCGCCCTGGGCCAGGTGATGGCCTTGCTCGGCAGCGGCGACCCGGATGATCTCGACAAGGCCGAAGCCCTCTGGTCGCGCACCCTGCTGGCGGCGGCCCAGGCCGCCTGGCAGTCCGTCCGTGACGGCCTGGGCCGCTCGCCGAAGGCGCTGCGTGCCGAGGCTCTCGCCTGGCCGCGCTTCCGTGCCCTGCTGCGCGACCTTCAATCGGCCGATCCGAGTCCGCAACCATCCGAGGAGGCTCGAGCATGAGCGATTACGCACAGCGCTTCATCGCGCACCTGGAAAGCCTGCACGAGCGCGACCGCGGCGCCCTGGCGGTGCTGCGCCGCAGCCTGGGCTTCGCCCCCGGCGTCTATCCGCCGGCCTATCCCCATGTCGAGCGTTTCGTCGCGGCCGAACGGCACGCCCAGGATGCATCGCGCCTGGCGCTCTACGTGGTGGCCGGGCTTTACGCCCTGCACCCCAGGCTGGGCGGGAAGAGCCTGGCCACCAGCCTGGGCGAGCTGATGCGCCAGCGCGACGGCACCGGCATCGAGCAGCGCTTCATCGCCCTGCTGGGCGCCGACGCCGAGAACCTGGCGGTCTACCTGCGCCAGGTGATCAGCCTGCTGGCCACCAGCGACCTGCCGCTGGACTACGCCGCCCTGCTCAGGGATCTGCACCTCTGGCTCGCCCCGTGGATCGACCCCGAGCGGCGCGATGTCGTGCGCCAGCGCTGGGCGCGGGACTTCTACCGGGCGCTGGCGGCTCCCGCTGGCGAAACAGCGCCAACCCCTGTCAACGATTGAGAAGGACATCATGAGTCTGTTCATCGAATTCCACCTGATCCAGAACTTCGCCCCGTCCAACCTCAACCGTGACGACACCGGCGCACCCAAGGACGCGCTGTTCGGCGGCCATCGCCGGGCGCGGGTGAGCAGCCAGTGCTTCAAGCGCGCCATCCGCCTGGCCGCCCGCGAGCATGAGCTGGTGGCGCCGGAGTTCCGCGGGGTGCGCACCCGCAAGCTCCAGGCCCTGCTGCTGGAGCGCCTGGCCGGCCGCGACCCGCTCGAAGCGGCAGGCAAGATCGAAAGCGCCCTGGCTGCCGCCGGTCTCAAGCTCAAGGACGACGGCAAGACCGAATACCTGCTGTTTCTCGGCGAGGCGGAAATCGCCGGCTTCGCCGAACTGATCGAGCAGCACTGGGACGAACTGGCCGCGTCGCCCGCCGGCGACGGCAAGAAGGGCAAGAAGGAAGCCAGGGCCAGCGCGCCGGCCGAGGTGGTGAAGAAGGCCAAAGCGCTGCTCGACGGCGGCAAGGCTGTGGATGTGGCGCTGTTCGGCCGCATGCTGGCCGACCTGCCGGAGGTCAACCGGGAGGCGGCCTGCCAGGTGGCGCACGCCATCAGCACCCACCGCGTCGAGCGCGAGTTCGACTACTTCACCGCTGTCGACGACCGGGGTGGCCCCGGCGAAACCGGCGCCGGCATGATCGGCCAGGTCGAGTTCAACTCCGCGACCCTCTACCGCTACGCGGTGGTCGATGCGCGCAAGCTGCTGGGCAACCTGCAGGGCGACCGCGAACTGACCCTGGCGGCGCTGGAGGCCTTCACCCAGGCCATGGTGCGCGCCATTCCCAGCGGCAAGCAGAACAGCTTCGCCGCGCACAACCTGCCCGGCTTCGTCGGCGTCTGCCTGCGCCATGGCGGCCCGCTGAGCCTGGCCAACGCCTTCGAGAAGCCGGTGAGCCCGCGCGCGGACAGCTCGCTGAGCAGCCAGTCGGTCGAGCGGCTCGCCGGCCATGAGGACAGGCTGGCGGCCGTCTATGCCGACGGCCGCGACCAGTGGGCCTACCTGGATCTGAGCGAGGCCTGGCCGGCGCAGAAGGGCTGGCGGGCGGCGAACCTGAACGAGCTGGCGGCCTGGGTGCGCGAGCAGGCCGCCTCCCGGCTGGAGGCCTGAGCATGGCCACCCTGCTGATGCGCCTGCAGGGGCCGCTGCAGTCCTGGGGGACCACCAGCCGTTTCGACGAGCGCGACACGCAACTGGAACCGTCCAAGTCCGGCGTGCTCGGCCTGGTCTGCGCCGCCCTCGGGCGCGACCGTAGCGAGCCGGTGGAGGACCTGGCGGTACTGCGCATGGGCGTGCGGGTCGACCGCGAAGGCGTGCCGATGCGCGATTACCAGACCGCCACGGGCGTGCTGCTCGCCAGCGGCAAGCCCGACCTGCGCCGTACCGTGGTCAGCCCGCGCTTCCACCTGGCGGATGCGGCGTTTCTGGTCGGCCTGGAGGGCGCGGACGAAGCGCTGCTGGCGCGCATCCATGCCGCCCTGCGCGCGCCGTTCTGGCCGCTGGCCCTGGGCCGCAAGAGCTTCGTCCCCGGCCTGCCGGTCTGGCTGGCGGACGGCCTCTCGCCCCTGCCGCTGGAGCGGGCCCTGGCCGGCTATCCGCGCCTGGCGCCGGCCCGGCGGGGCGAGGAGGGACAGCCGCTGCGCTGCCTGCTGGAGGACGAGCGCGAGGGCGCCATCCGTCTGGACCAGCCGGTCGCGCCTTTTGCCGAGCGGCGCTTCGGCCCGCGTTTCGTGAAATCGGGAGTGCTGCATGCACCTGACCAGACTGACGCTTGAGCCGCGCAGCGCCCAGGCCCGTCGCGACCTGAGCGACGCCTATGAAATGCACCGCACCCTGGCGCGCGCCTTCGCCGCGGATGCGCAGAGCCGGCCCGCACGCTTTCTCTGGCGCCTGGAGGCGGGCGGCAATGCCTGGACCACCCCCGTGGTGCTGGTGCAGGCCAGCGTCGAGGCCGACTGGTCGGCCTTGCAGGCGCTGCCCAACTACCTGCAGCGGCCCGTCGAGAGCAAGCGGCTGGCGCTCGAGGCATGGGGCGAGGATGGTGCGGGCTACCGCTTCCGTCTGCAGGCCAACCCGACCGTCAGCCGCCAGGGCAAGCGCTACGGCCTGGTGGGCGAGGCCGAGCAGCTGGCCTGGCTCGGCCGGCAGGGCGAACGCCACGGCTTCGCCGTCGAGGCGGCCCTGGTGACGGCCAGCGACCTGCTGGTCTCCCGCAAGGGCGCAGGGCGCATCAGCGTGCAACGAGCCTGCTTCGAGGGCCTGCTCCGGGTGCAGGATCCGGCGGCCTTCGGCTGCGCCCTGGCGGCGGGCATCGGCCCGGCCAAGGCCTTCGGCTGCGGCCTGCTCAGCGTGGCGCGCTGCTGATGCTGCCGCCGCTCAAGCCTCTGCCGATGAAGGATCGTGTCTCCATGATCTTCGTCCAGTACGGGCAGATCGACGTGCAGGACGGCGCCTTCGTGGTGATCGACCAGAACGGCGTGCGCACGCACATCCCGGTCGGCTCGGTGGCCTGCATCATGCTCGAACCGGGCACCCGGGTGTCCCATGCCGCCGTGCACCTGGCCTCGACCGTGGGCACCCTGCTGGTCTGGGTGGGCGAGGCCGGCGTGCGCCTGTACGCCAGCGGCCAGCCCGGCGGCGCCCGCGCGGACCGCCTGCTCTATCAGGCGAAACTGGCGCTGGACGACGAGCTGCGCCTGAAGGTGGTGCGCAAGATGTACGAGCTGCGCTTCCAGGAGAAGGCCCCGGAGCGGCGCAGCGTGGAACAGCTGCGCGGCATCGAGGGCGCCCGCGTGCGCGAGACCTACAAGCTGCTGGCCAGGCAGTACGGCGTCGACTGGCGCTCGCGCAACTACGACCGCCAGCAGTGGGACGCCGCGGACGTGCCCAACCGCTGCCTGTCGGCGGCCACCAGCTGCCTCTACGGCATCACCGAGGCGGCGGTGCTGGCCGCCGGCTACGCACCGGCGGTGGGCTTCATCCATACCGGCAAGCCGCTGTCGTTCGTCTACGACGTGGCCGACCTGTTCAAGTTCGAAACCGTCGTGCCCGTGGCCTTCCGCATCGCCGCCCGCGCGCCGGCCCAGCCGGAGCGGGAAGTGCGCCTGGCCTGCCGGGACATCTTCCGCTCCAGCAAGCTGCTGGCCAGGATCATCCCGACCACCATCGAGGAGGTACTGGCCGCCGGCGGCATCGCCCCGCCCGAGGCGCCGCCGGAGTCCGTGGCGCCGGCCATTCCCAACCCGCAAGGCATCGGCGACGCCGGGCACAGGACGCAGTGATGGCCTTCGTCGTCGTGGTCACCGAAAACGTCCCGCCGCGCCTGCGCGGACGCATGGCCATCTGGCTGCTGGAAGTGCGCGCCGGCGTCTATATCGGCGACGTATCCCGGCGCACCCGGGAAATGATCTGGCAGCACCTGGCCGAGGGGCATGAGGACGGCAATGTGGTCATGGCCTGGGCGAGCAATCACGAGTCCGGCTACGAGTTCCAGACTCTGGGGGAAAACCGGCGTTTGCCGGTCGAGTTCGACGGCTTGCATCTGGTCGCCTTTCAGCCCCAGGAAAAGCCCGATCTTTAACAAGGAAAATCGGTAGATTCTTGGCGGCCGATTTTTTCCTTTTGAAACAATCTGTTACGCTAAGTGTGTTCCCCGCGCCTGCGGGGATGAACCGCGCGAAGTCGGCCATCTCGCGGTGGTAGAGCTGTGTTCCCCGCGCCTGCGGGGATGAACCGGCCATGAACGGCGTCATCGCGTACAGCAGCCAGTGTTCCCCGCGCCCGCAGGGATGGTTCAACGAAGGTCTTCGTCGGACTTTCCGACGAATGGCATCTCTTTGCCTGTCCCGGCCAGTGGGGGCTGTAACCCTGCCAATATATTCTTTGGTTATCCCCGGCTCTGCGGGGATGAACCTGGACAACCTGCAACCGCGCAAGTAGTAAACGAGCGCTCCCCGCCTTCGCGGGGCAGATCCGCAGGTCCGGCGCGATCGGGCATGGCCGCTCAGGCGGTCTGCCCGATTCGCTTTTTTCCTGTCTCCCGATCCCTTGCCGATGGCGTCGCTCAGCGCGGGCCGATTTCCCGGTGCAGGGCGGCGAGGCTGCGCTGGTGGGCGAGTTCGGCCGCGGCCTGATCGTAGTGCCGGCTGCCTGTGCGGGCGAAGGCGTGTTCGCAGCCGGGGTAGCTGTACAGCTCGATATTGGGTCTGCCGCCCAGGCCTGCCAGGATCGCGGCGCGGGCCTCGGCGATGTGCAGCACCAGCCGGCCGCGGATGCCGGCGGCCTCGTCCAGCAGATGTTCGATGCCGACCCCGTAGTAGCCGACGGCGCAGGCGACGTCGCTGCGGGCGGCCGTCAGATAGGCGAGCCGGCCGCCGCGTCCACCTCGGGCATCCGGCGCGTCGCCTCAAGGGTGGCGACGATGTCCGCGATGCCCTTGTCGACGTCGAACCGGCCGAAGAGGGCGAAGGCCTTTTCCCGGTCGGCTCCCGCGTAGCCCAGCTCGACGCAGGCCTCGAGGCGCCAGAACAGGTCGGGGGCAATGGCGACGTAGCCTTCCGCAGCATAGCGGTCGGCCACGGCGCGAATGTTGGCGTTGACGCCGAAGATTTCCTGTCCGATGACCACGGCCGGGCTGTGGCCGCCCGGCGGCAGTGCGACATAGGCCGTGAAGCGGCCGCTGCCATCGCCGGCTTCGATCTGCAGGGTGAAACCCATGGTTGCTCTCCTTCTCCCGGGCTGCCCAAGTTCGATGCCTGTCATGGTGCCCGGCCGCCGGCCGACGGGAAAGCTTCCTGATGCCACGCCAGCAGGGAGAGGAGGGGAAAGGCCTGTTCCGTTCTTCCTTATATAGAGATGGAGTGGAACCGCCCCGGGACGACAGTCTGCCATGCGCAGGTTACAGCCCGGTGTAGAGGCATTGCCGGGGGCTAGCGGAAAGTTCCCCGGGCATGAAATATTTTTTCCAATGAAATCAGTTTGCAACAAAGCGTTGCCAAGATTCCGCCCCATTCCAGCGATACGCCAAACACTCGTGTGTTTTTCAAAGTTCGATGAAAAGGGGAAATCCTTGATGATCCGCAAGCACTTCGCCGGTAGTGTCGCCAGCGCCCCGGCGCTGGGCGTCTCGGCCCAGGCTTTTGCAGGTACCGTCGTGTCCGTCAGCGCTGTCGAAACCAAGATTGGGGAGATCGTCTGATGAGCCGGGAAAAGCGCGCAATGAACAGGAAGTCCACGCTGACCCTGGCCGTGGTGGCCGGCACCCTGGGGCTGCCGATGACGGTGCAGGAGGCGGCGGCCGCGTTCATCGAGGACAGCAAGGCCAATCTGACCTTCAAGAACTTCTACATCAACCAGGACGACCGCGACCAGGATCGCCCCCGCTCGGAAGAGTGGGGCCAGGGCTTCCTCTTCGAGTTCAAGTCCGGCTTCACCGAGGGCCCCGTCGGCTTCGGTCTGGACCTGATCGCCCAGGAAGGCATCCGTCTGGATGGCGGCGGTCGCGCCGGCAAGGCGGACATCGACCGTTCGCCGGGCTCGGTGTTCCCGCTGGAAAGCAACGGCAAGGGCAAGACCGAATTCGGCCGGGTCAACGCCACCGGCAAGATGCGCATCTCCGAAACCGTGGCCGAACTGGGCGTCCTGCGTCCCAAGCTGCCGGTGGTGGTCAGCAACGATGGCCGTCTGCTGCCGCAGCTCTACCATGGTGCGCAGATCACCTCCAAGGAGATCAAGGATCTGACCCTGGTCGCCGGTAAGCTCGAGCACTCGACCGAGCGTAACTCCAGCGACAGCTACGGCCTGTCGATCGCCGGTGCCAACAACCTTGCGACCGGTAAGTTCAGCAACAAGTTCTACTATGGCGGCGCTGACTACAAGCTCACCAAGGACCTGATGCTGCAGTATTACTTCGGCAATCTGGAAGACTTCTACGAGCAGCACTTCTTCGGTCTGGTGCACAACTGGGCGCTGCCGGTTGGCGCGCTGAAGAGCGATCTGCGCTACTGGAACAGCGACTCTGCCGGCGCGAACTCGCGCGCTTCCGGGCGTGCCGAGGGTTACCGGAGCGCCGGCTACTGGAGTGCCGGCGATCCCGACCGCGGCGAGGTCGACAACAACGCCTGGAGCGCCCTGTTCACCTATACCTTGGGTGGCCACGAACTGAAGGCGGGTTACCAGAAGCTCACCGGCGACAGCGACTTCCCGGTCCTCAACCAGGGTGGTCATTCCGTTCCGCTGATCACCGATGCCACGGTGGAGAAGTTCACCCGTGCCGGCGAGCAAACCTGGCTGGCCGGCTATGCCTATGACTTCGCCAAGGTCGGCGTGCCGGGGCTGAAGACCAGTCTGGTGTACTTCAGCGGCGACGACATCGATACCAACAACAGCGAAAAGGAAGAGTGGGAGCGCGATTTCCGCGTGGACTACGTGCTTCAGGAAGGCACCTTCAAGGGTCTTGGCCTGACCTGGCGTAACTCGATGGTGCGCGGCGTGCGCGAGCGCGACGACAACCGCCTGTACGTCACCTATACGCTGCCGCTGCTCTAAGCCCTCTGTCGGGACGGGTTCGTACCCGTTCCATGGGCCATCCGCTTGTTTCATCCGGTGTAATTTGCCCCGCCTCGGCGGGGCTTTTTTTCGTCCGTCCGAAGGGGCAGACTGCGGCCATGCCGATCATCGTCCTTTCCCGCCTGTCCGATCTCCCTGCCAGCGACTGGGACGCCCTGCTGCCGGGGGCTCAGCCCTTTCTGCGGCATGCCTTTCTCGCCACCCTGGAGGACAGCGGCAGCATCGGCGGACGCAGCGGCTGGCAACCGGTGCACCGGCTGTTCCGCGACGATGCGGGCCGGCTGCTGGCGGCGCTGCCGGCCTACGTGAAGAGCCATTCCTACGGCGAATACGTGTTCGACTGGGGCTGGGCCGACGCCTGCCAGCGGGCCGGGATCGACTACTACCCCAAGCTGCTCTGCGCGGTGCCCTTCACCCCGGTCGGCGGCGCACGCCTGCTCGGCGAGGCGGAGGCGGCCGGCGCACTGCTTGACGCCCTGACCGGCGAGTTGCGCGAGCAGGGGTTGTCCGGTCTGCACGTGAACTTCACCGATCCGCCGGCCGATGCCTTGCTGGCCGGCCGGGAAGGCTGGCTGCAGCGGCTCGGCTGCCAGTTCCAGTGGTTCAACCGCGATTATCGGGACTTCCAGGACTTTCTCGATGCGCTGGCCTCGCGCAAGCGCAAGCAGCTGCGCAAGGAGCGCGAGCAGGTGGCGGGACAGGGCATCGAGTTCGACTGGCGCGAGGGGCACCAGCTCGACGAGGCCGAATGGGACTTCGTGCACGCCTGCTATGCCAACACCTACCGGGTGCGCGGCCAGGCGCCCTATCTGACGCGCAGCTTCTTCAGCCTGCTGGCCGAGCGCATGCCCGAGACGATCCGTGTGGTACTGGCCCGCCGGGCTGGCCGGCCGCTGGCGATGGCCTTCAGCCTGGTCGGCGGCGACAGCCTGTATGGGCGCTACTGGGGCTGTCTCGCCGAGTTCGACCGGCTGCACTTCGAGACCTGTTTCTACCAGGGCATCGACTACGCCCTGGCCCACGGGCTCCGGCGCTTCGACGCCGGCGCCCAGGGCGAGCACAAGCTGGTCCGCGGTTTCGAGCCGGTGATCACCCGCTCCTGGCATTACCTGCTGCATCCGGGGCTGCGCCGGGCAGTGGCGGAGTTTCTGCGGGACGAGGAGGCCGGGGTGCTGGCCTATGCGGACGAGGCGCGGGGGCAGTTGCCTTACCGGCGGGGATAGGGTGAGGCCGGCGGCCTCACCCGGTTCGGCGGGTGTCGCGAAAGGTCAGAGCTTCTTCGCCGACTTGATCAGCACCGGCTCGCGCGGCACGTTCTGCTGCATGCCCCGCGAGCCGGTCGGCACCTGGGCGATCTGGTCGACCACCTCCATGCCGCGCACCACCTTGCCGAACACCGCATAGCCGAAGTCGCGCGCGCCGTGGTCGAGGAAGGCGTTGTCCTTGTGGTTGATGAAGAACTGGCTGTTCGCCGAGTTCACCGCCTGGGTGCGCGCCATGGCCAGGGTGCCGCGCACGTTGTGCAGGCCGTTGTCGGCCTCGTTCTTGATCGGCGGCTGGGTGGGCTTCTGCTTCATGTCGGCGTCGAAGCCGCCGCCCTGGATCATGAAGCCGGGGATGACCCGGTGGAAGACGGTGCCGTTGTAGAACCCCGAATCCACATAGGCGAGGAAGTTCTTCACGCTGATCGGCGCCTTCTCGGCTTCCAGTTCGATTTCGATTTCGCCGAGGCTGGTATCCAGCAGGACGTGGGGCTTTTCTGCGGCCAGCAGGTTGGCGGCGAACAGCAGGGTACCGGCGGCAAGGGCGAGTTTTTTCAGCATGTGGAGCTTTCCTTGTGGTTCTACAAAGGGTGGCTTGCTAGACCGGTGCGCCGACGGAGCGTTCCCGGCTCCTGGGATGATAGCTTCAGGCGCCGGGCAGGGGCGCGGCGAAGGGCGCATCCAGCGGCGCGCTGTCGAAAGTCTTGATCAGCTCCACAAGAATCTGCGTGGCCGGGCCGAGGGGCTTGTCCTTGTCGGCGTAGAGCTGGAAGCGCGGCCGGTGGGTGCTCCCTTCTTCCAGCGGCAGGGGCTTGAGCAGGCCTTCGGCGAGTTCGCGGCCGATCAGGTGGCAGGGCAGCCAGGCGAAGCCCAGGCCGTTGCCGACGAAGGTCGCCGCGGTGGCCAGGCTGCCCACAGTCCAGCGCTGCTCGGCGCCGAGCCAGCCGACATCGCGCGGCTGCTGGCGGCCGGTGTCGCGGATCACCACCTGCATCTGGCTTTCCAGGTCGGCTGCAACCAGGGTGCGCTGCAGGCGATGCAGCGGATGGTCGGGATGGGCGACGGCGACGAATTCCACCTCGCTCAGCGCGCTGCCCAGGTAGCCGGGAATGCTCAGGCTGGAGATCGCCAGGTCGGCAGCGCCTTCCAGCAGTACTTCCTCGACGCCGGAGAGCACTTCCTCGCGCAGGCGCACACGGCAGCCGCGGCTCTGCGGCATGAAGGCGGTCAGCGCGCGGACCAGGCGCAGGGTCGGGTAGGCGGCGTCGACTACCAGACGCACTTCGGCCTCCCAGCCTTGTTCCATGTGATGGGCGAGGTCTTCCAGCTGGCTGGCCTGCTTGACCAGCTGCCGCGAGCGGCGCAGCAGAACGGCGCCGGCCTCGGTCAGCACCGCCTTGCGCCCCTCGATGCGCAGAAGCGGCACGCCGAGCTGCTCCTGCATGCGCGCGACCGTGTAGCTGACCGAGGACTGCGAACGGTGCAGCACCTCGGCGGCCTGGGCGAAGCCGCCGTGATCGACCACCGCCTGCAGGGTGCGCCATTGGTCCAGGGTGACGCGGGGGGCTTTCATGGGGATTTCCTCTGCCTTGTCATCCCGTAGGAGCCAGCTTGCTGGCGATACATGGTTGATCGCCAGCAAGCTGGCTCCTACAGGGGGGCTGTCGTGTCTGGAGTAGGTATCGATTTTATCGATGATTCAGAGCGGGTTTTTGCGCTTTTTTATCGGTCTGTTCCTTTCTACCCTGTCTCCATCGACCCGCACAACCCAA
The DNA here is from genome assembly GCF_004339665.1 of Azotobacter chroococcum. Classification (GTDB taxonomy): domain Bacteria; phylum Pseudomonadota; class Gammaproteobacteria; order Pseudomonadales; family Pseudomonadaceae; genus Azotobacter; species Azotobacter chroococcum. The sequence goes on from NZ_SMMU01000013.1 coordinate 114,679, forward strand.
GGAGAATCCCATGTCCCGTGTTCTGGTCATCGAAAGCAGCGCCCGCAAGGAAGGTTCGGTTTCCCGCCAGCTCACCGCCGAGTTCCTCGCCAACTGGAGGGCGGCGCACCCGGACGACGAGATCGTCGTGCGCGATCTGGCGAACGAGCCGGTGCCGCATCTGGACATCGAGCTGCTGGGCGGCTGGACCAAGCCCGCCGGGCAGCAGAGCGAGGCGGAGCAGGCGGCGCTGGCGCGTTCCGAGCAACTGACCGGGGAACTGCTCGGCGCCGATGTGCTGGTGCTCGCCGCGCCCATGTACAACTTCGCCATTCCCAGCACCCTGAAGGCCTGGCTCGACCACGTGCTGCGCGCCGGGGTGACCTTCAAGTACACCGAAAACGGGCCGCAGGGTCTGCTGACCGGCAAGCGCGCCTTCGTGCTGACCGCCCGCGGCGGCATCTATTCGGGCAGTCCCCTGGATCACCAGGAGCCCTACCTGCGCCAGGCGCTGGGGTTCATCGGCATCCACGACGTCAGCTTCATCCACGCCGAAGGGCTGAACATGGGCGGCGATTTTCTGCAGAAGGGCCTGGCCCGGGCCAAGGAGAAGCTGGCCGGGGTGGCCTGACTCCCCGCCGGGCCGGCGGGTGGCGGCTCAGTGGAGCACGTCGTGGAGGACTTCGTAGATCAGTCCGGTGGCGAGGGTCACCAGCACCACGTCGGTGCCCGCCTGGCGCCACTCGTAGCCGTCGTAGCGGGGCAGCTGGCTGGTCAGGCGGCTGTCGAAGTTCCTGGCGATGCCGGGCGGCAGCGGCTTGCCGCGGGCCAGTTGCTTGCGAATACCGGGCGGCAGCGGCTGGGCATCGCCGATCAGCCGGCGGTTCTCGCCGAGCACGATGCGTACCTGGCCGATGTCGATGGTGGGGGCTTGCACCCTGACCGACAGGTCGCTGTCGCCGTGATGATGATTGCCTTGATGGTGTCCCTTGTCCGCGGGAGGGGCGCTGTGGGCGGCGGCGGCGAAGGTCAGGCTGGCGGCGACCGCCAGCAGGCGGGAAGTCTTGCGCATGTCGTGTTGCTCTCGTGGGCGCCAAGGGGCGCAGTGCCAGCCATTGCAGCCAGGGCGCCGCTGCGCCGTCAAGCTGGCCATCCGAAGCTGCGCAACATTTCGCACTCCGGACGGGTGTTCCGCCGCGAGTCACGCTAGGCTATGCAGCCGTTTCATCCGTCCGATCGAGGTAGCCCCGTGTTTTCCCAATTCGCCCTGCACGAACGCCTGCTCAAGGCGCTGGCCGAACTGAATTTCGTCGAGCCCACGCCGGTGCAGGTGGCGGCGATTCCGCCGGCCCTGGAGGGGCGCGACCTGCGGGTGATCGCCCAGACCGGCAGCGGCAAGACCGCGGCCTTCGTGCTGCCCCTGCTGAACGGCCTGATCGGCGATGCCCGGCCGCGGGTGACCATCCGCGCGCTGATCCTGCTGCCGACCCGCGAGCTGGCGCAGCAGACCCTCAAGGAGGTCGAGCGCTTCTCGCAGTTCACCTTCATCAAGTCCGGGCTGGTCACCGGCGGCGAGGACTTCAAGGTTCAGGCGGCGCTGCTGCGCAAGGTGCCGGACATCCTGATCGCCACGCCGGGGCGGTTGATCGAGCATCTGAACGCCGGTCATCTCGATCTCAAGGAAGTGGAAGTGCTGGTGCTCGACGAGGCCGACCGCATGCTCGACATGGGCTTCGCCGAGGACGTGCAGCGCCTGGTCGAGGAGTGCGCCAACCGCCGGCAGACCCTGCTGTTCTCCGCCACCACCGGCGGTTCCGGGCTGCGCGAGATGGTCGCCAAGGTGCTGCGCGATCCGCAGCACCTGATGCTCAATGCGGTCAGCGATCTCTCCGAAACCATCCGTCAGCAGATCGTCACGGCGGACGATCCGGCGCACAAGGAGCAGCTGGTGCACTGGCTGCTGGAGCACGAGAGCTACTGCAAGGCGATCGTCTTCACCAACACCCGCGTCCAGGCCGACCGGCTCTACGGGCATCTGGTCGCCGCCGGCCAGAAGGCGTTCGTCCTGCACGGCGAGAAGGACCAGAAGGAGCGCAAGCTGGCCATCGAGCGGCTCAAGCAGGGCGGCACCAAGGTGCTGGTGGCTACCGACGTGGCGGCACGCGGGCTGGACGTGGAGGGCCTGGATCTGGTGATCAACTTCGACATGCCGCGCTCCGGCGACGAGTACCTGCACCGCGTCGGCCGCACCGGCCGGGCCGGCGCCGAGGGCCTGGCGGTCTCGCTGATCTGCCACAACGACTGGAACCTGATGTCGAGCATCGAGCGCTACCTCAAGCAGCATTTCGAGCGGCGCGTCATCAAGGAGCTCAAGGGCAGCTACCAGGGCCCGAAGAACCTCAAGGCCTCCGGCAAGGCCGCCGGCACCAAGAAGAAAAAGACCGACGACAAGAAGGGTGGCAAGAAGCCAGCCACCAAGGCCGCCCCGCGGCGCAAGCCCGCGGGCCCGTCCCTGGTCAGCCAGGACGGCCTGGCGCCGCTCAAGCGCCGCACGCCGCCGGCGGAGTGAGTTCGCCTCACGCCCGCTGCAGGTAATGCACGCTGAACAGCGCCTGCGGGTCGGTCCACAGGGCCAGGGCGCAAAAGCCGGCGCGGCCGGCCAGGGCACGGAAGCTCTCGGCGCTGTACTTGTAGGAGTTCTCGGTGTGCAGGCTTTCACCGGCGGTGAAGTGGAAGCGCTCGCCCTCGATCTCCACGTCCTGCGCACGGTCACTGACCAGATGCATCTCGATCCGCGAGTCGGCCTGGTTGAAGAAGGCGCGGTGGACGAAGGTGCCCGGCTCGATGTCGCTGTCCAGCTCGCGGCGGATGCGCTCCAGCAGGTTCAGGTTGAAGGCTGCGGTGACCCCGGCCCGGTCGTTGTAGGCCGCCTCCAGTACTTCCCGGTCCTTCAGCAGATCGACGCCGATCAGCAGGCCGCCTCCCTCCGGCAGCAGCTCGTGGAGGTTGGCGAGAAAGGCCTGGGCTTCCTCGGGATCGAAGTTGCCGATGCTGGAGCCGGGAAAGAAGGCCAGCGGGTGTTCGCCGCCGAAGCCGTCCGGCAGGCTCATCGGCCGGGAGAAGTCGGCGCAGGCGGCATGCACCTCCAGCCAGGGATAGTCGGCCGCCAGGCGCTGGGTGCTGGTGCGCAGGAAGTCCTCTGAAATGTCGATACCCAGGTAGCTGGCGGGGTGCATGGCTTCCAGCAGCAGGCGCACCTTGCGGCTCGCGCCGCTGCCCAGCTCCACCAGACTGGCGTCCTGACCGGCGATCTCGGCGATGTCGTGGGCGGCGTGGGCGAGGATCAGTTCCTCGGTACGCGTCGGGTAGTACTCGGGCTGCCGGCAGATCTGTTCGAACAGTTCGGAGCCGCGGCGATCGTAGAAAAGCTTCGGTGGCGTCGTCTTGGGTCGTTCGGCGAAGCCGGCGAGTACTTCCTCGCGCAGGGAGCGACCGGCAGCCTGCGGGCGCTGATCATGAAAATGGACGGAAAGGGGCACGCTCAAGCCTCCTTGGCCAGGCGCAGCCCGGCGAATTGCCAGCGCATGGCTGGATAGAAGAAGTTGCGGTAGGTGGCGCGGATATGCGCTTGCGGGGTGACGCAGCAGCCGCCACGCAGGACCATCTGCCCGCACATGAACTTGCCGTTGTATTCGCCGAGGCTTCCCGGCAACGGCCGGAAGCCCGGGTAGGGGCGGTAGGCGCTGGCGGTCCACTCCCAGACGTCGCCGTACAACTGAGACATGGCGGCGGCCTGCGGGGCGGCAACCGGGTGCAGATGGTCGTTTTCGAGGAAGTTGCCGGTGATCGGCAGGTCGCTGGCGGCTATTTCCCATTCCGCCTCGCTGGGCAGGCGGGCGCCGGCCCAGCGGGCATAGGCGTCGGCCTCGTAGAAGCTGATGTGGCAGACCGGCGCCTGCAGGTCGAGTGGATGCAGGCCGCCCAGGGTCATTTCCAGCCAGCGGCCGTCTGTGCGCTGCCAGTACAGCGGCGCGCGCCAGCCGGCCTGCTGGACCAGGCTCCAGCCATCGGCCAGCCAGAGTTCCGGACGGGCATAGCCGCCATCACTGATGAAGGCGAGATAGTCGGCACAGCTCACCGGCCGGCTGGCCAGGCGGAAGCCCTCGAGGAACTGGCGGTGCCGCGGCGTCTCGCAGTCGAAGGCGAAGCCCTCGCCGCCGTGGCCGATCTGCTGCAGCCCGCCGGGATAGTCTCGCCAGTGCGGCTCGTCCGGCAGTTGCCCGGAGCCCGGGCGCAGGTCGCTGCGATAGGCCGGTCGCAGCGGGTTCTGCGCGAGGATGTGAAGGATGTCCATGAGCAGCAGTTCCTGGTGCTGCTGCTCGTGCTGCAGACCCAGTTCGACGCGACGGGCGATTTCCGCGGCATGCTCCACCGGCGGCCGGGCGAGCAGCTCGCCCATGGCCGCATCGATATGCTGGCGATAGCGATAGACCTCGGCCACCCCGGGGCGCGAGAGCAGCCCGCGACTGGCGCGGGGAAAGGGCTGGCCGTGGGTCTCGTAATAGGAGTTGAAGAGGTGGTCGTAGGCCTCGTCCAACACCCGGTAGCCGTGCAGGAAGGGCAGCAGCACGAAGGCTTCGAAGAACCAACTGACGTGGGCCAGGTGCCATTTCGGCGGGCTCACGTCGGGCATGCTCTGGATGACGTAGTCCTCGATCTGCAGCGGCGCGCAGATCGACTCGCTGGCGGCGCGGATGCGCTGGAAGCGCTCCATGAGGGAAACGGATGAGGAGAGGGCGCTTTGCGCGGAGGCCGGGTCAGGCATCGGTGGCTGCTCCTGGGGCGAAGGGACTGGCGAAGAGGTCGGTTCCAGGCTGGACATCACGCCTGCTGCTGCCCTGATCCGGCCGGTATGCCAAGGCCGGCATGCGGTAGACCGTCAGGGTGTGGGCTGGGGTTCCCCTCTGCCGACCGGCTGCAGTGCTCGTTGCAAAATGTTGCGGCGGTCTGTCGTACAAGCCAGCATGAGCGGCTCGAAATCAGGTTTTTGTGTCAGCCGGCCCAGCCGTCAAGAGAGTTCCCCATGAGCCAAGACCATCCGGCCTCCGAGGTCGCCCCGCTGCGGCGCGCCCGTGAAGCGCGCGGCGAGTTCGCGGTGATCGCCGATCTGCTGCCCTACCTGCGCCCCTATCTGTGGCGCATCCTGTTGGCGCTGGGCCTGGTGTTCGTCGCCAAGCTGATCAACCTGCTGGTTCCGATCGTCCTCAAGCAGATCGTCGACACTCTCAACGTCGAGCCCAGCCTGCTGCTGTTGCCGGTCGGCCTGCTGCTGGCCTACGGCGCTTCGCGGATCGGCGTCAGCCTGTTCACCGAGCTGCGCCAGGTAGTGTTTGCCCGGGTCATGGCGCGGACCTCACGGCAGGTGACCCTCAAGGTGTTCCGCCACCTACACGGGCTCAGCCTGAAATTCCATCTGGGCCGGCGCACCGGCGGCGTGGCCCGCGATGTGGAGCGCGGCGGCAGCGCCATCGCCGAGCTGCTCGACTGGACGCTCTACTCGATCGTGCCGATCCTGCTGGAGGTGCTGCTGGTCACCGCGGTGCTGGTCTGGGCCTACGACTGGCGCTTCGCGGCCATCACCCTGGCTACCCTGCTGGCCTACGGGGGCTGGACCTTTGCCATCACCGAGTGGCGCACCCGCTACTACCGCGCCTCGGTGGAGGCCGATACCCGCGCCAACGAGCGGGCGGTCGACTCGCTGCTCAACTACGAGACGGTCAAGTACTTCAACAACGAGGCGCACGAGGCGGCACGCTACGACGAGAACCTGCGCCATCTGGAGAACGCCAAGGTCAAGGCGACCACCAGCCTGGCCGTGCTCAACCTCGGCCAGACCACGCTGGTGGCCGTCGGTGTCACCGCGATGATGTGGCTGGCCGCCGCTGGGGTGGTGGACGGCAGCATGACGGTCGGCGACCTGGTGCTGGTCAACGCCTACCTGCTGCAGCTTTCCGCGCCGCTGTTCCTGCTCGGCATGATGTACCGCGAGGTGAAGCAGGCGCTGACCAACATGGAGCGTCTGTTCGGCCTGCTCGACGAGCGCCAGGACGTGCAGGACGCGCCGGATGCCAGGCCGCTGGTCGCCAGCCGGCCGAGTGTGCGCTTCGAGGCGGTGCGCTTCGGCTACGATCCGCGCCGGCAGATCCTTCACGACGTGGACTTCGAGATCCCGGCGGGCGGTACCGTGGCGGTGGTCGGGCACTCGGGCTCGGGCAAGTCGACCCTGGCCCGGCTGCTCTACCGCTTCTATGACGTCGACGGCGGGCGCATCCTCATCGACGGTCAGGATATCCGCCAGTTGACCCAGGCCTCGCTGCGGGGGGCCATCGCCATCGTTCCCCAGGACACCGTGCTGTTCAACGACAGCATCTTCTACAACATCCGCTACGGCCGCCCGGAAGCCAGCCGCGAGGAGGTGGAGGCCGCTGCCCGTGCCGCGCACATCCACAAGTTCATCCAGAGCCTGCCGGATGGCTACGACACCCAGGTAGGCGAGCGCGGCCTGAAGCTCTCCGGAGGCGAGAAGCAGCGCGTGGCCATCGCCCGGGCGATCCTGAAGAACCCGAGCATCCTGATCTTCGACGAAGCCACCTCGGCGCTGGACTCCCAGTCCGAGCGGGCCATTCAGGCCGAACTCGAGCGTATCCAGCTCGGCCGCACCACCCTCGTCATCGCCCATCGCCTGTCCACGGTGATGAACGCCGACCAGATTCTGGTGATGGATGGCGGGCGGGTCGCCGAGCGTGGCAGTCACGGGGATCTGCTGGCGCGGGATGGCCGCTATGCGCAGATGTGGCAGCTGCAGCAGCGCGAGGCGGAGAGGGAAGGCTGAGGGTGAGAAAGTAGAGGGCTTGCAGGTTGTTGGGGGAGACTCGTTTTCCAGAGGTTCTGCAAGGGGCTCAGCTAGTCTGAGGCGGCTGGCTGAGCCCCGTGGATTAGCTTGCCAGAAGGATTCCTCGCTCCTGGAGCTCTTCCAGGTTCGATCTGATGAATTGGATCAGGGCACGAATGGCAGGCGTCATGGCTCGATGCGGTGGCGTGAGCGCCAGCAGGGGGAGGGCCGGCGGCTCATGGGCTTCGAACAGCCTGACCAGACGGCCACTGGCCAGGTCTCCGGCACAGGCATAGAACGGCAGATGGGCCAGGCCGAGACCTTGGCGCGCCGCGTCGAGGAGCAGAGGCAGGTTGTCGCTGCTGAAACAGGCCTGGCGCAGCAGCCGTGGCGCGGCGTTGCGCAGCAGCCAGGGGCGGATGGCCTGTGGAGGACCAAACCCAAGGCAGTTCCGGTCGTCCAGTTCGTCGGGATGCCGAAGGTGGCCCAGGCGTTTGCAGAGTTCCGGACTGGCAACGGTGACGAAGTGGACCTGACCAATGGGGTGCGCAACGATATCGGCGCTGTCCGGTGGTTGTCCTTCCAGGTAGAGCAGCAGGTCGTGGCGTTGCAGCGACAGTTCGGTGTGGTTGTTGTGCAGTCCCAAGGCGAGCCTTACCTTCGGCTGGCTGCTCGAAAAGCTGAGCAGAAGTTCTCCCAGCACTTCCTGCAGCAGGCTGGGAACAGCCAGGCGAATCAGTCCGGACGGGCCGCCTTGCACTTCCCGCGCGGCTCCCTCGGCGGCTTCGGTGGCGGCCAGTATGCCCAATGCATGCCGGTACACCTGCTCGCCAGTACTGGTCATGGCGAAGCTGCGCGTACTGCGGTTCAGCAGGCGTACCCCCAATCGCTGTTCAAGTTCGATGATGCGCCGGCTCAGACGTGAGCGCGGAATACCGGTTTCCGCTGCAGCTGCCGTGAAGCCACCGGCTTCGATGACGCGGACCAATAGGTAAAAGTCTGAAACATTATTCAGCGTATCCATACAGAAATGCCTATCCATGAGCACAAGCGATCATCACACGTGGCAGTGGGACGGCTTTCTCCATGCCAGGCAGGGCTGTTGATTCCACGTTCAGTGATTGTAGTTAGCCTCTCCCATAAATCGAGTCGCTTTTCCCTGGCGAACAAATATTGGATCGCGAGGCCGGCCGGATCGTACAGCGAGGCTGCACTGTGGGTGTTGAGGTTGTCCATGACCAGGGTGATGCGCTCGGCATCGGGGTAGGCGCCGGCGATAGCCCGGCCGAAATGCGCCCAGTCCGCGCGGGTCCTGCGTTCGGTCACAGCGGCTCGCAGGCCATGAACCCATTGCCGCTGCCCGCCGCACATACTCGTACATTGAACTTCATCGAGCCGGAGTGCTCGAACGGATTAGCGTGAATCGCTCATCAAGGAGATCGCCATGCACAAATCCTTTGCTTACGCCATTCTACTGGCAGCTACCATGGGCCTAGCAGCCTGTGACTCCTCGAAGGACGACAAGGTAACAGCACCAGCCACTCCCGCCAGCCCACCACCGAGCCCGGCTACCGAGGATAGGCCATTAGAACCCAGCCAGAGCACCCCGGTGCCCACCCCGACTCCCACTCCATCGACGCCTGAAACCGATTCCGATCAGAGGTGAACCGCCCCGGGAATTCCGGAGGCTCGTTGGTGTGAGTCACGCCACCCTGGCGGACTCGTCGAGTTGTCGATAATAAGCCGCTTCGGCCTCGGCCGGAGGTACGTTGCCGATCGGCTCCAGCCGCCGCCGGTGGTTGAACCAATCCACCCAGGCCAGCGTGGCCAGTTCCAGCACTTCCCGGTTCTTCCAGGACTGGCGATGGATTACCTCGGCCTTGTAGAGTCCGTTGATGGTCTCGGTCAGGGCATTGTCATAAGAGTCGCCCACGCTACCTACGGACGGCTTGATACCAGCCTCGGCCAGGCCTCGGTATAGCGGATCGATACATACTGCACCCCTCGGTCGCTATGGTGGATCAGGCCGCCCTGGCTGACGGGGCGGCGGGCGTACAGGGCTTGCTCCAGGGCATCGAGCACGAAGTCTGTCCGAGCCGAGCTGGATACCTTCCAGCCGACGATGCGCCGGGCGAACACGTCGATGATGAAGGCTACGTAGACGAAGCCCTGCCAGGTAGAGGCATAAGTAAAGTCCGACACCCACAGCGCTTTCGGGCGCTCGGCCCGAAACTGCTGGTTGACGCGATCCAACGGACAGGACGTGGTCTTGTCGCTGATCGTGGTCTTGACCGGCTTGCCACGCACCACGCCTTGCAGACCCATCCGCCGCATCAGTCGTTCCACCGCGCAGCGAGCCACGGCAATGCCTTCGCGCCGCAACTGCCGCCAGACCTTGCGTGCCCCATAGTCCCGGAGGTTCTCCTCCCAGACCCGCTGGATATGCCTGCGCAGATGCCCGTCATGCTGCGCACGGAGCGATAGCCGGCTGGGCTCGGTGCGCCGAGCGGCATGTTGGCGGTACGTCGATGGGGCGATCGGCAATACCTTGCGATCGGCTCGACGCTGTAGAGCTCGCGGTGCTCATCGATGAATGCCTTCATGGCTTGAGGCGGCGGTCGAGCTCCGCCTGGGCAAAATAGGCTGAGGCCTTGCGCAGGATCTCGTTGGCTTGGCGGAGCTCACGCACCTCCCGCTCGAGCGCCTTGATCCGTTCACGCTCTGGCGTCGTCTGTCCCTCACGCAGTCCAGTATTGCGCTCGGCCTGTCTCACCCAGCGGCGCAGCGTCTCGGCCGTGCAGCCGATCTTCGCCGTGATGGAATTGATCTCCGCCCACTGCGGCTCGTGCTCGTCCTGATGTTCGAGCACCATACGAACCGCCCGCTGCCGAACTTCAGGGGAATACTTCGTCGCTATCTTCATGGCTCCATCCTCTCAAGAGTTGGAACCTCCGGGAAACCCGGGGCGGTTCAGTTTTAGGGGAGTGGCTACGGCGACGTAGCTACCTTATCCGCTTAGCTACTCCCCAGTTCGATGGCTGGACTATAAAAGGCAATATTCTGGCCTTTTCAGAGTCGGTGCATGGATGCGATGGTTATTACAAAGTAGGAATTCATAGCTGGATTGCAGAGTCAAGGCCCGGTATGGTGCGCGCTGTAAGGGCGCCAACTCGAACGGACGGCCTGAGGCAGGTTTTTGAATAGGAATGTCAAATGGATGAGCTGCTAATCCTGGGAGGCTTGCTATTGATTATTGGCGGGTTGACTTGGTTGATTAGGCGGGCTTTTTCCGTGAGTCTGTTCTGGGGGCTGGGAAGCTTGCTGCCGCCGATGACTCTGGTCTTCGTGCTATTCAAGTGGCAAAAGTCTTTCAGCCCAGTGACATTGATGGCTTTCGGCTTCATTCCTCTGGTGGTCGGTTTCGCTATGCTGGCTAACCACGATAGCGAGCGCCTGGAGGCAATCCTCCAACTAAGTTGGCTTAACTCAGAAGTCAATAGAGAGCCTGCGTCCGAACTAAGGATACAACTGCGTGGCGAGCTCAACGGGCACCCTTTCATTCCCCAAGAGGGCGAGTTAATCGGGAGCGTGCTGACGCTACGTGAGCGCAATGTCGCTTCTATGCAGCAAGAGATTAGAATTCATCTGCCCAGTGCATCATCTGGTCCAGTGCATATCAACATATTGCCTGAAGATCAGGGCCGGTTACCACTGATTGAAATCAGTCGGTCAGCTTCCAATTTGACCCAGCCGGTAAATCAGCACCTTGTTCGAGGGTATACCCTGCATCTTGATCTTGAGCCTCAGGCGCCAAATCTGTTGGTTGGTAGCTTTCATTTGGTCTTGCCGAGGCAGTTCCGAACGAGCCTGACTGGTCGGGTGGAGTTGTTTGCCAGTCGACTGCGTTATCGTGACGGGAAAGTCAATCTCCACTTTGACTCAGAAGAGACTCTCGCCTATGTGATCCGGGATTACTTGGCGCGCCGTTTCGTAACTGATGCAGTACAACTGTATGGCCTTTCCCGTGTTTCATTGCCATCCAGGCATTTGGAGATTGATGTTGCGGCTTTTATCAATGACAAGGCTCACCATTTTCTGGTGAATATGGGCAAGGATGAGTTGCGTGGCTGGCAGGTCGAGGGGGATCGATTCCCTGCGCTGCCTGCGGCTAGCGAAGAGCCAGCAGGTACCGCTGGTGTCAAGCCCCACTCGAGCCCAGCTCTGGAGTCAGTCGATAAAAGGCGGGGCTTCTCCTTGCAGCGTCTTCAACTTAGTCCGGCTGAGTTTCAGCAGTTGCGCATGCGTATCGTCACGGTACAAGGAGGGGCTGCTGAAGGGGTATTTATGGGAATTGATGGGGATGGCTATCTCGTCATTCAGCGCCGTCTGGGGGGCGGAGGGAGCGCCAGCTACAAGCTCAGTCCGCAGAGCATCCAGTCGATCGAGTTGCTGGATCCCTGAGGTTTTGCCTACATGGTCCAGTTGGCTACTTGAAATCTTGTCTCGATGCCCCATTTGTAGGGGATCACTGGGCTTTCGGCATATGCCATCTGTGTGGAGTCAGACGACCATGAGTGTGGAAACTCAAAAAGAAACGCTGGGCTTCCAGGCCGAGGTGAAGCAACTGCTTCATCTGATGATTCATTCGCTTTATTCCAATAAGGAAATCTTTCTCCGCGAGCTGATTTCCAATGCCTCCGATGCGGCCGACAAATTGCGTTTCGAGGCTCTGTCCAAGCCTGAGCTGCTTGAGAACAATGCGGAGCTGAAGATTCGCATCAGTTTTGATAAGGGCGCCAAGACTATCACGCTCGAGGATAATGGTATTGGTATGAGTCGCGAGGATGCGGTCCTCCACCTGGGAACCATCGCCAAATCCGGGACAGCCGATTTCCTGAGGAGTCTCTCGGGTGATCAGAAGAAGGACTCTCACCTGATTGGCCAGTTTGGTGTGGGCTTCTATTCTGCTTTCATCGTTGCTGAAAAGGTCGAGGTATTCAGCCGGCGCTCTGGTCTACCAGCCAGTGAGGGCGTGCACTGGGTGTCGCGGGGCGAGGGTGAGTTTGAAATTGCGACAGTCGAAAAGCCCGAACGTGGTACCAAGATTGTCTTGCACCTGAAAAGCGGCGAAGAGGAGTTCGCCGATGGGTGGCGTTTGCGCAACATTGTCAGAAAGTACTCCGACCATATCGCTTTGCCCATCGAACTGCCCAAAGAAAGTTTTGGCGATGAGAAAGACAGCCCGGCCGCAACCGATTGGGAAGCCGTAAACCGGGCCAGTGCTTTGTGGGCCCGTCCTCGTAGCGAAATCCAAGACAACGAGTATCAAGAGTTCTACAAGCATGTCGCCCATGATTTCCAAGACGCGCTGACTTGGAGCCACAACAAGGTTGAGGGCAAGCTGGAGTACACCTCGCTGCTTTATGTGCCGAGTCACGCTCCCTTTGATCTCTATCACCGCGATGCGCCCAAAGGGCTGAAGCTTTATGTGCAGCGCGTGTTCATCATGGACCAAGCCGACGAATTTCTGCCCCTGTACTTGCGCTTTATCAAGGGGGTGGTGGACTCCAATGACTTGTCGCTGAATGTGTCTCGTGAAATTCTGCAGAAGGACCCCGTCATCGATTCGATGAAGTCAGCGCTGACCAAGCGGGTGCTGGATATGCTGGAAAAGCTGGCGAAGAGCGAGCCGGAACAATACAAGGGCTTTTGGAAGGCTTTCGGCCAGGTGATCAAGGAGGGGCCGGCGGAGGATTTTGCCAATAGAGAGCGCGTCGCGGGTCTTCTGCGCTTTGCCTCTACTAGAGAGGAGTCTGGCGATCAGGGTGTTGCCTTGGCAGATTACGTGGAGCGGATGCGTGAGGGGCAGGACAAGATTTACTACCTCACGGGCGAAAGTTACCTTCAAGTAAAAAACAGTCCCCACCTGGAAATCTTTCGCAAGAAAGGGATTGAGGTGCTATTGCTGACCGATCGTATCGACGAGTGGTTAATGGGATATCTCACCGACTTCGATGGCAAGCAGTTCGTCGATGTTGCTCGCGGTGATCTGGATCTCGGCAAGCTGGACACTGAAGAGGAGAGACAGGCCCAGGACGAAGTCGCCAAGGCGAAAGAAGGGCTGATTGAGCGCCTGAAGGTGGTACTGGGCGAGCAGGTGGTCGAGGTGCGGGTGTCGCATCGCCTGACCGACTCGCCAGCGGTCTTGGCTATTGGCGAACAGGATCTTGGCCTACAAATGCGCCAGATCCTCGAAGCCAGCGGGCAGAAGGTGCCGGACTCCAAGCCAATCTTCGAGATCAATCCCGTGCATCCGCTGATACTAAAATTGGACTCCGAGGCCGATGAAGATCGTTTCACCGACCTCTCGCGCATCCTCTTCGATCAAGCGGCGTTGGCGGCAGGCGATGTCCTGAGGGACCCGGCTGATTACGTGCAACGGCTGAACAGGTTGCTGGTAGAGCTTTCTGCGTGAGCATTTAGGCACAAAGCTTGGATTTTTCAGGTGATGCCGCTCTGTTTGTTTGCTCCTGAGCGGCATCTTGGGGCTGAGGTGGTTTTGTGGGTATCCCTCGGCGGCGAGGCAAACGAGGGCTCATAAAACTGTTGACGCCGAAAGTTAACGCCCTATAATGCGCCCCACTTCCTCAGCAGGAGCTGCGTAAACCCTTGAAAATCAAGGGGTTGGCTGCAGGTTCTGGAGGGTTGGCAAGGCAGGCGGTGGCGGTGAAGGAAAGTTCATCGAAGCGCTTGACAGGTTCGAAGGCTGCTGTAGAATGCGCGGCCTCGGTTGAGACGAAAGGCTCAAGCGAAACGCTCTTTAACAAGTTGAATCAAGCAATT
>NZ_SMMU01000014.1 GCF_004339665.1 Azotobacter chroococcum
CCACACGTTATGAGAAGAAGGCCAGCCATTTCAAGGGAATGCTGGCCTTTGCGGCTGCTCTGCTATGGCTACGCTGATACGTCAACAGAACCTAGGGAAAGCTTCAGATGAACAATAATGATCCTGCACGTCCGACGGTGCGCAGCGCTCGATGCCGCCGGATCTTCGATATGCGGGCCCTTGTGCTGGCAACTTCGGTGGCTGGCCTCGTCATGCCGGGCACCGTCGAGGCGGCGACGCCGGGCAATGCCACTTACCTGAAGCCCTGCTGTCCCCAGTTCAACTTCAGCCCGCATCGAGAAGCTGGGACTGGCGCGGCCGGAGCGGCGGCACTGAGGCTTTCCGGTCGGCTGGGGCGCTAATCCACCTCGACCGTCGCCAGTTCCGTCTCGGCTTCGCTGGGTTGACGGGTGCTGCGGTACTGCAGGGCCAGGGTCAGGCCAAGGCCCAGGAAGGAGGCCAGCGCGCAGACCAGAAAGATCGAGCGGAAGCCGTGGCTGCCGATCAGCAGGCCGATCAGCGGGCCGGCGACGCCCAGCGCCAGATCGAGGAACAGCGAATAGGCGCCGATCGCCGCCCCGCGGTTCGATGCCGGTGTGCTTTTCACCGCTTCCACGCCGAGGGCGGGAAACACCAGCGAGAAACCGAAGCCGCTCAGCCCCGCGCCGAGCATGGCCGAGAGCGGGCCGGGCGCCGCCCAGAGCAGCAGCAGGCCGCCGCCCTCGACCAGCAGGCAGACGATGCCCACCCGGTAGCCGCCGAGACGGTCGATCGCCTGGGCGAACAGCAGGCGGGCGGCGATGAAGCTCAGGCCGAAGGCGGTCATCGCGTATGCCGCCCAAGACCAGCCGCGGCTGTCGTAGTAGAGGGTGATGAAGGCGGCGATGGTGCCGTAGCCGAGGGTCCCCAGGGCCATGGTCAGGCCGTAGGGGCTGACCCGTCCGAGCACGCTCATGAAGCTCAGCCGCTCGCCGACGACCACCGGCACGCCCGCCTTGCGCCAGGCCAGGGCGAGTCCGCACAGGGCGATCAGCAGCACGCTGGCGCCCATCCAGGGCAGGCCGTAGCGCTCCACCAGCCAGACCCCGAGCGGCGCACCCAGGCCGATCGCGCCATAGCTGGCGATGCCGTTCCAGGAGATCACCCGGGCGGTACCCGCGCTGCCGACCTGGCCGATGCCCCAGGCGATCGCGGAGGCGCCAAGCACGCTGTGGGCCGCGCCCAGCACCAGGCGGCTGAGCACCAGGGCGAGCAGGCTGAGCAGCGGCAGGGCCGGCCAGAGCGTGGCCAGCAGCATCAGCAGGCCGCCCAGGGCGCAGCCGATCAGCCCGTAGACCAGGGCCGGCTTGGGACCTGCGCTGTCGATCACCCGGCAGGAAAACGGGCGCACCAGCAGGGTGACCAGGTACTGCAGGCCGATCACCAGGCCGGCGATCAGGGTGCTGAAGCCCAGGTCGTGGTGGATCAGCCCCGGCAGGACGGCCATGGGGATGCCGATGCTCATGAAGCCGAGAAAGGTGAGGCAGACGATGGAAAGGATCTGCAGGGTGTTGCCCTGGACGGGCGGTGCCGAAGGCTCGCGGGACATTGGGGTTTTCCGGGCTGGATGCTCTGGTGAGGTATGTCATCAGACAACTATTTTGAGAGCGGCGCAACCGATGAGTGGTTCGCGGATGATTGATTCGTCCCCGAATGCCGGCGCTGGAAGCGCCTGACCGGAAAAGGCGTTCGCTGATCGCCCCAAAGGCGGCGGGCAGCGCCCCTCAGTCGCGATAGAACACCTGCACCAGGTGATAGCCGAACTGCGACTTCACCGGGCCATGGATCTCGCGCAGGGCCTTCCTGAAGATCACCTGGTCGATCGCGCGCACCATCTGCCCCGGACGGACCTCGCCGAGGTCGCCGCCACGCTTGCCCGAGGGGCAGAGCGAATGGCGGCGGGCTAGCTGGGCGAAGTCCTCGCCCCTGGCCAGGCGCTGCTTCAACTGCGCGGCTTCGGCCTCGCTGCCGAGCAGAATGTGACGTGCCATCGCTTTGGCCATAGAAGGAGTCCTCAACTTGGAAGTCTGCGCATTGTGCCAGATCGGAGGGGCTGGCTAGAGTGCCGCGAGCCGGTTTGACAACCGTTTGATTTTGAACGACATATGCCTCGCGGACTTATTCCATGGATATTCAATCGATGCTGAGAGTCCTGGCTACCCAGGACGGTTCGGACCTTTACCTGTCCACCGGCGCGCCGCCCTGCGCGAAGTTCAACGGCGTGCTCAAGGCGCTCGGCCAGGAGCCGCTGCAGCCGGGCGCCGTGGCGAAGATCGCCGAGGGGTTGATGGATGCCGAGCAGCGCGTCGAGTTCGAGCGCGAGCTGGAAATGAACCTGGCGATCTCCCTGCCGAACATCGGCCGCTTCCGCATCAACATCTTCAAGCAGCGCAACGAGGTGTCCATCGTCGCGCGCAACATCAAGCTGGACATCCCGCGCTTCGAGGACCTCAAGCTGCCGAAGATCCTCCTCGACGTGGTGATGGAGAAGCGCGGCCTGGTGCTGTTCGTCGGCGGCACCGGCTCGGGCAAGTCGACCTCCCTGGCGGCGCTGATCGACTACCGCAACCGCAACAGCGGCGGGCACATCATCACCATCGAGGACCCGGTGGAATACGTGCACCGGCACAAGAAGTCGATCATCAACCAGCGCGAGGTCGGGGTGGACACCCGCAGCTTCCACGCCGCGCTGAAGAACACCCTGCGCCAGGCGCCGGACGTGATCCTGATCGGCGAGATCCGCGACCGCGAGACCATGGAGCACGCCCTGGCCTTCGCCGACACCGGCCACCTGGCGATTTCCACCCTGCACGCCAACAACGCCAACCAGGCGCTGGACCGCATCATCAACTTCTTTCCCGAGGAGCGCCGCCCGCAGCTGCTCAACGACCTGGGCAACAACCTCAAGGCCTTCGTCTCCCAGCGCCTGGTCAAGACCCAGGACGGCAAGCGCCGGGCCGCTGTGGAGGTGCTGCTCGGCACGCCGACGGTGCGCGACCTGATCAAGCGCAGCGAGCTGTCCGAGATCAAGGAGATCATGGCGAAGTCGCGCAACCTCGGCATGCAGACCTTCGACCAGGCGCTGATCGAGCTGGTCAACGAGGGCGCCATCGGCGAGGAGGAGGCGCTGAAGAACGCCGACTCGGCGAACAACGTGCGCCTCCAGCTGAAGCTGCACCGCGACGGCGGGGTAGCCGGCGCCGACAAGCAAGGCGGGGAAAGCGCCTGGCAGGGGCTGAGCCTGGAGATGGTCGAGGAGCCGGAGGAGGCCGGCAACGGCTGAGTGGTTCGGGCGGGGCGCCGGGCGGGCGCCTCGCCGCCGCTGGAGTCAGTACACCCAGACCTCGACCCGGCGGTTCTTGATCCGGCCTTCCTCGCCGCTGTTGGCGGCCACCGGCAGGGCGTCGCCGAGGCCGGTGATTTCGCGGAAGGTCACGCCGCCCTTGGCCAGTTCGCGGCGCACCGCCATTGCCCGCAGCTTCGACAGCAGGGCGCTGCGTTCGCTGTCCTGCTTGGGATCGCCGAAGCCGACCAGCACCACCGAATTCTCCAGCTTGCCCTTCTCGCGCAGGTAGGCGAGCACGCGCTCGACATCGCGCAGGGCCTTGTTGTCGAGCAGGGCGCTGCCCTCCTGGAAGCGGAAGTTCACCGACAGGCGATTGGCCTCGCGAGCCAGCTGCAGGTAGCTCGGCGGCATGCCGGCGTGGGGGGCGACGTGTACCGCCTGTACCTTCTGGGCGATGAAGCCGTTCTTCGCGACCACCTCCTGGCCGCGCGGGCTGTGGGCGAACTCGACCAGGGCCTTGGTCCAAGCGCTGGGCTGTTGCGGCGGGTTGTAGAGGAACAGGCGCCGCGCCAGGGGATAGTCCTCGGTGGCGATCAGCGCGGGCTCGGGCGGCATCGGCCGGGAGTCGCCGGAGGAGATCGCCAGGGGCTTGGCCTGGCGCACGTAGGGCAGGCCGATGAAGCCGATGCCTGCCGGATCCTGGCTGACCGAGGCGGACAGCTGGCTGCTCGACTCGAAGCGCCTGGCGCCGATGGCGAGGGTCTTGCCCTGGGGCTTGAGCACCAGTTCGTTGAAGGTGTCGAAGGTGCCGGACTGGGCATCGCGGGCATACAGCTGGATCGCGCCGCCGCGACCGCCGAGTTCTTCCCAGGTCTTCAGCTCGCCGGCGAACACCCGGGCCAACTGCTCGAGGCTGAGCGCGCGCAGCGGGTTGTCCGGATGGAGGATGACCGCCAGGCCGTCGATGGCGATCACCTGCTCGGCCGCCGGGCTGCGCAGGTCGCCCAGCGCCGTCAGTGCGGCGACCTCGCTGTCCTTGATCGGCCGCGAGGAGGCGGCGAGATCGGCGCTGCCGTCCTGCAGAGCGGCGAAGCCGGTGCTGGAGCCGTGGGCGCTGATTTCCGCCAGCACCTGGCGGCCCTGGGCATCCAGGCCGACGACCCGCTGTTCGTTCGCTTGCGCGCCGTTCTCGACACGCACCTCGCGCAGGCCCTGCTGCTCGAACAGGCCGACCACCAGGGCCGGGCCGAGTTCGGCACCGATGGTGTTGGAACCCTGGATGCGCAGCACGGGGGACGGCGTGGCAGGCTTGGGCTGGGCAGCCCCCGCGCTCCACGGCAGGCTGGAGCAGAGCAGGGCGATCAGCAGGGAACGGGCAGGGCTTCGCGGGAATCGGGCAGGCACAGGCAGGGCGCGCGACATGGGAAGGGCACCTTCTTACTACACAGGGGGGAGGGTCGCGCGAGAATAAGTCTGTTTGGTTGCGGTTATGTGACGGTCGATCGACGGTGCCGACCAGTGTGCCCAGTTGTGAAGCCGGTCACGGTCTGCGGCGATCAGTCGAGTTCCAGCCAGACCGGCGCATGGTCGGATGGCTTGTCCATGGCGCGCAGTTCGTAGTCCACGCCGGCCTGGCGCAGGCGCGGACGCAGGGCGCGGGAGGTGAGGATCAGGTCGATGCGCAGGCCGCGCCGGGGATCGTCCTCGAAGCCGCGGCTGCGGTAGTCGAACCAGCTGAAGCGGTCGCAGACCTCCGGGTGCAGTTCGCGGAAGCTGTCCTGCAGGCCCCAGCCCTTGAGCCTGGCCATCCATTCGCGCTCCTCCGGCAGGAAGCTGCACTTGCCGGTGCGCAGCCAGCGCCTGGCGTTCTCCGCGCCGATGCCGATGTCGCCGTCCTCCGGGGCGATGTTGAAGTCGCCCATCAGCGCCAGGGGCTGGTCGGGGGCGAAGCGGCTTTCCAGCAGGGCCTGCAGGTCGGCGTAGAAGCGCGTCTTGGCGGGAAACTTCAGCGGATGGGCGCGGCTTTCGCCCTGCGGGAAGTAGCCGTTCATCACCGTGACCGGCTGCCCGCCGGCGTCGGCGTAGGTGCCCCAGATGAAGCGCTTCTGCGAGTCCTCGCCGTCCTCGGGAAAGCCCTTCTGCACCTCCAGCGGCGGCTGCCGGGAGAGCAGCGCGACCCCGTAGTGGCCCTTCTGCCCGTGGTAGTGCACGTGGTAGCCGAGCGCCTCGATCTGCTCGCGGGGGAATTGCTCGTCGGCGACCTTGGTTTCCTGCAGGCCGATCACGTCCGGCCGGTGCTTGTCGATGAGTGCCGAGAGCTGGTGCGGGCGGGCGCGCAGGCCGTTGATGTTGAAGGAGACGATCTTCATGGGGGACTGCCGGTTCGAAGCGGGGCCGCCATGCTAGCCGATCACCGCGCGGCCGGGCCAGCTGCCTGGCGGCTGCCGGAGCCCGGTGCTAACGTGCAGGAAGGGGAAACGAACCGCTGCCAGGAGGCCCTGCCTATGACCGCGCCTGCCGAAGTCCGGCTCATCGACGGGGGCTACCTGCGCGAGTCCTGCTCGCTGCTCTACCACGCCTACCGCCGCACGCCGACCTTCTCCTACCTGTTCGAGGCCGACCGGCCCGGCTACGACCAGCGGGTGCGCGCCACCGTGCGCGAGCTGCTGTCGCGCCACTTCGCCGACGACCTGCCGGCGCTCGGTCTGCTGCTCGGCGAGCGGCTGATCGGCGTGGCGCTGATCTCCCCGCCGCAGCGCCGGCTGGAAATCACTGAAAGCTGGAGCTGGCGGATGCGCATGCTGCTGACCGCCGGCTTTCGCTGCACCCGGCGCTACCTGGACTACCACGAGGCGGTGATCGCCTGCCTGCCGCCGGGCGCCTACCACATGCTGCCGCTGATCGGCGTGCGTCCGGAGTTCCAGGGCATGCACTACGGCGAACAGCTGCTCGGGGCCCTGCACCGCTGGTGCGTCGGCGACAGCAACTCGCGCGGCATCGTGCTCGACACCGGCGATCCGCACTATCTGGAGTTCCTCCAGCGCCAGGGTTATCAGGAGGTCGGTCTGGTCGAGCTGGGACCGGTGCACGAGCACATCCTCTTTCACCCCAGCCCGCAGCCGCTGGCGGAAACGGATGCCTGACCGGCACGCGAGTGCCGTGTAAACGCTTGGTAAGAGCGGTCGGAGCGCTCGAACAGCCGTGCTAGCATCCTTGCCCATGAGAGTTTTCATCCATACAGGGACGTTTCTGGGCCTGCTGCTCTGCGCTTCTGCAGTGTTCGCCCAGGCCCGCCTGGAGGTGCAGGTCGAGCCGGCCCGCGCCAGCCTGCGAACCAATATCGAGGGTTATGTCGGCGAACTCGGCGAGCGCGACGAGCAGGCCCTGCGCCGTCTCGCCCCGGCCGCCGAGGCGCAGGCCCGCAGCGCGGCCGAGGCGCTCGGCTACTACCATGCGCAGATTTCCAGCGAGGTCCGTCCCGGCGCTCCGCCGACCCTGCTCCTGCGCGTGCTCCCCGGCGAGCCGGTACGCCTGCGCCGCGTCGAGATCCGCATCGAGGGGCCGGCGGCGCAGCTCGAGGCGTTCCGCGTGCCGCAGGGCCGCCGTCTCAGGCCTGGCGCCCAGCTCAACCACGGCCGCTACGAGAGCGCCAAGAAGCTGATCCAGAACCAGGCGTCACGCTTCGGTTTCTTCGCCGGCCGCTTCACCCGCCAGCGCCTGTTCATCGACCCGGCCGCCGGCGTCGCCGACATCGAGCTGGTCTATGCCAGCGGGCCGCGCTACCGGCTGGGCGAGGTGGTCTTCGAGGGCGAAACGCCATTCGACGAGGCCTTCATGCGGCGCATGGTGCCCTTCGAGGCCGGCGCGCCCTACGACTCCGAGCTGATCGCCAGGCTGCAGCAGAACCTCCAGGCGCGCGGCTACTTCGAGGGCGTGCGGGTCGACGCCAGCCCTGCCGGCGTCAATGGCCAGGTGGTGCCGGTGCTGGTCCAGCTGCACATGCGCAAGCCGCGCAGCTTCGGCATCGGCGCCGGCTTCTCCACCGACGTCGGCCCGCGCGGGCGGCTCAACTGGACGCGCCACTGGGCCAATCCCCAGGGGCACAGCTACGGCGCGGAAATGGAGCTGTCGCAGCCCAAGCAGAACGTCGGCTTCTGGTACGACATTCCCCTAGACCCGCCGATGACCGACAAGCTGCGCTTCGTCGGCGGCTATCAGTACGAGGAACTGGCCGACACCGACACCCGCAGCCGGCTACTCAAGGTTGGCCCGGAGTGGCACCGCCGGCTGGACAACGGCTGGCAGCAGGTGTTCTCGCTGAAATGGCAGCGCGAGGACTACCGCTACGGCAGCGACAACGGCCTGAGCACCCTGCTGCTGCCGGGCGTGGCCTATTCCTACCTGAACAGCGACCATCCCCTCGACCCGAGCCGCGGCTATCGCCTGCAGGTGGAGATGGCCGCGGCGAGCGAGGGCCTGCTGTCGGACGCCAACCTGCTCTACAGCTCCGCGATGCTCAAGGGGCTGACCACCCTGGCCGGCCGCCACCGCCTGCTCGGCCGGTTGCAGGTCGGCGGCAACTTCACCGACGAATACGCCACGGTGCCGCCGTCGCTGCGCTTCTTCGCCGGCGGCGACCAGAGCGTGCGCGGCTACGAGTACCAGACGCTGTCGCCGACCAACTCCGACGGCGACCACATCGGTGGCCGCTACATGATCGCCGGCAGCCTGGAATACCAGTATGCGCTGCGCGACAAATGGCGCATCGCCACCTTCATCGACCAGGGCAACGCCTTCAATTCCGAGACCTCGCCCGATCTCAAGACCGGCGTGGGCTTCGGCGTGCGCTGGGTGTCGCCGGTCGGTCCGCTGCGGGTGGACGTGGCCCACGGCCTCGACGACGGCAGTTTTCGTCTGCACTTCTCCATGGGGCCGGAGCTATGAAGGGCTTGAGACTGGGGTTGTATGGCCTGCTGCTGGGGCTGGCGCTGCTATTGGCTGTTCTGGGTGGATTGCTCGGCACGGGCGCCGGCAGCCGCTGGCTGCTCGATCAGGTGCCGGGGCTGCTGGTGGAGGACTTCTCCGGGCGCCTCGCCGGCAGCTGGCAGGCCGGACGGCTGAGCTGGCGGCAGGACGGGCAGGCTGTCGAGCTGAGCGAGGTCGAGTTCGCCTGGCGACCGGCCTGCCTGCTGGGACTGACCCTCTGCGTGGACCGGCTGGTGGCCGGGCAGGTGAGCCTCACCTTGCCGCCGGGCGAAGACGAGGGGGCGGGCGGGCCGCTGCAACTGCCGGAACTGAAGCTGCCGCTGCAGATCCGCCTCGGCGAGGTGCGGGTCGGCCGCCTGCTGCTGAACGGCGGCGAACAGGCGCAGGGCCTGCATCTGGCGGCGCACTGGAGCGCCGAAGGCATCCGCATCGATACGCTGGAGGCCCGCCGCGACGAGCTGGCGCTGGACCTGCAGGGCCGCCTGCTGCCGACGGCCGGCTGGGCGCTGACGGCGAGCGGCAGCCTGCGTCTGCCGGCACCGGAGGGCCAGTCCTGGGAGCTGAGCCTGCAGGTGGAGGGCGATCTGCAGGACCGCCTGCGGCTGCAGGCCGACAGCCAGGGTTACCTGACAGGACGGCTGAGCGGCGATCTCCGGCCGCTCGCCGAGCAGGTCCCGGCCAGCCTGACCCTGACCGCCGACGGCTTCAAGGCGGCTGCCGGGCTGCCGGATACCCTGCGTCTGGAGCGGCTCGAACTCAGCCTTGACGGCGACCTGCAGGAGGGCTATGCGGTCAAGGGCGATGCCAGCCTGCCGGGCGAGGGCGGTGCCGTGGCGCTGGCTCTGCAGGGGCGGGTGACGGCCGAAGGCGCAGAGCTCGCGACGCTCCGCCTGGATGCCGGCAACAGGCAGCGCGTCGACCTGGCCGGCCGCCTGGACTGGCGCGAGGGACTGGCCGGCGAGCTGCGCATCGACTGGCGGGACTTCCCCTGGCGGCGGCTCTATCCAGCGATTGCTGAGCCGGCGGTGAGTCTCAAGCGCCTGACCGGCGAGCTGTCCTACCGCGACGGTGGTTATCTCGGCAACTTCGACGCCGCCCTCGAGGGGCCGGCCGGTCCCTTCAGCCTGGCCAGCCCGCTGAGCGGCGACTTTACCCAGCTCCACCTGCCGCAGCTCAGGCTGGTCGCCGGCCAGGGGCGGGTGCAGGGCGTGCTCGGCCTGCGCTTCGCCGATGGCTTCGGCTGGAATGCCGACCTGCAGCTGAGCGACCTCGATCCCGCCTACTGGCTCGCCGAGCTGGCCGGCCGCCTCGGTGGTCCGCTGAAGAGCCGGGGTCAATACCGCGACGGCCGTCTGCAGCTGGACGCCGCTGCCGACCTGACCGGCCAGCTGCGCGGCCAGCGGGCGCGCCTGCTGCTCGAGGCGAAGGGCGCGGATGGCGCCTGGGACGTGCCGAGCCTCGACCTGCGCCTGGGCGACAACCGCATCCACGGCAGCGGGCGGCTCGACGCGCACCTCAGGGGGCAGCTGGAGCTGGCGCTGCCGCAGCTCGGTCAGCTCTGGCCGGGTCTGCAGGGCAGCGCCAACGGGCGTCTCGAACTTGCCGGCACGCTGCAGGCCCCCCAGGGCAAACTGGATCTGGCCGGCCGCCGGCTGCGTCTGGACGAGCGGCGCCTGGACAGCCTGGCGCTGAACGCCCAGCTCGACGCTGCCCAGCGCGGCCGCGTAACCCTGAAGGCCGACGGCATCCAGTCCGGCGATACCCGCCTGGGGCGGCTCCAGGTGCTGGGGCAGGGCGACCGGCGCAGCCAGACGCTGACCCTCGACCTCGACGGCCCGCAACTGGAGCTGGCGCTGGCCCTCGACGGGCGTCTGGAGGAGCTGGCGCGGGGCTGGAACTGGCGCGGCCGGCTGAGCCGCGGCCAGGTGCGCAGCGGTGGCCAGGACTGGCGCCTGCAGGCTCCGGCGCGCCTCGAGCGGCTGGCCGACGGCCGGCTGCACCTCGCTGCGCACTGCTGGCGCTCCGGTTCGGCGAGCCTCTGCGGCGAGGACCAGCGGCTGCTGCCCGAGCCGCGACTGAACTACCGGCTGCGCGACTTTCCGCTGGACAGCCTGGCCGCCTGGTGGCCTCAGGACTTCGCCTGGCAGGGCCGGCTGAACGGCGAGCTGCAGCTCGACCTGCCGGCCGCCGGGCCCAGCGGGCAGATCCGTCTGGACGCCGGCAACGGCGTGCTGCGCCTGCGCAACAAGGGGCGCTGGCAGGAGTTCCCCTACCGCCAGCTGGTGCTCGACAGCCGCCTGCAGCCGCAGCGCATCGACAGCCGCCTGGCCTTCGCCGGGCCGCAGCTGGGCGAGCTGGAGGTCCGTGCGCAGATCGATCCGCGCGGCAGGGACAAGCCGCTCTCCGGCCAGTTCGCCCTGCGCGGGCTGGACCTGGCGGTGCTGCGCCCCTTCGCCGGCCCGGTCGAGGAACTGGCCGGCAGGCTCGACGGCAGCGGCAGCCTGCGCGGCAGCCTGCTGCAGCCGCAGATCGACGGTCGCCTCGAGCTGCGCGGCGGGCTGCTGGCCGGCAGCGACCTGCCGACTCGCATCGAGGATCTCGCCCTGCAGGTGCAGATCGTCGGCGACAGCCTGCGCCTGAACGGCGGCTGGCGCAGCGGCGAGCATGGCCGTGGCAGCCTCGACGGCACCCTGGACTGGCGCCAGGCGCTGGCACTGGACCTGCGCATCCAGGGCAGCCGCCTGCCGGTGAGCGTGCAGCCCTATGCCGAGCTGGAGGTGGAGCCGGACCTGCAGGTGCGCCTGGCCGGCGCTGCGGCCGACCGGCAGCTGACCCTGAGCGGCAAGCTGCGGGTGCCGCGCGGGGCGATCACCCTGCGCGAACTGCCGGCCTCGACCGTCCGGGTCTCCGAGGATGCGGTGGTGGCCGGCCGCGAGGTCGAGCCGCGGCGGAAGCTGGCGATGCGCATGGACATCGACGTCGAGGTCGGCCGGGACAAGCTGACCTTCAGCGGCTTCGGCCTGACCGCCGAGCTGGCCGGCCACCTGCACATCGGCGACAACCTCGACACCCGCGGCGAGTTGAGCCTGGACAAGGGCCGCTACCGCGCCTATGGCCAGCGCCTGGACATTCGCCGGGCGCGCCTGCTGTTCATCGGCCCGATCGACCAGCCCTACCTGGACATCGAGGCGATCCGCCGGGTCGGCGATGTGGTGGCCGGCCTGCGGGTCGGCGGCAACGCCCTGGAGCCGCGTACCGACGTGTTCGGCGAGCCGGCGATGGGCCAGGAGCAGGCGCTCTCCTACCTGCTGCTGGGCCGCGCGCCGGGCAGCAGCGACAGCGGCGACAGCGCCCTGCTGGCCCGCGCCGCGCTCGGCCTCGGCCTGGCCGGCAGCTCCTCGTTCACCGGCAGCCTGGCGGAAAGCCTCGGCATCGAGGAGTTCGAGGTGGGCACCCAGGGCACCGGCACGGACACCAGCGTGGTGGCCAGCGGCAAGCTTTCCGAGCGCCTCAGCCTGATCTACGGGGTCGGCGTGTTCGAGCCGCTGAACAGCATCGCCCTGCGCTACCAGCTGACTCGCCGGCTGTACCTCGAGGCGGCCAGCGGCCTGGCCAGCTCGCTGGACATCTTCTACAAGCGCGACTTCTGATGACGCGCGGCCCGGCGGCGAGCGCCGCCGGAGCCGTGCGTGCTGGTCCGCTTCGTGCTTCCATTGGCGGCTCAATCCGCCGCGCAACAACGAAGGAGCCTTCCGATGGAGTCCATCCACAATCTGGTCAACGCGCTCAACGGCATCGTCTGGGGGCCGCCGATGCTGGTGCTGATCCTCGGCACCGGGCTGTTCCTGCTGCTGGTGCTGCGCTTCATGCCCTGGCGGCGTCTGCCGACCGGCTTCGCCCTGCTCTGGCAGGGGCGCGCCAGGGGTTCGAGCGCGACCGGCGAGATCAGCCCGTTCGAGGCGCTGATGACCTGCCTGGCGGCCACCGTCGGCACCGGCAACATTGCCGGGGTGGCCACCGCGATCTTCCTCGGCGGTCCCGGCGCACTGTTCTGGATGTGGTGCACCGCGCTGGTCGGCATGGCCACCAAGTACTGCGAAGTGGTGCTGGCGGTGCACTACCGCGAGCGCGACGGGCGCGGCGAGCACGTCGGCGGGCCGATGTTCGCCATCCGCAACGGTCTCGGGCCGAAGTGGGCCTGGATGGGCGGCGCCTTCGCGGTGTTCGGCGGGCTGGCCGGCTTCGGCATCGGCAACATGGTGCAGGTCAACAGCATGGCGCATGCCCTGGAGGACAGCTTCGGGGTGCCGATGTGGGGCACCGGCCTGGCGACCATGGCGGTCACCGCGCTGGTGATCCTCGGCGGCATCAGGCGCATCGGCCGGGTCGCCGAGGCGCTGGTGCCCTTCATGTGCCTGACCTACGTGGCCGCCGCCCTGGTGGTGCTGGTGGTCAACGCCGAGGCGTTGCCCGGCACCTTCGCGCTGATCTTCGAGCACGCCTTCAGTCCGGCGGCGGCCAGCGGCGGCTTCGCCGGCGCGGCGGTGATGGCGGCGATCCGCTATGGGGTGGCCCGCGGCATCTTCTCCAACGAGGCCGGACTCGGCACTGCCGGCATCGCCCAGGCCGCCGGCACCACCACCAGCTCGGTGCGCTCCGGGCTGATCGGCATGCTCGGCACCTTCATCGACACCCTCGTCGTCTGCAGCATGACCGGCCTGGCGATCCTCAGCTCCGGCGTGTGGACCAGCGGCAAGAGCGGCGCGGCGCTCTCCGCGGCGGCCTTCGAGTCGGCCATGCCGGGCTTCGGCGCGGCGCTGCTCAGCCTGGCGCTGGTGATCTTCGCCTACACCACCGTGCTCGGCTGGAGCTTCTACGGCGAGAAGTGCTGGGAATTCCTCTTCGGCACCCGGGCGATCCTGCCGTTCCGGCTGATCTGGGTCGCGGCGATTCCCTTCGGCGCCATCGCCCAGCTGGACTTCGCCTGGCTGGTGGCCGACACCCTCAACGGCCTGATGGCGATTCCCAACCTAGTCGCGCTGCTGCTGCTTAGCCCGGTGGTGCTCAGGCTGACCCGGGAATATTTCGCCGGGCAATGAGTGACGGGCTCACTCGCTGCGGCGGATCTTCAGGATTCGGTTGCGTCTTCGATGGCATGCAGGTAGCGGCCGTCGGCTTCCTGTCCGTCCTGGAGCAGGGCGCTTGCCCGGGCGACTTGCGAGTGGGCGACTTTGTATTCCCAGCGTTCGGCCGCGCCGACGGGATAGAAGTGCTGCCAGGAAGCCTCTGGGAAACCCAGGGCGATTCACTATTCGGACAATGCTCGCGCCAGTACATCGAACACTCTGGCGTCCGTGGATTGCGCGGCATTGAAGCGCAGGAAGTTGCCTGCGCTCAGTGATTGGCTGAAAGCGTTGCCCGGTGCCAGCACCACCCCATTTTTCAAGCATGAGCGGGCAATGCTGGCAGCATCAACTCCCTCCGGCAGCCGACACCAGACGAACATTCCCGACCGAGGGACGAGCCAGGGCGTGATGCCAATTGCTTCGAGTCGGGTGATGGTCTTCCCCATCACCTCCGCAAGCCGGCCCCGAACCGCCTCCATATGCTTGCGATAGCCGCTGTCGGTCAGCACTTTCAGTAAGACGTCGGCGGCCAGTCTCCCGCCTCCGAAGCTGGTTGCGATCTTGAGGTCGGTGAGGCTGTCGATCCAGTCGGCACGTGCGGCAATGTAGCCACATCGTAACGAGGCCGAGATCGTCTTGGAGAAACTGCCGATATGGATCACGCGCGAGAGGCCGTCGAAGGCAGCCAGCCTGGGCGCCGGACTCAGCTCGAAATCGGCGAAGATGTCATCTTCGACAATCACAAGGTCCGAGCTTTCGGCAAGCTTCAATAGCCGGTGAGCCGTCACGGATGAGAGCGCCGCGCCGGTGGGATTGTGGATTCCGGAGTTGGTGATGTAGAGCCGGGGGGCATGCTCTTGCAAGGCCGCGCCGAACGCTGCTACATCCGGTCCATTCGAAGTGTAGGGGACGCCTACGGCCTTCACTCGATGCGCCCTCAGCAAGGCGTGGAAGTTGAAGTAGCAAGGATCGTCAACCAGCACGGTGTCACCCGGCTCCAACAAAAAGCGGCAGATGAGATCGATGGCCTGCGTTCCGGATTCGGTCAGCATGATCTGCTCGGGAGGCGCTTCGACGTCGCTGGCGGCCATGCGTCGGGCAAGAAGCTGACGCAGCGCCGGGAGACCAAGCGGCGTGCCATAGTCCGCGAGCACCGAAGTGTCGGCCCGCGCAACCGCCCGCAGCGCTCGGCGCATCCCGGCCTCATACATCCACGAGGCGGGAAGCCAGCCACATCCGGGCTTGAGCAACGTTGCGTCCGTCTCAAGCGATTGGCGCGAGACCCATAGCGGATCGATCTCTCGATCGAGTTTGGGGCCGATCTCTGCCAGTGCAAGCGGCGCGACGGGCCCAGATACATAGAAGCCCGATCCTGGACGAGAGCAAACTACGCCTTCTGCTGCCAAGCGCTCATAGGCCTCAACGACGGTTGAAATCGAGAACTGCATGGCCTTCGCCTGCGCGCGCACGGAAGGCAGCCGCATTCCTGGCAAATAGGTGCGAGCCGCAATTTTCGCCCGGACCGCATCCATGACGGCATCAATCCGTGTCCTGCTTCGTTTCACCTTCTTCGCCCTCAACTGTACTGCCAACATATACATAACAGTTATTTTAAATCGTTCTGGATTGTGCTTGGGCGATCCAATACCCCCTGTGCTCCACTGAGGGGCAACACAAAGGGGGTAAACGATGGACAAAGCGTCGAGTGGATGGATCAACGGTTTCATTGGGATAGTGATCTTTGCCGGCTCGCTGCCGGCGACACGCGCTGCGGTCATTGATTTCGACCCGACGTTTCTGACATGTGCACGCGCGACCATTGCGGCCCTGCTTGGCTTGACGCTTCTGCTCGCATTTCGACAGCGTCGGCCAGACTTTGAAGACGTTCCCTCGCTGGCGCTCGTCGCCTTGGGAGTCGTCGTCGGCTTTCCGCTGCTGAGCGCGTTGGCTCTGCAATATGTTTCATCCACCCACTCGATCGTCTTCGTGGGGCTTTTGCCGCTTTGCACCGCGATCTTCGGCGTGCTCCGTGGTGGTGAGCGTCCCCAGCCGGCCTTCTGGCTGTTCTCGATGCTTGGCAGTGGCCTCGTCGTTGGCTACGCCATGCTGGGGGAAGTCGAGATATCCCTCCAGGGCGACTTGTTGATGCTGGCTGCAATTGTCGTGTGTGGTCTCGGCTATGCCGAGGGCGCACGTCTGTCTCGCAAAATCGGAGGATGGCAGATCATTAGTTGGGCGCTGGTACTGTCGTTGCCTGTCATGCTCCCGATTGCTCTGCTCACCATGCCGACGTCATTCGACGATGTAAAAGCGCCTGCTTGGTTCGGATTCGCCTACGTCTCCTTGTTCAGCATGCTGATCGGCTTCGTATTCTGGTACCGCGGTTTGGCGCAGGGCGGCATCGTAGCGGTCGGCCAGTTGCAGTTGCTCCAACCTTTCTTGGGTCTCGGCCTTGCGACGCTGTTTCTTCACGAGACAGTGAACGGGATGATGTTGTTCGTGACGTTTGGCGCAGTGGTCTGTGTCGCGGGAGCAAAGAGGTTCGCCAGCTGATCGAAGGTTCGGGGCGGTGTTAGGGTGAACGAGCCCCCGAGGGGGACAAAGAAAACTGAGTCCCTTGCGTGTGCAAGGTGCTAGGCCATGAATGCCGACAGTGCGGTCAGGATGGCCGCGCTCGCCGACAGCAGAATCCCGACGAAGGGCGCCGGGCGGCATTTGCGCGTTGGGGGCGAGAGAGAAAACGGGCATGGATGTCGGTTCCCTATATCGGGCGTGGTCTCGTTCTGTGCAGCATTCTATCCGGCAGCGACATGAGGCCGTGTCGGGCGGCTTCCGGCAATTGCATCATTTGGTGTTGCTGTGGTGGTGGAGCACGCGGCCATGTTTCGTGGGGCGGGGCCGGGCGATGGGCGAGGCCGTCGCCGGCACAGTGTAAATGAGCCGTAAAAACCCTTTGCTTGGTTGAGGTGACTACTTATCGTTCTGCCTCCCTTGAAAGTGGTTGTCCGTCATGTCCGAACCGAACCTGAATCCTCCTTCTCCCGCTCCCCGCCGCCGCTGGCTCTACGGGGTGCTGGCGTTGCTCGTCGTCGGCGCGCTGGCCGCCTGGTGGCAGTGGTCGGCGCTGTCCGGCCTCTGGGCACCGTCCGCTCCGACGGCGGCCGGTCCGGGGGCGGGTGGGCCGGGAATGGGGCGGCCGGGCGGTCCCGGCGGGCCAGGGGGGCCTTTCGGCGGATCGGTGCCGGTGCGGGTGGGCGAGGTGAGGCAGGGCGACTTCCCGGTCGAGCTCAGGGCGCTGGGCACGGTCACCGCCTACAACACGGTGAACGTGCGCTCCCGGGTCGACGGCGAGCTGGTCAAGGTGCTGTATCGGGAGGGGCAGCAGGTCAAGGCCGGCGACCTGCTGGCGGTGATCGACCCGCGCCTGTACCAGGCGGCGCTGAAGCAGGCCGAAGGCACCCTGCAGCAGAACCGCGCGCAGCTGCGCAACGCCGAGATCGACCTGGCCCGCTACAAGACCCTGTACGCCGAGGACTCCGTCGCCAAGCAGACCCTCGATACCCAGGAGGCGCTGGTCGCCCAGTACCAGGGCACGGTGCGCTCCAACCAGGCGGCGGTCGAGGAGGCTCGGGTCAACCTGGACTACACCCAGGTGCGCGCACCCATCGCCGGGCGTCTCGGCCTGCGCCAGGTGGACGTCGGCAACCTGGTCAGCAGTGGCGACACCACGCCGCTGGTGACCATCACCCAGACCCTGCCGATCTCGGTCAGCTTCACCCTGCCCGAGGGCGAGCTGCCGCAGGTGCTGGAGCAGCTGCACGCCGGCCAGCGCCTGAGCGTGGAGGCCTGGGACCGCAGCGAGCGCAACCGTCTGGCGCTGGGCGAGCTGGAGAGTCTGGACAACCAGATCGACCTGACCACCGGCACCGTGCGCCTCAAGGCGCGCTTCGAGAATGCCGAGCAGCGCCTGTTCCCCAACCAGTTCGTCAACGTCCGCCTGCGCGTGACCACCCGCCAGCAGGCCACGCTGGCGCCGGCGGCGGCACTGCAGTTCGGCTCCCAGGGCACCTTCGTCTACGTGGTCGACAGTGACGGCAAGGTGCAGTTGCGCTACGTGACCGCCGGCCCCGGCGACGGCACCACCACCCTGATCGAGCAGGGTCTGAGCGCCGGCGAGCGGGTGGTGCTGGAAGGCACCGACCGCCTGCGCGACGGCGGCAAGGTCGAGGTGATCGACGACAAGCGCCAGGCCAACGGCGAGGCGCCCAAGCCCGCGCCGGCCGGCCGGCCGCAGGCAGCGAAGCCCGACGCATGAACATTTCGCGCCCCTTCATTCTCCGTCCGGTCGCCACCACGCTGATCATGGTGGCGATCTTCCTCTGCGGGATGATCGCCTACCGCCTGCTGCCGGTTTCCGCGCTGCCCGAGGTGGACTATCCGACCATCCGCGTGCTGACCCTCTATCCGGGCGCCAGCCCGGAGGTGATGACCAGCGCGGTGACCGCCCCGCTGGAGCGCCAGTTCGGCCAGATGCCGGGCCTCAAGCAGATGACCTCGACCAGCTCCGACGGCGCCTCGGTGATCACCCTGCGCTTCAGCCTGGAGGTGGACCTGGACGTCGCCGAGCAGTCGGTGCAGGCGGCGATCAACGCGGCCAGCAACCTGTTGCCCGACGACCTGCCGACCCCGCCGGTCTACAACAAGGTCAACCCGGCCGATACCCCGGTGGTGACCCTGGCGGTCACCTCGGCGACCATGCCGCTGCCGGAGATCAACGACCTGGTCGACACCCGCATGGCGCAGAAGCTGGCGCAGATCACCGGCGTCGGCATGGTCAGCCTGGCCGGCGGCCAGCGCCCGGCGGTGCGCATCAAGGTCGACCCGCAGGCGCTGGCCACCTACGGCCTGAACCTCTCGGACGTGCGTGCGCTGATCACCGCCTCCAACGTCAACCAGCCGAAGGGCAACTTCGACGGCCCGACCCGGGTGTCCCAGCTCGACGCCAACGACCAGCTGAAATCCGCCGACGAGTACCGCAACCTGATCCTCTCCCACCAGAACGGCGCGACCCTGCGCCTGAAGGACGTGGCGCAGATCGTCGACGGCGCCGAGAACGAGCGCCTGGCCGCCTGGGCCAACCGCAACGCGGCGGTGCTGGTGAACATCCAGCG
Source organism: Azotobacter chroococcum (assembly GCF_004339665.1). Taxonomy (GTDB): domain Bacteria; phylum Pseudomonadota; class Gammaproteobacteria; order Pseudomonadales; family Pseudomonadaceae; genus Azotobacter; species Azotobacter chroococcum. Next base: position 18,609 of record NZ_SMMU01000014.1, read on the forward strand.
CCAGCCGGGGGCCAACGTCATCGAGGTGGTCGAGCGCATCCAGGCGCTGCTGCCGCAGATCGCCGCGACCCTGCCGGCCAGTCTCGAGGTGATTCCCCTTACCGACCGCACCCAGACCATCCGCGCCGCGGTGCGCGACGTGCAGTTCGAGCTGGTGCTGGCGGTGGGCCTGGTGGTGCTGGTGACCTTCGTCTTCCTGCGCAAGCTGTCGGCCACGCTGATCCCGTCGATCGCCGTGCCGCTGTCCTTGATCGGCACCTTCGGGGTGATGTACCTGGCCGGTTTTTCCGTCAACAACCTGACGCTGATGGCGCTGACCGTCGCCGCCGGCTTCGTGGTCGACGACGCCATCGTCATGCTGGAGAACATCGCCCGCCACCTGGAGGAGGGCGCGACGCCACTCGAGGCGGCGCTGAAGGGCGCGAAGCAGATCGGCTTCACCCTGATCTCGCTGACCTTCTCGCTGATCGCCGTGCTGATCCCGCTGCTGTTCATGGCCGATGTGGTCGGCCGGCTGTTCCGCGAGTTCGCCATCACCCTGGCGGTGTCGATCCTGATCTCCCTGCTGGTTTCGCTGACCCTGACGCCGATGATGTGCGCGCGGTTCCTCAAGCCGGAGGCGCCGCCGGAGCGCCAGGGCCGCTTCTACCGCGCCAGCGGCGCCTGGATCGAGGCCCTGATCGCCCGCTACGACCTCGCCCTGCACTGGGTGCTGCGCCACCAGGCGCTGACCCTGCTGATCGCCGTGGCCACCCTGGGCTTCACCGTGCTGCTCTACCAGGCGGTGCCCAAGGGCTTCTTCCCGGTCCAGGACACCGGGGTGATCCAGGGCATCTCCGAGGCGCCGCAGAACATTTCCTTCCGCGCCATGAGCGAGCGCCAGCAGCGCCTGGCCGAGGTCATCCTGCAGGACCCGGCGGTGGCCAGCCTGTCCTCCTATATCGGCGTGGACGGCGACAACGTCACCCTCAACAGCGGACGCCTGCTGATCAACCTCAAGCCGCATGCCGGGCGCGAGGTCACCGCCAGCCAGGTGATCGAGCGGTTGCGCCCGCAGCTGGCCGCGGTGCCGGGCATCCAGCTGTTCCTCCAGCCGGTGCAGGATCTGACCATCGAGGACCGGGTCAGCCGCACCCAGTTCCAGTTCAGCCTGGAGTCGCCGGACGGTGACTTGCTGGAGACGTGGACGCCGAAGCTGGTCGAGGCACTGGACGAGCTGCCGGAGCTGACCGACGTGGCCAGCGACCTGCAGACCCGCGGCCTGCAGGTCTACCTGAGCATCGACCGCGACGCCGCCGCGCGCCTCGGGGTGACCGTTTCCGCCATCGACGACGCGCTCTACGATGCCTTCGGCCAGCGGCAGATCTCGACCATCTACACCCAGGCCAACCAGTACCGGGTGGTGCTGGAAAGCCGCGCCGTCGACCGCCTGGGTCCGGCGGCGCTGGACGAGGTGCACGTGGCCAGCGCCGCGGGCGGTCAGGTGCGGCTGTCCTCGCTGGCGCGCATCGAGGAGCGGGCGGCGGCGCTGGTGCTCAGCCATATCGGCCAGTTCCCGGCGGTGACCCTGTCGTTCAACCTGGCGCCGGGCGTCTCGCTCGGTGCGGCGGTGGCGGCGATCGAGCGGGTGCAGCAGGAGATCGGCCTGCCGAATGGCATCGAGAGCCGCTTCCAGGGCGCCGCCGAGGCGTTCCGCGCCTCGCTGTCGAGCACCCTGCTGCTGATCCTCGCCGCCGTCGTCACCATGTACATCGTGCTTGGCGTGCTCTATGAGAGCTACATCCACCCGATCACCATCCTCTCCACGCTGCCTTCCGCCGCGGTGGGGGCGCTGCTGGCGCTGCTGCTCTCCGGCAACGACCTGGGGCTGATCGCGATCATCGGCATCATCCTGCTGATCGGCATCGTCAAGAAGAACGCGATCATGATGATCGACTTCGCCCTGGAGGCCGAGCGCCAGCAAGGCATGGAGCCGCGGGCGGCGATCCACCGCGCGGCGCTGCTGCGCTTTAGGCCGATCCTGATGACCACCCTGGCCGCGCTGTTCGGCGCCATCCCGCTGATGTTCGCCAGCGGCTCCGGCGCCGAGCTGCGCCAGCCGCTGGGCCTGGTGCTGGTCGGCGGTCTCCTGCTCAGCCAGCTCCTGACGCTGTTCACCACGCCGGTGATCTACCTCGCCTTCGACCGCCTGTCGCGGCGCTTCATGGGCCGCAGCGCGGCGGGGGTGACGGTATGAGCCTCAAGCCGTTTTGTGTGGGAGCGAATTCATTCGCGATTTGCGTTGCACCTGTCGTAAATGAATTTGCTCCTACAGGGGGGGCGGCATGAACCTCTCCGCTCCCTTCATCCTGCGCCCGGTGGCGACCCTGCTGCTGAGCCTGGCGATCCTTTTGCTCGGCACGGTGAGCTTCGGCCTGCTGCCGGTGGCGCCGCTGCCGAAGATGGACTTCCCGGCGATCACCGTGGAGGCCACTTTGCCCGGCGCCAGTCCGCAGATCATGGCCTCCAGCGTGGCGACGCCCCTGGAGCGGGCGCTGGGCGGCATCGCCGGGATCAGCGAGATGACCAGCCGCAGCAGCCAGGGCAGCACGCGGATCATCATCCTCTTCGACATCGGCCGCGACATCGACGCCGCCGCCCGCGAGGTACAGGCGGCGATCAACGAGGCGCGCACCCTGCTGCCCAGCGGCATGCGCAGCATGCCCACCTACCGCAAGGTCAATCCCTCGCAGGCGCCGATCATGGTGCTCTCGCTGACCTCCAAGGTGCTCGACAAGGGCCAGCTCTACGACGTCGCCTCGACCATCGTGGCGCAGAAGCTGGCGCAGGTGGGCGGGGTGGGGGAAGTGCAGGTCGGCGGCAGTTCGCTGCCGGCGGTGCGGGTCGAGCTGGAGCCGCGCCTGCTCGACCAGTACAACATCGCCCTCGACGAGGTGCGCGAGGCGATCGCCGCAGCCAACGTGCGCCGGCCCAAGGGCGCCGTGGAGGACGACGAGCGTCACTGGCAGGTGCAGGCCAACGACCAGCTGATGCGCGCCGCCGACTACCGGCCGCTGGTGATCCGCTACCAGAACGACGGCCCGGTGCGCCTGAGCGACGTGGCGACGGTCCACGACGGCGTGGAGGACCGCTACAACAGCGGCTTCTACAACGACGAGGAGGCGGTGCTGGTGATCGTCAACCGCCAGGCCGACGCCAACATCATCGAGACCATCGCCGCGATCCGCGAGCGGCTGCCGGCGCTGCGCGCGGTGATCCCGGCCAGCGTCGAGCTGGAGGTGGCGATGGACCGCTCGCCGGTGATCCGCGCCACCCTGCACGAGGCCGAGCGCACCCTGCTGATTGCCGTGGGCCTGGTGATCCTGGTGGTGCTGGCCTTCCTCGGCCACTGGCGCGCCGCGCTGATCCCGGCGCTGGCGGTGCCGGTATCGCTGGTCGGCAGCTTCGCGGTGATGTACCTGTGGGGCTTCTCGCTGAACAACCTGTCGCTGATGGCGCTGATCATCGCCACCGGCCTGGTGGTGGACGATGCCATCGTGGTGCTGGAGAACATCGCCCGGCACGTCGAGGGCGGCGAGAAGCCGCTGGAGGCGGCGCTCAAGGGCTCGCGCGAGGTCGGTTTCACCCTCTTGTCGATGAACCTGTCGCTGGTGGTGGTGTTCCTGTCCATGCTGTTCATGGGCGGCATTGTCGAACGGCTGTTCCGCGAGTTCTCGATCACCCTGGCGGTGGCCATCCTGATTTCCCTGGCGGTCTCGCTGACCCTGACGCCGATGCTCTGCGCGCGCTGGCTCAAGCCCGAGACCGAGACGCGTGCGCCAGGTCGCCTGCAGCGTTTCTCCGACTGGCTGCAGGCGCGGGTGCTGGCCGGCTACGCGCGCAGCCTGGACTGGACCCTGCGCCACTCGAAGCTGATGCTGTTCGGTCTGCTGGCGACCATCGCCCTCAACGTCTACCTCTATGTCGCGGTGCCCAAGACCTTCCTGCCGCAGCAGGACACCGGCCAGCTGATGGGCTTCATCCGCGGCGACGACGGGCTGTCCTTCCAGGTCATGCAGCCGAAAATGCAGGAGTTCCGCCGGGCGCTGCTGGCCGATCCGGCGGTGCAGAGCGTGGCCGGCTTCATCGGCGGCAGGGGCGGGATCGGCAACGCCATGGTCATCGTGCGCCTGAAGCCGATCGCCGAGCGCGGCCTCTCCGCCCAGCAGGTGATCGACCGCCTGCGCCGGAGCCTGCCGAAGGTCCCGGGCGGCCAGCTGTTCCTCATGGCCGACCAGGACCTGCAGTTCGGCGGCCGCCAGGGGCGCAGCTCGGAGAACGAGTACGTGCTCCTTTCCAGCGACCTCGACCTGCTGCGCACCTGGCTGCCCAGGGTGCGCGAGGCGCTGGCCGCGCTGCCGCAGCTCACCGACCTCGACAGCAATGTGGGCGAGGGCGCCCAGCAGATCCGCCTGGTGGTCGACCGTGAGAGCGCCAAGCGCCTGGGCGTGGACATGGACATGATCACCGCGGTGCTGAACAACGCCTTCAGCCAGCGGCAGATCTCCACCATCTACGACGAGCTCAACCAGTACAAGGTGGTGATGGAGATCGACCCGAAATATGCCCAGTCCCCCGAGGCGCTGGACATGGTCCAGCTGATCACCGACGACGGGATGCGCGTGCCGCTGTCGGCCTTCGCCCGCTGGGAGCGCAGCCTGGAGGAGGACCGGGTGCAGCACCAGGGCCAGTTCGCCGCGGAGAACATCGGCTATTCGATCGCGCCCGGCTACAGCGCCCTGGAGGCCAGCCAGGCGATCCAGCAGGCGGTGGCGCGGGTCGGTTTGCCCACCGACGTGCAGGGCATGCTCGGCGGCACCGGCGGTGCGCTGATGCAGGCGCAGAAGGCCCAGCCGCTGATGATTCTCGGCGCGCTGGTGGTGGTGTACATCGTCCTCGGTATCCTCTACGAGAGCTACGTCCACCCGCTGACCATCCTCTCCACGCTGCCCTCGGCCGGCGTCGGCGCGCTGCTGGCGATCGAGCTGGTCGGCGACCAGTTCAGCCTGATCTCGCTGCTCGGCCTGTTCCTCTTGATCGGTGTGGTGAAGAAGAACGCCATCCTGATGATCGACTTGGCGCTGCAGCTGGAGCGCCAGGAGCGGCTCAGTCCGCTGGAGTCGATCCGTCGCGCCTGCCTGCTGCGCTTCCGGCCGATCTTGATGACCACCCTGTCGGCCATCCTCGGCGCCCTGCCGTTGCTGCTGGACACCGCGGAAGGTGCGGAAATGCGCCGGCCGCTGGGCATCGCCATCGTCGGCGGGCTGGTGCTCAGCCAGCTGCTCACCCTCTACAGCACGCCGGCGGTCTACCTGTTCTTCGACCGCCTGCGCCACCGCTTCAACCGCTGGCGCGGCGTGCGCAGCGATGCCGCCCTGGATACCTCGTTATGACCGCATCCGTTTTATCTGCTCGACCGAACCGCCTGGCCTGGTCGGTGACGCTCGCCTTGGCTCTTACCGGCTGCACCCTCGGTCCGGACTATGAGCGTCCGCAGCTGGCCACCCCGGACAGCTTCAAGGAAGGCGAGGGCTGGAAGCTCGCCACGCCGGCCGACGAGGCCGAGCGCGGCCCCTGGTGGGAAATGTATGGCGATCCTATCCTCGACGAGCTGATGCGCCGGCTGGACGAGTCCAACCAGACCGTCGCCCAGTCGGTCGCCCAGTACCTGCAGGCGAAGGCGGCGGTGCGTGCGGCGAAGGCGGACTTCTTCCCGACCGGGCGGGTCACCGTCGACGAGACCCGCTCGGCGACGGCCAGCGGTGGCGGCGGTACGTCGCGCCTGCCCGACGGTTCGACGGTGAGTTCCGGCGGCGGTGGCGGCGACATCTCCAACAGCTACAACGCGGTCAGCAACATCAGTTGGGAACTGGACTTCTGGGGCAAGATGCGCCGTCAGCTGGAGTCGGATCGTGCCGGCCTGCAGGGCAGCGCCGCCGATCTCGCCGCGGTGCGCCTCAGCCAGCAGTCCACCCTGGCCCAGAGCTACCTGCAACTGCGTGTGCTGGACGGCCAGCGGCGCCTGCTCAGGGCCACGGTGGAGGCCTATGCGCGCAGCCTGCGCCTGACCGAGAACCAGTACCGCGCCGGCATGGTCACCAAGGCCGACGTGACCCAGGCGCTGACCCAGCTGAAGAGCACCGAGGCCCAGGCCATCGACCTCGACTACCAGCGCGCCCAGCTGGAGCACGCCATCGCCGTGCTGACCGGCGTGCCGCCGGCCGAGTTCGCCATAGCCGAGCTGGACAGCCTGCCGGATCTGCCGGAAATCCCCACGCTGCTGCCCTCGCAGCTGCTCGAGCGGCGTCCGGACGTGGCCGCGGCCGAACGCGAGGTGATGTCCGCCAACGCGCTGATTGGCGTGGCCAAGGCGGCGCGCTTCCCGACCTTCAGCCTGAGTGCGGCGGGCGGCTATCGTGCCACCCACACGGACAACTGGTTCGAGAAGGACAACCGCTTCTGGAACATCAGCCCGGAGATGGCCCTGACCCTGTTCGACGGTGGCCTGCTGCGCTCCCAGGTGGACCAGGCGCGGGCCACCCACCAGCAGGCGGTGGCGACCTACCGGCAGACCGTGCTGGACAGCTTCCGCGAGGTGGAGGACTACCTGGTGCAGCTGAGCGTGCTGGAGCGCGAGAGCCGGGCCCAGCAGGAGGCGGTGGACGCCGCCAACGAGTCGCGCCGGCTGATGGAGAACCAGTACAAGGCCGGCACCGTCGACTACAGCAGCGTGGTCGACGTGCAGACCGCAGCGCTGACCAACGAGCGCACCAGCCTGACCCTGCTGAGCAACCGGCTGACCGCCAGCGTGCAACTGATCGCCGCGCTCGGGGGGGGCTGGGACAGCGTCGAGCTGGACGAGCTGGAGAAGCTGGACGAGCAGCTGGAGCAGGCGCGGGCAAAGGAGCCGGAAGCGGATTGATGGCCTCCGGCGATAAGCGCCGGCAGGGGTGCGCTTGCGGTTAGAATGCCGCCCCGCTTCCAGGACCTGCTTCATGCCGCTTCGCCTTTTCCTCTTCGTGCTGCTGGCGCTGGGCGCCGTGGCGCGTGCCGAAGAGCTGTCGTACCGCCGCGACGTCCAGCCGATCTTCACCGCCAAGTGCGTGGCCTGCCATGCCTGCTACGACTCGCCCTGCCAGCTCAACCTGGGCAGCGGCGAAGGGGTGCAGCGCGGCGCCCACAAGCTGCCGGTCTACAACGGCCTGCGCACCGAGGCCCAGGCGACCACCCGGTTGTTCCTCGACGCCGAGGGCGAAGCGGCCTGGCGGCGCAAGGGTTTTCATTCGGTGCTCGGGGCTGACGGCCAGGCGGCGCTGCTGGCGCGCATGCTGGAACTCGGCCGCCGCCAGCCGCTGGAACACAATGCCCGGTTGCCGGAGGATCTGGAGATCGGCATCGGGCGCCAGAACAGCTGTCCGCTGCCCGGCGAGTTCGCAGCCTTCGCCCGCGACAATCCCCGGGCCGGCATGCCCTTCGCCGTCACCGGTCTGACCGACGGCGAATACGCGATCCTGAAGCAATGGCTGGCGCAGGGCGCGCCGGTCGACGCGGCACCGCTCGAACCGTCGCCGGCCGAGGCGGCGCAGATCGCCGACTGGGAGCGCCTGCTGAATGCCCAGGACAAGCGCTCCCGGCTGGTCGCCCGCTGGCTCTACGAGCACCTGTTCCTCGCTCATCTGCATTTCGAGGGCGGTGCGCCGGGGCACTTCTTCCAGCTGGTGCGCTCGCGCACACCGGCCGGCCAGCCGGTCGAGCCGATCGCCACGCGGCGCCCCAACGACGACCCGGGCAGCGATTTCCACTACCGGCTGCGGCCGATCCACGACGTGATCGTGCACAAGACGCACATCACCTATCCGCTCGGTCCGCAGAAGCTGGCGCGGGTGCGCGAGCTGTTCCTCTCTGGCGACTGGCAGGTGACCAAGCTGCCCGGCTACGGCGCCCAGCGCCGCGCCAATCCGTTCGAAACCTTCGCGGCGATTCCGGCGCAGGCGCGCTACCGCTTCATGCTGGACAATGCCGAATACTTCGTGCGCACCTTCATCCGCGGACCGGTGTGCCGCGGGCAGATCGCCAGCGACGTGATCCGCGATCACTTCTGGACGCTGTTCCAGGCCCCCGAGCAGGACCGCTACCTGACCGATGCGCAGTACCGCAGCGAGGTGACGCCGCTGCTCGTGCTGCCCGGCCAGCTCGACGACATCGCCGGCCTGTGGAGTCTCTGGGGCACCTATATGGAGCGGCTCAAGCGCTACGAAAGCCTGCGCCGCCAAGCCTACGCCGAGCACCCGGCCGAGTGGGCGGATCTGTGGAGCGGCAACGACAACGCGCTGCTGACCGTCTTCCGCCAGCACGACAGCGCCTCGGTGCGCAAGGGACTGGTCGGCGCGGTGCCGCAGACCCTGTGGTGGCTGGACTTCCCGCTGTTCGAGCGCACCTATTACCAACTGGTGGCGAATTTCGACGTGTTCGGCAATCTCTCCCACCAGTTGCAGACGCGCCTGTACTACGACCTGATCCGCAACGGCGCCGAACAGAACTTCCTGCGCCTGCTGCCGGCCGGCACGCGCCAGGCGATCCTCGACAGCTGGTACGAGAACAGCGGCCAGCTCAAGCTCTGGCTGGCCTATACCGAGATCGACGGCCAGACCCCGTCGGCCCTCGGACTGCCACAGCACGAGCCGATCCGCAGCTTCGCCGCGCACCTGCTGGAGCGGCATGCGGCGATCAACGCCCGTCCCGATCCGCTCAACCGCTGCCGCTTGGCGCATTGCCATCGCCCAGGGGTGGCCCGTGAGCTGCAATACGCCGAGCAGGCGCTCAGCCGTCTGGCCAGCCGGCCTGCCGCCAGCCTGCCGGCCGTGCTCGAGCTGCCGGAGGCCAGCCTGCTGCGCATCGAGTACGGCGAGGGGCGGCGGGAGATCTACAGCCTGCTGCGCAACCGCGCCCACAGCAACGTGGCGTTCATCTTCGGCGAGCAGCTGCGCTACCAGCCGGCGCTGGACAGCCTGACGCTCTATCCGGGCGTGCTGAGCAGCTATCCGAATTTCCTGTTCAACGTTCGCGCCGAGGAGGTACCGGCCTTCGTCGCGGCGCTGGAGCAGGCGAGGCCGGGGGCAGGCCTGGCGGCCGTTGTCGAGCGCTGGGGCATTCGCCGCAGCCATCCCGAATTCTGGCGCTATTTCAACGACCTCTCGGCCTGGCTGCGGGAAACCGAGCCGCTGGAGGCCGGGGTGCTGGACATGAACCGCTACCAGAATCTGTGAGGCGACCCGTCTGTGACGGACTTTCACGATTAATCCGACAATCATGCTAGGACTTTATCCCCCAGGATGCATGGCGTACACTCGGGAGCATATTCGCGAGGAGCTGCCATGAGCGCCATCATCATCACCGACGCCGCACACGACTATCTGGCCGAACTGCTGGCCAAGCAGAGCGGCACCGACATCGGTATCCGCATCTTCATCACCCAGCCCGGCACGCCCAGCGCCGAAACCTGCATCGCCTACTGCAAGCCGGCCGAACGGAATCCGGACGATACCGCCCTGGCGCTGAAGAGCTTCACCGCGTGGATCGACTCCGTCAGCGAGCCCTTCCTCGAGGATGCCGTCGTCGACTACGCCAGCGACCGCATGGGTGGCCAGCTGACCATCAAGGCGCCGAACGCCAAGGTGCCGATGATCGACGAGGACAGTCCGCTGGGCGAGCGGATCAACTATTACCTGCAGACCGAGATCAATCCCGGCCTGGCCAGCCACGGCGGCCAGGTGAGTCTGGTGGACATCGTCGAGGAGGGCGTCGCCGTGCTGCGTTTCGGCGGCGGCTGCCAGGGCTGCGGCATGGTCGACATGACCCTCAAGGACGGCGTGGAGAAGACCCTGCTGGAGCGCATCCCGGACCTCAAGGGCGTGCGCGATGCCACCGACCACAGCAACCGGGAAAACGCCTACTACTGACGGGTGAGGTTGGGGAAGAATGAGAAAAGGCGGCCATGGCCGCCTTTTTCGTTGCTGTGTTACCGGTTGTTTTGCGAGGGGTACGGTTTCTACCGTCTGGCTTCCTGCGCTGCGCCCTGTCGTGAAGCCTTGCCGGGGACAAGGCTTCATATTCGTTCGATGATCAGTCCGGCATTTTCCACGGGGCCAGGTCGAAGCCCTGGCGGGTCAGCTCCTGGCGGGTCTGCTGGATGACGGCGGCGAGTTTCTGCGGATCGGAATAGGTCGAGCAGGGAATGCGTTTGTGACCCAGGGTCCGCGTATTGCTGCGGTCCACTACGGTCAGGTTCAATTCACTGTTGATTTCCTGGGTCCAGGCGATGCACTGCAGGGGTTTGAACGCGCGGTTGGCGATCAGAAGAGCTTCATTGAAACGGAGCGGATTGGTCATGGGGCGATCCTTCATTTGAGTACCATGATAAGGCCGTCTGACGCGGCCATTTGTCGTTGCAGGTAGTTAAAAAGCCATGTCGCGCGAACGCGACAAGAGTTTGGAACTTACCTGGGCAAACGGGTTCCTTCCGCTGCCCTGAAACTCGCATAACATGACTGAAGTATAGTCCAGCCTTTCCGGAGAAATGCAAATTTTTCCGACGTATGTCATCCCAGCATGTCCGCCTGACGATAGAGCAGCAAGAGCTTGCGGGTGATGGTGTTCTGGATGTCGATCCGCTCGAAGTTGGACAGGTGGCTGAGCTTGCTGACCTGCAGGCGGTGCAGGTGGAGGTAGGGCAGCTGCTGGCCGAATTCGCGCAGGTCTCCCTTCATCAGGATGGGCAGGAAGACGTCGCCGAGCTTCTTCTGGTTGCTGATGATCTGCGCCAGCGCCTGCTTGAACGGCATGGTCTTGGGGATCGATCGGCTTTCGCCCAGCTGTTTCGCCAGCATCAGGCCGGGCTTGCCGAATACCCGGCCGGGCAGGACGAAGAGCCCCGTCGGGCGCACGGCGAACGCGTCGATGCCGTGCAGGGTGTCGTGGAAGGCATAGGGGTTGGGCAGCACCACCATCTTCCGCCCGAGGTCGCTTGGAAAGTGCAGGTTGTAGTTGGTGTACAGCTGGCGCACCGACTCCGAATAGACGCACAGTCGGTTCTCGAACAACTGGATGAAGCGCTCGGCCAGTTCGCGGCGGGCAATGTGGTCCAGCTCCCAGATCAGGTCGGGGTTGGCCGGTTTGCTGAAGTCGACTTCCTGATGCTTCATGCTGCTCATGCGTGACTCTTTCTTGCAATCTAGTAATGGAGCTGCCGAGCGGGCGGCAGAATACCTGGCAAGCAACGGGCCGGTGAGCACTCGCGCAACCGAGGTTTTGCCGCTGGGCGATCAGTGCTCAATTGGTACCCGCGTCCACAGCATCCCAGCCCGCCTGCATAATGCCAAGAAGCTATGACTCAACCAGTGCCGAACGTCATAGATTGAAGTTTGCGGCAGCGTCCGTTCCGCTCTGCTAGCATGCCGGCCCGCAAGAGGGGCGGGCAACCGGGATTCCGTTTCCTCCTGTACGGGTCATTGACAGGTGTTGTCCGCGCCTATCCATCACGGGCGAGCGGACGGCCGCATTTTTCGCATTTGGGAGAGGGGATCGATGGAGCTTTGGCTCGCCGCGCAGGCGTTCATCTTGGGGGTGGTCGAGGGCTTGACCGAATTTCTGCCGATATCCAGCACCGGACACCAGATCATCGTCGCCGATCTGCTCGGCTTCGGCGGCGACCGGGCCAAGGCGTTCAATATCATCATCCAGCTCGGGGCGATCCTCGCCGTGGTCTGGGAGTTTCGCCAGCGGGTCTTCGGGGTGATCGTCGGCTTGCCGCGCGAGCGCCAGGCGCAGCGCTTCACCGCCAATCTGCTGGTCGCCTTCTTTCCAGCGGTGATCCTCGGCGTGGCCTTCGCCGATCTGATCGAGCACTGGCTGTTCAACCCGATCACCGTGGCCAGCGCGCTGGTGATCGGCGGTCTGGTTATGCTCTGGGCCGAGAAGCGCCAGCACGCCGTCGAGGTGCAGACAGTGGACGACATGAGCTGGAAGCACGCCCTCAAGATCGGCTGCGCCCAGTGTCTGGCCATGATCCCGGGTACCTCGCGCTCGGCCTCGACCATCATCGGCGGCCTGCTGTTCGGCCTGTCGCGCAAGGCGGCCACCGAGTTTTCCTTCTTCCTCGCCATGCCGACCATGGTCGGCGCTGCCGTCTATTCCGGCTACAAGCACCGTGCCCTGTTCGAAAACGGCGGCGATCTGCCGGTCTTCGCGCTGGGCTTCGTCGTCTCCTTCATCTTCGCCATGCTGGCCGTGCGCGCGCTGCTCAGGTTCATCGCCAGCCACAGCTATGCGGTATTCGCCTGGTACCGCATCGGCTTCGGCCTGCTGATTCTCGCCACCTGGCAGATGGGCATGATCGACTGGAGTACGGTGCAAGGCTGAGGACGGAGCGTTCATGGAACGACGCGGGGTGCTGAAAAGCTGGGATGACGGCAAGGGCTTCGGCTTCATCCAGCCGGAGGCGGGAGGCGAGCAACTGTTCGTGCACATCTCGGCGATGCGTGGCGACCGCCGGCCCAGGGCGGGCGAGACGGTGCTGTTCGTCGCCGGGCGTGATCGGGAGGGGCGGATGCAGGCCAGGCACATGCGTCACGCCGAGTTGAGCCTCGACTGCCCATCGATCCGCGAGTCACGCCAGGCGACGGGTGGAGTGCGCAACCTGCCGGGCAAGCTCCTGGTCTTCTTGGCGTTCTGCGCATTGCCGCTCGGCGGTGCGCTGCAACTGTTGCGCGACGGTTCATTCTGGGTGCTGGGCGGCTACGCGCTGTTCAGCCTGGTCAGTTTCCTGCAGTACTGGCTGGACAAGCGTCGCTCGGCAACGGGGCGCTGGCGCATACCCGAGACCAGCCTGCATGCCGTCGAGCTGCTCGGCGGCTGGCCCGGTGCGCTGCTGGCACAGCAGGCGTTCCGCCACAAGACCGGCAAGGTCGCCTATCAGCTGGTGTTCTGGGGCATCGTGCTGCTGCACCAGGTGGTCTGGATCGACTACCTGTATTTCCAGCGGCTGTTCGCCTCGGCCATCGCGCAACGCTTTCTCGGCTAGGCTGGTATATCCCAACCCTTCAAGGAGCTGCACCATGCCGCTGTCCATGTATCAGGCGTCGATTCCCGTGTTTGTCCGCATGCTGGGCAACCTGTCGGCCATCCTGCACAAGGCCGAGGCCTATGCCGAAGCACGCAAGATCGCCCCTGCAGTACTGGTCAACGCGCGCCTGGCGCCGGACATGCTGCCGCTGAGCAGCCAGATCCAGATCGCCAGCGACACCGCCAAGGGCTGCGCCGCGCGCCTGGTCGGGGTGGAGATTCCCAGCTACCCGGACACCGAGAGCAGCTTCGCCGAGTTGCAGGAGCGCATCGCCAAGACCGTGGCCTTTCTCGAGAGCATCGACGCCGCGCAGCTCGATGGCAGCGAGGAGCGGCCCATCACGCTGAGCTTTCCCAAAATGGAGCTGAAGTTCGGCGGCAGCGAATACCTGTTCGGCTTCGTCCTGCCCAACTTCTATTTCCACCTCACCACCGCCTACGCCATCCTGCGCCACAACGGCCTGGATATCGGCAAGATGGACTTTCTCGGAAAGCCGCCGGCCTGATCCGGGGAACAAGCCCCGTGCGGGGCTTGTTCCTTCTGCAGCATGGCCTCAGATCAGCACACCCTGACTGCGCAGGTAGTCGTCGTAGCTGCCGCTGAAGTCGGTCACGCCGCTTTCGGAAAGCTCGATGATGCGGGTTGCCAGCGAGCTGACGAACTCGCGGTCGTGGCTGACGAAGACCAGCGTACCCGGGTAGTTCTCCAGCGCGAGGTTGAGCGCCTCGATGGATTCCATGTCGAGGTGGTTGGTCGGCTCGTCCATCACCAGCACGTTGGGCTTGTTGAGGATCAGCTTGCCGAACAGCATGCGGCCCTGCTCGCCGCCGGAAATCACCTTCACCGATTTCCGGATGTCGTCGTTGGAGAACAGCATGCGCCCGAGGGTGCCGCGGATCAGTTGCTCGCCGCCCTGGGTCCACTGGCCCATCCAGTCGAACAGGGTCATGTCCTGTTCGAAGTCGTCGGCGTGGTCCTGGGCGAAATAGCCGACCTCGGCGCTTTCGGTCCACTTCACCTCGCCGGACAGCGGCGGCATCTCGCCGACCATCGTGCGCAGCAGGGTGGTCTTGCCGATGCCGTTGGGGCCGATGATCGCCACCCGCTCGCCGGCCTCGATCTGCATCGACAGGCCCTTGAACAGCGCATTGCCGTCGAAGCCCTGGCTGACCTTCTCGAGGGTCACCGCTTGGCGGTGCAGCTTTTTGGTCTGCTCGAAGCGGATGAACGGGCTGACCCGGCTGGACGGCTTGACCTCTTCGAGCTGGATCTTGTCGATCTGCTTGGCGCGGCTGGTGGCCTGCTTGGCCTTGGAGGCGTTGGCCGAGAAGCGGCTGACGAAGGTCTGCAGTTCGGCGATCTGCGCCTTCTTCTTGGCGTTGTCGGCCAGCAGGCGCTCGCGGGCCTGGGTCGCCGCGGTCATGTACTCGTCGTAGTTGCCGGGGAACAGGCGCAGCTCACCGTAGTCCAGGTCGGCCATGTGCGTGCACACGCTGTTCAGGAAGTGGCGATCGTGGGAAATGATGATCATGGTGGAGTTGCGCGCGGTGAGCACGCCCTCCAGCCAGCGAATGGTGTTGATGTCCAGGTGGTTGGTCGGCTCGTCGAGCAGCAGCACGTCCGGGTTGGAGAACAGCGCCTGGGCCAGCAGCACGCGCAGCTTCCAGCCGGGGGATACGGCGCTCATCGGGCCGAAGTGCTGTTCCAGCGGAATGCCCACCCCCAGCAGCAGCTCGCCGGCGCGGGACTCGGCGGTGTAGCCGTCCATCTCGGCGAACTGCACTTCAAGGTCGGCGACCTTCATGCCGTCCTCTTCGCTCATCTCCGGCAGCGAATAGATGCGGTCGCGCTCGGCCTTCACGTTCCACAGTTCCTCGTGGCCCATGATCACGGTGTCGATCACCGTGAAGGCCTCGTAGGCGAACTGGTCCTGGCGCAGCTTGCCGAGTCGCACGTTGGGCTCGAGCATGACCTGGCCGGCGGAGGGCTCGAGGTCGCTGCCGAGGATCTTCATGAAGGTCGATTTGCCGCAACCGTTGGCGCCGATCAGGCCGTAGCGGTTGCCGTTGCCGAACTTGACGGAAACGTTCTCGAACAGCGGCTTGGCGCCGAACTGCATGGTGATGTTGGCGGTAGAGATCAAGGCTTAGTCCTGCGGGGGTTTCAGAGGGTAGTGGTTTTCAGCTGCACCACTTTTGTACCAACCTGGCCTTTTCGGGGGCTTTATCGAGCTTGTCGAACTCGTGCCAATCGGTACTGGAGTTGATTCAGCGGGCGTGGGTGGATAGTAACATTTGCACGCTATGCCCAAGTTGTGTCGCGATGAAAGCAGGGTTCATCCGGCCATGAGGCATAGGGTTGCGTAGGCCTGCCGGCAGTTGTACGGAGCCTGCAGTCCAGTTCGTCCAGACGCAGCAGCATGCTCTTCGCCGCGGCCGGTGTGGCGCGTACCTGGGAAACCGTCTCGGCTGAGGCTGCTTTCCGGTGGGATATGAACAGGAGAGGGAATGGCCGGTTACGCCGGCTAGTCGGGCAGTGTGTCGCCGCTGGATGCCTGCCAGCAGGATGGGGCTGATGAACCCCCAGACTTGCAGATTACTCAAACAGGCTGCGCGCCTTGCCGGGAACCGTGAAACCCGGCGTGACCATCTCTTGGCAATGGCCAGCTGACGCCGCTTGCATGCCGATCTGCCGACGGCATCTCCATAATACACAAATGATAATTATTATCAATTGAGAAATTGCAAGACCGTCACTGCAGGGGAGTTCGGGTCAGCATCAGGAGAATATGGCCGGCTGCTCTTGGTAGGGCCTCGACCCTGTACGTGGGCGGTCTATTGCCACGCTGCCGGCTATTCCTGTTCCGTCGGCTTGCCAAGGGGCCCATGTCGAGCGCATGGAGCGCGGCATTTCCGGCGCCTTTGCTGGCCGCCAGGAGGCCGGTGGGCGGTGTGGCGCTGGGCGCCATCCGCCGTAGGGCTTTCCACTTCTGCATTACCGATCATTCGTCGCCCTGGGTCTTGATCGATCCTTGGCCAAAGGCGCGCTGCCTGAAATGACTTGTCCCGTGTGCCTCTTCTGGATGGCTCTGGCTTTTTCCTTCCAGTAGGCATCGCCTTTGGGTTTGAACCGACGAGGTTTCATCGCAATGCGGATCGCTATTGCCACAGCCGCCGTCACTGCAATCACTGTGGCGCTAATCCAAAGGGTGTCCATAGGGGGGTGTCCTTGCTAATCAAGCGGCTGGAGGGGGAATGCCTTGGCTCTGCTCGTCAAGGCGGAGTTCGACCCCGGATCTTTCTTGCCCGAGCTGTCGGCCTGCAGGTAGACGAGGGGCCATAAGGGGCGCGATCTTGCCAGTTTTTGACCTGGCCTGCCCAGCGCGGCGGCGCCCGGAGCCTGGCTCAGCCTGCATTCACCGGCCCCATTGGCTGAATCAGTCCGGCCCCCTCGTTGTGCACGTTCCCCACCGCCAGCCCGATCGGGTACCACTCGAACGCCTGCGTCGGTAGTCCCCGATGCAGGGCAATCTCCTCGGCCTGGGCCGGGGTCTGCTGCGGATCGATCCAGGCGCGGGCCATCTCGGCTCCCAGGACCAGCGGCTGGCGGTCGTGGATCGCGCTCATTCCCCCATCGCTCATCCGGGTGATCAGCGCGAAGCCGTCGCCTTCACGCGCTGCTGCGCCCTCGTGCGGAAACCGGCCGATGGCCGGGAAGAACAGCGGTTCGCCGCTCTTCAGGCGAAAGAAGAAGGGCTGCTTGCGCCCCGTAGCGGCCGCATTCTGCTGCCATTCATACCAGCCATCGGCCGGCACCAGGGCGCGTCCGGATTTCCAGGCCTCCCGCCAGAAGCGGCTGCTCGCCAGCGTTTCTACCCGGGCATTGATCGCCGGCGGCCGCGCTCGTGGCCCCTGGGCCCAGGCCGGTGCGTATCCCCAGGGGACGGGCTCCAGGCGCAACCCGTCGGCATCCGCGTGGATCAGCAGCACCCGCGTATGCGGGGCCACGTTGTAGCGGGCAATCGGCGCGGGTTCGAGGCCGGCCGCCAGCGGCAATCCGCTGTGCAGCGCCTGCAGGTAGTCGATCGCCGCCCGGTACTGCACGAATCTGCCGCACATGCCGGCCTCCGCTGCAAGGTCTGTCCCTCGGCAAGTATTGTCAGCGCTGGTGCGGGAGGCCAGGGAACCTGTCGGGAGGAGGGCGTTCGGCCCGGCAGCTCAGGCAAGCGGCCATTGCCGAGCCATTTCCGCTGCCTGCGGGGCTTGGTTCCGGGCCGCCGTATGGGGTAGGTTTGAACTGCCTTGCGGAGCGTCTTACCCAGACCCTCCGTTTCTTCGGCAGGCCCTACCCGGGTAGTCGGATACTCAAAAGGAGATACAGGATGTCTAACGACCCCGTCACCCTCATGGTGGCGCGCCGCGTGGCTCGCGGACGCTACCGCGCTTTCAGCGTCTGGCTGGACGAAGGCCGCGGCCTGGCCGCCAGCTTCGATGGCTTTCTGGGCTCCGGCGTGCTGGCACCGCCGCCTGGCGATGACGAGTACCAGATCATCTTTCGTTTCCGCGACGAATCCACGCTGGCCGCCTGGGAGCATTCCGCCGCGCGGTATGCCTGGCTGGCACGCGGCCTGGGCCTTTTCGATGCGCCCCAGGAGCACCGTGCCACCGGGCTGGGCAGTTGGTTCCACGATGCCGTAGTCAACGGCCCGCCGCGCTGGAAACAGGCCACGGCCATCTGGCTGGCGTTCTTTCCGGTTTCCCTGGCGTTCCAGTGGCTGTTTGGCGATGCCCTGGGCACGCTGCCGCTCGTCCTGCGGATACTACTTAGCACCTTGCTGATGACGCCGCTGATGGTCTTTCTCTTCATCCCGCTCAGCACCCGCCTGCTGGCCCCCTGGCTCAATGGCCGTTCCTCCGCCGGCGGACGTCTGGAGCGCCTGCTGCACCCTGGCCGCGCATAGCCGCGGGCCGCTCGGCTCCCGGCCGCCCGCCAGGGGCGGCGGAAGCCGAGTCGTTGCGCTGGGCCGCAAGAGACTTCATCCGCTTTTCCCGCACAGAAGAGTGTCAGGTCGTCCATACCGAACCAGCCTCGGGCTGTTGCGAGTAAGGCTGCCGGTTGGTCTTTTCGGGAGGGCGATACAGTGCAGTATTCGGGCCCTCTATATCGGCTCCGTACTTCCGGACTTGAGTTGTCCAATCAGCCAAACAGGGTACCCATCGGCTGTTTTTTTGAGCCTCTCATTTCAAGACAGTGCAATTACAGTGATGCCTTCCTCATCACGGCTTGATTGTGCATATGGCCAGGCCTGCCGCTATGCGATCAATACTGCCGTCCTGTCGGAGCCGGATCGAGCCGTGAATCCAGGTGAGATGTTGCCAGTGCCGCCACTCGCTCGAAACCAGATGGTTTTCCCCACTTTCGACGCGTCTATCCGTCGGCATGAATCGATACGGCATCCGCAAGCATGCAGTCCTTGCCAGTAAGCTGTCTGCAAAATATGGAGCGCAAGCATTTTGTATTTGATGACATGGATACGTTTTATTCGACCGCAGCCTGTCTTGAGTTGTGGTGGCGTCCGACATGCAGAGAAATAAGTATGTCGGCAGTTGCCGGTTTTGGGCATCGCTGCTGCTGGGCGGCTGGATTCTGGTTTATCTATTTGGTGATTCGCTGCCGCCGATAGGGCCTTTCCTGATACTGCATCAGGTACTGGAAACAGCCTCTATCATGGTAAGTGTGCTGATCTTCGTCATTGGCTGGCATACGTTCAGGATGCACGCAAATCATGCCATCCTGATTGTTTCCTGTACTTTCCTGGGAGTGGCGATTTCCGACTTCTCGCACATGCTGTCTTATACGGGAATGCCCGACTTTTTCGGTCAAAATTCCCCGGAGAAGGCGATTGGCTTCTGGCTGCTGGCACGTTATTTAACGGCAATAGGCATGTTGATCATGGCCTGCCTGCCCTGGCGAGTGCTGGCCTGCAGTCATTCTATCTCGACCAATAGAGATAGATATATAGCCCTTCTTGTTACACTGTCGGTCATGTCTTTGGCCATCCTGACTTTGCTCCTTTTTCCAGAGGCTATCCCGAAGACCTATCAGGAAGATGTCGGCCTCACGCCATTCAAACAGGGGGCCGAATTTGCAATTATTGCAATCTATTGCACCAGCATCGCCTTGCTCTTGATGCGAAGGCATGTCGATACGGGGCTTGAAACAAGTCTCCTGGTATGTTCCTTGTCGGTCATGGTGATGAGCGAGGTTTTTTTTACGGTATATCGCAATGTCACGGATGCATATAACCTGTTTGGGCATATATATAAAATTACAGCCTATGTGATTTTATACAGAGCCATTTTTGTGGAGTCTATTCTGGCACCCTACAAGTCACTGAATGACTCGAGGCAACATATTCAGGTCCTCATGGAGGCATTGCCAGACATTATTCTCGAGACGCGTCTCGATGGCCTGCTTCTCAGTACCCATGTTCCGGCGGATGGAAGGCTGTTCAAGACGCAGGATCTGGAGGCAGGGCGTTATCTTCAGGATTTGCTTCCGCCCCAGGCTTTAGAGTGCCTGGTACGAGCGATGCGCGCAGCAGAGCACGACGGCCAGGTCGCGGGCCTGAAATTCCAGCTTGGCAGGGCCGGAGAGGAGCTGGTTTTCGAGGTTTCGGCGTCGCTGCTCGCCCACTGGCCTGACGAGAGAAGTCATTTCATGATTTTGATTCGGGACGTGACGGAGCAAGCCAGAAATCAATCCAAGATCGAGCAGATGGCGCATTTCGATGCGCTCACCGGGCTGCCGAACCGTACGCTGTTCAATACACGCTTTGAAGTCGAGGCCACGCGCTGCGAAAAGAATCAGCAGCCCATGGCGCTGATTTTCATGGATCTCGACAACTTCAAGAATGTCAACGACTCGCTGGGCCACAAGGTCGGCGATGCGCTGCTGATCAAAATTGCGTCTCGCCTGGAAAGGATCCTGCGCCCGAGAGACATGGTGTCTCGCCAGGGTGGGGACGAGTTCATGTTCCTGTTTCCCGAGGCGGATGCGCATCTGGCTGGACAAATGGCCGAGTGCATCAAAAGCTCCATCGAGCTGCCCATTCAGGTGGGGCAATATACGCTGCATGTCGCCGCCTCGATAGGAGTCTGCATCTTCCCCCAGGATGGCCGTGATCTCGACACCTTGTCCAGTCATGCCGATATCGCCATGTATCGGGCAAAGCATGAGCGGCGCAGCCATTACGAACTCTTCACGGAGGAAATGCAGGCCCGCACGGCTCGGACCCTTCTGCTGGAGGGGGCTCTGCGCGAGGCGATTCAATGGGGACAGCTGGACGTTTATTACCAGCCGCAGTTCGATATAACGGGCACGCGGCTGGAAGGGGCCGAGGCACTAGTGAGATGGCAGCATCCCGAACTGGGCTTCATCAGTCCTGCCGAGTTCATTCCGATCGCCGAAGTCAGTGGGCAGATCATCAAGATAGGCGATCTGGTTCTGCACAAGGCCACACAGCAGATGAGGCATTGGCTGGATGAGGGCTTTCCCGGGGACATGAGCATTGCAGTCAATATCTCCATGGCGCAGTTCCGTGATACAGCCCTGCTGGAGAAGATCGACAGGGCGCTTGCTGACAATGAGTTGCCGCCATGGGCACTCGAACTGGAACTGACCGAAAGCGTGGCCATGGAGAATCCGGAGAAGGTCGGCGAGATCGTGAGCAGTTTGCGTTCCCGGGGTGTGAAGCTTTCCATCGACGACTTCGGAACGGGTTATTCGTCGCTCAGCTATCTGAAAAAGCTGCAGGTGCACAAGCTGAAGATCGACCGCTCCTTCATCCAGGCCATTTCAGCCGGCAGCAGCGATCAAACCATTGTCAGGGCCATCATCGGCCTTGCCAGGGATCTGGACATGCAGACCATCGCCGAGGGCATCGAGACCGAAGAGCAGCGCCAGATACTGGAGGAGCTGGGCTGCGATTCGGGACAGGGATATCTGTTCTGCAAGCCGCTGCCGGCAGCGGAGTTCCTGCCCAGGCTGCTCGAGCATTCCGTGAGCTGAGCGTTCCCTCCCGCCACTCCTTCCCGGGGCTACTGGATACTCGACGCCAGCTCGAAGATCGGCATGTACATCAGGATCACGATCACGCCGATGACCAGGCCGATGAAGGTCATCAGCAGCGGTTCGAACAGGCGCACGAACCAGTCGATCCAGCGGCCGGTTTCCTCGTCGTAGAAGTCCGCGGTGCGCTCCATCATGACCCCGAGGTTGCCGGCCTGTTCGCCGGCACGCAGCATGCGCAGGGAGACCGGGGTCGCCAGGCGATTTTCCTCCAGCGAGCGGGACAGGGCGTGGCCTTCGCGGATGAGCTCGCCGGCCCGGTCCAGACGAACGCGCGAGGCGGGGCCGAGCAGGCCGCGGACCATGCCCAAGGCGGTGAGGATGGGGATGCCGCCCTGCAGCAGGATGCCCAGGGAACGGTAGAAGCGCGCCATCTCGTAGATGAACAGGCGCTCGCGGATGGTCGGGACTTTCTCGACCAGCCGGCCGAGGGCTCGCCTCACCCGTTCCTGGCGCAGCAGGACGACGAGGGCAGCCAGGACCGGCAGCAGGCTGCCGAGCAGTGCATTCTGATGGGTATGAATGAACTGCCCGACGCTCAGCAGCACCTGCGACAGCCATGGCAGGTTGGAGCCGAGCCCCTCGAAGACCAGGCTGAAGCGCGGCACCACGTAGCCGATCAGAAACAGCAGCACCCCGTTGCCGACCAGCAGCAGCAAAAGCGGATAGACCGAGGCGCTGATGATCTTCTGGCGCACCTCGTCCATGCGCGTGCGGTAGGCGACGTAGCGTCCCAGAGCGTCGCCGACCGCACCGGTCTTCTCGCTCGACTGCACCAGCGCCACATAGAGCGGGGGAAAGATTGAGGGAAACTCGCCCAGCGCCTGGGAGAGGGACTTGCCCTCGTAGAGCAGGCGCACCAGGTCGCTGAGGATCTTGCGCGCCTGGGCGTCGGATTCCTTCTCGGCAAGGCTTTCGAGGGCGTCGATCAGCGCCAGGCCGGCGTTCAGCAGGGTGGTCAGCTCCTGGCTGAACAGCACCAGCGGGAAGGCTTCGCGGCGCCGCCAGCGGGCCGGCGACCAGCGCCTTTCGGCGCGCAGGCTGAGCACCTTCAGGCCCTGGTGTTCGGCCAGGCGCAGGGCGTCGGTCGGGCTCGGGGCGTCGAGGATCAGCGACACCACTTCCGCCGTCTTGCGCATGCCCTTGATCTGAAAGCGCATGTCCGGCTCCCGTCACTGCCAGCTGGTGATTTCCGCGTTCTCGCCTTCGCCGCCGGGCTGGCCGTCCTTGCCCAGGGTCAGCAGGTCGTAGTCGCCGTTCTCGCCCGGCGAGCGGTAGACGTAGGCGCGGCCCCAGGGGTCCTGCGGCACGCCCTTCTGCAGGTAGGGGCCGGACCAGCGCGGCTCGTCGCTGGGCGCCGCGACCAGGGCGTTGAGGCCCTGCTCGGTGCTGGGGTAGCGGCCGGTTTCCACGCGGTAGATGTCCAGCGCCTTGCTCAGGCCCTCGATCTGCGCGCGTGCGACCTTGGTTTCCGAGCGGCCGAGCTGGTTGAAGTATTTGGGACCGACGATGCCGGCCAGCAGGCCGAGCACGACCAGCACGACCAGCAGTTCCAGCAGGGTGAAGCCCGGACTGCAGCGGGCCTGGGCAAGGGTTTGCATCCGTTTCATCTGGCTGACCTCGGGTTCCGGTGACAGAAGGGGCCATGTCGCGACAGTGCCTGCAGCAGCCGCTCCCGCAGGAGGCTCCCTGCCGATAGGCAATCCGCACATGGCCGGAGAAAACGCCGGAGCGCGCCGGGACTTCAGCAATCTTCAGGCCAGCCGTCGGAGGCCATTTTCCGCGGCACCGGGTGCCTGCCCGCTGGGGAATTGGGGATTTTCACCCACCATTCCCCGCTCCGGGCGCCGCCCCGGGAGCACCAGGGCCCGATGGCGTGGGCGCAGGAGAGCCTTTCCCGCTGCAGCACGATTCTTGCTCGGCTGCTTCGCCAGGAAGCCGCCGGGAGGCGGGCCGGAATCGGGAGAAGGAAGCATGGGACGAGTGGCGGCAGTTCTGCTCGGTATGCTCGCCGCGCTGGGATTGGCGATGCCCGCGTATGGCGATATCTACCGGGAAGTGGCGGCGGACGGCAGCATCACCCTCACCAATGTCTATCGCAAGGAGCGCAAGAGTGTGCGCCTGCGTCGCGAGGCGCCAGCGCCGCCGGCCATGCCGGTGGCGACAGCGAAGAGGCAGAGGGGGGAGGCCGGTGCGCTGCCCTATGCCGCGCTGGTGGCCGCCGCGGCAGTCGAGCACGGCCTGCCCGAGGCGCTGCTGCATGCGGTGATCCGCGCCGAGTCCAACTACGACCCGTATGCCGTCTCGCCGAAGGGGGCGGCCGGATTGATGCAGCTGATGCCGGATACCGCCCGCGAACTGGGAGTGGCCGACGTCTGGGACCCGGCCGCCAACATCCGCGGCGGCGCCCGCTACCTGAGGCGCCTGCTGGAGATGTTCGACCAGGACCTCAGCCTGGCCGTGGCGGCCTACAACGCAGGCCCCGGAGCGGTCATCGGCAGCGGCAGCGCCATCCCACCCTTCGCCGAAACCCAGCGCTATGTACCCAAGGTGCTCGAGCACTACCGGCGCCTGCAGAGCGGCGGCTGATCAGTCGCCGCGGTATTCGCAGCCGCTGGTGCAGGTCTCGTGGATGCGTACCCGGGAGAGTTCGGGCAGCCGGGGCTTGAGCTGCTGCCAGATCCACTTGGCGAGGATCTCGCTGGTCGGGTTCTCCAGGCCCTCGATCTCGTTCAAGTAATTGTGATCCAGCCGCTCGTAGATCGGCTTGAAGATCTCCTTGATCTCGGAAAAGTCACGAATCCAGCCGGTGTAGGGATCGACCTCGCCCTCGATGTAGATGGCCACGCGGAACGAATGGCCGTGCAGCCGGCCGCACTTGTGGCCGGCCGGGACGTGGGGAAGGCGGTGAGCCGCTTCGAATACGAATTCTTTGAATAATTCCACTGGTAGAGCCTTGAATGAGGTGATGGGACGCTTCCCGCCCTGGAGAGCGCATCCCGCAGGCGTGCAGGGTGGATTTTAACCCCGGGACCGGCTTATGGTTCAGCAGGGGCGACCGGAAGTCGCCGTTCAGCGTGAATTAAGGTGCCGGCCGCAAACTGAGCGAGGCTCTCTCCCGGGCTGGCAGACCTGCCGACAACCTTCCCCATCAGGCTTTTCGAGGGAAATTTCCATGCACGCTTTTGCCGTCCCGCTCGCGGGACCCGCTTTTGGCCGGTGATGCGTTCGCGCGCCCGCTTCGGGGCTGGTGGACTTGTCCTGCTTTCCGCTCTCTGCCTGCCGAGTGCGAGCGCCCGGGACCTGGATCAGGATCAGGCCCTGCGTCTGCGTCAGGCGGGCGCCATCCAGCCGCTCGAGCAACTGGTCCGCAATGCCCTGGATCGTTATCCGGGGGCCCGTCTGCTGGAGGCCGAGCTGGAGGAGGAGCATGGACGCTATGTCTACGAGGTGGAGATACTCACCGCGCAGGGCGTCGTGCGCGAGCTGGAGTTGGATGCCCGCGACGGGCGCATCCTGAAAGACGAGGAGGACGACTGATGCGCCTGCTGCTGGTGGAGGATTCGGTCGGACTGGCCGATGAACTGGTGACCGGCCTGCAGCGCCAGGGCTATGCCGTGGACTGGCTGGCCGACGGGCGCGATGCGGCCCGTCAGGGGAGCTGCGAGCCCTACGACCTGATGATTCTCGACCTGGGGCTGCCCGGCAAGCCGGGGCTGGAGGTGCTGCGCGACTGGCGTGCCCAGGGAGTGGCTACGCCGGTGCTGGTGCTGACCGCCCGCGCCTCCTGGGCGGAGCGTATCGAGGGGCTGAAGGCGGGCGCCGACGACTACCTGTGCAAGCCCTTCCATCCCGAGGAGCTGCAGCTGCGCATCCAGGCGCTGCTGCGCCGTGCCCACGGACTGGCCAACCAGCCGCAGCTGGAGGCGGGCGGGCTGCAGC
This sequence comes from Azotobacter chroococcum, assembly GCF_004339665.1. Taxonomy (GTDB): domain Bacteria; phylum Pseudomonadota; class Gammaproteobacteria; order Pseudomonadales; family Pseudomonadaceae; genus Azotobacter; species Azotobacter chroococcum. The sequence continues at coordinate 43,840 of NZ_SMMU01000014.1, forward strand.
TCGACGAGGCGCGCCAGGTGGTGCGCTGCGGCGCGGAGGATATCGAGCTCACCGCCGCCGAGTTCCGCCTGCTGCGCTACCTGATGCTGCATCCCGGGCAACTGCTCTCCAAGGGACAGCTCGCCGAGCACCTCTACGACGGCGAGACCGAGCGCGACTCCAACGTCATCGAGGTGCACATCAACCGCCTGCGCGGCAAGCTCGGCCGGACGGCGATCGAAACCCGTCGCGGCCAGGGCTACCGCTTCGCGGGCGTGCGTTGAGGTCGATCCAGCGCCGGCTGGGCTTCGGCCTGATCGGTGTCCTGCTCGGTGCCGGGCTCCTGCTGGCGCAGAGCACGTTCTGGATGCTCGATGCGGGGCTGCGCCGTTACCTGCAGGATGATCTGCGCGAGCAGGCCGAAGCCTTGCTGACCAGCCTGGCCCGCGGGCGGAACGGCGTCCAGCTGGACGAGCCGCGTCTGCCGGGTGTCTATCAGCGTCCCTATTCCGGACACTATTTCCGCATCGATCTGCCAGGTGAGAGCTGGCGCTCCCGTTCCCTCTGGGATCATGCCCTGACGGATTCGTCCACCACGGGCCTGCAGGCCGGGCTGGTCGATGGCCCGGGCGACCAGCGGCTGCTGCTCTATCGCGCCGACTACCGGCGCTTCGGGCAGACCATCTCGATCAGCGTGGCCTCCGACTACACGCCGATCCTGCAGGCCTACCGGCGCGTGCAATGGGTCGGCTGCCTGCTCGGGCTGGGCGTGCTGGTGCTGGTCGTGCTGCTGCAGCGGCTCACGGTGCGCCGGGCCTTGCGGCCGCTCGAGGAGGTGCGCCGACAGGTCGAGCAGCTGCAGCAGGGGCAGCGTCAGGCGTTGGACCCCGGAGTACCGGTCGAACTGGAGCCGCTGGTGGCGCAGATCAACCATCTGCTGCGGCAGACCGAGAGCACCCTGCAGCGTTCGCGGCATGCGGTCGGCAATCTCGGCCATGCGCTGAAAACCCCACTGGCCGTGCTGAGCAGTCTGGCCGCGCGGGTCGAACTGGCGGCCTGTCCGGAGCTGCAGGCGTCGCTGCAGGAGCAACTGGCGCAGATCGAGCAGCGCCTGGCCCGCGAGCTGGGCCGCGCGCGGCTGGCCGGCGAGGCGCTGCCGGCCAGCCATTTCGATTGTGCGGCGGAACTGCCCGGGCTGTTCGCCACCCTGGCGATGGTCCACAACCGCGGGCTGGCGCTCGACTGGCAGGCCCCGCCGGGACTGCGTCTGCCCTGGGACCGGGAGGATGTGCTGGAACTGCTCGGCAATCTGCTGGACAACGCCTGCAAGTGGGCGCGGACGCGGGTGAGTCTGGAGATCGCCGGAGCGCCGGAGGGCTGGGTGGTCCGGGTCGACGACGACGGTCCGGGGATGGCCGCCGAGTTTCGCGGCGAGGCGCTGAACCGGGGGATACGCCTGGACGAGCAGGTCGCCGGTCACGGACTGGGCCTGGCCATCGTGCGCGATATCCTCGATGCCTGGCACGGCCGGCTGGCGCTGCAGGATTCGCCACTGGGCGGCTTGCGGGTGGCGATCGAGTTGCCGGCGCGGCAGGAGGCGAGCTGAGCTCGGAGGGGGTGTTGCGGGAGGAGCGGGGGGAGAGTGTCGCGGGGGAAGGCTATCGCGGAGCGAAAATCGCTCCGCGATAGCGGACGTGCGGCGTTAGCCGACCAGCAGGCCGCTCTGCTGCACCAGCTCCAGCAGGGGTTGCGGGTAGACGCCGAGGCCGAAGGCCAGCAGGGCGATGAGCAGCAGCATGATGCCGCCGCTGCCCAGGTTCCAGTTGAGCGGAGCATCGCGACGCTGCAGCTTCGGCTCGACCAGGAACAGGGTGACCATCACCCGCAGGTAGTAGTAGACGCCGATGGCGCTACCCACGACCAGCGCAGCGAGCAGCCACCAGAGCCCGGACTCGACGCCCGCGGCGATCACGTAGAACTTGCCGATGAAGCCGGCGGTCAGCGGGATGCCGGCCAGCGACAGCATCATGGTGGTGAGCACGGCGGTCAGGTACGGACGGCGCCAGAACAGGCCGCGGTACTCGTACAGGGCGTCGGCGTCGCGGCCGCTGTAGGGCGTGGACATCAGGGTGATCACCCCGAAGGCGCCGAGGCTGGTCAGCACGTAGGACGCCAGGTAGACGCCGATCGCCTCCACGGCCATGCCCTTGCTGGCGATCAGCGCCACCAGCAGGTAGCCGAAGTGGGCGATGGACGAGTAGCCGAGCAGACGCTTGAGGTTGCTCTGCAGCAGCGCCAGCAGGTTGCCGAGCAGGATCGAGGCGATGGCGATCAGGCTTAGCAGGTCGTTCATCCAGCCGCCGGAGGTCGCCGGGGACATCTGGTACAGCCGCAGCAGCACGGCGAACACCGCGACCTTGCTGGCGGTGGCCAGGAAGGCCGAGACCGGTGCCGGCGCACCCTCGTAGACGTCCGGGGTCCACAGGTGGAAGGGCACCAGCGACAGCTTGAAGGCCAGGCCGATCAGCATCAGGCCGATGCCGACCTGCACCAGGGTGCCCTGCACGCCGCCCGGCGCCATGGCGTTGCCCAGGCTGGCGAAGCTCAGGCTGCCGGATTCGGCGTAGAGCAGGGCCATGCCGAACAGCAGGAAGGCCGAGCCTGCGGCCGACAGCACCATGTACTTGATGCCGGCCTCCAGCGAACGCCGGCTGAAGAAGGCGTAGGCGACCATGCCGTAGACCGGCACCGAGAGCAGTTCCAGGCCGATGAACAGCCCGGCGAGGTGCTGGGCGCCGACCAGCACCAGCGCGCCGGCGGCGGCGAGCAGGATCAGCAGGTACATTTCCTCGCGGTTGCCGGGATAGCCCGGCGCGCCGCTCTTGTCGCCCATGTAGGCATGGATCAGGGTCACGCAGGCCAGGGTGGCGACCAGGATCAGCGCCATGTAAAAGCCGGCGAAGCTGTCCATCTGCAGCAGCGGGGTGACCGCCAGCGGCGCGACCTTGACCGCCGGAATGACCGACAGCAGGGCGAGGTTGAGACCGGCCACCGAGAGGGTGAAGGTCAGCGAGTGATTTCGCCTCCAGGCGATGCCGAGCATCACCGCCACGACAGTGGCGGAGGTGATGAGCAGCGGCAGCAGGGCGATGAGATGTTGAGTCGTCATGTGCATGGCTCTACTTACCGGGCCGAAACGAGTTGGGTGAGGGCGGTGCTCAGCCACTGCTGCACGCCTTGCATGCTGGCGGCAGAGGTGTCGAGAACCGGCTGCGGGTAGACGCCGAGGAGGATCAGCAGTCCTGCCAGACCGAGCACCATGCTCAGCTCGCGGCCGTTCAGGCCGAGCAGGGCGCCTTCCGTCCTGGCCGGGCCGAAGTAGGCGCGGTGGATCATGATCAGCGAGTAGACCGAACCGAGCACCAGGCCGGTGGAGGCCAGCACGGTGATCCAGGGGGCCTGCGGGAAGGTGCCGATCAGGACCAGGAACTCGCCGACGAAGTTGCCGGTGCCCGGCAGGCCGAGCGCGGCGGCGGCGAAGAACAGGCTGACCGCCGGCAGCCACGGCATGCGGCTCCAGATACCGCCCATCTCGCGCATGTCACGGGTGTGCAGGCGCTCGTAGAGCTGGCCGCAGAGGATGAACAGCGCGGCGGCGGAGAGGCCGTGGGCGATCATCTGCACCACCGCACCCTGCAGGGCGATCTGGCTGCCGGAGTAGATGGCGATCAGGATGAAGCCCATGTGCGACACGCTGGAGTAGGCCACCAGGCGCTTGATGTCGGTCTGTGCGAAGGACACCAGAGCACCGTAGACGATGGCGAACACGCCGAGGCCCATGGCGATCGGCGCGAACTCCGCCGAGGCGTTGGGGAACAGCGGCAGGGCGAAGCGCAGCAGGCCGTAGGCGGCGGTCTTCAGCAAGATGCCGGCCAGGTCCACGGAGCCGGCGGTCGGTGCCTGGGCATGGGCGTCGGGCAGCCAGGAGTGGAACGGAATGACCGGGAACTTCACCGCGAAGGAGATGAAGAAGCCGAGCATCAGCAGGAACTCGGTGCCCGGGGCCAGCTGGGTCTTCAGCAGGTCGGCGTAGTTGAAGGTGAGCACGCCGCTCTGGCTGTAGTGGACGAACACCAGGCCGAGGATGGCCACCAGCATGATCAGGCCGCTGGCCTGGGTGAAGATGAAGAACTTGGTGGCGGCAGTGATGCGGGTGTTGCCGGTGCTGCCGCTGTGACCCCAGAGCGCGATGAGGAAATACATCGGCACCAGCATCATTTCCCAGAAGAAGAAGAACAGGAACAGGTCGACGGCGAGGAAGACGCCGACCACGCCACCGAGAATCCACATCAGGTTGAGGTGGAAGAAACCGATCTTCTGCTGGATTTCCTTCCAGGAGCAGAGGACCGAGAGCACACCGAGCAGGCCGGTGAGCACCACCATCAGCATCGACAGGCCATCCAGGGCCAGATGCAGCTCGATGCCGAAGCGCTCGATCCAGCTCAGCCGGAACTCGGCGCTCCAGAGCGGTGCGGCTCCCGGTGCGGGGGCCAGGGTGAAGTCTCCGGTGGCCCACAGCCAGAGGCCGAGAACCAGCAGCAGGGACATGGTCAGCAGCGCGATCCAGCGCGGCAGGGTGGCGCTGTAGCGCTCACCCTGCCAGCACAGCAGGCCGCCGATGAAGGGGATCAGGATCAGCCAGGGCAGAATCATGACGGGCTCAATTCCTTTCGCAAAATGTCAGGCCAACAGCACGATGCCGAGCAGCAGCACGGCACCGCCGACGATGGAGCCGGCATACCAGCGCAGCTGGCCGGTCTCGCTGCGGCTCAGCACCCCGTGACCGCCGCGCGCCAGGCGCGGGATCACGTTGATGCCACGGTCGATGGGGTCGCGGCCGAGCAGGCGGCAGAGCTGCAGGTAGGGAGTGACGAACAGCCGGTCGTAGAGCCAGTCGAAGCCCCAGGCGGCATACCACAGGGGAATCAGCCGGCGTGCCGGCTCGCTCTGCGCGATGCCGTCGAGCAGCCTGCGGTCGCCGAGGAACAGCCGCGCGGCTAAGGCGATGCCCACCACGGCGATGATCGCGGAGATGACTTCCAGCACATGCTTGGCCCCGCCACCGGCGTGGCCGACGCTTTCCGGCAGCACGCCGTGCAGCGGCGGCACTATCCAGGCGCCGACGAAGGTGGACAGGACGATCAGCACCGCGAGCGGCAGGTTGTGGGCGATGCCGTGTCCTGCATGCACCTCGCCCTTCGCCTCGCCATGGAAGGCGATGAAGATCAGCCGGAAGGTGTACAGGGAGGTCAGGAAGGCACCGGCCAGGCCGGCGAAGAGCAGCAGGACGCGGCCGCTGGCGTAGGCTTCCCAGAGAATCTCGTCCTTGGAGTAGAAGCCCGCGGTCAGCAGCGGCAGGGCCGCCAGTGCGGCGCCACCGACCAGGAAGCTGGCGTAGGCCAGCGGCAGCTTCTTCCACAGCCCGCCCATCTTGAAGATGTCCTGTTCGTGGTGGCAGGCGAGGATCACCGAGCCGGAGGCGAGGAACAGCAGAGCCTTGAAGAAGGCGTGGGTCATCAGGTGGAAGATCGCCGCATCCCAGGCGCCGACGCCCAGGGCGAGGAACATGTAGCCGATCTGGCTCATGGTCGAATAGGCGAGGATGCGCTTGATGTCGGTCTGCACCAGGGCGGCGCAGCCTGCCAGCAGCAGGGTCACGCCGCCGACGATGCCGACCAGGTCGAGGATCTCCGGAGTCAGCAGGAACAGGCCGTGGGTCCGGGCGATCAGGTAGACGCCGGCGGTCACCATGGTCGCCGCGTGGATCAGCGCCGAGACCGGGGTAGGGCCGGCCATGGCGTCGGCCAGCCAGGTCTGCAGCGGCAGCTGGGCGGACTTGCCGACCGCGCCACCGAGCAGCATCAGGGTAGCGATCCACAACCAACTGTCGCCTTCGGCATATTTCTGCGGGGCCAGGCTGACCAGTTCCTGGATATTCAGGGTGCCCACATTGAAGAACAGGATGAACAGGCCGATGGCCATGAACACGTCGCCGACGCGGGTGACGATGAAGGCCTTGAGCGCCGCATTGCCGTTCTTGCGTTCGTGGAAGTAGAAGCCGATCAGCAGGTAGGAGCACAGCCCCACGCCTTCCCAGCCGAAGTACAGGAACAGCAGGTTGTCGCCCAGCACCAGGAACAGCATGCTGGCGATGAACAGGTTGGTGTAGGCGAAGAAGCGCGAGTAGCCTTCTTCACCGCGCATGTACCAGCTGGCGAACAGGTGGATCAGGAAGCCCACGCCGGTGACCACGCCGAGCATGGTGACCGACAGGCCGTCCAGGTAGAGGGTGAAGCTCGGCGCGAAGCCGGCCACGCTCATCCACTGCCACAGCGTCTGGGTGAAGACGCCGCCTTCCGGCGGGGCGCTGTTGAACTGCCAGATGACATGGGCGGCGGTCAGGGCCGAGAGGCCCACGGAGCCGACGCCGATCAGCGCCGACAGGTTCTCGGAGAAGCGTCCGCGGGAGAAGGCCAGCAGCAGCCAGCCGATCAGCGGAAACAGACAGGTGAGGAATAGTAGGTTCATCCGCGCATCTCGCTGGCAGCGTCGATATCGAGGGTATGGAAGCGGCGATACAGCTGCAGCAGGATCGCCAGGCCGATGCTGGCCTCGGCGGCTGCCAGGGTGATCACCAGAATGAACATGATCTGGCCGTCAGGCTGAGCCCAGCGGCTGCCGGCAACCACGAAGGCCAGGGCGGCCGCGTTCATCATGACTTCCAGGCTCATCAGCACGAACAGGATATTGCGCCGCACCATCAGGCCGACCAGGCCGAGGCTGAACAGCACGCCGGACAGCGCCAGACCGTGTTCCATGGGGATTGCATTCATCGGGTCACTCCTTGGCTTCGTGGCGGCCGAGGTGGTAGGCGGCAACCAGCGCGGCGAGCAGCAGCATGGAAGCCAGCTCCACCGCCAGCAGGTAGGGTCCGAACAGCGCGATGCCGACGGCCTTGGCGTCCACCGTCTGCTGGCCGATGACGGCACCGTTCGAGGTGCCGAACAGGACATACAGCAGTTGCACGAGCAGCAGGGCGGACAGCACCGTCGGTCCGGCCCAGATGCCGGGCTTGAGCCATTGCCGTTCCTGCTCGGCGATAGCCGGACCGAGGTTGAGCATCATCACCACGAAGACGAACAGCACCATGATGGCGCCGGCGTAGACGATGATTTCCAGCACGCCGGCGAAGGGAGCGCCGAGGCTGAAGAAACACATCGAGACCGCCAGCAGGGAAACGATCAGATAGAGCAGGGCATGCACGGGGTTGGTGTGGGTGATCACCCGCAGGGTGGACACCACGGCGGCCCCGGCAGCGAAGTAGAACGCGAATTCCATCTTTCCTGGGTCCTTAAGGCAGCAGGCCTTTCACGTTGATCGGCTCGGCTTCGTTCTGCGCGGTACCTTTCGGCTTGCCGGCGATCGCCATGCCCGCCACGCGGTAGAAGTTGTAGTCCGGGTATTTGCCGGGACCGGCGATCAGCAGGTCCTCCTTCTCGTAGACCAGCTCCTGGCGCTTGAACTCGGCCATCTCGAAGTCCGGGGTCAGCTGGATCGCGGTGGTCGGGCAGGCTTCCTCGCAGAGGCCGCAGAAGATGCAGCGCGAGAAGTTGATGCGGAAGAATTCCGGATACCAGCGGCCGTCGTCCTTCTCGGCCTTCTGCAGGGAGATGCAGCCGACCGGGCAGGCCACCGCGCAGAGGTTGCAGGCCACGCAGCGCTCTTCGCCGTCGGGATCGCGGGTCAGCACGATGCGGCCGCGATAGCGTGGCGGCAGGTAGACGGGCTCTTCCGGGTACTGCAGGGTGTCGCGCTTGCGGAAGGCGTGGGAGAACACCATCACCAGGCTGCGCAGCTGGGTGAAGGTGCCGTACAGCACCTCTCCAATGTATTTGAACATGGCGTGTTTTCTCCTTACTGGGCCGCCAGCACGAGCGCGCCGGTCGCCAGCAGGTTGAGCAGGGTCAGGGGCAGGCAGAACTTCCAGCTGAAGGCCATCACCTGGTCATAGCGCGGGCGCGGAATGGCGGCGCGCAGCAGGATGAACAGCATGATGAAGAAGGCGGTCTTCAGGGCGAACCAGAGGAAGGACAGCTGCGGCAGGATGCCGAACGGGCCGTGCCAGCCGCCGAAGAACAGGGTCACCAGCAGCGCCGAGACCAGCACGATGCCGATGTACTCGCCGACGAAGAACATGCCCCACTTCATCCCCGCATACTCGATGTGGTAGCCGTCGGCCAGTTCCTGCTCGGCTTCCGGCTGGTCGAAGGGGTGACGGTGGGTCACCGCGACGCCGGCGATGAAGAAGGTACAGAAGCCGAAGAACTGCGGGATGATGAACCAGAGGTGCTGCGCCTGGTACTCGACGATGTCGCGCATGTTGAAGGAGCCGGCCTGGGCAACCACGCCCATCAGCGCCAGGGCCATAAACACCTCGTAGGAGATGGTCTGGGCCGAGGCGCGCAGGCTGCCGAGCAGGGCGAACTTGTTGTTGCTCGACCAGCCGGCGAAGAGCACCGCGTACACCGCGAGGCCGGCCATGGCGAAGAAGAACAGCAGGCCGATGTTGAGGTCGGCCACGCCCCAGGTCGGAGTCACCGGCACCACGGCGAAAGCCATCAGCAGCGCACTCATGGCGACGATCGGCGCCAGGGTGAAGATCAGCTTGTCGGCGAACGGCGGCGTCCAGTCCTCCTTGAAGAACATCTTCAGCATGTCCGCACCGAGCTGGAACATGCCGAACGGGCCGACCCGGTTGGGACCGTAGCGATCCTGCCAGAGGCCGAGCAGGCGGCGCTCGACGAAGCTGAGCAGGGCGCCGCAGACGACCACGGCCAGCAGGATGACGATGGCCTTGAGAACGGCGACGACGATTTCGATGAGTTCGGGAGTGATCCAGCTCATTGCACAGCCTCCTGCAGAGCGCTGGCCAGACGGCCGAAAAGCGTGGCGGGGATGCCCGGCAGGCCGGCCGGCAGGGCCACCAGGCCGATGCCCAGGTTGGCGTCCACCCGCAGCGGCAGGCGCAGTTCCACGCCGTCGATGCGCAGGCTGAGCAGGGTTCCCTCGTGGACGCCGAGACGCTCGGCCTCGGCCTCGGCCAGGGCGATGTAGGGCTGCGGGATGCGCTCCTGCACAGGGGCGGCAAGCGCGCTGGTTTCCTCGCTGCCGAACAGGTGGTGGAAGGGCACCACCTGCCAGCTGCCCCGCGGCGGGTTGAAGGCTGCCGGCGGTTCGGCGAACCAGGTCAGGCGATCGCCCTGCGCCTCGATCAGGCGGATGCCCGGGTCGCCGGCGCGCAGGTGGCCGCCGACCTCGGCCTGGAACTTGTTCCAGGCCTGCGGCGAGTTCCAGCCCGGCGACCAGGCGAAGGGGATCTGCTGGCGATCCTCGGTGCTGCCGGCATAGCCCTCCATGGAGAAGGCGAAGGCACTGTCCTGATCCTGCGGCGCGCGCGGCTCGTGCACGCTGATGTTGGCGCGCATGGCGGTGCGGCCGCTGTAGCGATGCGGTTCGCGGGCCAGCTTCAGGCCCTTGATGCGGAACGCGGCATTCGGCGCGGCGTTGCGGATGCCGGCCAGCTGCGGATGGGCATCGGCACAGGCGGCGGTGACCTGGTCGAGCTGGGTCCAGTCGACAGTGCGGCCCTGCAGGGCGCTGTGCAGGGCATGCAGCCAGCGCCAGCCCTCGCGCACCAGGTTGTCGGCGTCGTAGTAGCTCGGCTCGAAAACCTGGAAGAAGCGCTGGGCACGGCCTTCCTGGCTGACCAGGGTACCGTCGGCCTCGGCGAAGCTGGCCACCGGCAGCCGCAGGTGGGCCCGGGCTGCGGTGGCGGTCTGCTGGTGATCGGCGACGATCACCGCCTTCGCGGCCGCCAGGGCGGTATCCACCCGGGCCGGATCGGCACGGCGATACAGGTCGTTTTCCAGGATCACCACGGCATCGGCCTCGCCGCTGGCGAGCTGCTCGAGCGCAGCGTCCAGCGAGTGGCCGCCGAGCAGGGCCAGGCCCAGGCTGTTGGCTTCCGGCGCGACCAGGCTGATGCCGGCGTTCTTCTGCCGCTTGTGCAGGGCCTTGGCGATGTTCGCCGCGGCTTCGAGGATGGCCCGGGAGCCCAGGGAAGTGCCGGAAACCAGCAGCGGGCGCCTGGCGGCCAGCAGGGCGTCGGCGATGCGCCGGGCCAGTTCGGCGGCCTCGGGCTCGAGCCCCTCGACGGCCGGTGCTTCGGGATCGATGGCATGGGCCACAGCAAAGCCCAGGCGGGCCAGATCGTCCGGCGCGGCATGCACGCATTCGGCCGCCACGTCGTCCAGCCGGGTGGCGGCCAGGCTGGCGATGAACAGCGGGCTCAGCGCGCGCTGGGCGATGTTCTTCACTGCCGCATCCAGCCAGGGCTGGACCTTCATGCTGGCGGCCATCTCCTCGGCCTTGCCCTTGACCGACTGGCGCAGGGCCAGAGCGATGCGCGCGGCAGTCTGGGTCAGATCCTCGCCTAGCACGAACACCGCATCATGGTTCTCGATCTCACGCAGCGAGGGGGTTGGCAGCGGGCCTTCCTGCAGGATCTGCAGGGCCAGTTGCAGGCGTTCCAGTTCACCCGCCTCGATGCCGCTGGAGAAGTTCTCGGGGCCGACCAGCTCGCGCAGGGCGAAGTTGCTTTCCAGGCTGGCGCGTGGCGAGCCGATGCCGATCACGCGACGATCCTTGAGCAGGGCGACGGAGTGGTCGAGGGCGGCGTCGATTCCGAGCTTCTTGTCGCTGCCCAGGAGCGGCTGACGCGGGCGATCGATGCGGTTGACATAGCCGTAGCCGAAGCGGCCGCGGTCGCAGAGGAAGTAGTGGTTCACCGAGCCGTTGTAGCGGTTCTCGATGCGTCGCAGTTCGCCGTAGCGCTCGCCGGGGCTGATGTTGCAGCCGACCGAGCAGCCATGACAGATGCTCGGGGCGAACTGCATGTCCCACTTGCGGTTGTAACGCTCGGAGTGGGTCTTGTCGGTGAACACCCCGGTCGGGCAGACCTCGGTGAGGTTGCCGGAAAACTCGCTCTCCAGCACGCCGTCCTCGACCCGTCCGAAATAGATGTTGTCGTGGGCGCCGTAGACGCCCAGATCGGTGCCGCCGGCATAGTCCTTGTAGTAGCGCACGCAGCGATAGCAGGCGATGCAGCGGTTCATCTCGTGGGCGATGAACGGACCGAGCTCCTGGTTCTGGTGGGTGCGCTTGGTGAAGCGGTAGCGGCGCATGGTGTGGCCGGTCATCACCGTCATGTCCTGCAGGTGGCAGTGACCGCCTTCCTCGCACACCGGGCAGTCGTGCGGGTGGTTGGTCATCAGCCACTCGACGACGCTCTCGCGAAACTGCTTCGCCTCCTCGTCGTCGATGGAGATCCAACTGTTGTCGGTGGCGGGGGTCATGCAGGACATGACGAGGCGACCGCGTTTGTCGTTCTCGTCGTTGTACTGCTTGACCGCGCACTGGCGGCAGGCGCCGACGCTGCCTAGCGCCGGGTGCCAGCAGAAGTAGGGAATGTCGAGTCCGAGGGACAGACAGGCCTGGAGCAGGTTGTCCGCGCCATCGACTTCGAACGTCTTGCCGTCTACGTGGATAGTGGCCATGGTTCAGTTTTCTTCAATACCCGCCGGAGCGGGTGTGGCTAATGGAATCCGGTCTGTGGCGCTGCATGGGGCAGCCGCCGACGCAGGTCGGGGCGGGCACTGGAGCCCGGCGGGCCATGGATCGGGCCCCGGCTCCGTTCGACCTGCGTTTCGAGCAAACTCAAACCTGTGAAGCGGCGACGCCCGGGCGTGTCTCGTTGGGGGTTCCCCGCACGCCGGCCTCGAACTCCTGGCGGAAATACTTGAGGGCGCTGCCCAGCGGCTCGACGGCACCCGGTGCGTGGGCGCAGAAGGTCTTGCCCGGGCCGAGGAAGTTGACCAGCTGCTCCAGGGTCTCCAGGTCGCCGGGCTGGCCTTCGCCACGCTCCAGGGCGCGCAGCAGCTTGACGCTCCACGGCAGGCCGTCGCGGCAGGGGGTGCACCAGCCGCAGGATTCGCGGGCGAAGAACTCCTCCATGTTGCGCAGCAGCGAGACCATGTTGATGCTGTCGTCCACCGCCAGGGCCAGGCCGGTGCCCATGCGGGTGCCGACCTTGCCGATGCCGCCGGCGTACATCTGCGCGTCCAGGTGTTCGGGGAGCAGGAAGCCGGTACCGGCCCCGCCGGGCTGCCAGCACTTGAGCCGGTAGCCGTCGCGCATGCCGCCGGCGTAGTCCTCGAACAGCTCGCGGGCGGTGATGCCGAAGGGCAGTTCCCAGAGGCCGGGGTTCTTCACCTTGCCGGAGAAGCCCATCAGCTTGGTGCCCATGTCCTCGCTGCCGGGGCGGGCTAGGGACTTGTACCAGTCGACGCCGTTGCCGACGATCGCCGGCACGTTGCTCAGGGTTTCGACGTTGTTCACGCAGGTCGGCTTGCCCCAAACGCCGACGGCGGCGGGGAAGGGCGGCTTGGAGCGCGGATTGGCGCGACGGCCCTCGAGGGAGTTGATCAGCGCGGTTTCCTCGCCGCAGATGTAGCGGCCGGCGCCGGTGTGCACAAACAGCTCGAAGTCGAAGCCGCTGCCGAGGATGTTCTTGCCGAGCAGGCCGGCGGCCTTGGCTTCGGCGATGGCGCGGTTGAGATTGCGAGCCGCATCGACATACTCGCCGCGCAGGAAGATGTATCCGCGATAGGCCTTCAGCGCCCGGGCGCTGATCAGCATGCCCTCGATCAGCTGGTGCGGCAGCTGCTCCATGAGCAGGCGGTCCTTCCAGGTGTTCGGCTCCATCTCGTCCGCGTTGCACAGCAGGTAGCGGATGTTGATGGATTCGTCGGCGGGCATCAGGCCCCATTTGATGCCGGTGGAGAAGCCCGCGCCGCCCCGGCCCTTGAGGCCGGAGTCCTTCACGGTGGCGACGATGTCGGCCGGCGACATCTCGGCGAGCGCCTTGCGGGCCGCGGCATAGCCGTTCTTCTGCTGGTACTCGTCGAGCCAGACCGGCTCGGCATCATCGCGCAGGCGCCAGGTCAGGGGATGGGTTTCCGCCGTGCGGGGAGTACGGTTGGCGGGACCGATGGAGGTAAGGGTCATGGGTAGGCCTCCAGCAGTTGGTCGATGCCTTCGGGAGTCAGGTTGCCGAAGGTGTCGTCGTCGATCATCAGGGCCGGGGCCTTGTCGCAGTTGCCCAGGCAGCATACCGGCAGCAGGGTGAAGCGGCCGTCGCGGGTCGTCTGGCCGGGGGTGATGCCGAGCTTCTGGCGGATGGCGCCGAGCACGTCCTCATGGCCGCCGATGTAGCAGGTCATGCTGTCGCACACGCGGATCACGTGGCGTCCCACCGGTACACGGAAGATCTGGCTGTAGAAGGTGGCCACGCCTTCGACGTCGCTGGCCGGAATGCCGAGAATCCCGGCGATCGCCGCGATGGCGCCGTCTGGCACCCAGCCGCGCTCTTTCTGGACGATCTTCAGCGCCTCGATGGAGGCGGCGCGCGGGTCCTCGTAGTGGTGCATCTCGTGCTCGATGGCCGAGCGTTCGGTTTCGCTGAGGACGAAACGGTCGGTCTGGATAATTGAGTTCATGTCAGCGGTCCACGTCGGCCATAACGAAGTCGATGCTGCCCAGATAGGCGATCAGGTCGGCCACCATGCTGCCGCGGATCACCGAGGGAATCTGCTGCAGGTGGGCATAGCTCGGGGTGCGGATCCGCGTACGGTAGCTCATGGTGCTGCCGTCGCTGGTCAGGTAGTAGCTGTTGATGCCCTTGGTCGCCTCGATCATCTGGAAGGACTCGTTGGCCGGCATCACCGGACCCCAGGACACCTGCAGGAAGTGGGTGATCAGGGTCTCGATGTGCTGCAGCGTGCGCTCTTTCGGTGGCGGCGTGGTCAGCGGATGGTCGGCCTTGTAGGGGCCTTCCGGCATGTTCTTCAGGCACTGCTCGATGATCCGCAGGCTCTGGCGCATCTCGCCCATCTTGACCATGCAGCGGTCGTAGGCATCGCCGTTGTGCGCCAGCGGGACCTCGAACTCGAAGTTTTCATAGCCGGAATAGGGGCGCGCCTTGCGCAGGTCGAAGTCGAGCCCGGTGGCGCGCAGACCGGCGCCGGTGACGCCCCACTCCAGTGCCTGCCTGGTGTCGTACTGGGCCACGCCCATGGTCCGGCCGCGCAGGATGCTGTTCTGCAGCGCCGCCTTCTCGTACTCGTCGAGGCGCTTGGGCATCCACTCGATGAACTCCCTGACCAGACCGTCCCAGCCGCGCGGCAGGTCGTGGGCGACCCCGCCGATGCGGTACCAGGCCGGGTGCAGGCGGAAGCCGGTGATGGCCTCGACCACCTTGTAGGCGCGCTGACGGTCGGTGAAGGTGAAGAACACCGGCGTCATGGCACCGACGTCCTGGATGTAGGTGCCGAGGTAGAGCAGGTGGTTCAGGATGCGGAAGAACTCCGCCATCATGATGCGGATGACGTCGACCCGTTGTGGCACCTTGATGCCGGCCAGCTTCTCGACTGCCAGCACGTAGGGCAGGTTATTCATCACCCCGCCGAGGTAGTCGATGCGGTCGGTGTAGGGGATGAAGCTGTGCCAGCTCTGCCGCTCGGCCATCTTCTCGGCGCCGCGGTGGTGGTAGCCGATCTCCGGCACGCAGTCGACGATTTCCTCGCCGTCCAGTTGCAGGATGATGCGGAAGGCACCGTGGGCGGAGGGGTGGTTGGGGCCGAGGTTGAGGAACATGAAGTCCTCGTGCTCGCCGCCGCGCTTCATGCCCCACTCCTCGGGCTTGAAGCGCAGGGCTTCCTGCTCAAGGTCCTGTTTGGCCGCCGACAGGCTGTAGGGATCGAATTCGGTGGCGCGGGCCGGGTAGTCCTTGCGCAGCGGATGGCCTTCCCAGGTCGGCGGCATCAGGATGCGGGTCAGGTGCGGGTGGCCGGCGAAATCGATGCCGTACATGTCCCAGACCTCGCGCTCGTGCCAGTTGGCGTTCGGCCAGATGCCGGTGGCGCTGGGCAGCCTGAGATCGCCTTCCTTCAAGGCGACTTTGATCATCACGTCGCTGTTTCGTTCGATCGACAGCAGGTGATAGAAGACGCTGAAGTCGGCTTCCGGCAGGCCGCGGCGCTGGGTGCGCAGGCGCTCGTCGACGCCATGCAGGTCATAGAGCATGACGTAGGGGCGCGGCAGATTGCGCAAGAAGCGCAGGACTTCGATGAGTTGTTCCCGTGCTACCCAAAGTACGGGCATACCCGTGCGGGTGCTTTGTACGGTGAAGGTTTCAGCACCAAAACGGGAATTGAGTTCGGCGACCACATCGTGGTCGTCGGCCTTGTACGGCGGAATGGACAGAACGCTGTCTGCAGTCATGGTCTCGGTCGCTTTCGGTCAACGGACAGAATGAGCCTGGGCTTGCCGCGCGGATGGGCGCGGAAAGGCCGGCTCAGACTTCGTCGGGGCTGCGCAGGTTGGTGACCTGGATACGCTGTTCGCGGCGCAGTTCCCGTTGCGAGGGCATCTCGGCACGATAGATGCCTTGGTCGCCGACGACCCAGGAAAGCGGCCGGCGCTCCTGGCCGATGGATTCCTGCAGCAGCATCAATCCCTGCAGGAAGGCTTCGGGGCGCGGGGGACAGCCGGGTATGTAGACGTCTACGGGGAGGAACTTGTCGACACCCTGGACCACGGAATAGATGTCATACATGCCGCCGGAGTTGGCGCAGGAACCCATGGAGATGACCCACTTGGGTTCAAGCATCTGCTCGTAGAGGCGCTGGATGATCGGCGCCATCTTGATGAAGCAGGTTCCGGCAATGACCATGAAGTCGGCCTGTCGCGGTGAAGCGCGAATCACTTCGGCACCGAAACGGGCGATATCGTGGGGAGCGGTGAAGGCGGTGGTCATCTCCACGTAGCAGCAGGAAAGGCCGAAGTTGTAGGGCCACAGGGAGTTCTTGCGTCCCCAGTTGACCGCACCACTCAGCACGTCTTCCAGCTTGCCCATGAAAATGCTGCGGTTGACCTGGCCCTCTGTCGGGTCGGTTACGGTCTCCCGCTCGCCGATCGGATATTGCTCGTAGGAGGCATCCGGATCGATCCTGGTGAGTTTGTATTGCATTGCCAAAGCCTCATTGTTTCAGCTTCGCCTGCCGATTGCGGCGGCCTTCCGGAGCCCAGTCGAGGGCTCCGATCCGCCAGAGATAGACAAGACCCGCCAACAGAATTGCTATGAAAATCGTTGCTTCGATGAAACCGGCCCAGCCGCTTTCGCGAACCGATACCGCCCATGCGAAGAGAAATAGGGCTTCGACGTCGAAGATCACGAAGAGCATCGCGACCAGATAGAATTTTGCCGAGAGGCGCAGACGCGCACCGCCGGTGGGAACGATGCCGGATTCGAAGGGCTCGTTCTTGCTGCGTCCGACTGCCTTGCTGCCGAGCAGGCGGGAAACGCCGAGCATGAAGGCGCACAGGCCTGCGACGCCTAGCAGGAAAACTGCAAATCCCCAGTTGTGAGACAGCGTGGCGACGGCTTCAGGCATGCCGGGACTCCTCGGTCGAACGGCTCAAAGGGCGGATGGCTGCGGCAAAATGTAGCAGCTGCTTTGGGTGGCTACTCTATATTTGGGTGACCTCGGAAATATTGCTCCAGATCAATTTTTTGTTACAAAAGCATCCGCCGCGCACTCTTTTGGCGTGATGCCAATCACTGTGCACGGTGATTCGATAGGCTTGCCGCGTCGTTTTGCCATTACGCAGAAGCGCCGAGGAGCGAGCCTCAATTTTCCGATGTGGCCGGCGCTTCCTGTTCAACGATAGCTCATCCATGGGAAATGCAAGTTCAAGCTGCTAGGCGTCCGAACGGGCGAACGCGGGATTCCCGCTTGTCATGATCGAGGCGGTTGGTTCGCTGTCGCTGACGGGGCTGCGCAATGAATGAAGGCATGACCGGACTGGGGCCGGTCATGCAGCCGTTGGCCCTGAAGGGGGTTACAGCACCTTGCGCCAGCCGTCACGGGTAATGACCACCGTCGCGGCGCGCGGACGCTTGCCCGGGCCGTCCGGCCAGGTGCTGAGCAGGTTGCTCGGAGTCGAGCCTTCGCCGGGGTGCTGGATGTTGACGAACAGCGTGCGGAAATCCGGAGTGGCGGTGATGCCGGTGACCTCGCAGCCGCTGGGGCCGACCAGGAAACGCTTCACTTCGCCGCTTTCGGGGTCGGCCACCAGCATCTGGTTGTTGCCGAAGGGACCTGAACTCAGCTGGCTGCCGCTCATGTCGGTCTGGATCCACAGACGTCCCTCGGGGTCGAACCAGAGGCCGTCCGGGCTGGCGTGGATGCTGTCGGCGGTGAGCGCTTCTCCGTCCGGTCCGCGGCTGTCGCTCTGCGGGCCGCCCAGGAGGAAGATATTCCAGCCGAAGCGGGTGCCGGAGTGGTCCTGGTTCTCTTCCTTCCAGCGGATGATGTGGCCGTAGGCGTTGTTGGTCCGCGGGTTGGCCGCATCGGCTTCGGTCCGGTTGGTGTTATTGGTGAGGGTGAAGTAGATCTCGCCGGTTTCCGGATGTACGGCGCCCCATTCCGGACGATCCATCTTGGTCGCGCCCACGGTGTCGGCGGCCGTGCGGGTGTTGATCAGGACGTCGCCCTGGTCGGCGAAGCTGATGCCCTTGGCGGTGCAGGCAGCCTGGAAGGCCGGGTCCTGGATGTCCAGGGGCAGCCAGTCGCCTGAGCCGTCGGCATTGAAGCGGGCGACATAGAGGATGCCCTCGTCGAGCAGGCGGCTGTTGTCGGGATGGCTCGGGCGGAACTTGTCGCGGCTGACGTATTTGTAGACGTATTCGTTGCGCGAGTCGTCGCCCGAGTAGCAGACCACGGGCTTGCCGGGCTGGGTGGGGGCAAAGATCACCCCCTCGTGGGCGAAGCGGCCGAGGGCGGTGTGCTTGACCGGCACGGACTTCGGATCGAAGGGGTCGATCTCGACGATCCAGCCAAAGTGGTTGGGTTCGTTGCGATAGTCGCCGCTGGCCATGCCGGCCTTGCGGGTGGCATCGAAGCGCTGGAATTCGTCGCCTTCCAGGGTTTCCCAGGCATAGCGGCTGTTGCTGCCCACACCATAGCGGCTCAGTTCGCGGGGTTTTTCGCTGTCCTTGCTGGCGAAATAGCCTGCCCAGTTCTCCTCGCAGGTCAGGTAGGTTCCCCAGGGGGTGAAGCCGTTGGCGCAGTTGTTCTGGGTGCCACGGGTGGCCGTGCCCTCGGGGCTGTAACGGGTGCTCAGCAGGGCATGGCCGCGTGCTGGGCCCTGGATCTCCATCGGGGTGGCGGCGGTGATGCGGCGGCCGAACTTCGAGTTGCCGACCACTTCCCAGTCACCATTGGGGTTGCGACGGATTTCCACCACCGAGACACCGTGGGCGTTGATTTCCTTGCGGACTTCTTCAGGCATCGTGCGCTTGCCATCGACCACGGTCGGGCCGTTGGGGTGCAGCAGCGGTGCGTCGATGTATTCGTGGTTGAGCACTAGCAGACCGTGCTCGCTGTTGTGACCTTTGCCGTTCTGGGCATCGATAGGGAAGTAGTGCATGCCGTCGTGGTGCATGCCGGTCTGTTCGGCCTGGTCCTGGGCGCTGTTGGTGCCGTCCTCGCGATAGGCCGGATAGCTGCCGCAAATTGGCGTGCCCCAGGGAATCAAGGCCCTGGCCTGGAAGCCCTCGGGCACGGTGACGGTATCGGCACGGGTCACAGCCACCGGAGTAAACGGCAGGCGTCCGGGGCGTTTCAGCAGGCCGTTGGCCTGACCGGCGAGGCCTGCGCCCGGCATGGTTACGCCGAGGAAGGCCAGCATGCCCATGGCCATTCCGCCGCCAATCACCTGGCGACGGCTGATGCCCTCGAGCAGGTCGTTGATGTGCGGATTGTCCGAGTGATTGCTGGGCAGTTCGTCGCCATTGCCAAACAGGGTGGTGTCTTTATCGGTTGTCACGGGAAGCTCCGTCTAAGGGGGGGCGAACGGAGATGAACCTAACGGCTGTGTGCGACAGGAGAGTGACACGCGTCGGGGGCGAGGCTCGGACTTTCGGCGTGTGTCGTGAAAAAAGACATCCCCCGGCAGGGCCGGGGGATGTCGGTGTTGTGCTAGCTGCGAACGGGTTCCAATCAGTGGAACTGGTTCATGGTGTTGTCCTTGCCACCCGCCTTCAGAGCGGCTTCACCAGCGAAGTATTCCTTGTGGTTGTCGCCGATGTCGGAGCCAGCCATGTTCTGGTGCTTGACGCAGGCGATGCCCTGACGGATTTCCTGACGCTGCACGCCCTTCACGTAGGCCAGCATGCCTTCTTCGGCGAAGTAGCCCTTGGCCAGGTTGTCGGTGGACAGCGCGGCGGTGTGGTAGGTCGGCAGGGTGATCAGGTGGTGGAAGATGCCAGCCTGAGCGGAACCGTCACGCTGGAAGGTACGGATCTTCTCGTCGGCGATCTGGGCCAGTTCGCTGTTGTCGTACTCGACGCTCATCAGCTTGGCGCGATCGTAGGCGGAAACGTCCTTGCCTTCGGCGGCCATGGTATCGAACACCTGCTGACGGAAGTTCAGGGTCCAGTTGAACGACGGGCTGTTGTTGTACACCAGCTTGGCGTTCGGGATCACCTTGCGAACTTCGTTCATCATGGCGGCGATCTGACCAACGTGCGGCTTCTCAGTTTCGATCCACAGCAGGTCGGCACCGTTCTGCAGCGAGGTGATGCTGTCCAGGACGCAGCGAGCTTCGCCAGTGCCCTTGCGGAACTGGAACAGGTTGCTCGGCAGACGCTTCGGACGCAGCAGTTTGCCTTCGCGCTTGATCACGACGTCACCGTTGCCCAGTTCGGCTTCGCTGATTTCTTCGCAATCCAGGAAGGCGTTGTACTGGTCGCCCAGGTCGCCCGGCTCGTTGGTCACGGCGATCTGCTTGGTCAGGCCGGCGCCCAGGGAGTCGGTGCGGGCAACGATCACGCCGTCGTCCACGCCCAGTTCGAGGAACGCGTAGCGCACGGCGTTGATCTTGGCGAGGAAGTCGGCGTGCGGAACGGTAACCTTGCCGTCCTGGTGGCCGCACTGCTTCTCATCGGAAACCTGGTTCTCGATCTGGATGCAGCAGGCACCGGCTTCGATCATCTTCTTGGCCAGCAGGTAGGTGGCTTCCGGGTTGCCGAAGCCGGCGTCGATGTCGGCGATGATCGGCACCACGTGGGTTTCGAAGTTGTCGATTTGAGCCTGAAGCTCGGCTTCCTTGGCCTTGTCGCCAGCAGCACGGGCAGCGTCCAGAGCGCTAAACAGCAGGTCCAGCTCACGGGCGTCAGCCTGGCGCAGGAAAGTGTACAGCTCTTCGATCAGACCGGAAACGGCGGTCTTCTCGTGCATGGACTGGTCCGGCAGCGGGCCGAAGTCGGAGCGCAAGGCAGCAACCATCCAGCCGGACAGGTACAGGTAGCGCTTGTTGGTGGTCTTCAGATGCTTCTTGATGGAGATCAGCTTCTGCTGGCCGATGAAGCCGTGCCAGCAGCCCAGGGACTGGGTGTAGACGGAGGAGTCGGCATCGTACTCGGCCATATCCTTGCGCATGATGGCTGCGGTGTACTTGGCAATGTCCAGACCGGTCTTGAAGCGGTTCTGGATGCGCATGCGAGCGGCGTATTCCGGGTTGATGGCGCTCCAGCTGCTGCCGTACTTCTCTTTCAGGGCAGCAACGGCCTTGATCTCGTTTTGGTAAGCGGACATGGTCAATCCTTAAGAGTTGAAAAATGGTTGAGCACTGACTTTTCCCACCTGAACCTGCGTGTAGTCGATGATCGATGCGGACAACACGCGGCAGAGCGTCGAACCTTGTGGGTAGTACAGGCACGGAACCGACTCGGCTGGTTGGCTGGAGCGGGCTCCGGAGACCCTTGCCAGGGCCCCTGGTTAGCGGGAGCGAGGCCATGATGCCTAGGGTGAAATTCGCAGTCAACGAATTTGTAGTGTGATTTTGTGTGCACTACACAAAAGTATGATGCCCACCATTCAGTCCAGTGCCTCTACCTTCAAGCGCATGGAAAGCTCTTCCTGGGTGGACTCGGAGCGCTGGCGCAGCAGTCCCTGTTGATCGCTCTGACGGCTTTTGCGGGCATTGCCGAGCTCGATCCATTCGCCCAGGTGTCCGCTGACCTGGGTGTCCAGGCGCTGGACATCGATCACGCCGGGATGGGAGCGATCCACTCGATCATTATTGCTACTGAGGGTGATGTGCACGATATCGCCAGAAATCCTCGCAATAATGTAGACACCATGGGTGACATCGCGGTAGTAGGTTTCACGATGGAGCCGCCCGTAGGGGGCGATGTGGGTACTGTGCAGCGGCACGCTCTGGCCGGTCTGGATCAGTGCCGGGTAGCCCTCGGTGGCCTGGATCTGCTGCAGGGCATCGCCCCGCCTGTCGGTACTGCGATTCAGGATGCGTATCCGGTTCTCGCCGTGAATGGGGCCGCGGCCTGCCTCGATCTCCACGTTACCGACATCGACCGAGCCATCCACGGCATAGCCACGCCGTTCGCCGGTTCTCGCTTCGCCGCTGTCGATGCTGATCAGCAGGCGTCTGGGGGGCGTGTCCAACTGCTCGAGCAATTCGCGCAGTTCTCGCAGTTGTGCCGCTGGGGCATTGACGATGAGCTGGTTGCCATGGGCATGAATCCGCCCGTCGTCACCGATCACCGATTGCGCCATGGGCAGCAGTTCGTCGGCCATCCGGTAATTCAGCTGGATGATCTCAGTGACGGCCAGTGCGTGGGTAGCGGAAAGCATCAGCGACACGGCGAGCAAGCTGCGGATCTTCATGGTGGGGACTCGGCAGGAAAACCATTCATGCCGACATTCTAGGGGGCAGGGCGGGTGGCGTCTGTGGAGTCGTGCAGGTCTACCCGGGACGTCCTGCCTCGGCAGGGGCAGGACGTCCGCAGGCTGGGTCAGCCGGCCTGACGCACCATCTCCACATGAGGAATGCCGGCATCGAGGTATTCGTCGCTGACGACCACGAACCCGAGGCGTTCGTAGAAGCGCGTGGCATGCACCTGGGCGCTCAGGACCAGGCGGTGGAGCCCGCGGCGCTCGGCCTCGGCGATCACCACACGCATCAGGGCGTCGCCGATCTTCAGGCCGCGCCAGTCCTTGAGGACGGCGACTCGGCCGATGTGTCCGTCGCGCAGCAGGCGAGCCGTGCCCGCGGCAAATCCTCCTTCGAAGGCAAGAAAGTGGATGGCCTCGGCATCCTCGCCATCCCATTCCAGTTCGGCAGGAACGGCCTGTTCGGCGATGAAGACGCTGTCGCGGATCCGCCGGATGTCGGCATTGTCCTTCTGCCAGTCGGCGATCCGCACATGGATTTCAGTCATCGGTGAACTCCAGGCTGCCCTGCACGAGCAGTTGCCAGAGAAGTCGACGGCCTTCCTCGTCGGCCAGCCAGGAGGCAAGGTTGTCGGTATGCAGGGCGTCGGCGCTGCAGATCAGCTTGAGCAGCTCGCGCAGGTGGCCAGGGAGCAGGCGGCTCTGACCGCTGGCGAACAGCACTAGATCCTCGCCGACCTCAGACCAGGCCAGGCGGGCACTGGGGTTGCGGACCAGCACGCCGCCTTCCTGCAGGCTGGCCAGGAAGTCCTGTTCGGGCATTTCCGCGCCGGCGACCAGCTCGGGGTAGCGCGGTTCGGTCATGAACTGACCGAACCAGGTTAGCAGCAGGCGTTCATCGCCCATGTGTTCCTGGATCAGGCCCTTGAGGCGCTCCAGGGCATCGAGCTGGATCTGGTGCGGATCCTCGCAGGGACGTATGTCCGGATCGCCGTAGCGCTCCTCGTCGGGGAGGAACTGGGCAAGGAAGTCGGTGAAATGGGTCAGCACCTCGGCCGCGCTGGGGGCACGGAAGCCCACCGAATAGGTCATGCAATCGTCGACCGCGGTACCAAAGTGGGCCAGGCGGGGCGGCAGATAGAGCATGTCGCCAGGCTCCAGCACCCAGTCCTCGCCGCTCTGGAACTCGGCGAGGATGCGCAGGTCGGCATGTTTCAGCAGGGGGCTGTCGCTGTCGCACATCTGGCCAATCCGCCAGCGCCGCTGGCCGTAGCCCTGCAGCAGGAACACGTCGTAGTTGTCATAGTGCGGACCCACGCCACCCCCGGGCGCGGCATAGCTGATCATCACGTCGTCGATGCGCCAGCTGGGTAGAAAGCGGAAGTTTTCCAGCAGTTCGGCGACTTCCGGAACGAACTGGTCGACGGCCTGGACCAGCAGGGTCCAGTCGCGTTCGGGCAGGTTCTGGTAGGTTTCCTCATCGAACGGGCCACGGCGTAGCTCCCACGGATGATTGCCATGCTCGACGATCAGGCGCGATTCGACTTCCTCCTCGAGCGACAGGCCAGCCAGCTCGTCCGGCGAGATGGGGCTTTCGAAGCCGGGGATGGCCTGACGGATCAGCAGGGGCTTCTTCTGCCAGTAGTCGCGCAGGAATTCGCGTGCGCTGATGCCGCCCAGGAATTGAAGAGGAATATCAGAAGTCATGGCTAAACCCTTGCTCTGTAATGAGAGCTGAAAATAAAAACGCCCGGCACAGCCGGGCGTGGGGATGACGGGACGAAATCAGATGCGCTTGGCCTGGGTGATCGCATTGCCGATGTAGGCGGCAGGGGTCAGCTTGTGCAGCTCGGCTTTGGCGGCAGCGGGGATGTCCAGGGTGTCGATGAAGGCCTTGAGCGCTTCCGGACCGATACCCTTGCCGCGGGTCAGCTCCTTGAGCTTCTCGTAGGGGTTCTCGATGCCATAGCGACGCATCACAGTCTGCACCGGCTCGGCCAGCACTTCCCAGCAGTTGTCGAGGTCTTCGGCCAGACGGGCGGCGTTCAGCTCCAGTTTGCCGATGCCCTTCAGGCTGGCCTCGTAGGCGATCAGGCTGTGGGCCAGGCCGACACCGAGGTTGCGCAGCACGGTGGAGTCGGTCAGGTCGCGCTGCCAGCGGGAGATTGGCAGCTTGCTGGCCAGGTGCTGGAGCAGGGCGTTGGCGATGCCGAGGTTGCCCTCGGAGTTCTCGAAGTCGATGGGGTTGACCTTGTGCGGCATGGTCGAGGAGCCGATCTCGCCGGCCACGGTCTTCTGCTTGAAGTAGCCGAGGGAGATATAGCCCCACACGTCGCGGTCGAAGTCGATCAGGATGGTGTTGAAGCGGGCGATGGCGTCGAACAGCTCGGCGATGTAGTCGTGCGGCTCGATCTGGGTGGTATAGGGGTTCCAGGTCAGGCCGAGGTCGCCTTCGATGAATTCGCGGGCGTAGGCTTCCCAGTCGACGTCCGGGTAGGCCGACAGGTGAGCGTTGTAGTTGCCCACGGCGCCGTTGATCTTGCCCAGCAGCGGCACGGCCGCTACCTGCGCGATCTGCCGTTCGAGGCGGTAGACCACGTTGGCCAGCTCCTTGCCCATGGTGGTCGGCGAGGCCGGCTGGCCGTGGGTGCGCGACAGCATCGGCACGTCGGCGAACTGCACGGCCAGGGCACGGATGGCCTCGGCCAGCTGGCGCATCAGCGGCAGCAGCACGGTATCGCGGCCTTCGCGCAGCATCAGGGCGTGGGACAGGTTGTTGATGTCCTCGCTGGTACAGGCGAAGTGGATGAATTCGCTCACCGCTACCAGTTCCGGCAGCTTGGCGGCCTGCTCCTTGAGTAGGTATTCCACGGCCTTGACGTCATGGTTGGTAGTGCGCTCGATTTCCTTGATGCGCAGGGCGTGCTCGAGCTGGAAGTTTTCCGCCAGCTCGTCGAGCAGCGCGTTGGCTTCGGCGGAGAACGGCGCGACCTCCGGGATGCCGGCGTGGGCGGCCAGGCGCTGCAGCCAGCGCACTTCCACCTGCACGCGGTAGCGGATCAGGCCGAATTCGCTGAAGATCGGGCGCAGGGCGGCGGTTTTGCCGGCGTAGCGGCCATCGACGGGGGACACCGCAGTGAGCGAGGAGAGCTGCATGGGGGAAGTCTCGGACAGTCGGGCTACAAAAAGGGCTGCAATGATACACGAAGGCGGAGGGCCGACCGAGCGCAATCTTCGGTTGGCCGGACTCCTCAGCTGCGTCGCATCAGCGGATAGAGCTCGTCGAGCAGTTTTCGGCGGCTGAACACCAGCTGCCAGCGATGTCCGCCGAGCTGGCGCCACAGGCGTGCCGAGCGGATGCCGGCCAGCAGGAGGGCGCGGACCTTGGTGGCATTGGCAGGATTCTGCAGGTGCCGCATCTCGCCATGCACCTGGATGCGCTGCCGGAAAGTGCTCAGCGTGTCTTCGTACAGGGAGGCGAAGGCGGCGATCACGCTTTCGTGGGTAAGGCCCAGATGCTGGACCTGCAGCTGGATCTGGTCCAGCCGTTGGCCCATGTGCTGCAACATGTCGCCGCGCTTGTCCAGCTGCCGCTCCAGAGTGACGAGCGCCAACGAGTAGCGCAGGGGTTCGCGCTGCAGGCTTTGCGGGTCGCGCTCGAGTGCGCTGGCCAGGGCGCGGTAGCCGTCACGCAGGTTGAGATCGTCGCCGCCGAATACCGCGAGGGTGTCCTCGGGATTGCGTACCAGCAGACTGCCGAGCATGCAGGCAAGATTGGCTTCGCCGGCCTGTCCGGTCTTGGCGATCCTGTCGACCAGGTAGGCCGATTCGAATACTCCACCGAGGGCGACCAGTTGTTCCTGTCTGGGGGTCATGGCTGCTTGTCCTCGCAGCTCCATGGCTCGGCGCTCTCGATGACGCCGCCACCCAGGCAGATCTCGCCGTCGTAGAGCACTACCGATTGGCCTGGCGTCACGGCTCGCTGGGGCTCGTCGAACAGGATTCGGAAGCCCTCGGCGGTCTTTTCCAGAGTGCAGGCCTGGTCGCTCTGTCGATAGCGAACCTTGGCGGTCAGGCGCTGCGGGAGTGGAAAGTCGAGCGGATTCACCCAGAACATCTCCGAGGCGAGCAGGGCGCGAGAGAACAGCCAGGGGTGCTGATTGCCCTGTCCGACGACCAGGACGTTGCGGGCCAGATCCTTGGCCAGCACATACCAGGGATCATCGGCAGCATTCTTCATTCCGCCGATGCCCAGTCCCTGGCGCTGGCCGATGGTGTGGTACATCAGACCGTGGTGCTGGCCGATGACCTTGCCGTCGGTGGTCTCGATGGGGCCTGGCTGGGCAGGCAGGTACTGCTTGAGAAAATCGCTGAAGCGGCGCTCGCCGATGAAGCAGATGCCGGTGGAGTCCTTCTTCCTGGCCGTGGCCAGGCTATGCAGCTCGGCAATGGCACGCACGGCCGGCTTCTCCAGTTCCCCGACCGGAAACAATGTCTTTGCGAATTGCTCGCCGCCCACGGCATGCAGGAAGTAGCTCTGATCCTTGTTGGGGTCCAGCCCCTTGAGCAATTCGGTCCGCTCCCCTGTATCGCGCCGGCGCACATAGTGGCCTGTGGCAATAAGGTCGGCGCCAAGCGACAGCGCATAGTCGAGGAAGGCCTTGAACTTGACCTCGCGGTTGCACAGGATGTCCGGGTTCGGCGTGCGTCCAGCCTTGTATTCGGCGAGAAAGTGTTCGAATACGTTGTCCCAGTATTCGGCGGCAAAATTGGCGGTATGCAGCTTGATGCCGATTCGGTCGCAGACGGCCTGTGCGTCCGCAAGATCCTCCTTGGCCGTGCAATATTCGGTGCCGTCGTCCTCTTCCCAGTTCTTCATGAACAGGCCCTCCACCTGATATCCCTGTTGCAGGAGCAGGAGGGCGGAAACGGAGGAGTCCACGCCGCCGGACATGCCGACGATCACGCGGGTATGGGCGGGATCATGCATAGGAAGAGTCGGGTCCTGAAAAAGGGAGATTCTATCAGGGTCGCAGGTCTGGCTGCGAAGGCGCGAGCTGTTCAGCGAATGAGGCTCAGCGGAAAGCGCTCTCCGGCCAGGTAGTCGTCGATACAGCGCAGCACGAGCGGGCTGCGCCAGCATTTCCGTTGCTCGAGCAATTGCTCGCGGCTCAGCCAGCGGGGAGCGATGATCCCTTCGTCGAGCTGGTATCCGTCGATTGGCTGCAGCGGACGCGCTGCAAAGCAGACGCGTTGATAGGTCACGCCGTTGGGGGCTGTATAGAGGTAGATACCGATCACGGCGGTGAGTTCTACTTGCCAGCCGGTTTCCTCCAGGGTTTCCCGCTGGGCAGCTTCGAGCAGGGTTTCGTTGGGTTCGAGGTGTCCGGCAGGCTGATTGAGAACTGTACGGCCATCCTGCAGCTCCTCTACCAGGAGGAAGAGACCGTTGTCTTCCACGATCGTGGCGACGGTGACGTGTGCCTGCCAATCCATAAAGTTCGTCCGGGTGTTTGCCGATAGCTGCGCATTATACGCGGCAGCGCCTGTTCACGGGGGCATGATGGAGGCTCCCTTGCCAGCCTCCGGTCGAGGTTGGGCGGGGCAACGATTTGCTTGTCGAGGAGGCTTGTCCACGGCGCGAGAGGGCCCATGAACAAGAAACCCCGGCTCCGGAGCCGGGGTTTCTTGTCAGGCGGGAGGCGACCTAAGCCGCTTCCCGTGTGGTTGGTGCGGCGCCTTATGCAAGCGCTGCCAGAGCCGCATTGAGGGTTGCGCTCGGGCGCATGGCCTTGCTGGTCAGCTCGACGTTCGGGTGGTAATAGCCCGCGATATCCACGGGCTTGCCCTGGGCTGCAGACAGCTCGCCAACGATCTTGGCTTCGTTGTCAGTCAGGGTCTTGGCGAGGTTGGTGAACTGGGCCTGCAGTTCCTTGTCCTCGGTTTGTGCTGCCAGAGCCTGGGCCCAATAGAGTGCCAGGTAGAAGTGGCTGCCGCGGTTGTCGATCTCGCCAACCTTGCGTGCCGGCGACTTGTTGTTGTCGAGAACCTTGCCGGTGGCCTGGTCCAGGGTGCTTGCCAGGACAAGAGCCTTCGGATTCTTGTAGGTGTTGCCCAGATGCTCCAGCGATGCGGCAAGAGCCAGGAACTCACCGAGCGAATCCCAGCGCAGGTAGCCTTCCTCGAGAAACTGCTGGACATGCTTGGGAGCCGAACCGCCCGCGCCGGTCTCGAACAGGCCGCCACCGCTCATCAGCGGGACGATCGACAGCATCTTGGCGCTGGTGCCCAGTTCCATGATCGGGAACAGGTCGGTCAGGTAGTCGCGCAGGACGTTGCCGGTAACGGAAATGGTGTCCTTGCCTTCGCGGATGCGAGCCAGCGTGAAGCGAGTCGCCTCGACCGGCGACATGATGAGGATCTCGAGGCCGCTGGTGTCGTGGTCCTTCAGATAGCGCTCGACCTTGGCGATCACCTGGGCGTCGTGGGCGCGGGCAGGATCCAGCCAGAACACCGCCGGGGTGTTGGTGGCGCGGGCGCGGTTGACGGCCAGCTTGACCCAGTCCTGGATCGGGGCGTCCTTCACCTGGCACATGCGCCAGATGTCGCCGGACTCGACGTTCTGTTCCATCAGAACCTTGCCACTTTCATCGGTCACACGTACTACGCCGTCTGCCGGAATCTGGAAGGTCTTGTCGTGGGAGCCGTATTCCTCGGCCTTCTGGGCCATCAGGCCGACGTTGGGCACGCTGCCCATGGTGGTGGGGTCGAAGGCGCCGTGCTGCTTGCAGTCCTCGATGACCACTTGATACACGCCGGCATAGCAACGGTCGGGGATGACGGCCTTGGTGTCATGCAGCTTGCCGTCGGCACCCCACATCTTGCCGGAGTCACGGATCATTGCCGGCATCGAGGCATCCACGATGACGTCGCTCGGCACGTGCAGGTTGGTGATGCCCTTGTCGGAATTCACCATTGCCAGTTGCGGGCGCTGGGCGTAAACCGCCTGGATGTCGGCCTCGATCTCCTTCTGCTTTTCCTCAGGAAGGGTCTTGATCCGAGCGTAGAGGTCGCCGATGCCGTTGTTGAGGTCGAAGCCGATCTGCTTCAGTACGTCGGCATGCTTGCTCAGGGCATCCTTGTAGAACTCGGATACAATCTGGCCAAACATGATGGGGTCGGACACCTTCATCATGGTGGCCTTCAGGTGTACGGACAGCAGTACGCCTTGCTTCTTGGCATCTTCGATTTCGGCGGCGATGAAGCTGCGCAGAGCATTCTTGCTCATTACCGAAGAATCGATGATTTCACCGGCCAGGACGGTGGTTTTTGCCTTCAGGACAGTGCTGCTGCCGTCTTTACCGAGCAGCTCGACTTTTACGCTACCAGCGGTGTCGATCAGGGCGGCTTTCTCGCTGCCGTAGAAGTCGCCGCTGTTCATGTGGGCCACATGCGACTTGGAGTCTGCGCTCCACGCACCCATCTTGTGGGGGTGCTTTCTGGCATAGTTCTTGACGGACAGCGGTGCGCGACGGTCGGAGTTGCCTTCACGCAGGACAGGGTTCACGGCGCTGCCCTTGATCTTGTCGTAGCGTGCCTTGACGTCCTTTTCCGTATCGGTTTTGGCCTCTTCAGGATAGTCGGGCAGCTTGTAGCCTTGCTGCTGCAGCTCCTTGATCGCAGCCTTGAGCTGCGGGACGGAGGCGCTGATGTTGGGCAGCTTGATGATGTTGGCTTCCGGAGTGGTCGCCAGTTTCCCCAGTTCGGCCAAGTCGTCGGCAATCTTCTGACTGTCGCTCAGGTATTCGGGAAAAGTTGCGATGATGCGGCCTGCAAGGGAGATATCGCGGGTTTCGACAGCGATACCTGAAGATTCGGTGAACGCTTTAACGATTGGAAGCAGAGAGTAGGTTGCCAGTGCGGGTGCTTCGTCGGTGAGCGTATAGATAATCTTCGATGTGGACATTTTTTACGTTAACCCCTCTGTATTGCTACATTTGCAAGTGCACAAACTCTTGATGCTCGCAGGGTAGGCGAAGCTGCCTAAAGGCATCAATGAGCGTAAAGTCGAGGTTCCTGGGGAGTTCCCGGATGCCTTGGGTTGAGATTTGCCAAGGGGGGGTGCCAGGTTCAAGTCTGCATGCTGCTTGGGTTTAGAGTGGCTCATTCCAGAGTGGCTCTGGATCCAATGTCCTGTCAGTTGCGCGGAGTATATCAGTACGACATGCCTTTTGCATTCGCCGGTTTTTGAGGGGGTGGTGACGGTGTGCCGGGGGCTTCTGTTTCTGGTGAGGCTGGCAGGGGGATGTGGGTAGGGCTGAAGATCTTCGTCGGGTGCCGCTTTGGGCTTTGGTGGGCTGGCGGGTGTCCCTGCTGGCCTTGCTGTTGAGAGGGGGTTTGGAGTCTTGAAATTGGATGTTGCTCAACGCTGTCGAGCGGCAGCCGGTCTTTGGCCAATCTGTGCGCTACTTGATCAAGTCGTGCCGGCTAGGGCTGGTCAGTAACCAGCCCGGCACGGACCAGGCCTATTTTGATCGGGAGTGCCTGACCTGCTGGCCTACAGGGTGCCAGCGATATCCGAAATGGATGACGGTTGTGTCAGGCTGAACTTGGCCGAACTCTCGATCTGGGCCGGGCAGGGGCGGATATTGATCGCGTGGAGGCCTTTAGGGCCTTGCAGCAGCTCGAAAGTCACCGCCTGGCCGGCTTTCAAGGTCTTGTAGCCATCCATTTGAATGGCCGAATAATGGGCGAACAAATCCTCATCGCGGCCATCTGCCACGATGAATCCATATCCCTTGGCGTTATTGAACCATTTGACCTTGCCGCTTAGCATGCCGACATCCCTCTGCAAAGACTCCGTCACTGGAGTATCATCCGCCTTGACCCCTCGCCACGCTCGACCCCGCGGCCGGGACATGACAGGACCCCTTAAACACCCTCTTGGGTACTATATGTTTTTATCATTGTTTGGCCGATAGTCAAGGCGGGGCTGTGCTTTGCTGCCCAAGCGTGCAAAATCCCTCTAGTATCCGTATTCGCTCAACCGGAAGCTTGTCCAGCATGTTCGCAAGCACTGAGATTCGACTAACATTCTGTCAGGACCGTCCAGAGCCGCACGAGGACGACTCTTATGGGCTGGTCGTGCAGGAATCCAAGCCTGCGCTGCAGGTTCCACCCATGTACAAGGTGGTGATGTTCAACGACGACTACACGCCGATGGATTTCGTGGTCGAAGTGCTGGAGAAATTTTTCAACCTTAACCGCGAGTTGGCAACGAAGGTCATGCTGACTGTCCATACAGAGGGGCGGGCAGTATGCGGGATGTTTACTCGTGACGTTGCGGAAACCAAGGCCATGCAGGTCAACCAATATGCAAAGGAATGCCAGCATCCGCTGCTCTGTGAGATCGAGAAGGACGGTTAATGCCGACCGCTTGGGTATGAGGTGAAGCTATGTTGAACCGTGAGCTCGAAGTCACTCTCAATCTTGCCTTCAAGGAGGCTCGCGCAAAACGTCATGAGTTCATGACGGTGGAGCATCTCCTTCTGGCGCTTCTGGACAACGAGGCCGCGGCTGCCGTACTGCGGGCCTGCGGTGCGAATATCGACAAGCTCCGGCACGACCTGCAGGAGTTCATCGACTCCACAACCCCACTGATTCCCCAGCATGACGAAGAGCGCGAGACCCAGCCGACCCTCGGCTTCCAGCGGGTGCTGCAGCGCGCGGTCTTCCATGTGCAGAGTTCCGGCAAGCGGGAGGTGACCGGGGCCAATGTGCTCGTGGCCATCTTCAGCGAACAGGAAAGTCAGGCCGTCTTTCTGCTCAAGCAGCAGAGCGTGGCTCGCATAGACGTGGTGAACTACATCGCCCATGGTATTTCCAAGGTGCCGGGTCATGGCGATCACCCCGACAGCGAGCACGAGATGCAGGACGAGGAGGGTGGAGAAGCTTCGGCTGCCGGTCATCCTCTGGAGGCCTATGCCAGTAATCTGAACGAGCTGGCTCGCCAGGGGCGAATCGATCCCCTGGTGGGGCGCGAGTTCGAGGTCGAGCGGGTCGCGCAGATTCTGGCGCGGAGACGCAAGAACAATCCCTTGCTGGTGGGCGAGGCAGGTGTGGGCAAGACGGCCATTGCCGAGGGGCTGGCAAAGCGCATCGTCGACAACCAGGTTCCGGATCTCTTGGCGCACAGTGTCGTGTACTCTCTCGACCTAGGGGCCTTGCTCGCCGGTACCAAGTATCGCGGTGATTTTGAAAAGCGTTTCAAGGCGCTGCTCAATGAATTGCGCAAGAAGCCTCACGCCATTCTGTTCATTGACGAGATCCATACCATCATCGGTGCCGGAGCGGCTTCCGGTGGCGTGATGGATGCCTCGAATCTGCTCAAGCCGCTGCTCTCGTCCGGCGAAATTCGTTGCATCGGCTCGACTACCTTCCAGGAGTTCCGGGGAATCTTCGAAAAGGACCGGGCTCTGGCTCGCCGCTTCCAGAAGGTCGATGTGGTCGAGCCTTCGGTCGAGGATACCGTAGGTATTCTTCGCGGGCTCAAGCCGCGCTTCGAGCAGCATCACGGCATCGAATACAGCGATGAGGCACTGCGTGCCGCGGCAGAGTTGTCTTCTCGTTATATCAATGATCGCCACATGCCGGACAAGGCGATCGATGTCATTGACGAGGCCGGGGCATTCCAGCGGCTCCAGCCGGAAGAAAGGCGCCTCAAGCTTATCGATGTGCCTCAGGTCGAGGATATTGTCGCCAAGATTGCCCGCATTCCGCCCAAGCATGTTTCTAGTTCGGACAAGGAATTGCTGCGTAATCTCGAGCGTGATCTCAAATTGACCGTGTTTGGTCAGGATGCAGCCATCGACTCGCTCGCCACGGCAATCAAGCTGTCGCGGGCTGGGTTGAAGTCGCCGGACAAGCCGGTCGGTTCCTTCCTCTTTGCTGGTCCTACGGGGGTGGGCAAGACCGAGGTTGCCCGGCAGTTGGCCAAGGCGCTGGGTGTGGAGCTGGTGCGCTTCGACATGTCCGAGTATATGGAGCGGCACACGGTTTCGCGTCTGATCGGTGCGCCTCCGGGGTATGTCGGTTTTGACCAGGGGGGACTGCTGACCGAGGCGATCACCAAGCAGCCGCACTGCGTATTGCTGCTGGACGAAATCGAGAAGGCGCATCCGGAAGTATTCAACCTGCTGCTGCAGGTCATGGATCATGGCACGCTGACCGACAACAACGGGCGCAAGGCCGATTTCCGCAGTGTCATCATCGTCATGACTACCAATGCTGGTGCGGAAACCGCAGCTCGTGCCTCTATCGGCTTCACTCTGCAAGATCACTCTTCCGATGCCATGGAAGTCATCAAGAAGAGCTTCACGCCCGAGTTCCGCAATCGTCTGGACACCATTATCCAGTTCGGCCGGCTGAGCCACGAGGTGATCAAGAGCATCGTCGACAAGTTCCTTACTGAACTGCAAGCGCAGTTGGAGGACAAGCACGTGCAGCTGGATGTTTCCGAGCAGGCGCGCGGTTGGCTTGCGGAGCATGGTTACGATGCGCAGATGGGCGCGCGGCCGATGGCTCGTCTGATTCAGGACAAGATCAAGCGTCCCCTGGCCGAAGAGATTCTTTTCGGCGAGCTGGCCGAGCATGGGGGAGTGGTGCATATCGACCTGAAGGGCGGGGAGCTGTCCTTCGAATTCGAAACGGCTGTCGAGGTGGCTTGAGTGCAGTAGTCTCAGGTCGGTCCATCAGAGCGAAAACGCCCGGCGATGCCGGGCGTTTTCATTGGATCCGTTTTAGCGGGCGCGATAGGTGATGCGTCCCTTGCTGAGGTCGTAAGGGGTCAGCTCGACGCGCACCTTGTCTCCGGTGAGGATGCGGATGTAGTTCTTGCGCATCTTGCCGGAGATATGCGCGGTAACGACGTGCCCGTTTTCCAACTCCACGCGGAACATGGTGTTGGGCAGGGTGTCGACGACAGTGCCTTCCATCTCGAAGCTGTCTTCTTTCGACATTCAATAAAACCCTCGGTATGCAGTGAATGGCCCAACGTAGCTGGCACGCCGAGCAAAACGGCGTGCATTGTGCCTGAAAATGGCTGCTGACGCCAAGGGTTCTCAGGTCAAAGTGACCCAGCGATGATTCACCAACAATTCGAGTGGGCGATATTGGGTCTTGTAGTTCATCTTGCGGCAGTTCTTGATCCAGTAGCCTAGATACACCGCCTGCAGGCCCAGGCGCGCTGCTTCGCCGATTTGCCAGAGAATCGCATAGCGGCCGAGGCTGCGTCGCTCTTCACTTGGATCGTAGAAGGTATAGACCGCTGACAGGCCGTTGGGGAGCACGTCGGTCACGGCGACGGCCAGCAGGCGTCCGGACAGGCGAAACTCATAGAAGCGGGAAAAGGGCAGGTCGCGGACCAAAAAAGTACAAAACTGGTCGCGGTTGGGAGGATACATGTCACCGTCAGCATGGCGCTGTTCGATATAGCGTGCATATAGTTTGTAATACTCTTCGTTGAAGCTGGGGCGTACGGCTTGTACCGAGAGGTCTGTGTTGCGTTTCAGAATGCGTCTTTGCTGGCGATTCGCCAGGAAGCTCTTGGCGGGGATGCGGGCCGGGATGCAGGCATTGCAGCCTTGGCAATGAGGGCGATATAGGTGGTCGCCGCTACGTCGGAAGCCGAGGTCCGAGAGTTCCGCATAGACGTGCATGTCCATCGGTTGACTGGGATCGAGGAACAGGGTCGTCGCCTGCTCGTTGGGCAGATAGCTGCAGGCGTGCGGTTGAGTGGCGTAGAACTTGAGACGAGCCAGCTCGGTCATGATCAACCCCCGGAAAGCTCTTAGCGGGCCGTGATTGTTCAGCGGCACTCATCAAGTGTATGCCAGGCTGTGGGCCTCTACTAGGCGATCCAGTCAGCCGTGCTCGGCTGGTCCAGATAACGCTTCAGATAGTCGGCGAACTCGCTACGGGAAATGCTGCGGGCACCGAGGCTTTGCAGGTGCTGGGTGGGCATCTGGCAGTCGATCAGCACGAAGCCCCACTGCTTGAGCCGCCTCACTAGGGTCGTGAAGCCGACCTTGGATGCGTTGTCGACATGGCTGAACATGGATTCGCCAAAGAATAGCTGGCCGATCGCCAAGCCATAGAGTCCGCCGACAAGGTTGTCGTTCTGCCAGACTTCGACCGAGTGGGCAATGCCGCGGCGTTGCAGTTCCCGATAGGCGGCCTGCATTTCCGGCGTTATCCAGGTGCCGTCGGCATAGTTGCGTGGGCCGGCGCAGGCCTGGATCACTGCGGAGAAATCGCGATCGAAGGTGACTTGGAAGCGCTCTTGGCGGAGGATTTTGCGCAGGCTGCGGGAAACATGCAGCTCTTGGGGGAGCAGCACGGTTCGTGGGTTCGGGGACCACCAGAGAATGGGCTGTCCTGCCTGGTACCAGGGGAAGCAGCCGTGCCGGTAAGCCTGGATCAGGCGCTCGGCGGAAAGATCGCCTCCTACGGCCAGCAGGCCGTTGGGTTCGCGTAGGGCTCTCTCCAGGGGAGGGAAGCTCAGGCTGTCGCGTTGCAGACAGGTCAGCATGTTGACGCCGCAGTATAAGTGGAGGGAGGCGGGCCGACGCCCGCCGGGAGTTGCTTAGTTGTCCAGATAGCGCTCGGCGTCCAGGGCGGCCATGCAGCCGGCGCCGGCCGAGGTGATGGCCTGGCGGTAGACATGGTCGGCCACATCGCCGGCCGCGAAAACGCCTTCGATGCTGGTGGCGGTGGCATCGCCCGCGCTGCCGCCCTTGATCGACAGATAGCCGTTGTGCATCTCGAGCTGCCCCTGGAAGAGTTCGGTGTTGGGCTTGTGACCGATCGCGATGAAGACGCCGGTCAGCGCCAGTGTTTCGGTAGCGCCATTCAGGGTGTCCTTCAGGCGCACGCCGGTCACTCCAGAGGCATCGCCAAGCACCTCGTCCGGCGTCTGGTTCCAGTGCAGGCGGATATTGCCGTTCCGTGCCTTCTCGAAGAGCTTGTCCTGGAGAATCTTTTCGGCCCGCAACTTGTCGCGGCGATGGATCAGGTGTACTTCCTTGGCAATGTTCGACAGATACAATGCCTCCTCCACAGCGGTATTGCCGCCACCGACCACGCAGACCACCTGATTGCGATAGAAGAAGCCATCGCAGGTGGCGCAGGCGGAAACGCCCTTGCCGGAGAAGGCCTCTTCCGAGGGCAGGCCGAGGTACTGGGCCGAGGCTCCTGTGGCAATGATCAGTGCGTCACAGGTATAGGTCGCGCTGTCGCCGATCAGGGTGAAGGGGCGCTGCTGCAACTTGGCAGTGTGGATGTGGTCGTAGGCGATCTCGGTATCGAAGCGTTCGGCGTGTTTCTGCATGCGCTCCATCAGGCCGGGGCCGGTCAGGCCTTCGACATCGCCAGGCCAGTTGTCCACTTCGGTGGTCGTGGTCAGTTGGCCGCCGGGCTGGATGCCGGTGATCAGCAGGGGCTTCAGATTGGCGCGTGCAGCATAGACGGCGGCAGTGTAGCCGGCCGGGCCGGAGCCCAGGATGATCAGCCGCGAATGCTTGACATCATTCATAAAAAGTCCCCGTAAGCCTTTGTCACAAAAGAAAATGCATGCTCCAATGGAGCAGCATGGGAATGATTGTCGACTATGCTACACCGAAGCATGAGAGGTCGGCAAAAAGGGGGAACAGGCCCGCCGCATGGCATTGGACAGGCAAAATCGTACAATAAGAGGTTCTCAAAGGGCTGGTCTCGCCGTTTCCTTGTGAGGAGCTGCCGAGCGCACCTGCGACTCGCTGGAGTCAAAGGCACAACCAAAGGCAGGATGAGACGGACGAGGTGAAATCAGGTGGAAGGCGTGGCATATGCCCATGGTAAATGGGTAGTCTGAGCTTGGTTTCAACGCTGCATGATTGAGCCTGCGGATCTCCAGCCGTCGCTGCCGCACTCTTGGCTCCCGACCGACACGTAACCTGGATGGAACGCGCCGTTGGCGCAGGAAAAGAAGCGTTTTGAAGAACTCCTCTACTAAAGTACGGCTCCCGGCGTGGCAGCAACAGTTGAGCTCCCGCCTCAAGGAAGGTGCCCTGATCGCCCTGAGTGCGTTGTGCCTGTACCTCTGGATGGCGCTGTTGACCTACGATCCGTCTGATCCCGGCTGGAGTCACAGCAGCAGCGTGGCGCAGGTGCAGAATGCTGCGGGCCGGGCAGGCGCCTGGTTCGCCGACATCCTGTTCATGGCTCTTGGCTATTTCGCCTATCTCTTTCCCCTGCTGCTGGTGATCAAGACGGCCCAGGTGTTCATGGCGCGTCACGACCCCTGGCCCTGGAGTGGCTGGCTGCTCTCCTGGCGTCTGACCGGTCTGGCGATCCTGATCCCGGCGGGCTCCGCGCTGGCTTACATTCATTTCCATTCGGCCACCGGTCTGCCGGCTTCGGCCGGTGGTGCCCTGGGCGAGGTTCTGGGCAAGCTTGCCCTGGACGCGCTCAATGTGCAGGGCAGCACGCTGGTGTTCCTCTCGCTGTTCCTTTTCGGGCTGACTGTGTTCGCCGATCTGTCCTGGTTCAGGGTCATGGATCTGACCGGCAAGATCACGCTCGACCTGCTCGAGCTGGTGCAGGGAGCCCTCGGACGCTGGTGGGGAGCCCTGGCCGAGCGCCGCCGACTGGTCGCCCGGTTGCGCGAAGCCGAGAGGCCGCTCAAGTCCCGCGCGGCCGAGGAGCCACGGGGCGAGCCATTCCGTGTCGCCGAGCCGCACATCGCCGAGCCGCCGATCGAGGTGCATGCCAAGCCGGTCAAGCCCGCTGTGCAGCGCCGCAGTGCAGCTGCTGCGGAGGTTCCGGCCAGGTTCCAACGTCCGCCGGAATCTGCCGTGCCGCGCAAGCCACGCATCGAGCCCATGACCGCACAGTCGAGGCCACGCATCGAGCCCGAGATCGCCGTGCCCAGGCCTCATGTCGAGCCTGAGCTTGCTTCGCCCGAACTCCGTATCGAGCCCGAGCTGGTCGCGCCCCAACCACGCGTCGAGCCGGAACTCGCCACGCCCAAGCCCCAGCTTCGCAACGAGCCCGAGACGGTCCCTGCCTGGTCCGAGGATTTCGACGAGTTCGACGACCTGCCGCTGGATTTCCAGGAACACGAAGCATTCGAGGCAAGGTTGCCGGCCAGCCTCCCACGCTTCGACGAGCCCAAGTTGCCGGTCACGGCACCCATACCGGCAGTCGATCCCCGGCCACGCAGCGAGCCGGAGCCGGTCGCGGCCAGACCTGTGAGCGAGCCGGAGCAGCGCCCGGCACCGGTCATCACACCGCTCTCGGAAACCCTGGCCATGGAGCCCAGGCCGCAACCTGTGCCCGTGTCCGCGTTCCGGGAAAGGCCCGCTTCGTTCGTCAACCCTGCCCTGGAAGGCACCCTGCCGCCGCTTTCCCTGCTGGATGCGCCCGAGCAGAAGTCGCAGAACTACTCGGTCGAATCGCTCGAGATGCTGTCGCGCCTGCTCGAGATCAAGCTCAAGGAGTTCGGCGTCGAGGTGACCGTCGAGTCCGTGCACCCTGGCCCGGTGATCACCCGTTTCGAGATCCAGCCGGCGCCGGGCGTCAAGGTCAGCCGGATTTCCAACCTGGCCAAGGACCTGGCGCGCTCGATGGCGATGAT
The DNA here is from genome assembly GCF_004339665.1 of Azotobacter chroococcum. GTDB lineage: Bacteria > Pseudomonadota > Gammaproteobacteria > Pseudomonadales > Pseudomonadaceae > Azotobacter > Azotobacter chroococcum. The sequence goes on from NZ_SMMU01000014.1 coordinate 82,426, forward strand.
CAGCGTGAGGGTGGTGGAGGTCATTCCCGGCAGGACCACGGTAGGCATCGAGGTGCCCAACGAGGACCGGCAGATCGTGCGCTTCTCCGAGGTGCTGATGTCCACCGAGTACGAAGAAGCCAAGTCTCCGGTCACTCTGGCGCTGGGCCACGACATCGGTGGCAAGCCGGTCATCGCCGACCTGGCGAAGATGCCGCACCTGCTGGTGGCCGGCACCACCGGTTCCGGCAAGTCGGTGGGGGTCAACGCCATGATCCTGTCGGTCCTCTTCAAGTCGACACCCGAAGAGGCGCGCCTGATCATGATCGACCCGAAGATGCTCGAACTGTCGATCTACGAGGGCATTCCCCACCTGCTCTGCCCGGTGGTGACCGACATGAAGGAGGCAGCCAACGCCCTGCGCTGGAGCGTGGCCGAGATGGAGCGCCGCTACAAGCTGATGGCGGCCATGGGCGTGCGCAACCTGGCCGGCTTCAACCGCAAGGTGAAGGATGCTGAGGAGGTCGGCACGCCGCTCTACGATCCGTTGTACCGGCGCGAGAGCATGGACGATGAGCCGCCATTGCTGCGGCCGCTGCCGACCATCGTGGTGGTGGTCGACGAGTTCGCCGACATGATGATGATCGTCGGCAAGAAGGTCGAGGAGCTGATCGCGCGCATCGCCCAGAAGGCTCGCGCCGCAGGCATCCATCTGATCCTGGCGACCCAGCGCCCCTCGGTGGACGTGATCACCGGCCTGATCAAGGCGAACATCCCGACGCGTATGGCCTTCCAGGTGTCCAGCAAGATCGACTCGCGCACCATCCTCGACCAGGGTGGCGCCGAGCAGTTGCTCGGCCACGGCGACATGCTCTACCTGCCGCCCGGTACCGGGTTGCCGATCCGCGTGCACGGCGCCTTCGTCTCCGACGACGAGGTGCATCGCGTCGTCGAGGCCTGGAAGCAGCGCGGCGCGCCAGACTATGTCGAGGACATCCTCGCCGGCGCCGAGGAGGGTGGCGGCTTCGAGGGGGGCGGTGGTGACGGCGGCGAAGGCAGCGAGGAGGACCCGCTGTACGACGAGGCAGTGCGCTTCGTGACGGAAAGCCGGCGCGCCTCGATTTCCGCGGTACAGCGCAAGCTGAAGATTGGCTATAACCGCGCGGCACGGATGATCGAAGCCATGGAGATGGCGGGTGTGGTGTCCTCGATGAACACCAACGGCTCGCGGGAAGTGATCGCCCCCGCGCCGGTTCGCGACTGATTTCCCAAGGCTCCCATGAGGATTGTCATGCGCTTTTTCCGCATGCTGTTGCTGTCCGCTCTCACCCTCGTCCTCCTGCCGGTGCAGGCGGACGAGCGCTCCATCCAGCGCCTGACCCAGTTGCTCGACCAGGCGCAGACCCTGACCGCGCGCTTCTCCCAGCTCACCCTCGACGGTTCCGGCACCCAGCTGCAGGAAACCTCGGGCGAGATGGCGCTGAAGCGTCCGGGACTGTTCCGCTGGCACACCGACGCGCCGCTGGAGCAACTGCTGGTGTCCAACGGCGAGACGGTCTGGCTGTACGACCCGGACCTGGAGCAGGTGACCATCCGCAGCCTCGACCAGCGCCTGACCCACACCCCGGCGCTGCTGCTCTCCGGCGACATCTCGAAGATCGGCGAGAACTTCGATATCACTCACAAGGAAGCCGGCGGCGTGGTGGACTTCATCCTCAAGCCGAAGGCCAAGGACACCCTGTTCGACAACCTGCGCCTGTCCTTTCGCAATGGCGTGGTCAACGACATGCAGCTGATCGATGGCGTCGGCCAGCGCACCAACATCCTGTTCTTCGGCGTGAAGATGAACCAGTCGATCGATACCGCCCAGTTCAATTTCAAGGTGCCGGAAGGCACCGACGTCATCCAGGAGTGATCCGGCCAAACCATGGACCTGTTTCGCGCCGATCCTCCTGCCCAGCCCCTGGCCGCGCGCCTGCGCCCGGCCAGCCTGGACGAGTACGTCGGCCAGGAGCATCTGCTGGCCCGCGGCAAGCCGCTGCGCGAGGCGCTGGAGCAGGGAGCCCTGCACTCGATGATCTTCTGGGGCCCGCCCGGGGTCGGCAAGACCACCTTGGCGCGGCTGCTGGCGAAGGTCACCGACGCCCACTTCGAGACGATTTCCGCGGTGCTCGCCGGGGTCAGGGAGATTCGCCAGGCGGTCGAAGTCGCGCGCCAGCAGGCGGCCCAGTATGGCCGGCGGACCATCCTCTTCGTCGACGAGGTGCACCGCTTCAACAAGTCCCAGCAGGACGCCTTCCTGCCCTACGTGGAAGACGGTACCCTGATCTTCATCGGCGCCACCACCGAGAACCCTTCCTTCGAGCTGAACAACGCGCTGCTCTCGCGGGCGCGCGTCTACGTGCTGAAGAGCCTGGACGAGGCAGCCCTGCGCCTGCTGGTCGAGCGCGCTTTGGGCGAGGAGCGCGGACTGGGCGGACGCCGCCTGGGCCTGCCGGAGGAAAGCCTCAAGATGCTGCTGGCGGCAGCCGACGGCGACGGTCGGCGCCTGCTCAACCTGCTGGAGAACGCCGCCGACCTGGTCGAGGACGGCGAGGTGATCGGCGTCGAGCTGCTCGGCAATCTGCTGGGCGACAGCCGCCGGCGTTTCGACAAGGGCGGCGAGGCCTTCTACGACCAGATCTCCGCGCTGCACAAGTCGGTGCGCGGCTCGAATCCTGACGCCGCGCTCTACTGGTTCGCGCGGATGCTCGACGGCGGCTGCGATCCGCTGTACCTCGCCCGCCGCGTGGTGCGCATGGCCAGCGAGGACATCGGCAACGCCGATCCGCGGGCGTTGCCCCTGTGCCTGGCCGCCTGGGACGTGCAGGAGCGTCTGGGCAGCCCCGAGGGCGAGCTGGCGGTGGCCCAGGCCATCGTCTACCTGGCCTGTGCGCCGAAGAGCAACGCCGTCTACAGCGCCTTCAAGGCGGCCATGGCCGACGCTGCCCAGCAGGGTTCGCTGGAGGTGCCGCTGCACCTGCGCAACGCTCCGACCAGGCTGATGAAGCAGCTCGGCTACGGCGAGGAATACCGCTACGCCCACGACGAGCCGGAGGCCTATGCCGCCGGCGAGGACTACTTCCCGGAAAGCCTTGAGCCGCGCCGCTACTACCAGCCGGTGCCGCGCGGCCTGGAATTGAAGATCCGCGACAAGCTGCAGCATCTGGCCGAACTCGACCGCGCCAGTGCCTGGCAGAGGAGAAAGCCATGATCGGCGTGACCCTGGCAGTGGCGGCAGGCGGCGCGCTCGGCTGCCTGCTGCGCTTCGCCGCCAGCAACTGGGTATCCGCGCACTGGCCGCAGCATTTCTATGCGGCCACGCTGGCAGTCAACATTGCCGGCTGCCTGCTGATCGGCTATCTGTATGGCCAGTTCCTCCTGCGTCCCGAAGTGCCGCTGGCGCTGCGGGCCGGGGTGATCGTCGGTTTTCTCGGTGGCCTGACCACCTTTTCATCCTTTTCCCTCGACACGTTGCGCCTGCTGGAAAGCGGTCAGGCCCCGCTGGCCTTCGGCTACCTGGCGCTCAGCGTGCTGGGCGGTCTGCTCGCCACCTGGGCCGGCCTGACACTCACCAAGCTCTGATCGATAGACGAGAACATCCCATGCTCGACTCCAAACTGGTTCGTACCCAACTGCAGGAGATTGCGGACCGCCTGGCAACCCGTGGCTTCCAACTGGACGTGGCGCGTTTCGAAAGCCTCGAAGCCCAGCGCAAGGCCGTGCAAACCCGCACCGAACAGCTGCAGGCCGAGCGCAACGCCCGCTCCAAGGCCATCGGTCAGGCCAAGTCGCGCGGCGAGGACATTGCGCCGCTGCTGGCCGAAGTCGACCGCATGGGCAGCGACCTGGAGGCCGGCAAGCGCGAGCTGGAGGCCATCCAGGCTGAGCTGGACAGCCTGATGCTGAGCATTCCCAACCTGCCTCACGAATCGGTGCCGGTCGGCGCCGACGAAGAGCAAAATGTGGAAGTGCGTCGCTGGGGCACCCCGCGCGCCTTCGACTTCGAGATCAAGGATCACGTCGCCCTCGGCGAGCAGCATGGCTGGCTGGACTTCGAGACCGCCGCCAAGCTCTCCGGCGCCCGCTTCGCCCTGATGCGCGGTCCCATCGCCCGACTGCATCGGGCCCTGGCGCAGTTCATGCTCGACCTGCACACCGGCGAGCACGGCTACGAGGAGGCCTACACTCCCTATCTGGTGCAGGCTCCGGCCCTGCAGGGCACCGGCCAGCTGCCGAAGTTCGAGGAAGACCTGTTCAAGATCAGCCGCGAGGGCGAGGCCGACTTCTACCTGATCCCCACCGCCGAGGTGTCGCTGACCAACATCGTTTCCGGCGAGATCCTCGACGCCAGGCAACTGCCGCTGAAATTCGTCGCCCACACCCCGTGCTTTCGCAGCGAGGCCGGCGCCTCCGGGCGCGACACCCGCGGCATGATCCGCCAGCACCAGTTCGACAAGGTGGAGATGGTGCAGATCGTCGATCCGGCCAGGTCCTACGAGGCCCTGGAAGAGCTGACCGGCAACGCCGAGAAGGTCCTGCAGCGGCTCGAGCTGCCGTACCGCGTGCTGGCCCTGTGCACCGGCGACATGGGCTTCGGCGCGACCAAGACCTACGACCTGGAAGTCTGGGTGCCGAGCCAGGACAAGTACCGGGAGATCTCCTCCTGCTCCAACTGCGGCGACTTCCAGGCGCGGCGCATGCAGGCGCGCTGGCGCAACCCGGAAACCGGCAAGCCGGAGCTGGTGCATACTCTGAATGGTTCCGGTCTTGCGGTCGGCCGCACCCTGGTGGCGGTGCTGGAAAACTACCAGCAGGCCGACGGCTCGATCCGCGTGCCGGAAGTGCTCAAGCCCTACATGGGCGGCATCGAGGTCATCGGCTAGGCCGAACCGGGCGGCACCGAATGCGGGGTGGCCAGGGCCACCCCGTTTTGTTTTCATCCGTCGAGAATCGATCCATGGACTACCTTCCGCTGTTCCACAACCTCAAGGGCCGCAGCGTGCTGCTGGTCGGCGGCGGCGAGGTCGCCCTGCGCAAGGCGCGCCTGCTCGCCGATGCCGGCGCCGTGCTGCGGGTGGTGGCGCCGCAGATCGAGGCGGCGCTCGCCGAGCTGGTGCGGGAGAAGGGCGGGTACTGCCTGGTGCGGAGCTACGCAGCAGCGGATCTGGACGGCTGCGTACTGGCCATCGCCGCCACCGACGACCACGAAGTGAACGCCCGGATTTCCGCTGATGCCCAGGGCCGTGGTGTGCCGGTCAACGTGGTGGATTCGCCGGCCCTGTGCAGCGTGATCTTCCCGGCCATCGTCGACCGTTCGCCACTGCTGGTCGCGGTCTCCAGCGGTGGCGACGCGCCGGTGTTGGCGCGGCTGATGCGCGCGCGGATCGAAACCTGGATTCCGGCCAGCTACGGCCAGCTGGCCGGCTTGGCGAAGAAGTTCCGCGAGCAGGTCAAGCGCCTGCTGCCCAACGTCCAGCAGCGCCGGGTGTTCTGGGAGGAGGTGTTCCAGGGACCGATCGCCGAGCGGCTGCTGGCCGGGCAGGGCGCCGAGGCCGAGCGGCTGCTCGAGGCCAAGCTCGGCGGAGCGGCGCCCAAGGCGCTCGGCGAGGTCTATCTGGTCGGCGCCGGACCGGGCGATCCGGACCTTCTCACCTTCCGGGCCCTGCATCTGATGCAGCAGGCCGACGTGGTGCTCTATGACCGCCTGGTGGCCCCGGCGATCATCGAGTTGTGCCGGCGCGATGCCGAACGGATCTATGTCGGCAAGCGCCGCGCCGAGCATGCCTTGCCGCAGGAGCAGATCAATCAACTGTTGGTGAAGCTGGCCGCAGAGGGCAAGCGGGTGCTGCGCCTGAAGGGCGGCGATCCGTTCATCTTCGGTCGCGGCGGCGAGGAGATCGAGGAGCTGGCCGCCCACGGCATTCCCTTCCAGGTAGTGCCGGGGATCACCGCGGCGAGCGGCTGCGCCGCCTATGCGGGTATCCCGCTGACCCACCGCGACCATGCCCAGTCGGTGCGCTTCGTCACCGGCCACCTCAAGGACGGCAGTTTCGATCTGCCCTGGGCCGATCTGGTGGCGCCGGCCCAGACCCTGGTGTTCTACATGGGGCTGGTCGGCCTGTCGGTGATCTGCCAGCGGCTGATCGAGCACGGCCGCGCGGCGACGACCCCGGCGGCGCTGATCCAGCAGGGCACCACCCCCCAGCAGCGGGTGATCGTTTCCAGCCTGGCCGAGCTGCCCGCGCGGGTCGCGCAGGAGAATGTCACGGCGCCGACCCTGCTGATCGTCGGAGAAGTGGTGCAGCTGCGCGACAAGCTGGCCTGGTTCGAGGGCCGGCAGGCCGCCGACTGAGTCCCGTTCCCGGGCTCGGCCGGCGGCCTTCATCCGTCACTTCGAGCGGTCGCGCGCCTCCCAGTAACGCTGCGCCTGGGCGAGGGCTTCCTCGCGCGGCGTGCCGAGGGCGCGCAGGGCCAGGGCCATGGTGCCCAGCACCGCCAGGCGGCCATAGGCGTCCTCGCTCTCGCCGCGCCAGAAGGCCTGCAGCTGCGCCGGGTCGAGCCGTTCGGGCTTGACGTGGCGCTGGGGAGCCATGGCCGGCCATTCCTCGTCCCAGCTCTCGCCGCCGGCGGTGCCGTACAGGTGGCTGATGGCGTCCGGATTGATCTCGATCTCGCCGCCGTCGCCCTTGATCACCACGGCGGTGTCGCCGAGCAGACGGCTGCCCTCGCGGTGGATGGCCTGGTAGCCGGGATGGAAGATGCTCTGCAGGCTGCAGCGCGCGCCGAGCGGGTTGAGCATGCGCGCCAGGGAGTGGATCGGCGAGCGCAGGCCGAGGGTGTTGCGCAGCTCGATCATCCGCTGCAGGTGCGGCATCCAGGCACCGAGCGGGATGAACGCCAGGTTGCGGGCCTGCAGCGCCTGCTCGACCTCGCTCCAGTCATGGCACAGGGGAATCTCCAGCAGGCCGAGCAGCTGCTCGCTGTAGAGACGCCCGGCGGTATGCGCGCCGCCGCCATGCATGAGGATGCGCACGCCGTTCTGCGCCAGGCATTTCACCGCCAGCAGATACCAGGGCAGATGGCGCTTCTTGCCGGCGTAGCTCGGCCAGTCCAGGTCGACGGCGAGGCCCGCCGGGGTTTGCAGGCGGGCGCGCACGGCCTCGGTGAAGCCGGCCAGCTCCTCGGCGCTTTCCTCCTTGTGGCGCAGCAGCATCAGGAAGGCGCCGAGCTGGATTTCCTCGGCCTTGCCGTCGAGCAGCATGCCCATGGCTTCGCGGGCCTCCTCGCGGGTCAGGCTGCGCGCGCCGCGCTTGCCCTTGCCGAGGATGCGGACGAACTGGGCGAAGGGATGTTCTTCAGGGGTAACGGTAGTCATAGGCAATTCGTCGGTTTTGGCAGGCCGGCCAGCTTGGCGGCCAGTTTGGCGGGGGTACCCTTGAACAGGCGGTTCAGGTGCAGGCTGTTGCCCTTTTCCGGACCGAGTTTCAGGGCGACGTACTTGATCAATGGGCGGGTCGCCGGCGACAGCTGGAACTGTGCGTAGAAGTCCCGCAGCAGGCGGAGGATCTCCCAGTGTTCGGCGCTAAGCTCCAGCTCCTCGCGCCGGGCCAGGGCCTCGGCGACTTCCTCCGACCAGTCCTGAAGGTCGGTCAGGTAGCCGTCCTTGTCCAGCGCCAGGTTGCAGCCGGCGACGTTCAGCGTGTTCATAGCCAGCCGTTGACCTTGTCGTAGCGGGTGCACAGCTCGACGAAGCCGGGGTAGTCCACCACCTGCACGCGCTCCGGCGCCGCAAGGTTGCGCGCCTGCAGGTCTTCTTCGAGGGCATGGACGGCGACGGAGGCGGGCAGGTGCTCCAGCATTTCGAGTGGTGCACTGCCGGGCTGCAGCGCATGGCAGGCGTCGCCGCAGAGCAGCAGGCCGTCGCGAACCCCGAGCGGGCGCAGGGTGCTGTCCAGCGGACTGGTGAACGGCGATTGGGAAAGCAGGTGCAGGGTCGTCATCAGAGGGTGATCACCAGATCGTAACGGTCGAAGAGGTCGGCCAGCTCCGGCCCTTCCAGCGGAGTGGCCGGCAGGGCCAGGGGCTGGCCGTCCAGGCCGCGCAGGCGCAGGCTCTGGCGGCAGACGTAGAGGTCGTCCACGCCGAACAACGGCAGGGCCTGCAGGTTGGCGGCGAGGTCCTTCTGCTCGACGGCGGCGGGCTGCTGGCCGGGCAGCAGCTGGAACACCCCGTCGTCGAGGAACAGCATGCCGATGGGCAGCTCGAAGGCGCCGCCGGCCAGGGCGATGTCCAGCGCCTCGCGGGCGCCCAGACCGCTCCAGGGGCTGTGGCGGCTGACGATCAGCATCGCTTTGGCCATTTCAGACACCTCCGAAGCAGACCAGACGGTCGGCCTGCTGGGCGGCCTCGTGCAACTGGCCGAGGCCGGACAGCTCCCAGGGCGGCGTCACCGCGATCGCCGTGCGGCCATAGCGCTGTGCCTCCTGCGCATCCAGCACGCCGCGGCGCAGGGCGGCGGCGATGCACACCACCGCATCCAGCTTGTGCCGTTCGACGAAAGCGCGCCACTGGGCCGGCAGGTCTAGCTCGTCCTGGGGTGTGACGATGCTGCCGGAGGCGTTGTGCACGCCGTCCTGGTAGAAGAACAGCCGATTGATCTCGTGGCCGCCGGCGAGCACGGCCTCGGCAAAGCGCAGGGCGCGCCGCGAGGAGGGTGCATGGGGCGGGGCGAACAGGGCGATGGCGAATTTCATGGACGGCAGCCGCAGGGAGAAAAAGAAAAATGATACGCCAGAAAAGCGAAAGCCCGCATCGCGCGGGCTTTCGTGAGACCGGGACGGTGATCAGTCGTCGCTGCTCATGATGCCGAAGATCTGCAGCAGGCTGACGAACAGGTTGTAGATCGACACGTACAGGCTGATCGTCGCCATGATGTAGTTGCGCTCGCCGCCGTGGATGATCTCGCTGGTCTGATACAGGATGCAGACCGAGGAGAACAGCACGAAGCCGGCGCTGATCGCCAGTTGCAGGCCGCTGATCTCGAAGAACAGGCCAGCCAGGCTGGCGCCGAGCAGGACGAAGAAGCCGGCGGTGATGAAGCCGCCGAGGAAGCTCATGTCCTTGCGGGTGGTCAGCACGTAGGCGGACAGGCCGACGAACACCAGGGCGGTCATGGCGAATGCCGAGGACACCACCTCGCCGCCGTTGGGCATGCCCAGGTAGCGGTCGAGGATCGGGCCGAGGGTGTAGCCCATGAAGCCGGTCAGGGCGAAGGTGGAGAGCAGGCCCCAGGCCGAGTCGCGCAGCTTCACGGTGAGGAAGAACAGCCCGTAGAAGCCGATCAGGACGACGAAGATGTTCGGATAGGCCACCTTCATCTGTTGCGCCACATAGGCGACCACGCCGCTGAAGGCGAGGGTCATGGCCAGCAGGCCATAGGTGTTGCGCAGGACGCGGCTGACTTCCAGCTGCTCCGCCTGGGCGGTTTGGAGGACATAACTGTTGGGTTCGTGCATGGCACAGCTCCTTGGATCGAGGTTCCGTGATCGATGGCGGAGATCATAGCAAAGGACGCGGTGCTGCCGACCGTCAGAGTTTGACAGTGTGTGTCTTGCCCAGGCTCCCGGATGCCGGCGCGCGGAGGCGGGCGGGGCGCCCGCTCCCTCACTGCGGCTCCTGTTCCTCCTCGCCATGGGAGAGCTTGCCGTCGTTCGGCGGGGTGTACTTGACCTCCTCGGCCGGCTCGTATTCCGGCATTTGCGGGAAGTCTCCCGGATGGTTCCAGACCACCGGGTCGGGCTGGGGAATATCGGATCGCTGGCTCATGGCTCAATCCTCGCGTCAGGTCCAAGGTCGCCGCGCAAAAGTCCGTGACGGGCGGCATTTCTTCTATAACTCATGGATGGGGGCGCCGGCCGGAGAGTTCCGCCCACGGCCGCACACAGAACTTTTTCCACGCATCCGCCATCGGAAGAAGCATGGCCGGCCAACGCCGACCGTGCCAGTCGCCGGCTTTCCCATGGCTGTCCAGCAGAGGAACGAGCCCGATGTCCGATACCCGCTCCCATGAGACGCGCCAGCCCGGCGTGCATTGCGAGAACCACCGTCCGAACCTGGACGAGGCGCTGCGCCTGCCGCGGATCGCCATCGAACATACCGAGCCGACCCTCGACAACGGGCGCTTCGCCGTCAAGGCGATCGCCGGCCAGCCGGTGACGGTGACCAGCAGCATCTTCACCGACGGTCACGACCAGCTCGGCGCCGCCCTCTACTGGCGCGCCGACGGCGAGGCGGGCTGGCACCGCCAGCGCATGCGGTTTGTCGGCAACGACCGCTGGCAGGCCGAGTTCACCCCGCTGCGCGTCGCCCGGCATCTGTTCGTGATCGAGGCCTGGTGGGACGTCTACGCGACCTACCGGCACGAACTGCAGAAGAAGCACGCCGCCGGCGTGCCGCTCTCCCTCGAACTGCAGGAGGGCCGCCTGCACCTGCAGCGGGCCGTCGAGCACGGCCAGGGCGAGGTGCGCGCCACGCTGGAGGAGCTTTTGCGGCGGCTGGAGCGGGCCGCCCACACCGAGGCTGTGGAGCTGCTGCTGAGCGGCGAGGCCAGCGCCGCCATGAGCGCCGCCGACGCTCATCCCCATCGCACCTACAGCAATGCCTTTCCCCTGGACGTGGAGCGCGAGCGCGCCCTGTTCGCCAGCTGGTACGAGCTGTTTCCCCGCTCGCAGACCGACGATCCGCAGCGCCATGGGACCTTCAGGGACGTCATCGCCCGCCTGCCGGCGATCCACGACATGGGCTTCGACGTCCTCTACTTCCCGCCGATCCATCCGATCGGCCGGCGCTTCCGCAAGGGCCGCAACAACAGCCTGGAGGCCGGGCCGGACGATCCCGGCAGCCCCTACGCCATCGGCGGCGAGGAGGGCGGTCACGAGGCGATCCACCCGCAGCTGGGTTCGCGCGAGGAGTTCCGCGAGTTGGTCGCCGCCGCCGGCGAGTACGACTTGGAGATCGCCCTGGACTTCGCCATCCAGTGTTCCCAGGACCACCCCTGGCTGAAGCGGCATCCCGGCTGGTTCTCCTGGCGCCCGGACGGCAGCATCCGCTATGCCGAGAACCCGCCGAAGAAGTATCAGGACATCGTCAACGTCGACTTCTACGCCGAGGATGCCGTCCCCGGCCTCTGGGTGGCGCTGCGCGACGTGGTGCTCGGCTGGGTCGCCGAAGGGGTGAAGATCTTCCGCGTCGACAACCCGCACACCAAGCCGCTGCCGTTCTGGGAATGGCTGATCGGCGACGTGCGCGGCAAGCACCCCGAGGTGATCTTTCTCTCCGAGGCCTTTACCCGCCCGCCGATGATGCTGCGCTTGGGCAAGCTCGGCTTCTCGCAGAGCTATACCTACTTCACCTGGCGCAACACCAAGGAGGAGCTCGGCGCCTACTTCGCGGAGCTGAACGAGGCACCGGCGAAGTACTGCATGCGGCCGAACTTCTTCGTCAACACGCCGGACATCAACCCCGTCTTCCTGCACAACTCCGGGCGCGCCGGCTTTCTCATCCGCGCCGCGCTGGCGGCCATGGGCTCGGGGCTGTGGGGCATGTATTCGGGCTTCGAGCTGTGCGAGGCGGCGGCGCTGCCCGGCAAGGAGGAATACCTCGACTCGGAGAAGTACGAGATCCGCCCGCGGGACTACCTGGCGCCCGGCAACATCGTCGCCGAGATCGCCCAGCTCAACCGCATCCGCCGCTACAACCCGGCGCTGCAGACCCATCTGGGCCTGCAGCTCTACAACGCCTGGAACGACAACATCCTGCTGTTTGGCAAGCGCACGGCGGACCTGTCCAATTTCGTCCTGGTCGCCGTCAACCTCGATCCCTTCCACGCCCAGGAGGCCCATTTCGAGCTGCCGCTCTGGGAGTTCGGCCTGCCCGACCACGCCGCCATGCACGGCGAGGACCTGATGAACGGCCATCGCTGGACCTGGCACGGCAAGATCCAGTGGACGCGCCTCGATCCCGACTATCTGCCCTTCGGCATCTGGAAGCTGACCCCGCCGAACTGAACCGCTGGCATTCAGGAGCAGAGAACAATGGATCAATTGTCCAAGCCTGCCGCCTTCCTCGAAGACCCGCTCTGGTACAAGGACGCGGTGATCTACCAGGTGCACGTCAAGTCGTTCTTCGACTCCAACAACGACGGCATCGGCGACTTTCCCGGGCTGATCGCCAAGCTGGACTACATCGCCGACCTGGGCGTCAACACCCTCTGGCTGCTGCCGTTCTATCCCTCGCCGCGCCGCGACGACGGCTACGACATCGCCGAATACCGCGGCGTGCATCCCGACTACGGCAGTCTCGCCGACGTGCGCCGCTTCATCGCCGAGGCGCACCGGCGTGGGCTGCGGGTGATCACCGAGCTGGTGATCAACCACACCTCCGACCAGCATCCCTGGTTCCAGCGCGCGCGCAAGGCCAGGAAGGGCTCGGCGGCGCGCAACTTCTATGTCTGGTCGGACAGCGACGACAAGTACCCGGACACCCGGATCATCTTCCTCGACACCGAGAAGTCCAACTGGACCTGGGACCCGGTCGCAGGCCAGTACTTCTGGCACCGCTTCTACTCGCACCAGCCGGACCTCAACTTCGACAACCCGCAAGTGATGAAGGCGGTGCTCGGCATCATGCGCTACTGGCTCGACCTGGGCGTCGACGGCCTGCGCCTGGACGCCATTCCCTACCTGATCGAGCGCGACGGCACCAACAACGAGAACCTCCCCGAGACCCACCAGGTGCTCAAGCGCATCCGCGCCGAGCTGGATGCCGACTACCCGGACCGCATGCTGCTGGCCGAGGCCAACCAGTGGCCGGAGGACACCCAGTTGTACTTCGGCGGCACCCCGGAGGGCCGGGGCGACGAATGCCACATGGCCTTCCACTTCCCGCTGATGCCACGCATGTACATGGCCATCGCCCAGGAAGACCGCTTCCCGATGACCGACATCCTGCGCCAGACGCCGGACATCCCGACCGACTGCCAGTGGGCGGTCTTCCTGCGCAACCACGACGAGCTGACCCTGGAGATGGTCACTGACCGCGAGCGCGACTACCTGTGGAACTTCTACGCCGCCGACCGCCGCGCGCGGATCAACCTCGGCATCCGCCGGCGCCTGGCGCCGCTGCTGGAGCGCGACCGGCGGCGCATCGAGCTGCTCAACAGCCTCCTGCTGTCGATGCCGGGCACCCCGGTGATCTACTACGGCGACGAGATCGGCATGGGCGACAATATCTACCTGGGCGACCGCGACGGGGTGCGCACGCCCATGCAGTGGAGCATCGACCGCAACGGCGGCTTCTCCCGCGCCGATCCGGCCGGCCTGGTGCTGCCGCCGATCATGGACCCGCTGTACGGCTTCCAGACCGTGAATGTCGAGGCCCAGCAGCGCGACAGCTATTCACTGCTCAACTGGACCCGGCGCATGCTTACCGTGCGCAGGCAGCAGAAGGCCTTCGGCCGCGGCACGCTGAAGCTCTTGGCGCCGGCCAACCGGCGCATCTTCGCCTACCTGCGCGAATACCATGGGGCGGACGGCAGCGAGACCATCCTCTGCGTGGCCAACGTCTCGCGCTCGGCCCAGGCGGTGGAGCTGGAGCTGCCGCAGTTCGCCGGCATGGTGCCGGTGGAGATGACCGGCGGCAGCGCCTTCCCGCCGATCGGCCAGCTGCCCTACCTGCTGACCCTGCCGCCGTACGGTTTCTGCTGGTTCCTGCTGGCGCCCGAGTCGCAGATGCCCAGCTGGCACATCAAGCCGGCCGAGGGCATGCCCGAATTCCAGACCCTGGTGCTGCGCCGCCTCGACGACCTGCTGGTGGACCCCAACCGGCGCATCCTGGAGAAGGAAGTGCTGCCGGCCTACCTGCCCAAGCGCCGCTGGTTCGCCGGCAAGGGCGCGCCGCTGGGCAACGTGCGCATCATCTATACGGTGACCTTCGGCAATCTGCCGCGCCCCGTGCTGCTCAGCGAGATCGAGAGCGGCGTCGAGGGCAACCTGCAGCGCTACCAGCTGCCGCTGGGCTTTCTCCCCGAGGAGGAGTTCGGCAGCGTCCTGCCCCAGCAACTGGCCATGGCCCGGGTGCGCCGCGGCCGGCGGGTGGGCCTGTTGACCGATGCCTTCACCCTGGAGGGCTTCGTTCGTGCGGTGATCCAGGCGCTGCGCGAGCGCCGCGTGCTGGCCTTCGAGCAGGGCGAGCTGCGCTTCCTGCCCACCGCCCAGCTCGACCCGATCGAGCTGCCGGCCGATGCCGAGGTGCGCTACATCTCCGCCGAGCAGTCCAACAGCTCGGTGGTGATCGGCAATGCCCTGGTGCTCAAGCTGATCCGCCGGGTTTCGCCGGGCGTGCACCCCGAGCTGGAGATGGGCCTGTTCCTCACCCGTTGCGGCTTCGCCAACATCGCCAGCGTGCTCGGCGAGGTGTGCCGGGTCGATGGCTTGGGTGAATGCACCGCGCTGATGATCCTGCAGCGCTACCTGGAGAACCAGGGCGATGCCTGGGAGTGGACGCAGAACACCCTCGACCGCGCCATCCGCGACGAACTGGCCGGCGGCGAGTCGACCCTGGAGAGCCAGTACAGTGCGCTGCACGAGCTGGAGAACTTTTCCCGCCAGTTCGGCCAGCGCCTCGGCGAGATGCACATGGCCCTGGCCGGGCCCACCGACAACCGGGATTTCGCTCCCGAAACTGCCGGCCCCGCGGACGTCGCGCACTGGGCCGAGGGCGTCGGCGCCCAGCTGGAGCGGGCCCTGGTGATTCTTGCCGAGCGCCAGGCGACGCTGGACGAAGAGGCACGTGCCGCCGCCGGGCAGCTGTTGCTGCAGCGCGACGCTCTGCGGGCGAAGATCGGCCAGCTGGCCGAGGCCTGCGTCGGCAGCCTGCGTATCCGCGTGCACGGCGACCTGCACCTCGGCCAGGTGCTGGTGGTGCAGGGCGATGCCTATCTGATCGATTTCGAGGGCGAACCGTCGCGGCCGCTCGCCGAGCGCCGCGCCAGGCACAGCCCCTACAAGGACGTCAGCGGCGTGCTGCGCTCGATCGGCTACGCTGCCGAAATGGCCATGCGCAACGCGCAGAGCATCGACAGCTCGGAGGCGGCCGACCAGGCCCGCCAGCGCATCGCCTCGCTGTACCAGGACAAGGCCCGCCAGGCCTTCCTCGCCGCCTATCGCCAGGCCGCGGCCGACATCGGTCATGCCTGGGCCGTGCCGGGCGGCGAAGAGGCCGCCCTGGCGCTGTTCAGCCTGGAGAAGACGCTCTACGAAATCGCCTATGAAGCCGAACACCGACCCGCCTGGCTGGCCGTGCCGCTGCGGGGTCTGGTGAGCCTGGCGCAACAGCTACTGGATGGAGATGCATTGCGATGAGCCTACCGCTGTCCCAGCCTGCCTACGACGATTCCCTGCTGCCCGGCGAGAGCAACATCGATGCCCTGGTGCGCGGCGAGCATGCCGACCCCTTCGCGGTGCTCGGCCCCCACGACGACGGCGAAGGAACCGTGGTGCGCGTCTACCTGCCGCATGCCGTGGCCGTCGACCTGCTCGCCCGCGACAGCCAGGCCAGGCTGGCCGACATGCAGGCCAGCCGGGTGCCGGGCCTGTTCGTCTGCCGCCTCGCCGAGGCGCAGCCCTACCTGCTGCGCATCCGCTGGGCACAGGGCGAGCAGCTGACCGAGGATCCCTACAGCTTCGCTCCGCTGCTGGGGGAGATGGATCTCTACCTGTTCGCCGAAGGCAACCACCGCGACCTCGGCCGCTGCTTCGGCGCCCAGTGCCTGAGCGTGGACGGGGTGGCGGGGGTGCGCTTCGCGGTGTGGGCGCCGAATGCCCGACGCGTCTCGGTGGTCGGCCCGTTCAACGGCTGGGACGGCCGCCGCCATCCGATGCGCCTGCGTCACCCGGCCGGGGTCTGGGAAATCTTCATCCCGCGCCTCGCGCCGGGCGAAGTCTACAAGTACGAAGTGCTCGGCCCCCACGGCATCCTGCCGCTCAAGGCCGATCCCGTGGCGCTGGCCACCGAGACCCCGCCGAATACCGCCTCGATGGTCGCCGCGCCGCTGGCGCACCCCTGGCGGGACCCGGCGTGGATGGAACGGCGCACCGCCCGCCAGGCGGCGAACGCGCCGATGGCGATCTACGAACTGCATGTCGGCTCCTGGCGACGCGAGGAGGGCGGAGCGCTGCCCAGCTGGCGGCAGCTGACCGAGCGGCTGATTCCCTACGTGAAGGAAATGGGCTACACCCATGTGGAGCTGCTGCCGATCATGGAACACCCCTTTGGCGGCTCCTGGGGCTACCAGCCGTTGTCGCAGTTCGCCCCCAGCGCCCGCTACGGCAGGCGCGAGGATTTCGCCGCCTTCATCGATGCCTGCCACCAGGCCGACATCGGTGTGATCCTCGACTGGGTGCCGGCGCACTTTCCCACCGACACCCATGGCCTCGGCCGCTTCGACGGCACCGCCCTCTACGAGTACGACCACCCCTTCGAGGGCTTCCACCAGGACTGGGACACCTTCATCTACAACCTCGGGCGCACCGAGGTGCACGGGTTCATGATCGCCTCGGCGCTGCACTGGCTGCGCGAGTTCCACGTCGACGGCCTGCGCGTCGACGCGGTGGCCTCCATGCTCTACCGCGACTACTCGCGCAAGGATGGCGAGTGGATTCCCAACCGCCACGGCGGCCGCGAGAACCTCGAGGCCATCGACTTCCTCCGTCATCTCAACGAGGTGGTCAAGGCCGAGGCACCCGGCGCGATGATGATCGCCGAGGAGTCGACCGCCTGGCCGGGGGTCAGCAAGCCGGCCGCCGAGGGCGGGCTGGGCTTCGACTACAAGTGGAACATGGGCTGGATGCACGACACCCTGAAATACATGGCCGAGGACCCGATCCACCGCACCTACCACCACGACCGCATGACCTTCGGCCTGATCTACGCCTTCTCCGAGCGCTTCATCCTGCCGATCTCTCACGACGAGGTGGTGCACGGCAAGCGCTCGCTGATCGACAAGATGCCCGGCGACCGCTGGCAGAAGTTCGCCAACCTACGCGCCTACCTGGCCTTCATGTGGTGCATGCCGGGCAAGAAGCTGCTGTTCATGGGCTGCGAGTTCGGCCAGTGGCGCGAATGGAGCCACGACCACGAACTGGACTGGTACCTGCTCAACTACGCCGACCACCAGGGCGTGCAACAGCTGGTCAGGGACCTCAACCGGCTGTACCGCCATGAGCGGGCGCTGCATCAGCAGGACTGCGTGCCGGAGGGCTTCCAGTGGCTGATCGGCGACGACCGCCACAACAGCGTGTTCTCCTGGCTGCGCTGGAGCGGCAAGGGCGAACCGCTGCTGGTGGTCGCCAACTTCACCCCGGTGGTGCGCCACGGCTACCGGATCGGCGTGCCCTCCGGCGGCAACTGGCAGGAAGCCCTCAACAGCGACGCCGAGTGCTACGGCGGCTCCAACGTCGGCAACGCCGGCGGGGTGGTCGCCGACGAACTGGCCAGCCACGGTCAACCCTTCAGCCTCAACCTCAAGCTGCCGCCGCTGGGCGTGCTGATCATGCGGCCTGAATGAGCGCGTCTGCGTCCGGCGCGGGCCGGCGGGATGAGCGGCCCGGCGCTGGGGGAGGGGGTGCACTAGGCTGATGGCTGGCGATGTTGCCAGACCGCCAGGAGCCCCCCATGAGCCAGGCCCTCGACGCGCTGCGCCACGAGCACGACGCGATCCTTTCCACCCTGAAGATTCTCCGCTGCATGGCCGAGCGGGCCCTGCAGGGCAATGCCGATGCCGACGACATCGCCGCGCTGCTCGGCTTCCTGCAGGAGTTCGTCGACAAATGCCATCACGGCAAGGAGGAGGGGCTGCTGTTCCCGGCCCTGCAGCGGGTCGACCTCGCGCATCAGGGCGAACTGGTCGGCGAGCTGACTGCCGAGCACGAGCAGGGCCGCGCCCTGGTCGGTGCCCTGCGCCAGGCCAGCACGCCGGTCCTCGATGCCGAGGCGTTCGCCGCGGCCGCCGAGGCCTATGCGGTATTCCTCGAGCGGCACATCGACAAGGAGAACGACGTGCTTTTCCCCCAGGCCGAGCAGGCGCTCGGCGCGGACGAGCTGGAAGGACTGGGGCAGGCCTTCGCCGACTTCGAGCTGCAGGCCATCGGGCCGGGCCGGCACGAAGAGCTGCACGACCTGCTACACCGCTGGAAGGCCGCGTATGCCGGCTGAAGGCTGACGCTGCCTCAGACCTCCGCCGCCTCGAGCCCCTTGTAGGCATGCTGCAGCCAGATCTTCAGCCGCTGCCGTTCCAGCAGACTCAGGGCGTCGGGGCCGGCCGTGTCGCGGTTCTGCGCCGCCCAGAAGCTGTAGCCGTTGCGGTCGATCTTGTTCATCACCGGCGGGTGCAGGCGCTTCAGGTCGATGACGGCGGCATTCAGATCCTCGGCGCGCTGCTGCACCTCGGCGCTCTCCAGGGCCGTGAAGTCGTTGTCGCGCAGCTGGTTGCGGACCAGCACGTAGTCGAGGCGGGAGCCGAACTGTTCGAGCAGCCTTTCCAGCAGATCCACCGAATCCCTGCCCGAATCCATGACGTTCCAGTAGCGGATGGCGATGCCCAGCTCTTCGGCCAGCTCCAGCACGCCCGACTCTTCCATCCACTGGGTGAGCGGCCGGTGGGTCTGCGCGGCGAGGTCGACCAGGATGCGCTGCTCCGGCAGCTCGGTGGCGGTCTCGACGATAGCATCCAGGCTCTGGTAGCTGTCGATGATGGTGGGCGAGGCGTAGTCGCCGTAGTAGCGCAGCAGCGCGCCATGGGATCTGTCGGTGTCGAAGCCGATGAAAGGCAGGTCGCGATCGATCATGTACTGGGCCAGCAGACGGGCGACGACAGATTTGCCTACGCCACCTTTTTCGCCGCCAACCAGATGAATGGTCGTCATGTTTTCCTCTTGCGCGGGGTTGTTCATCGAGAAATTGTACAGGCGATCCTGACGCCTTTTCATGACCAACGGATAACGACCCCGTCTTTTCGGATCAGGGACGCTCCGGGCGCACCTCCTCCTGGGCGGCAGCGAGCAGTTCGCGCAGGATGCCGCAGTCGCCGGCCAGCCGTCCGGTGGCGCAGCGCCCGCGCAGGGCGGACAGCTGGCGCTCCAGCGCCTGCAGGCTCGCAAGGCGCGCGCGCACCCGTTCCAGCTGCGTTTCGATCAGCCGGTCGACGTCGGTGCAGTCGGTTTCCGGATGCAGCAGGAATTCCAGCAGGCACCTGATTTCGGCGAGGGGAATGTCCAGCGCCCGGCAGTGGCGGACAAAGGCCAGCCGCTCCAGGTGCTCCGTGCCGTAGATGCGGTAGCCGTTGCTGCCGCGCGCAGGGGCGGGGAGCAGGCCGGCCTTCTCGTAGTAGCGGATGGTTTCGGTGTCGACGCCGGTGGCCCTGGCCAGTTCGCCGATGCGCATGGGGTTTTCTCCACGAATAGGTTCCACAGGCTCGATGGTAGCCGTCTTGACCCTGGAGTCACTACAGGGTGTGCAATGCCGGAAAATTTCCCGAGGAGAACCGCCATGCCCTGCTGCACTTCCTGCTCGTCGACGCCCACGGCCGGCCCGCGCTTTCGCAGGGCCCTGTGGGTGGCCCTGTTCATCAACGTGGCGATGTTCGCCGTGGAAATCGGCGCCGGGATCAAGTCGGGCTCGGTGTCGCTGCTGGCCGATGCCGTGGACTTCGCCGGCGATGCCGCCAACTACGCCATCTCCCTCGCCGTGCTGGCCATGGGCCTGGCCTGGCGGTCGCGGGCGGCGCTGGTCAAGGGCCTGAGCATGGCGGCATTCGGCATCTTCGTGGTGGCCAAGGCCGGCTGGAGCGCCTTCGCCGGCATACCGCCCGAGCCGCTGACCATGGGCGTGGTCGCCAGCCTGGCGCTGCTCGCCAATGCCGGCGTGGCGCTGATGCTCTACGCCTTCCGCGACGGCGACGCCAACATGCGCTCGGTCTGGCTGTGCAGCCGCAACGACGCCATCGGCAACCTGGCGGTGATGATCGCCGCGGCCGGCGTGTTCGGCACCGGCTCGGGCTGGCCGGACCTCCTGGTGGCGTTGCTGATGGGCGCCCTGGCGCTCAGCGCGGGGGTCGCCGTAGTGCGTCAGGCGCGCCAGGAGCTGGGGTCGGTCTCTGTCCAGGTGCCGACGCAGATCCTGTGAGGAGGGCTGGCCATGGACGGCATGCCTGCGTGCCGCCGGCGCTTGCCGGATCGCCTTTCGGGAAGGCCGGGCAAACTTGTACAAAGGCTATATTCTGTAGCTGACTTGTATAAGTTTGCGAGGTGTCCAGATGAACATGCAGCAGCTTTTCGACCAGGCCCGGAACGGGCAGGTCGATGAACTCAACCTGATCTCCCTGGAAGGTGGCATCTATCTGCTGGAGGCGCATCAGGCCGGCCAGCGCCGCCTGCTGGTGGACGATGCCGGCACCACCCTGCATCTGCGCTCGGTCGAGCATGCCCGCGACCTGCTGCAGGGCCTGCCCAGCGTGCCTTTCTACCTGCTGCACACTGTGGTGCATTCGGAGATGTGCGGCTTCAGCGACGGTCCCCAGCAGCCCCTGCGCGTGCCGATCGCCCTGCAGTCGGCCTGGATGAGCGATGACTGACCAGCCTCCGCCCGCGCGGCGCCTCGCCCTGGTGCTGGGCGACCAGCTGTCCTTCGAGCTGGCCTCCCTGCGTGGCCTCGATCCGCGCCAGGATGCCGTGCTGCTCGCCGAGGTGCGGGAAGAGGTCACTCGTGTGCCTTATCACCCGAAGAAGATCGCGCTGATCTTCAGCGCCATGCGCCATTTCGCCGAGGCCCTGCGCCGGCGCGGCTTCCGCGTGCACTACGTGACCCTCGACGATCCGGACAACTGCGGTTCGCTGCCCGGCGAGCTGGTCCGCTGGGCCGACCGGCTGAGGACCGGCGAGGTGCATCTCACCGAGTGCGGCGACTGGCGCCTGGAGCAGTCGCTGCGCCACTGCGGCCTGCCGCTGGTCTGGCATGCCGATACGCGCTTTCTCTGCGGGCGTGCCGAATTCGCCCGCTGGGCCGTCGACCGCCAGCCGCTGCGCATGGAGTTCTTCTACCGGGAGATGCGCCGCAAGAGCGGCCTGCTGCTGGACGCCGACGGCGCGCCGCTGGGCGGCGGCTGGAACTACGATGGGCAGGGCCGCAAGCCCCTGCCGGCCGGCGTCGAGGCACCGATGGCGGTGCGCTTCGCCCCCGACGTCATCACCCGCGAGGTGCTGGCGCTGGTCGGCAGCCAGTTCGCCGGGCATCCCGGCGTCCTCGACGGCTTCGACTATCCGGTCAGCCACGGCGAGGCCCAGGCGCTCTGGCAGCACTTTCTCGACTTCGCCCTGCCGGCCTTTGGCGACTACCAGGACGCCATGGCCAGCGGCGAGCCCTTCCTGTTCCACGCGCGGATCGGCGCGGCGCTGAACCTCGGCCTGCTCGACCTGCGCCGGCTCTGCGCGGACGTCGAGGAGGCCTGCCGCTCGGGACGGGTGTCGCTGGGCGTCGCCGAAGGCTTCATCCGCCAGCTGATCGGCTGGCGCGAATACGTGCGCGGCATCTACTGGCTGCAGATGCCCGACTACGCGACGCGCAACGCCTTCGGCAACCGCCGGCCGCTGCCGGCCTTCTACTGGACCGGGCAGACGCGGATGAACTGCCTGCGCCAGACCATCGGCCAGACCCTCAAGCACGCCTACGCCCACCACATCCAGCGGCTGATGGTCACCGGCAACTTCGCCCTGCTCGCCGGCATCGTCCCGCGGCAGGTCTGCGACTGGTATCTGGCGATGTACCTGGACGCCTTCGACTGGGCCGCGCTGCCCAACACCCTGGGCCTGGCGATGCACGCCGACGGCGGCTACCTCGCCTCCAAGCCCTGCTGCGCCAGCGGCCAGTACATCCGTCGCATGTCCGACTATTGCGCGAGCTGTGCCTATCGGGTCAGCGAGAGCACCGGCGAGCAGGCCTGTCCGTTCAACGCCCTGTACTGGCACTTCCTCATGCGTCACCGCCGCCAGCTCGAGGCCAATCCGCGCCTGGGCATGGTCTACAGGACCCTCGCGCGGATGCCGGAAACCCGCCAGCAGGCGCTCTGGCGGCGCGGCGAAGATCTGCTGGCGCGGCTCGCGGCGGAGGACGGACTGTGAATAAGGCGGAGCTGCCGCTCGCCTGGCGCCGGAAGTGGGCGCGCTGCCGGGACGAGGTGCAGGTGCGCTACTGCTCGGAGCGCTGCCGGCGCCGGCGGACTGTGCTGGCGCGCTGAGCGGAGCTTTCCCAAGGTTTTTACGGCTTCTTTACGGCAGGGCGCCGGCGGACTGGCAATACTGGCGGCCAATCCGATCTACCCTTGCCTGCCTATGACCCCCACCACGAACGAAGCCGGCGATCTTGCCGCCCGGGCCGCCGGGACGGCTCCGGAACCCTTCCGCAGCAGCCGGCGCGGCCGGCTCAGGGTCTATCTCGGCGCGGCGCCCGGCGTGGGCAAGACCTTCGCCATGCTCCAGTCCGCCGCGGAGCTGCAGCGCCAGGGCATCGACCTGCGGGTCGGCAGCCTCGACTGCGCCGGCCGCACCGAGCCTCTGCAGGCGCGGCTCGCCGCGCTGCCGGGCGGCCGGGATGCGGCCGGCAAGCTGGACCTCGACGCGCTGCTGGCCCGTCCGCCGGCCCTGCTGCTGATCGACCGCCTGGCCGGCGCCAATCCGCCCGGCAGCCGCCATGCCCAGCGCTGGCAGGATGTGCAGGAGCTGCTCGCCGCCGGCATCGACGTGCATACCACCCTCGATGTGTTGCACCTGGAAAGCCTGAAGAACCGGGTCGAGGCCCTCACCGGGCAGCCGGTGACCGAGACGGTGCCCGACTGGCTGCTGGAGGAGGCCCATGAGGTATTGCTGATCGACTGCCTGCCGGCCGAGCTGCCGGACCATGTCTTCGATCTGACCACCCTGGCCGCGCTGCGCGCCCTGGCCCTGCAGGTGGTGGCCGGGCGCGCCGACAGCGAGGTGCAGCGCCGCTATCGGCCTTCCGGCCGCACGGCACCGGCGGTGCTCGGCCGCCTGCTGGTGGCGGTGGACGGCGACGAGCAGGCCGAACAGCTGGTGCGCCATGCCAGCCGGGTGGCACGGCGCCGCCAGCTGCCCTGGAGCCTGGTCCACGTGGACGACGGCCGCGCGCGCAGCGCGGAGTCCCGCCGGCTGCTGCAGGCGGCCCGGCAGCTGGCCGAGCGCCTCGGCGGCGAGGTGGTCGGCCTGCTTGGCGAGGAGGTCGCCAGCACCCTGCTGCGCCACGTCCGGGAGCGCCGCGCCAGCGTGCTGCTGGTCGGCCGCCGGCGCCGCGGCTGGTTCGGTCGGGGCGTGGTGGAGCGCCTGTTGCGCCAGGGACGCGGCCTGGAGATCGATGTGCTGGCCGCCGAGGAGGCGCCTGCCGCCCCGGCGTTCGCCACGCACGAGCACGCGGCCGGCCCGTTCGACTATGGCCTGGCGCTGCTCGCCACGCTGCTGGCCAGCCTTGCGGCCTGGGGCATCTCCCGGCTGCTGGCGCTGCCGAACATATCCCTGGTGTTCCTCGTCGCCGTCCTGCTGGTCGCCGTGCGCAGCGGCCTGGGCCCCGCGCTGTGCTGCGCGCTGCTGTCCTTCGTCGCCTACGACCTGCTGTTCGTCTCGCCGACCTTCTCGCTGACCGTGCAGCATCATGCGGATGTGCTGACCCTGTCGTTCTTCCTCTTCATGGCCATGCTGACGGGCAACCTGGCGACCCGCCAGCGCCGGCAGATGCAGGTGCTGCGCGAGACCCAGGCGGAAACCGCGGAGCTGCTCGAGCTGACCCGCAAGCTGAGCGCCGCCACCGACCGCCGCGCGGTGCTGGCGGTGGCCGTGGAGCAGTTTGCCGCCTGGCGCGATCTCGACGTCTGCCTGCTCGGCTCCGATGGCGCCGGCGGGCTGCGGGTCGAGGCGGGCGTCGCGGGCGGCCTCGGCGAAGCCGAACGGGCCGCCGCCGAGTGGGTCTGGCAGCACGAGCTGCCGGCCGGCCTCGGCACCGACACCCTGCCCGGCGGGCGCTGGTGGTGGTGGCCGCTGTCCGGCGAGGAGGGGCCGCTGGCCCTGCTCGGCATCGCGCCCAGGGACCGCCGGCCGCTGCCGGCGAGCCGCCGCGGCCTGCTGGTCGCCCTCTGCCAGCCACTGGCCCAGGCCCTGGCGCGGGCCCAACTGGCCGAGGAGCTGCAGGCCGCCCGCCTGCGCGGGGAAACCGAGCAGCTGCGCAGCGCCCTGCTGGCCTCGGTGTCCCACGACCTGCGCACGCCGCTCACCGTCATGCACGGCGCCATCGACAGCCTGCTGACCCTGGACGGGCAGATCGGCGCGGCGGACCGCCGCGAGCTCCTGGAGAGCACCCGCGACGAGGCCGCGCGGCTGGACCGCTACATCCAGAACCTGCTGGACATGACCCGCCTCGGCCACGGCGGTCTCAAGCTGGAGCGCGACTGGGTGGCACCGGCGGACATCGTCGCCAGCTCCCTGCAGCGCCTGCGCCCGCTGCTGGCGCCCTTCGTCCTGGAGACCCGCATCCCGGAGGAGCTGCCGCTGCTGCATGTGCATGCGGCACTCATCGAGCAGGCGCTGGTCAACGTGTTGGAGAACGCCGCGCGCTTCTCGCCCCCCGGCGGGCGGCTGCGGGTGGCGGTCGAGAGCGACGGCGCCGAGCTGCGCCTGTCGGTGAGCGACCAGGGGCCGGGCATTCCGCCGGCCGAGCGGGAGAAGATCTTCGACATGTTCTACACCGTCGCCCGCGGCGACCGCGGCGGCCCCGGCACCGGTCTGGGCCTGGCGATCTGCCAAGGCATCCTCGGCGCCCACGGCGGGCGGGTGACGGTGGGCGAGGGGCTGGACGGGCAGGGCGCCACCCTGAGCCTGCACCTGCCGCTGCCGCTGCAGCCGCCGGGCGATGCCGAGCATGAATACGAGCCGGTGACCGCGCCATGAACGGTGCCCAGCAGAGCATCCTGGTGGTCGAGGACGAGGCGCAGATCCGCAAGTTCCTGCGCATCAGCCTGGTCGCCCAGGGCTACCGGGTGCTGGAGGCCGGCTGCGGCCGCGAGGGACTGGCGCAGGCCCGCGAGGCGCGGCCCGACCTGCTGGTGCTCGACCTCGGCCTGCCGGACATGGATGGCCAGGAGCTGCTCGTCGAGCTGCGCCGGGACTCCCAGGTGCCGGTGCTGGTGCTTTCGGTGCGCGCCGGCGACGGCGAGAAGGTGCTGGCGCTGGACGGTGGTGCCAACGACTACGTGACCAAGCCCTTCAGCATCCGCGAGCTGCTCGCCCGGGTGCGCGTGCTGCTGCGCCGGACGTCTCCGCCCGGGCAGTCGCCGGGCACGGTGCAGTGCGGCCCGCTGACGGTGGACCTGGACGGCCGGCGGGTCGGCCTCGGCGGTCGGGACATCGCCCTGACCCGCAAGGAATACGACGTGCTGGCCGCGCTCGCCCGCCACCCGGGGCGGGTCGTCACCCAGCAGCAGCTGCTCCGCGACATCTGGGGACCGACCCATGTCGAGGACAGCCATTACCTTCGGGTGGTGGTCGGCCACCTGCGCCAGAAGCTCGGCGACGACCCCGCCGATCCCCGTTTCATCGTCACCGAGGCCGGCATCGGCTACCGCCTGCGCGAGCATGCCCCATGAGACGAGCGGTCTTCCCCTGTTCCGGCCCCGCCGGCCATTTTCCAGGAGTGCATTCATGAGCGAACTCGCCCTGCAGTCGGGCCATCCACCCCGGACCTCGTCCGGCCTGGGCCTGCTGGTCGCCGCCACCGGCGTGGTCTACGGCGACATCGGCACCAGCCCCCTGTACACCCTGAAGGAGGTCTTCGCCGGCCATTACGGGGTGCAGGTCAACCACGACGGCGTGCTCGGCATCCTCTCGCTGATCTTCTGGTCGCTGCTCTGGGTGGTGTCGATCAAGTACGTGCTGTTCATCCTGCGCGCCGACAACGAGGGCGAGGGCGGCGCGATGGCGCTGACCGCCCTGGCCCGCCGCGCCACCGCCGACCATCCGCGCCTGAGCCGGACCCTGGTGCTGCTCGGCCTGTTCGGCGTCGCGCTGTTCTATGGCGACAGCATGATCACTCCGGCGATCTCCGTGCTGTCGGCGGTCGAGGGGCTGGAGCTCGCCTTCGCCGGGGTGGAGCAGTGGGTGATCCCCCTGGCGCTCGTGGTGCTGGTCGCCCTGTTCCTGATCCAGCGCCACGGCACGGCGCGCATCGGCATCTTCTTCGGCCCGGTGATGGTGGCCTGGTTCGTCGTGCTCGGCCTGCTCGGCCTGTACGGCATCCTGCAGCAGCCCGAGGTGCTGCTGGCGCTGAACCCCTGGTGGGCGGCGAACTTCTTCATCGCCCATCCGGGCCTCGGCGTGGCGATTCTCGGCGCGGTGGTGCTGGCGCTGACCGGCGCCGAGGCGCTCTATGCCGACATGGGCCACTTCGGCCGCCGGCCCATCGCCCGCGCCTGGTTCCTGCTGGTGCTGCCGGGGCTGTTGCTCAACTACTTTGGTCAGGGCGCGCTGCTGCTGGCGGACCCGGAGGCGGCGCGCAACCCTTTCTACCTGCTGGCGCCGGAGTGGGCGCTGCTGCCGATGATCGCCCTGGCCACCCTGGCGACCATCATCGCCTCCCAGGCGGTGATTTCCGGGGCCTTCTCCCTGACCCGCCAGGCGATCCAGCTCGGCTATGTGCCGCGCATGCAGGTCCAGCACACCTCCAGCGCCGAGGAGGGGCAGATCTACATCGCCACGGTGAACTGGGCGCTGATGGTCGGCGTGGTGCTGCTGGTGATCGGCTTCGAGAACTCCGGGGCGCTGGCCTCGGCCTATGGCGTGGCAGTGACCGGCACCATGCTGATCACCACCCTGCTGGTGGCGGCGGTGATGCTGCTGCTGTGGAAGATGCCGCGCTGGCTGGCGATCCCGCTGCTGCTCGGCTTCCTGCTGGTCGACAGCCTGTTCTTCGCCGCCAACGTGCCGAAGATCTTCCAGGGCGGCGCCTTCCCGGTGATCGCCGGGATCGGCCTGTTCACCCTGATGAACACCTGGAAGCGCGGCAAGGAAACCCTCTTCGAGCGCTTGGGCGAAGCGGCTCTGCCGCTGCCGGCGTTCATCGACAGCGTGCGCCTGCAACCGCCGTACCGGGTGCAGGGCACCGCGGTGTTCCTTGCCGCACGGACGGACGTGGTGCCCCATGCGCTGCTGCACAACCTGCTGCACAACCAGGTGCTGCACGAGCGGGTGGTGCTGCTCACGGTGGTGTCCGAGGACACGCCGCGGGTGCCGGAGGAGCGGCGCTTCCAGGTCGACGGCTACGGCGAGGGCTTCTACCGCGTGGTGCTGCACTTTGGCTTCATGGACGAGCCGGACATTCCCCGCGCCCTGCGCCTGAGCCATCTCGAGGATCTCGACTTCAGCCCCATGCGCACCACCTATTTCCTCAGCCGGGAAACCGTGGTCCTGAGCAGGCGCATCGGCATGGCCCACTGGCGCGAGGCCCTGTTCGCCTTCCTGCAGAAGAACGCCAACAGCAGCATGCGTTACTTTCAGCTGCCGGTGAACCGGGTGATCGAGCTGGGCACGCAGGTGGAGATATAGGGCCGGCTCCCGGGTATGGGAGAGGGCGCTGAAGGCCAGCCCTTTCAAGGGCTTGCACTGCCCCATTGGGGGATAGCCCGGGAAGTAGGGGCGATGGCGCTCTGGTAGGAGCGAATTTGTTCACGATGCTTCTGGTTTTGCCAATGATCGCAGATAAATCTGCTCCACAGCCCTGCTGGCAAGCAGCCGAGCCTTTGAAAGGGCTGGCTCTCAGATGCCTTTGTCGAGCGGAACGAGGGGCCTCAAGGGCCTTGGCAACTGCTCGAGGGGACGCGGATTGAGGGTGTTGTCGCGAATGGTGTTCAGCACGCTTTTCTGCGGCTCGGTGGGGGCCGTGTCCAGTGCGACATCCATCAGGAGCAGGCCGCGTTCCCTTTCGCCTTTCAGGTAATGGGCCTGGCCCAGGCCCATGAGGAACTGCGCGTCCATGGCCTTGCGCAGGCCGGGAGAGGGCCAGCCCTTGTAGGTGGCGTTCTTCTCCAGCGCCACCTTCAGCAGCTCGATCGCCTCGTCGTGCTTGTGCTGGGCCATCTTCACATGGGCGAGCTGGCTGTAGACCGCGGGCACCGGCTCCTGGTCGCCTTCCAGGGCCAGTCTGGCATAGCGCTCGGCCTGGGCTAGGGCATTCGGGTCGGTCATCTGTCCGCCAGAGGAGGTGGCGGCCAGTCGCATGTAGGCAGTCGCCAGTTTGCTGTAGACGTTCGGCCTGTCGTGTGCGGGAAGATCGTTTTCGAGCGCTTCCTCGAAGGTGGCGATGGCCTCTGCGTCCAGGCCGCTGCGAAACAGGCTGGTGCCGAGGATGTCCAGCAGGCAGGGTGCGCGCCGGCCCTGGGCCAGCTTGTTCTCGAGGAAGTCGATGGCTTCGGCTTCGCGGCGCGTTTCCACCAGGCACCAGCCCTTGAGCGTCACATAGTCGCGCCAGTCGTTGCCGGAGAAGTCACCGGGCTCCTGAAGCGCATCGAGCTTCGGCTGGATCTGCGGGCAGGCCCTGGCCCAGCCTTCGCGCTTGACGACATCGGTCAGTGATTTCGGTGTGATATCGGCAGCCTGGGCGGGATGGTTGGTGGCCATGAGGGTACAGACTGCGAGAAGTGAAATGAGCGCGCTTCGGGCTTTCATAACCAGCCCTTTCAAGGTGTTTGCGTAAACTCCCCCGATAATCGATCGGGAGAACAAGACGATGTGGGATGCGGTTCTGGCGCGGTTCGAGAAGCAGGCACCGGCCAGCGTCATGGCGCGTCTGGCACTGGAGCGGGCGATGCCGGCGGCCTGGATCGACGAAGTGTTCGAGACTCACCGGCAACGCCAGTATCCACGCGAGCTGCTGTTTTCCACGGTGGTCGAGCTGATGTCGCTGGTTTCC
>NZ_SMMU01000015.1 GCF_004339665.1 Azotobacter chroococcum
TATGCCCGTCAGCCGGTACAGGGCGGGCTGATCCATCACAGTGACAGAGGGGTGCAGTATGTCTCGATCCGCTACACGGAGCGCCTGGCAGAGGCGGGTATCGAGCCATCGGTGGGCAGTGTGGGGGACTCGTACGACAATGCCCTGGCCGAGACGATCAATGGCTTGTACAAGGCGGAGGTGATTCATCGCCAGTCCTGGAAGAACCGCGAGGCCGTGGAACTGGCCACGCTGACCTGGGTGGACTGGTTCAACAACCGTCGACTGCTGGAGTCGATCGGCAACATACCGCCGGCCGAAGCTGAAGCGGCGTATTATCGACAACTCGACGAGTCTGCCCTGATGGCATGACTCACACCAAAGAGCCTCCGAGATTCCCGGGGCGGTTCAGTCCGCCATTGCGTGGATGTCCTCGATGCGGTACGCGGGTTTGTCCACATTGCGCGGCTGACCGCCACTCGCACCTTGATATGCCGCATCGGCGGCAACCGTGATGTAGCCTTGCTCCGCCAATCGCTGGGCATACAGGCCCGCGACCTGCTCCTTCACCCCGCCATTCGGGTGCGCCACGACGACTGCGGGATATTTCTTCTCAGGGTCGTAGTTCGCGGGGGTGTAAACGTTGGCGGAAATGTCCAAGCCGTTGAGTTTGTAGGTGACCGGGTGGATGTTGACCTTGCCCGGTTCGTTCTTCGTAATCGCGCCATCGTAGGTCAATGTGAACGGATTCTGCTTGTAGTCCGCTGCCCCGGCCTCGGCTGCCGATATCCCGACCATGGCGGCCAGGAGGGTGGCCTTTATCGTTGTTCGCCGCATATGAATACTCCCGCCAATTCCGGCTTCTGAAGGGCACGGCAGCCATCGCCGTGCACGTTGTCAATCCAGATCTTTCTCTGCGAGGAACGTCGAAACCAGATCCGCGATCTCGACGTTGTTGATATCCGAGAATGGGAAGTGGCTATTGCCCTTGATCCCAATCTCCGGCAGGTGGATGAGCCTTACGTCACCGCCATGCCGGTTCACCGTGTCCCGCCACAGGCGCGCCATCACAAGCCGGGCGCGTCAGCTGTTTTGTGCAGGCAAACGAACCGGCTTGGCGGGGATGTTGTCGCCATAGAAGATGACGATGGGGATGCGGGTCAGCGCGTCGAACTGCGCCTTCGATACGACATGCGCCGAGACTGTGTCGAACGCGCTGGGAATCGGCTCGGGAACCTCCCCCTCGGGAAACACGAAGCTGCTGCCCGGCTCGAACGCCACGATGGCCCGCACCTTGCGGCATACGGATCAAAGGTCCCCCGCTGTGTGGTCACTTTGCCGCCGGCAATCATGCCTCCCTGATCCTTGATAACCAGTGGAGCGTGGTCGCCCGCGTTCGCGACGGCACCGATGCCCAAGACGAAATAGAGGACGCCTGCCTGGGCCCCGGAAAAACACCTTCGGAGGATGTGCTCCATGGATTGCTCACCGCCTGAAATCACAGAGAGCAAGGTACCGCCCTGCTATTGATCGATAAACATCATTAGTTGAATAGCAATGATAACGCTAACGAATAAGTACCGGACGGGAAAGGGGGCATGTTTCACAGTCGACAGCGCAATGAGCGATGGCCGCTTTGGGTCGCCTGCTGCCGCTCACGACTTGCTGGAAACGAATGCTGCTAATCGTCAATTCGGCGTGAGTTGTTGAAGCAACATGCACATGCCAAGTCAGGTGGAATGCAATCAAGCTGGTCAAGTTAGGTGCAATTTCGCGCTCAAGGCGACCAATCCACCCTATGGTCCTCGAGATAGGCATCCACGGCGGCGCCAACGGTGGGGTGGAAAATGTCCGGGCCGAGTTTTTCCATCAGTTCGAACTGCTTGAGCTTGTCCTTGACCGGGTCCTTCATTTCGGCGAAATGGAGTTCGATGCCGCGCTCGTGCAGCTTCCCGCCCAGTTCGCCGAGCATGTCGGCGGAGGTGACATCCACGCTGGTCACCGGCTCGGCCGCCACCACCACCCGGCGTACCGGCGTGGGCGATTCCTCGATGGCTTGCAGGATGCGCTGCTGGAACAGCTCGGCGTTGGCGAAGAACAGCGGGGCATCCCAGCGGAACAGCACCAGCCCGGGCACGCGCCGGGCATCCGGATAGCGTTGCACGTCGTGGTAGCCGCGCACCCCGCTGGCGCGACCGAGGACGGCATAGTGCGGGCGCCAGCCATCCCAGAGGAATTCAATGATCGAGATCGCTACCGCCAGGCCGATGCCGGGGATGGCGCCGTATACCGCGACGCCGACGAAGCAGGTGAACGAGAGCCAGAACTCCCATTGCTGCATGCGGAAGATCCGCTTCAGATCGGTGATCTCGAACAGGCCGATGGCTGCCGCGATGACCACAGCGGCCAGCGCACTGCTGGGCAGGTAGCGCAGCAGACTGGGCGCCGCCAGCAGCAACGCGGCGACCGCCAGCGCACCGATCACGCCGGTCAGCTGGGTCTTCGAGCCTGCCGCTTCGGCCACCGGCGTGCGCGAGGAACTGCTGCTGATCGGAATGCCCTGGAAGAAGCCGGCGGCCAGGTTGGCGATGCCCAGTCCGACCATTTCCTGATTCGGATCCACCTTGCTGCGGGTGCGGGCCGCGTAGGTGCGCGACAGCACGCTGGTGTCGGTGAAGGACACCAGGGCGACCGCGAGACCGCCGAGCAGCACCTCGCTCCAGTCGACGTCGCCGAGCCAGGGCACGGTGAACGCTGGCAACCCTTGGGGGAGTTCGCCCAAGACCTTCACTCCGACCTCGTGCAGGTCGAAGAAACTGACCGCCAGCGTCGCCAGGATCACCGCGACGAGGATTCCGGGCAGGCGCTTGAACGGCTTGAGCAGCAGGATCAGCGCCAGGCAGCCGCCGCCGACCGCAAAGCTGTACCAGTTGGCCTCGCCGGCGAGGATCGCCTGCCCGAGCTGCAGGACATCCCGCAGCGGTCCGCGACCGTCGATGCCGATGCCGAACAGCTTCGGCAACTGGCTGATGAGCACGGCCAGGGCGATGCCGTTCATGTAGCCGTAGCGGATTGGCTTGGACAGGAGTTCGGTAACGAAACCCAGGCGCAGCAGGCCGGCGAGGATGCACACCAGGCCGGACACCACCGCCATCATGCCGGCCAGGGTGATCGCCTTGGCTGGATCGCCTTCGGATGTCACCAGGATCACCGCAAGAATCGGCGCCGCCAGCGCCGAGTCCGGCCCGAGCACGAGGATCCGGCTGGGACCGAACAGCGCGTAGGCCAGCAGCGGTACGATGGTCGCGTACAGGCCGTAGATGCCCGGCACGCCGGAGGCCTCGGCATAGGCGATGCCGACCGGCACCAGCATGGCGGTCAGCACCAGGCCGGCGGCAATGTCGTTCGGCAGCCAGGCGAGACGGTACTGCCTGAGCACCTGCAATCCCGGCAGCCAGCGCAACCACCCCTCTGCGGAGGTGGCGAACGGGGCACTGTCGGGTGGCGGGTCGTCGGATTGCATGGATAAGCTCTCCTCGTTCGGAGCGATGCCACCGCCTAGTGGGGCGGGTCTCCGGCAATGAGGGCGAACGCCATCCCCAGGATCAGGTACACGGCGAGCAACTGGACGCCCTTGAACCAGTCGGAGCGGCCGTCGCCGGCTATCTGCCCGGTAATGAGGATGGACAACACCACCACCAGCACCAGCCCCGGCGGAAAGTCCAGGTCCATGGCTGCCGGACCGACGAACAGGCTGGTCAGCGCCAGTACGGGGGCAACGAACAGGGCAACCTGAACGCTGGAGCCGATGGCGATTGCCAGGGACAGGTCCATTCGATTCTTCATCGCCATGGTGATCGCCGTGGCGTGCTCGGCGGCGTTGCCGAGAATGGCGACGACGAAGATGCCGACAAAGACATTGCTCAGTCCGAGCTGCTGGGTGCTGGGCTCGATGGCCGCCACCAGGATCTCGCTGGCCCAGGCAATCAGGACGGAGGCCGCTCCCAGTACCAGGAGTGCCCTTCCCATCGGCCACGGGACCTGCTTCGGCGTGCCGTCCTCTCCGTTCTCGCTGACGAACTCCCTTGTGTGGGTAATCAGCGAGTACATGAGGAACAAGACATAGACGATCAGCAACACCACGGAAATCGATATGCTCAGATAGTGCGCCCCCTGAGGAATCTTGGCGACGGCGGAGGCCTCGTAGGCCGCCGGCACGACCAGGGCAATGGCGGCAAGACTCAGCAGGGTGGCTTGAGAGCGGGCTCCGGTGGCATTGAAGTGCTGCTCGGGATAACGCATGCCCCCGCAGAGCATGGCTCCACCGAGGACCAGGAGAATGTTGCCGAGTATCGAGCCGGCGATGGATGCCTTGACCACGTCATGCAGTCCCGCCTGCAGCGCGACGATGCCAATGATCAGCTCGGTGGCATTGCCGAAGGTGGCATTGAGCAACCCGCCGACGCCCTCGCCGAAGTGCTCGGCCAGATGCTCGGTGGCACGTCCCAGCCAGCCGGCCAGCGGCAGGATGGCCAGTGCTGCGCTGGCAAAGATCGGCAAGTAGCGATCCGGGGCGAGGTACTCCAGAGCGAGAGTGACCGGGACGAAAATCAGAAGCCAGTTCAGCATGCAGGGCAGCTCCCGGGTAGCGCGCGGAAACGCGCTTTCCCCTGCAATGGATTTGCAGGCAGCGGGGAAAGTGTAGTTTCTCGGTCCACCGCTGGCCGGCGCGAAAATGCCTTGGGTCGACGCCCGCAAACCGCGAGCCTTGTCCGCCCTGCGAGCTGCCGATCCCTCGGGGTGGAAAACCACGCAGGGTTTTCCACCGATGAGCCTCCCGGCCGCATCGCCCTTCGACGGCAAGCCGTCGCCATGGCCGAGGGGAAGGCTGTCCCGGTGCCGGAGCCTCAGGCTCTGGCTGCTTCGCCCGCCTCGTCGGGTTCGACCGGCGCCAGTGCCGGGCGGATCTCGTCGTTCAGCCGCCAGAAGCTGTGCATCACCGACACGAAGTCGGCGAGCGGGCCGAGGAGGGCGCTGTTGACCTTGGCCGCGTCCTGGTCGAGGGTGCGGGCGATGTCCTTGGTGCGTGCCTGGCCGTTGTCGTACAGGAACTGCAGGATCTGGCGCTGTCCCTTGGGCAGTTTGGCCAGCCTGGCCTGCTCCTTCGACAGCGGGTTGGCGGCGCTGGCGCTGGCGGCGAGCGGCGAGGCGGCCAGGGTCTCCATGATGCGCGACTTGCGCGGCGGGGCTGCCTCCATGAGGTCTTCATCCATTTCTACTTCCGGCTCGGCCGCCGGGGCGGGAGGCGCCGGCTGGTCGCCGTTCGGTATCTGGTCGAGCATGGCCGGCTTGATGGTGTAGCGGCCCTGGGCGTCGCGGTCCAGCCACTCCCGGCGCAGGGTGACCAGCGATACCGAGGCCGGTTCGTCCGGTCCCATCGCGTCCATCACCTCGTCCGGCGAGCAGCCCGGGTGGTTGCCGATGTATTCCAGCACCTGCCTGTCCAGCCCGCTCAGGCCGGACAGGGCTGGCGAGGCGGCGGCGGAGCGGGCCGCTTTCGCCGCGGCCGGGGCGGCCGCCGCCCGCGCTGCCGGGCTGGGCGTGCGCGGCGTTTCGGCGGTCCGCGCGGTGGCTGGCGTCGTCGCGCGGCTGGCGCTGGCCGGCGTGGACGGGCGGGCGCCGGCGGGCGCCTGCTTGCCCATGGACATGCACTCCAGCACGTAGTCCCGCACGGTGTAGCCAGCGAAGGTGAAGGGATCGAGCCAGAGTCCGGTCAGGCCCTTGAGCGCGGTGGTGACTTCCGCGCTGCCCAGCTCGGTGTTCCTGGCGATCTGCGCGGCAGTCTGGTTGGGATTGGCCATGATCCAGGCCAGCAGCTTGCGTTCGATCTTGTTGAGCTTGGTGAAGGCTTCGCGCAGGCGGGCGAACACCTGCTCCTTCGGCTCGTCCGGCGCCGGGATCTCGACGGGCGCGGGCGCCGGCTCGGGTTTGGCGGCGGGGGCGGCGACGGCAATGATGGCCGGCTTGGCGACGGGGGCTGCCTCGGCCCGCTTCTGCATGGTCTCCTGCGCCCTGGCGCGCGCCTTGAGCAGCTCTTCGGCCACCCATTGCGGCGGGGCCTTTTCGGTGGTTTCTGCCGGCGGTGTGGGGGCGGGCGGTGGCAGGTTCCCGCTGCGGACGGCAGCCAGGCCGGTGGTGGCGGATGGGCTCGCAGAGGCAGCCGGGCGGGGCGGCTCGACCGGCGCGGCCGCTGCGCGCGGGGTTTCCGCCGGCCGTTCGATTCTTTCGGTCAGAGGACGGGTTGCCACGCGGACGGCGGCTTCCTGCGCGTCCGGTTCTTCCTCGGCCCGTGCTGCGCCTGACGGCTTGATGGCCGCTTGCACCGGCTGTGCGGCGGGCGGTACGGAATCGAGCGCCGGGGCGGCGGCGCTTCGGGCCGTTCCGCGGCGCAGGTGCAGGCGGCCCAGCAGCTCGTACAGCTCCGGGGCGGCGCTGGCCCTGGCAGCTTCGCTTACGAGGGCGATCGCATCGTCCAGCCGGTTGGCCAGGACCAGTTCCTTCACCTTGTTCTCAAGCGTGACGAGATCCGGAACGCCAGCCGTGTCCTTGCCGGTTCCGGGCTGTCCGAGCAGCAGGGCCATCTCCAGGCGCCAGAGGATCTGCGGCGAGGCGACATGGTTTTCGAGGGATTCGCCCAGCAAGTCCTGTGCAAGCGCCTGCTGGCCGGCACTGGTCAGCTGGCGCAGGGCGTCGGCCAGAGCCTTGAGCGAGCCATCGGGACAGGCCTCGTGCAGGCAGGTTTCGAAAGCGGCAAAACTGTGGGTGCGAGCGATGCCCCACAAACGCTCGATGAGAGGTTTGTGCTCCAAACGGGAATACCTATGCGTTGGGGTCGGCAGACCGACGTGGTGCGGGAAAAGCCGCGAACTATACCACGACGGCCCCGGCCTTCCGGCTTTCAGGCCCACTCCTTTTAAGGTCTTTCCCTTTCCCAGCAGCTTTCGCAGGCGCGAATTCATTTGCGATGCTTCCGGTTTTGCCGATGATCGCCGATGAACCCGCTCCTGTGGCCGGCTGGCAAGCAGCCGGCCGAAGGCCTTGAAAGGCGGCCTTCAGGTCACCAGCCGATAGCAGGGCACATAGGGCGTGCCGCCCGGCAGCTTCATCCGGTGCTGGTCGACGAAGGCCTGCAGCAGGTCGTCCAGCGGTCGCATCACCGACGCTTCGCCGTGGATCTCGTAGGGGCCGTACTGCTCGATCAGGCGGATGCCCTTGTCCTTGACGTTGCCGGCGACGATGCCGGAGAAGGCGCGGCGCAGGTCGGCCGCCAGTTGGTGAGGCGGCAGGTCGCGGCTCAGCTGGAGGCTGGCCATGTTGGCGTGGGTCGGGTCGAACGGGCGCTGGAAGACCTCCTCGATGCGCAGCAGCCAGTTGAAATGGAAGGCGTCGTTGCGCTCGCGGCGGAACTGCCTGACCTCCTTCAGCCCGTGGCTCATCTGCCGGGCTACTTCGACGGGGTCGTCGATGATGATCCGGTAGTGGCGCTGCGCGGCTTTCCCCAGCGTGGCGCCGACGAAGGCGTGCAGCTGCTCCAGGTAGGGCGCCGCGCTCCGCGGGCCGGTGAGGATCACCGGGAACGGCAGGTCCTGGTTGTCCGGGTGCATCAGGATGCCGAGCAGGTAGAGGAATTCCTCGGCGGTGCCGGCGCCGCCGGGGAAGATGACGATGCCATGGCCGACGCGCACGAAGGCCTCCAGGCGCTTCTCGATGTCCGGCAGGATCACCAGTTCGTTGACGATCGGGTTGGGCGTCTCGGCGGCGATGATCCCCGGCTCGCTCAGGCCCAGGTAGCGGCCGCCGATGAGCCGCTGCTTGGAATGGGCGATGGTGGCGCCCTTCATCGGTCCCTTCATCACGCCAGGCCCGCAGCCGGTGCAGATGTCCAGTTTGCGCAGGCCCAGCTCGTGACCGACCTTCTTGGTGTACTTGTACTCCTCGACGCTGATCGAGTGGCCGCCCCAGCACACCACCATCTTCGGCTCCACGCCGGGGCGCAGGGTGCGGGCGTTGCGCAGCAGGTGGAAGAGGTAGTCGGTGATGCCCTGGGAGGTGCTCAGGTCGATGCGCAGGCTGTCCAGCTCGCTCTGGGTGTAGACGATGTCGCGCAGGGCGCTGAACAGCATCTCGCGGGTGCTGGCGATCATCTCGCCGTCGACGAAGGCGTCCGCCGGCGCGTTGAGCAGCTCCAGGCGGACGCCGCGATCCTGCTGGTGGAGGCGCACCTCGAAGTCCTGGTAGGACTCGAGAATGGTCTTGGCGTTGTCGGTGCGCGCGCCGGTGTTGAGGATCGCCAGGGCGCACTGGCGGAACAGCGTGTAGAGGCTGCCCGCCCCGACTTCGCTCAGTTGCTGGACTTCGCGCTGGGACAGCGTTTCCAGGCTGCCCTTGGGGCTTACCGAAGCGTTGATTCTATTTCTTGAGTCCATTTTCGGTCCCCTGTGAACGATGCCGGCGGCCGGAAGAGCCGCCCGCATCAGGATGGTGAGCGCCGAATGCGCTCGCGCGCACGGGCATTCTCTCCGCCGGCCGGGCGAAACGGCAAACCTCGCGGCGGGATCGCCGGCGGCCGGGGCATCTGTGCCGATCTTACGCTGGGCTTGGGTGAAACGGCGCGAAAACGATGCGGCGAGCGGCGGCTGCCGGCGCGCTTGCGCGAGCGGGGTTCGTCCGTCGTCCGCCCGGCGGGGTGGCACCGGTTGTCACAATTCGCCGCCCATAATTCTGTTCATCGAGTGCGCGCAGCAATGCAGGCAGGTGGCGGATGGACAAGATGGATGTGGTCGAGTCGCTGGGGCAGATGCAGTTGCTGCGCCCGGCATGGATCAAGGCGGCGCTGGCGGCGAACGACCGGCTCAAGCTCTATCTCACGCTGCTGCAGGCCGCCGAGGCCCACGCCGAGCGGCCCGATGCGCCGCCTTTGGAACTGGCGCGGGAGTTCGCCACCGCGCAGGTCGCCGCCTCCTGGCTCAACGAGCTGCCGGCCGGCGCCTGCCGCGAGGGGCGGCGGCTGCACCTGCCCGAGTTCCTGCGCCTGGCGGCTCTGCTGCACGACGACCTGCGGGTCATGGCGCGGCCGTTGGCCGACGGCGGCGACCCGCTGCTGCTCGGCCGGGTGGAGAGCTGGTGCGGCTGGCTCGACGCGCTCACCGACGACAGCCTCGACGCGGACCAGCTCCGCGCGCTGACCAGCGGCAAGCGTGGCGACGAGGACAGCTTCCACCTCTTGGTGATGGACCTGCACAAGGCGCTCAACCACCTGGCCGCTGAGCTGACCGACGAGCGCATCGACGGCGCCCACGTCTGGCAGCTGGACGAAGCCGACCGGCCGCGGGTCGCCGCCTTCATGCGCGGGCTCAACCGCACCCGTGCGCTCAAGTTCGACCATCCCGGCCTGGACACCGCCGCCACCCGCGACGGCGGACGGCTGCTGCTGCAGAACGACATCGGCACCAACGACGCCCATGTGCTGGTGATCCAGGTGGAGGAGCTGGCCGTCAGCCTGACCTATTCCGACCTGCACGCCCGGCGCTTCGCCTTCTTCCAGACCATGCTGGCCGAGCTCGGCGCCGCCTGGTCCGCGCCGGACACGCGGGTCAGCGCCGGGCTCAACGCCGGCGAGGCCTACCAGGTCGGCACCGCGACCTTCGCCTGCGCCGACGAGCAGGCGCTGCAGCAGGTGCTCGAGGGCATCGGCGCGCGGATCGTCTTCCTGATCGACTGGAACCGCGCCCGCAAGCGCCTGCTGCCGTTCGTCTCCAAGCCCGCCGCCGTGGCCATCCTCGGCGAGGCGGCGCGGCGCGAGGTCGGCCACATGGGCTGGCTGGCGGCCGGCGGCGAGCAGCTGATCTACGGGGCGATGCAGGGACTCGGCGAGGACTGCTTCCATATCGGCGACCGTCTCGACCAGGTGATGGGCGCGGCGCAGGCCGAGGAGTTCCTCCTCGAGGTGCTGGCGCTGGCCAGCCAGGGCATGCGCCAGCGCCAGGCGCTGCCGCTGATCGCCGACGAGACGCGGCTGCTGCTGGTCCGCCACATGCGCCGGCGGCGCGACGAGTTCGACCTGCTGACCGGCCACGCGGCCTACTGCCATGCCATCGCCGAGGCCCTGCGCGACGCCCTGGCCCATGGCTGGCAGAGCGACCGCAAGGCCGCCGCCAGGCTGGCCGAGCGCGCCAAGCAGTGGGAGCGCCAAGCCGACCTGCTGGTGATGCATTCGCGCACCCGCGCCGAGCGCCATCCGCGCTGGGAACCCTTCACCCGGCTGATCGAGGGCGCCGACGACGTGGCCGACGCGCTGGAGGAGGCGGCCTTCCTGCTCTCGCTGATCGCCGACGACCATCATCACGGCTGGCATGGCGCGGTGCAGCGGGTGATGCAGCAGCTCGCCGACGCGGTGCTCGAGGCCATGCAGGACCACGTGAAGGCGCTGGCCATCGCCTGCACTTTGGGCGAGGACAGCAGCGGCGAGGACCACGACGAGTTCGTCGCCGCCCTCTGGCGGGTGGTCAACGCCGAGCGCCAGTGCGACAACCTGCTGCGCGAGGCGCGCCGGGCGCTGGCCGGCAACGTCGGCGACGCCGCGACGCTGGTCCTCGCCACGGACTTCGCCGAGGCCCTGGAGCGGGCCAGCGACAAGCTGCTCGCCACCGGCTACGGCCTGCGCAAGCTGGCCTTCAGCCGCGTCGGGGTGGGCTCGTGAACGCCCCGCAGACGGCCGTCGAACGCGACGGGCTGTGCCTGATCCAGTCCATCGGCGACGGCCGGCCCCTGCCCGCGGCGGCCAGCCCGGCATCCCTCGGCTTCAAGGCCTGGAACCTCGCGCGGATGGCCGCGCTCGGTCTGCCGGTACCGCCGGCCTTCGTGCTCGGCACTGGCTGGTGCGGGCGCGCGCAGGAGGTTGGGCCGGAACTCTGGGAGCCGGCGCTGGGCGAACTGCAGGCCTTCACCGGCCTGCGCCTCGGCGACAGCCGCCATCCGCTGCTGCTGTCGGTGCGCTCGGGGGCGCCGGTGTCCATGCCGGGGATGCTGGAAACCCTGCTGAACATCGGCCTGAGCGACGCGACCCTGCCCGGCCTGGTGCGCCTGACCGGCAATCCGCGGCTGGCCTGGGATGCCTACCGGCGGCTGATCGCCGGCTACGGCGAGGTGGTCGTCGGGATCGACGCCCGGCACTTCGAGGCCGATCTGGATGCGCTGCGCGGCGAACGGGACGAGCGCGAGCTGGACTTTGCCGAGCTGCGCGAGCTGGCCGGTCGTCATCTGGCCAGCTACCGGCGCGAGGCCGGCGAGGCCTTTCCGCAGGATGCCCGGGCGCAGCTGGGCGCGGCCATCGGCGCGGTTTTTGCCTCCTGGAACAGCACCAGGGCGCGCGCCTACCGCGCGCTGCACGGCCTCGACGAGGCGATGGGCACGGCGGTCACCGTGCAGCGCATGGTCTTCGGCAACGCCGGCGGGCTGTCCGGGGCCGGGGTGGGCTTCACCCGCAACCCGAGCAGCGGCGAGCCGGCGCCCTGGGTCGACTTCCTGTTCAACGCCCAGGGCGAGGACGTGGTCAGCGGCCGGCACAGCGCCCCGGGCCACGACGAGCTGGCCGCCGTCGCTCCCGTGGTCTGGGACGAGCTGCTGCAGGCCTGCGCGACGCTCGAGCGGGATTTCGGCGACATGCAGGACTTCGAATTCACCGTGCAGGACGGCCGCCTCTACCTGCTGCAGACCCGCAGCGGCAAGCGCACGCCCCAGGCCGCCGCGCGCATTGCCCTCGACCTGTGCGACGCCGGGCTGATCGCCCCCGAGGTCGCCCGCGAGCGAACCGCAGGGCTGGACGAGCGCGCGCTGGCGCTGCGGGTGATCGCCGCCGGCGAAGGCCAGACCCTGCAGCCGCTGGCCCGCGCCGCCAGCGCGGCGAGCGGGGTGGTCGGCGGCGAGATCGCCCTGGACGAGGTGGTGGCGCGCCGGCGCAAGGCCGCCGGCGCCGCCGTGGTGCTGGTGCGCCGCGACGCCGAGACCCGCGACATCGCCGCCCTCGACCTGGCCGACGGCCTGCTGACCCAGCGTGGTGCACGCACCTCCCATGCCGCCGTGGTGGCGCGGCAGATGGGCAAGGTCTGCCTGGTCGGCTGCGAGCGCCTGGCGATCGACGAGGCGGGCCGCAGTCTGCGCATCGGTGAACGGCTGCTGGCGGAGGGCGAGCCGATCACCCTGGACGGCAACGAGGGTGTGGTCTACGCAGGAGTGGCGAAGCTGGAGGAGCGGGTGCCGGAAGGATTGCTCGAACGGCTGGCGCGGCTGCGCGATGTCCCCGGCAATGCCCGGCCCGATTGAGGGTCGGCATTCATCTCGACGCCTGCGGCCAGGTGACGGCGCCTCACGCTTGAGGACGGGAAGCAGGCGTCTGCATTTCCTCACCGATCCGTAGGGTCTGTTGACGTTTTGGCGTGAGCCGCGTTGCTGCGTCAAATGCCGCCAGGCAAGGCGCGGGGCGCCGGCAATGGTCATTCCCTTGCCAAGTCCCGCAACGCCGCATGGCGGCATTTGCCGCGCAACCCGCAGGGACGGGGCCCGTTTGGCGCAGCACGGCGTCGCTCGTCGTTCATTTGGAATGACCAAACTTCTCTCCTCGCTCCTTGTTCTGCGCCAAACGGGCCTCCGTCGCGTCCTACGCCAAAACGTCAACAGACCCTAGCATCTCGCCCGGCATCTTCCGGAAACCTCGCCGGCCACCCTGATGGCATCGCCGCATCCGGATGGCCGGGCATGGATATCCGCATGAAGACGATCACGTTCGCCACGCCCATTTTATCCTTTCAGATAGTGCGGGAATTTTGATACTGTTTTACTATCTTGCGGGCTGTGAAAAATGGATCGATCAGGGAAGAGCAAGGGCGCGATGGTCTCGCGCCTCGCGCGTCGAATAAAAGCGGCAGCAAACCAGATTCGGCCAGATTTCTAGCTGCTAGCGATAATGTTCTTCGTATTCTCCACATCTTCTTCATTGCAGATCTCTTCGGTGAGTGAATAACGGAACTGTGCCCAGCGCTCAGAGTGCAAGTGTCGGGCGCTCGACTTCGTGCAAATCTAGAGCTTGTACGAGAAGCCGGATCAATACTCGGCGTGCAGATCAAGAGCGAAAGTTGGAACTGCTTCATGGGGCAGCCCTTGCTGGAGTATCTGGATGTTGGGCCGGAGTTTCGTGCTCGCCTTGAAGTCGCTTTTTGAAAGAAGTGTATAACTATAAACAAGGGTCAAACTTTTCAAGGATGCCAGCATCATGTCTTCAACTGCCTTTGTCGAGGGTGGTGTTTATACAAGGCGCGTTGTTCCCTTTGTCGCAGGTGATGGCCGTTCGCTGAACCTCGTCAATATAAGTTCTTCCGAAAGGATGCCCGACAAAGGTCCCGTGATCCTGGTGCATGGAGCTGGTGTTCGGGCTTCGATATATCAGGCACCCGTGGAGACGGACATCGTGGATGCACTGATAGCCAGCGGATACGATGTCTGGCTGGAAAACTGGCGTGCCAGCATCGATTTCGAGGCCAATCTCTGGACGCTTGACCAGGCTGCTCTATTCGATCATCCGGCAGCAGTGCGCACGATCATCGCTGAAACCGGGGCCGAAACGGTAAAGGCCGTCATCCACTGCCAGGGATCGACCAGTTTCACCATGTCGGCCGTTGCCGGACTGTTGCCTCAGGTTTCAGTCATCGTCAGCAACGCCGTCTCGCTGCATCCGGTGGTGCCCAGGTGGTCATCCTTCAAACTGAACCGGATGTTGCCGCTGGTCAAACTGATGACTCAATACCTCAATCCTCACTGGGGAATAGAGGCGCCTACGCTGGCAGCCAAGCTGATCACCCTGATGGTGAATATGACCCATCACGAGTGTGACAATCCCGTCTGCAAGCAGGTCAGCTTCACCTATGGAAGCGGATTTCCGGCACTCTGGCGGCATGAGAACCTCGATGACGAGACCCATGAGTGGATTAAATCCGAGTTCGGCGCCGTACCGCTGCGCTTCTTCGAGCAGATAGTTCGCTGCACCAGCCGGGGCAATCTGGTATCTGTCGAGGGATTTCCGGAGCTTCCCGAGGATTTTGCATCCTTTGCGCCCAAAACAGAGGCCCGGTTTGCCTTTCTCGCGGGTGAAAAAAATCTTTGTTTCCTGCCGGAAAGCCAGGTTAAGAGTCATGAGTACTTTTCCAAATGGCGCCCGGATTATCACGCATTGCATGTGTTGCCTGATTACGGCCATCTGGATGTGTTCATGGGGAAAAACGCGGCCCATGACATATTCCCATTGATCATTCATGAACTCGAAAGGCAATAAGCAACATTTGTTGCAGTGCTTCACGATCAAGGACCAAGGAGAGACTCGTTGTTCGACAAGATTCCGGAGCGTATAAAAGACTACGCTGGCCGTTTTTCGCTGGTTGATGGTGTTCCGTTCAGGTTGCCTGTGGCGGCCACCAATTCTCCGGCCTTGATGGCCATATTTCCAATCGATGCGGAGAAGGCCAGGGCATTTTTGCCCAAGGGCATACATCCGTTGCGCCTGTGGAAGAAAGCCCTGCTGATCGTGACGGTCATCGACTACAGGGAAACTCCCATCGGCAAGTATGTCGAGTACAGCATCGCCATTGCCTGTACCCATGGCAGGAAGCCTGCTCCCAGGTTGCTGCCGGCCCTGTTCATGGATTTTTTCAAGGCTGGGCAGTATGTGGTCGACCTTCCGGTCTCCTCCGAAATTTCCGTGAAGGGGGGAAAAGGCATATGGGGCATGCCGAAGCACCAGGGCCATCTGAACTTCAATATCTCGGAAGAGCGCATCAGCAGTCAGTATGACCTGGATGGGAAGCTGGTTGCCTATGTCGAGATCGAGCCTCCGAAAAAGACCTGCATTCCCGTGCGGACGAAGGCTGCCAACTACTGCTCGTTCCGCGGCATGTTGATGAAGTCGGACATCTTTCTCGATGCCCGCTGTGGTGTTCGCCTGTTCCGCAATGCCAAGGCCCGCTTTGTAATCGGCGATCACCCGCGTTTGCAGGCCATGAAAGAGCTGGAAATCGGCGATGCCATTGCCACCGTATTTTTGCCCTCGATCACCGGGACCCTGGATGATCATGTCGAAAGCTGGTTTCTGGATTTCGATCAGCTGCCGGAAAAGGCTCCGGAAGGAATGGAGTCGGTTGTCGACCTGAGCCTGAGCGAGGACTGGCTGTCACCGCCTGCCGCGCCGATTCCCCCGCATGCAGACGGCAGGCACTAGCCCATGTCCAAACCTGCCAATTCGTTGCCACAGGGCGCGGCCGCGTCGAGCCCCGATGGACCCCGAAGAGCCCTGATCCTGCCCGGAGGCGGATTGCGCCTTTCCTATGCGGCCGGTGCCTTGTCGGAGATCTTTGCGCGCGGACTCACTTTC
Source organism: Azotobacter chroococcum (assembly GCF_004339665.1). Classification (GTDB taxonomy): domain Bacteria; phylum Pseudomonadota; class Gammaproteobacteria; order Pseudomonadales; family Pseudomonadaceae; genus Azotobacter; species Azotobacter chroococcum. The sequence continues at coordinate 15,455 of NZ_SMMU01000015.1, forward strand.
CAGCACATGGATGCCACCTCCGGTGGAGCGCTCAATCTGGCCATGCTGTTCTCGGGGCTGGGCATCGAGGAGATCTGCCGGCGCTGGCGGACGCTGCGCATGCGGGACACCTTCTCCATGATGCCGCTGGCCAATTATCTCCTGCCTTCGAGATTCATGGCCGCCAGCGCTTCAAGATCCTTCCGCGAGAAGGTTTATCCGCATCTGGGCATCGATTTCGAAAGAATCAGAGCTGTAGAGGGTATCCAGGGAACCTTCAATCTCTGTGATTTCTCGACCAAGACGAACCGGGTCATCCCTCATCGGGAGATGACGGAGGATTTTCTGGTCGCCAGCATGTCGCTACCGGCAACCTTGCCGCCCGTCGAGATCGACGGTGTTCATTACCTGGACTCGGGGTTCATCCAGGACGCCAACCTGATGGAGGCGGTGCGGCGGGGCGCTGGCGAACTCTGGCTCATCTGGGTGATGGGCAATGTTCCGCACTACCGCAGCGGCCCGCTGAACGCCTATGTGCAAATGCTGGAGATGAGCGCCAACAGCGCGCTTATTAAAGAAATGCAGCACATCCGCGAGATAAACGAGCGCATTGCTCGTGGAGAGCAGCCTTATGGCCACCGGCAGCCCATCAGGCTCCATCTGATCAAGCCCAGGCACCCCCTGCCTCTGGACTTGGCTCTTTATACCGGCGCCATCACCCATGACGAGCTGATTGAAATGGGACGGGCCGATGCGCGCGACTATTTCGCCAGCATGACCCCCGAAGGCGTTCCACTCGAACCTGAGACGTTGAAAATGACAGCACAGAATCCCGGCTTGCAGTTCAAGGAAACCATGGCAGGCGGCTTTGCCCTGGGTGTTGGCGAGGCGGCGGAAGGGCAGGCCAGAGGCAAACGGCAGAACCAGCGGCTGGTCATGCATGCGGAGGTTCGCATCGATGACATGAGCGCCTTCGTCAGGGACCCCGAGCACAGGGGGCAACTGACGGGAAGCATCGACTTTGCTCCGCTGGGAATGGGCATGCGGGCGAGCACAGGCGTATTCAACCTGTTCAAGCCTACCGATGATCCCGGCATGACCTTCATGGTTTATGAACTGGGCTTCCAGCACGAAGGCAAGGATTACTATCTGGCCGGCCGCAAGGAAGTGCGCAACGGCTCGATCTTCAGGCTGTGGCCGGAAACCACCACCCTTTACACCCGTCTCCATGAGGGCACGGACGCGAGCGGTCCGGTCGTGGGTGCCGGGACACTGAGCCTTGGCGTGACGGATCTGATGAGGCTGCTATCGACCGTCCGCATCACAGAGGCGAATGGCCTGTCGGCACGCCTGAAAACCCTGTGCAGCTTTTTCACCTTCTTTGCCCGGTCGCTCTGGGATACCTACGTAAGACATACCCGGAAATCGGCAACGCCTGTGAATGGACTCTCCGAAAACCCTGTCAAGGGATCTCAAGAATAAGATGAGCATCAAGTATGACTACGAAGCTGTCGTGATCGGCAGCGGTTTCGGCGGCTCGATCAATACCTGCCGCCTGGCCAAGCGCTGGCCGGGAGCGGTCCTGCTGCTGGAGCGTGGCAGGCGTTATCCGATGGGCTCGTTTCCGCGTTCTCCCTACGATATAGCGAACAGCTTCTGGAACCTGCTTCCCGAGCAGAGGATGCGGCCAAAAACCATTGCCGCTCAAGAGGCTCACGGGCTGTTCGACATCAGAAACTTCGATCATATCGATGCGGTCGTCAGCGCCGGACTGGGGGGCGGTTCGCTGATTTACGCCAACGTGTTCCTGGAGCCTCCCGAGGAGGTATTCGACGACAACTGGCCTGCAGCAGCCAGGAAAGAAGCCTTGCAGCCGTACTATGCCGTCAGCAAGGAGGTATTGGGGGCGAGGCCGGTACCGCAGAGCAGCGATCCGCGGCGCAAGGTCATTCGCACCGAGCTGTTTCAGGCGTTTGCCCAGTCCGAAGGACGTGAGTCGAAGCTGCTGGACATCAACGTTTTCTTCGGCAACGACTTCGAGAATCCGACCGCCATCGGCCTTCAGGAGAAGAACCGCTACGGCGCGGTGCAGACTTCCTGCGTGTACTGTGCGGAATGCGATCTGGGGTGCAATACGCACTCCAAGAACTCCCTGGATCTCAACTACCTGCATGTGGCCGAGCACCGCTATGCGGCCCGCATAGAAACCGAAGCGCTCGGGCAGAAAATCGCTCCCCTGAACGAGCGGGGCGAGGAAGATCCGTCGGCAACCGGGGAGCATGGCTACCGGGTCTACTGGCTCGATCTCAAGAACGGGCATGTCGAGTGCAGCGCCCTGAGCCGTCGAGTGGTGGTGTCCGCCGGTACGCTGGGTTCCACCGAACTGCTGATGCGCTGCCGGGATCTTCACAAGACGCTGCCCGGCATCAGCCAGCAACTGGGACAGCACTTTTCCGCCAACGGGGATTTTCTCTCCTTCGTGATCGATGGAAAGAAACCGGCCAATCCGAACTATGGCCCGGTCATCACCCAGGGTACGGATTACAACCTGCTCAAGGATTTCGACCGCAAGCACGCCTTCATCCTCGAGGATGCCAGTTATCCGAACTTCGCCGCCTGGTATACCGAGGGCATCCGGCCCGGACTTTCGCACTTCCATGCCTTCGTGCGCACCGTGCGGCTGATGGCTTCTCGTTTCCTGCAGGGCCTCGGTAGCGGGCATATCGGCTATGCCTTCAATGAATTGCTCAAGGGGAGCCTTTCCTACACCAGCATCGTGCTGTTGTGCATGGGGATCGACAAAGGCAACGGTGTGATGAGTCTTTGCAAGGAAGGCTTCATCCACGTGAAGTGGCCCTACCGGGACAACAGGGGCCTCTACGACGCCATCGAACGCATGGGCAAGCGCTTCCGGGACTGGACTGGCGCCAAGGTCTTCGTGCCTCTGCCGAACTGGCTATGGCCCATGAAGCGTAACGTGACCGTGCATGCGCTGGGCGGCTGCCGTCTGGCCGACAGCCCGCAGCGGGGCGTGACCAGTGCGGCGCCGGAAACCTTTGGCCAGGTGTTCGGTTATCAGGGGCTCTATGTGGCCGACGGCGCCTTGCTGCCCAGCGCAGTGGGGGCAAATCCGGTGGCGACCATCAGTGCGCTCTCGGAGCGGGTGGCCGAGGGCATCACCGGGATCCGCCCCACGGCGGATCTCTGACTGAAGCGGCTTTTCAAGGTACCCGGGCAGGGAAGACAGGTACCTGGTCGGCAGACGCGACGTCTGCCGGCACTCTGACCGTGCCCGGGGCAATCGAGCAACGTCTGCGCGCCGAACATTGGCCGCATCAGGACTGGATTCTTTATGGAACATTTTCCCGAATACGATGAGATCCATGTGATTTCGGACATTCACATGGGCGGTGAAACCCACGACTTCCAGATTCTCCGGGAAACCGGGCGACTCGCCGGCTATATCGGCTGGGTGGGTCAGCAATGTCCCGAAGGGCGGGTGGCGCTGGTACTCAATGGCGATGTGTTCGACACCCTGGCCGAGCGCTCCACCGGATACATCGCCATCGAGCGGGCCGTGGAGGTCGTCGGCCGCATCATGGGCGATCCTTCCTTCAGCGGCATCTGGGATGCACTGGCGCGTTTTGTGGCGCTGGATGGGCGGACCCTGGTATTCGTCATCGGCAACCATGACATCGAGATGTCCTTTGCCGGCGTGCAGCGGCTGATCCTCAACCGGCTGGCGGGAGACGATTCGCTGAAGCGCGGACGGATCGAGTTCTCCACCGTGGGCGCCGGCTACAGCTGCACGGTCGGCGGCGCCAGGGTCTACTGCACCCACGGCAACGAGGTGGATGCCTGGAACTACAACCACTACGAGAGTCTGGCCAGGGTCGGACGGCGGCTGAATGCCGGCCTCGGTTTCGATCTGCGCGAGTGGCGGCCCAATGCCGGAACGCGGATGGTCAAGGAGGTCATGAACAGCGTCAAGGAACGCTACAAATGGATCGATCTGCTGAAGCCGGAAACCCAGGCGGCCGTCGGTACGCTGGTGGTGCTCGATCCCGCCCAGGCGAAGAAGGTTGGCGATCTGCTGTCCATCTTCGGAGAAAAGGTGCTCAGCGAAAAGGACATGAACCAGCGCCTTTCCGCCGATGAGCCAGTCTCCGGATCCCCGGGTCCGCTCGGCGCCGCCACGCCGGTCAAGGAGCCGTGGCTGGGGCCGAACCTGGGAGAAGCCTCCTCGGTGCAGGCGACTGCCGATGTGGATAGCCTGCTGCTTCAGGCCGAAAAGAATCTCGGCAAGCCTCTGTCCCAGTTGGCGGAGCAGGATGGCCAGCTGGGAACCGGGCAGTTGATCCTGGACCGCCTGACCGGCTGGATGCGCAATATCACCAAGGACGAAGCCCTGCGCCGGGCCTTGAAGGACTGGCTGGCCGACGACAAGAGCTTCGATCTGCAGGATCGGGACGACACCTTCAAGGCGGTTACGGCCAATGTCGGACAGTCCGTCAACTTTATCGTGACGGGGCATACCCATCTGGAGCGGGCGATCGACATGGGGGGAGGCCGTTACTACTTCAACTGTGGCACCTGGATTCGGCTGTTGCGCTTCAGCCAGTCCATGCTCAAGGATCAGGGCGCCTTCAAACCCGTCTACGACGTATTGATGGACGGGCGCATGGAAACCATCGACAGGGCGACATTCGGAGACGCTTCCTTAGTCATGAACCAGACCAGCGCCGTGTCCATCCGCCAGGAAGGGGGGCAGGTCGTAGGTCGCCTCTACCATGTACTGGGCGACGGTACGGGGACTCCCGAAGAAATCCAGCGATTCGCGAGGCCCTGAACATGCGCGAAGCTTCCGCCATTTCCAGTGTCAAGCTGGAGCTGTTACGGAGCGGGCCGGCCCATAACCAGCTGCTTTCTCCTCTGACTTCCTACATTGCGCTGTGCGGTTCCGATGGGCCGGTAACGCTGAACATGCCCTTCGAGCAGCGCCAGTTGCTGAGCCGGTTGCAACGCCTGCGCTATCAGATGGACAGGACGCAGACTTCCGAAGATCAGCGCCAGTCGGAACTGCGTGACCTGGGCGAGATGATCGGCAAGGTGTTGGGACTGGTGCCTGCCCTGTTGTCCGAGCTGGGCAGTGCCAGCTCCGGCAACGGTCGGCTCGTTCATCTGCGGCTGGTGATGTCTGCCTTCGAACTGGGCATGGTGCCTTTCGAAACCGCGATCGCGGCGGAGGGCTTTCCCGGAGCGGGGTCTCCCCTGTTCCTGCAGACGCGCATGCCGATTTGCGTTACGCGTGAATTCCGCCGTGGCCGTCCCCTGCCGATCGAATGGAACCGGGAGCCCCGCATACTCTTTGCCTTTGCGGCTCCGGATGGGTTGTATGTGCCGGCCGAGAGCCATTTGCAAGCCTTGCGGGAGGCCATCGACCCCTGGGTCAGAGTCGAGGAAGACCCCAAGGCCCGCATCGAGGAAGTCAAAAAGCATCTGACGGTGCTGCCCAATGCTTCCCTGGAGCAAATCCGGACGCTCTGTGCCTCGGGTGAGTTCACCCATGTGCACATCCTCGCCCACGGCAAATCCTTCCGGCATTGCGGGGACGAGCGTTACGGTCTGGCCCTGTGCGCCGAGGGCGGTACGGCTGCCGACGTCGTGGATGGAGAGCGGCTGGCCATCGCATTGATTGCCAGCGATCCGCTAGGCCACAGCCGGCATCGCCCGACGCTTGTCAGCTTGGCGACCTGCGATTCCGGCAACATCGACTCCCCCCTGACCCCGGGGGGCAGCATCGCCCACGAGCTGCATGCCGCGGGCATTCCCTGGGTCATCGCTTCCCAGTTTCCGCTGTGGATGAAGGCGTCGGCCGTTGCCGTCAGGGAGCTGTATTCCGGACTTCTGAAGGGAACGGATCCACGCTGGGTGCTTTATGAACTGCGCCAGCGTCTGCGCACGGACGTTCCGGAAACCCATGACTGGGCCAGTATCGTGGCCTATTCGACCGTATCCAGGGATTTCGAGCAGCAGGTCGGTCAGTTCCGCGATCAGCAGACGCGGCGGCGGATCGAGGTCAAGTTCGAGCGGATCGACGAGTTGGTTGGAGCGAATAACGAGTCCGGCGTCGAGCGTCCGAGCCTGACGGAGAAGCAGAAGCAGGAGCTGACACCGCTCTCGGCGGCGATCCGGGCGGATCTGGAAAGCTGGCGGGCCGAGTCGGGATGCGTGACGCCGGGCAATACGGAAATGGCCCACCGTTTCGGCATCAGTGGCGCCTGCGAAAAGCGCCTGGGCATCGCCTTCAACCAGATAGACGAGTCGGCAGAGCAGCGGGCGTATGAAGCCTGCCGGGATTTTTATTTTCAGGCCTGGAAGCTCGATCCCTGCAACCACTGGGTCATCACCCAGTGTCTGGCGATACGGGCCATCCTGGCGCTGCGGGAAGATAAAGAGGGCCGCCCGACGGACAGGATCGAGCAGGAAGCCAGGCAACTGGCGGCCGACTACGGTGTGATCTGGCAGGCGGTTCGTCAGGTGGTCGACTGGCGCATATGCAACTTGTCGGGACGCGAACAGGCTTATGCGTATAGCACGCAGGCCGAGCTGGATCTGCTGGGGACCGTTTATGCCGGAGCTGCTTCCGGTGAGGCGCTGAAGGACCAACTGGTCTTGAACTGCAAGGCCTTGAGGGAGCGGAGCGTGACCAATGCCCAGCCGCTGGTTTCGGCACGTCGCCAGTTCCGGCGTTACCTGCAGGACTGGCCCAGCCCGCTGTGGAACGACCTGGCCAGCGCCGCGCTGGAGCACCTGTCCCAATAAGGGCAGACGAGCGTTCGAAAGGGATATGGCGCACGTGCGAGCGGCTCCCGGGCGTTTGCCGACGGACAGTAACGTGCAGGGTCCATAAGCGAGGCAGCCAACCCACCCGGGCCCGCAAAGCTATAGCCCATGAAAAAACCGCCGGCCTTGCGGGCGGCGGTTTTTCGTTCTCCGGGCCCCCGAGGGGCCGACCGTCAGGCCGGCGCCGAGGTGCGGATCAGGTGGTCGAAGGCGCCCAGCGAAGCCTTGGCGCCTTCGCCCACGGCGATGACGATCTGCTTGTAGGGCACCGTGGTGACGTCGCCGGCGGCGAACACGCCGGGAACCGTGGTGCTGCCATGGGCGTTGGTGATGATCTCGCCGCGCTCGCTGAGCTCGACGCTGCCCTTCAGCCACTCGCTGTTCGGCAGCAGGCCGATCTGCACGAACACGCCCTCCAGCTCGATGCGGTGCGCCTCGCCGCTGAGGCGCTCCTTGTAGACCAGGCCGTTGACCTTCTGGCCGTCGCCGATCACTTCGGCGATCGGCGCGTTGAGCAGCACGGTGACGTTCGGCAGGCTGTGCAGCTTGCGCTGCAGCACCGCGTCGGCACGCAGCTTCTCGCCGTGGGTCAGCAGAGTGACGTGGGCGACGATTCCGGCCAGGTCGATGGCCGCCTCGACGCCGGAGTTGCCACCGCCGATCACCGCCACGCGCTTGCCCTTGAACAGCGGGCCGTCGCAGTGCGGGCAGTAGGCCACGCCCCTGGTGCGGTATTCCTGCTCGCCGGGGACGCCGAGGGCGCGGTAGCGGGCGCCGGTGGCGAGGATCACGGCCTTGGCCTTGAGCGAGGCGCCGGACTCGAACTGCACCTCGTGCAGACCGCCCTTGGCGGCGGCCGGCACCAGCTTGACCGCGCGCTGCAGGTTCATGATGTCGACCTCGTACTGGCGGACGTGCTCTTCCAGGGCGCGGGCGAGTTTCGGGCCTTCGGTTTCCGGCACGGAGATGAAGTTCTCGATGTCCATGGTGTCCAGCACCTGGCCGCCGAAGCGCTCGGCCACCACGCCGGTGCGGATGCCCTTGCGCGCCGCGTAGATGGCCGCCGAGGCGCCGGCCGGGCCGCCGCCGACCACCAGCACGTCGAAGGCTTCCCTGGCGTTGAGCTTCTCCGCCCCGCGGGCGCTGGCGCCGGTGTCGAGCTTGGCGAGGATCTGCTCGAGCTCCATGCGGCCCTGGCCGAACGGCTCGCCGTTCAGGTAGATGGTCGGTACGGCCATGATCTGGCGCTTCTCGACCTCGTCCTGGAACAGCGCGCCGTCGATGGCGACGTGGCTGATCCTGGGATTGAGCACCGCCATCAGGTTCAGCGCCTGGACGATGTCCGGGCAGTTCTGGCAGGACAGCGAGAAGTAGGTTTCGAAGCGGTATTCGCCGTCGAGGGCCTTGATCTGCGCGATGGCTTCCTCGCTGGCCTTGGACGGATAGCCGCCGACCTGCAGCAGGGCCAGCACCAGGGAGGTGAACTCGTGGCCCATGGGGATGCCGGCGAAGCGCAGGGAGATGTCCGCGCCCGGACGTTCGAGGGAGAAGGACGGGACGCGTGCGTCCTTGCCGTCGGTGCGCAGGGTGATCTTGTCGCTCAGGCCCTGGATGTCCTGCAGCAGGCCGAGCATCTCCTGCGACTTGGCACTCCCGTCAAGGGTGGCAACGATCTCGAAGGGCAGGGTGACGCGCTCCAGGTAGGCCTGCAGCTGGGTCTTAAGGCTAGCGTCCAACATGGGTTTCGACTCCTCGATGGGGGTGAAGAACTTGATGGGTGCAACCTTACGATGCAGGGGAGAATTTTCCTAATCGATTGAACTTGTCGGGTCGATTTCGTTTTTCTATCCATGACGGCGCAGCCCTCATCGGCAGGCATGGGGCTGGTCCTCGACGAACGCCTGGGCAGACTCGGTGATCAGTGCCGCGCACGCATCGGCGAAGCGGCTCGCACAGTGGACGGTCAGGCCGCCACCGACGCTGTGGCCGAAGCAATGAAGTTCGCCGTCGGCCGGTTGCTCCGCGGATCGGACCTGCCGAAGCCGAGCCGGTCGTAGGCAATCACCTGCCTGCCGGCGCTCAGGACGTCGCCGAAAGCTTCGCCAGCAGTGCGGCGAAGGCGCGGGCGCTGTGTTCCTCGTCCGCATGACGGCCTTTGCGCACCACCCAGCGGCCGGCGACCATCAGGTCGCGCACCTGGCGGTCGCTGCCGGCGAACAGCCAGCGGTTGAGGATCTGGTCGCCTTCGGCATTGGCCAGATAGGGATCGGTGCCGTCCAGCACCAGCAGGTCGGCGCGCCGGCCGCTTTCCAGCGCGCCGACCGGCTGGCCGAGGGCCTGGGCGCCGCCGCTCAGGGCGCCCTGGTAGAGCGCGGCGCCGACCGCCGGGCGGCCGGGCTGGACGAGACGGTTGCGCCGGCGGTCGCGCAGGCGCTGGCCGTATTCCAGCCAGCGTAGTTCCTCCACCACGCTGACCGAGACCTGGCTGTCCGAGCCGATGCCGAAGCGGCCGCCCCGGGCCAGGTAGTCCGTGGCCGGAAACAGGCCGTCGCCGAGGTTGGCCTCGGTCGCCGGGCAGAGGCCGGCGACCGCGCCGCTGGCGGCGAGGAGGGCGAGTTCGTCCGGCTGCGCCTGGGTGGCGTGCACCAGGCACCAGCGCTCGTCCACCGGGCAATTCTCGAACAGCCACTGCAGAGGGCGCCGGCCGCTCCAGGTCAGGCAGTCGTCGACTTCCTTCTGTTGCTCGGCGATGTGCAGGTGGATGGGGCCGTCGATGGGCGAGGCGGCCAGCACCCGTGCGATCTGTCCGGGGGTTACCGCGCGCAGGGAATGGAAGCCCAGCCCCAGGTACTGTCCGGCCTGCTCCAGCGCCGGGTGCAGGCGTGCCAGCAGGTCGAGGTAGCCGTCCGTGTCGAGGATGAAGCGCCGCTGCTCGGTGCCCGGCGGCAGGCCGCCGAAGCCGGAATGGCTGTAGAGCACGGGGACCAGGGTCAGGCCGATGCCGGCCTCGCGGGCGGCGCGGGCGAGGCGCAGGGACAGCTCGATGGGGTCGGCGTAGGGCCGGCCGTCGCGGTCGTGGTGCAGGTAGTGGAACTCCGCGACGCTGCTGTAGCCGGCCTTGAGCAGCTCGATGTAGAGCTGGCGGGCGATGGTTTCGAACTGGTCAGGGTCGAGCCGGGCGACCAGCCGGTACATCCGCTCGCGCCAGTTCCAGAAGCTGTCCTCGGCGCTGAACGCGACCTCGGTCAGTCCGGCCATGGCGCGCTGGAAGGCGTGGGAGTGCAGGTTCGGCAAGCCGGGCAGCAGCGGCCCGCGCAGGCGTTCGGCACCCTCGGCACGGGCATCGGGCTCGATCCGCCCGAGTCGGCCGGCGGCGTCGATTTCCAGGCGCACGTCGCGCGCCCAGCCGCCCGGCAGCAGGGCGCGTTCGGCGAACAGGGTGGTCGTCATGCTGGCCTCGCGGCGCTCAGGAATGAAGACGGGCACAGGGCACCCAGCGTTCGAAGGCGCCGTCCTCGACCCAGGCCCGCGCGGTGGCGATGTCCGGGGCGAAGTAGCGGTCCTCTTCGTAGTGCGCGACCCGGCTGCGGATCAGCGCCATGACCTCGCCGAGCTGCGGCGAGGTGGACAGCGGCGCGTGGAAGTCCATGCCCTGGGCGGCGGCCAGCAGTTCGATGCCCACCACCGCGGCGGCGTTGCCGGCCATGTCCTGCAGGCGGCGGGCGGCGAAGGTGGCCATGGAGACGTGATCCTCCTGGCCGGCCGAGGTCGGCAGGCTGTCCACCGAGGCCGGGTGGGCCAGGCTCTTGTTCTCCGAAACCAGCGATGCCGCGGTGACCTGGGCGATCATGAAGCCGGAATTCAGCCCGCCTTCCCTGACCAGAAAGGCCGGCAGGCCGGACAGCGCAGGGTCGACCAGCAGGGCGGTGCGCCGCTCGGAGAGCGCGCCGATCTCGGCGATGGCCAGGGCCAGCACGTCGGCGGCCATCGCCACCGGCTCGGCGTGGAAGTTGCCGCCGGAGAGCACCTCGGCGTCGCCGGCGAACACCAGCGGGTTGTCCGACACCGCATTGGCCTCGCGCAGGAACACCCCGGCGGCGAAGCGCAGGTGGTCCAGGCAGGCGCCCATCACCTGCGGCTGGCAGCGCAGCGAGTAGGGGTCCTGGACCCGCTTGCAGTGGACGTGGGAGCGGTTGATCGCACTGTCGTGGAGCAGCTCGCGGTACAGCTCGGCCACCGCGATCTGCCCCGGCTGGCCGCGCACCGCCTGGATGCGCGCATCGAAGGGCACGAAGGAACCCTTCAGCGCCTCGACGCTGAGGCTGCCGGCGACCAGCGCGGCGCCGAACAGCCGCTCCGCGGCGAACAGCCCGCGCAGCGCCAGGGCAGTGGACACCTGGGTGCCGTTGAGCAGCGCCAGGCCCTCCTTGGGGCCGAGGATCAGAGGCTCCAGGCCGGCGATGGCCAGTCCTTCGGCCGCCTCCAGTACCTGGCCTTCATGGCGCACCTGGCCGACCCCGAGCAGCACCGCCGCCAGATGCGCCAGCGGCGCCAGATCGCCGGAGGCGCCCACCGAACCCTGGGAGGGGATGCACGGATAGACCCGGGCTTCGTAGAGCTTCAGCAGCGCCTCGATCACTGCCCAGCCGACGCCCGAATAGCCGCGCGCCAGGGAGGCGATCTTCAGCGCCATGATCAGCCCGACGCTGGCGTCGTCGAGCAGCGGCCCGGTGCCGGTGCAGTGGGAGAGCACCAGGTTGCGCTGCAGGGCGGCGAGGGAGTCGGCCGGGATCGAGGTGCGCGCCAGCAGGCCGAAGCCGGTGTTGATGCCGTACACGGTGCGCTGGCTGGCGAGGATCGCCGCGACGCTGCGCGCGCCGGCCTCGACCTCGGTCCGGCAGGCCGGATCGAGATCGAGCGTCGCCTGGTTCCAGTAGATGTCGCGCAGGTCGTCCAGGACGAGCTGGCCGGGGCGAAGGAGCAGGGCGGAGGGCATGGAAGCATCCTGCAAAGAGACTTCCTATATAGATAGGCAAAAAGCCCGGGCCTTGTCGAAGCGGACCCTGCGATATGGGCGGGGCAGGAGCGGTTTTGCCGTATTCATTTGCCCATTTATCCATAAATCGGAAATATACGGCTGAGCCGGATGCCGCCATGTCTTGAGAGGGCCCGGAAACCATGGATGAGGGAATCGGAAGATCGACGAAAAAAAGGGGGCAGGAGAGGGGGCCGACGCTGGCCTGGATGATGATGTGGGAACAGGGGGAAAAGGGGGGGCAAGAAAAAGCCCACCAAAACAACGATGGGCTCTGTCACACGATGGAGCTGATCCTTCAGCTGGGACCATAGTGCTCCAAGCGAAGTGAAAGTTCCATGAAAAAATGTTTGAAAAGTATTGCTTTGCAGCCGTTCCGACGAGCGGTGATCGCAGGGCTGCAGCCCGTACCATGCCTGCGCTGGCATCGTTCCGATGGCCCCGTTTCCGAGTGTCTTCTGAGGCCACAGACACTCGACTTTCGGCGAGGTTGACTGCGTCTGTTCATCGGATGACCAGGGGCGGCTACCATCGCCAATCCAGACCGGTCGGCGGTCAGGAAGACTCGATAACGCGGGCAGGCGAGGCCGTGAAGTAATGACAGCCGGGACGATGCGTCTCGAGGCCATGGCGGTGCCCTCCAAGCCATGCCGGAGGATGCAGGGTGGCTCCCCGGCAGGCCCGGCATCGCGGTGCCTGTCTGGATTTTTCCTTAAATCGGAAATCATCGAGTAGGCCAAGCCAGTCCGGATACGCCCTGTGCCGGCTTTTGCGGATGAGAGAGCCCAAGCGAACGCTCGTCCAATATATTTCCTAAAATCGGAAGTCTAGATATGGGACAAGAATTCCACCACCGAACCTTCCCACCCCAGTCACAAAGAAACGTCTCCAGCTGCCTGCTGCGCGACGCGGCGAGGGGGAAGACGGCTTCTGCTGCGCCGGGTCGCCCTGGATGAGGCTGCACCCGGCGGCAGAAACGGGGGCGGCCGGGCAGGCCTAACGGATTTCCGACACTTCCAGCACGTGGGTGAAGGCCTGCTGCTGGCCGTCCCAGACGTAGCGCAGGTGCTTGCCCTGCACCGGGATGCTGGTCGCCGGCGGGCGGAACAGCGCCACGCATTCGGCGCCCGGCCGGCGCACGCTGGCGTAGAGCAGGCCCCAGTTGCCGTCCAGGCGCAGCCGGGCGGCGAAGGCCTGGGCCGGGCCGTACTGCTGCGGGTCGGGGTGGTAGAGCGCGGGGTCGCCGGCGCGGATGTCCAGCAGCGGCCGGACGATCTCGCTCAGGTAGCAGCGCATGGTCAGCTCCAGGCTGGGTTGCTGCGTGGCGGCGAGGAAGCGGGCGCGGTGGAACTGGGTTTCCGCGATGGCCGCCTCGAGGCTGTCGGCCGCGTAGTAGACGCCGTAGCTGCCGTCGGTGAAGCGGCTCGGGCTGCCGATGTGGGTGAAGGCCGCCATGACCGGACTGGAGCCGGGCCCGGAAATCCGGTCCTCGGGCGCGACCAGGTGGATCTCGCCGGCTTCCTCGCGCAGCCGGTCGTTGGTCAGCGCCTCGATCTCGAAGGCGATTTCCAGGTCGGCGGGGTCCAGGGTGTCCTCGAACACGCCGATGGGCGGGAAGTGGCTGGCGACCAGCCGGTGCGCCTGCCAGGCAGGGATGACTTCGTTCATTGCCTAACCCCGCTGCGCCGCCAGATAGCGATTGACGTCCGACAGGTCGACCAGCGAGCCGGCCAGCATCCGCTGCAGCGCCGTGTCGCCGTTGAAGGGCGCGGCCCTGTTCGGGCGCTTGACCCAGTCGTAGGCGGAGGGCGAGTCGCCGAACAGGATGCGCAGCGACTTGTGAATGCCCATCAGGTGGGAGATGCGCTCCAGCAGGTCGCGGCCCAGGCGGACCTCGGGCAGCTTGCGGTAGTTGAAGTAGGTGGAGCGGCCGATGCCGCCGAGCAGCACCATCTGCTCCTCCGCGCTCAGCCCCCAGAGTTCGGCGAGGCGGAAGAAGAAGGTCAGCGCCACGCGACCGGCCTGGGGCGTGTCGACGTCGGCGCGGCCGGTTGGGGCGGTGCGGGTATGAGGTTCCATGGGGAAGCTCCGTGGCTGTCCAAATATGTTTATTAGTGACAATATAGTCCATATATAGACTAAAAGAACAGCGCCAGGCCCGACTCCATCCAGTGCGCTACCATTGCGCCGAGTGAAACTCGAGGCCACTCGGCCTTGCGCCGCAACGGGGAATGCCGATGTTCGGAAAAGCTGCCGGTGAGGTATTGGGAAGCGGGATTTCCGCACTGGCCAGGGATGCCGCCAACGAGAAGGGGCGACTCGGCGAGGTGTTCCGACGGATCGCCAGTCATCCGGTCAAGGTGCTGGCGTCCTTCATCGCCGCGCCGTTTCTCATCGTCCGGGTCGCCCTGCTGGTGAGGAGTCCCCGGCGGCGGGCCGTCGCGCTCGTCGGCCTGCTGCTCTCCGTGCTGCTCTCATACGGGGCGGCTACCTTTCTCGGTACCCTGGTCGGCGCGGCCTTCGTCGCTTCGCACATCGGGCTGCTGGCGGGGATCGGCTTCCTGTTCGGCACCACCCTGAGCGTCTACCTGAGCGTCATCTTCTCGATCGTCGTGTTCCATGCCGTCTCGTTCGTCTTCCTCAAGATCAGCTCGCAGGAAGTGCTCGACTACCTGCGCGAGATTTCCAGCTAAGGTGCTTCGGGCGAACTGACCCGGTTGCGGCCCATTTCCTTCGAGCGGTAGAGCAGCTCGTCCGCTTCCGCGACCAAGCGGTCCAGATCGGGGTGGCCGGCCTTGCGCCGGGCGATGCCGAAGCTTGCGGTGATGGCGATGTCCTGGCTCTCATGCCGCACGCGCAGGCCTTCCAGCGCGGCGCGCAGGCGCTCGGCCAGGTGGGCGGCTTCGTTCAGGTCGGTTTCCGGCAGGAGCAGGATGAATTCCTCGCCGCCCCACCGGGCCAGTACGTCCTGCCTGCGGATGGCAGCTTCGAGGGTCCTGGCCGTGGCAACCAGCACCTTGTCGCCGCCGGCGTGGCCATGGGTGTCGTTGATCGCCTTGAAACGGTCGATGTCCAGGAGGATGAGCGACAGCTCCCGATCCTCCCGCCGGGCCCGCTGCCAGAGCGGCAGCGCCTTGTCGTGAAAGGCCCGGCGGTTGTCGATCCCGGTCAGCGGGTCGAGCGTCGCCAGCCGTTCGGCGCGCAGCTTCTCGGCCTGGGTGACGCGGAAGCGGTAGGTGAGGGCCAGGGCCAGCAGGGTGGCGTCCAGCATCATGCCGATGTCGGCCGCGCGATAGGTCCATGCATTGGTCGGGATGCGGCCCCAGACTGCCAGCGTACTGATGGCCGCACCGAGCATCGCGGCGATGGAGGCCAGCAGGAAGTATTTCGCCGGCTTTTGCCCGGAGCGCATGGAAATCGCGCCCAGCGCCAGCATGATGCCCGCGAACAGGAGGACGAACACGAAGGCGAGCATCAGGGCGTGCTTCTGGCTGCCGGCCAGGATGGCCAGCAGCATCAGCAGGGTGAAAACGCCCAGGTAGCCGACTATGGCCCGGTAGAGACGCGGGAAATGCCGACGGATGTCCAGAAAGCGCAGGGCGAAGGCCAGCCCGCTGCTTCCGTAGAGCAGCACGAGCAGCGGATTGGACCATTGCGCCCAAATTCTGGAGTCGGGCCAGAGCCACTGGAAGCCATGGCCGGTATAGGCGCCGTTCATCAGCAGGAAGGCACCGAGATACAGGGAGTAGAGCAGGTAGCTCGCATCCCGCAGGCCGGCCCAGAGCATGAAGTTGTAGGCCAGCAGGGCGAACAGGAAACCGTAGAAGAAGCCGTAGCTGTAGTCCTGGATGCGTTCCCGGGCACGTGCCTCGTCCGCCGTCAGCAGATAGAGCGGAACGACCATGGGGTCGGGCTTCTCCACACGGATGAAGAGTTCGCTGAGTCCGGGCGCGAAGGCATGTTCGAGCATGAAGAAACGGTTGTCGCCAGGGGATTGCCCGAATGCCTTGCGGTCGGCGATTACATGGCTGGCCCGGGTCGTTCCTGCGAGACGGAAATGCACCTCCACCCGGTCGAGCCATGGGGTCTTGATGTGCAACTGGCGCTCCAGCGGCTGCGCCGTCGGGTTTTCCACGGTGAGCTGGAGCCAGACGGGCACCGAGCCGATGCCGAAGTTCGGCACCGGGGCGCCGACGGCCCTGAAGGCGCCCCGGGCGTGGGCGGCAACGGCCTGCTCCAGGCTCAGCCGGCCGCCCGTCTCCATCAGATAGCTGGTGTGGAGGCCGATGGGGCCGGTCTGGGAGACGTTTGCCGGCAGGGGGCGGTCCCCGGCAAAGGCCGGTATGCCGCGGAGCGAAGCGAGCAGCAGGAGCAGGGCGAGGAGCAGGAGCAGGGCGAGGAGCAGGCGAGTCTTCATCAGGTTCCATCTAATGGCGGCGCTGCGAATGGCACAGAACAGATTGATCGATGGCAACCGACCCGTGAAGTGGGTCGTCAATTGGCCACCGAACATTTTATGGTGATGCGGGATCTGCTGGCGCAACACGATCGCCCCGCTCCAGCCTCGCCAGCGACGTCGCCGGGAATAGCCCGAGCATCAATTGCGCGATGAAACCGTTGCAAGATCGACCGGAACAGGCAGGGATGGCTTCATCGCGGCGTTTCGGAGGGAGGATGCCGGTCTCGGTGTTCGTGGCAGTGAGCCGGCATTATGCACTGCCGGGGGGCGTGGTGCTCTGCGATGGCGGCGATATTCACCGTCCGACCGGCGGTATATACGGCGGGATCATCTGCCGCCCCAGTCACGCTTCAACGCGCCCGGCGCCGTGAGCGGTTTTGACAGACGTCCTTGCAGCATCCGAAGTTGCCAGACGCCGCCAAAGTATCCGTTGCCCCGTCGTGGCAGCCACATTCTGGCCATGCGTAGTTGGTTGTCGGCAAACTTGCGCAAGTCATTTGCCAACTCGGGCAGATTGAGATGATCGAGTTCCCGGGCTGCTCGCTTGTTGTCGCGGGCGTTCCGTACGAGATCGGAGGCATGGGCACGAGCTGTGCCGCTATGTTCCAGGTCGGACATAGGAGTACCTCTTTGGGAAAGAGGCCGTCCCTGGCGGTGGTTACTACAGGCGTTTCAAATTTTCCTTCCCCTTCCTCAACTTACACTCTCAGTAGTTCTCGAAAACAACAACAGTGCCGATGGGTTGTGTTCAGGATGTGTCTATTTGAATGGACAATCCAGCATGTTTTGCGTTCCCTGTTATCGGCCTCCAAGTTCAGCTATAGAACTTGTCGAGCCATCCGGCAACATGGCCCGGTAATAAAAAATTTCGATGGCGATATGGTTCGAAGGGTATTGTTCCATCGCCATTCAAGCAGGGCGTTTCAGCCAAGTATGGCTCTTCCGTCGATATTGACCAGTATCGACAAAGATTCCCGCGGGCAATCTAACCGAGCACCGCCAGATCCAGCGGCGCGGCCACGCCGCCGACCCGGCGGGCCGCACGAAGCTCCTTGCTGCCCGCGTAGCCCTGGGCGCGGGCCAGTTGGTAGGTCGTGCGGGTGGTCAGGCCGCGGCTGTGCTCGACCTTGTTGTGCTTCTCCAGCTTGGCGGCGAGGTTGACCGCGTCGCCGATCAGCGTGTACTCGAGCCGCCGCCCGTGACCGATGATGCCGAACACCACCTCGCCGCTGGCAAGCCCGGCGCCGACGTCCGGGGCGGGCAGGCCGGCCGCCTGGCGCTGGGCGCGCCAGCGCCCGACCGCCGTCCAGATGGCGTCGACGGCACGCAGCGCCTGGGCGGCGAAGGCGGGATCGGGGCTCACCGCGCCGAAGCTGGCGAGGATGCCGTCGCCCATGAACTTGTCGATGCTGCCGCCGTGGGCCTTGAGGATCGGCAGCAGCAGGCCCTGGTATTCGCCGAGCAGGGCGATCAGCTCGTCGGGGACCAGACGGGCGGCGGCTTCGCTGAAGCCGCGCATGTCGAGGAAGAGGATCGCCGCCTGGCGCAGCTCGCCCTGGCCGGCCATGACCTGCGCCTCGGAGTGGGTGATGCGGCTGGCCACCGACTCGTCGAAGAACAGCGACAGATCGGCCACCGCCTGCTCGCGGGCGACGGCGCTGGCGAGCAGGCGGCGGGCGCGGGACAGGGAGAAGGCGAGCACGGCAGTGACCATGAGGAGTGCCAACACCCGGTCGAATTCGCCGCCGTAGTGGATCTGGATCGAGCGCAGCGAAGTCACGTAGGATTGCCCGGCGCGCTGGCCACGGCATAGCCGAGCAGGGCGAGCCAGCCGGCCGCGGCGGTGAGGCCGGAGAGGATCACCCAGAGCGGCTCGAAGCGCAGCGCGCGCAGGGCGATGAGGATGAACAGGTAGGCGAACTCGGTGCTCTTCAGGGAGAACTGCGCGGGCTGCTCGTACTGCAGGTGGTAGGCGAAGATCACCCCGACCAGCAGGGCCATCTCGGCGACTACGCCCAGCCCCAGCAGCCAGCGCCCGAGCTGCCCGCTGAGGGCAAGCCACAGGCGCAGCAGGGCGAGGATGGCGAACAGGCTGAGCCCCAGCGGCGCCGCCTCCACCGGCGCGTCCGGGGCGAAGCCGTGAGTGCTGCCGGCGTAAAGCAGGGCGAGCAGCGCGGCGATGCCCAGTTGCACGGCGCCGACCAGCAGCTCGCTGCGGTACTGCTCGCGGGCGATCTCCCGCCGTACCCGCGCCGGCAGCAGCGGGGCGGGCATCGTGACGGGGTTCGCTCCGTTCATTCGCGTGCCTCCTCGTTACGGCTCCACAGCCTCAACCGCCGGCCTTGAGCTGCCCGCCGGCAATGCGCAGGCAGGTGCCGGCGGGTAGCATCAGCCACTCCTCGGGGCTGCGCTCGCGGGTCGCCTGGCCGGCGCAGGCGTGCTTCGCGGTGCCACAGTCGTTCCTGCCGGCGCGCACCACGGCGTAGCAGCGCTCGCGGTCGGCGCTGAAGGTCTTCGCCGAACCTGGCAGCAGATGGCTGTACTGCTGCACCGCGAGCAGGCTCAGGCCGATTGCGGCAGCGAGGACCGCGCCGTTGGCGAGTCGGTACGGCATGCGCCGGCCTCCTGCAGATAGTCGAAGAGCACCCGCCCGTAGGGCAGCGTCAGGTCAGCGACGAAGTGGATGCCGCCGAGCACCCGGCGCACCGGCAGGTCGGCGACCGGCGCGTTGACGTGAGGGATCAGGTGCAGCCGCGCCGGGCTTTCCCAGGCACCCTTGATGTGGATGTCGGCGAGGTTGTAGGCGACCAGCTGGGCGATGGCGGGGGAGCCGTCGACGTCCGGGATCAGCTTGAGGTTGACCTGGGTCCTGGAGAGTTTCTGCACCAGCGGCGCGGTGTCGCAGACCAGTCCGCCGTTGCCGCCGCAGAGGATGTTGTCGTGCTTGTAGGCCATGCTCGCCAGCGCCACCGGCTGGCCGGCATATTCCAGGCGCCCGGCCAGGGTGTCGCGGTTCACCTTCAGCGAGACGTCGGCCAGCTTCTTGGGAAAGCCCCAGATCTCGCGCCCGCCGGAGATCGGCGGCTCGCAGTCGAGGTACATCTGGGCGACGAAGTTCAGCGGCTCGCCGCGAAAGCGGCAGGGGATGACGATGCCGGACTCGGTGTAGTCGCCGAAGCCGGTGGAGTCCGGCATGCGGATGAACTCGTAGAGCACCCGGTCGCTGCCGTCCGGCTCCAGCGGCTCGGGTACCGCGGCGCGGATCGCCGCCGGGTCGGACTGGTAGGTGACGATCATGTACTGGCGGTCGATGAAGCGGTACGGACCCCTGGGGTAGCTCGGGCTGGCCAGCGGCATCGAGGCGGTTTCGAGGATGTCGGCGATCTTCATGGGCATTCTCCGGTGGGGCGGGTCAGAGGAATTCGGCGCGGATGTCCACGCTGGAGCGCTCGCCGAGGGCGTCGTAGGTCTCGGCCAGCCAGTGCCCGGCCTGGGCGCGGCCGCGATCGCGCAGCGTGCAGAGGAATCGCCAGTCGGCGTTGAGCTTGCTCGACACGCCGAGCCCGGCCATGGTCTCGTCGGCGCGGATCGAGTGGATCAGCATCCGCTTCATCTCGCCGTCCGCCACCTGGCCGCGCTCGATCAGCGAGGTGACGAAGGCGATCGCACGCAGCTCGCGCATCAGCGAGGAGTTGAAGCTCACCTCGTTGATCCGGTTGAGGATCTCCGCGGCGGTCTTCGGCACGCCGCGGCGCACGATGGGGTTGATGTGCACGATCACCACGTCGCGGCTGGCGCATTCGTAGATCAGCGGATAGATCGCCGGGTTGCCGACGTAGCCGCCGTCCCAGTAGGGCACGCCGTCGATCTCCACCGCCTGGAACAGGAAGGGCAGGCAGGCCGAGGCGAGCACCGCCTCGATGCAGATCTCCTCGCGCGGGAAGATCCGCACCTTGCCGCTCTCCACGTTGGTGGCGCACAGGTACAGCCGGGTGCTGCCGTTTTCGCGCAGGGCGGCGAAATCCACGTGGCGCCCGAGCACCTGGCGCAGCGGATTGAAGTTGAACGGATTGAACTGATAGGGCGAGAAGACCCGCATCAGCATGTCGGTCATCAGGTAGAACGGCGAGTGGTCGAGCCGGTGGCCGTACAGGTTGCCGACTCCGGGCAGCTGGCGGAACGGGCTGTACAGCGCCGCGCTGGCGGCGATGTCGCGCCAGAAACCGTGCAGCGCCTGGCGCGCGCCGGCCGGGCCACCCTGCATCAGGCCGTAGGCGAGCACCACGGCGTTCATCGCCCCGGCGCTGGTGGCGCTGATCCCCTCGAAGTCAATGCGCCCGTCCTCCAGCAGGCGGTCGAGCACCCCCCAGGCGAAGGCGCCGTGGGCGCCGCCGCCCTGCAGGGCGAGGGTCACCGGCTTCACCTGCAGCTGGCCGGCGCCCGCGCGCTGCGCCGCCGGGCGTTCGTCGAGTCGTTCTCTGGCAGTCATGGCGTGCACCTCAGTGTTGGGTCCAGCCGCCGTCCATCGCC
Source organism: Azotobacter chroococcum (assembly GCF_004339665.1). Taxonomy (GTDB): domain Bacteria; phylum Pseudomonadota; class Gammaproteobacteria; order Pseudomonadales; family Pseudomonadaceae; genus Azotobacter; species Azotobacter chroococcum. The sequence continues at coordinate 36,304 of NZ_SMMU01000015.1, forward strand.
AGGGCGGCGGCGGTCATCGAGGCGGCGGCATCGGAGCAGAGGAACAGGGTCAGCGCGGCCAGCTCCTCGACCGCGACGAACGCCTTGCGCGCCTGGTGCGTCAGCAGCACGTCGCGCACCACGTTCTCCGCGGAGATGCCGTGGGCCCTGGCCTGGTCGGCGATCTGCCGCTCGACCAGCGGGGTCTTCACGTAGCCGGGGCAGAGGGTGTTGCAGGTGATGCCGTACTCCGCCCCCTCCAGGGCGACCGCGCGCGAGAGGCCGACCAGGCCGTGCTTGGCCGCCACATAGGCCGACTTGAACGGCGAGGCGGTCAGTCCATGGGCCGAGGCGATGTTGACGATGCGTCCCCAGCGGCGCGCCTTCATCTCCGGCAGCACCGCCTTGATCAGGTGGAAGGCCGAGGACAGGTTGACGGCGAGGATCGCGTCCCACCTGTCCTCGGGGAACTCCTCGAGCGGCGCGACATGCTGGATGCCGGCGTTGTTGACGACGATGTCGACCTTGCCGAACTCGCCGCGGGCGTAGTCGGCCATGCCGCGGATGGCCGCGGGACTGGCCAGGTCGGCGGGCGAGTAGCGCACCCGCACGCCGTGGCGCGTTTCCAGCTCGTGGCGCAGGCTGTCGATGGCGTCGGGCTCGCCGAAGCCGTTGAGCAGCACGTCGGCGCCCTGTTCGGCGAAGGCGCGGGCGATGCCGAGGCCGATGCCGCTGGTGGAGCCGGTGACGATGACGGATTTTCCCTGGAGCATGGGGTTGTCCTCGCTGGGAAGATGGGCGGTTGCAGGAGCGGATTTATCCGCGATTCCCGGCGGCGCCGAGGGCTTGCGGTGTTCTTGCAGGTTCGGAGCGGGCCGGGATTTCGCGCAGAGGGGGTGGCGGGGCGGCGGCCTCGTCCTCCGTCTCGCCGCTGCGGGTGAAGCGCAGGTGGGTGATGTCGGCGCGGAAGAACATGCCCCAGGTCCATTCCGCCCAGATGTGCAGCTTGCGGCCGAGGGTCGGCATGCGCAGCAGGTAGTAGGCGCGCCACAGCAGCCAGGCGGGCAGGCCCGCCAGAGGCAGGCCGAAGACCTGGGCGACGCCGTTCAGGTGGCCGACGGTGGCCATCATCCCTTTCGAGAGGTGGGCGAAGGGGCGCGTCTCCTGGCCGGCGATGGCGGCGGCGAGATTGCCGGCGAGCTGCGCGGCCTGGGCCACCGCGAACTGCGCGGTGGGCGGCGAGTCCGCGCCGCTGGCGGCGTTCGCCACCCGCGCGCAGTCTCCGAGGGCCCAGACCCCGGGCAGTCCCGGCACCGCCATGTCGGCCTGGGTGTCGATGCGCCCGCGCACCAGCGGCACGCCGAGCTGCTCGACCAGCCGGTGTGGGCGGGTGCCGATGGTGCAGATCACCGTCGCGGCGGCGAGGCGCCCGCCGTCGGCCAGGTCCACGCCCTCGGCGTCGACGCCGGCGGCGCGGGAGCCGAGGTGGACCGCGACGCCGCGCCGCTCCAGCGAGCGGGCGGCGCGCCGGCCGAGGCTTTCGGGCAGCTCCGGCAGCAGGCGCGCGCCGTCCTGGAGGATCGTCACCCGCAGCTCGTCCGGCTTCACCCGCGGGTAGTAGCGCAGCGCGCCGCGCAGGAAGTCGGCCAGTTCCCCGGCCACCTCGACCCCGGAGAAGCCGCCGCCGACCACCACGAAGTGGCCCAGGCGCCGGCGCAGCACCGGGTCGGATTCCAGCTCGATGCGCGCCACCCGCTGCAGCACGCGGTTGCGGATGAACAGCGCGTCGCCGACCAGCTTGAGCGGCAGGGCGTGCTCGGCCATGCCCGGCACCAGGGCGAGGTTGGCGCGGGTGCCGAAGGCCAGCACCAGATGCTCGAAGGACAGCGTCTGCGGCCCGGCGAGGGTCTCGGCGCGCACCTGGCGGGTTTCCAGGTCGACGCCGGTCACCGTGCCCATGACGAAGCGGGTGCGCCTGAGCATCTGGCGGATCGGCGCGATCACCTGCTCGGGGAACACCGAGGCGCCGACCACCTCGGCGAGCATCGGGTTGAAGGTGGTGTAGCTCTCCCGGCTGACCAGCACCACGCGCCAGGGCGCGGGGAGCCGGCGCTCCAGGGCGCGGGCCAGGGTGGTGCCGGCGAAGCCGCCGCCGATCACCAGGATGTTGCGTTCCGCCGGCTCGCCGGCTGCCGGAACGGGGATGTCCAGGGAATCGGGCTTCATGCTGCGCGCCTCCCCCGCCAGCGGCGGATCAGGTGATCGAGGGACAGCTTGCCGGGGCCGTGGCACAGCGTGACCAGCAGCAGGAGCCCCCAGTACTGGTGGTGCTGCAGCCCGACCTCGCCGAGGCCCGGGTAGGAGATCACCGCGACGATGTTGAACAGGAACAGCGCCAGCGCCGCCAGCCGCGTGCCGAGGCCCAGCACCAGCAGCACCGGCAGCGACAGCTCGGCCGCGGTGCCGAGCCAGGCGGCCAGCTCCGGCGGCAGCAGCGGCACTGCGTATTCGTATTCGAAGAGCGTCAGGGTGCTGCTCCAGCTGGCGATCTTGGTCAGTCCGGCCTGGAAGAACACGCTGGCGACCAGCAGCCGGATGCCGAAATCCAGCAGCGGGGTGAACAAGGCGAGCCCCTTCAGCGCGGCATTGGCCGCGTCGTCGAAGCGGCCCTTGAGGGGCGCGCGGGTCTTCGCCAGGGGCGCGGGATGGCTGGCAGAGAGATCCATGGTGACCTCCTGAGAGTCGGTGGGGTGGGGAGGGCCGGCCGCCCGGCGGCCGGCAGGGGATGCGTGGGCGGCTTACTGCTGCTTCATTGCCGCCAGGCCGCCGTGGGCGTTGTAGGGCTTGTCGGTGAGCGTGCCGCCGGCGATCTTTTCGCAGGTGCCCTTGGGCACCAGCACCCAGGCCTCGGCGTCGTTGTCGACCTTGGCGGTGCCGGCGCAGGAACTCTTCGCCGTGCCGCAGTCGTTCTTGCCGGCCTTGGCGATCCCGGCGCACTTCTCCACGTCGGCCTTGGCGGCCAGCGCCGGCCCGCTGGCACTGGCCAGCACGCCCAGGGACAAAAGACCGGCCATGGCGCCACGGATGATCTGTTCGGTTTTCATTGAGGGGGTTCTCCGCATTGGGTTGCTTGGAAACGGGCCGGCGGGGTGCCTTTCCGTGGTGGGCAGTATCCGAGGCGGAATTCACGGGACGGTCGCGCGAAATTCACGTTTTCGTCACGGCGGGGGCGTGAGCCGAATGCCTTCTGTGGTGCTCGGCAGACTTTGCATGCGAGCCAACTCGGCTTCTGTCGGTCATGGAAAAGCGGTTTCAACACCGGGCTTGCCTCAACAGAACCTAAGCTGAAAGTTGGGGTCAGGAGGAAACATCCGTTGCAAGCCGTATCGGATATGAACAGGGAGTATGCCGTGAAAGACTTTATTGGCACGATTGTCATGGCCAGCGTTATCGCCGGCGGGTTCTATATGCAGGAGCAGGACCGCCAGGAAAGCCAGGAACTACACGAGCGGTTCGCCACCAGCATGGTGGCCCGGCATGATGGCTTGATCTGGAATACACAAATGGCAATGACGTGCGATCTGGAGTTCGACGGGCGTCCCGGCGAGGAGGGTATTCGCCGTTATCTGGCATGCGAAGAACGCATGCTCGACCCGGAAGCGCTGAACAAGGCTCTGGCGCTGGATAGACAGTTGCGATCCTGTGGCGGGATAGAGAATCCTGAAAGAATGACCGAATGTTTTGCGGCGGCAGTTGGTTTATCGGTGGTAAAAAGCAAGGTATCTGAAACAGAGAGCGTTCAGTGGAGTCGGGCGTTCAGCCCGGCTGCGCCGGTAGCGGCTCATCCGTTATCTCAAGTGCTTGAAAAATAGCGGGTATTCTTGTCTGTTGAGTTCGGCAAGAGCGCCCCTTGAAGGCTATACGAAAAGTCGTTGTGCTGGACTGGCAAGAACAACTCGCGCCTGAAAAGGCTTTTCGAGGGCTGGCGAATAGACACTTTTGGGTATTGATCCGGACGTTTCGTAAGAAGCCTGGCAGCCACCTGTGTAGATCGTCGTCTAGTCTTTTCAAACGCGTTCCGCTGCACGCCTAGGGGAATAAAAGGGAGTAAGAAAGCAATGACGCTTAAAGAACTGGCTGCCCGCTCTGCGAGTTTCAATACGCGCCTGCATAGCCTGCAGGGCATTTCGATACTGGATTGGGAAAGAATGAAGATTCCCGAAGAAGACCGGCCGGCACTTCTTCGGCAAATGCATCGCGATTCCGTCGTCTGGCTATATGGCTATATAGCCGCGCTGGCGGACAGGAAACTTGTCGATAAGGGGGACGCCGAGCAGATGCACTGCGAACTTCTATATCTGCATGAGAAACATTCTTCTATTGTCAACTACTAACAGAGTCCAGAACCCCGGGCTGCCCGGGGTTTTATTCCGGCCTGACAGCAGTCGCATATATGCATATATATTGGGCTCCGTTGGCGCAGGCCCGGTCAGCGGCAGCGCCCAGGGGCCGATGGCCCGCCCGATCGAACAGCGCTATGCGCACCGCCCGCCGGGCTTGGGTGAAAGAGCCGCGGCGACCCGCTCCGCTTCCAGGGCGTTCGGCGCTCATCGCCGTCCCCAAAAAAATCGAAAACCTCACAGCCTCCCAGCACAACTCCGCTGCACCAGACGAACACCACCCCCGCTGCTCCCCGATTGCCTATCCTTCATCCTTCATTCCCCTGCTGGCTTGCGCGAGAGCCCGCCATGGCGCGACAGGTGCTGGTCATCGAGGACGATGCGGATATCGCCCGGCTGGTGCAGTTGCAGCTGGCCGATCTGGGCTGCGCGGTCAGGCTTGCCGGCGACGGAGCGAGCGGGCTGGCCGAGGCGCAGGCGCGGGATTACGACCTGGTGATCCTCGACCTGATGCTGCCGGGGATCGACGGGCTGGAGATCTGCCGGCGCCTGCGGGCGCGGCCGGGCTATGTGCCGATCCTCATGCTCACCGCGCGCTCGGGGGAGCTCGACCGGGTGCTCGGCCTGGAGATGGGCGCCGACGACTACCTCACCAAGCCGTTCAGCGTGCTCGAGCTGGTGGCGCGGGTGAAGGCGCTGTTCCGTCGGGTCGACAGCCTGGCCAGCCGTTCCGCGCAGGCCGGGCAGGTGATCGAGAACGGCGGGCTGCGCATCGACGTGGAGCGGCGCCAGGTGGCCCTCGACGGCCGGCCGGTCGAGCTCACCGCCACCGAGTTCGACCTGCTGCTGCATTTCGCCCGGCATCCGGGGCGGGTGTTCTCCCGCAGCCAGCTGCTCGACCAGGTGTGGGGCTACAGCCACAGCGGCTACGAGCACACCGTCAACACCCACATCAACCGCCTGCGGGCGAAGATCGAGGCCAATCCCAACCGCCCCGAATACGTGCAGACGGTGTGGGGGGTGGGCTACCGCTTTCGCGACGCGCCCCGGAGCTAGGGTCTGTTGACGTTTTGACGTAGGCCGCGACGGCGGCCCGTCTGGCGCAGAACAAGGAACGAGGAGAGAAGTTTGGTCATTCCAAATGAACGACGAGCGACGCCGTGCTGCGCCAGACGGGCCCCGTCCCTTCGGGTTGCGCGGCAAATGCCGCCATGCGGCGTTGCGGGGCTTGGCAAGGAAGTGACCATTGCCGGCGCCCCGCGCCTTGCCTGGCGGCATTTGACGCGGCAACGCGGCTCACGCCAAAACGTCAACAGACCCTAACCATGTTCCAGTCCCTCTACGGCAGGCTCGCGGCGGTGCTGATGGGGGTGTTCGTCGCGGTCGGCGGGCTGACGATCCTCGCTTCGGAGCGGATGCTGGAGACCGAGCGCCTGCTGGAGCTGGCGAGCCACCTGATCCTCGGCGCGCTGGCCTTCAGCCTGCTTGCGGCACTGATCGTCTTCCGCCTGCTGACCCGACGCCTGCGCGCGCTCTGCGCGGCCATCGAGGCCTTTCGCGACGGTGGCTTCGTCGAGCCGCTGCGCCTTGCCGTGCCTGTCGCTGCCGGCGACGAGATCGACCGGCTGGCGCGGGTCTGCGTCGAGATGTCGGAGCGCATCGCCGGCCAGCTCGACGCCCAGGCGCGGGCCGAGGCGTGCCGCCGCGAGCTCTTGGCCAACGTCTCCCACGACCTGCGCACGCCGCTGGCGTCGATGCAGGGCTATCTGGAAACCCTGCTGCTCAAGGCCGACAGCCTCGCCCCGGAGGAGCGCCATGGCTACCTGCAGATCGCCACCCGTCACTGCGAGCGGCTGGGCAAGCTGGTCGGCGACCTGTTCGAGCTGACCCGCCTGGAGGCGCGGGAGGTCCGCCCGAACCTGGAGCCGTTCCCCATCGCCGAGCTGGCCCAGGACGTGGCGCAGAAGTTCGAGCTGCAGGCGGGCAACGCCGGGCTGCGGCTGCAGACGACGATCCCGCCGGACGTGCCGGCGGTGCCGGCCGATATCGGCATGCTCGAACGGCTGCTGGAGAACCTCATCGAGAACGCCATGCGCCACACCCCGGCGGGCGGCGTGATCGGCGTCGAGGTGGCGACCGTGGGGGAGGCGGTGGAGCTGCGGGTCAGCGATACCGGGCGGGGCATGGCGGCGGAGGAGCTGGCCCATGTGTTCGACCGCTACTACCGCGTCGACCGCGGCGAGGCCGCCGACGCCGGGCATGCCGGACTCGGCCTGGCGATCTGCCGGCGCATCGTCGAGCTGCATGGCGGCAGCATCCGCGCCGAGAGTCGGCCCGGTGCCGGGACCTGTTTCGTCGTGCGCCTGCCGGTCGCCGCACCACAGCTCAGCGCAGGCTGAAATCGGCCAGGGTGGAGGCGAGCAGATGACGTTGCAAAAAGGCCGCCAGATCGAGCGCCGGCGCCGTGCGCTGCAGCGCGGCGAACGCCGCGCCGAGCGGCTGGCCGTCGGCGAGCCGGCGCAGCAGGGCGTATTCGCCGGGTTTCAGGGCGTCGAGCAGTACCTCGAAGCCGCTGCGCCGCACCAGCAGCGCGACACCGCCGCTAGCGAGGTCGAACCCCTCGTCCCAGGCCACCCCCGGCTGGTGCAGCTGCCACAGGCGCCGCAGCGGCCAGGGCGAGGCGAGCAGGCGGCAGGCCGGGCTGACCCGGAAGCGCAGCCGCGCCTGGGCGGCGGCCTCGACCGCGGCGAGCCGTTCGAGGGGGAAGGCTGGCGGCGCGGCGGCGTGGAACACCTCGTGGATCGCCCATTCCAGCCGGGCCATGTCCGGCAGGTAGGGCAGGCCGGCGGCCGGGGCGAGGCCGGCGAGAAAGTCCGCGAAGTGCCGGCCGAAGTCGTGGATGTCGCCGCTGGTCGAGGGATGCGCGCGGCGGTAGCGCTCCGCCGCCGCGGCGAAGAACTCCGCGCCGACCAGTTGCTCCAGCACCGGGTAGACCGCGCGCAGCGCCTCGCGGCCGTTGTGCCGGGCGTTGTTGCGGTACACCGCCAGGCGTTCCCCGGGGGCGATGCGGTCGGCCACCAGCAGCGGCAGCAACGCCGCGTCCTGCGGGGCGTCCAGCGCCGCCGCGAACAGCTCCTGCAGCTCACGCAGGGAGAGCATCATGCACCTCCAGCAAGCGTTCCGCCGTGGCCGCCTCGGCCAGCAGCACGGCCAGTTCCGGGATGTCGGTGTCCCATTCGATCAGCGTCGGCTGGCGCCCGAAGCGGCGCAGGGCGAGCCGGTACAGTGCCCACACCGGCGGTGCCACGCGGCTGCCGTGGGTGTCGACGAGCAGCTCGCCGGCGCGGTCGAAGCCGGCCAGATGGATCTCGCCCACCGCCGCCGGCGGGATGTCGGCGAGAAAGCCGGCGGGATCGAAGCCATGGTTCATCGCGCTGACGTAGAGGTTGTTCACGTCGAGCAGCACGCCGCAGCCGGTTTCGCTGGCGAGGGCGGCGAGGAACTGCGCCTCGCCGAGACTGGAGTGGCGAAAGCGCAGGTAGCTGGAGATGTTCTCGACCAGGATCTGCCGGCCGAGCCTGTCCTGCACCTGGCGCACATGGGCGGCGACCACCGCCAGCGCCTCCTCGGTGTAGGGCAGCGGCAGCAGGTCGTTGAGGTGGCGGCCGGGGATCGCGCCCCAGCTCAGGTGCTCGGACACCCGCGCCGGCTCGATGCGCCGCACCAGCGCCGCGAGGCGGGCGAGGTGGGTGCGGTCGAGAGGCTGCGCCGAGCCCAGCGACAGGCCGACGCCGTGCAGGCTCAGCGGGTAGTGGCCGCGAGCGCGCTCCAGATAGTGCAGCGGCTGGCCATCGCCGAAGTAGTTCTCGCTGTGCACTTCCAGCCAGCCGATATCCGGCAGTTCGGCGAGCAGCTGGCGATAGTGCGGGGCGCGCAGGCCGATCCCGGCGCGGGCCGGCAGGCGGGGGGGAGGGCTGGAGGGGATCATGCTCGCTCCTGGGGGCGGTGGCGGTTGCGATCCAGTCTGCGCGGCGGGGATCACGAAAGCGTCACGGAAGGATCAAGGTTTTCTCCGTCGGCGCGAAGCAAGCGGGCACGGGAGGAGCGGACATGAGCCTGGAACGCCGAATCCTGCTGCCGGCGGCGCTCTGGGCGCTGCTCCTGCTGGCCGTTCTGGCCTGGGCGGACTGGCCGCGCCTGGCCGCGCCGGGCCTGCTCGCGGTGGGGCTGGCGCTGTGGCTGGCGCTGCTCGCGCTGGCGCTGCGCCGGCAGGTCCGCCGGCCGCTGGCGGAGCTCGTCCGCGGCTGCGAGGCGCCGGCGGCGGACGGCGACGACTTCGCCCGTCTCGCCGCCGGCCTGCGTGCGCTGCACGAGCGGCTGGAGGCGCAGCAGGCCGAACTGGCGCGGCTCGGCGAACGCTGTGCGCAGGCCGAGCGGGCCTGCAAGCTCAGCGAGGAGCGCTTCGCCCTGGCCCTGCGCGGCGCTGGCGACGGCCTCTGGGAGCGCGATCTGGACAACGGCCGGCTGGTCCTCTCGGCGCGCTGGAAGAGCATGCTGGGCTACGCCGAGGAGGAGTTTCCCGACCGCCTGGAGGTCTGGCGCGAGCATGTCCACCCCCAGGACCTGATCGCCGTCGAGATCGCCCTGGATTCCCATCTGCAGGGCGCCCTGCCGCGCTACGAGTGCCAGTACCGCGTCCGCCACAGGGACGGCCGCTACCGCTGGCTGCTGTCGCGCGGCTGCGCGCTGCGCCATGCCAACGGCCGCGCCTACCGGATGGTCGGCCTGGACACCGACGTCAGTCCGATCAAGCGGGTCGAGCACATCCTCGAGGAAGTGGTCGAGGGCACCGCCGGCACCTACGGCGAGGACTTCTTCCAGCGCCTGGTGCAGCACTTCGCCGGCGCCCTCGAGGTGTCCTGCGCCTTCATCACCGAATGCGCCGACCAGCCGCCGACCCGGGTGCGCACCCTGGCCTTCTGGTCCGACGACCGCTTCCTCGACAACCTGGAGTACGACCTGCCCGGCACGCCCTGCGAGGCGGTGATCCGCGACGGGCTGACCTGCTTTCATCCGGCGGCCCTGGCCCGCAAGTTCCCGGTGGAGGAGGGTTTCCAGAGCTATATCGGCATACCGATCTTCGGCCGCGACGGCGGCGTGCTCGGCCACCTGGCCTTCCTCGACCGGCGGCCGATGGATGGCGGGATGCTGGTCGACGCGGTGTTCCGCCTGTTCGCCGCCCGCGCCGCCGCCGAGCTGGAGCGCAAGGCCATGGCCGGGGCGCTGGCGCAGCGTTTCGGTTGAGCCCGGATGCGGCGGCTATGCTTGAGGCAGGCCGTAGCGCGAGGTGTTCCCATGGGCGACTCCTTCCACCCGTACCGCGACGTCGAGATCCGCGCCCCGCGCGGCACGGCGCTGAACGCCAGGAGCTGGCTCTGCGAGGCGCCGCTGCGCCTGTTGATGAACAACCTCGACCCCGAGGTGGCCGAGAACCCGAAGGAGCTGGTGGTCTACGGCGGCATCGGCCGGGCGGCGCGCAACTGGGAGTGCTTCGACAGGATCGTCGAGACGCTGAAGAACCTGGCGGACGACGAGACCCTGCTGATCCAGTCGGGCAAGCCGGTGGGGGTGTTCCGCACCCACCGCGACGCGCCGCGGGTGCTGCTCGCCAATTCCAACCTGGTGCCGCACTGGGCCACCTGGGAACACTTCCACGAGCTGGACGCCAAAGGCCTGGCCATGTACGGGCAGATGACCGCCGGCAGCTGGATCTACATCGGCAGCCAGGGCATCGTCCAGGGCACCTATGAAACCTTCGTCGAGGCCGGCCGCCAGCATTATGCCGGCGACCTGCGCGGGCGCTGGCTGCTCAGCGCCGGCCTGGGCGGCATGGGCGGCGCGCAGCCGCTGGCGGCGACCCTGGCCGGGGCCTGCGCGCTGCTCGTCGAGTGCCAGCAGAGCCGCATCGATTTTCGCCTGCACACCGGCTATCTGGACGAGCAGGCGCGCGACCTGGACGACGCCCTGGCGCGCATCGCCCGTTACACCGGCGAGGGCCGGGCGGTGTCGGTCGGCCTGCTCGGCAACGCCGCCGAGGTGCTGCCGGAACTGGTGCGCCGCGGCGTGCGCCCGGATCTGCTCACCGACCAGACCAGCGCCCACGACCCGCTCAACGGCTACCTGCCCAGGGGCTGGAGCTGGGCCGAGTACCGCGAGCGCGCCGCCCGCGAGCCGGCCGCGACCGTCAAGGCGGCCAAACAGTCGATGGCCGGGCACGTGCGCGCCATGCTGGCCTTCCACGCGCAGGGCGTGCCGGTGTTCGACTACGGCAACAACATCCGCCAGATGGCCCTGGACGAGGGGGTGGAGAACGCCTTCGCCTTTCCCGGCTTCGTCCCGGCCTATATCCGCCCGTTGTTCTGTCGCGGCATCGGCCCGTTCCGCTGGGTGGCGCTGTCCGGGGAGGCCGAGGACATCCATCGCACCGACGCCCGGGTCAAGGAGCTGATCCCCGGCGATCCGCACCTGCACCGCTGGCTGGACATGGCCCGCGAGCGCATCCGTTTCCAGGGCCTGCCGGCACGCATCTGCTGGGTCGGCCTCGGCCAGCGCGCCAGGCTTGGCCTGGCCTTCAACGAGATGGTCAGAAGCGGCGAGCTCAAGGCGCCGGTGGTCATCGGCCGCGACCATCTCGACTCCGGCTCGGTGGCCAGCCCCAACCGCGAAACCGAGGCCATGCGCGACGGCTCGGACGCGGTGTCCGACTGGCCGCTGCTCAACGCCCTGCTGAATACCGCGAGTGGCGCCACCTGGGTGTCCCTGCACCACGGCGGCGGGGTCGGCATGGGCTACTCGCAACATGCCGGCATGGCGATCGTCTGCGACGGCAGCGACGAAGCGGCGGCGCGGATCGCCCGGGTGCTGCACAACGACCCGGCCAGCGGGGTGATGCGCCATGCCGACGCCGGCTACCCGGAGGCCATCGCCTGCGCGCGCGAGCAGGGGTTGAACTTGCCGATGCTGGGGGATTCCTGATGCCGGCCTGCTGCAGGCGCGCCAGGGGCCAGCTTGCTGGCGATCCATGACAGCGAAAAAGCATCGCCAGCAAGCTGGCTCCTGCGGGAGTGGCGGTGGCGATCAAGGAGAGTCGTCCGACCATGACCTACACCCGCTGCTGGTACCACTGCCACGCCGCCACCATGAAGGGCGGGCACTATTCGGTGATCGAGGATGCCGCGATCGTCGTGCGCGGCGAGCGGATCGCCTGGATCGGCCCGCGCGAGGCCCTGCCGCCCGGCGCCGCCGAGGCCGTCGACCTCGGCGGCGCCTGGGTCACGCCGGGACTGATCGACTGCCACACCCATCTGGCGTTCGCCGGCGAGCGCAGCGCCGAGTTCGAGCTGCGTCTGGAGGGCGCCAGCTACGCCGAGATCGCCGCGCATGGCGGCGGCATCGCCAGCACGGTACGCGCCACCCGCGCGGCCAGCGAGGAGCAGTTGCTGGACAGCGCCCTGCGCCGCGCCCGTCAGTTGCTGTGCGACGGAGTGACCTGCCTGGAGGTGAAGTCCGGCTACGGCCTCGACCTGCCCGGCGAGCGCAAGCTGCTGCGCGTCGCCCGCCAGCTCGCCGGGCGCCTGCCGCTGACGGTGCGCGCCACCTGCCTGGCCGCCCATGCGGTGCCGCCGGAATACGCCGGGCGTGCTGACGACTACATCGCCCATGTCTGCGACGAGCTGCTGCCGGCGCTGGCCGAAGAGGGGCTGGTGGACGCGGTGGATGCCTACTGCGAGCATCTGGCCTTCTCGCCGGCGCAGGTCGAGCGGCTGTTCCGCGCCGCCAGCGCCCTGCGCCTGCCGGTCAAGCTGCACGCCGAGCAGCTTTCCGCGCAGGGCGGCGCGCAGCTCGCGGCGCGTTACCGGGCGCTGTCCGCCGATCACCTGGAGTATGCCGGCGAGACCGACGTCGCCGCCCTGGCGGCGGCGGGCACGGTGGCGGTGCTGCTGCCGGCGGCCTTCTACCTGCTGCGCGAGCGCCAGTTGCCGCCGGTCGAGGCGCTGCGCCGGCACGGCGTGCCGATGGCCGTGGCCAGCGACCTCAACCCCGGCACCGCGCCGGTGCTGTCGCTGCGCCTGATGCTGGCCATGGCCTGCACGTCGTTCGGCCTGACGCCGGAGGAAGCGCTGGCCGGCGTCACCCTGCACGCGGCCCGCGCGCTCGGTCTGGTGGACAGCCATGGCAGTCTCGAAGTCGGCAAGTACGCCGATTTCGTCGCCTGGGACATCCATCGCCCGGCCGAACTGGCCTATTGGCTGGGCGGCGAGCTGCCCAGACAGGTCGTGTTCCACGGACTGGAGGTCACCCATGGATGAGGTTCTCGAATTCAGCCGCGGCCGGGTGCCGCTGTTGATCAGCATTCCCCACGCCGGCACCCGCCTGACGCCCGAGGTCGAGGCCGCCCTGGTGCCGCGCGCCCGCTGCCTGCCGGACACCGACCGCTACCTGCCGCGGCTCTACGAGTTCGCCGCCGGGCTGGGCGTCAGCCTGCTGGTGGGGCGCTATTCGCGCTACGTGGTGGACCTCAACCGGCCGCCCGACGACAGCCTGCTGTACACCGTGCCGGGCACCGGGCTGTTTCCCGCGACCTTTCTCGACGGCACGCCGCTGTTCCTGCCGGGGCAGGAGCCGGACGCCACGCAGCGGGCCGGCTATCTTGAGCAGGTCTGGAGGCCCTACCACGCCACCCTGGCGCAGGAGCTGGCGCGGCTGAAGGCGGAATTCGGCTACGCGCTGCTGTTCGATGCCCACTCGATCCGCTCCGAGGTGCCCTGGCTGTTCGAGGGCCGCCTGCCGGACCTCAACCTGGGCACCCATTGCGGCGCCAGCTGCGCGGCGGAGCTGGCCGAGCGGCTGATGGCGGTGTGCGCGGCGGCCGAGGGCTACAGCCGGGTGCTCGACGGGCGCTTCACCGGCGGCTACATCACCCGTCATTACGGGCGGCCGGGGGAGGGCATCCACGCTGTGCAGCTGGAGCTGGTCCAGTGCCGCTACATGGAGGAGGACGAGCCCTTCCGCTACCGCGAGGATCTCGCCGCGCCGACCCGCGTGGTGCTGCGCGCGCTGCTGGAAGCTATGCTGGCCTGGGGTCGGGAGCAGGGCCGAGGCGATCGGTGAGGCGCTTCGCGCTGCCGACGGCGCGCCGTCGACGGCACGTAAGCCATTGTTTAAACTCGCTCTGTGAGTCGTATACCCCTCATGCGAGTGTGCCTTTCCACCTCGCGCACCCACTGTCCGGACTTCCCCGCAGGACAACCGTCGGGGCCTGGACGCAGCGGACGGCACGTCTCGCTGGAAACGAAACGTCACTCCCCAATACCTCCAACAACAAGGAGCTTCACTTCATGACGATGGTGAGAAAAGGCATGCTGGCTTTCGCGGTGTCCGCCGCGCTGGGCCTGTCCTCCCTGGCCCAGGCCGACATCCTGATCGGCGTCGCCGGTCCGCACACCGGCCCGAATGCCGCCTTTGGCGAGCAGTACTGGCGCGGGGCTAGCCAGGCCGCGGCCGACATCAACGCCGCCGGCGGCATCAACGGCGAGCCGATCAAGCTGGTCAAGGGCGACGACGCCTGCGAACCCAAGCAGGCCGTCTCGGTGGCCAACCGCCTGGTCGACCAGGACAAGGTCGCCGCGGTGATCGGCCACTTCTGTTCCTCCTCGACCATCCCGGCCTCCGAGGTCTACGACGAGGCGGGCATCCTCACCATCACCCCCGGCTCGACCAACCCGCAGGTCACCGAGCGCGGCCTGACCGGCATGTTCCGCATGTGCGGCCGCGACGACCAGCAGGGCCAGGTCGCCGCCGACTTCATCGTCGACACCCTGAAGGGCAAGCGGGTGGCGGTCATCCACGACAAGGACACCTACGGCCAGGGCATCGCCGACTCCGCGCGCGCCCAGCTGAGCAAGCGCGGCGTCGCCGCGGTGCTCTACGAGGGCCTGACCCGCGGCGAGAAGGACTTCAACGCGCTGGTCACCAAGCTGCGCGGCGCCAACGTCGACGTGGTCTACTTCGGCGGCCTGCACACCGAGGCCGGCCCGCTGCTGCGGCAGATGCGCGAGCAGGGCCTGACCGCCAGCTTCGTCTCCGGCGACGGCGTCGTCACCGACGAGCTGGTCACCACCGCCGGCGGCCCGCAGTACGTCAAGGGCGCCTTCATGACCTTCGGCGCCGACCCGCGCAAGATCCCCGACGGCCAGGCGCTGGTCGAGAAGCTGCGCGCCGGCGGTTACGAGCCGGAGGGCTACACCCTGTACGCCTACGCTTCGCTGCAGGCGCTGGCCGCGGCCTTCAACGCGGTCGGCAAGACCGATTCGGAAAAGGCCGCCGAGTGGCTGAAGAGCCATCCGGTGGCGACCGTGATGGGCACCAAGGAGTGGGATGCCAAGGGTGACCTGAAGGTCAGCGACTACGTGATCTACGAGTGGGACGACCAGGGCAAGTATCACCAGAAGTGACGACCGCCCAGGCCGGGTAGGGTGGAAAACGACCGCCGGTCCTTTCCACCTTCCAGCTGCGGTCCGGTGGAAAACCGCTGCGCAGGTTTTCCACCCTGCGGCGCAGTGCAGCCGAACCCTCCATGAACCGCCCATAGACGAGACTTACGCATGGACGGCATCTTCCTGCAACAACTGATCAACGGGCTGACCCTCGGGTCGGTCTACGGCCTGATCGCCATCGGCTACACCATGGTTTACGGGATCATCGGCATGATCAACTTCGCCCACGGCGAGGTGTACATGATCAGCGCCTACCTCTCGGCCATCGGCCTGGCCCTGCTGGCGTTCTTCGGTCTCGAATCCTTTCCGCTGCTGATCTTCGGCACGCTGCTGTTCACCGTCTGCGTCACCGGCCTGTACGGCTGGACGATCGAGCGCATCGCCTACCGGCCGCTGCGCAACTCCACGCGCCTGGCGCCGCTGATCAGCGCCATCGGCATCTCGCTGATCCTGCAGAACTACGTGCAGCTCAGCCAGGGCGCGCGCCAGCAGGGCATACCGACCCTGCTCGATGGCGCCTTCCGCTTCCACGTCGGCGAGGGCTTCCTGCAGATCAGCTACACCAAGGTGTTCATCCTGGTCGCCGCCTTCGCCGGCATGGCCGCGCTGACCTGGGTGATCCACTGCACCCGGCTCGGGCGCATGTGCCGGGCCACCCAGCAGGACCGCAAGATGGCGCAGATCCTCGGCATCGACACCGACCGGGTGATCTCCTGGGTGTTCGTCATCGGCGCCGCCATGGCCGCGCTGGCCGGCCTGCTGATCACCCTGAACTACGGCACCTTCGACTTCTACGCCGGCTTCGTCATCGGCATCAAGGCGTTCACCGCCGCGGTGCTCGGCGGCATCGGCTCGCTGCCCGGCGCCATGCTCGGCGGCCTGATCCTCGGCGTCGCCGAGGCGCAGTTCTCCGGAATGGTCAACACCGACTACAAGGACGTGTTCAGCTTCTCGCTGCTGGTGCTGATCCTGATCTTCCGACCGCAAGGACTCCTGGGCCGGCCCCAGGTGACGAAGGTATGAACATGCCCGAGCGTTCTTCCCTGGATATCCGCCAGCCGCTGCTCGACAGCGTGCTCGCCGGGCTGGTCGCCCTGGTGGTGTTCGGCCCCATCGTCGGCGTGGTGCTCGACGGCTACGGCTTCAACCTGCAGCCCGCGCGCGTCGCCTGGATCGTCGGCACGGTGATGCTCGGCCGCTTCCTCCTCAGCCTGTTCCTGCACAGCGCCAGCGGCCGCGGCTGGATGCAGCGTTTCGAGGGCTCCGGCGCCGGCGTGCAGGTGCTGGCGCCGGACTACCGCTCGCATCTGCGCTGGATCGTCCCGCTGGTGCTGCTGGCGGCGCTGATCTTTCCGTTCTTCGCCAGCAAGTACCTGCTCACCGTGATCATCCTCGGCCTGATCTACGTGCTGCTCGGCCTCGGCCTGAACATCGTGGTCGGCCTTGCCGGGCTGCTCGACCTGGGCTACGTGGCCTTCTACGCGATCGGCGCCTACGGCCTGGCGCTCGGCTACGAATACCTCGGCCTCGGCTTCTGGAGCGTGCTGCCGCTGGCTGCGCTGGCGGCGGCGCTGGCCGGGGCGTTGCTCGGCTTTCCGGTGCTGCGCATGCACGGCGACTATCTCGCCATCGTCACCCTGGGCTTCGGCGAGATCATCCGCCTGGTGCTGAACAACTGGCTGTCCCTCACCGGCGGGCCGAACGGCATGTCGGTGCCGGCGCCGACCTTCCTCGGCCTGGAGTTCGGCCGCCGGGCCAAGGATGGCGGGGTGCCGTTCCACGAGTTCTTCGGCATCGCCTACGACCCCAACGTCAAGTTCCTGTTCATCTACGCGGTGCTGCTGCTCACCGTGCTGCTGGTCCTCTACGTCAAGGGCCGGCTGATCCGCATGCCGATCGGCCGGGCCTGGGAGGCGCTGCGCGAGGACGAGATCGCCTGCCGCGCCATGGGCCTCAACCACGTGCTGGTCAAGCTCTCGGCGTTCATGCTCGGCGCCTCGACGGCGGGGCTGGCCGGGGTGTTCTTCGCCAGCTACCAGGGCTTCGTCAACCCGACCTCGTTCACTTTCTTCGAGTCGGCGCTGATCCTCGCCATCGTGGTGCTCGGCGGCATGGGCTCGACCCTGGGCGTGGTGCTCGCCGCCTTCGTGCTGACGGTGGCACCGGAGCTGCTGCGCAGCTTCGCCGACTACCGGGTGCTGCTGTTCGGCATGCTCATGGTGCTGATGATGATCTGGCGGCCGCGCGGGCTGATCCGCATCAGCCGCCGCGGCTTCGCGCAGCGTCCGGGGGTGGCGCCATGAGCGGCGACGAGATCCTCCGCGTCGAGCACCTGTCCATGCAGTTCGGCGGCATCCGCGCGCTGCACGACGTCAGCCTGGGCGTCAGGCGCCACTCCATCACCGCGCTGATCGGCCCCAACGGCGCCGGCAAGACCACGGTGTTCAACTGCCTGACCGGCTTCTACCGGGCCACCGGCGGCAGCATTCGCCTGCATGCCCGCGGCCGCAGCACCGACGTGCTGCAGGTGCTCGGCGAGCCGTTCCGCGCGGGCGACTTCGTCAACCCGCGGCGCTTCGCCAGCCGCCTGCGCTACAAGCTGTTCGGCGGCACCCACCTGGTCAACCGCGCCGGGCTGGCGCGGACCTTCCAGAACATCCGGCTGTTCCGCGAGATGTCGGTGCTGGAGAATCTGCTGGTGGCCCAGCATCTGTGGGTCAACCGCAACCTGCTGGCCGGCATCCTCAACACCCGGGGCTTCCGGCGGGCCGAAGAGCAGGCCCTGGAGCACGCCTTCTACTGGCTGGAGGTGGTCGATCTGGCCGACTGCGCCAACCGCCTGGCCGGCGAGCTGTCCTACGGCCAGCAGCGCCGCCTGGAGATCGCCCGGGCCATGTGCACCCGGCCGCAGCTCCTCTGCCTGGACGAGCCGGCCGCCGGCCTCAATCCGGCAGAAACCGCCGCGCTCAGCCGGATCATCCGCACCCTGCGCGACACGCACGAAGTCACCGTGCTGCTGATCGAGCACGACATGGGCCTGGTGATGGGCATTTCCGACCACATCCTGGTGCTCGACCACGGCGAGCTGATCGCCGAAGGTCCGCCCGCGGCGATCCGCCACGATCCCAAGGTGATCGCCGCCTACCTGGGCGCCGACGAGGAGGAGCTGGCATGAGCGTGCCCTTGCTGGAATTTCGCAACGTCGACCTGCACTACGGGCCTATCCAGGCGCTGCGCCAGGTCAGCCTGCATGTCGACGAGGGCGAGACGGTCAGCCTGATCGGCGCCAACGGCGCGGGCAAGTCGAGCCTTTTGATGTCGATCTTCGGCCAGCCACGGGCGAGCGGCGGGCAGATCCTCTACCGCGGCGAGGACATCACCCACAAGTCGGCCCATCACGTCGCCTCCGGCGGCGTGGCCCAGTCGCCGGAAGGACGCCGGGTGTTCCCCGACATGAGCGTGGAGGAGAACCTGCTGATGGGCACCATTCCCATCGGCATGGCGCACGCCGACGAGGACCTGCGGCGCATGTTCGAGCTGTTCCCGCGCCTCGAGGAGCGGCGCAACCAGCGCGCCATGACCCTCTCCGGCGGCGAGCAGCAGATGCTCGCCATCGCCCGCGCGCTGATGAGCCGGCCGCGCCTGCTGCTGCTCGACGAGCCCTCGCTGGGCCTGGCGCCCATCGTGGTCAAGCAGATCTTCCAGATCCTCCGCGAGCTGGCGGCCGGCGGCATGACCCTGTTCCTGGTCGAGCAGAACGCCAACCACGCGCTGAAGCTCTCCGACCGCGGCTACGTGATGGTCAACGGGCAGATCCGCCTGTCGGGGACGGGAGAGGAGCTGCTGGGCAACCCGGAAGTGCGCAGCGCCTATCTGGGCGGGCATTGAGGGGAGGTCGGCTTCCCCCTCGAACCAGAGCAATCGCATGAACGTGTAGGAGCGAATTCATTCGCGACCCGCGCCATAGGTGCGGCAAATCGTTGAACATCTACGCCCCGCATGCGGGGCGGTCGCGGATGAATCCGCTCCTACAGGGGCGTATGCATGCCGACATTTCGCTTCATGCGATTGCCCTGCCCCTCGAACGAGGGGGCGCTCGAAAATCCCGGCCATGAAATAGTGGCTGGCTTGGATTGGAGGTCGGGCATGTCGTTGCCCGGAGATCTGCGAATGGATATCGAATTTCACTTCTGGCTGGGGATGTCCGTGCTGGCGCTGGCCGGCATGGTCTGGCAGGGCATCCGCCATTAGGCGAGTCGCTGGCGACGGCCCCGGAGCGGGCATCGCCCGGCATCCCCGCCGGCGCGAGGATGCTGGGTGCCGCCGCCCTATGCCTGCAGCTGATTGCCGATCGGCAGCCTGCGGATACGCTTGCCGCTGGCAGCGAACAGCGCATTGGCCAGCGCCGGCGCCAGCGGCGGCACGCCCGGCTCGCCGACGCCGGTGGGGGCCACCGCCGAGGGCACGATGTGCACCTCGACCTGCGGCATCTCGTTGAAGCGGATCACCTGGAAGTCGTGGAAGTTCGACTGCTCGACCATGCCATCCTTCAAGGTGATGGCGCTGTGCATCGCCGCCGACAGGGCGAAGCCGATGCCGCCTTCCATCTGCGCGCGGATCACGTCCGGGTTGATCGCCAGGCCGCAGTCCACCGCACAGACGACCCTGTCCACCCGGTAGCTGTGGTCGGGCTTCACCGTCACCTCCACCACCTGCGCCACGAAGCTGCCGAACGACTCGTGCACCGCGATGCCGCGACCGCGCCGCTCGCCCTGCGCCCCTGGCGGCAACGCGGCGCTCCAGCCGGCCTTCTCCGCCACCAGGTCGAGTACGCCGAGGTGGCGCGGGTGCTTGTCCAGCAGCGCCCGCCGGTACTGGTAGGGGTCCTTGCCGGTCGCCACGGCGGCTTCGTCGATCAGCGTCTCCGTCGCATAGGCGGTATGGGTATGGCCCACCGAGCGCCACCACTGGGTCGGCACGCCGATGCCCTGCGCCAGGTGCAGCTCGACGTGCAGGTTGGGGACGGCGTAGGCGAGATTGTCGATGCCCTCTACCGCCACCTTGTCGATGCCGTCCTTGAGCATCACGGATTCGAATGGGGTGCCCTGCATGAACGACTGTCCGACCAGACGATGCTGCCAGGCCATCAGCCTGCCTTCGCCGTCCAGGCCCAGGCTGGCCCGGTGCAGGAACAACGGGCGGTAGTAGCCGCCACGGGTGTCGTTGTCGCGGGTCCAGACCATCTTCACCGGCCCCTTCACACCCTGGTCCCGGGCTGCCCTGGCGATGGACACCGCTTCCAGCACGTAATCCGAGTGCGGGTTGGCGCGCCGGCCGAAACTGCCGCCGGCGTAGAGCTGGGTGATCGACACAGCCTCCACGGGAATGCCCAGCAACTGCGCCACCAGTTGCTGGTCGCCGGACTGCCACTGCTCGCCGTTCCAGATTTCGCAGTGCCCCTCGTCCAGCCTGACCACGCAGTTCAGCGGCTCCATGGCGGCGTGGGCGAGATAGGGGAACTCGAACTCGGCGTCGATGCGCCTGGTCGCCTGCTCCAGCGCGCTGCCGGCGTCGCCATCGTTGCGCGCGACAGTGCCGGGTTGGCCGGCCAGCTCCCGGTACTGGGCGAGGATCTCCGCGCTGCCGAGGCGGAAGGCCTTGCTCTCGTCCCATTCCACCTGCAGCGCGTCGCGCCCCCGGATCGCCGCCCAGGTATTGGTGGCCAGCACGGCGACGCCGGCGAAACGGCGCTCGTCGCCGGGATACTCGACCACCGCGACCACGCCCGGCACCGCCCTGGCCTTGCTCGCCTCGATCTTCGACGGCGTGGCGCCGAAGCGCGGCGGATGGGCGGGGACGGCCACCAGCATGTCCGGCAGGCGGATGTCCTGGGTGAACAGCGCGCTGCCGTCGGTCTTGTCCGGGCTGTCGGTGCGCGGCAGCTTCTGCTGGCCGATGAGCCTGAAATCCTTCGGGTCCTTGAGCCGCACGTCGGCGGGCAGCGGTTGCCTGGCCGCGGCCTCGGCCAGTTCGCCGAAGCCGGCCCTGCGGCCCGAGGCGGCGTGCTCGACCACGCCCTGGCGCACGCCGATCTGCTCCGCCGGCACCTGCCATTGCTCGGCGGCGGCGGCCACCAGCATGGCGCGGGCGCTGGCGCCGGCCTTGCGCATCTGCTCGAAGGAGTTGGCGATGGCGCTGCTGCCGCCGGTCCCCTGCAGGCCGAAGGCCAGGTTCTTGTACAGCGCGGTGTTCGCCGGGGCGCCCTCGACACGCATGCGGCGCCAGTCCGCATCCAGTTCCTCGGCGATCAGGGTGGCGAGGCCGGTGTAGCTGCCCTGGCCCATTTCGACGTGCTTGGCGATCACCGTGACCACGCCGTCGGAGCCGATGCGCAGGAAGGCGTTCGGCTCGAAATCATCGCCGGCCGCTTCGGCCAGGCCCCGGCGCCCGAGCAGCGGCGCGAAGTAGATGCCCAGCGCCAGGCCGCCCGTGCCGCGCAGAAAGGCGCGGCGGCTGAAGTTGCGGATGCCGCTGTCTTCGCCGGCAACCGTTTCGTTCGGGAGTTGCAGCTCTGCCATGGCGATGCTCCTCAGGCCAGGCTCCGTGCGGCTTCGTGGATCGCCGCGCGGATGCGTACATAGGTGGCGCAGCGGCAGAGGTTGCCGCTCATGGCCGTGTCGATATCGGCATCGCTGGGATGCCTGTTGGCGGACAGCAGTGCGCTGGCGGCCATGATCTGCCCCGACTGGCAGTAGCCGCACTGCACCACGTCGAGCTTGCGCCAGGCCTCCTGTACCGCCTTGCCGGCGGGTTGTGCGGCGATCGCCTCGATGGTGACCACCTGCTTGCCGGCCACCGCCGACAGAGGCGTCACGCAGGCGTGCGTCGGCTGCCCGTCGACATGCACGGTGCAGGCGCCGCACAGCGCCATGCCGCAGCCGTACTTGGTCCCGGTCAGCCCGGCGACATCGCGCAGGGCCCAGAGCAGCGGCATGTCCCCGGGTGCATCGAACTCATGGTCCTTGCCGTTCAGGTTCAGCTTGATCATCGGAAGATTCACCTCATGTCGCGGGTGTGGAGCTTGGCTGTCTCAAGAGTAGGCGGCTGATGCGTGGGCCGCAGCATGAAGTGCGAGGGCAACGTTCGGGCATCAGGCAGGCGCCCAGCCGATGATATTGCATCGCGATCGGGGCGTTGTACCGGACCGGCAAGAGTGGCGGTCGTGCGATCTTCGCGGCCAGCCGGGAAGTCGGCCGGCCTGGCGGGCGCCATGGTGGGCGAATCGGCCCCTCTGCCGCGGACGGAAGAGGGGCGGCAGGGCTCAGCCGCGGTAGTAGCGCTGCGGCACGAACGGGGTCCTGGCGACCTTCATCGGCACGCGCTTGCCGCGGACGATGGCCCAGACCTCGCTGCCTTCGGCGGCATGGCCGCTGGCGACGTAGCCCATGGCCAGCGGCGCGCCCAGGCTCGGGCCGAAGCCGCCGCTGGTGACCTTGCCGATGGTCGCGCCTTCGGCATCGACGATCTCCGCGCCTTCGCGCACCGGCGTGCGCTCCTGCGGCAGCAGGCCGACGCGCTTGCTGGCCACGCCTTCCTGCTGCTGGGCGAAGATCCGCGCCGCGCCGGGGAAGCCGCCGGCGCGCGCGCCACCTTCGCGGCGCACCTTGGAGACGGCCCACAGCAGGCTGGCCTCGACCGGCGTGGTGGCGCTGCTCATGTCGTGGCCGTACAGGCACAGGCCGGCTTCCAGGCGCAGCGAGTCGCGGGCGCCGAGGCCGATCGGCTGGACTTCCGGTTCGGCGAGCAGGGCGTGGGCGAGCTTGTCGGCATGCTCGACCGGCACGGAGATCTCGAAGCCGTCCTCGCCGGTGTAGCCGGAGCGGCTGACGATGCACGGGCTGCCGAGCAGCTCGACCTCGGCGATGTGCATGAAGGTCATCTTCGCCACTTCCGGCGCCAGGCGCGCCAGCACGTCGACCGCCTTGACGCCCTGCAGGGCGAGCAGGGCGCGCGACTCGAACAGCGATTCGATCTGGCAGCGCTCGCCGATATGCTTTTGCAGGTGGGCCAGGTCCTGCTCCTTGCAGGCGGCGTTGACCACCAGGAACAGGCGCTCGCCGCCCAGGTTGGCGACCATCAGGTCGTCGAGGATGCCGCCGTTGTCGTCGGTGAACAGCGCGTAGCGCTGCAGGCCCACCGGCAGGTCGACGATGTCCACCGGCACCAGGGTCTCCAGGGCCGCGGCGGCATCGGCGCCGCGCAGAATGATCTGGCCCATGTGCGAGACGTCGAACAGCCCGGCCTGGTCGCGGCTGTGCAGGTGCTCCTTGAGCACGCCCAGCGGGTATTGCACCGGCATGTCGTAGCCGGCGAAGGGCACCATGCGCGCGCCCAGTTCGAGGTGCAGGGCGTGCAGCGGGGTTGTGGCGAGGGTTTCCGTGGTCATGCAGGAACTCCAAAGGTCGATGGGGTAGGGGCGAGCCGGCTCGCGGGCAGGCTCGCTCTCGTGGGGGCAGGCCGAGGCGGCGAGGACGCCGCTCAGCATTCGATGATGTTCACCGCCAGTCCGCCGCGGGCGGTTTCCTTGTACTTGCTCTTCATGTCGGCGCCGGTCTGGCGCATGGTGGCGATCACCTTGTCCAGCGAGATGAAGTGCCGGCCGTCGCCGCGCAGGGCCATGCGCGCGGCGTTGATCGCCTTCACCGCGCCCATGGCGTTGCGCTCGATGCACGGTATCTGGACCAGCCCGCCGACCGGGTCGCAGGTCAGGCCGAGGTTGTGTTCCATGCCGATCTCGGCGGCGTTCTCGACCTGCTGCGGGGTGCCGCCGAGCACTTCGCAGAGCGCGCCGGCGGCCATCGAGCAGGCCACGCCGACCTCGCCCTGGCAGCCGACCTCGGCGCCGGAGATCGAGGCGTTCTCCTTGTAGAGAATGCCGATAGCGCCGGCGGTGAGCAGGAAGCGCTCGACGCCCTCCAGGCTGGCGCGGGGGACGAAGCGCATGTAGTAGTGCAGCACCGCCGGGACGATGCCGGCGGCGCCGTTGGTCGGCGCGGTCACCACGCGGCCGCCGCTGGCGTTCTCCTCGTTCACCGCCAGGGCGTAGAGGTTGACCCAGTCGAGCACCCACAGCGGATCGCTCCGGCTGCCCTCGGGGGTGCGGTTCAGCTGGCGGTACAGCGCGGCGGCGCGGCGGTTGACCTGCAGCCCTCCGGGCAGCACGCCCTCGCTACGGCAGCCGGCCTCGACGCACTCCTGCATCACCTGCCAGAGGCGCTGCAGGCCGGCGCGGGTATGGCTGTCCGGGCGCCAGACCATCTCGTTGACGCGCATCAGCGCGCTGATCGACAGGTCCTGCTCGGCGCACAGCGCCAGCAGCTTGGCGGCGCTCCTGAACGGGTAGGGCAGCGGCCGGCATTCCTCCTTGAGGCGGCCGGCGCTGGCGGTGTCGGCGTCGACCACGAAGCCGCCGCCCACCGAGTAGTACTCGCGGCTGCGGATCTGCAGGCCGGCGGCGTCGAAGGCGCGGAAGATCATGCCGTTGGGATGGTAGGGCAGCGCCTTGCGGATCAGTGCCAGGTCGTCCTTCTCGACGAAGCGGATCGGCTTGTCGCCGAGCAGCCGCAGCTCGCTGCTGGCGCGGATCGTCGCCAGGCGCTCGGGAATGCGGTCGGTGTCGACCCGCTCCGGGTGTTCGCCCTCCAGGCCGAGCAGCACTGCCTTGTCGCTGCCGTGCCCCTTGCCGGTGGCGCCGAGCGAGCCGTACAGCTCCACCTTGACGCGCGCGGTGGCAGCCAGCAGGTTGTCGCGGCGCAGCTCCTCGACGAAGCGCGTCGCGGCGCGCATGGGGCCGACGGTGTGCGAACTGGAAGGTCCGATGCCGATCTTGAACAGGTCGAAAACGCTGAGGGACATGATGGAACTCCGGCGCCGGGAGCCGACGGGCGGGCTCCCGGCAAGATGGCCTTGTTGTTCTTATATAGACCGGAAAGATGACGCACAGGTCGGCATCTTTCCTGGCCGGGAGCGGGCGTGTCGTCAGGCGTCCCGGTAGGCCTCCGGCGCAGGGCAGGCGCAGACCAGGTTGCGGTCGCCGTAGACGTTGTCGACCCGCGCCACCGGCGGCCAGTACTTGCCCTCGACCAGGCTGGCGACCGGGTACACCGCCTGCTCGCGGCTGTACGGGTGGCGCCACTCGCCGACCAGCTCGGCCGCGGTGTGCGGCGCGTTCTTCAGCGGGTTGTCGTCCTTGTCCAGCGCGCCGCTTTCCACCGCGCGGATTTCCTCGCGGATGGCGATCATGGCGTCGCAGAAGCGGTCCAGCTCCTCTTTCGACTCGCTTTCGGTCGGCTCGATCATCAGCGTGCCGGGGACCGGGAAGGACATGGTCGGCGCGTGGAAGCCGAAGTCGATCAGGCGCTTGGCCACGTCGTCGACGCTGATGCCGCTGCTGTCCTTGAGCGGGCGCAGGTCGAGGATGCATTCGTGGGCGACCAGGCCGCCTTCGCCGGTGTAGAGCACCGGGTAGTGTTCCTTCAGGCGGCTGGCGATGTAGTTGGCATTGAGGATCGCCAGCAGCGAGGCCCGGCGCAGGCCGGCGCCGCCCATCATGCTGACGTACATCCAGGTGATCGGCAGGATGCTGGCGCTGCCGAACGGCGCCGAGCAGACCGCGCCTTCGCGGCGCTCGAGCTGGCCGTGGCCGGGCAGGAAGGGCGCCAGGTGGGACTTGACCGCGATCGGGCCGACGCCCGGGCCGCCACCGCCGTGGGGAATGGCGAAGGTCTTGTGCAGGTTGAGGTGCGAGACGTCGCCGCCGAACTTGCCCGGCGCGCACAGGCCGACCATGGCGTTCATGTTGGCGCCGTCGATGTACACCTGGCCGCCGTGTTGGTGGACCAGCTCGCAGATCTCGCGCACGCCTGCCTCGAACACGCCGTGGGTCGAGGGGTAGGTGATCATCAGCGCGGCCAGTTGCGCGCCGTGCTGCTCGGCCTTGGCGCGCAGGTCGTCGATGTCGACGTTGCCCTGGGCGTCGCAGGCCACCACCACCACGCGCAGGCCGGCCATGCTGGCGGTCGCCGGGTTGGTGCCGTGGGCCGAGGCGGGGATCAGGCAGACGTCGCGCTGGCCTTCGCCGCGGCTGGCGTGCCAGGCGCGGATCGCCAGCAGGCCCGCGTACTCGCCCTGGGAGCCGGCGTTGGGCTGCAGCGACACGGCGTCGTAGCCGGTGGCGGCGCAGAGCATGCGCTCGATGTCGGCGGTCAGCCGGGCATAGCCCTGGCTCTGTTCGGCCGGGGCGAAGGGGTGCAGGTTGCCGAACTCGGCCCAGGTGATCGGAATCATCTCGCTGGCGGCGTTGAGCTTCATGGTGCAGGAGCCCAGCGGGATCATGCTGCGGTCCAGCGCCAGGTCCTTGTCCGCCAGCCGGCGCAGGTAGCGCATCAGCTCGGTTTCCGAGTGGTAGCGGTTGAACACCGGCTGCTGGAGGAACGCCGAGGTGCGCAGCAGCGCCGGCGGCAGGCGCTCGCCGACGCCGGCGGCCAGCGCGGCGAAGTCCGGCAGGGCCTGGCCTTCGCCGGCGAAGATCGCCCACAGCGCCTCGACCTGCTCTGCGGTGGTGGTTTCGTCGAGGGACAGGCCGAGACGGCCGGCGTCGATCTCGCGCAGGTTGATGCCCTGGGCACGGGCCCGCTCGTGCAGCTCGGCGGTGCGCGCGCCGCTGGCGACGCTCAGGGTGTCGAAGAAGTGCTCCTGCTCGATGCGCTGGCCCAGCTGGATCAGGCCGCGGGCGAGGATCGCGGTCAGGCCGTGCACGCGCCGGGCGATGGCCTTGAGGCCCTCGGGACCGTGGTAGACGGCGAACATGCTGGCGATGTTGGCCAGCAGCACCTGGGCGGTGCAGATGTTGCTGGTGGCCTTCTCGCGGCGGATGTGCTGCTCGCGGGTCTGGATCGCCAGGCGCAGCGCCGGCTGGCCGTGGCGGTCGACCGACAGGCCGACCAGGCGGCCGGGCATGTCGCGCTTGAAGGCGTCGCGGGTGGCGAAGTAGGCCGCGTGCGGGCCGCCGAAGCCCAGCGGCACGCCGAAGCGCTGGGTGCTGCCGAGGGCCACGTCGGCGCCGAATTCGCCGGGCGGGGTGAGCAGGGTCAGCGCCAGCAGGTCGGCGGCCACCGCCACCAGGGCGCCGGCGGCGTGGAAGCGCTCGACCTCGGCGCGGTAGTCGAATACCTCGCCGTCGCAGGCCGGGTACTGCAGCAGGGCGCCGAAGTAGGGGCTGGCGTCGCTGAGCTCGCGCTCGTCGCCGACCACCACCTCGATGCCCAGCGGCTCGGCGCGGGTGCGCAGCACGTCGAGGGTCTGCGGCAGGCAGTGGCGGGAGGCGAAGAAGGCGCGGGCGGTCTTGTTCTTCGACAGGCGCTTGCAGAAGGTCATCGCCTCGGCGGCGGCGCTGCCCTCGTCGAGCAGGGAGGCGTTGGCGATCGGCAGGCCGGTGAGGTCGCTGATCAGGGTCTGGAAGTTCAGCAGGGCCTCCAGGCGACCCTGGGAGATTTCCGGCTGGTAGGGCGTGTAGGCGGTGTACCAGGCCGGGTTTTCCAGGAGGTTGCGCAGGATCGGCGCCGGGGTGTGGGTGCCGTAGTAGCCCTGGCCGATGAAGCTGGCGAACTGCTGGTTCTGCGCGGCGA
This sequence comes from Azotobacter chroococcum, assembly GCF_004339665.1. GTDB lineage: Bacteria > Pseudomonadota > Gammaproteobacteria > Pseudomonadales > Pseudomonadaceae > Azotobacter > Azotobacter chroococcum. The sequence continues at coordinate 63,925 of NZ_SMMU01000015.1, forward strand.
TGGCCTTGAGCCGGGCCAGCGCTTCGGCTTCGCCCAGACCGTCGCCGGAATCCAGCACGCTGCTGCCCTTGATGCTCTCCGGGATCACCCGCTCGCCCAGGGCGTCCAGGGAGGCGTAGCCGAGCTGGCCGAGCATGGCGGCGATATCCGCCTCGCGCGGGCCGAGATGGCGGGCGATGAATTCGTTGGTGGTGCTGAGGGCGCGGCGATCGGTCATCGGTGAATCCTGAAGGTTCGCCCGCAGCGAGGCGGGCGAGGGATTGAGGGCTCGTGCAGGATGACGAGCGGTTGCTCGCCCTGAGCAAGGCGAATGCCAGTTTTTAAAAATTCATTATAAATCAATTGTTTATGCTGTTTACTGAAAGCGCTTGTAGAATTTTTTGGAACGAAATCGTTACGGGAAGGCTGGCGCTTTGGTGCCAATCCCTGAGCTGGCGGGCGGCAGCCGTTGCTGTTGCGAATGCATTCCACTGTATCGATTTGCTTACAGACGGGCCGGCGTCGTGCATCTCGGGTGGGAGCCAGCGTGCTGGTGATGCTATTGCGCGGCGCTGGATCGCCAGCACGCGGGCTTCTACCGTTCGCTGCCGGGAATCCCGTACTTGCGCAGGCGCTTGGCGATGGCGGTGTGCGAGGTCTGCAGGCGGGCGGCCAGCAGGCGGCTGGAGGGATAGCTGGCGTAGAGCCTTTCCAGGATGCCGCGCTCGAAGTTCTCCACGGCCGCGCCGAGGCTGCCGATCTCGTCGGCCCGTGGCGCCACGGCGGTGCCGGCGATGTCCAGGTCGCCGATCTCCACCAGACTGCCCTCGCTGATCGCCGCGGCGCGGAAGATCACGTTCTGCAGCTGGCGCACGTTGCCCGGCCAGCGGTTGGCCAGCAGCGCCGGATAGGTGTCCGGCGCCAGGCGGCAGGGCGGGCGGCGGATCTGCGCGCAGGCCTGCTGCAGGAAGTGCCGGGCCAGCGGCAGGATGTCCTCGCTGCGCTCGCGCAGCGGCGGCACGGCCAGGTTGAGCACGTTGAGCCGGTAGAACAGGTCCTCGCGGAAACGGCCCTCGCCGACCATCTGTTCCAGGTTGCGGTGGGTCGCGCTGAGGATGCGCACGTCCACCTTGATCTCGCGCTCGCCGCCGATGCGCCGGAAGCTGCCGTCGCTGAGAAAGCGCAGCAGCTTGGCCTGCAGGTAGGGCGACATCTCGCCGATCTCGTCGAGGAACACCGTGCCCTGGTGGGCCAGCTCCAGCAGGCCGGGCTTGCCGCCGCGCTGGGCGCCGGTGAAGGCGCCGGGGGCATAGCCGAACAGCTCGCTCTCGGCGAGGTTCTCCGGCAGGGCCGCGCAGTTGAGGGCCAGGAAGGGCGCATTGCGCCGCGCGCTGACCGCATGGCAGGCGCGCGCCACCAGCTCCTTGCCGGTGCCGGTCTCGCCCTGGATCAGCAGCGGCGCGTCGAGCACCGCCACCCGCTGGGCGCGGGCCTTGAGGGTGCGGATCGCCGGCGAGTCGCCGAGCAGGGCGTCGAAGCCCTCGGCCTGTTCGTGGTGCAGGGCGGCCAGGCGCTCGCCAAGGCGGTTGGGCGCGTACAGGGTGAGCAGGGCGCCGGCCAGCTGGCCCGTTCCCTGCCCGGTGCCTTCGCCGATCGGTATGGCGTCCAGCAGCAGGGTCCGGCCGTTCAGGGTGACCTCGCGCATCGACAGGCGCAGGCCCTGCGCCAGCAGCTCGTCGTGCAGCTCCGGGGCGGCGAACAGCTCGCCGAGGGACTCGCCGCCGGGGTCGCGGCCGGCCAGCTCGATCAGTGCCGGGTTGGCCAGCAGCACCCGGCCGCTGCCGTCCACCGCCAGCAGCGGGTCGGGCATGGCGGCGAGCAGGGCGTACAGCTGCAGGCTGCGCCGCTGGCCGGGAAGGATGTCGACCACCTCCACCGCCTGCACCCCGCGCACCTTGAACAGGGCGCCGCGCAGTTCCTCGAGCACCTCGGCGCTGAGCGTCGGCGCGTCGATGTAGACGTTCGGCGGGACCATCTCCACGGCGTCCAGGTTGAGATTGCGCCCGCCGAGCAGGGCGAGCACTTCCTGGGTGATGCCGACGCGGTCGATGAAGGTGACGTGGATGCGCATAAACGGGGGGCGGGCTGCTGACGGGGGATCAAGTATGTGGCCAGCGCCGCACCCGCGTCGAATTGCACTGCGCGGTGGGAAAACGCTGCCGCGAATGGCGATGCTGTGCAAGGAGGAGCTTTTCCGCCCGCAGCCCGACTCCAGCCCTTGCCTATGGCGGCATGGCCGAAGGCGGCCCGGTGTGGTTCGGCGATGTCTACGGCTTCGACCACGCCGCGATCCGCGAGGAGGGCGCGCCTCGACCCATCCAGATCACAGCATTTCCAGCGCGAGCGCGATGCCCTGTCCACCGCCAATGCACAGCGTCACGATGCCCCGCCGTTCACCGCTGCGCTGCATGGCATGCAGCAGACGGGTGGTCAGCACCGCGCCGCTCGCACCGATCGGGTGGCCATGGGCAATGGCGCCACCTTCAACGTTGACTCTCTCCTCGGCAAAACCGAGTTCGCGAAGACAAGCCAGGGCAATCGCCGCGAAGGCTTCGTTGATCTCGACCCGCTCCACATCCGCCACCGACCAGCCCGCCCGGGTCAGCGCCTGGCGTACCGCGGGCACCGGTCCCAGGCCGAACAGGCCCGGCTCGACCGCGCCCACGCCATGGCTGACCAGCCGCGCCATGGGAACCAGGCCATTGCGCTCCGCCCAGCCACGCTCGGCCACCAGCATGGCGGCCGCACCGCTATTGAGTCCCGGCGCATTGCCGGCGGTGAGGGTGCCGTCCTGACGAAACGCCGGCTTGAGCCTGGCCAGCGACTCGACTGTGGTCTCCGGGCGGTTGTGCTCATCCCTGGCGAACAGGGTCGGACCCTTGCGGCCGGGCACTTCGACGGTAGCGATTTCAGCCTCGAACAGCCCCGCCGCCTGGGCCTGGGCAAAGCGCTGCTGGGAGCGCAGGGCCCAGCGGTCCTGATCGTCACGCGAGATGCCGCAGCGGCTGACCAGATCTTCGGTATGCCAGCCGGAATGCTGGCCGCTGAATGCGTCGTTCAGCCCGTCGCAGAGCATGCTGTCGTGCATGGTGACATCGCCCAGCCGGGCGCCCCAGCGGCCCTGGGGCATCAGGTAGGGCGCCTGATCCATGTTCTCCATGCCGCCGGCAATGGCGCAGTGGGTCAGGCCCGACCAGATTTCCAGCGCCGCACTGGCGATGGCCTGGGCCCCCGAGCCGCAGACGCGGTTGACGGTGAGGGCGGGCAGCTCCACCGGCAGGCCTGCCGCGATGCCGGCCTGGCGGGCCGGATTCATTTTCACGCCGGCCTGGATCACGTTGCCCATGACCAGGGACTCGACCTTGTCGGCGGCGAGGCCGGAACGTGCCAGGCTCTCGCGAATCGCCGTGGCGCCCAGGTCCGGCGCCGGCACATTCTTGAGCGCACCATCAAAGGTGCCAATCGCGGTACGTACGGGGTTGCACAGCACAACGTCGATCTTGCTCATGATGGTTCTCCTGCCTGCTGACTGAGTTGAAGAACTGCCTCTGGAGATCGCCGCACCCGTCGTGCTCAGGGCAAGGGTGCGGGCCCTGGATACACCGGTGCGAAGGCGCCGCGGGGGACGAAAGTCGGTGGTCCGGCCCCGATACAGGCGCGCCGCTAGCCACTGCAGCGCGCCGTCGTAAGCGTAGTTGCGCAAGTCGAACTTGAGCGCCTGAGCCGAAATCCCGGCCGACGGACGACGGCCGCGGGCTGCGCTGTATCAGGCGCTGGCTGAGACAGAAGGGTCTTTGACAGCCTCCCCTCCCTCTCGCTGACGCTCGCCGCCCGAAGGGTGGAAAGGAAGGGGATTGCTACCGTGTTCAGCCCACCAGGGCCGACGCACCCCGGTGCATAGCCGATCTATCGCGGCAAAACCCGCCGCGTGCCTGTCACTGAGCCTTGAGCAGCGCCTCGACCTCGTCGGTGCTGAGCACCTTGCCCACCGACACCACCTTGTCGTCGATGGCCAGGGCCGGGGTCGACATCACGCCGTGGGCGGCGATTTCGGCGAAGTCGGTGACCTTCACCACCTCGGCCTCGCGGCCCAGGCTGGCCAGTGCGGTCTTGGTGTTTTCGGCGAGGGTGACGCACTTCTTGCAGCCGGAGCCGAGGATTTTGACGATCATGGGGATTTCTCCAGGTCAGACGAACAGGTGGGCGAAGGTATTGAACAGAAAACCGATCAGCACGATGCCGGCGACCACGATGGCGAAGAACAGCGCCAGCAGCCGCGGCTTGACCACCTTTCTCAGCATGATCAGCGAGGGCAGCGACAGCGCGGTGACCGCCATCATGAAGGCCAGCGCGGTGCCAAGGCCGACGCCCTTGGCCACCAGTGCCTCGGCGATCGGCAGGGTGCCGAAGATGTCGGCGTACATCGGCACGCCGACCAGCACCGCCAGCGGCACCGACCACCAGCGTTCCTCGCCGAGCAGGGTGGTGATCAGCGCTTCGGGTATCCAGTTGTGGATCGCCGCCCCGATGCACACGCCGACCAGCACGTACAGCCAGACGCGCTGGATGACTTCGGCGACCTGTTCCCGAGCGTAGTTCAGGCGGTCGCGCAGGGTCAGTTGTTCCTGCGGCAGATCGAGCACCTTGTTGTGCAGCACGAAGGCCTCGACATTGTTTTCCATCTTCGCCCGGCCGATCAGCGTGCCGCCGAGCACCGCCAGCACGATGCCGACCAGCACGTAGGCGATGGCGATCGACCAGTTGAAGATGCTCGCCAGCAGGATCACCGAGGCCAGGTCCACCAGCGGCGAGGAGATCAGGAAAAGGTCACCGCCAGCGGCAGGCCCGAGCAGTGCGCCTGGGCGCGTACTTCTTGCCGTTTGTCGTCAATGGCTGCCGGGCCTGCTCAACGCCAGCAGGCGCTGCACGCCGATCGGTTCCTCGGCGAGCAGCGGCACCACGGCGTGGCGGTGCGCATGGGTGTGGGCCACGGCCTCGATCTCGGCGAGTTCGTTGCGTGCCCGCTGGCGCAGCAGGGGCGAGTCGGTCCGCGCAGCGGCGATGCTGTTGTTGATCACCCAGGCCCAGGGCTCGATGCCGGCGCGGCGCAGGTCGGCCTGGAGGTTGGCGGCTTCCAGCACCGGCGTGGTTTCCGCCAGGGTGACCAGCAGCACCCTGGTCTGCTGCGGGTCCTGCAGCTGCATCATCGGCGTGCTGAAGCGCATGCCGCTGGCGCTCATCTGCCGCTGGATCTCGCGGTGGTAGGCGCCGGTGGCGTCGAGCAAGAGCAGGGTGTGGCCGGTCGGCGCGGTGTCCATGACCACGAAGGTGCGGCCGGCCTCGCGGATGACCCGCGAGAAGGCCTGGAACACGGCGATCTCCTCGGTGCAGGGCGAGCGCAGGTCCTCGGCCAGCAGCGCACGGCCAGCCTCATCCAGCTTGGCGCCCTTGGTCGCCATCACGTGCTGGCGGTAGGCCTCGGTCGCCGCGTGCGGATCGATCCGGCTCACCCTGAGGTTGTCCAGCGAGCCGTCGAGGGTTTCCGCCAGGTGGGCGGCCGGGTCGGAGGTGGTCAGGTGCACCGGCAGGCCGCGGTGCGCCAGCTCCACCGCCACCGCGGCGGCGAGGGTGGTCTTGCCGACGCCGCCCTTGCCCATCAGCATCACCAGGCCGTGGCCGGCGGCGGCGATCTCGTCGACCAGCTCGGCGAGGCTGGGGGCCTGCAGCGCGGGGACGGCGGCCGGCGCTTCGGGGAGCACGCCGCTCGCGCCGTCGAGCAGCTGGCGCAGGGCCTCGAGGCCGACCAGGTTGAACGGCTTGAGGGCGATCCGGTCGCAGGGCAGGGCGCGCAGCGCTTCGGGCATGGCCTCCAGCGCCGCCTGCTCGCGGGCGCAGACGGCGGCGGCCAGCGGGTCCCGCTCGCCCTCGCTGTCCGGCAGCACGCCGTTGACCACCAGGTACTGCTGGCGCAGGCCGATGGCGGCGAGCTCCTCGTGGGTGCGCGCCACCTCGCGCAGGGTGGCCTGCTGGGCGCGGGCCACCAGCACCAGGCGGGTGCGCCGCGGGTCGGCCAGCGCCTCCACCGCCTCGCGGTACTGGCTGCGCTGCTTGTCCAGCCCGGCCAGCGGGCCGAGGCAGGAGGCGTCGCCCTGGCCGGCCTCGAGAAAGCCGCTCCAGGCGCCGGGCAGCTGCAGCAGGCGGATGGTGTGGCCGGTCGGCGCGGTGTCGAACAGGATGTGCTCGTAAGCGGCAGTCAGGTCGGAGTCGACCAGCAGTTCGGTGAACTCGTCGAAGGCGGCGATCTCGGTGGTGCAGGCGCCGGACAGCTGTTCCTCCATGCCCCTGACCACGTCCTCCGCCAGCACGCCGCGGGCCGGGCCGACGATGCGGTCGCGATAGGCCTGGGCGGCGGCCTGCGGGTCGATCTCCAGCGTGGACAGGTTGGCCACCGCCGGCACGGGCGTGATGCGGTTGCCGATGGCGATGCCGAACACCTGGCCGACGTTGGAGGCCGGGTCGGTGCTGACCAGCAGCACCCGCTTGCCGCTCTCGGCGAGGCGGATGGCGGTGGTGCAGGCGATCGAGGTCTTGCCGACGCCGCCCTTGCCGGTGAAGAACAGAAAGCGCGGCGGCTGTTCGAGAAATTCCATGGACTTGTCTCCTCAGTTGTGCGGCAGGCCGCGCGCGTACCAGGCGCGGCTATCGTTGACCAGCTTCACCAGGGCGAGCATCACCGGCACCTCGATGAGCACGCCGACCACCGTGGCCAGTGCGGCGCCGGAATCGAAACCGTAGAGGACGATGGCCACCGCCACTGCCAGTTCGAAGAAGTTCGAGGCGCCGATCAGCGCCGAGGGTCCGGCGATGTCGTGGCGCACCTTGAGGCTGTGGTTGAGCCAGTAGCCGAGGGCGGCGATGAACAGCGTCTGCAACAGGATCGGCACGGCGAGCATGGCGATGATCAGCGGCCGCTCGACGATGGCCTCGCCCTGGAAGGAGAACAGCAGCACCAGGGTGGCGAGCAGGGCGACGATGGTGAAGGGGCCGATCCGCCCCAGTGCCGTCTGGAAGACCGCCGTGCCACGGGCCAGCAGGCGCCGGCGCAGGAGCTGGGCGATGGCCAGCGGGATGACGATGTACATCACCACCGACAGCAGCAGGGTGTCCCAGGGCACCGGGATCGACGACACGCCGAGCAGCAGGGCGACGATGGGCGCGAAGGCGAACACCATCACCAGGTCGTTGAGCGCTACCTGGGTCAGGGTGAAGTTGGGGTTGCCGCCGCACAGGTTGCTCCACACGAACACCATCGCCGTGCAGGGCGCGGCGCCGAGCAGGATCAGCCCGGCCATGTAGCTGTCGATCTCGCCGGCCGGCAGCCAGGGCGCGAACACATGCTTGAGGAACAGCCAGCCGAACAGGGCCATGGAGAACGGCTTGACCGCCCAGTTGACGAACAGGGTGACGCCCATGCTGGCCTTCTGCTGGTAGATCTCGTGCAGTGCGCCGAAGTCGATCTTCATCAGCATGGGGACAATCATCACCCAGATCAGCACGCCGACCGGCAGGTTGACCTGGGCGATCTCCAGCGCGCCGACCGCCTGGGACGCCGCCGGCGCGAAGAGGCCGAGCAGGGTGCCGGCGACGATGCAGAGGAACACCCAGAGGGTCAGGTAGCGCTCGAAGAAGCCGAGCGGGGCGCCGGCGGCCCTGGCGGCTGCCGCTTCGCATTGGCTGGACATGGGGGCATCTCCTTTTTCCGGCCCGTTCGCGTCGAGGGTCATGTTTTCTTCATCTGTTTGTCCGAATATGCGCCGTTCCGAATGCGCCATGCTCCGCTGCCAGTGGCGGCATCGGAAAAGCACCGGATACAGCCAGTGTGCCTGCTTTACTTAATATACGGCAATCCATATATTCAGGCCTTCCGACTCCTCAAGCAAGAACCCCGAGGGCTGCCATGGTCGAGCACCTGACCCCCACCACGGTTTTCAAATGCCTGGCCGACGAGACCCGGGCGCGGCTGACCCTGCTGATCGCCCGCGAGGGCGAGCTGTGCGTCTGCGAGCTGACCGCGGCGCTGGAGGAAAGCCAGCCGAAGATTTCCCGGCACCTGGCGCTGCTGCGCAGCAGCGGGCTGCTGGAGGACCGCCGCCAGGGGCAGTGGGTGTACTACCGCCTGCATCCGCATCTGCCGGACTGGGTGCACGAGATGCTCGCCACCGTTCTGGCCGCCAACCGCAACTGGCTGCGCCCCGACTCCGAGCGTCTGGAAGGCATGCGCAAGCGCCCCGAACGCACGACCATCTGCGCCTGAGGCCGCCAAGGAGACCGCCATGCCCGACGACCTGCCCAACCTCGATCCCGCGCTGCTCGACCTGCCGAGCCTCGACAAGCTCGGCCTGCCGGCGCAGCCCGAACACCCGCCGCGCATCCTGCTGCTCTACGGCTCCAACCGCGAGCGCTCGTACAGCCGCCTGCTGGTGCAGGAGGCGGCGCGCCTGCTCGAGCGCCTCGGCGCCGAGCCGCGGATCTTCGATCCCGCCGGCCTGCCGCTGCCCGACGATGCGCCGGAAAGCCATCCCAAGGTGCAGGAGCTGCGCGAGCTGGTGCTCTGGTCGGAAGGCCAGGTGTGGTGCTCGCCGGAGCGCCACGGCGCGATGAGCGCGGTGTTCAAGGCGCAGATCGACTGGATTCCGCTGACCCTGGGGGCGATCCGCCCGACCCAGGGCAAGACCCTGGCGCTGATGCAGGTCTGCGGCGGCTCGCAGTCGTTCAACGCAGTCGGCCAGATGCGCGTGCTCGGCCGCTGGATGCGCATGTTCACCATCCCCAACCAGTCCTCGGTGCCCAAGGCCTTCCTCGAGTTCGACGAGGCCGGGCGCATGAAGCCGTCCGCCTATTACGACCGGGTGGTGGACGTGATGGAGGAACTGGTCAAGTTCACCCTGCTGCTGCGCGGCCGCGCCGACTACTTGGTCGACCGCTACTCCGAGCGCAAGGAGTCGGCCGAAGAACTGTCCCGGCGCGTCAACCAGCGCGCCCTTTGAGAGCCAAGGAAAAACACCGTGTCCCACCCCCACGACATTCTCGATGTACCCGGCTGCCCGGGCCGCCTGATCTTCACCCCGTGCCCCGGCACCCGGGACACCAGCGTCGCCAGTGCGCTGGACACCCTGCAGGCGGCCGGCGCCGAGGCGCTGATCACCCTGATGCAGGGCGAGGAGCTGCGCCTGAACCAGGCGGACGCGCTGCCGGCGCTGTGCGCCGGGCGTAACCTCGAATGGTTCCACCTGCCGGTGGCCGACGAGCAGGTGCCGCTGGACGACTTCGACGCCGCCTGGGCGCAGTCGCGCGCCCGCATCCACGAGCTGCTCGACCAGGGGCGCAGCATCGCCATCCACTGCAAGGGCGGCTCCGGGCGCACCGGGCTGATCGCCGCGCGCATCCTGATCGACCGCGGCCTGCCGCGCGCCGAAGCCGTCGCCCTGGTCCAGGTGCTGCGGCCCAAGGCCATCCAGCATCCGGCGCATGCGGCCTGGATCGCGCAGTTCGGCCGGTAACGGGGAGGCAGCATGCTGAAGACCCTGACGCTCTTCGTGCTGACCGCCCTGGCCGAGATCCTCGGCTGCTATCTGCCCTGGCTCTGGCTCCGGGAGGGCCGGAGCGCCTGGCTGCTGCTGCCGGGCGCCGTTGCCCTGGCGCTGTTCGCCTGGCTGCTGTCGCTGCATCCGACCGCGGCCGGGCGGGTCTATGCCGCCTATGGCGGCGTGTACGTCGGTGTCGCCCTGCTCTGGCTGTGGCTGGTCGACGGCGTTCGCCCGACGCTCTGGGATCTGCTCGGCGGCAGCGTCGCCCTGGCCGGCATGGCGATTATCATGCTGGCCCCGCGAACCCCCTGAATCTCTGAAACGAGGAAACCTTCATGACCATCAAGGTAGGCATCAACGGCTTCGGCCGCATCGGACGTCTGGCCCTGCGTGCCGCCTGGGGCTGGCCGGAGCTGGAGTTCGTGCAGATCAACGACCCGGCCGCCGACGCCGCCACCCACGCCCACCTGCTCAACTTCGACTCGGTGCACGGCCGCTGGCCGCACGAGGCCGGCAGCGACGGCGACTGCGTGGTGATCGACGGCAAGCGCATTCCGGTCACCGCCAACAAGGCCATCGCCGACACCGACTGGTCGGATTGCGACGTGGTGATCGAGGCCAGCGGCAAGATGACCCGGGTGGCCCTGCTGCAGGCCTATCTGGACCAGGGCGTCGGGCGCGTGGTGGTCAGCGCGCCGGTCAAGGAGCCGGGCGCGCTCAACGTGGTGATGGGGGTGAACGACCAGCTGTTCGATCCGGCGCAGCACCGCATCGTCACCGCCGCGTCCTGCACCACCAACTGCCTGGCGCCGCTGGTCAAGGTGATCCACGAGAACCTCGGCATCCGCCACGGCTCGATCACCACCATCCACGACCTGACCAACACCCAGAGCATCCTCGACCAGCCGCACAAGGACCTGCGCCGCGCCCGCGCCTCTGGCATGAGCCTGATCCCCACCACCACCGGCTCGGCCACCGCTATCGCGGAGATCTTCCCCGAGCTGCGCGGCCGCCTGAACGGCCATGCCGTGCGCGTGCCGCTGGCCAACGCCTCGCTGACCGACTGCGTGTTCGAAGTGGAGCGCGCGACCACGGTGGAGGAGGTCAACCAGCTGCTCAAGGCCGCCGCCGAGGGGCCGCTCGCGGGCATCCTCGGCTACGAGGAGCGCCCGCTGGTGTCCATCGACTACCGCACCGACCCGCGCTCGTCGATCGTCGACGCGCTGTCGACCATGGTGGTCAACGGCACCCAGGTGAAGCTCTATGCCTGGTACGACAACGAGTGGGGCTACGCCAACCGCACCGCGGAGCTGGCCCGCAAGGTCGGCCTGGCCGGCTGAGCACCGTAGGGTGATGGCTCCCACGCTCCGGCGTGGGAGCCTGTTGTGGACGCTGGAGCGTCCGGACGACGTGCCCACGCGGGAGCGTGGGCACGATCAGACTCATCAGGTTCTCCCATGCACGCACTCGCTCGCCTTTCCCCGGAGGTCCGCCAGTACCTGCTGGTCACCGGCAACTACTGGGCCTTCACCCTCACCGACGGCGCTTTGCGCATGCTGGTGGTGCTGCATTTCCACGGGCTCGGCTACAGCCCGCTGGAGATCGCCGCGCTGTTTCTCTTCTACGAATTCTTCGGCGTGGTCACCAACCTGGTCGGCGGCTGGCTCGGCGCGCACCTGGGGCTCAACCGCACCATGAACCTCGGCCTGGGCCTGCAGGTGCTGGCGCTCTTGATGCTCTGCGTGCCGGCGAGCCTGCTCACGGTGCCCTGGGTGATGGCGGCGCAGGCGCTGTCCGGCATCGCCAAGGACCTCAACAAGATGAGCGCCAAGAGCTCGATCAAGCTCTTGGTGGCGGACGGCCAGCAGGGCACGCTGTACAAGTGGGTGGCGCTCCTGACCGGCTCGAAGAACGCCCTCAAGGGCGTCGGCTTCTTCCTCGGCGGCGCGCTGCTGGCGGGGCTGGGCTTCACCGGCGCGGTGCTGGGCATGGCCGCGGTGCTGGCGCTGATCTGGCTGGCCAGCCTGGCGACCCTGAAGAAGGATCTCGGCAAGGCGACGAGCAAGCCCAAGTTCCGCGACCTGCTGTCGAAGAGCCGGGCGATCAACATCCTCTCCGCCGCCCGCCTGTTCCTGTTCGGCGCCCGCGACGTGTGGTTCGTGGTGGCGCTGCCGGTCTACCTGTCCAGCGTGTTCGGCTGGGATTTCTGGCAGGTCGGCGGCTTTCTCGCCGTCTGGGTGATCGGCTACGGCATCGTCCAGTCGTTCGCCCCGTACTTCACCGGCAAGCGCCGCGGCCAGCTGCCGGACGGCAGCGCGGCCTTCGCCTGGGCGCTGTCGCTGGCCGGGCTGCCGGCGGCCATCGCCCTCGGCCTCGGCCTCGGCACCACGCTTTCCGCGCAGACGGTGCTGATCGGCGGCCTCTTGCTGTTCGGTGCGCTGTTCGCCATCAACTCCTCGCTGCACAGCTACCTGATCGTCAGCTATGCCAGGGAGGACGGCGTGTCGCTGGACGTGGGCTTCTACTACATGTCCAACGCCCTCGGCCGGCTGCTCGGCACCCTGCTGTCGGGCTGGGTGTTTCAGGTCTGGGGGCTGGAGGCCTGCCTGTGGGTGTCGAGCCTCTTCGTGCTGCTGGCGGCGCTGATCTCCCTGGGCTTGCCGAAGGTTCGCTGACCTGCACGCTGCGATGCTCAGGCGCTGCCGATGGTCGCCCGCTTGAGCAGGGCGGAGTTGACGATCACCGACAGCGACGACAGGGCCATGGCCGCGGCGGCGAGGATCGGGTTGAGCAGGCCGAGGGCGGCGATGGGTACGCCGACGCTGTTGTAGACGAAGGCCCAGAACAGGTTGCGCCTGATGGTGCGCATGGTCGCCCGCGACAGGCGGATGCCGGTCACCACGTCGCGCACGTCGCTGCGCACCAGGATGATCCCGCCGGTTTCCTTGGCCACGTCCGAGCCCGAGCCGATGGCGATGCCGATGTCGGCGGTGGCCAGCGCCGGGGCGTCGTTGACGCCGTCGCCGACCATCGCCACGACCTTGCCCGCAGCCTGCAACGCCTTGATCGCCTTGGCCTTGTCGGCCGGCAGCACGTCGGCGATCACCCGGTCGATGCCCAGCGCGCGGCCGATCGCCTCGGCGGTGCGGGCGTTGTCGCCGGTGAGCATCACCACCTCGATGCCCTCGGTGCGCAACGCGACAATGGCCTCCAGGGCTTCGCGCTTGAGGGTGTCGGCCACCGCGACGATGGCCGCCAGCCGGCTATCGCAGGCCAGCAGCATCGTGGTCTTGCCGCCGGCCTGCAGGCGTTCCAGTTCGGCCGCGGCGTCGCCCAGCGGCACGCCTTCGCGCTCCATCAGCCGGCGGTTGCCGAGCAGCACGGTATGGCCGTCGATCTCGCCGCGCACGCCGTGGCCGGGAATCGAGTCGAAGCCCTGCACCCTGGCCGGCTCGATGCCTTCCTCGCGGGCGCCGCGCAGTATCGCCTCGGCCAGAGGGTGTTCGGAGCCGGCTTCCAGGCTGGCGGCCAGGCGCAGGGCCTGAGCGCGGTCGAAGCCGCCCAGTGCCAGCACGTCGGTGAGCGCCGGTTCGCCGCGGGTCAGGGTGCCGGTCTTGTCGAAGACCACGGTGTCGAGCTTTTGCGCCTTCTCGAGGATTTCGCCGCCGCGGATCAGGATGCCGGCCTGGGCGCCGCGGCCGACGCCGACCATCAGCGCCGCCGGCGTGGCGATGCCGAGGGCGCAGGGGCAGGCGATGATCAGCACGGCGATGAACGCCAGCAGGCCCTGCGGGAAGTTGCCGGCCAGCCACCAGCCGACGAAGGCCAGCACGGCGGTGCCGACCACCGCCGGCACGAAGTAGCGGGTCACCTGGTCGGCGATGCGCTGGATCGGCGCGCTGCTGGCCTGGGCCTCCTCGACCATGCGGATGATCTGCGCCAGCGCCGTCTCGGCGCCGATCCGCGTGGCCTCGAAGCGGAAGCTGCCGGTGCGGTTGAGGGTTCCGCCGATGATCCGGGCGCCGGGCTGCTTCTCCACCGGCATGGACTCGCCGGTCAGCATGGACTCGTCGACGGCGGAGGCGCCCTCGGTCACCAGGCCGTCGGTGGCGATGCGCTCGCCGGGCCGGACCACCACGGTTTCGCCGACCATCACGCTGTCGGCGGGGATTTCCGTCTCCACGCCGTCGCGGATCACCCGGGCGGTGGCGGGCTTGAGGTCGAGCAGCTTGCGCACCGCCGCCGAGGAGTGCTTCTTGATGATCTCCTCCATGTACCTGCCCAGCAGCACGAAGGCGATGATGACCGCGGATACCTCGAAGTAGACGGCGCGCTCGTCCACCTTCACCGGCAGCACCTCGGGGAAGAACAGCACCGCCACGCTGTAGAAGTAGGCCACCGAGGTGCCCAGGGCGATCAGCAGGTCCATGTTGATGGTGCGGTTGCGCAGGGCGTTGAAGGCACCCTTGTAGAAGCTCCAGCCGCCGATGAACTGCACCGGGGTGACCAGCAGGAACAGCCACATGCCCCAGGTGAACCAGGGCAGGGCGGGAATCGGCGCCCAGGTGAGAATCGTCGCCCCGGCGGCCAGGCCGATGAAGGCCCCGGCGCGCAGGATGGCCAGCGCCAGCACGCCGGTCAGGGCGATGGTCACCCGCCGGCGCATGGATTTCAGCTCGGCCTCCGGCGACTCGAAGATGCGCTGGCAACTGGTGCTGCAGAAGTAGTAGGTCCGCCCGCCGCGCTCGCTGTGCAGGGCGGTGGCCTTGTCGACCATCATCCCGCAGACCGGGTCCTTCGCCAGGCCCGCCCGTTCCTTGCCGGAGGCCGCCTGCATCGGCTGTCCGGCCTGGGCAGGCGGCGAATGTGCCTGGGCTGTGGGGGCTTTGGCGTACCTGCCGGGTGCGGCTTCGAACTGCTCGAGGCAATGCGGCGAGCAGAAGAAATAGGGCTGACCCTCATAGGTGGTGCGGGGGGCTGCCGAGGTTTCCTCGACCGGCATGCCGCAGACCGGATCGAGGATCCGCTGGCGTTCGCTGTTCATTCACGGGCGCTCCGGTAAATCGAAAAAGGAGCCGATGAATCTGAGTCCAGTGTAGTGCCGTGCGCCGGGATGAGCTGCGACCGGGGCGATGCCAACTCCTTGTCGGGCGGCTGCGATGCAGGCCGCCCTCCGGTTTGCCGGCCTTACACAAATGTAATAAAGGCGGCATTTCCGCCGTGCCAGAGTAGGGAAACTCGATGGAGCAACTATTTTTGTCCTGACGGCAGCGCGGGCATCTCCCGCGGCGTCGTTGTCTCGATCCAGCCATGAGGAACCCGAACCATGAGCACCCTCCCGAAACGCAAGACCCTGCTGGCCGGCTCCCTGGCCCTGTTCCTGGGCGCCGCCCTGCAACTGCCCGCGCTGGCGGCGCACCACGAGCAGGAGGAGGGCAAGTCCTCCTCCGGCAGCAGCGGGCAGTCGCAGGAGCACAAGAGCGGCACCATGGGCGGCGAGCACAAGATGAACAAGGAGGAACACGAGAAGATGATGGAGGACATGCACGAGCAGCACATGGATGACCACGACATGGATCGCAGCGATCAGAATGCGCCCGATGACGAGGAAGAGGACTACGAGGGCGACGATGCGGAAGAATGATTTCCCCGAGGCCTGCCGCTGGCTGGAATGGGAATACGCTGATCAAGGAGAGTCATGGGAGTTTTCAAGACGTTGGCCGTGATCGGCCTGGTCTCGGCCGCGATCGGCGCCGGCGTGGTGTATTCGGGGCTGATCGAGGTGGGCGCCGATGTGCCGCATGCCGCGCCGGTCCATGCCCTGCTGGAGACGGCGCGGGAACGCTCGATCGCCGTGCGTGCCCGGGACATCCAGGTGCCCGGCCTTGCCGACGAGGCGCTGGTCCGCAACGGAGCCGGCAACTACGACGCCATGTGCGTCGGCTGCCACCTGGCGCCGGGGCTGGCCGAGACGGAGTTGAGCAAGGGCCTCTATCCCGCGCCGCCGAACCTGAGCAAGGTCGGCAGCGGCGGCGAGCCGGCCCGTGCCTTCTGGGTCATCAAGCACGGCATCAAGGCCTCGGGCATGCCGGCCTGGGGCCGGAGCATGGATGACCCGTACATCTGGGAACTGGTGGCCTTCGTCGAGCGGCTGCCGAGCCTCGATGCCGAAGGCTACCGGATGCTGGTCGAGAGCAGTCCCGGGCACCGCCATGGCGGTGGCGAGAGTATGTCGCCGGGGCCGGCGCAGGGCGAGGCGCCGCCTGCCCAGAAGGTCCATATCCATGGCGACGGGAAGCGGCATGTTCATTAAGGTTCGGTGTTGACGATTTGTTCATCCGTTTTTGACGAGCTCTTCATGCCCCCATAAATAGAGTGGTTGCTGCAGACTTCCTCCAGGAGCGCGGCAACCATGCCTACGAGCCGTCCCGTCGGGCTCGACTTTTTGCGAAAAAACCACTGGCTGTCAGCCCGGCAACTTTCGCCAGCATCCTTCAGTGTTTCCCTCGGGCAGCACCTGGCCTTCACCCTGGCCTGCGCCGCCGTATTGATGGCCCTGTATTCCCTGCTGCGCCTGGCGCTGCTGCTCTACAACGGCGAGCAGATCGGCACGGCCTCCGCCACGACCCTCGCTGAGGCCTTTCTCAACGGCCTGCGCTTCGACCTGCGCCTGGTCGTCTATGTCTGCGCGCCCCTGCTGCTGGCCATGGCGAGCCGGCGGGCGATGCGGGCGAGGGCGCTGCTGCGCACCTGGCTGACCCTGCTCGCCAGTCTCACCTTGTTTCTCGGCGTGCTGGAGCTGGATTTCTACCGCGAGTTCCACCAGCGCCTGAACGGCCTGGTCTTCCAGTACCTGAAGGAGGATCCGCAAACCGTGCTGAGCATGCTCTGGCACGGCTTTCCGGTGCTTCGCTACCTGTCCGCCTGGCTGCTCGCGACGCTGCTGCTGGGCTGGCTGTTCGGACGGCTGGACCGGCTCACCCGCTCGCCGGCCGTGGCGGGGCGGGAGGCTGGCAGCCGCTGGCCGCTCCGCGCCCTGGCCTTCTCGATCTGCCTGGCGCTGGCGCTGCTCGCGGTGCGGGGAACCTGGCGCCAGGGGCCGCCGCTGCGCTGGGGCGACGCCTTCACTACCGACTCGATGTTCGCCAACCGGCTCGGCCTCAACGGCAGCCTGACCCTGCTGGACGCCGTGCACAGCCAGCTCTCCGATCAGCGCGAGCACCTCTGGAAGGCCACCCTGGCGAGCGGCGAAGCCCGCCAGACCGTGCGACAGATGCTGCTGACGAACGCCGACCGGCTGGTCGACGAGGGCAGCGCGGCCGTCCGTCGCGACTACTCGCCGCCGCTGGGCGGCACCCTGCCGGTCCGCAACGTGGTGGTGATCCTGATGGAGAGCTTCGCCGGCCACTACGTCGGCGCCCTGGGCGCGCCGGGCGGCATCACGCCGAACTTCGACCGGTTGGCGCAGGAGGGGCTGCTGTTCACCCGCTTCTTCTCCAACGGCACCCACACCCACCAGGGCATGTTCGCTACCATGGCCTGCTTCCCCAACCTGCCCGGTTTCGAATACCTGATGCAGACCCCCGAGGGCGGCCAGCGCTTTTCCGGACTGCCGCAACTGCTCGGCGCGCGGGGCTACGACAGTCTGTACGTCTACAACGGCGACTTCGCCTGGGACAACCAGTCGGGCTTCTTCGGCAGCCAGGGGATGAAGCATTTCATCGGCCGCCACGATTTCGTCGACCCGGTATTTTCCGATCCGACCTGGGGCGTCTCCGACCAGGACATGTTCGAGCGTGCCGCCGAGGAGCTCGAGCGCCGCAGCGAGGCCGGGCAGCCGTTCTATGCCCTGCTGCAGACGCTTTCCAACCACACGCCCTATGCCCTGCCGGAACACCTGCCGGTGGCGCCGGTGAGCGGTTTCGGCGAGCTGGACCCGCGCCTGACTGCCATGCGCTATGCGGACTGGGCGCTGGGCCGCTTCTTCGAGCGGGCCCGCCACTCGCCCTATTTCAAGGACACCCTGTTCGTGGTGGTCGGCGACCACGGCTTCGGCAGCCGCGAGCAGCTCACGGAAATGGACCTGTTGCGCTTCAATGTGCCGCTGCTGCTGATCGGCCCGGGCGTGCAGGAGAAGTTCGGCGCCCGCCGCGACATCGTCGGTACCCAGCTCGACATCGTGCCGACCGTCATGGGCCGCCTGGGCGGCGCGGTTCGCCACCAGTGCTGGGGGCGGGACCTGCTCGACCAGCCGGCGGACAGCCCGGGATTCGGCGTGATCAAGCCCTCGGGCGGCGACCAGACGGTCGCCCTGGTCAGCGGTGACCGGGTGCTGGTGCAACCCCCCGGCCTGGCGGCGAAACTCTATCGCTACCGTCTCGGCAGCGATCCGGCCAGCCAGCCGCTCGTCGCGGCTCCCGACGAGGCGGCGCTGAAGCGCCAGTTGAACGCCTTCCTGCAAACGGCGACCGCCAGCCTGCTGGAGGACACCGCCGGAGTGAGCGACGGCAAGCCGGCGCGCTGAGGGCCGATGACGAGTGCCGCTCCGTCAGGCGACGATCCCCTTGGCCTTGGCTGCCCTCAGCCAGCCGGGGAATTCCTCCATCAGCCGGTCGTAGAGGGTTTCCTCGTCGAGGTCGTGCAGGTCGTCGAGGGCGAAGAAGTTGCAGTTGTCGACCTCGCGGTTGCTCATGTCGTCGAGCTTTTCGAGAATGCCGTAGTTGCTTCCGGCCAGGCCGACGAACTGCCAGAAGATCGGCAGCTTGGCCGCTTCGCTGATCAGCTTGATGATGCGCCGGCTGTCGTAGATGCCGCCGTCGCTGACGAACAGGATGTAGACCGGCGTGGAACTCCTGCTGCGGCGGTAGAACTCGATGGCCTGCTCGATGACCCGGTATTCGGTGTTGATGCGTGAGCCCAGCTCCCATTTCCGCCAGCCGCCGTGGTCGGTGTCGATGAAATCGTGGAAGTTCTGCAGGTTGACGCTGCCGAGCTGCTGGGGCAGGTCGCCGAAGGCCCAGCAGTCGAGCTGGCCATCGTTGTCGAAGTGAACCGCCAGTGGGAGCAGGCGATTCACCACTTCCTGCACCCGGCCGCGCTTGTACTGGTTGTGCATGGAGCCCGAGCCGTCGAGGATCAGGCCCACCCGGGCATGCACGTCGGTCAGTCTGGCTTTCTCCAGGCTGACCTGTGCCTTCTTGGCCAGGCTCACCAGTTGCGGGGCTGCGGCAGCCACCTTCTTCTCGAGGGAGACGTGGCCAACTGCCGGCGCCGGGGCTGCTGCGTCTTCCGCCACCGCGCCGCCGAAGTGGCATACCAGCGCATCCAGTCCCTCGTTGAAGCCCTGCAGCACTGCGTTCAGCCGCCAGACGCCATCCTTGCGGTAGAACTCCACCAGCATGATGGCGCGCTCCTGGGCAAAGGTCTCGCCGGCGAACGTGCAGGCGGCCCTGGAGAGGCCGGCGTCGCCGATCCTGAAGCGGCTCGCGCCGAGCTGGCGCAGCGTGCCCTGGCCGTCGATGGCCGCGGTGAAGACGAGCTTGTCGATGCTGGGCGGAACCTCGGCCAGCGAGAGGCCGAAGGTCGTCGGACTCACCAGCCGCACGCTTTGGCAGGGCGATTCCGGCTGGTTGAAGAAGACCATGTAGCGGTCGTCGGAGAGCTCGCCTTGGGCATCGAGGCCGAAGCAGGCCAGGTCGAGCGCCAGCGAGCCCTGAATGTCGAAAGTCACTTCCACGGAGCTTGAAGTGGTAATCGAGGACAAGGGCAGCCGCTGGCCCTGGATGAGTTCGAGCATTCGGAAATTCCTTGTTCGATCGACGCAGGCGAGTGTTCTGGCCCTGCTCCACAGGGCTGGCTTCGCGCGGACTGGCGTGAGGCCAGTCCTGTGGAGTAGGAGGAAAGGCTAAAGGAGGCCTCGGTGGGAGGCCCCCTTCAACTGATCAGGCGAGGTTGACGCCGAAGTTGGCGGCCAGCGGGGCCAGGCCGCCTGCGAAGCCCTGACCGATGGCCTTGAACTTCCACTCTTCGCCGTGGCGATACAACTCACCGAAGATCATCGCGGTTTCGGTGGAGGCATCTTCGCTCAGGTCGAAGCGGGCGAGCTCGGTGCCGCCGGCCTTGTTCATCACGCGGATGTAGGCTTTGTTCACCTGGCCGAAGCTCTGGTTGCGAGCGGCAGCCTCGTGAATGGTGACAGCGAAGACCAGCTTCCTGGCTTCGGCGCCCAGGCTAGCCAGGCTCACGGAGACCAGCTCGTCGTCGCCGCTGCCTTCGCCGCTGCGGTTGTCGCCCTGGTGTTCGACGTTGCCGCAGGCCGACTTCTTGTTGTTGTAGAAAACAAAGGCCTGATCGTTCAGCACCTTGTCGTTCTCGCCGAGCACGAATACCGAGGCGTCCAGATCGAATGCGGCGCCATCGGTGACGCGAGCATCCCAGCCGAGGCCGACATTCACGGCGGTCAGGCCTGGGGCTTCTTTGGACAGGGATACGTTGCCGCCTTTGCTCAGGGATACAGCCATTTTCAACTTCCTTCTGGATGGTTTTGCGGAGGATTGGGTTACAGGTTCAGGCCGACCAGGGGCTTGGTCAGCCTCGGGTCGGCGTTGGACAAGGACAGATTGCCGCTGCTTCACGGCCGGAACGGTCGGCAGGCGAAGCCCTGCAGGTTGTCCGGGTCATTTGGAGCCCGCGCTCCAACGAAGGCCCCACTGGTAGGCGTGATCGACCTTCTGCTGGTCCTGGAAGAAGCGCACTTCACGGGACACCTTCACGCTGCCAGCCACGTTTTCGAGCAGGGCGATGGCGCAGCAACCGAGATTGCCGCCTTCTTCGCTCACACGAACTTCGATGGGCGGTTGGCCGGGGGCGAAAAGCGTTACGACACCATCGGTGGCATTCCAGTTCGGGACGCCCTGGTAGATGAAGGCGTACACCAGTACGCGGCGGATGTTGCGCCACTCCTTGCCGTTGATCCGCAGCCACTCGCCGTCACGGACTGCGCCGGTGCGGTCATCGCCCATGAGGTGAATGTACGGGGCGTCATCGAAGCTGCCGAAGGCCTTGCCGAGCGCCTGGATCACGCCCTTGCGACCGTCCTGCAGCTCGAACAGGCAACCCACATCCAGATCGACTCCGCCGGATCTGCCCAGCAGGCCGGAGAAGAATCCGCCGGAGGCAGTGGGACGGTTCCAGTTCAGGTTGATCTTGATCTCGCCGAAGTCGCCATCGCCTTTCTTCTCCAGGCTGATGCTGGCGCGAGACTTGTCGAGGGTGATCTTGCTCAGGCTGACCGGGGCGGGAGTCGCTGGCGGGCTTGCGGTCGGGGCCGCGATCTCGACGCCGAAGTGGGTGGCCAGCGGCTCGAGACCACCGGCAAAGCCCTGCGCGACACAACGGAACTTCCAGGCATCCTCTCGGCGGTAGAACTCGCCGAGGATCAGCGCGGTTTCCTGCATGCCCTGGGTCGGGATGAGCGCTTCGATGCCACCGCTTACGCTCAGGGTCAGATGCGGGAATGCCGCAAAGCGCGCCTTGTTCTCGTAGATGGTGGCGGTCAGGGCCACTTTCTCCACGGCGGCATCCAGTCGGTCCAGATTGAGGCTGAAGACCACCCGACCGGATGCGGACTGGGACAGCTGAACAGCACCGTTGGCGACAAGGGTCTGGCCGAAGAAGCACATGTCGGCATCGCCACGGACCTTGCCGTTGGCCCCCAGCAGGAAGGCCGAAACGTCCAGATCCGCACCGGCTACCGGGGTAAAGCTGACCGTGGCGGTCAGCGGGCCTTGGGCGAGAGGCGCATTGGCGCCGGGAGACAGCGTGGTCATGCGTTCACCGCTGCCACGGCTTCGTTACCCAGATCGGCCACGGTTCGCCCGTTGCTGCGCTGGCCGACCGCGGTCACGTTCCAACCCGAAGCAGTACGGGTCAGATAGGCCATGATCATGCCGGTATGGTGGCCTTGATCGCTCAGGTTGAAGCGGGCCAGTTCCTTGCCGGTTACGTCATCCACGATACGGCAGTAGGCGTTGCCCACCTTCTCGAAGGTCTGCCCCAGAAAGGAGTTCACGGTGAATACCAGGTGCTTGATGTTGCCGGACAGTGCTTCCAGGTTCACGGAGATGGTTTCGTCGTCGCCATTGCCGTCGCCGGTACGGTTGTCGCCAGAATGCGCGATCAGGCCGTCAGTGGATGTCAGCTGACGGAACCAGACCATATCCACGGGACGTTGGCCGCTGTCCACCACGATGCAGGAGGCATCCAGGTCAACGGCACTATCGCTGTTCAGCAACTTGCCGAAGAAGCCGGATGGCTTGACCGGGTCCCAGCCCAGCCCCATGCGGATCTTGCGCAGATCCGTGCCGGCTTCCTTGTCCAGAGAGATCGTTTGTTTCTTCGCGAGGCTGATGCTCATGGGGTGGTCCGTTCCAGTTGTATTGGGTGTTGAATGCGGGATTCGGAGTGGGAGGCATGGCCGGGCTTTCTTGGCGCATGCATCACCGAGACTCGGGCGAGCACTGTTCACGCGGTGATGACGGGATGAGGCAGCTCGGGCGGAATGTTGGCAGCGAACCCGTCGAAGTGGGCGCTCGCCGTTGAAGGGCAGGCCGGGATATCCCGGCCGAGTATGCGGCAAGGAGGCGGGCGTGCTAACCATGCAGGGTCTGTTTCGCTGCAGCTGACATACGCAGTAATGCCGTGCTGGTACCAATCTTTGGCCTTTCCGCGTACTCCATGTCGCACTCTATCGATCACAACCGTTTCGTGCTGGCAAAGTAAGTGATGGCACTTTGCTTGACAATGCAATGGTTGACTCCAAGAAAAGCAGTTGGGTTGCCGATCCCCGGAAGGGACTCCTTCCAATGTGCCGATCTTCATAGGCCGAGCGCCCGTATGCTCTCGATCAGCTGGCGCAGGCCGGGCTGGGACTGGCGGCGGCTGGGATAGTACATGCAGAAGGGCGGACCCATCGACGACCACTCCGGCAGCACCTGCTCCAGCCGGCCGCTGCGCAGCTCTGCGGCGACGTACAGCTCCAGGCAGTAGGCCAGGCCCAGGCCGTCGAGCGCGGCCTGCAGCAGGATGTCGGTCTCGTTGGCGCCGAGCGGCCCGGAGACGTCCAGGTGAATGGCCTGCGGCCCGTTGCCCAGCTCCCACTTGTACGGCGAGTTGTCGCCCAGGCGGATGCGCATGCACGGGTGCTGCAGCAGGTCCCCGGGTGCCTGCGGGCGGCCGTGGCGGCGCAGGTAGTCGGGGGAGGCGACGACGATCCAGCGCAGTTCGCCGGTCAGCGGTATGGCGATCATGTCGCGGGGCACGGTGCCGCCGAAGCGGATGCCGGCGTCGAAGCCGTCGGCGACGATGTCGATCATGCGGTTCTCCACCGCCACTTCCAGCTGCAGATCCGGATAGCGGGCGAAGAAGCCCGGCAGCACCGGGCCGAGCAGCAGGCGCGAGGCGTCGCGGGGCACGTTGAGGCGCAGCCGGCCGACCGGCGCGTCACGATGCGTGTCCAGTTCGGCCAGCGCCTCGGCGATGGTCTGGAAACCCTGTTCCAGGCGTTCGGCCAGGGCGCTGCCGGCCAGGCTGGGAACCACCGAGCGGCTGGTACGGTTGAGCAGCTTGACGCCCAGGCGCAGTTCCAGGTTCTTCATCGAATGGCTCAGCGCCGAGGTGGTGAGCCCCAGTTCGAGCGCCGCCTGGCGAAAGCTGCGGCGCCGGACGATGGTCATGAACACGTTGAGGTCGGCGAGGTCCGCGCGAGTGAAGGCCGGCATCCGAAATCTCCCATGCTTGCCGTGAAATCAATGAATTATTGAACCTGATTCAACGGTGCATGAGATAGATTAACTCTCTTGTCGGCCTGCCAGGCCCGGACCGGGCTGCCACCGTTCGCTGACGTTCTCCAGGCCAGGGCTCTGCCCCGGGCTCCTTCCCAAGGAATCAGGATCGAGAGACTTCGATGATCACCCTCAACCTCAACGGCAAGGATCACGCCCTCGACGTGCCGCAAGACATGCCCCTGCTGTGGGTCATCCGCGACGTCGCCGGCTACAGCGGCACCAAGTTCGGCTGCGGCATGGGCCTGTGCGGCGCCTGCACCGTGCACGTCGACGACCAGGCGACCCGCGCCTGCATCACCCCGGTCGGCCTCGCGGCCGGCAAGAAGATCACCACCCTCGAGGCGCTGCACGCCGACCCGGTCGGGCAGGTGGTTCAGCAGGCCTGGCTGGAACTCGGCGTGGCCCAGTGCGGTTACTGCCAGGGCGGGCAGATCATGACCGCCACCGCGCTGCTCAGGGGCAACCCGAACCCCGACGAGGCGCAGATCGAGGCGGCGATGGCCGGCAACCTCTGTCGCTGCGGCACCTACAACCGGATTCGCGCGGCCATCCAGGTCGCCGCCAACAAGCTGCGGGAGGGCAAGGCATGAGCCGGTCGGACATGGACGATTTCGCCGTCGCCAACCTCAGCCGGCGCGGCTTTCTCAAGGGCATGGCGGCCAGCAGCGTGCTCGTGATCGCCGCCAGCTGGGGCTGGCGCGAGGCCTTCGCCGAGGAGCGCAAGTACGGCGCCGACGGCATGGACCACGGCTGGGTCGACGATCCCAAGGTGTTCCTCACCCTCGGCGTCGACGGGCTGGTGACCTTCGTCTGCAGCCGTTCGGAGATGGGCCAGGGGGTGCGCACCAGCCTGGCCATGGTGGTCGCCGACGAGCTGGAGGCCGACTGGGCGATGATGCGGGTGGCGCAGGCGCCGGGCGACGAGCAGCGCTACGGCAACCAGGACACCGACGGTTCGCGCAGCATGCGCCACTGGTTCGAGCCGCTGCGCCGTTGCGGCGCGGCGGCGCGGCAGATGCTCGAGCAGGCCGCCGCCGAGCGCTGGCAGGTGCCGGTCGGCGAATGCCGGGCCGAGCTGCACAAGGTCGTGCACGGGCCGAGCGGGCGCAGCCTCGGCTACGGCGAGCTGGCCGAAGCCGCCGCGGCCCTGCCGATGCCGGCACGCGACAGCCTGCGCCTGAAGGCGCCGGAGCAGTTCCGCTACATCGGCAAGGAGTCGACCCGTTCCGTCGATGGCGCCGACATCGTCAACGGCCGCGCCGTCTACGGCCTCGACCCGCGCTTCGAGAACATGCTCTACGCGGTGGTGGCCCGCCCGCCGGTCTACGGCGGCAGGCTGAAGAGCCTCGATGCCGCTGCGGCGCTCAAGGTGCCGGGCGTGGTCAGGGTGGTGGAGATCGCCGGCTCGCCGCTGCCCTCCGAGTTCCAGCCGCTGGGCGGCGTGGCGGTGGTGGCTTCCAACACCTGGGCGGCGATCAAGGGCCGCGAGGCGCTCAAGCTCGACTGGGACGACGGCGCCAACGCCGCCTACGACTCGGTCGCCTACCGCCAGGCCATGAGCCAGGCGGCAAGAGCGCCCGGCAAGGTGGTGCGCGAGGCCGGCGACGTGGAAGCGGTCTTCGCCAGGGGCGGGCGGCTGGTCGAGGCCGAGTACTACATTCCGCACCTGGCCCAGGCGCCGATGGAGCCGCCGGTGGCCACCGCCTGGTTCGCCGACGGCGCCTGCGAGGTCTGGGCGCCCAGCCAGGCGCCGCAGGTCACCCGCGAGCGGATCGCCGAGCGCCTGGGCATTCCCTTCGGCCAGGTGAAGGTCAACGTGACCCTGCTCGGCGGCGGCTTCGGCCGCAAGTCCAAGCCGGACTTCATCCTCGAGGCGGCGGTGCTGGCCAGGGAGTTCCCCGGCCGCCATGTGCGCGTGCAGTGGACCCGCGAGGACGACCTGCAGCATTCCTACTTCCACACCGTCTCGGTGGAGTACCTGCGCGGCGCCCTGGACGCCGACGGCAAGCCGAGCGCCTGGCTGCACCGCAGCGTGGCGCCGAGCATCGGCGCGCTGTTCGGGCCGGACCCCCGGCACGAGAACCCCATCGAGCTGGGCATGGGCTTCGTCAGCATGCCCTACGCGCTGCCCAACCTGCGCCTGGAGAACCCCGCGGCGGCAGCCCACACCCGGGTCGGCTGGTACCGCTCGGTGTCGAACATTCCCCACGCCTTCGCCGTGCAGAGCTTCATCGCCGAGCTGGCCGCCGCCGCCGGCCGGGACCACCGCGACTTCCTGCTGGAACTGCTCGGGCCGGCGCGCAGGATCGATCCGCACAGCCTGGGCGACACCTGGAACCACGGTGAATCGCCGGCCCTGTATCCCATCGACCCCGGCCGCCTGCGTGCGGTGGTCGAGGAGGCGACCCGTCAGGCCGGCTGGGGCAGGGAGCTGCCCAGGGGCCGCGGCCTGGGGCTGGCGGTGCACTACAGCTTCGTCACTTACGTCGCCGTGGTACTCGACGTGGAGGTCCGGGACGACGGCACTCTGGTCGTGCACCGGGCGGACATGGCGGTGGACTGCGGCCCGCAGATCAACCCCGAGCGCATCCGTTCGCAGATGGAGGGCGCCTGCGTGATGGGTCTTGGCAACACGGTGGTCAGCGAGATCAGCTTCAAGGAGGGCCGGGTGCAGCAGAGCAACCTGCACCAGTACGAGGTAGCGCGCATGCCGTTGGCGCCGAAGACCATCGCCGTGCATCCGGTCCGTCCGGCCGGCGAGGTGCCGCTCGGCGGGGTCGGCGAGCCGGGCGTGCCGCCGGTCGGTCCGGCGCTGGCCAACGCCATCTTCGCCGCCACCGGCAAGCGCATCCGCGAACTACCGATCCGCGACCAGCTGAAAGGCTGGCGGGAGGCCTGATGGACAGTGCCGACCTGAATGTTCTGCGCAGCGTGCTGGCCTGGCGGCAGGCCGGCCAGCGCGTGCTGCTCTACACGGTGGTGCAGACCTGGGGCAGCGCGCCCCGGCCGCCCGGCGCCATGCTCGCCCTGCGCGGCGACGGCATGCCGGTCGGCTCGGTATCCGGCGGCTGCATCGAGGACGACCTGATCGAGCGGCTGCACGACGGGCGCAGCGCGCCGGGCCGGCCGGTGTCCCTGGTGACCTACGGGGTGACCCGCGAGGAGGCGGCGCGCTTCGGCCTGCCGTGCGGCGGCACCCTGCGTTTGACCGAGGAGGAGGTGCTGGAGACCGCGTGGGTCGAGACGCTGCTGGCGCGCTGCGAAAACCATGAGCTGGTCGCCCGCGAGCTGGATTTGGCCACCGGCTCGGTCAGTCTGCACGAGGCTTCCCGCGGCGATGCCCTGAGCTTCGACGGGCAGCGCCTGCGCGCGGTCTACGGGCCGCGCTGGCGCCTGTTGCTGATCGGCGCGGGGCAGCTGTCGCGCTATGTCAGCGAGATGGCACGGATGCTCGATTTCGAGGTGCTGATCTGCGACCCGCGCGAGGAGTTCGCCTTCGGCTGGGAGGACGGCAGCGCCCGCTTCGTGCCCGGCATGCCGGACGATGCCGTGCTGGCCATCGAGCCGGACGAACGCACCGCCATCGTCGCGCTGACCCATGATCCGCGCCTCGACGACATGGCGCTGCTCACCGCGCTGCAATCCCGCGCCTTCTACGTCGGCGCCCTCGGCTCGCGGGTCAACAGCGCCAAGCGCCGCGAGCGCCTGGCCTTCCTCGGCCTGGCGGCAGGCGACATCGCGCGCCTGCACGGCCCCATCGGCCTGCCGATCGGCAGCCGGGTGCCGGCGGAGATCGCCCTGTCGCTGCTCGCCGAGATCGTCGCGCTGAAGAATGGCGTCGCCGACGCCAGCCGGCCGGCCCGTCAGGCCAGCGAGCAGCCGGCATGAGCGGCGGCATCTGCGCCGTGCTGCTGGCGGCGGGGCAGGGCAGCCGCTACCGCGCGCTTGCCGGGGCGGGCGAGGACAAGCTGCTGGCGCGCTGCCGCGGTCGCGACGGCAGCGAACGGGCGGTGCTGGAGCATGCGCTGCTGGCGCTGCGGGCTAATCTCGAGCGGGTGCTGCTGGTGACCCGGCCCGGCAACGGCGGGGCGATCGCCCTCGGCGAGACGCATGGCTGCGAAGTCCTGATCCTGGATTCGGCGGGAATGGGCGAGAGCATCGCCGCGGCGGTGAGCCATGCGGAGGATTGCGCGGGCTGGCTGATCGCCCTGGGCGACATGCCGTTCATTCTGCCTTCGACCGTCGGGCGTGTGCTGCGGGCGCTGGAGGAGCACCCGCTGGTGGTGCCCACCTGGCAGGGGCGCTACGGTCATCCGGTCGGCTTCGGCAGGGGTTGCCGGGCGGAGCTGGCGGCCCTGGACGGCGACCGCGGAGCGAAGCGCTTGCTGCGCGAGGGGCGGGTGCACGAGCTGGCGGTCGAGGATCGCGGCGTGCTCCGGGATGTCGATACGCCGGCGGCGCTCGGCTTCACCGATGCGCTGCCGGATTGAGCCGGCTGTTCAATGCCGCGGTTGCTGTTCGTCCTGCGGCACCCAGTTCAGGCGGCGCACGGGGCAGTCAGGCGTGCCGGAATGGCCGGCGCAGCTCGAAACCATTGTCTGCTGACCCTGCTGTTTGGTGTTGCTCCAGACCCAGGGCGCCACGATGTCCTGCTTGGGCTGGCTCCAGAGCCCGCGGCGTTCCCGCTTGGCTGCGGTCTCGTCGGGCAGCAGGTGGACCGGCGGCGCGGCATGGTCGTGGGCGACCCAGGCTGCTCCACGGCGGACCATCTCGCGATTGATGTCTTTGCCCTCGATGAGCACCTGCGCCACGCTGCGCCCGGCCATGTCGCGGGCCTGCACCTTCAGGGTGGCGCGCTTGCCGAGCGCCAGGGCGGAGAGCGTCTGGCGGGCCTTGTCGCTGTAGGGCTGGCTGGGGTTGGGGGCGTCGATATTGGCCAGGCGGACGTGGATCTGCCAGTCGTCGGAGGTGAGCAGGCTGAGGGTATCGCCATCCAGGACCTCGACCACCTGGCCGGTGATCTCCTCGGCCATAGCCGTGTTGCTGCCCAGCAGCAGCAGCACGGAGAGCAGGCTGCCCTTGAGGGCCGCCTGATGTGCAAACGGGGTGCGATGAATCATGTATTTGCCTCCTTGCGGGGGGCACCGATCCCCCGTGACGTGAATGCTCTTGTTTCCAGACTGCCTGGCTGAAATCATTGAACCCTGTCACATGCCGGGCAAAATGCTAGCCAATGGCTTTAATGATGGCAATCATTATCTTTGCAAGGGACAACCTGTAAATACTAAAAGCAAGCAATCCTTAGAAAACTGCGATTGCCGTTCGGATGACACCATGATTCTTGTGCTTTTGCCGGAACGTTTCGGCACCTGGGTTCGCTGGTACGGCGAGGGGGAGGGATGAACGTGCATGGCCGGTTGTTCTACCTGATGGGGCCTTCGGGCGCCGGCAAGGATTCCCTGCTGCTGCGTGCGCGCGAACGCCTCAGTGCAGGTTCCTGTCTGATCGCCTCGCGCTACATCACCCGTCCGCCCGAACTGCAGGGGGAAAACCATCTGTGGCTGAGCGAGGCCGAGTTCCAGCAGCGACTGGCGCTCGGCACCTTCGCCCTGCACTGGAGCGCCAATGGCTACCGCTATGGCATCGGCCTGGAGATCGACTGCTGGCTGGAGCGCGGGCTGGACGTGCTGGTCAACGGCTCGCGCGCCCATCTGGATCAGGCCCGGCTGCGCTATGGCACGCGTCTGCTGCCACTGCTGCTGCAGGTCGATCCGGCGCTGTTGCAGCAGCGGCTGAGCGCCCGCGGCCGGGAGACGCCGCAGGAGATCGCCGCGCGGGTCGAACGCGCCCGGCAGCTGTCGGCCGAGCGCCCGGCGGATGCCGTCGTCATCGACAACAGCGGGGCGCTGGAGCAGGCCCTCGAAGGGCTCCTGGAGGCCGTGCAGCGGCAATCGCTACCCGGCTAGCACGCGCTCCCTCCGGCGTTTCATGACAGGCCTACTAATATGAAACCGTGGCCTGTCATCCCCGGAGGGTTTCCCCATGAGCCAGTTCCAACGCCTGTTGCTGGTCGTCACCCCGGACATGTGTCGAACACCGGCCTTCGAGCGTGCTGCTGCCCTGGCCAGGGTCAGCGGCGCGCCACTGCACATGGCGCTGTTCACTCATGTGGAAACCCTGGCGGCGGTTGGCCGCTTCAACCCGGAGGGGATGAAGCAGGCCGTGGACAGCTACCTGGCCGGCCATCGCGAGTGGCTGGAGGAGGAGGCCTCGATCCTGCGTGAGCAGGGCTTGCAGGTGACCACCGAGGTGGTCTGGAGCAAGCGCCCGGAGGAGGAAATCATCACCCATGTGCGGGAAATGCCAGTGGACCTGGTGATCAAGGACGTGCGCCCGGAGTCGGCGGTGATGCGCGCCTTCGTCACCCCGCTGGACTGGCAGCTGCTGCGCCGCTGCCCCGTGCCGCTGCATCTGGTGACCGATGCGCACAACCCGCTGCCGCTCAAGGTGGCGGCGGCGGTCGACCCCTTCGTGCATACCGACGGGGCCAGCGAGTTCAACGACCGGATCGTCCGCGCGGCCGGCGATCTCGCCCTGCAGTGCAGCGCCGAGTTGCATCTGCTGCATGCCTGCAACGCCCAGGGCGGCCAGCCGTTCGGCAGCGCCACGCTCAACCTGCCCTGGCTGGGCACGCTCGGGGCGAAGATGAAGAGCACGGCCCAGGAGGCCTTCCGGCTGCTCGCCGATCGCCACGGCGTACCGGAAAGGCAGCGGCATTTTCTGCTGGGGCCGCCGGTCCCGACCCTGACCGATTACGCCAGCCGCCACGAGATCGACGTGGTGGTGCTGGGCAGCAGTCTGCGCAAGTCCTTCGAATACGAGATTCTCGGCAGTACCAGCGAGGCGCTGCTCTACCGATTGCCGTGCAGCGTGCTGGTGGTCCACCCGGAAGGGGTCTGCGAGCCCGACTACCACAGGAGATGAGGCATGGCGAAGACCCGTATCCTGTTTCGCAACGCCGCGCGCGAGAAGGTCCTGCAGGGGGCGACCCAGCTGGCCGACGCGGTGCGCGTGACCCTGGGGCCGAAATCCAAGTCGGTGCTGATCCAGCGCCAGTGGGGCGCGCCGACGGTCTGCAACGATGGTGTGACTATCGCCAAGCAGGTGGATCTGGAGGATGCCGAGGAGAACCTCGGTGCGGCCATGCTGCGCCAGGCCGCCGAGCGTACCGGCGAGGCGGTCGGTGATGGCACCAGCACCTCCACGGTGCTGGCCCAGGCGATCTTCGCCGACGGCGTGCGCAACGTGGTCGCCGGCGCCAGCGGCATCGATCTCAAGCGCGGCCTCGACCGTGGCCTCCAGGTAGCCGTCGCTTCCCTGAAAGCGCAGTCGCGGCCGGTGCTGGCGCGCCGGGAAAAGGCCCAGGTCGCCAGCATCTCCGCGCACAATGACGAGCAGATCGGCGAGCTGGTGGCCGAGGCCATGGAGAAGGTCGGCGGCGAGGGCGTGATCACCGTCGAGGAGTCGAAGACTACCGAAACCATCCTCGAGGTGGTCGAGGGCATGCAGTTCGAGCGCGGCTACGTGTCGCCGTACTTCGTCACCGATCCCGAGAAGATGCAGGTGGTGCTGGAGGATGCCTTCGTCCTGCTCTGCGAACAGAAGGTCAGCCTGCTGCAGGACCTCATCCCCCTGCTGGAGGAGGTCGCCAAGGCCGGCCGGCCAATGCTGTTCATCGCCGAGGACATCGAGGGCGAGGCCCTGGCCACGTTGATCCTCAACCACATCCGCGGCGTGCTGCATGCGGTGGCGGTCAAGGCGCCGGGGTTCGGCGACCGGCGCAAGGAAATGCTGGAAGACATCGCCGTGCTGACCGGCGGCGAGGTGATCAGCCGCGATCTGGGACGCAGCCTGGCGGACACCACCCTGGCCCAGCTCGGCCGTATCCAGCGCGTGGTGGTCGACAAGGAAAGCACCACCCTGATCGGCGGCGCCGGCGATTCGGCGGCGCTCGAGGCGCGGATGAAGCAGATCCGCGCACAGCTCGACAAGACCGGCAGCGACTACGACCGCGAGAAGTTGCAGGAGCGGCTGGCCAAGCTCGCCGGCGGCGTGGCGGTGATCCGCGCCGGGGCGCCGACCGAGGCGGAGATGAAGGCCCGCAAGGATGCCCTGGATGATGCCATTGCCGCGACCAAGGCGGCCATCGCCGAAGGCATGGTGCCCGGCGGCGGTCTGGCGCTGCTGCGCGTGGTGCCGGCGCTGCTCGCCGAGGAGGCGCAGGTCGAGGGCGACGAGCGCACCGGCCTGCAGATCCTGCGTCGCGCCCTGGAGATGCCGGTGCGGACCATCGCCGAGAACTCCGCGGTGGACGACGGCGTGGTGGTCGCCCGGCTGCTCGCCGAACAGGGCAGCATCGGTTTCGACGCTGCGCAGAACCGCTATGTCGACATGTTCGAGGCCGGCATCATCGATCCGACCAAGGTGGTGCGGGTGGCGCTGGAGAATGCGGTGTCGGTGGCCAGCATCCTGCTGCTGACCGAGGCGACCATGACCGAGCTGCCCGAGCCCAAGTCCCTGGAGCCGCGTCTGCCGGAGTGAGGGGCGGGGCTGTGGGGCTGCTTGCGCTTGTGGGTGAGTCGTTCAGGGCATCGCCAGCAGGCGCCATCCCGGCGATCGAGCGATCGGTGTGTCGGTGCACGTATCGGGGAGGGGGCAAATGCCTTGGGCTTTGGCTGGGGCGCGGTCCGGTGATGGCGGCCGGTTGTGGCCTCGATCACCCGCGCCCCCAGGGGGTTCCTCATGCGCTCCAGATTGCTGTCAGCTCCGCGCGATCAATGGGTGGTGGACTGGGTCGCCGGCTTGTTGATGCCGATGACGCGTTCTGGTTGCTGTGCCTCGGGGCGCTTCGGCAGGGTGATGCTCAGCACGCCCTTGTCGAAGCGGGCTTCGATCTTGTCGGCGTCGATGCTGTCCGGCAGGGCGAAGCTGCGCTGGAAGGCGCCATAGCTGCGCTCGCAGAGGTAGCGGCCCTTGCTGCTCTCTTCGCGTTCGCTCTTCTTCTCGCCCTTGAGCATCAGGTTGCCGTTGCACACCTTGAGCTCGATGTTCTGCTCGTCCATGCCGGGCAGTTCGGCGGTGATGAGGATGGCCTTGTCCTGCTCGACGATGTCCACCGCCGGCATGCTGGCCATGCCTCCGGCGCCCCGACTCAAAGGCTCCATCTCGAAGCCGCTGCGTCCCGTCGGCCAGAACGGCGACATGCGGTCGAAGTCCTCCAGCAGGTGGTCGATCTGCCGGCGCAGGTTGCTCAGAGGACGCCAGGGATCGGTAGAGGCGGCCGTTGGCTGCTGGGACTGCTGGGGCTGCTGCTCCTTGCCTGCGGGGACGTTCTGATTTGCTTGAGCCATGGTTATTTCCTCCATGTGGTTGATGGAAAAGGAAAGTTCAACCGCACCTCAGTCAAGCACATGCCTGGCCGAATACCATGTCCCGGCCGGGGCAGGCGACGAAATACCGGGCAGTGCTCGATGGGGAAAGGATAGTATTCCCTCGCCATGGCCGCCGCTTGCGCCAGCGGCTGGGCGCTTCCGCCTGTCGTGTGCATCTTATGCAGAGGATTGAATCATCATGGTCAGCCTGGTTCCGCGGCCCATGCAGTTGCTCGAGTTCCATGACGAAGGAGAGGGATGCCGGCAGTTCAGCTTCGCCCTCCAGTCGCCGCGACCCGGCGATCAGGCCGTGATGCCCGGCCAGTTCTTCATGCTGACGGTCCCCGGCGTGGGCGAGGCGCCCTTCAGCTACGTCCGCCCGCCGGACTGGCAGGGGCGCTTCTCCGCGCTGATTCGCAAGGAGGGCGCGATGAGTCCGGCCCTGTTCGGGCTGGAGCCGGGCGCGCGGCTGGGCTATCGCGGAGCCTTCGGCATCGGCTGGCCGGACCTCTCGGGCGTCCGGCGGGTACTGGTGGTCGCCGGCGGCAGCGGCTTGGCGGCGCTGGCCGGGCTGATCGAGGCGCTGATCCGCGGCGGCCGGCAGGATGCCCTGACCCTGGTCTACGGCGCGCGCAGCCCCGGCCACCAGGTGCTGGCCCGGGAGCGCGCGCAGTGGCGGGGCGCTCTGGAACTCATCGAGATCCTCGAGCGGCGGGAGGACGGGCGCGTCGGGGGCAGCCCGCTGGAGCCGCTGCAGGCCCAGCTCGCCGCTCAGCTCCCGGAGGCCGTGCTCTGCTGCGGCCCGGAGCCGATGATGCAGAGCGCCGCCGAACTCTGCCTGGTGCACGGCATGCCGCCGACGGCCATCTGGCTGTCCATCGAGCGGCGTCTGGAGTGCGGCATGGGCCGTTGCGGGCGTTGCCATGTCGGGCGCAGCTCAGCCTGTCAGGAAGGGCCGGTCTATCGCTACGACCGCTATCTCGACCGGCTCGCCGAGGAGCAGGATGCGCGCCGGCCCTGCTGAGCTAGCGCCATTCCTTCAGTTAGTAGTTAGTTGCGTTCCCAGCGGACCCTCACCAGGGTCTGGTCGTCGCTGTAGTGGTAGTCGGCATGGCCCTTGTAGGCCGCTTCCAGCGCATGCCCCAGGCGGTTCGCCAGATGCATGCCGGTGGTCGTCACCACCAGCCCTTCGGGATCGTCGCCGATGGTCATCAGCCGTTCGAGGGGATGCTCGCGCTTTTCCAGCGCCTCGGTGTTGCGCAGCAGGTTGCAGATCTCGTCCGAGTGCTCCTTGACGAAGCGGCCGGCCAGGGTCAGGTTGCCGGCCGGGGCCTTGTCGGCGATGCGCCGGCAGGCCGGGCAGACGCAGCGCTCGGCATGCTCGGCGTCGTCCAGCCCCTGCCAAGACCAGCGTCCGGCCTGGTAGGAGACCCCGCATTCCGGACAGAGCGCATTGCCGTGGGCATGCCAGTGGCGGAGATAGGGGTCGTGGAGTTCGGGCTTGAACAGTTGATCGCTCTGACTCTGACGCTGCTTGTCCATGACGAGCACCTCGCTGCATGGTGTGTCCGGCTATCCGTCGCGATTTCCGACTGTCCATCCCTGGCGCGGTTTTATTGGGCCAGACTCAAAGCATAGAAGTGCAGCGGAGCCGTGCAAATGAGCCTGAACATTCCTTTTCCCGACCGGGTCCAGGCCGGCCGGAACCTGGCCGAACACCTGAGCTCGCAAGGACCCTGGACAAATGCCCTGGTGTTGGCCCTGCCGCGCGGCGGAGTGCCGGTGGCCTACGAGGTGGCCAGCCGCCTGGGACTGGAGCTGGACATCCTGGTGGTGCGCAAGCTCGGCCTGCCAGGGCATCAGGAGCTGGCGATGGGCGCCATCGCCAGCGGCGGGGTGCAGGTGATGAACGAGGACATCGTCCATTACGCCCATGTACCGCCGGCCACCATCGAGCACGTCGCCGATCGCGAGCTCCAGGAGCTGCAGCGGCGCGAGCATGCCTATCGCGGGGAGCGGGCGCAGCCGTCGCTGCGCGAGCGCCCGGTGATCCTGATCGACGACGGTCTGGCGACCGGCGCCACCATGCGCGCGGCCATCGAGGCGGTGAGGCGGTTGGGGGCGACGAGCGTGATCGTCGCCGTGCCGGTTGGTGCGCCGGAAACGGTCGGTCAGCTACGCCGGCTGGCAGATCGGGTAATCTGCCTGTACACGCCGCAGGAGCTCAGCGCGATCGGCTACTGGTACCGCGATTTCAGCCAGGTTTCCGACCGCGAAGTGCAGGAGCTGCTGCAGCGGGCATGGTCAGAAAAAAAGAAAAATGGAGAAAGACAAGCATGAAGAGTCCTGTTGTACCGCAACCGATGCGTTTCCCCCTGGGCAAGGTCAGGCTGCATGGCGACCTGATCGCTCCGGAGGACGCGCAGGGGCTTGTGGTGTTCGTGCATGGCAGCGGCAGCAGCCGGCACAGTCCGCGTAATCGTAGCGTCGCGCGCTTTTTCAACGGTCTGGGGATGGCCACCCTGCTGTTCGACCTGCTCACCGAGGAGGAACAGCCCATCGACGAGGTGACTCGCCAGTTCCGTTTCGACATCCCGCTGCTCGGCGAGCGGCTGAGCGGGGTGGTCGACCAGCTGCGCGCCAATGCCGACTTGCGTGCCCTGAAGATTGGCCTGTTCGGCGCCAGCACCGGTGCCGCCGCCGCGCTGATCGCCGCCGCGGCGCGTCCGACCGACATCGCTGCAGTGGTTTCCCGCGGCGGGCGCGTCGATCTGGCGGCCGATGTGCTGGACAAGGTGCGCGCGCCCTCGCTGTTCATCGTCGGCGAGCTGGACAGCGAAGTCCTCGCGCTGAACCGACAGGCCGCCGAGCGGCTGCAGTGTCCGCACGATCTGGCGGTGGTGGCGGGCGCCACCCACCTGTTCGAGGAGCCGGGCACCCTGGAGGAGGTGGAGCGACTGGCCGGCCAGTGGTTCCTTCAGCATCTGGCCGGCTGAGCCGGGCAGGGCGTCTTTATCGCCGGCACAGCTCGATGCAGAACTCCGCCTCGTAGGGCGGCACCTGACAGTCGATGATATCCCCCGGCGCGATCTGCAGACGAACCCCGCAGACATCGGCATGTACCGGCTGGCTGCTCACGCAGCGGTCGACCAGCACCGCGGTACGTATCTCGCCAGCCCCCAGCCGGCTCAGGTAGGCGCAGCTGCGTAGCAGCGAATGGCCGCCATAGAGCACGTCGTCGACCAGCAGCAGCGTGGCGCCGGCCAGCTCCAGGCCGGCGAGGACCGGGTTTTCCTCCAGCAGGGTGGCGGGGTGCAGCAGGCTCAGGTCGTCTGCATAACGCTTGACCCGCAGGGGGATGACCGGCAGTTCGGCCAGTCCGAGCAGCGGTTGCAGCCGTTCGGCAAGCATCCGGGCGAGCGGCTCGCCGCGTCGCAACAGCCCCACCACATACAGCGGACGTCCCGGCTGGAAGAGCCGGGCGGCCTGCTGTGTCATGCGTTGCAGCACCGGTTCCAGTTCGACGGCGGTATAGAGGCACAGCCGTTGCTCGGCGCTGCTCATGACTGTCCTCCCATGATGCTGCCATCTCTCTGAAACCATAGCCGATCGCCTTTGGCCAGCCAGGCCGGAGCATTGACCCCTCATTCGATAACGGGAAAGCCCGGCACTGGCCCCCGATGGGAACGAACCTTTTATGTATTTACTGAAATCGGAAATGTAGGGCAGAGAGATATTCCACCCAACCAACCTCTCAAGCAATCCATCAAAGCTGTAATCAAAGACAAGGGCGAGGTATGCGCTAGAACGCATCGGGGAGCTTCGCCAGGGGGGCGGCATCGCTGTCCAGAAGCGGCCTGGCAGCCAGTCCGCCGAAGGACAGGGTGGGATCGATGTAGCGCATGGCCGATTTCATGTCCTTCCAGCCGACGTAGCCCATCAGGCTCTTGAGGTCCCAGCCGTTGGCGGCGGCCCAGGTGGCGAAGCCGCGGCGCAGCGAGTGGCTGCTGTACGACGCGGCCGGTACTCCGGCGCGCTCCAGGATCTGCCGTAGCAGGGCGATCAGGCTGTTGGGGTTGAGGCCGTCCGCGCCGAGGTTGCCCCAGCGGTCGAGGCGGCGGAACACCGGTCCCTGCGCCAGGCCGGCCAGCTCGATCCAGTCCAGATAGGCCTGCACCGGACACAGCCGCTTCAGCGCCGGGGCACGGCAGGTGGTGCCGAGGAAGTCGCGGTCGCCCTTGCTGCGCGGCAGGTGGATCTCCATGCCCACGCCGGCCACCGCCTGGATGCGCTCGACTTCCAGGCGGCACAGCTCGTCGCTGCGAAAGCCCCGCCAGAAACCGATCAGCAGCAGCGCGGCGTCGCGCCGGCAGCGCAGCAGGGTGGCGGCGTCGCCACGGTCGCTGGCGCTGGCGGCCTCGCCGTCGAGCCAGCCGACGGCCTGTTCCAGATGCTGCAGCGGCAAGGGCGCGGCCTGCTTTTCCCGCGCCGGATGCAGGGCGCGGATGCCCTTGAGCACCTGGCGCACCACCGGCGCCTTGGTCGGATCGGGAAAGCCCTGGGTGACGTGCCACTGGGCCAAGGCAGCCAAGCGCAGCTTCAGCGTGTTGAGCGACAGCTTGTCGGCGTAGGCGACCAGATAGCGCGCCACACTGTCGCCGGTCGCTGGCAGAAAGCCACCCCAGCTCACCTCGAAGTGCTCGATGGCCGCCTGGTAGCTGCGCCGGGTGTTCTCCCGCGTGCCGGCCTGCAGGTAGCGCTCGATATCGCTCATTGCCCGTCTCCAGTACGAAAAGCGCCATTCTCGCAGCTGCCTGCGGGTCTGTCAGCGGATAATACTTCATTATCAAGTATCAGAAATAGCGACTTTTATCGTTGTGAAAGCTGAAAATTAATATGTAATTACGTAATATGTAAAACAGTACGAAATAATCCGAAGAGCAGACTTCCATGGCACGTGGCGGCATCAACAAGGCATTGGTCATGCGGGCGCGGCAGGCGCTGCTGGCCCGCGGCGAACATCCCGGCATCGACGCGGTACGCGTCGAGCTGGGCAATACCGGCTCGAAGACCACCATCCATCGCTACCTGAAGGAGCTGGAGGAAAGCGAAGCCGGGCAGGCGAGGAGTGCCGTCGGCCTGAGCGACGAACTGGCCGCACTGATCGCGCCGCTGGCCGCGCGCCTGCAGGGCGAGGCCGAGGAAACCGTTGCGCGGATGCGCCAGCAGTGCGACGCCGAGCGGGCGGACTTCGAGGCGCGCCTGGTCCAGGCGCAGGAGCAGATCGGCCAGTTACAGGGGCAGGTCGACAGCCTTTCAGGCCAGCTGCAAGCCGAGACGGAGCGTCACCAGCACAGCCGCGAGCAGTTGCAGCAGGCCGAGGTCGAGCAGGCGCGCCTGCGCCAGGCCAATCAGGATCAGGCTGCGCACCTGAAGGATCGCGACGAGCAGGTGCGCTCGCTGGAAGAGAAGCACCGGCACAGCCGCGAGGCGCTGGAGCACTACCGCCAGGCCAGCAAGGAGCAGCGCGAACAGGAGCAGCGCCGCCACGAAGCCCAGCTGCAACAGGTGCAGATGGAGCTGCGCCAGCTGCAGCAGACCTTGATCCTCAAACAGGACGAGGTGACCCAGCTGAACCGCGCCAACGAGCGCCTGGCCAGCGAGAATGCCTATAGAGCGAAGGAGCTGGGCGAACAGCGCGACCGGCTGGAACGGCAGGCCGGCGAGCTGGCCGCGCTACACGGCCAGCTCACCCAGTCTCATGCCGCCAGAGAGGTTCTGCAGGATCGCCTGGGTCTGCTGCAGGCGGAAACGGGCGAGCTGAAAGCGGCTCTCGATACGCAGCGCCAGGAGGCGCAGGCGCTGCACATCGGCCTGGCGGCGGCCAACACGGAGCTGCAGTTGCTGCGGCAGACAATCGTGAGCGAGCAGGAGAGGGCGCGGCTCACGTCAGAAGAAACCGCCCCGGAGCGGCAGGAGGAGTCCTGACGGCCCGGCGGGGAGCAAGGCTCAGCAGGCGCCTTCTGCTACTTCGCTGAAGCCATGGAAACTGGCGAACTCCTCGACCGGCTGCCGCTCGGTCAGCAGGCGGTTTTCCGGGGCCTGGGTGTCCTCGTATCCCAGGGCGATGCCGCAAACCAGGAGGTCGTCTTCGCACAACGGCAGATGCCGGCGCACGGCGGCATGGAAAGGGGCGAAGGCAGCCTGGGCGCAGCTGTGCAGCCCCTGGCCGCGGGCGGCGACGAGGATGTTCTGGATGAACATGCCGAGGTCCATGTAGCTGCCGGTATTCAGGCGGCGGTCGAGGGTCACCAGCAGGCCGACTGGCGCATCGAAGAATGAGTAGTTGCGCAGCATCTGCTGCTCGCGCCGCTGCAGGTCCCTGCGGTCGATGCCAAGGACTTCGTAGAGGGCGAAGCCGTTCTGCCGGCGGCGTCCCAGGTAGGGCTCGACCCATTGGCTGGGGTAGTAGTCGTATTCGGGTTCGGGGCGATGCTGTTCGGCAGCGTCGCTCGCCACGTGCAGCTCGGCCTGCCGCTCGACACCCCGGAACAACAGGAGCAATCGGCATGACAGCCTATATCTACGACGGCCTGCGCTCGCCCTTCGGCCGCTACGCCGGCGCCATCGCCGGGGTGGAGCCGCGGCTGATGGGCCTAGGCCCGGTGCCGGCGATCCGCAAGGTGCTGCAGCGCACCGGACTGGGCCTGGCCGATATGGACGTGATCGAGATCAACGAGGCCTTCGCCGCCCAGGTGCTGGGCTGCACCCGGCTGGCCGACGACGACCCGCGCCTCAATCCCAACGGCGGCGCCATCGCCATCGGCCATCCGCTGGGCGCCTCCGGGGCGCGTCTGGTGCTGACCGCGCTGCGCCAGCTCGAACGCACCGGCGGGCGCCATGTGCTGGTCAGCCTGTGCATCGGCCTGGGGCAGGGAATCGCCTGCGTCGTCGAACGGCTGGACTGATGCCGGTTTCGCCCGGACACTGAATTCACTAGCGATAGAACAACAAGACAGGAATACCGACATGGCCAACCACACAAGCTTCAACTGGGCAGATCCGCTGTTGCTCGACCAGCAACTGAGCGACGAGGAACGCATGGTGCAGGACAGCGCCCGCAAGTTCGCCGCCGAGCGGCTGGCCCCGCGGGTGCTGGAAGCCTTCCGCCGGGAGCACACCGATCCGGCGATCTTCCGCGAGATGGGCGAGACCGGCCTGCTCGGCGCGACCATTCCGGCCGAATACGGCGGCAGCGGCCTGAACTACGTGTGTTACGGGCTGATCGCCCGCGAGGTCGAGCGCATCGACTCCGGCTACCGCTCGATGCTCAGCGTGCAGTCCTCGCTGGTGATGCTGCCGATCTTCGAGTTCGGCACCGAGGCGCAGAAGCAGAAGTACCTGTCCAGGCTGGCCAGCGGCGAGTGGATTGGCTGCTTCGGCCTGACCGAGCCCGATCACGGCTCCGACCCGGGCTCGATGGCCTGTCGGGCGAAAAAGGTCGACGGCGGCTACCGGCTGACCGGCAGCAAGATGTGGATCACCAACAGCCCGATTGCCGACGTGTTCGTGGTCTGGGCCAAGGACGAGGCCGGCGACATCCGCGGTTTCGTGCTGGAGAAGGGCTGGGCCGGGCTGTCCGCCCCGGCGATCCACGGCAAGGTCGGGCTGCGCGCCTCGATCACCGGCGAGGTCGTCATGGACGAGGTGTTCGTTCCCGAGGAGAACGCCTTCCCCGAGGTGCGCGGCCTCAAGGGGCCCTTCACCTGCCTGAACTCGGCGCGCTACGGCATCGCCTGGGGCGCGCTGGGCGCCGCCGAGGCCTGCTGGCACACCGCGCGGCAGTATGTGCTCGACCGCAAGCAGTTCGGCCGCCCGCTGGCTGCCAACCAGCTGATCCAGAAGAAACTGGCCGACATGCAGACCGAGATCGCCCTGGGCCTGCAGGGCTGCCTGCGCCTGGGACGGATGAAGGACGAGGGCACCGCGGCGGTGGAGATCACCTCGCTCATGAAGCGCAACAGCTGCGGCAAGGCGCTGGACATCGCCCGCCTGGCCCGCGACATGCTGGGCGGCAATGGCATCAGCGATGAGTTCGGCATCGCCCGGCACCTGGTCAACCTGGAGGTGGTCAACACCTACGAAGGCACCCACGACATCCATGCGCTGATCCT
Source organism: Azotobacter chroococcum (assembly GCF_004339665.1). Classification (GTDB taxonomy): domain Bacteria; phylum Pseudomonadota; class Gammaproteobacteria; order Pseudomonadales; family Pseudomonadaceae; genus Azotobacter; species Azotobacter chroococcum. Next base: position 105,000 of record NZ_SMMU01000015.1, read on the forward strand.
CGGCAGGGCGCAGACCGGCATCCAGGCGTTCTTCTGAGCGGGTAGGGGCAAGAGCCCGGCTTCGAGCCGGGCTTTCGCACGTATCGGGGGCAGGAAGTATTCCGATTATGCCTATAATCGGAATATGTATCCTGACATCCAGCCACCCGACAGACCCCTTGCCCGATGACCGAACTCATTCCCCAGCCGCTGTTCGACACCTATGCACGCTTCCTGGCGCTGTCCCCAGGCAGCCTGGTGTTCGAAAACCGCTTCGTCGTGCGTTTTCTGAACAGGCTCGAACCGGAGCTTCCGGCCAAGAACGATTACCTGCACACCCGGGATTTCCTGCGCGACTACGCCGGCTGGGAAACCACCTACAAGGCCTACCGCATCCAGGTGGAGCGGCTGCTGCTGTGGAGCTGGCTGAAGAAGGGGAGTTCGGTGCTGAGGCTGACCCGCGAGGACGCCGAGGCCTTCCTCGGCTTCTGTCGCGAACCGGACATAGAGTGGGTCGGCCAGGCAGTGCGGCGGCGCTTCATCGCCGGCGAGGAGCCCGGCGAGCTGGTGCCCAATCCGCAGTGGCGCCCCTACGAGAGCCTCGGCAGCAAGGCGGCGCGCAAGCTCGCCGACGAGACCGGCATGCCACGCCAGGCGCCGGAGCACTACAAGGTCACCGCGAGTTCGCTGAAGCAGGCCTTCACCATCTGCTGTTCCTTCTACGACTTCCTGATCGGGCAGAACACGCTGCTCGACAATCCGTTCCGCGCCATCGAGGAGCCGGGCCGCTTCTTCGAGAAGCGCGCGCCCTCGATCGAGGGCAAGGTGCTCAACCCGCTGCAGTGGGCGTTCGTCATCGAGACCGCGGAGTGGATGGCCCACCAGGACGCGGAGCGCCACGAACGCACGCTGTTCGTGGTAGTCGTGCTGTTCTCCCTGTACCTGCGCATCTCCGAGCTGGCCGGGCGTCCCGACTGGCATCCGACCATGCAGGCCTTCCAGCAGGACGGCGACGGTGCCTGGTGGTACGTGACCGTCGGCAAGGGCGGCAAGGAGCGGCGGATCTCGGTCGGCAGCGAGCTGCTCGGCTACCTCAAGCGCTACCGCATGTCGCGCAACCTGACGCCGCTGCCGCAGCCCAGCGAGAACGTACCGCTGCTGCTGAAGCTGGACGGCCGCGGCGGGCTGACCGACCGGCAGATCCGCAACATCGTGCAGAAGTGCTTCGACAGCGCGGTCAAACGAATGCAGGCCGAGGGCCGCGGCGAGCGGGAAATCTCCAGCCTGCGCGCCGCCAGCACCTACTGGCTGCGCCATACCAGCGCCAGCTACGACGCGCCGCACCGGCCGCTCAGGAGCCTGCAGGTCGACCTGGGCCACGCCAAGGCCAGTACCACCCATGACATCTATTACACCGGCGTCGCGCCGGAACGGACGCCCACCGGGCGCCCGCGCCGGGTGAAGCGCCGGTAGGGCGGGTGAAACCCGCCGAACATGGCGCGGGACCGCACCGAAGTCGGCGGGTTGCACCCGTATATGGACTCTCCCCGGTTTGCCAGTGAAACGCTGTGTCGACGACCGTGGTACGACTGCTTCCGTATATCCGGCTTTCGAGGGGGCTCTG
>NZ_SMMU01000016.1 GCF_004339665.1 Azotobacter chroococcum
GCGCTGATCGAGGCCTCGACCAAGCGGGTCGGCGACGGCTCGCAGCTGGCCGAGCAGGCGGGCCGGACCATGGAGGAAGTGGTCAGATCGGTGCAGCGGGTGACCGACATCATCGACGAGATCTCGGCGGCCTCGCACGAGCAGAGCGAGGGCATCGGCCAGGTGAACACGGCGATCGCGCAGATGGACGAGGTGACGCAGCAGAACGCGGCGCTGGTGCAGGAGGCGTCGGCGGCGTCGTCCTCGCTGGCCGAGCAGGCGCGGCATCTGGAGGAGGCGGTGGCGGTGTTCCGGCTGGGCGCAGGGCAGGAAGCCCGGGCGGCGCGGAGCGACACGGCGCAATCCCGCTCGGGAGAGCAGCACAGGCTGGCCGTGGCGAAGGAACCTGCCAGGCCGGCCCTGGCCATCGCCGAGGAGCGCTGGGAAGCCTTCTGAGCGGGCCAGAGCGGAAGGCGCCTGCCGCGCCCAGCGGGGCCGTCTTGCAATCGGCCGGCAATGATCTAGCTTGAGTCGACACATCATGGATGCAGCCTTCGGTGGCGAACCGAAAGCCGCATGCGGGCGTGCCCTGCAAGCACGCCGCCCAAGGGACGGGGCAACGCTTCCGAACCGGCCAAATAGGTGAGTGCACCATGAAAACGCTGTTTCTCGTTCGTCACGCCAAGGCAAGCAAGGACGATCCCGAGTTGCCCGACCAGGACCGGCCCTTGACCGAGCGGGGCGAGAACGATGCCCCGAAGATGGGCAAGCGTCTGGCGAAACGGGGGGTGAAACCCGATCTCATTGTATCGAGCCCGGCAAAACGGGCGCTCGTCACGGCGGAAGCCATCGCCAGGACGCTCGATTACAAGCCCAAAGACATCATGACCAACAACGAGCTGTATGTTTCCGAGGCGGACAACCTGCTCGACATCATTCATGGGTTCGACGACAAACTGGAGGATGTGATGCTGGTCGGTCACAACCCGGCGCTGGACGAACTCGCCCATCGCCTGTCGAGCAAGATCGACCACCTGCCGACCTGCGCCGTCGCCAGGCTTTCCTTCGATACGCAATCCTGGTCGGCCGTCGGCACGACCAAACCCGCGAAAGTCCAGCTGGATTACCCGAAAAGCGCCTGAAATACGCTCCGCCATGCGGCCGACGAGCACTCTTCCGATCGCACCGGCGACGCCTGCCGGGCCGGACGCCGTCGGCCCCGCCGGCGGCAAGTGCCGTGGGCTGGCCTATAGTCAGTATCGACTCGGGGCCTCGAGAGCCGAGCATTCGGTTGCCAAGAGCTGTCCGTCTCCTTTCCACTTTCCCGGACTTCGCAATGATCGTCAGGATGGAAAAAGCCAGTAACCAGGCCGGCTATGTAGTTTGGTTGAATCACTACAAGGTCCATTTCAGCAGTCAGATCAAGGCGGAAGCCTTCGTCACGCAGTTGCAGGCGCGCCTGCAGGCTCCACATCCGCTGCCGGCACATGGCAACCAGGCGATCCATCCGTCGCGATGATCGCGCGACGTTATCCGGCCACTGTAGCCGCACCGGCTGTTTGAGAGATTAAAGATGATTGTCGATCGGCTGGTCGAGCACGTCTTGCAGCTGGATGTCGCGTTGATGGCCAGCGGCGCCCGGCTGCAGGCGCGCAGCGACGAGGAAGCGCTGCACGATCTGCGCGTCGCCGTGCGCCAGTTGCGCAGCGTGCTGCGTCCGCTGCGCGGCCTGTCCGACATCGATGCGCTGGAGGTCGTGGCGGCGGCGGTCGGCCATGCGAGCACGCCGCTGCGCGACACCGAGGTCCTGCTGCAGGAGTTGCAGGCCCGCAGTCTGGCCGAGCTGAGCGCGCCGCGCCGGCAAGCGCTGGAGGCGGGGCGCGATGCCCTGCTGGCCAGCGCCGAATGGCTGTTGTTGCGCAATGCCCTGGAGGCCTGGCCGGCAGTCTGCCGCCGGGCCGAGCGGCTCGGCGATCTCCAGGGGCTGCGCAAGCACATCCGCAATCGGCTGGCCAAGCAGCAGCGCAAGCTGGCCGAAGCCCTGCGCGATCCGGCCCATGACCGCCACCGGCTGCGCGTGCTGATCAAGCGGGTGCGCTACGCCGACGAGGCCTATCCCGAGCTGTCGGCCCTGCCGGCCGGCACGGCCAAGCGCCTGAAGGCGGCGCAATCGGCGCTCGGCGACTGGCACGACCGTCTGCAGTGGCTGCAGCGGGCCGAGCGGGAGGCCGATCTGCAGCCCCTGTGCGAGGCGTGGCGCCAGGCCCTGGCCGACGCTGCGCAGCGTTCGGACCAGGCGCTCGAGCCGCTCTGCAAGGATTTCCCGCTGGAGTGAAGCCGCCCCTCAGTCGAGGATGACGTGCGGCAGGAAGCGGCTGGAGTCGCGGGTGATCGGGCCATCGTCCTCGCGGATGCCCATGCCCGCGGCGTTGTCGCCGATCACCCAGGAGCCGATCAGGGTGTGGCTGCCGGCGAAGCGCGGCAGCGGCGCGCAGGCCTGCAGGATATAGGGCGCATCGGTGTAGGGACCGTCGACCCGGAACACCTCGCCCGCCGCCGTGCACAGCTCCACGTTGGCTCCCTCGCGGGAGAAGAAGGGCTTGCGCACCCAGCCTTTGGGCACCGGCCTGGCGGCATCCGTGTCCAGGTGGCAGGGCAACAGGTTCGGATGGCCTGCGTGGAATTCCCAGAGCAGCGGCAGGATGCCCTTGTTGGAGAGCAGCGCCTTCCACGGCGGCTCGAAGAACTGCGTGTCGCAGTCGGCCAGCGCCGCGCCGAACGGCTCGTGGAAGACGAACTCCCAGGGATGCAGCTTGAACAGGTGGGGAATCCAGCGCTCCTCCAGATCGACGAAGCGGCCTTCGGCGTTCAGGCCGATGTCCTCGAGGTCGATGTGGCGGGTCGCGATGCCCACCTGCTCGGCGATCCCGCGCAGGTAGTCGGTGGTGCCGCGGTCCTCCGCCGAGCCGCGGATCGAGGCCAAGTAGAAGGGCCGGCGGATGCCCAGCTCGGAGAACGCCTGGCGCAGCTGGTCCTCGATGCTGTTGAACTGGTCGGCGTGGCGCGGCAGCCTGCCGAGGGCCATGCACTCCTCCAGCCAGCCCCACTGGAAGGCGGCGCTCTCGTAGAGGCTGGTCGGGGTGTCGTAGTTCAGTTCCAGCAGCCTGGCCGGCCCGTGCCCGTCGTAGGAGAAATCCATGCGTCCGTAGAGGTGCGGATGGCCCTCGACCCAGGAGGTGCGGATCAGCTCGTGGAACGCCGGCGGGATCGCCAGGCGCTCGAGCAGTTCCTCGCTGTGCACCACCCGCTCGACCAGGTCCATGCACATCGCGTGCAACTCGTTGGTCGGCGCCTCGATGTCCTGCTCGACCTGGGCGAGGCTGAAGCGGTAGTAGGCGCGCTCGTCCCAATAGGGCTCGCCGTCGATGGTGTGGAAGCGGAAGCCGAGCCGCTCGGCGGTCCGCCGCCAGTCCGGCCGTTCGTCGATCGCGATTCTCTGCATGAGGCCTCCTCAGCCGCCGACGCTGCTGCTGCCGCCCCAGCCGCTGCGCGCGCTGGACTGGCTGCCGAAGCCGCCGCGCGAGGTGGCCGCGGAGGTCGAGACCGGCTTGCTGGTGGTGCGACTGTAGCCCTGGCCGTAGCGGCTCTGCTGCGAGTTCGGGAAGCTCGCGCCCTGCTCGATGCGCCGGCCGAGGGTCGAGGTGGAGAACGTGCCGCGGCCGTCGCGGTGGCGATACACCGGCTCGCTGTAATAGCGCCCGCCGCCGCTCATCAGGTTGCCGATCAAAAGGCCCATCAGCAGGCCGTCCATGGAGCTGCCCGAGGCGGCCGCCTGGGCGCGGGCGCTGTCCATCTGCGCCTGGCTGACGGTGCCGCCGGCGGTCAGCTCGAAGCCGCCCGGTTGCGGCACGTAGCGGCCGGCGGAATCGGTCTGGCAGTAGCCGGGCACGAAATCGGCCTCGCAGTCGGCCTGCCGCTCGTACACCGGCGCGACGCGCCGGTGCTCGGCCAGGGCGGTCATGTAGGCGTCGGAGCAGACGTCGACCGGAAACTTCTGGTTCACGCATTCCTGCACCGACTGGAAGCGGAACTTCTGCTCGATGTTGTAGGTGTCCTGCGGGCCGTCGCAGCCGGCGATCGCCAGGCTGATCGAGGTGGCCAGGGACAGTTGCACGTAACTGCTTCGCTTCATCGGGGCCTCCCGCCGGCCGCTCAGTTGGGGGTCATGCAGGCGGCGTTCAGCAGGCCGACGCCGACCGCCACCGCCGCCACGTAGATGCCGGCGGCGATCTCGCCCTTCTGGATCCGCGCCGGCAGGTCGCGCAGCGCCAGGTGGACGGCGAAGAAGGCCAGCAGCTGGACGATGGCGGCGATCAGCGTCCAGACCACGAAGTCGAGCAGGCCGACCGAATGGGCGATGACGTTGCTGGCGGGGATGGCGAAGCCGACGATCGCCCCGGCCAGGGCGATCGCCGCCGCCACGTTGCCCTCGCGGATCAGGGCGAACTCGCGGTGCGGGGTGAGCCGCGTGTAGACCAGCTGGAAGAGGAAGAAGAGGACCGCCGCGCCCAGCATGTAGGCGAGGAAGCCGAACACGGCCGCCTTGTTGAGCGACATTTGCAGTGCGTCGAGCATCGGTATTTCCCTGTTTCAGATGAGGTGCAGATCGGTGGTGTAGAGCGAGACGCCCAGCGCGGTGCTGAGGCTGACGGCGCCCTCGCCGTCCTCCTCGACCGTGAACAGCAGGAACTCGCGCCGCGCGGTGAGTCCGGTGTCGCGGGCGTAGAGCATCGCGTAGTGACCGATGCCGTAGGCCTCGTCGTTGGCGCTGCGCACGCGCTCGAAGAAATCCACCAGCCGGGTCTGGCCCTGCTCGCTGCCCCACTCGCGGACGAACTCGACCCCATCGAGGCTGTAGCGCGGCAGGCCGATGGGGCTGTCCGGCCCGGCCAGGCGGCGCAGCTCCGCCTCGCTGGCGACGCTGGCGCAGTCGAGGTAGTTGAACAGGATCAGCGACTCGACCTGCCCGTCCCGCGCGCCGCTGGTATGGACCTGCAGCCAGAAGTCCTGGTCGTCCAGGTAGTAGCGCGACAGCCAGTGGGACTGGCCGAGGTCGATCACCCCCTCGCTCCAGATCGACTGGCTGGCGGGCACGCAGACCCGGGAATGGCCCTCGAGCAGCAGGCCCAGGCTGGGATCGAAGCCCACCGCCCGGCCGCAGGCGAGCCCCAGCGGACCGGCCGCCGGCGCCACGGTTTCGCTCTTCGGGGCTTCGAAGCCCATCATGCGCTTAAGCCAGCTCATGGCAATTCTCCTTGAGACGGGCGGCGGCGATGTAGAACAGCTCGCCGCCCCGGATGCGGGTGTCGCCGGGCGGGTTGACCGCCGGCAGGTGCTCGCCGATGGCGCGGTGGCCGATCAGGGTCGCGTTGTGGCGCTGCTTGAAACTCAGGTAGAGGTCGCCGAAGCGCCCCTCGAAGCCGTCCGGCAGCTTCAGCCGGTACTGGGTGGCGCCCTGGCCGACGCTGAGCAGCTCGTTGATCACCTCCGACGAGCCGGGGTCCTGGGAGGAGCGCACCAGCATCTCGATGGCTATGCCGGAGGTGCACTCCAGCTTCGGCGCGTAGGCGCGGGCCAGGGCGGCGGTCTCACTGTCGTTGAAATGCGCCACGACGTGGCCCGCCGGATTCAGCTGGTTGACCGCCAGCACCGTGGCCAGGGTCAGGTCGTCCGAGCCGGTGCGCACCAGCACCCGCTCGGCGCCGGGCACGCCGGCGCGGCGTAGCAGGGCAGCCGAGGACAGGCTGTCGCCGCGGACGAAGGCGGCCTGGCCCGGCATCGGGTTTTCTTCCAGGGCCGCATCGCAGATCACGATCAGGTCGTCGTTGGAGGTTTCGTCCTCGAGCAGCAGCTCGACGACCCGCTCGCTGACCTTCCCCTCCCAGCCGATCAGCACCGTGTGGGCCGTGCGGTCGGTGTAGTCCCCCTTGCCCTTCATGTCTTTTCTCCAGAATTCGATCACCAGATTGGTGGCCTTGCCGATCGTCGCGGTGAGCAGGGCGATGCCGCCGATCATCACCCAGCCGGCCACGAACAGGCGCCCGGCCGGCGACAGGGGCGCGAGATCGCCTTAGCCGACGGTCAGCGCCGTGGTCAGATAGAAATACGCATAGGTCGCCGGCGCCGTCAGGTGCGACTCGCCCAGCGCCAGCAGGCCCGCGTAGGCGACCAGGGCATGCAGCCCCGTGGCCAGGCCCAGCCCGGCCCAGCTGAAGCGCGCGAAGAAGACGGCTGCATGAAGGCGCAGCAGGACGAAGATCGACATGGCTTCCGATTCCAGTGCAGGGGATCAGGGCGGCAGCAGCCGCGCCGCGACCAGGCCGGCGAGCGCTCCGGCGATGTGCGACTCGAACGAGGTCCCCCGCCCCGGCAGCAGGCCGAAGACCAGGCCGCCGTAGAGCAGGAGCACCACGCCGGCGACCAGCAGGTTGCGCCAGTTGCGCCGGTACCAGGCCCGCGCCAGGAGCCAGGCCCACAGGCCGAACACCCAGCCGCTGGCGCCGACATGCAGACCGTCCCGGCCGAACAGCCAGACCAGCAGGCCGCCGAGCAGGACGACGACCAGGCTGACGGCGACGAAGCGCCGCCTGCCCTCGGCGGCCACCAGGCTGCCGAGCACCAGGAAAGGCAGCAGGTTGCCGGCCAGGTGCGCGAACGAGCCATGCAGGAAGGGCGCGGCGACGATACCCGGCAGCCCCCAGAGCGACTGCGGCAGCAGGCCGAAGCCGTTGAGGCTGTAGCCGCTGAGCGCGTTGACCACCTGCAGCGCCAGCATCAGCCCGGCCACACCGGCCACCACGCGGAATCCGTCGACGATATTCACTGCCTGTCCCTGACCTGCGGCGCGCCGGGGACGGGTCCTCCCCCGTCCCCGGCGCGCCAATGCCTTACTCGGCGGCCTGCTTGCGCAGGCGCTCCAGCACCGCATTGGCGCTGCCGGCATCCGGCACGATGCCGGCTTCCTTCAGGCGCCGCTCCAGGTCGCTGCCGGTGGACGCCTCGGCCAGCTGCTCCTGAGCCTCCAGCTCGGCGGCGCGCAGGTCCTGCCTGGCCTTCAGGCGATTGAGGGTGCCGACCGCGGTCTCCAGCTTGCCGTTGGCCCCGCCACTGGCGATCGAGGCGCTGACCTGAGCCTTCTGCACGCTCTCGCGGGCGCGGGCCATGTCGACCTGCTGGCGCAGGCTCCTGATGCGCGCCTCGGCCTTGGCGACGTCCTTGCGCATCTTCTCGACGTAGGCGCCGAACTCGCCGGCCTGCCGGTGCTCGGCGTCGCGCTCGTTGGTCAGGTTGGCGATCAGCTGCGCGACCTCGGTCGCCAGATCCTCGCGACTGGCCTTCAGCGCTGCCAGGACCTTGGCTTCGAGGTCGTGGATCTTGGCGTCGTGCTCGGCCACGCGGCGGGTCGCCAGGCTGTGCTTAGCCATGATCGCGGCCAGCTCCTGACGGGCCTCGGCCAGTGCGGCGTCGGCGTCGCGGATCTCCTGATCGAGGATGCGCAGCGCCTGCTGGTCAACGATGGCCTCGCCGACTTCGCTGGCGCCGCCGCGGATGGCGGTGAACAGCTTGCTCCAGATGGACGTGCCTGACATGCGGATGCTCCCCTGTTACTTGAAGAAGTCTTCGAACGCCTCGGCGGCGCGCTGAAGGTTGTCGACCAGGGTGAACACCTCGGTCACCACGTTGGTCAGGCTGGAAGCGGCGCTGAGCGCGCCGAACATGTTGTAGACGGTCTGCCCGTTGGGCATCGTCTCGATGCCGATCGAGGACAGCGGGAACAGCTCCCGGCTGCGCAGCACGGCGTCGTTGAAGCGGGCGACGTCGGCGATGGCCTCCCGATCGACCAGCACGGAATCGACGATGATCTGCTCGCCGACCACCGCGAGGTAGATCGGCAGGCCGCCGTACTCGTTCATCTCCAGCCTGATGCTCGGCTCGGCGCCCTGGACCAGGGCGATGCCGATCTCCCCGGACCTCACTTCATCGAGCGCCTGCAAGGCGCCGTAGAGGCGGTCGATGGTCCAGTGTTCCCCTGCGCTCATGTATTCCTCCAGTCTGAATGTGCCGGCCAACAGCGGCTGACGTAATCGCTTCTCGAGCCGCTTGAGCAGCTCCCGGTTCTCGGGCAGCACCCAGCTCTCGTGCTTCACGTAACCGGCCTCGGCCAGCGCGCCGCGCATGCGCTTCATGTAGAAGCTGGACGGCTTCTTCTTCGCCCCGGCCGGAGTGGATTTCCTGCTTGGCATGGCTCACCCGATCCATCACATGTGAGAAAATCTAGATCAAAGTCCCAGCGCTGGCAATATCTCACACGTGATGGATTTCGGGCGACATCCGCAAAGCGCGACGGGGTTGGCAAAAGAGGGACAATCCGATGGTTTGCGCAAGGGTGTGCCACATGGCGCCGGCCGCGGTGCGCCAAGCGCTTGGCCCGCCGGCTGGGCTTCGCCCGGGAAACCCTGTCCCGCATCCTGCACGGTCATGCACCGATCAGCCCGGACCTGCCAGGGCAATCGCATGAACGTGTAGGAGCGAATTCATTCGCGACCCGCGCCATAGGTGCGGCAAATCGTTGAACATCTACGCCCCGCATGCGGGGCGGTCGCGGATGAATCCGCTCTTACAGAGGCGTATGCATGCCGACATTTCGCTTCATGCGATTGCCCTGCCGGACCTGCTCGGGCGGCGTCCCGCTGTAAGCCATCGCCTACAGCAGATCGAGCGTTCGCCCAATAGGATCGGAACGGCTGTCGGAGTAGAGTGACTCCCATACCGACATCGAAGGATCGATGAAGGCTGCTAGGGCTTGAAGACAAGGGAACCGCCGCAAGGATCGCGGCATCATCAGGATGATGACTCCCAGGGATGAGGTGAGATGTCAAAAACGGCGAGGCTAACCCCTCGCCGTTTTTGTTTTGCGCCGAAGAAAGTGACTCGACGCCTTCGCACCGAGGGTGCTGCACCTGGCAGCAGGGCGTTTCCGGGGCAATACACGCGGAGCCGGGCAAGTGTAGGCCTGAGTCACCCTGCCACAGTGACGCCATGCCACGGTGACGGGGTACGCCATCCGGGTACACTGCAGATGGTCATCACTGTGAGCTTTCTGCTTCCATAGCACGCCGGCATGTTGTCCTCCAGCAGCATCGCCGGCATTTTCTTTTGTCGGCCACCGCCCACGCGCCTTCCCCCTCTCCTCGGCCGCTCCTGCCACGCCGCACAGTTCGTCGCCGGGGCTGACCACCAGTCACCAGCCACCAGTACACCCGCTTCCGATTCCGGTAGCAGTCTCCCTGCTCATCCAGGCATCGCTCTCTCCCTCAACGCCTCCACCAGCCCGCTTCTCCGCTCCACCTGCCGCCTGACCGCCTCGTCGAACACGCTGCTGCGGCTTTCGATCAGGCTGAACCAGTGCCGCGCGCGGGTGATGCCGGTGTAGACCAGTTCCTTGGTCAGCACCGGGTTGAGGGTGTCGGGGAGGATCAGCGCGGTGTGGGCGAATTCCGAGCCCTGGGATTTGTGCACGGTCATGGCGAACACCGTCTCCACCGCGCTCAGGCGGCTGGGCAGGATGTAGCGCAGCCCATCCGAGCCGTCGTTGCGCGGGAAGACCACGCGCAGCACCGTCTGCGCCGGCGCGTCGGGCTCGGGCAGGCGCAGGGCGATGCCGATGTCGCCGTTCATCAGGCCCAGGCTGTAGTCGTTGCGAGTCATCAGCACCGGACGCCCTTCGTACCAGCCCTGGTCGCCCTCGAGCAGGCCGCGCCGGTGCAGGGCCGCGGCGATCCGCGGGTTGAGCCCTTCCACGCCCCAAGGTCCCTTGCGCACGGCGCAGAGCAGCTGGAATTCGTCGAAGGCCTTGAGCACCGCTGCTGCCCAGTTCTTCCAGTCCACATGGTCGGGCGGGCAGTCGGCGGCCGGGCGCTTCTCGCGCAGCAGCTCGAGGTAATGGGCGTAGCCCTGCGGCCTGGCCTGGCCCTGCATCGGCAGGCCGCCGAGCAGCAGGCGCTCCAGCGCTGCATCCTCCTCGCCGCGCAGGCGCAGCACGTGCAGGTCGCGGCCGCCTTCGGCGAGGATGGTCCGCGCGCCGGCCGCATCGCGACAGTTGACCGCGCGGGCCAAGCGACCGATGCCCGAGCCGCTGCCGAAGCGCCGCGAGTGGCGCAGCATCACGGTGCGCTGGGCCAGCGGCTGGCGCCCGGCGTCGCCTTCCCGCAAGGCGGGGTCGGCGAGGGTTTCGCCGCCGACCGCCTCCAGCCAGGCGCGGGTGTCGGCGCCGTAGAAGCCGCCCTCGGCGTCGCGGCACAGATCGCCGAGCAGCGCGCCGGCCTCCACCGAGGCGAGCTGGTCCTTGTCGCCGAGGAGGATCAGCCGGGCGTGGCGCGGCAGGGCGGCGAGCAAGCAGGCCATCATCTCCAGATCGATCATCGACGCCTCGTCGACCACCAGCACGTCGAGCGGCAGAGGGTTGCCGGCGTGGTGGCGGAAGTGGCGGCTGTCCGGCAGGCTGCCGAGCAGCCGGTGCAGGGTGGTGACCTCGCTGGGAATGGCCTTTTTCACCGAGTTATCCACATCCAGCGAGGCGATCTGAACGCCGATGGATTCGGTCAGCCGCGCGGCGGCCTTGCCGGTCGGTGCGGCGAGGCGGATGCGTAGCGCCTGGCCGGCGGCCAGCGCCGGGGCCTGCAACAGCGCCAGCAGGCGCACCACGGTGGTGGTCTTGCCGGTGCCGGGGCCGCCGGTGATCAGGCTGAAGCTGCCGCGCGCGGCCAGGGCGCAGGCGAGCTTCTGCCAGTCGGTCTGGCGCTCGCCGTCGACCAGCAGCGGCTCGGGGAAGAGCTGGCCCAGGCTATGGGAAAGATCTGCCGGCAGCGCCGGCGCGTCGTTCAGCCGCGCGCCGATCGCCGCGGCCACCGCGCGCTCGTAGTTCCAGTAGCGGCGCAGGTAGAGGCGCTCGCCGGCGAGCACCAGCGGCGCCTCCTCGCCCGCGCCGTCGAGCGCCACCAGGCGGCTGGCGGCCAGCGCCGCCCGCCACTGCGCCAGCTCGACGCCGGCGAGGATCTCCGAGGGCAGCAGGCTGGCGCGCGCGGCGTCCTCGCCTTCCGGCGGCAGCGACAGGGCGAAGTCCGGGCTGGCCAGGGTCGCCGCCAGATCCAGGCAGACGTGGCCGTGGCCGAGCTGGTGGCTGGCCAGGGCGGCAGCGAGCAGCGCCAGCGGCGGGCAGTTGTCGTCCAGTTCGCGGAAGAAGCCGGCCAGCGCGCGGTCGAGGGCGCGCAGCCAGCCGCGCTCGACCCAGGCGTCGAGCAGCGCCAGCAGGCCGGCGGCGTCGTGCAGTTCGGCGGCCGGCGCCGCTTCGCCCATCAGCAGGGACAGTTGTTCGCTCATGCCAGGGCCTCCGCTTTCTCACCCTTGAACAGCGCATCCAGCGCCTCGATCAGTTCGCGCGGCGGGCGGGCATGGTGGATGCCCTGCCCCGCCGTGCGGCTGCCGCGCAGGAACAGATAGAGCGCGCCGCCCAGGTGCTCGTCGTAGTCGTAGCCGGGCAGGCGCGCCTGCAGCTGGCGGTGCAGCGCCAGCAGATAGAGCACGTACTGCAGGTCGTAGCGATGGCTGGCGACCGCCGCCGCCATCGCCTCGGCGGTGTAGGCGGCGTCGCCCTCGCCCAGCCAGTTGGACTTGTAGTCGAGCAGGTAGTAGCGCCCGCCGTGCTCGAACACCAGGTCGATGAAGCCCTTGAACATGCCGTTGAGCCGGTCTTTGGTCAGCGCCGGACGCAACCTGCCGGGCAGCACATGGCGCTGCACCAGGGTGTCGATCCGGCGCACGTCGACCTGGCGCGCCTCGAACCAGAACTCCAGCTCCGGCTGGTACTGGCGCAGTCCGGCCAGCGCGGCGCGCTCGCCAGCGCCGAGCGCCAGGGGCGTGGTCAGGAGCTCGAGCAGCCAGTCGGCCAGCGGCTCGATCCACTCGGTCATGCCACGCAGCTGGCAGCGCCGGGCGATCAGCTCGCGCAGCCGCGCAGGTCTTTCGGCCAGCGCGGCGAAGCCCTCGCTACCGGCCATTTCCAGCAGGCCGTGGAGGAAGGTGCCGGGATTGGGGCCGCGCGGGAAACGGTGCAGGGTCGGCGTTTCGCCCGCGCGCAGCGGCACGAACACGCTCACGCGCTCGTCGTCGGCGGCCTTCTGCGCCGCCGGGCTGTCCGGCGCGGCGTCGTCGAAGCGGCTGGCGACGACTGCCTCGGTCGCGCCGGTCTGCAGGGCGCTGTAGGAGGCGATCCACCAGTGCTCGGCGGCGCGCCGCGCCGGGGTGCGCCAGTGCGGCTCGGCCTTGGCGGCCAACTGCTCGCGGAAGGCTTCATGGCCGACCTCCGGCGCCGCCAGCACGCAGCTTTCACCCGCCACGTCGAGCGGCGCCAGCCACTGCTCCAGCGCAGCCGTGTCGGCCAGCGGTGCGCCGCCGCCGAGCAGATAGCCGAGCGCCGAGTCGTGCAGGCGCGACTGCCTGGCGTTGCCGGCCTTGAGGTCGGCGATGCCCAGCCAGCAGGCGTGGCAGGCGCGGGTCAGGGCCACGTAGAGCAGGCGCAGCTCCTCGCCGAGACGCTCGCGGTCGGCCAGCGCCACCTCCTCCGCACCGGGGCTCAGCACCAGCCGGCGGCGCTCACCGTCGTGCACCTGCAGCGGCTGGCCGCCCTCCACCGCGCGGAAGGCACAGACGAACGGCAGGAACACCAGCGGGTATTCGAGGCCCTTGGACTTGTGGATGGTCACCACCCGCACCAGCGCCGCGTCGCTCTCCAGGCGCAGCACCTGCTCCTCGGCAGCCTGGATCTCGCCGGCCAGCAGCTCGGACAGGTGGCGGATCAGCGCCTGCTCTCCGTCCAGCTCGACGGCGGCGCGCTGCAGCAGCTCGGCCAGGTGCAGCAGGTTGGTCAGCGCGCGCTCGCCGTCGGGGCGTGCCATCAGCCGCTGCGGCAGGTCGAAGTCGTGCAAGAGCTGATGGAGCATCGGCAGCACGCCCTGGCGCTGCCAGCGCTGGCGGTAGCCGCGAAACTGCATGACGCGCCGCTCCCAGATGCGCTCGTCCTGGTTCAGCCGCTCCAGCTCGGCCAGTTCGAGGCCCAGGCTGCGGCTGGCCAGCGCGGCGCGCAGCGGGCGGTCGACGTCCGGCTCGGCGCAGGCGCGCAGCCAGAGCAGCAGGTCGCGCGCCTCGGGGCTGGCGAACACCGAATCCTTGTCCGACAGGTAGACGCTGCGCACCCCGCGCGCGGCGAGCTCGCCGCGGATCGCCTCGGCTTCCTTGAAATTGCGCACCAGGATGGCAATGTCGCTGGGGCACAGCGGCTGCAGCCGGCCGTCCCGGGCGAAGCCCGCCTTGCCCTGCTGGCCGAGGGTCAGCAGGCGGGCGATCTCGGTGGCGGCGCGTCCGGCCATCTCGTTGCGATAGGCGCTGCCGGACAGCGGCGCCTCGCCCGCCAGATGCCAGAGCGTCAGCGCCGGCGGCGCGCTGCCCTCGACCTGCCAGAGCTCCTCGCGGCCCTTCGCGCCCACTTCGTGAAAGGGCAGCGGATTGGCCGCGCCCTCGCGGAACAGGAAGGCGCCGGACCCGGCCTCGCGCTGCTCGGCCAGCCGGAACACCCGATTGACCGCGGCGACCAGCGCATGACTGGAGCGGAAGTTGGTGTCCAGGTCGTAGTGGCGGCCGGCGGTGGCCTGGCGGGCGCGCAGGTAGGTGTGGATGTCGGCGCCGCGGAAGGCGTAGATCGCCTGCTTGGGATCGCCGATCAGGAACAGGCCGCCGTCGGCGCGGTTGGCCTGCACCTCGTAGATGCGGTCGAAGATGCGGTACTGCAGCGGGTCGGTGTCCTGGAACTCGTCGATCAGCGCCACCGGGAACTGGCCGCGGATCACTCCGGCCAGGCGCTCGCCGTTGTCGCCCTGCAGGGCGGCGTCGAGGCGAGTGAGCATGTCGTCGAAGCCCATTTCGGCGCGGCGGCGCTTCTCCTGCTCGAAGCGCCGGCAGACCCAGGCGGCGGCGTGGCGGCGGGCCGGCTCGTCGGGGCCGGGCAGCGCCTTCAGGCGGGCCGGCAGCTCGCGCATGGCCTCCAGCGCCGGGTGCCGCGGCGGCTCGCCCTTCCAGGCGTCGGCCAGGCCCTCGGGGGTCAGGCGGGTGAAGCCGGTGCCGAGGTCGAGGCCCGCCTCGTCGCCGGCGGCCCAGGCGCGCAGCTTCTCGCACCACGGCTGGTAGTAGCGTGCCTGGATCTTGCGCCCGTCCACCTGTTTGGCCTTCAGCGCCGCATCGAGCAGCGCCTCCAGCTCACCGGCCCAGGCGCCCCAGCCTTCCTTCAGCCGGGCCAGTTCGCCGGCCTGCGCGGCCAGCGCCCGCTCCAGCAGCGCGCCGAGCGCCTCGACCGGCAGCGGCTGCGCCTCGCCGAGCAGCGGGCGCAGCTTGTCCCTGAGCAGCGCATCGGGGTGCTGCCAGTGCTCCATCACCCAGCCCAGCGCCGCGCCGGAGAGCGGGTAGCAGTGCTGGCGCCAGTAGTCGCGCACCACCTCGGCCATCAGCTCGCCGTGGTCGGTCTCCAGGGTCTGGGTGAACAGGCTGCCGCTGTCGAAGGCGTGCTCGCGCAGCATGCGCTGGCACCAGCCGTGGATGGTCGACACCGCCGCCTCGTCCATCCACTGCGCGGCGATGTCCAGGCGCCGCGCACAGGCCGGCCAGCGTTCGGCAGCGAAGTCGCCGCGCAGTTGCCGGAGCAGTTCGTCGCCGTCTTCCTCGCCGCGAAACACCTTCGCCGCCTCGACCAGCCGCGCGCGGATGCGGTCGCGCAGCTCGCGGGTGGCGGCGTCGGTGAAGGTCACCACGAGGATCTCCGGCGGCAACAGCTCGCGGGCAAAGCCCGCCTCGCCGCCGTGGCCGAGCACCAGGCGCAGGTACAGGGCGGAGATGGTGAAGGTCTTGCCGGTGCCGGCGCTGGCCTCGATCAGCCGGCTGCCGTGCAGCGGGAAACGCAGCGCCAGCGGGCGTGCGGGGGACGTCGGCTGGCTCATGCGCGGGCCTCCTCCGTGAGTTCTGCGGGCGGGTGATCGAGCAACGACCGGTACAGGTCGCGGCTCCACTCGGGGAAATCGCCGCTTGCGGTCAGCGCGTCGAAGGTCGGGTACTGGCGCGCCAGGCTGGCGCTGCCGGCCGCCTCGCCGCCGTGGTTGTAGCCGCCCTCGTAGGCCTTGCAGGCGGCCTCTCCGGCCTTCGCCTCGTCGTCCACATTGAGCAGCCAGGCGATGGCGGTATTCAGCGCCACCGGCAGCGGCGCCTCCAGACCGGCGCGCCAGGCTTCCAGCCACAGGCGCAGGATCGCCTGCGCCTTCGCCTGCTCGATGGGGGCGAACTTCAGGCTGGCATCCTCGCTGACCAGCAGGGTGGTCAGCGGCACGTCGCAGGCCGCGGCGGCGACATGCGCCACCCAGGGCCTGAGCAGGCGGTGCCATTTCCAGCCGTCCTTGCCGCGCCGGAGGTCGCCGGGCTGCAGCTCGATGCGCGCCAGCGCGCCGCCGGCATTGCGGCGCAGGCCACCGAGCCAGCCCTGCAGCTCGACGCCGGCATGCGCGAACTGCAAGGGTTTCGGCGAGTCCAGGCGTTCGGGCCAGTCCGCGCAGAGCGCCCGGTAGCGCCCGATCTGCTCCGGCAGCGGCTTCAGCACGGCCTCGCGCAGGCGCTCGCCGAAACCGGCCAGCGGCAGCCGGCCGCTGCGCTGCAGGCGCAGGGCGGCGGCCTCGAGCGCCGGCCCGACCTGCGCCGGGTCGTCCTCCAGGGCCAGAGTGGCGGCGTCCAGCAGGGTCTGGCGCAGCTGGTGCAGCTCCAGGCCGTCGAGGCCGAAGGGCTCCTCGTCGAGCTGCGCCTGCGCCTCTTCGTCCAGATGCACCTTGAGGCGCTGGGTGAAGAAGTGCTTGACCGGGTCGCGCAGGAAATTCTGCAGGGTCTCCAGGGCCAGCGCGCCGTCCGGCTCGAACGGCGGCAGCGCCTGCGCCGCCCCGGCCGGCCCGTCCTGGCGATGCAGCGCCGCCCATTCGCGGGCGTAGCTGAACAGCGCACCGTCGCCCGCGAAATAGCGGCGGCTGAACGGCTGCAACGGATGTTCGGTGGTCAGCGCTGCGAGCAGCTTTTTCGCTTTGTCAGCCTCTGGATCGCTCGCGTCATAGTATTCCTCCCGCAAACGCCAGCCGCTGGCGGCATGGTCGCGCAGCTGGCCGAGCAGCACCGAGGCCGGCCGCTCGCAGTTGTCGCGGATGCTGCGCCCCACCCAGCTGATGTAGAGCTGCTCGCGGGCGGCGAGCAGCGCCTCGAGCAGCAGGTAGCGGTCGTCCTCGCGGCGCGAGCGGTCGCCCGGGCGGTAATCGCCGGCCATCAGGTCGAAATCCAGCGGCGTCACGCTGCGCGGGTAGTCGCCGTCGTTCATGCCGAGCAGGCAGACCATGCGGAACGGAATGGCGCGCATCGGCATCAGGGTGCAGAAGTTCACCGCGCCGGCCAGAAAGCGCTGGCTCAGGCGACCCTGATCCAGGGTGCCGAGCCAGGCCTCGCGGACCACGCTGAGCGGCAGGGGCTCCTCCAGAGCGACCCCGGCGCACAGCTCCAGCCATTCCTCCAGCGCCTCGCCGAGCTGGCCGAGCAGGGTCTGGTCGCGCTCGCTCTGCGCCAGGAAGAAGTCGCCGAGCATGGCCTGCAGGATGCGCCCCCACTCCGCCGGCGCGGCAGGCTTGGCCAGGCGCCGGTGCAGGGCGTCGAGGGCGTCGAGCAGCTGCACCAGCGGGCCGATCAGCGCGGCGTCCAGCCCGCCGATCTCGTCGAAGGGCTCGATGCCGGCGCAGGGCGCGCCGCGGCCCACCGCGTAGCCGAGCAGCATGCGGCGCAGGCCGAAGCGCCAGGTGTTCTGCTCCAGGTTCGCCGGCAGGCCGAGGCCGGCGCGGCGCTCGGCGTCCAGGCCCCAGCGGATGCCGGCGCCCTCGATCCAGCGGCGCAGGGTCGGCAGCTCGCTCGCCTCGATGGCGAAGCGCGCGCGCAGCGCCGGCACGTCGAGCAGGTCGAGCACCTCGCTGACGGTCAGCCGGCCTTCCGGCAATCTCAGCAGCTGTTCGACGGCAATCGGCAGCGGATCGCAGCCGCGCTGCCCCTGGTCGGCGAGGGTGAAGGGGATGTAGCGGTCGTCGTCCTGGGCGTACTGGCCGAACACCGCCTGGATGTGCGGCGCGTAGGCGTTGACGTCCGGGACCATGACGATCACCTCGCGCGGGCGCAGGCTCGGGTCGGCGGCGAAGCGGTCCAGCAGCTGGTCGTGGAGGATCTCGACTTCGCGCTGGGCGCTGTGGGCGATGTGAAAGCGCAGCGAGCGGTCGGCCCCGGGATCGACCGGCGGCCACGCCTGGCGGGTTTCCTCCAGGGTGCGCAGGTGGAGGATGTCGTCCTGCAGCTGGCCGAGCAGGTGCGTGGTGTCGCCCGCGCCGAACAGGTCGATGCGCCCGCCGAGGATGGCGAAGCGCTCGCGGTAGTGCTCGGGGTCGTCGTGCATGTCGAGCAGGTTGATGTAGTCGCGGCCCTGCTTGCCCCAGGCGGCCAGGAGCGGATGGGCGTGCTGGTGCAGGTCCTCGGCGGACAGCCCCGGCGCCAGGCCGCCCTTGCGCTGCTGGCGGCGGTACTGGTGGCGCAGCAGGTCCTGGTCGGGAACGATGTCGCCCCAGTGGTACTGGCAGGGGTTGTGCACGCAGAGCAGCACCTGGCTGAAGCGCGCCAGGGTGGCCAGCGCCTCGAGGGTCTGCGCCGGCAGCGAGGAGATGCCGAACACGATGACCCGGCGCGGCAGGCCGGGCGGCGCCGCCTCGAGCGTGCGCAGGCGCTCGACGAAGCGCAGGTGCACGCCGGCGCGGCTGGCGGCCAGCGCCTGGCGGCCGACGTCCTCGAGCAGGGCGCGCCACAGCGCCGGCTGCCAGCGCACCGCCTCGTCCAGCGGCCTCGCGCCCTGCCGCGAGGTGCGCAGCTGGTCGCGGCCCTCGGCCCAGTCGGCCAGCCAGTCGGCGCGGTACACCTGGTACTGGTCGAACAGGTCGGCCAGGCGCTCGGCCAGCTGGTGGCGCTTGCGTAGGTCGGCGTCGCCTTCGAGGAAGCGGCGCAGCGGGGCGAACGCCTCGCCCTGCAAAAGGCCCGGCAGCAGGCGCATCAGCCGCCAGGTCAGCGGCGCCTTGTCGAGCGGCGACTCCAGGGGGATGTCGGCGCCGCCCAAGAGCGCGCGATAGCTGCGCCAGAGAAAGCGCGCCGGCAGCTCGACCTGGATCGCCGCGGCGATGCCGCAGCTGTCCTGCCCGGCCAGCGCCAGCTTCAGCCACTGGGCGATGCCGTTGCTCTGCACCAGCACCACCTCGTTCTCCAGCGGCGCCAGCGGATGCAGCCGCATCCACTCCACCACCAGCTCGCGCAGCTCCTCCAGGCGGTTGCCGTGCACCACCATCAGACCCGGCGTCAGCCCCTCGTCACCCTGCATGCCCTGCTCCCTTGTGCAAAGAAGGGCGACATTGTGCCACTCGAGGACGACAGCGGGTGTCGCGCCCGACCGCCGCCGGCGAAGGGGAAACGGGCGGTCGCGCCGGCACGGACCGGCCGCCAGGCGTGCGATTGCCTGTCCCGTGCGCCTCAGGAGGCGCGGTTCTTCTGGCGGGTCACCCGGAACAGGAAGGCGAGACCCACGGCGGCGGAAAAGAGCGAGGCGAGGAAGATGCCCAGTTTGGCCTGATCGAGCAGGCTCCTGTCGAACGCCAGGTTGCTGATGAACAGCGCCATGGTGAAGCCGATCCCGGCGAGGATGCCGCCGCCGGCCAGCAGCTTCCACTCAAGCTCGGGGGGCCTCATCGCGCCCAGGCGCAGCGCCAGCCAGGTGAAGGCCAGGATGCCGGCGGGCTTGCCGAGCGCGAAGCCGACGAACACCGCGACGCTGATGGAGCCGCCGAGATCGCCCGGGGACAGCGACACCCCGGCGTTGGCGAAGGCGAAGAGCGGCATGACCAGATAGGCTACCCACGGATGCAGGGCGATCTGGATCCGTTCGGCCGGCGCCAGGGTTTCGCGCGCCGCGGTTTCCGCCAGACGCAAGGACTGCCGGTCCCGGGTGTCCCCGCTCCCTTCATTGCCGGCCGGATACGCGATGACTCGATCCAGAATGCCATACAGGCGCTCGTCGCTGACCCACCGGCCGGTGGGGGTCATCAACCCCAGGAGCACGCCGCTGATCGTCGCATGGACTCCGGAGCGGTCGACGGCGAACCAGATGAAGACGCCCGCCAGGATGTAGAGCGCAATGCTGCGAATGCCGACGAGGGCCATCAGGCGAACCACCGCGAGACCCACGACGGCGAAAGCCAGCGCACTCCAGGACAGGTCATGGCCATAGCCGATGGCGACCACCAGGATGGCGCCGATGTCGTCGACGATCGCCAGCGACAGCATGAATACCCGCAGGCTTTGCGGAATGCGCGACTTCAGCAGCGCCAGGCAGCCGATCACGAAGGCGGTGTCGGTGGACATGACCACACCCCAGCCCGCCTCGCCGGGCTGACCCGACTGCAGGAGCAGGTACAGCGCCGCCGGTACTGCCATGCCCCCCAGAGCCGCCGAGACCGACAAGGCGGCCATGCGCGGCTGACGCAATTCGCCCAGCACCAGCTCCCGCTTGAGCTCCACGGCGACGAGGAAGAAGAACAGGGTCATCAGCCCGTCACCGATCCAGTCTTTCATGGAGCGGACAAACGCCAGCGAGCCGATCTGCAGCCCCATGGGGGTTTCCCATACGCCCAGAAAGGCCTCGGCCCAGGGTGAATTGGCAAGCCCCACGGCAGCGACCGTGAAGAACAGCAGAACGGCAGCGGCGACGGCCTCGATGCGCAGGAAGCGGGCCAGCGGTCTGGTCAGCCGCTGAACGGATTCATGGGGCAGCCGGGAGAAATCGGAGCGTCCCTGCGGGTCTTCGGGCATGACGCGAGTCCTCGGATGGTGGCTCAGGCGGTTGGGACTCTACCGGAGCGCTTTCGCCTGGCTGGAGAGGTGCAGGCGGCTCGGGCATCGCGTCTGGATTTGAACCGACGGGACCTCAAGGCTATGCGGATCGCGGCCGACATGGCGGCGGCAATCGCCGAGGCGCTGATCCAAGTGAGGATATTACCTGGGCTTGTTCTCTTCCGGGGAGAGAGGCGCAGCCTGCTTGGCATTCAATACTTTTTGAGCTTCCTGAAGGGCGTTTTTTACCTCGTTGAGATCTTCGGCAGCACTAAGGCCGGCCTGCAGCACGGCGCCAAGCTCGACCATCAGCGCGTCCCGGGCGGCCTTGGCTTCGACGATATCCTCGTTGGCGAAGGTTTCCTCCAGGCGGGCGACGATCTCGGCCGTCGCCGATCGATTATTGTCTCTGGCAGCCTCCATGAGTTTGACTTTCAGCTCTTCCGGAAGGCGGAGGTTGAAGTGCGGGTCTGTGTCGCTCATGCGTGACCTCGATCTGAATAGCGTTTGCAGGGCCACTCCCTGGGGTTGGACGCCCGCGTGTGCAGGAGTTCCCCATCCCTGGCCTTTCCGTTCAGTATGGCAACCCGTGCCGGGAAACGCGGCCGGGCTGACCCGCGGTCCAGGCATGCGCAGTGCCCCTGGCTGGCGGTCAGGCAAGACCGGAGGCTGGTGGCTGCACTATTCTGTCCACAAAGGCCACTTACTGATGTCCAACCCCAGCGGATACCGATTGCTGAACGCATCGCCATCGAGGTGCTCGGTATGTATCACGGTGAAAGGTTCAACGCCTGGACCCATCTGGTCGGCGCGCTCCTGGCGCTGGTCGGCATGGTCTGGCTGCTGGTGGTGGCGAGCCTCGACGGCACGCCGCAGAAGATCGTCGCCAGCGCGATCTACGGCGCGACCCTGCTGTTGCTCTACAGCATCTCGACCATCTACCACAGCCTGCGCGGGCGAGCGAAGACGATCATGCGCAAGCTCGATCACCTGTCGATCTACCTGTTGATCGCCGGCAGCTACACGCCCTTCTGCCTGGTGACCCTGCCCGATGCCTGGGGCTGGTCGCTGCTGGCGATCATCTGGAGCCTCGCGCTGTTCGGCATGCTGCAGGAATTCAAGCCGCATTCCGAGGCGCGGGTTCTCTCGCTGGTGATCTATGCGGTGATGGGCTGGCTGATCCTGGTGGCGGTCAAGCCGCTGCTCGCTGCCCTGGGCAGTGCGGGCTTTACCTGGCTGCTGGCGGGCGGGATCGCCTACACCGTGGGGATCGTCTTCTTCGCCTTCGACAGCCGCTTCCGCCACTGGCACGGCATCTGGCACCTGTTCGTCATGGCCGGCAGCCTGCTGCACTTCGTGGCGATCTTCTTTTATGTGGTGTGAAGGGCAGGCTGATCCGGTCGGTTTCCGTGTTCAGCCAGAGAATCACCGGCCAGAGCCTGTCCCGGCGCGGCTTGGGCGACAACGCCGCAATCGCGGCCAGCAGGGGCCCGAGAAGGTCACTCGCATTCACGCCGACGATCCCGTTCGGAGAGAGGCAGCTTGAACAATTCCGTGGGTGGGTAATTGAGGAGGGAATTGCAAGCCCGAGTCACCCCGGGCTTGCCTATATATGGAGTTAAAGTTTGATAAAACGGATAGCGGTACCACCGCCAGGCTTCAGATCCAGGCTGAGCACAGTATCTCGACCAACGGTCTGGGAAACGATTTCGATCGCCTCGGGATTATCGCGCCAATCCGCGTTGGCAGCGTCGCGGTAGATCTCGGCACGGTATTGTGCAGCAGGTTCCAGGAACGATAGATCCACTGGCAACATTCTCGCCTCTTCATTTGTAATCGCGCCCAAGTACCAATCGCTGCTGTGTTTATCCTGACGCGCCATAATCAAGTACTGCCCGATCTCACCGGCGAGCGTTTTACTGTCTGACCAGTCCGTTGGTACGTCATCGATAAATTTGAAAGCAGGTTTGCCTTCATAATTTTCTGGCAGGTCTGCGGCCATTTGCAATGGGCTGTAAAGGGTGACATACAATGCCAACTGATTGGCCAAAGTGCTGGGCACGCGGTTGTTGGGTCGATGCTTTTTATAGTCGAACTTGAAAATACCCGGGGTAAAGTCGGTAGGGCCAGACAGACCGCGGGTAAAGGGAATGATCACCGTGTGATTTGGCAGGTTGCCCGTATCGGGGCTGCCGCCGTTGTATTCCATACCGCGCACACCCTCGCGTGTCATCAGGTTGGGGTAGGTACGACGCAGCCCAGTATCTTTAACGGTTTCGTGCGCATTCACCATGATGTTGTACTTGGCTGCCGTCTCGACAACTTTCTGGAAGTGGCGCACCATGAATTGCCCTTGATGCGACTCCTTGCCATCCAGGCGAGGACCTACATAGCCCATTTTCACAGATTGAATCCCCTGCTTTTTATAATAGGCAAAGGCTCGTTCCATCTGCTCCTCGTAATGCGCTACACCCGCTGCAGTTTCATGATGGCCAATCAAACGCAAACCCTTTGACTGGGCATACTCAGTCGCGGCGTCGATATCGAAGCCGACCACAGGCTCATCAAACACAAAGGTTGGCTTGCGATTCCACCACTCACCTTCCCAGCCCTTATTCCAGCCTTCGACCAGCACGCCGTCGATATCATGCTTGGCGGCAAAATCTATATACTGCTTGACGCGCTCCGTAGTCGCACCTTGATCCTCGCCAGGACTCCACGACTTGTTACCAATGTGCATCTCCCACCAAACACCCATGTATTTGCCCGGCTTCACATAGGATGAAACATCACCGAGCTTGTTCGGCTCGTTCAGATTCAACACCAAATCAGAATTGAGCAAATCAGCAGCGCTATCGGCGATTTGAATCGTGCGCCATGGTGTCTCCAGCGGTGTTTGCGCATAGACACGGGTTCCATCAGCCCAGGGAGCCAGATCCGCCTTGAGGGTAATGTGATTTTCGGCAGTGTTGCGCAGCGACATGCCGGCGTAGTCGATGAGCGCCGCTTCGTGCACAGCGATAGCTACATTATCCTCGACGCCGGTTAGAGTTAACGGTGTATGCGCCACATCGATACTGCTGAGCGCAGACTTTAGATATTGATACTCATAGTCCTGTTCACGGTGTGCAGGGATCCACCAGGCATTGAAATTCCGTGCAAAGGCAAATTCGGTCAATTCATCTTCAATGGAAAATTTATCCAGCTGCTCTTGCTTGGGTATGACATAGCGAAAACCGACACCGTCATCAAACGCGCGGAAAACCACTTCAAACTTGCGCTTCAGCCCTGTTTTTTCAGTCAAGTAGAGGTGTAGCTCATTGTGCTCGTCGCTCACGGTGGCACGCTCGCCCCAGACTGGTTGCCACTGCTTTCGCACTGTCTCCTTGTCTGCTTTTACAAGCTCCAGATCACCCGCCAGGTCGGGCTGGCCCTTTATCGCAAAGCCAAGCCTGGAGGGTTTGATAATAGCCTTATCGTTAAAGCTGATGGAGTACTCCAGGCCAGCAGGCTGGTTATTGACACTCACCCGAATGCGGCCATCCGGCGACAACAATTGCTGCTGATCAACCTGTTCGGCAAAGGCACCAAAGGTAGTGGATAACAAGAAAAAGGCTAACAGCTTATGGCGTGAAAACATCTGGACTTCCTATTGTTGACATTATTGGTGGTAACATGCCTGCTTCCTTGCGCATTGCTCTCCTAGGCAGGAACTCAATCTCGGAGCCGAAACAGTTTCCCAAATAAAAGTTGTAACCCGAGCATCGGAAATCTAGCTTGTAAATTATGGATGACTTTACTAATGGATGCTCCATTGCTGTTCTTTCTGGAACAGCGCGAAAGCATGTGAATAACTCTGAACGGGAAGCTGGAAGTGAAACTTCCCGTAACTCTGCAAGCCTTGGCAGGTAAAGCCATGGAAACCTCGACGCGGAAACAGCGCTTTCAGCTTTAGGGTCTATATTCATCACAAGCCTGATCTGTCATCCTTTCTTGTTGTTTTTGAACTTTTCCGGTCATAGAGGCCTTGATAAAGCTGTGGCCAGCATAATTCTTCACCGGCTAAGTTAAC
The DNA here is from genome assembly GCF_004339665.1 of Azotobacter chroococcum. GTDB lineage: Bacteria > Pseudomonadota > Gammaproteobacteria > Pseudomonadales > Pseudomonadaceae > Azotobacter > Azotobacter chroococcum. Next base: position 24,140 of record NZ_SMMU01000016.1, read on the forward strand.
GTTAACTTAGCACTTGCAAATTTGTTTGCCAACCGGTTTTCATCGGGCACCGGTGCCAGAGTTTCTTCCTGAGTAGGGAAAAGGCCAGCCATGCCACACTGCAGAGTCGTGGCACCACAAATTGAACTTGTCATGAGCATGATTAGAACCAGGTCTCCATTTGCACCCCGAGCTGCCAAACACCACCGGATTTGAAACCCTTCTGCCCGAAATCGTCTGTTGTGCTGAAGTTATCGAGATCCTTGGACCAATTCATATAGGTGGCGAACAGGCGCAGTTCGGGACGGGTGAAGAATTCTCCAGTCTCCGCCTTGAAGGTCGGCGCGAAGGTGATCTTCCAGAAGTCGCCGTTGGCCGTTTGCCGGCCATCGTAACCACGCGCATCGAGGTCCATGGTCTGCCAGGTAAACTCGTAGAGCATTTCGAAGTTGCTGCTCAGCTCGTTGGCCAGCCGTACATTGAAGGTCAGATAGTTGTAGTCATCGTCGGGCACATACCGGTTCTTGCTCTTTTCGGCAATCAGGGCCGGCGCGATTCGCCAGTCGTCGTTCAGGCGGGTATGGCCATAAATCGCCAGGCGCAGCGTTTCGGCTTCATCGAGCAGTTCGCCATCGCCGCCGATGGTATTGACCTCCCCTCCCAGCCCCTTGCCGTACAGCAGCGCGGTCTTGAAGAAGCCTTCACCACCGAAAAAATCCGGCCGGTGATAGGCGAACATGCCATGCCAGCCCTTTTCACCGGGACTGAACCCCGCCTTGTTCACTCGGCTGTCCTCGTCGGATAGCTTCCTCTTGTCACCGTTCAGCTTGTCATTGTTCTGGCCCGAAGAAATCGCGCTCAGCATGAGTTGCCAGCGATCGTCATCGAAATACTGATTGAGAGTGGCGACATAAGTCCTGATGTCCTTGTTCGTCTCCGTGCCGAAATCGCCGTAGGAGCGACTCATCAGCGAGGCATTGAGGCGCCAGCCGTCGGTCGGCCGCACGTCGTAGATGCCGCCACCGGTTCCGGCCAGGAAAACAATGCCCCGGTCGAGCCAGTGGATGTCGTAATTGTCCCGGTCGAAGCGCTTGCCGGCCCAGATGGTGGCGTCGCGCAACATGGGAATGTCCTGGAACGACGCCAGATTGCCGAGTTCGGCATATACCTGGCGAACGTTGAGCGAGCTATCGCCCGAGGTCCAGTCGTTGGGGGTTTCCACCCCATCGGCGATCGCAAACATGTACTTCGAGCGCGTGCCGTTGCTGGCCTGGGTTTCCTTCGAGAATTTCGCCTCCACGTAGGTGTCGACCTCATTGCCCAGCCGGCCGACGGACCCACCTATCGAGCCGGCGGGGGTCACGTTGGGGCCACCACGACCGCCGCCGCTTCCATTGGTCATCATGCCGGAACGGGCATAGGCACCAAAGGAGAAGCCCTCCGTCAAGTCCTCGATCGAATCCACCGAAGACGCCAGTGTCGAGGTGCGGGTCTCCAGGGACTGCTGGCGCGCCTCGATCTGGGCGACTCGCTCGCTGAGCGACAGCTGTAATTGTGTGGGCAACGAGGAATTGACGGCGAACTGTCTGTCGAGCCGCTCGACCTCCCTGCGCAATCGAGCGGCATCGGCCTCGGCTGCCGCCGCCCGCCTCTCGGCGACGATGGTCCTGGCTTCGAGCCGGGCGAGACGCTCCTCGACGCTCGGCGCCGGTGCAGCAAGGAGATGGGTGGAGAGAAAAAGCAGGGAAAAGCCAGCCCAGGGGCGACAGGCCGCGGAATGCATGGGTAAACCTCTTGTTCTTGTAATAGGTACTGCCAGGACGCCTGCGAGCCGGCCATCCCCTCGCGCGCCGCAGGCGACCCGGAAGGCCCGGATCGGCAAGTCCCTGCTGCGCACCGGGCAACGGAAAGCGGCCCTTCGCTGCGTCCTCAACGCCTGTTCACGCTCCCCCGATCAAACGATTACGCTTGACAGCAAGCTGGCGGGAGTAGCGTAATACGCCTCGATGTTAACGTTACCTCCAATAAAAACAAGAGGGTTTTTTCATGCACCTCCCGTTCAAACGCGAGTACTGGCTGGTCAGTGGTCTGCTGTTCTTCTTCTTCTTCGCCTGGTCGTCGAGCTATTCGCTGTTCTCGATCTGGCTGCACCGGGTCATCGGCCTGAGCGGCACGGAAACCGGCTTCGTCTTCGCTGCCAACGCCATCGCCGCGCTGCTCATCCAGCCCTTCTACGGCGCCCTGCAGGATCGCCTGGGCCTGTCCCGGAAACTGCTGGTCTGGATCGGCGTGCTGCTCGCCTGCGCCGCGCCCTTCGCGATCCACGTCTACGCCGGCCTGCTGGCCCACAACGTGGTGCTCGGCGCCCTGGTCGGCGCCGCCTTCCTGGCCTTCGCCATGCTCGCCGGCGTGGGCGTCATCGAGTCCTACACCGAGCGGCTGTCGCGGCATGCCGGCTTCGAGTTCGGCACCACCCGGATGTGGGGCTCGCTGGGCTGGGCGGCCGCGACGGGTGTGGTCGGCGTGGTGTTCAACATCGACCCGGACATCGCCTTCTACATGAGCAGCGCCGCCGGCCTGGCGTTCCTGCTGATCCTCTCCCGGCTGGACATGGACGCCTTCAGGAACCACGAGGCGCAGGCCGGCGAGTCCGCGCCGGTACGCACCGCCGACATCCTGCAGCTGCTGCGCCTGCCGCGCTTCTGGGCGTTCAGCCTGTTCCTGACCGGGGTCGCCGGGGTCTACATGATCTACGAGCAGCAGTTCCCGGTGTATTTCGCCTCCTTCTTCCCCACCCCGGAGGAAGGCACCCGCGCCTACGGCTACCTGAACTCCTCGCAGGTGCTGGTCGAGGCCGTGCTCATGCTGTTCGCGCCCTGGGTGGTCGCCCGCACCGGCGCCAAGTACGGCCTGCTGCTGGCCGGCGCCATCATGTTCGTGCGCATCCTCGGCTCCGGGCTGGCCACCGAGGCCTGGACCGTCGGCGCCTGCAAGATGCTGCACGCCATAGAGGTGCCGATCCTGCTGGTCGCGGTGTTCAAGTACATCTCCGTCAACTTCGACGCGCGGCTGTCGGCCACGCTCTACCTGGTCAGTTTCCAGTTCGCCCAGCAGCTGACCGCCATGCTGCTGTCGCCGGCCGTGGGCTACGGCTACGACAAGGTCGGCTTCGCCAGCGTCTACCTGCTGCTGGCCGGCCTGGTCGGCGCCTGCCTGCTGCTGTCCTGGTCGCTGCTGCGCGCCGACCCGTCGCGCAAGACCGCCCGGGCGGCGGACAGCTCCCTGGAGCTGCCGGCCATCGCCCAGTCGGCCAACCACTACGAACCCTAGTGAGGAAAGGCCCCCACAAAAGCCACTTCGCGTCATCCGCGTCCCGGCGGGGATGACGCCCGCTCAAGACCTTCCCACGCACCTCAAGGATCACGACATGCCGGTTGACCTACTGGACGAGGCGCAGCGCGCCCTTGAAACAACCCTGCCCGAGCGCGGCGACGACTACCGCCTCGGCTACCACCTGTCGCCCCCGGCCGGCTGGATGAACGACCCGAACGGACTGGTGTATTTCCGCGGCGAGTACCATGTCTTCTACCAGCACCATCCGTATTCGCCCCAGTGGGGACCGATGTACTGGGGGCATGCCAGGAGCGCGGACCTGGTCCACTGGGAGCATCTGCCCATCGCCCTGGCCCCCGGCGACGCCTATGACCGGGACGGCTGCTTTTCCGGGTCGGCCGTGGTGGAGGGCGACACCCTGTACCTGATCTACACCGGGCACCGCTGGCTGGGCGAGCCGGGCAATGACGAGCACGGCATGCACCAGGTCCAGTGCCTGGCCAGCAGCACGGACGGCATCACCTTCACCAAGCACGGGGTGGTGATCGAAACGCCGCCGCATCCGGACATCATGCATTTCCGCGATCCCAAGGTCTGGCGGCGCGGCGACCACTGGTGGATGGCGCTCGGCGCCCGCCAGGGCGACGACCCGCAGCTGCTGCTCTATCGCTCCCGGGACCTGCGCCAATGGGAATGCCTCGGCCGCGCCCTGGAGGGCCGGCGGCAGCCCGACGGCTACATGTGGGAGTGCCCGGACCTGTTCGAGCTGGAGGGGCGCGACGTCTTCCTGTTCTCGCCGCAGGGCCTGGAGCCCGACGGCTACGAGCGCTGGAACCTGTTCCAGAACAGCTATCTCCTCGGCCGGCTGGGCGAGAACGCCTGCTTCGTCGCGGAGACCGAACTGCGCGAGATCGACCACGGCCACGACTTCTACGCGGCGCAGACCCTGCTGGCGCCGGACGGACGCCGCCTGCTCTGGGCCTGGATGGACATGTGGCAAAGCCCGATGCCGAGCCAGGCACACCACTGGTGCGGCGCGCTATCCCTGCCGCGCGAGCTGAGCCGCGACGGCGACCGGCTGCGCATGCGCCCGGCCCGCGAGCTGACGGCGCTGCGCCAGTCCCGGCAGGCGCTGGCGATCGGCACGCTCGAGGCGCAGAGCCGCAGGCTCGAGGTGCGCGGCGCCCTGCTGGAGCTCGAACTGGAACTGGAACTGGAGCTGACCGGCAGCACGGCCGAGCGCTTCGGGCTGGCCCTGCGCTGCAGCGACGACGAACGGGAGCGCACCCTGCTGTATTTCGACGCCATGGCCCGCCGTCTGGTGCTCGACCGCCAGCACTCGGGCGCCGGCGTGAGCGGCGTGCGCAGCGTGCCGGTGGCGCCGGGGCAGACGCGGATCGCCCTGCGGATCTTCCTCGATCGCTCGTCCATCGAGGTGTTCGTCGACGACGGCGCCTACACCCTGAGCAGCCGCATCTACCCGCGCCCCGACAGCCTAGGGGTGAGCGCTTTCGCCGTGAACGGGCGCGGGACGTTCGGCGAGGGCGCGGCCTGGAGCCTGGCCGACCTGAAGCTCTGAACGGTCCCCCTGGCGCCGTCCGTGCCGCCGGCTGTCGTGTTGGCTGCATGGGCACGGAGCCCGGGGTAGTCTGCTACGTGCCCGACGACGAGGACGGCCACCAGTACCGGGCCGTGCGCCAGGCGTTCGAGCGCGGCTATCGCCGCCGCTTGCATGCTAACCGAAAACGATGGGAGGACCGTCGGTCTCACCGGGGTCGATGTATGGCACCTTGAGCTGGTGCAACTGGTCGAGCGGCTTGCCCGCCAGCACGTCGACAACCAGATCGGCCAGCGCCTGGCCGGTCGATTCGCCGGTCGGCTGCATCACTGAGGTGACCTTGTAGGTCAACGGAATCTCGAAGGGAATGCTGTCGTATACGATCAGCGACAGGCCGCTACCCGGCTTCCAGCCACAGTCGCCAAGCGCTCGAAGAGCGCCAATCGCATTGTTGTCGACGAGCAGAGCCGTGGGCGGCTGTTGCATGGCAAGCAGTTTGCGAACCGCCTGGTAACCACCGGTACGGTCAGCCGGCGCCTCGACGATCAATTCGGGATCGGGTTCGATTCCGGCTGCGCACAGGGCCGCGACGAAGCCCGCATGACGCTGCATCGCGAAGTTCATCTCCAGCGGTGCGTGAACCAGGGCGATGCGGCGGTGGCCGAGCGCAAGCAGGCGCTCGGCTGCCAGGCGGCCGCCAGTTTCGTTGTCGAAGTCGAACCAGGCGTAGGGGATGCGGCTCTGCGTGCGGCCATAGGCGACGAAGGGGTAGTTCCGCTCCTGCAGAAGGCCTATGCGCGGATCATCGACCCGCGTGCGTGTCACGATCAACGCATCGACGCGTCGGCTGTCGATCAAACGGCGGTAGGTTTCGAGCTCGGCGTCGGGCCGCGCCGAATGAATCAGCAAGTCAAGGTTATGCTCGGCAAGCCGCTCGGTGATGCCGGACACGACCTCACCGAAACGGATGTCGCCGATGGTGCTTACGCTGAATGGAAAAACGATACCGATTGTGTCGGTGCGGCCGGTAGCAAGCTGGCGTGCTTGCGAGTTGGGCTGATAACCGAGCCTTTCCGCCGCCTCCATGACCCGCTGGCGGGTCCTTTCGCTGACTTCCGAGTAGCCATTGAGCGCCCGGCTTACAGTCGTTTGCGACAGTCCGAGCGACTCGGACAGCGTCTTCAGATTTACTTTCATATGCCCTGCTTCCGCCTGTTCCTGGCGCTGATCGACCGACATACGCCGGTCTGCCGAATGCGCAAAGTTTAATGATTTCCAAAGGGTCTCATCCCGGCGCTGAAAAATGTTTTCATCCAAAGCGCTTTCAATTAATATCCAAAGCGCTTTGGATAGCGTGCTCATCAGCAAACTCATACCAGAGATGCTTCACAGTTCCGTCGAATCTTTGGGACGAACAAAAAAATTAACGAGGGTTCTCATCGTGGAAACGAAATGGTGGCATAACGCCGTGGTGTATCAGATCTACCCACGCTCTTTCGCCGACGCCAATGGCGACGGCATCGGTGACCTCGCAGGCATCATCGGCAAGCTCGACTATTTGCAGACGCTGGGCATCAATGTGATCTGGTTGTCGCCAGTGTTCCGCTCGCCGATGGACGACCACGGCTACGACATCTCGGACTATTGCGACATCGCGCCGGAGTTCGGCACGCTCGCGGAGATGGAAGCGCTGATCGCCGAGGCCGCGCGGCGCGACATCCGTATCCTCATGGACTTGGTCGTCAACCACACTTCCGATGAGCATCCCTGGTTCATCGAGGCGCGCAAATCCAGGGACAACCCTTACCGCGACTACTACATATGGCGTGCCCCCCGCACTGATGGCTCCGCGCCGGACGAACAGCGCTCGAACTTCGGCGGCAGCGCCTGGGAATTCGACGCGACGACCGGCGAGTACTTCTTCCACCTGTTCTCGAAGCGTCAGCCGGACCTGAACTGGGCCAATCCACAGGTGCAGCAGGAAGTACACCAGATGATGAACTGGTGGCTGGACAAGGGCATCGGCGGCTTCCGCATGGACGTCATCGACTTGATCGGCAAGGAGGTCGATCGCGGCATCACGACCAACGGCCCGCACCTGCACCAGTTGCTGCAGGAGATGAACGCCGCGACCTTCGGCGAACGCGACGTGCTGACGGTCGGCGAGACCTGGGGCGTGACGCCGGAGATCGCCAGGCTGTATTCAGAGCCCGCCCGCCGCGAGTTGTCGATGGTGTTCCAGTTCGAGCACATCACCCTGACCTGGGACCAGCAGGACGGTAAATGGACGCCGCGCGCCTTCGACCTGCGCGAATTCAAGGGGGTCATCGGCAAGTGGCAGAGCGCTCTTGGCGACACTGGCTGGAACTCGCTGTTCTGGAACAACCATGACCTGCCGCGGGCGGTGTCGAGCTACGGCGATCCCGGCCGCTACCGGGTCGAGTCGGCGAAGATGCTCGCCACTGCGCTGCATTTTCTGAAGGGCACGCCCTACATCTATCAGGGCGAGGAAATCGGCATGACCAACGTGCGCTTTGAGTCGGTCGAGGATTACCAGGATGCCGAATCGCTCGGCCTATACCGCGAGCGCACCCTGGCGGGGGTATCGCACGAGGCGATGATGGAAGGCATCTACGCCAACAGCCGCGGCAACGCGCGCACGCCGATGCAGTGGGATGCGAGCGAGAATGCGGGCTTTTCGCACGCCGAGCCCTGGATGAAGGTCAATCCCAACTACCGCGAGATCAATGTTGCCACCGCGCTCGACGATCCGGGCTCGATCCTTCACCACTACCGCGTCCTGATCCGGCTGCGCAAGGAACGGCCGGTGATCGTCCATGGCGATTACCGGCCGCTCTTCGATGAGCATCCGCAGCTCTTCGCCTACGAGCGCCGCCTTGGCGACCAGCGCCTCGTGGTCATCAACAACTTTTCCGGGCAGCCGGTCGCGCTCGAGCTGCCGGCCAGTCTGCGCGGCCTCGCGGGCGAAAGCCTGGTGAGTAACTACGGGCCCCGCAACGTGCTCGGGCAGCACCTGACACTGCAGCCCTACGAGTCCTTTGCCATCGCGCTGGACACACAGACGACTTGACGCCCGTCCTGACAGCATCCATGACCATGACGCGGACCGCTGCGGGGTGTCCAGCGGAACCCGTTCGGTGCCGAAGCCGACCGGCGCCGGTTCCTCAGCTCAGAGCGATCCTCCTTACGTCGCCCGTGCCGCCTGCCGCCGTGTTGTCATGCTTTCGCCGGGCATGACATCATGCCCGGCCATACAGGCAATGGCACCCGCACATGGCTTCGGTCAAAGATGTCGCACGGTTGGCGGGGGTTTCCCCGATGACCGTGTCCCGAGCGATCAACACCCCGGAAAAGCTCAACCCGGAAACCCTGGCGAAAGTCCGTCAGGCCATCGAAGCCCTGAACTACGTGCCCAGTCTTTCCGCCCGCAAGATCCGCGGCGGCCATTCCAGCGGCAAGACCATCGGCGTCTTCGCGCTCGACACGGCGACCACCCCCTTCGCCGTGGAAATGCTGCTCTCGGTGGAACGCACCGCCCGGGAACACGGCTGGAACGTCTTCATCCTCAACGTGTTCGAAATCCCGCTGAACCCGCAAACCATCGACCTGATGCTGTCGCACCGGCCGGACGGCATCGTGTTCAGCGCCATGCAGCTGCGCGAACTGGAGATTCCCCCGGCGCTGCGCAGCAAGCCGCTGGTGCTGAGCGGCTGCATGAGCACCGAGCCCGGCGTGGCCTGCTACGTGCCCGACGACGAGGACGGCCAGTACCAGGCCGTGCGCCAGGCGCTGCAACGCGGCTATCGCCGCCCGCTGTGCATCAACCTGCCGCGCCACAGCCTGGCCTGGAAGCTGCGCCAGCAGGGCCTGTCGCGCGCCCTCGTGGAGGCCGGCATCGCCCCGGAGAGCGTCCGCCAGTACGACCTGTCGACCGACGACGCCTACGGGGAAACCATCGCCGAGCTGGAGCGCCAGTTGAGCGAGTCGCACGGCAAACCGGCCTTCGACCTGCTGGTCTGTGGCAACGACCGCATCGCCCTGGTTGCCTACCAGTACCTGCTCAGCCGCGGCCTGCGCATCCCGGCCGACGTGGCGGTGCTCGGCTACGACAACATGGTGGGCGTCGCCGAACTGTTCTATCCGCCGCTGAGCACCGTGCAGCTCCCCTACTACGAGCTGGGCCGCCGCGCCGCGCTGCACCTGATCGAGGAGCGCGACGAACCCTTCATCCACTGGGTTCCCTGCCCCGTCGTGGATCGCCAGTCCTGGTGAGCCGTGCCGCCGCAGCGGCACGCTGGCTGCGGATCGGTACGCCCAAGTCTCGCGCCAGGCCGGCAGCGCCTGGTTTCGCAATATGGACACAAGTCTGTCCGCCTCCCTTGCCGCTCTCCGAGAGTGTGATATTTTTTTGACATCATTGTTTTTGACACGCCTTGCATGCCCGGCATTCCTTCCCCTGCCGCCCTGCCCCACATGCCCTCACGGAACGAAAAGAAGGCAACTCCCATGAAAAGAAGAATATTCCTGCTCGCCACGCTGGCCGTCCCTGCCAGCCTCGCTTTCCAGGACACGGCCCAGGCCGCCGGCTATCCGGCCAGGCCAATCGAGCTGGTGGTGCCGAACATCGCCACCGGCAGCACCGACATGGTCGCCCGGACGTTCGCCAGGCACGCCGAGAAGCGGCTCGGCAAGCCGCTGGTGATCATCCGGATCACCGGCGCGGGCGGCTACAACGGCTCGCGCGCGGTGCACGAGGATCAGTCCAGGGGCTACAAGGTGCTGCTGACCCACCAGGGCCTGGTCGCCAACTACCTGACCCAGGTGGCGCCCTACTCCTACGACGGCTTCAAGGTCGGCCCGGTGGTCGCCGAAGACGCCACCGTGGGCCTCTACGTGTCCGGCAAGTCGAAGATCAAGTCGATCAACGACCTGCTCGCCAAGGCCAGGGCCGAGCCGGGCAAGGTCAAGGCCGCCACCGAATACGGCACCTACAACCACTTCATGTTCCTCAAGCTGCAGAAGGAACAGGGCGTGAAGTTCCAGATGGTGGAAATCCCCGGCGACGCCGGCAGGATTCCCGCGCTGCTCGGCGGCACCGTCGACGTCATCGCCAAGATCTATTCGGGCACCGAGGACTACCTCAAGTCGGGCGACTTCGTGCTGCTCGGCGAGCCGACCGGCACGCGCGCGCCGAACGCCCCGCACGTGCCGACCTACAAGGAGCAGGGCGTCGACTTCACCTTCCCGCCCTACCTGTTCACCCTGTTCTTCAACCGGGACACCTCCGACGACGTCGTGGAGCAGTGGGCGGAGGTCGCCCGGGAAGTGACCTCGGACCCGGCCTACCGGAAGGAGATCGCGGCGCTGGGCATGGCCGTCGCCTACAGGTCGCCGCAGGAAAACACCGCCGCCTATGCCGCCATCCAGAAGACCATGGCGGAACTGGCGAGCGGGGCGGAGTCCTTCGCCCGGCAGTGACAGCCCGCGTCCCGGGATCGGGCACCCGGGACGAGCCCGAACCGGAACCCCCAACCAATCCACTACAGGAGGCATCCGAAACGTCCCCTTGTCCCGGTCGGGCCTTTCGCGGCTCGGCCGGTTCATCGTCATCCGCCGGCACCGGCCCGAAGCCGGGGCGGCCATGACACCTGCAATCCCGCGCACCTACATCAATAACAAGAAGGTGAATCACGTGAAAAAAACCAAACTCCTGCGTGCCACCCTGGCAGCCGTCGTCGGCCTTGTCCTCCAGAGCACGGCCCAGGCCGCCGACTATCCGAGTAGACCGGTCGAGCTGGTGGTGCCGGCCGCCGCCACCGGTGCCTCCGACCTGAGCGCCCGGGTCTTCGCCAAGTACGCCGAAAAGCTGCTCGGCAAACCGATGGTGGTCGTCAGGATCAACGGCGAAGGCGGCTACAAGGGCTCGCGCTCGGTCCACGAGGACCCGTCCAACGGCTACAGGGTGCTCTATACCCATCAGGGCCTCGTCGCCAACTACCTGACCGGGATGGCCCCCTACTCCTACGACGGCTTCAAGGTCGGTCCCACGGTCGTCGAAGACGCCACCCTGGGGCTCTACGTATCCGGCAAATCGGGGATCACGTCGATCGGCGACCTGCTCGCCAGGGCCAGGGCCAAGCCGGGCAAGCTCAAGGCCGCCACCGAATACGGCACCATCAGCCATTTCATGTTCCTCAAGCTGCAGAAGGAGCAGGACGTGACGTTCAGGCTGATGGACACCGGCGGGGACGCCGCCCGGCTCGCCGCGCTGATCGGCGGCACCGTCGACGTCATGGCCAAGGTCTATTCGGGCACCCAGGAGTACCTCCAGTCGGGCGACTTCGTGCTGCTCGGCGAGCCGACCGGCACGCGCGCGCCGAACGCCCCGCATGTGCCGACCTACCGGGAACAGGGAGTAGACTTCACCTTCCCGCCCTACCTGTGGACCCTGTTCTTCAGCCAGAACACGCCCCAGGCCGTCGTCGACACCTGGACCGGGATCGCCCGCGAAGTGACCGCGAACCCCGCCTACCGGAAGGAGATCGAGGCGCTCGGCATGGCCTGGACCTACAGGTCGCCAGAGGAAAGCGCCGCCGCCTATGCCGACACCCAGAAGGCCTGGGCGGCACTGGCGGCCGGGACGGCGGCCGTCGCCCGGCACTGAGGCCCGGCGGGCATCCGCGCCACGACGCCGGCATTGGGCCACAATCCAGGTACAGGGTGCCCGACGAAATCTGGACGCATGCTCCAGATCGGTGCAAGCTGCCCCACCCCGCCCGGCCTGCCCCGCCAAGGAATGGTGCTGATGCCCGACCTCGCTTCATTCGGCATATCGACGGAAATCGTCGGCGAATCGGCCCGTTTCCGCAGCCTGCTGAGCCTGGTCGAGCGCGTCGCTCCCACCACGCACACCCTGCTGATCTGCGGCCCGACCGGCTCGGGCAAGGAAGTGGTGGCGCGGCGGCTACACGCGCAGGGCCTGCATCCCGGGCAGCCCTTCGTCGACGTCAACTGCGGAGCGATCCCGGAAAACCTCATCGAGTCGGAACTGTTCGGCCATGCCCGTGGCGCCTTCACCGGGGCGACCAGCCAGCGCCCCGGCTACTTCCAGCAGGTCGGCCGCGGCACGCTGTTTCTCGACGAGATCGGCGAGCTGCCGCTGGCGCTGCAGACCCGCCTGCTGCGGGTGCTGGAAACCCGCAGCTTCCGCCCGATCGGCGCCAGCGAGTCGCTGCGCTTCGAGGGCCGGGTGGTCGCCGCCACCCACCGCGACCTGCAGGCCATGGTCCGCGAAGGCCGCTTCCGCGAGGATCTCTACCACCGCCTGACGGTGTTCGTGCTCGAGGTGCCCGGCCTCGACCAGCGCCGCGAGGACATCCCGGCGCTGGTGACGCACTTCGCCGCCCGCCAGCCACGGCCGCTGTCGTTCTCCGAGGTGTCGCTCGAGCGGCTGCGCCAGGCGCCCTGGCCGGGCCATGTGCGCCAGCTGCGCAACCTGATCGACCGGCTGGGCGTGCTGGCCCTCTCCGAGCGGATCGGCCTCGCCGAACTGGAGCCCTTCCTGGCGCCGGCCCAGAACGCTTCCGCCGAACAGGACGACCTGGCCGACGCCCTGCTGGCGCTGGAGGGCGACAACAAGCTGCAGGCGGCCGAGAACCTGCTGATCGACCGGGCACTACAGCGCAGCGGCGGCAACAAGAGCGCGGCCGCCCAGCTGCTGGGCGTCAGCCGCAAGGTCGTCGAGCGGCGCCTGAAGTCCCGCGAGAGCCGCGGCCAGGACGCCGAACTCCTGCTCGAGGAAGGCCGCCGGCGGGTCGAGGCGGCGGAATTCCGCGAGGCGATCCCGCCACTGCGCCGCTGCCTCGACCAGTTGAGCCGGCGCGACGGGGCACACGTCCTGCAGTTCGAGGCCTACCGCCTGCTCGGCGTCAGCCTGCGCAGCGTGAACGGCTGGCTGTGCGCCGAGGCCTGCGCCTGCTACGAAGCGGCCCTGCAGGCGGGAGAGGGCCTGGGCTACGGCAGCGAGCTGGCCTCCCTGCAGTTCGGCATCTGGGTCACCCAGCTGATGACCCTGGAGCTGGGCAGGGCCCGCGCCACGGCGCAGGACATGCTGCAGCGCGCCCGCGACCTCGGCAGCCCGGCCGCCCAAGACGAAGCCCACGTGGCCATGGCCAACACCCTGTTCTGGCTGGGCGACTGCGAGGAGGCCCTGGCCTGCCTGGCCCGCGGCGGACTGCTGCAGGGCGGCGAGGACGAGGCGCGCAGCGGCCTGCAGGGCTTCGACCTGGTCGCCCTGGCGCTGACCTTCGAGGGCCTGGCGGCCTTCCAGCTGGGCACCTTCGCCCGGGCGCGCCAGGCCATGCAGCGCCTGCTGCTGCGCTGCGGGGAGGACAACCCGCATCCCTTCAACCGGGCCCTGGCCCTGCAGGGCGCCGTCTGGCTGGCCTGTCTGTTCGAGGACCGGGAGCGGCTGGGGCCGCTGGCGGCGGACCTGGACGCCCTCTCCGAGCAGCACGGCTTCACCTTCTACCGGGGCATCGGCCAGGTCTTCCGCGGCTGCCACATGGGCTCGCTCGGCGCCTTCGACGAGGCCGAGCGCTTCATGCTCGAGGGCTACCAGAGCCACATGCTCAACCACGGCGGCCGCCTGTTCCATTCCTTCCAGGCCTGGCAGCGCGGCGAGCTGCTGCTGCAGGCCGGACGTCCTGCCGACTGCGAAAGCCTGCTGGCCCATGCGCTGGACCTGGCCCTGGAGCACCAGGAACGCACCTACCTGGGCGAGCTGCAGACCCTCAAGGCGCGGGCCCGCTGGGCACAGGGCGACCCGGACGGCGCCGAGCAGGAGCTGCGCAGCGCCCTGTCCACCGCCATGGCGCTGGGCTCGGTGTCCGCGCGCATCGCCGCCGCCACCCAACTCGCCCGGCTCCTGTGCCAGACCCGCCGCACGGAGCAGGCCGCCGAGCTGCTCGCCCGGGCGCTGCGCGGCGTCGCCCCGGAGGCGCCGCCGCCGAGCCTGGCCCGGGCGCTGCAACTGCTCGCGGAGCTGGGCACCGGCCACCAATCACGCACCACAACCATGCAAGACAAGGAGTGACACATGGCGTATGAACTCGGTCCCCAGGACCTGGAAGCATTGCTGCTGGGCGGGGCCTTCTTCGGCAGCGGCGGCGGCGGCACCATCACCTCCGCCCGCCACCTGGCGGCGAACTTCCACGCGGGCGACTACTACCCCACCCAGCGCGTGCGGGTGGTGTCGGCGGAGGAGGTCGGCGACGGGGACACCGTGATGGTCGCCTACATGGGCGCCCCCGAAGCGATCAACAGCACCTCCTATCCCATCGGTCCCGTGGCCGCGGCCCGGCAGGTGCAGGCGCGCCTGGCGGCCCAGGGCCGCCGGCTGGCCTATGTGGTGTCCCCGGAAAGCGGCGCCCTCGGCTTCGTCGTCGCCTGTCTGGTGGCCGCCAAGCTGGGACTCGCGGTGGTCGACGCCGACGGCGCCGGGCGCGCCGTGCCCTCGCTGCCGATGCTGACCTACGCTGCCGCCGAGATCAGCCCGCGGCCGACCTTCCTGGTCAGCCAGGGCGAACTGTGCGTGGAGCTGGACGTGACGCCGCGCAGCGGCATCAACGGCGATCCGACCCACCAGCAGGACGTCTCGGTGATCGTCGAGCAGATGACCCGGCCGATCGTCGCCGCCACGCAGTTCGGCGAGTTCGGCGGCCTGGCCATGTGGATCATGAGCCCGGCCGAGCTGCCCGCCGCGCTGCCGATCCGCGCCACCCTGTCCCGAGCGCTGCAGCTGGGCCGCGCCCTGCAGGCCGGAGAGATCGGCAGTGCGGCGGCCATGATCGACTACCTCGGCAAGGCGTTCGGCATCCTCGCCCGGGCGATCTCCCAGCCCGGCGAGCTGGTCGCCGCCGAAGTGGACACCGCCGGCGGCTTCGACCTAGGCAAGGTCCACCTGCAGGCCGGAGCGCGCCGCTACACCGTGGTCTACCAGAACGAGTCGCTGCTGGCCTGGGACAGCGTGCGTCCCGCCCCCATCCTGCTGGCCCCCGACAGCCTGGCGTACTTCGTCGAGGGCCCGGGCCAGGCGGTGTATTCCAACGGCGACCTGGTGCTGGCCGATGGCAGTCTCAACCCCGAGGTCAGGCAGCGCACCGTCACCCTGCTCGCCTGGCAGGCCGACCCCGCGCTGCGCACGCCGGGCGGACTGATCCTCGACTCCTTCCGGCAGCTGCTGGCCAGCATGGGCTATCTGGGCCCCTACGTGCCGGTCGGCGAACTACAGCGGGACCGCGCGGAGATCGGCGCATGAACGCTCCCATCCGTATCGCCGTGCTGGTCCCGGCGGCGACCGACGCCTACAACGCGCGCATCCTGCAGGCCATCGACCCGGTGGTGCCGGCCGACGTGCAGGTGGAAATCCGCGCCATCGCCACAGGCCATCCCTGCATCGAGAACCGCACCAACTGGCTGCAGAACGGCATGCCGGTGGTGGAACTGGCGCGCCAGCTGGAGCAGGAAGGCTTCGACGGCATCTGGCTGACCGACTTCGACATGTGCGGCGTCGAGGCCGCCCGCGAAGTCATCGACATCCCGATCGTCGGCGGCTTCCCGACCTCGGCCTTCAGTGCCCTGGCCCTCAGCCAGCGCTTTTCCATCATCACCGTGCTGCAGAGCACCCTGGCCATGCAGCGCGGCCACGTCCTGAGCTATGGCCTCAGCGAGTCGTTCGCCTCGATCCGCGCCGTGGACTGCAACGTGGCCGACCTCGGCAACCTCGACGTGGTGGTCGCCCGGACCTTCGAACAGGCCCTCAAGGCGGTCCGCGAGGACGGCGCGCAGTCGCTGCTGCTGGGCTGCACCGGCTTCGTCGACGTGGCCGGCCGGGTCGCCACCCTGCTGGAGGAAACCCTGGGCAGCTACGTCCCGGTCATCGACCCGAACCAGGCCGGCTTCGGCTTCCTGGTCTCCCTGGTGCGCATGAAGCTGCGTCCCAGCCGGCTGACCTACAGCAAGATCACGACCTTCTAACCTGCCGGCATCGCCTTGGCGCCCCCGTCCGGGGGCGTTCCCTGCCTCCATGTCCGGGCCGGACCGCCCTGTCCGGACATGGATGACTTCGTCCATCCGGCCCGCGCCGCCCTGGCTGGATTCGTCCACCCTTTCCCGCTCCGCCTCCAAAGCGTACAAATAAATCAATAAAAATCAAAAAGTTGTCTACTTGGAACAGGCCTTGCTTCAGGGATTGCCGACAAAGACGCCAACGCCACCGGCGTATTGGCCCTGTCCGCCGGGCATGTCCCTTTCATGCCCCGTCCATTTCCGATGCAGCAGAGAGTTCTTCCATGTGCATCAACATCGCAATCGGCAGGGAAGCGAGCACGGAAAACCAGATCATGGTTTGCCGCAACGAGGATGGCCGCGGTCATCGCTGGAACCGCTACCTCGCCTATCGGAGCGAGCCGGAATACGCCAGTCCCCTGGTCGTGCACGAGGGGATCTGGACCCTGGGCAACGGCCTCGGCGTGCCCCTGCCGGCCAACGGCTTCGCCTACAGCGCCATGCCCGATGCGCAGCCCCATCGCGCAGCCAGGTGCCATCTCCACGAGGGACGCGGGATCAACGAGAACAACGTCGCCGTTTCGACGACCAATGCCCGGCGCCTGAACCCCCAGGCCATGGCCGCCGATCCGCTGCTGGCCGAGGCCGGTATCGAGGAAGCGGTGATTCCCACCCTGCTGCTGCCGCAGGCCCTGAGCGCCCGCCATGGCGTGGAGCTGCTGGGCCACTACATCGAGCGCTACGGCGCCAGCGAAGCCTGCGGCGCGATCCTCGCCGACGCCTTCGAGGCCTGGTACCTGGAGACCGGTTCGGCGCATCACTGGATCGCGGTGCGGATTCCCGCCGACAGCTACCTGGTCGCGGCCGGCGCCATGCGCGTCCATGACGTCGACCTCGACGGGGCCGGCGTGCTGCATTCCCGCGGGCTGTTCGAGTTCGTCGCGGAGCACCGCCTGCTGGCCGATCCCGACCGCCGGCGATTCGATTTCGCCGGAGCCTTCGGCGTCCCCGGCAGCCCCCACGACGCCGAACGGATCTGGCTCACCCAGAAGCACCTGAGCTCCTCGCAGCGCCAGGGCCCGCGACAGCCGCGCTATCCGCTGTTCCTGAAGCCCGATGGCCGGCTCTGCGTCACCGATGTGATGACGGTGTTGCGGGGCACCAGCATGTGGAGGGTGTTCGAAGGCGGCACGGGCCGGCCGAGCGCACACGACAGGACCGAGGCGAGCCACATCGTCTGCCTGAACGCGGACATGCCCACCGAACTGCGCGGGCTGATCTGGCAGACCCTCGGCTCGCCCCTCGGCACCCCCTACCTGCCGCTCTACCATGCGATGCAGGACATCCCCCGCGAACTGGGCCGCAGTTCCGACCCGCAGGGCGGAACCCCCGCCTACCGGGCCTTCCGCGGCCTCCTTGCGCTGGCCGGCGGCGAAACGCCCGGGCATCTCTCCGCACTGCAGGCCATGTGGCATGCCCAAGAGCAGGAGTTCGTCTTCCAGCAGCACCACCTGAGGCAGATGCTGCTCTCCATGTACCTGCAATCGCCGCCGAGCGCCCTCGCCTTCGCCCAGCACTACAGCACCGGCTGCACCCTGCAGATGGTGGAAAAGGCCCACCGCGAACGCCAGCGCCTGATGGCGCCCCCCCCGGAAAAGACCGGCAACGCGTAGGCGGCCTGCGCGGAACGGCGAACCGGGCTGCACGCCTGCGTCCAGTGGAGACGCAGGCTCGAAGGCCTATCAGCCGGCCTGCCCCGCAGCCCGTCGGAATCACCGGGCTCCGTCCGAGAACCTTCTAGACTCGACTCCCCAAGGAAACCCAAGGGAGATCGAACATGCGCTCCTGGAAACTCGCGCTCGTCGTCCTGGTGCTCGCCGGCACCGCCTGCAGCAACATCCCCTCCTCGGAAACCCGCCATTCGGGCTTTCTCGGCGACTACAGCCGGCTGGTCGAGGACCCCTACTGGGACAACAGCGAGTACTGGGTCAAGCCGGGCCTGCACCTGCGCCAGGACTACGACAAGAAAATCGTCCTCGAACCGGCCCGCTACTACGTGGATGCCGCCACCCAGGCGGTGATCCGCGAGCGCAGCGAGGAAACCGCCAAGGTCCTGGCCCATCTCGACCAGGCCATCCGTCGCGAACTGCAGGCCGGCGGCTACCAGCTGGTGACCTCCGCCGACGTGCGCAGCCTGCGCTTGCGCCCGGCGATCACCGGGCTGATCCGCAACGCCCGCGACATGAAGCCCACCGAGTACATCCCGATCGGTTTCCTGATCGGCGCCGGCATGCAGCTCGCCGGCGTGCGCGACCAGCAGGTACGGATCTTCTTCGAAACCGAGATCCGCAACGCCAGGACCGGGGAACTCCTCGGCCAGTCGGTCAGCGCCGCCAGCGGCAACGAGGTCTCGCCCTCGGTCAAGGCCGGCGCCAGCGACACCTACCAGGCGCTGGACGACTGGGCCAGGCAGGTGCGCGAGCGCCTGGACCGGGCCTATGGCGAGACCAAGGGCCAGGCCTCGCGCTGAACGGAAGGGAAGGGAAATGGACGAACCGCGCTGCGGGCGCCGGGCAACGCGATCCGGCGCTGCCCGGCCGGCTTCAGGCGCCGGGCAGATGGTCGAGGTTGACCGGATCGCCCGGGTGCAACCCCAGCTTTTCGCGGATGTCCCGGAACATGGCGTCGTATTCACCATGCTCGCGCAGGACCGGCCCGAAGCGCGGCTGGAAGCCGTTGCGCACGGCGATCTGCGTCAGCGCATTCATGAAGTCGAAGGCCATGTCGCGGTGCAGCTCGCATTCATCCGCAAAGGGTTTGCCGTCGATCTCGCCCTCCATGCGCAGGTGCAGCATCGGCCCCTCCTGGGGATCTTCGCGCACCTCGTAATAGACATCGCAGGTGAAGGCCTGGCGGTTGAGCTTGTCCACCTTCTGCTCGCGATGCACATGACCGGGTGTGAACATGGGAATCTCCTTGCACTATGAAAATCCACTCTCGGAACCCCACTCCTGTCGGCCGACGGGCTCCGCCCGGACTCAGTGTAGGCACTCCGCCGCCGCCCGCACCGCTGAGCGACATTCGGCCACGAGCGGAGCACAAGGCGGATAACCGGCCCTAAAAGCCATGTACCGCCGATCGGAAAAAAGGCAGCCAGAAGAAACCAGACGAGCGGCATGGTCAATTTGATGTCGCTGCCTAGACTCAGCCTCGAATCACGACTTTTGGGGCATGAGTATGGACATCGCAGCCCGGCTGGCACGCAGCCAGGATATTTCCGGCAAGGCCAAGAAACTCTTCGAAAAACGCGCCCGGATCGCCCAGGAAAACCTCAGGGAACGGGTGCACAAGGCCTGGGAGAAGGAAATGGCCGGCCTGACGGCCAGGCCCCTCACGCCCTGGAGCCTCTGGAACGCCTGGTACCGCTATGGCGTGGACGCCGCCCAGCGTTCGGTACTGTTCTGGGACACCCTGCGCCAGCGCGGCAACAACTATCTGGAGCACCTGCAGCAGGGCCAGCCGCCCCTGCTGCATTTCGACCACGAGACGGTGCTGGACGGGCGCACCTTCGAGCGCCCGGTCAACTACGCCCTGCTGCGCATCCTGCCGCCCCCCGGCGTGCAGCTGGACCCCAGGCTGCGGCCCTACATGATCCTCGACCCGCGGGCCGGGCACGGCCCGGGGATCGGCGGATTCAAGGACGACTCCCAGGTGGGAGTGGCCCTGCGCGAGGGGCATCCGGTGTACTTCGTGATCTTCTTTCGCGAGCCGGAGCCAGGCCAGACCCTACTGGATGTGTGCGCCGCCGAGCAGCGCTTCGTGCGCAAGGTGCGTGAGCTGCACCCGGACAGCCCCAAGCCGGTGCTGGTCGGCAACTGCCAGGGCGGCTGGGCGGCGATGATGCTGGCCACCTCGGACCCGGACGCCACCGGCCCGGTGGTGATCAACGGCTCGCCGATGTCCTACTGGGGCGGCGCCTGGCAGGAGGGCGAGGGCGACAACCCCATGCGCTACGCCGGCGGACTGCTCGGCGGCACCTGGCTGGCCTCCTTCGCCTCCGACCTGGGCAACGGCGTCTTCGACGGCGCCTGGCTGGTGCAGAACTTCGAGAGCCTGAACCCCGCCAACACCTACTGGGACAAGTACTACCACCTGTTCGCCAACATCGACACCGAACCGCCGCGCTTCCTGGAGTTCGAGCGCTGGTGGGGCGGCTACTTCCTGATGAACCGCGAGGAGATCGAGTGGATCACCCGCAACCTCTTCGTCGGCAACAAGCTCTGGTCCGGCGAGACCCGCAGCGGTAGCGGCAAGGCCTTCGACCTGCGCGACATCAAGTCGCCGATCATCCTGTTCGCCTCCCTGGGCGACAACATCACCCCGCCCCAGCAGGCCTTCAACTGGGTGGCAGACGTCTACGGCAGCACCGAGGAGATCAAGGCCCGCGGCCAGGTCATCGTCGGTCTGCTGCACCAGGACATCGGCCACCTGGGGATCTTCGTGTCCGGCAAGGTGGCCCGCAAGGAACACGCGCAGATCGTCGAGGTGCTGAAATCCATCGAGATGCTGCCACCCGGCCTGTACGGCATGTCCATCGGCGAGCGCAGGGGCGACGACGGCCGGGTGGAGTACGCGGTGGAGTTCCACGAGCATCGCCTGGAGGAGGTTTCTGCCCGGCTCAACCGCCTGCAGCGGGCCGACGAGAAACCCTTCGAGACGGTGGCCGCGCTGTCCGAGTTCAACCAGCGGGCCTACCAGATCTTCGCCCAGCCCCTGGTGCAGGCCCTGTCCAGCGAGCGCTCCGCCAAGGCGTTGCGGGAGTTTCACCCCCTGCGGGTGCAGCACTGGGCCATTTCCGACCGCAATCCCTGGCTCTGGTGGCTGCGCCCCGCCGCCGCCGCGGTCAAGGCACAGCGCCAGACAGCGGATACGGACGATCAGCCCCACCACAGCGAGAAGCTGGCCTCCGAGCTGATCAGCGCCTCCCTGGACTATTACCGGGCGATGCGCGATGCCCTCGGCGAGGCACTATTCTTCCAGACCTACGGCACCCTGTTCGCCCTGTACCTGGCCGACCGGCCCGGTGCGGAGCAGCCGGTCGCGGCCGCCGTGGCCGAGCCGCGGGAACAGCCCTTCATCCAGGAAACCCTGGCCGCCATCGGCGAAGGCGGCTACAGCGAGGCCTTCGCCCGGGTGGCGGCCCTGCTTACCGGCAAGGGCGACGTGCCCCTGTCGCGACTGGTGGCGAAGCAGGAAATCGCCCGGGACTACGTCGATTTGCTGCCCACCCTGCCCGCCGAGGAGTGGCGGCGTATCCGCGGCGAACAGGAAATCATCGTCAGCTACGAGCCCGAGCAGGCCATCGCCACCCTGCCCGCCCTGCTGGCCGAGACGGAGGAGCGCGACCGGCTGCTGGTCCTGCTCGAACGCCTGATGGCGGACGAGCGCGTCCAGCGGAGCAAGCCGACCGCCGAACAGCAGGCCATGCTCGAGCGCATCCGCGACGTGCTGGGCGGCAAGCCCGCCCCCCGGCAACGCATCGCCGCCGTGAAGAAGAAAGCCTGAGCCCCGAGAAACGGAGACACTCAATGACCGGCAGCCACGAAAAATACCGACGCCTGATCGACTACTGTTGCGCCCTGCCGCCCACCCCCACGGCAGTGGCCTGGCCCTGCGACCAGAGCTCCCTGCAGGGCGTGGTGGATGCGGCGAAGAACGGCCTGATCGCGCCGATCCTGGTCGGTCCGCGCGAGCAGATCGAGGCGCTGGCCGCGCAGCACGGCATCGACATCGGCGGACTGCCGATCGAGGACGCCCCCTACAGCCAGGCCGCCGCCGCCCGCGCGGTGGCGCTGGTCCGCGAGGGCAAGGCCGAGGCGCTGATGAAGGGCAGCCTGCACACCGACGAACTGATGGGCGCGGTGGTCAAGCGCGAGACCGGGCTGCGCACCGCGCGCCGGGTCAGCCACTGCTTCGTGATGGACGTGCCGGGGCACGCGGACACCCTGATCATCACCGACGCCGCGGTGAACATCGCGCCGACCCTGGCCGAGAAGATGGACATCACCCAGAACGCCATCGATCTGGCCCACGCGCTGTTGCAGGTCAGCCCGGAGAAGAAGGAGGTGCGGGTGGCGATCCTCTCGGCAATGGAGACCGTCAACCCGGCCGTGCCCTCCACCGTCGAGGCGGCCGCTCTGTGCAAGATGGCCGACCGCCAGCAGATCACCGGCGCCATCCTCGACGGGCCCCTGGCCCTGGACAACGCCATCAGCCTGGAGGCGGCGCAGATCAAGAAGATCGACTCGCCGGTGGCGGGCCGCGCCAACGTGCTGGTGGTGCCCGACCTGGAGGCCGGCAACATGCTCGCCAAGAGCCTGTCCTTCCTCGCCGGCGCGGATGCCGCCGGCATCGTGCTGGGCGCGCGGGTGCCGATCATCCTGACCAGCCGCGCCGACTCGCTGACCACCCGCCTGGCGTCCTGCGCGGTGGCGGCACTGGTGGCCAAGGCCCGGCGCGAGAACGCCGGGAAGGCGATGGGCTGAGCCATGCAGAATGCGATCCTGGTCCTCAACGCCGGCTCCTCCAGCCTCAAGTTCTCGCTCTTCGCCGACCATCCCGGCGGGCCGGAACTCCGCCTGCGCGGGCAGATCGAGGGGCTCAACGGTGCGCCGCACTTCATCGCCCGGGACACCGCGGGCGCGATCCTCGACGAGCGGCGCTGGGCCGACGGCACCCGCCTCGGCCACGACGGCGCGGCCCACCATCTGGTCGAGTTCCTGCAGGACTACCGGGATGAATACCAGCTGATGGCGGTGGGCCACCGGGTGGTCCACGGCGGCCAGGAGTATTCCCTGCCGGTACGCGTAGACGCCGGGGTACTGGCGAAGCTGGAGAAGTTGGTCCCCCTCGCGCCCCTGCACCAGCCCCACAACCTGGCGCCGATCCGCGCCGTGGCCGAACGGGCGCCGCAGCTGCCCCAGGTGGCCTGCTTCGACACCGCCTTCCACCGCCGCCAGCCCGAGCTCGCCCAGCTGTTCGCCCTGCCGCCGGCCATCACCGAGCGCGGCGTGCGGCGTTATGGCTTCCACGGTCTATCCTACGAATATATCGCCAGCGTGCTGCCGCAACTGGCCCCCGAGGCCGCCGCCGGCCGGGTCGTGGTCGCCCACCTGGGCAACGGCGCCAGCCTGTGCGCCATGGCCGCCGGCCGGAGCATGGCCAGCACCATGGGCTTCACCGCGGTGGACGGCCTGCCGATGGGCACCCGCTGCGGCAACATCGATCCGGGAGTGATCCTCTATCTCATGGACGAACTGAAGATGGACGCCCGCGCCATCGAGCGACTGATCTACAAGGAATCCGGACTGCTCGGCGTGTCGGGGATTTCCAGCGACATGCGCGAGCTTTTGGCCAGCGACGCACCGCGCGCCGCCCTGGCGGTGGACCTCTTCGTCTACCGCATCGGCCGCGAGCTCGGCTCCCTGGCCGCGGCCCTGGGCGGGCTCGATGCCCTGGTATTCACCGGCGGCATCGGCGAGCACGCCGCGGTGATCCGCGCGCGCGTCTGCCGCGACGCCGCCTGGCTGGGCGTGGAGCTGGACGAAGCCGCCAACGAAGCCGGCGGCCCGCGGATCAGCACGGCCTCCGGCACGGTGTCGGCCTGGACGCTCGCCACCAACGAGGAACTGATGATCGCCCGCCATACCCGGCAGACGATTTCGCCCACCTGAGAACCCGAGGAAAAAGGACATGACTCCGGAGACTCCCCACCCGCTGCTCAAGGGCGCCAAGGCGCTGGTGGTCGGCGTGGCCAACGAACACTCGATCGCCTACGGCTGCGCCAAGGCCTTCGCCGAACTCGGGGCCGAGGTGGCCATCACCTACGCCAACGACAAGACCCGCACCTACGTCGAGCCGCTGGCCAGGGAGCTGAAGGCGCCGATCTTCATGCCGCTGGACGTCACCCAGGCCGGCGAGCTCGAAGCGGTGTTCGAGACGATCACCCGGCAATGGGGACGACTGGACATTGTGGTGCATGCCGTTGCCTGGGCACCCAAGGAAGACCTGCAGGGCGGCCTGCTCGACTCCTCGGCGGAGGGTTTCGGCCTGGCCATGGACATCTCCTGCCATTCCTTCGTGCGCATGGCGCGCCTGGCGGCGCCGCTCATGACCAACGGCGGGACCCTGTTCGCCATGAGCTATTACGGCGCCAACAAGGTAGTACCCAACTACAATCTGATGGGACCGGTGAAGGCCGCGCTGGAGGCGTCCTGCCGCTATCTCGCCTACGAACTCGGCCCCAAAGGCATCCGCGTGCATGCCATCTCCCCCGGCCCGCTGAAGACCCGCGCCGCCTCCGGCCTCAAGGATTTCGACCTGCTGCTCAACGAGGCCGCGCAGCGCGCGCCGCTGGGCGAGCTGGTGGACATCATGGACGTGGGCTTCACCTGCGCCTACCTGGCCAGCCCCTACGCCCGCCGCCTGTCCGGCGAGACGCTGTACGTGGACGGCGGCGTGAACATCATGGCCTGAGGCCGGCGCGCAACCGGCAGCCCGGAGAACCTGCAGCAAGCCCGGCAGGCAAGGCTGGCAGCACAATCATCACGTGGGGTTTGCCCATGATCACTCGCTTTTTCCGGCGCATCCGTCCGGGCTTCGGCAGGCTCCCAAGCCGTCTCGCTTTACGGATCGCCTGCCTGGCCGGCGGCCTCGTCCTGCTGGCCGGCTGCGACGAAAAGCCGGTCGCCCCGGCGCGGCCGCCCACCGAAGTGACCGCCATGACGGTGACCGCGCAGGACACCCCGGTGACACTGGAATTCGTCGCCCAGACCGAGAGCTCCCGGGAGGTGGAAATCCGCGCCCGCGTCGCGGGCTTCCTGGACAAGCGGCTGTACAACGAAGGCGAGCTGGTGAAGGCCGGGCAGGTCCTGTTCCAGATGGACCCCAAGCCTTTCGAAGCGGCGCTGCAGTCGGCCCAGGGACAACTCGCCCAGCAACAGGCGCGCCTGGAAATGGCCAGGGCCGACCTGGTCCGGGTCCGCCCCCTGGTGAAGCTGGGCGCGCTCAGCAAGAAGAGTCTCGACGATGCCATCGGCAACGAGCGGCAGGCCCAGGCCGCCGTGCTCAGCGCCGAGGGGGCGGTGCGCACGGCGCAAATCAATCTCGGCTATACCACCATCGCCTCGCCCCTCACCGGCGTGTCGGGCTCTGCCAGGCAGCAGGATGGCAGCTACGTGACGCCGGGCGAAGCGGGCCTGCTGACCCATGTGTCGCAGGTGGACCCCATCTACGTCAACTTCAGCCTCTCGGAAAACGAGATGCTCAAATATCGCAGCGAGATTGCCGCCGACCAGCTCAGGTTCCCGCCGAACAACGCCTTCGAAGTCGAAGTGGTGCTGGCCGACGGCTCGCTGGTGCCCGATCGCGGCCGCCTCAGCTTTGCCGATTTCTCCTTCAGCGAGGAAACCGGCACCTTCCTGATCCGGGCAGAGCTGGCCAACTCCAAGGGGCTGCTGCGTCCCGGCCAGTTCGTGCGCGCCCACCTCAAGGGCGCGACCCGGCCCAAGGCCGTGCTGGTGCCCCAGCGGGCGGTCCTGCAGGGTCCCAGAAGCCATTACGTGTGGGTGATCGACAACGACGGCAAGCCCGAGCAGCGTGTCGTGGCAATGGGCGACTGGCACGGCGACGACTGGTTCGTCAGCCAGGGCCTGCGCCTCGGCGAGCGCATCGTGGTCGACGGCGCGATCCGGGTGGCGCCCGGGGTCCCGCTAAAGATCGTCGATGCCCGTCCCGCCACGGAAGGAGCGGGCGAGCGGCAGCGCCCGGTGGCGGCCGAGGCCTGGCCCGGCCAGCAGGAGCGGCTGAAGGTCACGCCATCCGACCAGGGATCGGCGCCATGAGCGGACGGACCCCATGAGCATCTCCCATTACTGCATCGACCGGCCGATCTTCGCCTCGGTGATTTCCATCGTCATCACCCTGGCCGGGGCGGTGGCGATGTTCAATCTGCCCGTGGCCCAGTATCCGGACATCACCCCGCCGCAGATCACGGTATCGGCCACCTACCCCGGCGCCGACGCCGAAGTGGTGGCCAACAACGTGGCGGCGCCCATCGAACAGCAGGTCAACGGCGCCGACAACATGATCTACATGTACTCGTCGAGTTCGGCGACGGGCAACATGACCCTCAACGTCTTCTTCGAGATCGGCACCGACCCTTCTCTCGCCCAGGTGGACGTGCAGAACCGGGTGAACCTGGCCCTGCCGCAGCTGCCGTCGGCGGTCCAGGCCCAGGGCATCAACGTGCAGAAGAAGTCCTCGGCCTTCATGATGGTCATCGCGGTGTATTCCCCCGAGGACCGCTACGACAGCACCTACATCGCCAACTACACGAACATCTACCTCCTGGATGCCATCAAGCGCATCCCCGGGGCCAACCAGGCCGCCATCTTCGGCACCCCGGACTATGCCATGCGGATCTGGCTGAAGCCGGACCGGATGGCCCAGCTGGGCATCTCGGCCACCGACGTGCAGCAGGCGGTGGCCAACCAGAACCAGCAGTTCGCCGTGGGCCGCATCGGCCAGTCCCCCACCGGCCAGCCGGTGGAGCAGTCCTTCGCCGTCACCACCAAGGGCCGCCTGAGCGAGCCCGCCGAGTTCGAGGACATCATCATCCGCGCCGCCAGCGGCGGAGCGGCCATCGTTCGCCTGCGCGACATAGGCCGTGCCGAACTCGGCCAGAAGGACTACTCGCTGCGCAGCACCTACCAGGGCAGGCCGGCAACCCTGATGGCGGTCTACCAGCAGCCCGGCGCCAACGCCCTGGAGGTGTCCGCCGCGGTCCGGGAAACCCTGGCGGAGATGGAGAAGAGCTTTCCCGCCGGCCTCGAATACACGATCGTGATGGACACCACGGCCTTCACCCGCGCGTCCATCAACGAGGTGGTGAAAACCTTCTTCGAGGCCCTGGTGCTGGTGGTGGCGGTGGTCTACCTGTTCCTGCAGAGCCTGCGCGCCACCCTGATCCCGGTGCTGGCGGTGCCGGTGTCGATCGTCGGCACCTTCATCGGCATGACCGCCCTGGGGTTCTCCGTCAACATGCTGACCCTGTTCGGCATGGTGCTGGCGATCGGCATCGTGGTGGACGACGCCATCGTGGTGATCGAGAACGTCGAGCGCAACATGCACGTCCACAAGATGAATCCCAAGGACGCCGCCAAGCGGGCCATGGACGAGGTGGCCGGCCCGGTGGTGGCCATCGTGCTGGTGCTCTGCGCGGTGTTCATTCCGGTGGCCTTCATGGGCGGCATCACCGGCCAGCTCTACAAGCAGTTCGCCATTACCATCGCCATCTCGGTGGTGATCTCCGGCCTGGTGGCCCTGACCCTGTCGCCGGCCCTGGCCGCCATCCTGCTCAAGCCCGCCCACGGCGAGAAGCGCGGCTTCTTCCGCTGGTTCGAACGCAGCTTCGAGCGCATGACCGAGGGCTACTCCCGTTCGGTGGCCTTCATGATCAAGCGCTTCGTGCTGGCGCTGCTGCTGTTCGCCGGGATGATCGTCCTGACGGTGCTGATGGCGCAGCGGATTCCCGGCGCCTTCCTGCCGCCGGAAGATCAGGGCTACCTGCTCGGTGCGGTGATCATGCCCGACGCCGCCAGCCTGGATCGCACCAGCGAGGTGGGCAAGGTCGCCAGCGACTACTTCATGAACAACGAGGCCGTCGAAGGGGTGGCCGTCGTCAACGGCTACAGCCTGCTGGACAGCCAGAACAAGAACAATGCCGGCACCTTCTTCGTCGGCTTCAAGGATTTCGAGGAGCGCTACCAGGACGCGGAAACCATCCAGGCGCAGGGTGCCCCGGCCGTCATCAAGGCGGCCGGCCAGACGCTCTCCCAGGTGCGCGAGGGGCTCATCCTGCCGGTTAATCCACCGTCCATTCCCGGCCTGGGCACCACCGGCGGCATGGAGGTGTGGATCCAGAGCAAGGGCGACGGCACCGTCAGCCAGCTGGCCGAGCTGGTGAACAACTTCGTGGCCAAGGCCAGACAGCGTCCGGAACTCGGTGCCATCACCTCCACCTTCAACGCCTTCTCCCAGCAGCTGCTCGCCGATGTGGACCGGGAAAAGGCGGAAACCCTGGGCGTGCCGGTGGAGGACGTGTACAGCACCATGCAGACCATGTTCGGCTCGCTGTACGTGTCGCAGTTCAACAAGTTCAGCCGTCTGTGGCAGGTGATCCTGCAGGCCGAGCCCGCCTATCGCCTCAAGGTCGATGACCTGCAGCAGATCTACGTGCGCAGCCGCAGCGGCGAGATGGTCCCGCTCAAGGCCCTGCTGACCACCCGCTACGTCACCGGCCCCGATCTCTTGACCCGCTTCAACAACTTCCCGGCGGTGAAGATCACCGCCAATGCGGCGCCGGGCTTCAGCTCCGGGCAGGCGCTCGCGGCCCTTGAGGAGGTGGCTGCGGAGACCATGACCAGCGACTATGGCCTGGCCCTGAGCGGCGAGGCCTTCGAGGAGAAGAAGGCCGGCGGCACCACCTCCCAGGTGTTCATCTTCGGCCTGATCATGGTGTTTTTGATCCTCGCCGCCCAGTACGAGAAGTGGTCCCTGCCGGTCGGCGTGCTGCTGGCGGTGCCCTTCGCGCTGTTCGGCGCCCTGCTGGCGATCCTCTTGCGCGGGCTGGTCAACGACGTGTACTTCCAGATCGGCCTGACCATGCTGGTGGCCCTGGCGGCGAAGAACGCCATCCTGATCTTCGAGTTCGCCGTGCTGAACCGCGAACAGGGCATGTCGGTGTTCGATGCGGCGATGACCGCGGCGAAGGAACGCCTGCGGCCCATCGTGATGACCTCGCTGGCCTTCATCCTCGGCTGCGTGCCCCTGGCCATCGCCGTCGGCGCCTCGGAGAACAGCCGCCACTCGATCGGCACCGGGGTGATCGGCGGGATGCTGGCGGCGACGGTGATCGCGGTGTTCTTCATCCCGCTGTTCTACTACCTGGTGGAGCGGATTTCCGAGAGAGCCGCGGGCAAGCAGAAAGCCACGCCGCCCGCCGAACCGGCGCTGCCGGGCGGGGCGCTGAGCGGCGCGCCGCAACAGCGCCGCGAGGACGACTGAGATGAGCATGGCCGAACGACCGCTGATCGCCTGCCACGACTGCGACCTGCTGCAGCGCGAGCCGCTCCTGCCCCAGGGCGGCGTGGCGCGCTGCCGGCGCTGCGGGGCGACCCTGCTGCGCAGCCATCCGCAGAGCACCGAGCGCGCCCTGGCCTTCACCCTCGGCGCCCTGTTCCTCTTCGTCCTCGCCAACGTCTTTCCCATCGTCGGCCTCAAGCTCAGCGGCGACTTCGTGCAGACCACCCTGCTCGGCGCGGCGCAGGTCATGTACCGCAACGACATGCGCCTGGTCGCCGGACTGGTGCTGGTGACCACCTTCGTCGCGCCCCTGACGCAGATGCTGGCCATGACCTACCTGCTGCTGCCGGCCTGTCTCGGACGCCGGCCGCCGCAAGCCCGGCGCGTGTTCCGCGGCATGACCCTGATCCAGCCCTGGAGCATGCTGGAGGTGTTCGTGCTCGGCATCCTGGTCGCGCTGGTCAAGCTCGCCCACCTCGCCATCGTGGTGCCGGGGATCGCCCTGTGGTCGTTCGGCGGGGTGATGCTGCTGATGGCGGCGGCCACCGCCGCCTTCGACGCCCGCGACCTGTGGACACGCCTGGAGGCGGCGCGATGAAGAGCCCGGCGAGCGCCGCCCGCTGGCACCTGGCGACCTGCCACGGCTGCGGCCTGCTGAGCCGCGCAGGCCATGAGCACGCCGCCCGCTGCCCGCGCTGCGGCAGCCCCCTGCACACCCGCAAGCCGGACAGCATCGCCCGCACCTGGGCCTTCATCGTCGCCGCGGCGATCCTCTACATCCCCGCCAACCTGCTGCCGATCATGGAGACCAGCTCCCTGTTCGGCGCCCAGGACGACACCATCATGAGCGGTGTGGTGTACCTGTGGATCTCCGGCTCCTGGCACCTGGCCCTGGTGGTGTTCATCGCCAGCATCCTGGTGCCGATGGCCAAGCTCTTCGCCCTGATCGTCCTCGTGCTGTCGGTGCAGCTGCGTGCCCGCTGGCAGCCGGTGCAGCGCACCCGCCTCTACCGCCTGGTGGAACTGGTGGGGCGCTGGTCGATGCTCGACGTTTACGTAGTGACCCTGCTGGTGGCCCTGGTGCAGCTCGAAGCCCTGGCGACCATCCGCCCCGGCACCGGGGCCCTGGCCTTCGGCGCCGTGGTGGTGCTGACCATGTTCGCGGCGATGAGCTTCGATCCTCGCCTGATCTGGGACTCCATGGAGAAAGACGATGCCTGATGCCCCCTCGCCTCCCGACCTGTCCACGCTGCCGGAGGCCGAGACGGCCCCCAGGTCGCGCAGGAAGCCGCAGCTGGTCTGGCTGGTGCCGCTGGTGGCCGCCCTCATCGGCGGCTGGCTGGCGGTGAAGTCCATCCTCGAACAGGGTCCGGTCATCAGCATCGTCTTCAAGAACGCCGAGGGCCTGGAGGCGGGCAAGACCAAGCTCAGGTACAAGGACGTGGAGATCGGCCTGGTCACCACCGTGACCCTGTCCAAGGATCTCAAACAGGTGATCGCCACCGCGGAGCTGGTCAAGGACTTCCAGCCCCACCTGGTCGAGGACACCCGCTTCTGGCTGGTCAAGCCGCGCATTTCCGGCGGCAGCGTGACGGGACTCGGCACCGTGCTGTCCGGCTCGTACATCGGCGTGGGCGTCGGCAAGACCGACCGCGCTCAGAAGACATTCACCGCCCTGGAGGTGCCGCCGCTCATCCAGCTCGACACGCCGGGCCGCGAGTTCGTCCTGCACAGCACCGACCTCGGCTCCCTCGAACTGGGCGCGCCGGTGTTCTTCCGGCGCCTGCAGGTCGGTCAGGTGGTGGCCTACCAGCTCGACGAGAACGGCCGGGGGGTGAGCCTGCGGCTGTTCGTCCACGCGCCCTACGACCGCTTCGTCACCGACAACTCCCGCTTCTGGAACGCCAGCGGACTGGACGTCAAGCTCGGCGCCGGCGGCATCGAGGTGGATACCCAGTCCATGGTCTCGATCCTGCTGGGCGGGGTGGCCTTCGAGACGCCGCCGGAATCCGCCGCCTCGCCGGCCGCCGCCGCCGACACCCGCTTCGAGCTGTTCGCCGACCGGGCGCGGGCCATGCGCAATCCCGAGCGCGACGTGCTGAAGATGGTCCTGTTCTTCGACGAATCCCTGCGCGGCCTGGAAGTCGGCGCCCCGGTGGACTTCCAGGGCATCACCCTCGGCGAGGTATCAGCCATCCGGGTGGAACTGGACCACGTCAGCCGGCGCATCGTCATGCCGGTCGAGGTGAACCTCTATCCGGAGCGACTGCGGCTGCGCTCCCGGGAAAGCACGCTGCCCAGGTTCGAAGGGGAAGCGCGCAAGCGTTTCCTCGAAGAGCTGGTCGCCACTGGCCTGCGCGCCCAGCTGCGCAGCGGCAACCTGCTCACCGGCCAGCTCTACGTCTCCCTCGACGTCTTCCCCCAGGCGAGCGCGGCCAAGATCGACTGGGAAAGCGATCCACCGCAACTGCCCACCACGGTCGGCAGCCTGGGCGAACTGCAGGCCTCCCTGCAGCGCGTCGCCAGCAGGCTGGAAAAGCTGCCGCTGGAGCAGATCGGCGCCGACCTGCGGCAGACCCTGCAGACCACCAGTCGCCTGCTGAACCGGCTGGATACCCAGGTGGCCCCCGAGCTGGCGGCCACCCTGGGCGAGGCGCGCAAGGCCGTGGACACCGCCCAGGGCATGATGGCCGCCGACGAGCCCCTGCAGCAGGACACCCGCGAGGCCATCCGTGAGCTGGGGCGCACCGCCAAGTCCCTGCGCGCCCTGTCCGACTATCTCGAGCGTCATCCCGAAGCGCTGCTCTGGGGCAAGAAGAAGGAGACTGAACGGTGAAATCCCATGCCCTGGTCCTTGCCGGCCTGGCCCTGGCCGCCCTCGCCGGCTGCGCCAGCAACGCCCCCGAAGAGCGTTTCTACACCCTCAGCGCCGTCGCCATGGCCGATGCACCGCTGGCCAGGGCGGACTACAGCGTGAGCGTGGGGCCGGTCAGCGTGCCCGAGGCGGTGGACCGGCCGCAGCTGGTCCTGCGCCGTGCGCCCAACCGGGTGGAGATCCTCGAGCAGGCACGCTGGGCCGCCCCTCTGCCGAGCGGCATCGCCCAGGTCGTCGCCGCCAATCTGACGCACCTGCTGGGCGGCGCCCGGGTCGCGGCCTACCCGCAGAGCGCCGTGGCCGATCCCGACTACCGGGTGGCGGTGGACGTGCAGCGCTTCGAGTCGGCGCCCGGCGCCGCGGCCAGCCTCGACGCCCTGTGGACGATCCGCAGCGCCAAGGGCGCGCTGGTCAGGGCGGGCCGCTCGACGATCGACGAGCCAGCCAGGGGCGGCGACACCGAAGCCCTGGTGGCGGCCCATGACCGGGCCCTGGCGGCACTCAGCCGGGACATCGCCCGCGCCCTGCCGGCGGCCCGCCCGGCCGCCCTCCCCTGATCGGGAATGGGCCGGGCCGCCGCCCTCAAGGGACGCCCGGCCCGCCGGCTTCGACCTCGGCAGGCTGGTCGTCCACCCACTGCCAGAACAGGCGATAACCCACGGCCAGGACGATCGGCCCAATGAACAGGCCGAGGATGCCGCTGGCCACCATGCCGCCGAGCGCACCGATCAGCACCACCGGCATCGGCACGTCCACGCCGCGGCCGAGCAGCAGCGGCTTGAGCACGTTGTCCACCAGGCCGGCGAGGACGCTGTAGACGGCGAACACGATGGTGGTCACGCTGGCGCCTTCCGTGGAAAAGACGTAGATGATCACCGGCACGGTGATCAGGGTCGCCGGCACCTGGATGATGCCGAGCAGCAGGACCGCCAGGGCCAGCAGGCCGGCGCCCGGGACGCCCATGAGCACGAAGCCGACGCCGACCAGCAGCATCTGGATGAAGGCGATGCCGAGCACCCCCTGGGCCACGGTGCGGATGGTGGCCGTGCACAGCTCGACGAGCGACTCGCCTCTTTCCGGGCCGACGATCCGTACGGCGATGCGATGGGCGCTGCGATGGCCGAGTTCGCCGAAGGCCATCATGATGCCGGCGATGATCAGGGCAGCGATGAAGAGCAGAAAGCCGGCGCCGATGCTGGCGATCCTGGCCAGCAGGCCGAGCAGGAACTCGCGGATTTGTGGCCTGTACTTCTCCAACGAGCCGGACAGGTCGGAAGCCGCCTGCTGCCAGAGGTCATGCACGGGCTGGCCGATCACCGGCCAGTTGGCCACCGACTCGGACGGCGGCGGAATGCGCAGGGAGTCGCTCCTGACGGTTTCCATGACCTGCTGCGCCGACTCGACGAGCGAGATGCCGAGCAGGTAGATCGGCACCATCAGGATCAGCAGGCCGACCACCACGATGAGGCTGGCCGTCTGACCCTCGTGATGACCCAGTCGGGCACCGAGCCGGCGCTGCAGCGGATAGAGCATGACCGCGAGGATCAGCGACCAGAGCATCAGCTCGAGAAAGGGGCGGAAGACCTGGTAGCAGTAGATCGTCAGCACGGCGATCAGGCCAGCGCGGATCAGGACATCGAGCAGGCCTTTGGAGAGCTGCAAGTTTGGAGCGAGTTTCGGCGACATGAAAAATCCCTTTCGTGGCTGAACGGCGCGTCCTGTCCGGGCGGTCTGGTCGACACTTCGAAAGTCGGGCCGAAGGCTCTCACTGAGGGAACCAGGCGCCGATAGAGCATAGTCCAGGCAGCGAAGCCGGCTGCGCGGCAGCTCGACGCCGGCGCCTCGAACCCCCGCGGCATGGCCGGTCGAAATTTCAGTCCGGAAACGGGCGGGACAATTCCGCTCCCGGACGACAAGGTTTCATCGATATGACTCTCGACGCGCACGCGCAGAAGCAGAGTATTCCGAGGCCGAAGTTTCCCGGTCGATCTCTCGACAACGGCGAAAACTTCTTTCGACGGAAGCAGCGCCATGGAAGATGCCTTTCGCCGCGCATTCCCGGTAAAAACCAGCCTCGGCCCGATACGGAAATCGCCTTGACGATTCTTTGACGAAATATCTGTTAATAAACTTCAGCGGTGCCTTGCCACAGGGGGCATGCGGGCAGCGCTTGCCGAGGATATAGGGCTATCCCGGTCGGGCCGGGTTGCATACCGGCGACGAACGATTTCCGGGAAAACGCCAATGGAGGTTCGAAGCACCGTATCGAGCCAGTTCGAACCGGAAGACTGGCCGCGATCGGCCAGCACGACACTCGCCGGGCACGACTGATTCTTCGCCAAGCGTTTCATTTGCACTTCACAGCGACGCCCAGTTCCTGGACGAACAGGCCGGAACCCTTCCTTCGCGAAATGACCGCCCACTTTCGCGAGGTCGGCTTCAGTTCGATCCGCGAGCCGTCCAGCGTCATCACGACTTTCCGGCCCCGCGCGCAATACGACGGTCCTGGAAGCCATGACTGCACGGACCGCGAAAAAGCTATTTCCGAGACAGCACACTTAGGAACTGAACGAATGGCCGATCTTTATATGTCCGCGACGCTTTCCCGGCACGCCCTGCCCCAGCGTCTGGCCGATTTTCCGACACTGGCGGAAGCCCTCGATTACGCCGCGCTCGGGCATACCGGCCTGAACTTCTATGACGGCCGCTGCCGGCTGACGGCCGTCGTCCAGTACGCGACCCTGAGAGGGGCGGCGCAGGCCACCGCCAGGCGCCTGCACGGGCTGGGTCTGCAGCGGGGCGACCGGGTCGCCTTGATCGCCGATACCGATGCGGATTTCGTGGAGGCGTTCTACGCCTGCCAATATGCCGGTTTCATCGCGGTGCCCCTGCCCATTCCATCCGGTCTGGGCAGCCATGCCTCCTATGTGGAAAAGCTCAGGGGCCTGCTGGGCAGTTGCGCGCCGAGCGCCGTCCTGGCGCCTGCCGGCTGGCTGCCGTTCGCCCGCGAGGCCGCCGACTCCTGCGCCCCGCGCTTCGTCGGCACGCTCCAGGAGATCAGGAGCCACGCGGTTCCGTCCGTGTCGCTGGAGCCTTCGCGGCCGGACGAGGTCGCCTATCTGCAGTACACCTCGGGCAGCACCCGCTTTCCCCGCGGCGTGGTCGTCACCCAGCGGGCGGCCATGGCCAACCTGCAGGTCATCGCCCGGTACGGCATCGGCCTGCGTCCGGCCGACCGCTGCGTCTCCTGGCTGCCGTTCTATCACGACCTCGGGCTGGTGGGCTTCGTCCTCAGCCCGATGGCCTCGCAGTTGTCGGTGGACTATCTGCGCACCCAGGATTTCGCCATGCGGCCGCGGCAGTGGCTCCAGCTGATCAGCCAGAACCGCGGCACCGTCACCTCCGCCCCGCCCTTCGGCTACGACCTCTGCTCGCGCCGCACCCGGGAAGGCGAAGCCGCCCGCTTCGATCTGTCCAGCTGGCGTGTCGCCGGAACCGGCGCCGAACCGATCCGCGCCGAGGTGTTGCAGCGCTTCGCCGAACAGTTCGCACCGGCGGGCTTCGATCCCAAGGCCTTCGTGCCCGGTTACGGCCTGGCGGAATGCACCCTGAGCGTCAGCTTCGCCCGCCGTGGCGTCGGCCTGCAGGTCGACCGGGTCGAGCGCCGGGCCCTGGAGCACCTGTCGCAGGCCGTGCCCTTCGACGGCGAGGACGACAAGGCCAGCACCTTCGTCAATTGCGGCGCCGCCCTGCCCGGCCACCGGCTGGAAATCCGCGACGCGGCCGGACGGCCGCTGGCCGAGCGCCAGATCGGCCGGGTGATGGTGCAGGGGCCCAGCCTGATGTCGGGCTATTTCCGCGACGAGGAGTCGACCCGGGCCGTGCTGGAGGACGGCTGGCTGGATACCGGCGACCTCGGCTACCTGCATGACGGCGAGCTGTTCATCACCGGGCGGCAGAAGGACCTGCTCATCGTCCGCGGGCGCAACATCTGGCCCCAAGACATCGAGGCCCTGGTCGAGTCGCAGCCCGACGTGCGGCCCGGCGACGTGATCGCCTTCCTGGTGCCGGCGGACCCCGAGCCCCGCGTCGTGGTGCAGGTGCAGTGCCGGATCACCGATGCGCAGAAGCGCGAACAGTTGGTCCGCACCCTGAGCGGGCTGATCAACAGCGAATTCGGTCTCGCCGCCCAGGTGGAGCCGGTCCCGCCGCATTCCCTGCCGCGCACCTCTTCGGGCAAACCCTCGCGCGCCG
The DNA here is from genome assembly GCF_004339665.1 of Azotobacter chroococcum. Lineage (GTDB taxonomy): Bacteria > Pseudomonadota > Gammaproteobacteria > Pseudomonadales > Pseudomonadaceae > Azotobacter > Azotobacter chroococcum. Next base: position 60,370 of record NZ_SMMU01000016.1, read on the forward strand.
AGGCACGCAAGCGTTTCCTCGCCCTGGCGCAGCCCGCAGCCGAGCCTTCGGTGGCGCTCGACTAGCGGCCTGTCACTGGCCGGCCGCAGGGGCCGCCAGTGTGGGATGAACATAAGGTTTCATCCTGATCCATCCCCGAAAGCCGCTGTTTCTGGCGGCTTTTTGCTTTTCGGTGAAAGCAGACTCGCAGTGAGAATAAGGAATCAGCCTAAAAGATTGGCTTGTTGTATCCCATTTCGCTGCTTGGGAATTGCATTGATGACCATCAAACTTGGTCATGCACTCATCTGAGTAAATGCTTATTTACTTACGCCATTGGCAACATGTTTAACAAAAACTTCCTGGCCGCCTGAGAGTCACGACCTCTGCTGCTCGGGTGCTGTATTCTATAGCATTGAATTTGATCATAGAGTTGAAACTGCCAAAGCTGTTTATTTGGTATGCCCTGCAGGGAAAAATCACTCGCATTTGTACAAACGCTACCTTCACCTTTATAAGGGAAAAATTCCTGACGCACCATTGCTGTCGTCGAGCCGTTAGCAAATATAATAATTTCTGGTTTGAAAAGGCGTATCTGAAGCTTTAGCAAGAGCTCTGAGTAATATTTGATTGCGGAAAACTGAGGAGAGCACATGGGGTTGCCTTTATTCCAGGCAAAGCAGAAGAGATTTGACCAAATGAGACCATCGCTACCACACCGTGCAGCTATCGAGCGCAACAAATTGAAATAACTAAACCCCTTGTCGCAAGGTCGTGCTAAAAATTTTTCTTGAAGCATCTGATGCTTGGTTAGCGCACTTAAAATATATTGTTCCAAACTGCTGAACGATTCGTTGTCCTTGAGAACACTCCACCCCTTAGTTTCACGACCAACAACCATGATCCTATATTTAGCAGAAGAATAATTGCGGGGTAGGCTAGGAATAAAAATCCCCGTAAGTCCAGAAAATTCAGGCTCATGGTGCCGACTTTTATCGATCAAGGCTCTATCTATTCCTCTGATGATAGAAAGATATTCCTCGGCAATGGATTCTATATTCAATTGAAAATTCCTTTTTGCATTCTTAAAGAGTGGGCGGTTGCAGAAGCTGAGTGCAACACGGTTACTGACTGCTTACTAACAAACATCTAAGGGCTTCGCACAATGCGTCGTCCTCGATATAAAAAATTGACGGACAGGCCTCCGGACTCCTAATTGCATTGAACAGAAGTTGCCCTAGACGAAATTCAGGCTGCTGAAGCCAGACCTCCCGAAGCAAGGCTAGCGTTTCGTCAATACGCTCTGGGTCGCGCATGCTCAGACCTCCAGCAATGCATTTAATGAACTAAGGGGTAAGTCGCGTGCGATTGAACGGTTCGTTGGCAATAATGGCTCACTCCCGCTATTAGCCACTGGGCGGTTGCAAAACGCCTTATGCCGCCGTGCTTTATGTTTTTCCTTATTGTCTATGGATAATAAATCCGAACGCTTGGTGGGGGTGTCCGCTTCTGGCCGATTCTGTTGAAAAAGTCCCTTCGGCCGGTTTTCAAGCAGTTTTAAAGTGCAGCTTGACCTCTTCACTGATCGCTGTTTTTACATCATTTTTTGGAAATCAATTTTTCTTCCCACAACTTGATTGAGCGGAAAAACCGAGCTTTTCAACAGAATCGGCCGACCCCTGCCTATCGCAGCGGATCGGCCGGGGACGCGGCACCTCGTCAGTGCACACGTCCTCTCGCTCGACTCAGGATGAAACTCTATTTTCATCCCACAACAGCAGGGCCGGAACCCGGCCGCGTTTATTCCACCGTCACGCTCTTCGCCAGGTTACGCGGCTGGTCGACGTCGGTGCCCCTGTGCACCGCGACGTGGTAGGACAAGAGCTGCAGCGGCAGGGTGTAGAGGATCGGCGCGAGCTGCGGGTGGATGTGCGGCATCTCCACCAGGCGGGTGCCCTCGCCGTTGTGAATGCCGGCCTCGCCGTCGGCGAAGACGATCAGCTCGCCGCCGCGCGCGCGGACTTCCTGCAGGTTGGACTTGAGCTTCTCCAGCAGCTCGTTGTTCGGCGCCACGGTGACCACCGGCATGCTCGCGTCGACCAGCGCCAGCGGACCGTGCTTGAGTTCGCCGGCCGGGTAGGCCTCGGCGTGGATGTAGGAGATCTCCTTGAGCTTGAGCGCACCCTCCATCGCCACCGGATACTGGGCGCCGCGGCCGAGGAACAGGCAGTTGTTCTTGTCGGCGAAGAACTCGGCGATCTGCTGGATGGTGGCGTCCATCGCCAGCGCCTCGTCGAGACGCGCCGGCAGGCGGCGCAGCTCCTCGACCAGCCCGGCCTCGACTCCGGCGGCGAGGCTGCTGCGCGCCTGGCCGAGTGCCAGGGTCAGGAGCAGCAGGGCGACCAGCTGGGTGGTGAAGGCCTTGGTCGAGGCGACGCCGATCTCCGGGCCGGCCTGGGTCAGCAGGCAGAGGTCGGCCTCGCGCACCAGCGAGCTGGTGCCGACGTTGCAGATCGCCAGGCTGGCCAGGTAGCCGAGCTCTTTCGCCGTGCGCAGGGCGGCCAGGGTGTCGGCGGTCTCGCCGGACTGGGAGATGACCACGAACAGGCTGTCCGGCTGCACCACCACCTTGCGGTAGCGGAACTCGCTGGCCACCTCGACCTGGCAGGGAATCCCGGCCAGTCCCTCCAGCCAGTAGCGGGCGACCATGCCGGCGTGGAAGCTGGTGCCGCAGGCGACGATCTGCACGTTCCTCACCCGGCCGAACAGCTCGGCCGCCTGCGGGCCGAAGGCCTCGACCAGCACGTGGCTGGCGGCCAGGCGGCCTTCCAGGGTGCGGCGCACCACGGTCGGCTGCTCGTGGATCTCCTTGAGCATGAAGTGGCGGAACTCGCCCTTGTCGGCGGCCTCGGCGCCGTCGCGGTACTGCACCGCCTCGCGCTGCACGGGATTGCCGTGCACGTCCCAGACCTGCAGGCCGTCGCGGCGGATCTCGGCGATGTCGCCCTCCTCCAGGTAGACGAAGCGGTCGGTCACCTGGCGCAGAGCGAGCTGGTCGGAGGCGAGGAAGTTCTCGCCGTGGCCGAGGCCGATCACCAGCGGGCTGCCGCTGCGCGCGGCGAGCAGGCGGTCCGGCTGGCCGGCGCCGATCACCGCCAGGCCGTAGGCGCCGTGCAGCTCGGGAATGGTGGCCTTGAGCGCGGCGGTGAGGTCGCCGCTCTCCTGCAGCTTGTGGTGCAACAGGTGGACGATGACCTCGGTGTCGGTATCCGACTCGAAGCGGTAGCCGAGGCCCTGCAGGCGCTCGCGCAGCTGCAGGTAGTTCTCGATGATGCCGTTGTGCACCACCGCCAGCTCGTCGGCGGAACAGTGCGGGTGGGCGTTGCGCTCCAGCGGCGCGCCGTGGGTGGCCCAGCGGGTATGGGCGATGCCCAGGCGCCCGGCCAGCGGCTCGCTCTGCAGCGCCTGTTCCAGCCCGGCGATCTTGCCCGAACGACGGCAGCGGGCGAGCTTGCCGGCGCCGTCGATCACCGCCACGCCGGCGCTGTCGTAGCCCCGGTATTCCAGGCGCTTGAGGCCCTCCAGCAGGATCGGGGTGATGTTGCGTTCGGCGATGGCGCCAACGATTCCGCACATGGTGGTTCTCCTTAGGTGGGCACGGCGACGCAGACCAGCTCCACGCCGCGCGCCGCAATCTGTTCGCGCGCCTCGGGCGAGAGGCGCTCGTCGGTGATCAGGGTGTGCACGCTGCTCCAGGGCAGCTCCAGGTTGGGAATCCGCCGGCCGACCTTGTCGGACTCGACCATGACCACGACTTCCCGGGCGACCTCGGCCATGACCCTGGACAGGCCGAGCAGTTCATTGAAGGAGGTGGTGCCGCGCGCCAGGTCGATGCCGTCGGCGCCGATGAACAGCTGGTCGAAGTCGTAGGAACGCAGCACCTGCTCGGCGACCTGGCCCTGAAAGGATTCCGAATGCGGGTCCCAGGTGCCGCCGGTCATCAGCAGCACCGGCTCGTTCTCCAGCTCGCGCAGGGCGTTGGCGACGTCGAGGGAATTGGTCATCACCACCAGCCCGCGCTTGTGGCCCAGCTCGGGAATCAGCGCCGCGGTGGTGCTGCCGCTGTCGACGACGATCCGCGCGTGCTCGCGAATCCGCGCCGCGGCGGCCCTGGCGATCGCCTGCTGGCAGGCGGACGGCGGGCGCAGGCCATCCTCGGCGTCCTGCGGCCGCGGCACCGCCCCGCCGTAGCGGCGCAGCAGCAGGCCGTTCTTCTCGAGGACGGCGAGGTCCTTGCGGATGGTGACTTCCGAGGTCTCGAAGCGCCGGGACAGTTCATCGACGCTGACCTCGCCCCGCTCGGCGAGCAGGGCGAGGATGGCGTGGCGGCGCTGTGGAGTGTTTCGTTTCGACATCTAGAAGTTTCGATTCGAAATAACAAGTGATCGAATGAAAGCCTGCCAGCGCCTGCAGGTCAAGCGGAAACCGCTCGCCAGGCGGAAAACGGCGACGACGGGCATCCGCCGCCGCAAAGCCCGACAACGCCGCTTGGATGGGAATTCCCCAGACCTCTATGTTCATTCAGGAGAGTTGGGGCGACTAGGCTGAGCCGGATTCTCAAAAGGGCGTGCAGAGGCGGTCACGTGAAAGCTCAGGTGGATTCAGTCGACTGACGGCGAGTCTCCGTTCGCCTTGCGGACGGAGAAGGCAGACAGCACGAAGCAACGCGCCGCGACCGGGTCCTAGCGTATGGACACCGGTCGGTCCGACGCCTGAGGGGTGGACCATGGACGACAATAAAGATCCTGGCAGCAACTTAGGTCTCTGGCTTCCAGGCAGCGCAGTAATCATCAGCCTCGTGGCCTCGACCTTTGCACTCACGCGCGAGCCGTTCTTCGAGGCACGACCCACGGGTGTGCAATTTCAGATGGAACAGCAAATCGAAGCGCGCCTGTGGCAGGACCCTTTCGATGCGCTCGAGCGTCATCGCAAGAGGCGTAAAGACAGCAAAGATTCTGATAACGCATTCGCATGCACTACCGCGCTTTCCAGCAAACCAACTGAAACAAGGCTTTCGGAACATCCTGCCGTTATGGCCAAAGTGTCGTTGGCAACGAGCGTCGAGACAGCCCACGAACACTCCTCCATTAGGATCAAACTACCGTCGGCAACGACCGCTGAAACGACTTCCGAACCGCCTTCCATTAAGATCGAAGTACCGCCGGCAACATCCTCCGAAACCCCCTTAGAACATCCCATCATCAAGATCGAAGTGTTGCCGGCAACGATCGCCGAAAGAACTCTGGAACTCCCCTCTCTCATGATAGCGTTAGTTGCAAGCGGCCCATATGCTGATGAAGTAGAGGCACGCCGGCGCATGCGCTATTCCATTCTGGCCGGCCTCAAGAATGCTCGGATGGTACCGGAAGATGAGCAGCACATCCGCTGCCTATCTCTTTCAGATGGCTTGGCAAACCCGCAAACGAGCAACGCAAGTAGTCAAAAACTGAGGGAGGTAGAGATTCCCTATGAAACCTTCATTGCCAATCCGCTCGATCCTCCTACAGATCTCGACAACAATAAACGCCTGACTGCCCGGACAATGCTGTTCTGGGTAAAGGAGGAATATCTCGGTACAGAGCCACTGCAAAATCTTGATAATTTACGAATTATCTTGTCGAAAAAACTTGATGAGCTGTACGGTATCCAACCCAATAGCGATGAGCACTCTCCAAATAAGATGCTCAAGGTAATCGGACCTTCCACCTCGACAGTCCTGCACTATATGTATCGCGAGATGTACCGCAAGGAGGCCACTGGTACGCCAATAGGTCCAAATATCGAGTTTTACTCGCCCTTGGCCACGGCCGAAAACAAAATGCTGATACAAGGTCCCGACCAGTCCTCATCTAACGAGGTAGAAACTCAGCAGGAACAGCAAGAAAAACCAGCAGGCAAGAACTCTATAAAGCTGCTGCGCACAGTCAGCGATGATGGCACCTTGTCGCGCCTGCTTCTGGATGAGCTTAAGCGTCGCCGGGTGGATCCGGCATATGGCTTGAAATGCAGCAAGGAGGCACCAGCCAAAGTCGAATCGCTCTGCAATACGAGCGGTTGGGGACAACGCTCCAACCGCATTGCACTGGTTTCAGAATGGGACAGTTTCTATAGCCGCGCAATTACCAAGACGTTCAAGGAGAATATTGTTAAGCACGCTGGGGCCGGGGAAGGTTCATTTGCCGAGGCTAATATCAACAATTGGGTCTTGCAATTCAGCTATCTGCGCGGCCTGGACGGACTGTTGCCCGAGGAGTCCGCAAGTGACAGGAAATTCAACGACAACAAGAAGAACAATCAACGCGATAGCAATCCGCTCGATATCGGCTCGCTTGAGAAGTCTGACGGCAACTCTCAACTCGATTACCTGCGCCGTCTCGCCGATCATATCACCTATCAAGATGAAACCTATCGCCAGAATGGCGAGAGCGGTATCGGTGCCATCGGGGTACTGGGCACCGATGCCTATGACAAGTTGCTTGTTTTGCAAGCCCTCAAGAGCCGGATGCCGAACAAGGTGTTCTTCTCCACCGATCTTGACGCTCGCATGCTGCAGCGTGGCCAGGCAGAGACCGTGCGCAATCTAGTATTGGCCTCGCCCTACGGGCTCACGTTAACGCGCACCCTGCAACAGGATGTGCCACCATTTCGCGACAGTTCGCAGAGCGCCGTATTCGTCGCCGTGCTGGCTGCACAGGCTCCGCACAGCTTCGATGAAAAACTGGCGAAGTTCGACTACTCAGATTCGGGGTTGCTCTCACCCGGCATCTATGAGGTCGGCCTCCACGGCTTTATCCCACTGGCGAGTTCGCGCGCCGATGTTTGCCAGGCATCGGCCAGCGTGCGCTCACGAGCCACCGGCGACAAGGACGAGAGTACCACTCTAGACATTATGAAGTTGCCTTGCCTGCAGGATCAGCCTCTACCACCGTATCCCGAATTATCCGGGGCTGCACGCGATGCTCTCGATAGGTACCTGTCGATATGGTGGGGCAAGCCTTTATCGTTCATCTTGCTGGTGCTGGCAATCTTCCTCGGCTGGTGGTGGATAGAGAAGGAGAAGGAAGAGCATCCTCTGAGCACGGTCGACACACTGCCTGGCTGGGTACGCAACCTACCGCTGACTCTCTACGTTACCGCCTCGCTGTCCGCATTGTCAGCCATTTGGCTGTGGCGCGTTGAGTTCATGTGGGCGACCTTCTTGCTGATCCTACTTGGCATCATTTGCTCGAAATTAAATCGCCGCCGGCTGCGCTCCATGTCGCAGACCAATGGCGCGCTATTGTTCGACGCGCCGGCCTACTACATCGTGGTGCCCATCGTAGTGTTCCTCCTGGCAATACTGTGGGCATACCAGCAACGCCGCAGCCTAACGGAGGACGGTCTGGGCGAGCCGATGTTCCTGTTCGAGGGAATCAGTGCTTGGCCAACCCTGGGACTGCGCTTTATTGCCGTGCTCATATCGATTTCGGCAATAGCCTGGGGCTGGCGTAACTTGCGAATCAACCGAGAGGAGATCGAGCATTCCTACTACTTGTGGAATTGCCAACCGAGTTTATGGAAACACCTTCCGCGCTTCGTTCATAACGGCAAAAGGAAATCCCTTCGGAAATGGTTAGTAGAATTGGGCGATTGCCTGTCCCAAATTTTCTTTCCGCTCTCATCCAGCAGCCTTGCCAAGAGCGAAGCGAGAGCGACTAATGCGCCAGGCCAATCCGACAGTGGCGACAAACGCCCAGTCATTTACTTTGAAAGCTTCTGGGAAGCACATTGCATATGCGGTGCATTTGGCGCCCGCCTGCTACGCGCAATACTCGCTACTTGGATTTTTGTCGTGGCAACCAGCGCGCTCTATGTGCTGTGGCCCATAGAGGGGATCCCCATGCGTGGGGAGCCACAGTTATGGAAGCTGCAGCTTCTGAAGCTGAGCTGGATGGTACCAACCTTCGTCTTCTATCTGCTGGTGTTCTGGGTGGTGGACGCCAATCGTTTGCTGGTGCGATTCATCCACCAGTTGAGCAGCCACCACGCGCTCTGGCCCCAAAAGCTGCAGATGGAGCACGAGAAAATCTTTGGTATTCGCGAGCATCCCTGCATCGACGACTGGGTGGACATGATGCTGATCGCCAGACGCACCGCGGCCGTCAGTCGTCTCATCTATGCACCGACGGTGGTCCTGCTGATTCTGATCATGTCGCGCAGCAGTGTATTCGACAATTGGCCGACGCCACCGAGCATGATCATTTCATTCATGCTGACTGCACTAGTGTTATTTATCTCTGCACTGTCGTTACGGCGTGCTGCAGAGAAAGCGCGTGGCACGGCGCTACAGCGCATTGATGAATATCTGCTGAAAACGCCCGACAGCGAAAAGTACTATACGAAATTCCATTTGATTCGCGAGCGAATCGCGGCACTCAATACGGGCGCTTTCTCGCGTTATTCCGAGGAGCCACTGGTGCGGGCTCTGCTGTTGTCACTGGCGGGCATCGGCGGCTCGGCGATAGTCGAGGTGCTGAACTACTCGAAGTTCTGACCGGTGAGCCACCGGCCCATCCATGACCACGAGTGCGACAAGGGCGGCCTGCCGGCAAGGCAGGCCGCCCTCTCCTCACAGCAGGCCGAAATCCAGCGGATCGTGCTTGCTGTCGTCCTTCAGCACGAAGCGCAGCGACTCGCCCACTATCATGTAGGCGTTGCCGGCAAGGATCTGCCGGGCGGCCAGCACCTCGTACAGCGGCAGCCAGCGGCCCTGGCCGTCGCCGTCGGGCACGCGCAGTTTCAGCTCCGGGCTGGGCAGGTAGTGGCCGTTGCGCACGCGCTGCCAGAGCTTGCGCGCCGGGCGGTAGCTGCTGTCGATTTCGGCGCGGGCGAGGACCTGGTTGAAGTAGGTGCGCTTCTTGCGCTCGGGGCGCAGCACGCCGGCCGGGAAATGCTCGATGTTGCGCATCAGGAAGTCGGCGTAGAAGGCGTAGCGCCGGCCGAGCGGGTATTCGTGGCTGTGGGTCAGCTGCGAGCCGAGCGTCTTGAGGCCGGCGAGCATCAGCTGCAGCGGCAGGTATTCGCCCTGTTGCGGATCGAGGCGGATCAGCCGCCCTTCCACCTCCAGGTCCAGCGGGGTCGCCAGGCGCTCGTAGAGTTCGCCGAAGGGGCCGGCGGCGTACTCCTCGTCCTCGACGGCGCGCTCGAGGGCATAGGACAGCGCGCTGTGGCCGAACAGGTCGCGCTGCTCGGGATCGGCGCCGCGTTCGAGCAGCGCCTCGGCCAGCGGCAGGTTGCCGGCCAGGGTGGCGAGCATCAGCGGGGTGGCGTCCATCGGCGTGCGGTGGTCGACGCCATACTGGTCGCACTGGACGAGGATGTCCTTGAAGTTCTTCTTGCGGTAGGCGCCGAGCTGGCGCTCGACGAGGCTGTCGCGGGTGCGCCAGATGGCGCCCTGGCGAGCGTTGGCGATCAGCTGCACGGCGGGGTTCCAGTGCAGCGTATCGGCCAGGTGCTCGATGTGCCGCTCCTGCTGGTGCCAGAGGGCGAAGTCGAACAGCTGCTGGCGCACCTTGTTGGAGATTTCCTTGGGATCGCGGGCGCGCTCGATCATCGGCCCGGCGGTTTCCCAGTTCCACACCGGCCAGGGCACCTGGCGGGTCTTGAGGATGTCGCGGCGGATCGCCTCGGCCTGTTCCTGCTTGCCCTGCTGCTCCAGGCGGTGCGCCTCGCGCTCCCAGTCCTCGCGGCTGGACTGGCCGGCAGCGATCTCCAGCTTCGCCTCGCCGCCCTGCACGCCCAGCAGTTGCAGCTGCGGATGGCCGTGGTCGCTCTCGATCAGGTAGAGCCGCTCCACCGCGCGGGTCAGCGCGACGTACAGGGCGTTGACGTAGAACTTCCAGACCTCCAGCGACTTGTCCTGCTTGTCGCGGGCGCGGCGGTAGTCCAGCTCGTCCTTCGCCAGGTCGGCGGCGCTGACGCCCTCGCAGATTTCCGCATAGGCCTGGCGCTGGTCGGAGACGAAGCGGTAGAGCACGATGTTGGGGTATTCGAGGCCCTTGGCCTCGTGCACCGAGAACACCAGGGGCGTGCGGAAGTGCTTCTTCGCCTCGGCCTTGTCCTCGTCGCGCAGCACCAGCACGGCGAACCGGGTGGAGGCCCGGGTTCGGGCGTCCAGGTCGCGCTTGACCGCGTCCTTGTCGGCCAGCAGGCGCACCTCGCCCGGCTCGCCGGAGGCGGATTCGACCAGGTGGTTGCTCTCGCGGTCGATGGAGCCGAAGCGCGCATGCTTGATCTTCAGGAGGTCGTTGGCCACCCGGGTGACTTCGCGGGCGTTGCGGTAGTTGATCCGCAGCACCGAGAGGGTCTGCCGCTCTGCCAGCCCCGGATCGCGCCAGAACAGGCCCTTGACCGCGCTCCAGGAAAAGAAGTTGGGGTGGACGATCTGGTTGGAGTCGCCGCAGAGCAGGAACTGGCCGGGCTTTCTGAGGGTTTTCAGCACCAGCGCCAGCTGGGCGTTGGTCAGATCCTGCACCTCGTCGACGACCACGAAGTCGTAGGCCGGCTCGGCCAGCGCCTGCCATTGCTGGGCGATCAGGTTGCTGTCGTACAGGCCGCTTTCCTCAAGCCAGGCCTGGTAGCGGCGGAACAGCTGGTGGACGGCGCTGCGCTGCTCGGCCGGGAAGATCGACTGGCGGGCGCCGAGGGCCAGGTAGGCGGCCTCGTCGAGCACGCCCTCCGGCTGGCTGCCGATCACCCCGCGGAACTCCTCGAAGCATTGGTGGGCGTCGGTGAAGCGGTACTGCTGGCGGTGCCGCTCGAACCAGGCCTTGAAGGCCTGGAAGTTCACCTCGCGGCCGTCCGGCACCTTCAGGGTTTCGAGGAATTCGCGGTAGGCGAGGAACTGCGGCTCCTGGGCGTCGTTGCGGTAGCCGTTGGCGAAGTACAGCTCGCGGGCGTTGCGCGCCAGCCAGGGCGACTGGGTGACGTAGAGCAGCTCGCCCTCCGCCTGGCGCAGCTTTTCCAGGGTCAGGGCGGTCTTGCCGGAACCGGCCGAGCCGACCAGGATCGCCGGCGGCGGCAGGCGGTAGATGGCCTCCTGGGCGTCGTCGAAGGAGATCACCTTGTCCAGCAGGTGGAATTCCCCGCGCCCCGGATGCAGGTAGCGCACCGGCGTGGCGGCGGCCTCGACCTGCGCCGCGCCGGCGTCCTCGATCAGCGCCTCGTCGATCCGCGCGCCGCGCAGGAAGCGGGACTTCTCGTAGGCGTGGTTGGGAATGACCTCCAGGGCCAGGCAGACGGTCTCGTCCCGGTAGCGGACGAAGCTCAGCAGCAGCCGGCTGGCCTGGTCGAGCTTGATGCGGAAATAAGGCGTCGGCGCCAGTTTCTTCAGGTCGACGCTGCGCCAGTCGTCGCGCTCGATGGCGGCCACGGCCTTCTTCAGGGCAGTTTTCAGCCGGCCGGGTTCGAGCCCGGCGTAGGTCAGTACGCGCATGCGCGAAAATCCTTCATTTCTTCTGCTTGGTCGGCCGCTGCCAGCCTTCGATGTTGCGCTGGCGGCCGCGGCCGAGGGCCAGGCTGTCGGCCGGCACGTCCTCGGTGATCACCGAGCCGGCGCCGGTGGTGGCGCGGTCGCCGAGGGTGACCGGGGCGACCAGCGCGCTGTTCGAGCCGATGAACACGTCCTCGCCCATCACCGTCCTGAACTTGTTGGCACCGTCGTAGTTGCAGGTGATGGTGCCGGCGCCGATATTGGTCCGCGCGCCGATCTCGGCATCGCCCAGGTAGGACAGGTGCCCGGCCTTGGCGCCCTCGCCCAGCACCGCGTTCTTCAGCTCGACGAAGTTGCCGACGTGGGCCTTGGCTTTCAGCACCGCGCCCAGCCGCAGGCGGGCGAAGGGCCCGCAGTCGGCGCCCTCGCCCAGCTCGGCGCCCTCCAGGTGGCTGTTGGCCCTGACCTGGGCGCCACGGCGCAGGGTGCTGTCCCTGATCACGCAGTTCGGGCCGATCTCCACGCCATCTTCGATCATCACGCGGCCTTCGAGAATCACGTTGACGTCGATCAGCACGTCGCGGCCGACGCTGACCTCGCCGCGCACATCGAAACGCGCCGGGTCGCGCAGGGTCACGCCCTGGGCCATCAGCCGGCGCGCGGTGCGCAGCTGGTAGTGGCGCTCCAGCTGGGCGAGCTGGATACGGTCGTTGGCGCCCTGCACTTCCATGGCGTCCAGCGGCTGCTCGGTGGCGACCGTCAGGCCGTCGGCCACCGCCATGGCGATCACGTCGGTGAGGTAGAACTCGCCCTGGGCGTTGTCGTTGGACAGCCGTCCCAGCCAGTCGGCCAGGCGCGCGCCGGGCACCGCGAGGATGCCGGTGTTGCCTTCGCAGATGGCGCGCTGCTCGGGGCTGGCGTCCTTGTGCTCGACGATGGCGACGACCTTGCCTGCCGCATCGCGGACGATCCGCCCGTAGCCGGTGGGGTCGACCAGGTCCACGGTGAGCAGGGCCAGGCGGTCGGGGCCGACCTGCGCCAGCAGGCGCTGCAGGGTGTCCGCCTCGATCAGCGGCACGTCGCCGTAGAGGATCAGCACCCGCTCGGCCGACAGCGCCGGCAGCGCCTGGGCCACGGCGTGCCCGGTGCCCAGTTGCTCGGCCTGCAGGACGAAGTTCAGATCGTCCGCCGCCAGTCGCTCGCGCACCAGTTCGGCACCGTGCCCGATCACCACGTGGATGCCCTGCGGCGCCAGCTGGCGGGCCGTGGCGACGACGTGGCCGAGCATCGAGTTGCCGGCGACCGGGTGCAGGACTTTCGGCAGGGCGGAACGCATGCGCGTGCCCTGGCCGGCGGCGAGGATGACGATATCGAGGGACATGGAAAGGATCCTGACATGGACGGAGTGAATGAAGCCTCGGCGAAACCCGGCGCACGGGCAAGTGCGGCCGGGCTCCGACTGTGCCCAGTGCCGCCGGCGCTTTCAAGGCACCCGGGCACAAAGCCGTGAGCGCCGCCCGAAACGCGGCGCTGTGCGGCTCAGACAGCGGTCACTGCCGGCAGTGCGCCGGCGGCAGCACGTCCTGGGCGGCCTGGCGGGTCATCGCGGCCAGTTCGCCGGCGTTCCTGGCGTTGAACACCCGACCGCCGGTGGCCTGGGCCAGACAGTTGCCGGCGCCGGTACCGGCGATGTCGACCACGTTGATCTTCAGGTGCGGCTTGCGCCGCGCCAGGTCGCGGGCCACCGCGCAGGGGTCCTGGCGGCAGCTCTCCTCGCCGTCGGAAACCACCACCATCACCGACTCGCGGTTGACACCGTCGAGCATCTGCCCGGCCTTGGCGACGCCGTCGGCCAGCGGCGTGCCCTCCACCGGCTCGATGGAGTTCAGGCGCGCCAGCAGGCCGCCGCGCTGGGCCGGGGTGAAGAAGCCCATGCTGCGCGAACTGGGGCAGCGCTCGATCAGCACCAGGCCGGCGCTGACGTCGCTGGGCAGGCGCTGCACCACGGCGGTGGTCGCCTGCTTGGCCGCGGTGATGCGCTTGGGCTCGCGGTACAGGTGGCCGGTGGTGTCGATCCCCGGGTTGCCGCCCAGCAGCACGCGCGCGGCGATGTCGGTCATGCCCTGCATCATCACTGCCCGGTCGATCTCCTGCTTGCTCGCCAGCAGGCTGATGTCCATCGAGCCGGAGGCGTCGAAGACGATGGCCAGCTCCGGCGCCAGCTCCTTGGGCCGCTCCTCGGGGCAGAGGTTCTTGGCGTTGGCGATCAGCTGCTGCCGGCACTGCTGCTTGAGCTTCTGCTCGACCTCGCCACGCAGCGTCGGGTTCTGCTTGATCTCCGGGTCCTTGAGCAGCTGCTGCAGGGTATTGCAGTTGCTGCCCGCCGAAACGATGCGCTTATGCGCCAGCTCGACCGGGTCCGGCTTGGGCTCGGGTTTAGGCTCAGGCTTGGGCTCCGGTTTCGGCTCCGGTTTCGGTTCCGGCTTGGGCGCGGGCTTGGGTTCCGGTTTCGGCTCGGGCTTGGGCGGCGCCACCGCCTCGACCTTGGGCTCCGGCTTCACCACGGGCACCGGCGGGACCACGGGCGTGGGCTCCGGTTTTTCCTCGACCGGCGGCACCTCGGGCTCGGGCTTGGGTTCCTCGACCGGCGGCGGCGTTTCCTCAGGCTTTTTCGGCTCCTCGACCGGCGGCCTGGGTTCCTCCTGGACGGCCGGCGGCTCGGTCGCGGCGAGCGGCTCGAGCGGCGGCGCCTCTCGGCCGAGCAGCCACCACCAGAGACCGGCGAGCAGGGCCAGCAGCAGCGCAAACAGCAGCAGCCAGGGCCACCAGCGGCGCTGCGGCGCTGCGGCCGCCAGCAGTGGCGCCGCGCCGCCGGCCGCCGCTATGGGCGCTGCCCCCGGGATGCCGGCAGCGGCCGGCGGGGGTGGCGGTGCGGGCGGTTCGCCGCCGCCCCAGAAGGTCACCAGCGGCTGGCCGTTCAGCGCGTAGAGGGTGGACAGGTCCGGATAGCGGGCGGCCTGGCGCAGCAGCTCGGCCTGGCGCCGGCCCTCCTCGCCCTGCCCTTCGAGACGCTCGGCCAGCTGTGCGATGGAGGCCAGGCGCTCGTCGAGCAGCTGGCGAACCTGCCGCGCCTCCTGCGGCGCCAGCTCGCTGAAGGGCACCGGCTGACCGCCGAGGTCCGAGTACCACTCGATGACGTCGCCTTCGGCCTGCCTGGGTTTGGCGAACAAGGTCGCCGTGCTCGGCGGCAGATGGCGGCGCAGGATGGCCACCAGTTCCGCGTGGCCGGCCAGGGCATCGGTCGCGCTGTGCGTGGCGCTGGATAAACGGGTGATTCGCTTCATGGTCGTCTCTATCCAGCCCTAGCGCAGGCCCAGGTCGCTTTCCAGGCCGGCGAGCCGGGTGCGCAGTTTCTGCAGTTCGTACTGCTTCTGCGCCACGGCCGCGCTGTTGTCCTGGCGGTTGAGGCTGGCCATGTCCTTTTCCAGCGCGGCGATCTCGTTCTGCAGGCGCTGGTTGTTGCGGCCCTTCTGCTTGAGCTCGGCGAGCAGCGCGTTCATCGCCTTGTTGAGCGCGGCGTATTCGCTGCGCTGGCGGTCCAGCTCGCGGCCGACCTCGCTGCGTTCCTTGTCGAGGGCCGCATAGGTGTCGCGGAACAGCTGGTTGGTCTTGCGCTCGTCGAGCAGGATCTTCTCCTTCTGCTCGACGCGCTGGGCGTAGCCGCCGTGCACGTTGCAGCCGAACTTGGTGGCGAAGCCGGCATCGGCGTGGCGCGGATCGCACTCCTGCGGGCTCACCGCGCAGGCGCCGAGCGACAGGCTGGCGGCGAGAAGGGACAGGACTCGGAAAAATCGGTGCATGCTTCAACCCAGGCGGATGGCGGAGCGTTGTCTGTAGAGCTGGTCGATCTCGGCTTCCAGCGAGCTGATCTGCCGCTGCATGCTGTTGATCTCGGCGTTCAGGGTGTCGATGCGCGCGGCGCTGGCGCTGCCGCGCTCGGCGGCGGCGACCTTGCGCCACTCCTGCTGCCGGGTGCGGGCGTTGGCCAGCTTGTCGCGCAGGAACCCCAGGTTGGCGTCGACCTTGGCCAGGCGCTGCTGGGCATGGGCCCTCTGCACCCGCTTGGCGGCGATGTCGCGCTGGATCATGGCGATGCTCTGGCGATCGTCGGCGATCACCGTGCGCGCGGTGCGGCTCAGGTCCTGCAGCTCGCGGTTGTCCTTGCGCACGTCGGCGATGGCCACGTCGAGGCGCTGCTCGGCATTGGCGTACTGGCTGCGGCGCTGGTCGAGGTAGTAGTTGGCGCCCATGCCGGCGCCGCAGCCGACCACCGCCGCGGCGGCCATGCACTCGCCCTTCTTGTCCGGGTTGGCCAGCTGGCAGGCCAGCACGCCGACCACGGCGCCGCCGGCGCAGGCCTGCCAGCCGGACTTGCTGAAGAACTGGGCCGAATTGCTGTTGGCCAGTCGCGGGTCGGTCTGTCCCATGCCCATGCCGGGACCGTCCAGGGTCTCGCAGCCCGCCAGCAGCAGGGCGAGGGCCGCCCAAGCGATTCGTTTAGCCGTGAACGAGGCCACCATCATGTCGAGTCTCGCCTTCTCCGATCAGAGGGTTTTGCAGGATTGCAGCCAGTGGGCACGCGCCACCTTGCCGTCTTTCAGGTAGGTGCGCAGGTTGTTCCAGTGGGTGTCGAGGTAGCTGCGCAGGTTGCTCTTGCCGCGCGCGGCCAGTTGTTGCGCGACCAGGTCGACCTGGGGCTCGACGCTCGCCTGGCTGTAGTTCAGGGCGGTGCCGACCACGCTGTCGGCGTAGTAGTTGAGCATGAAATCGAGCACCTTGCGATGACCGTCCAGCTGCTCCCGGCGCGCCTCGCAGCGCGCCTTGGGCTCGCTGCCGCCGGCCCCGCAGCTGCGACTGTAATTGCCCTCGAGGGTGTCGAGGAAGAGCCCGTCGTCCTTGAGCTTGGTGCAGAGGAAGGCGCCCAGCTGCAGCTCGGAGCGGATCGCCTGGTCGCGCTGTTCGTCGCGCGCCTGGGTGTTGGCGCGCAGCTCGCTGCGCAGTTTCTCCAGCTGCTGCCTGAGCGCATCGTCCTGTACGCCTTCGGCGAGGCTGGCGATCCGGGTCGCCGGGTCTTGGGCCGCCGGCCGCGCGCCGGACTCCGCCGGGGCCTCGGGGCGGGACACGCCGAGCTTCTTCCAGTCGCTCTCGACCTGCTTGATCCGCTCGCGGGAGGTCAGCGCCGGCGCCACCAGGGCGGGCCGGAAGCCGCCGGTCTTCAGGCGGTTCTGCGCGCTGCCGTCGGCAGCGTAGTAGGGCTGCTCCTGGCGCAGCGCGGTGCGCAGCTCGGCCTGCGGGGTCAGGTAGTTGCCGCCGCGCAGGATGTAGCCGCCGGCCTGGCCGTGCTGGCGGTCCAGCTTGTTCAGGTGGAAGGGCTCGAAGAGCATCTCGTCGACGTTGCCGAGCATGTCGTGCAACCCGAGCGGGTTGGGCTTGAGCAGGCCGGCCAGCTGCAGCTGGCCGTTGGCCGATTGCGCGCCGGCGAACCAGGCATAGGCATTGAGCCCCTCCGGCATGGGGAAGCGGACGTCGCGGAACTCCGCCTGGGACACCGCCAGGCCGCCGCGCGCGGCGAACTCCCACTCGACCTCGGTGGGCAGGCGCAGGAAGCCGGCCACGCCGTCTTCCCTGGGCAGCTTGTCGGCGGCGTTCTGGCGCAGCCAGAGGTTGTAGCGATCGGTGAAGGCGACGGCGTCGAACCAGCTCAGCCCGGTCTGCGGCAGGCGCAGCTGGGCCGAGGGCTCGGGGCACTGGCCGTCCATCACCGCGCGATACTGCAGCTCGCTGACCTCGTACTTGGCCAGCAGGTAGTAGCGCCCCGGCTCCGGCTTGCCGACGCTGAAGCTGCCGGCGATGTGGGTCGGCCGCGCCTGCTCGAGGTAACCCCACTCCTCGCTGTCCTGGCCCAGGGTGACGGCGTAGTCGTCGAGCGGGCTGGCCATCGGCACGCGCACCTGGCGCCAGGCCATGAAACCGCCGCAGGGCATCGGCAGCAGCACGTCGTCCTTCTGCGGCTGGGGGTTGTAGTACTTCGCGTCCCAGGCCGCGGCGGCCGGCAGGCTGGCCAGCGCCGCCGCCAGTCCCAGCGCCGCGGCCGGCGCACGGCGCCGCTCAGAGATCCCGCAGGCTTTCCGCCGGTTGAATGTGAATCGCACGATACCCTCCTAGCGCCGCCACCAGGCTGGCGATCAGCAACGCACTGGCGAAGGCCAGCAGAATATGCAGGTTTTCCAGCCGGCAGACGAAGGCGTCGGCGGCCAGGTTGGCGCCCAGGACCCGGTTGAACACCGTGCTGCCGGCCAAATAGGCCGCATAGCCCAGGCCGAAGGCCAGGCAGGTGAGCAGCGCCGCCTGGACCATCACGTAGACGCCGACCGCGGCGCGGCGAAAGCCGAGCAGGCGCAGCAGGGCCAGGTCCTTGCGCTTGCGGTCGATGTTGGCGAGGAAGGCCCCGGCCAGCGAGGCGATGCAGCCGATCGCCGCGGTCCAGGCGATCACCGCGAAGATCAGCCCGAGCACCCGGTCGACGGCCTTAACCGACTCGATCTCGCGCAGCCGGGTACTGGTCTCGATGCGCTCCCCCTCCAGCCAGCCGGCGAGCGGCGCCACCGCATCCAGGCTGCCCGCATAGACCCGGGCGCGGGCATAGCGTTCGCGCGGCAGCGCCGGCCGGCCGCTGGCGAAACCGAGCGCGGGCACCGCAAAGCCGTCGCGAAAATCCTCCATGGCCACCAGCAGGTCCAGCGAGACCAGCAGCGCCGGGCGCGGGAAGGCCGTCTCGGGCAGCACCCCGGCGACCGTCACCTCGCGCTGGCCGCGCTCGCTGTTGCCGTCCAGCTTGCGCAGCACCAGCAGGCGGATGCGCTCGCCGCCGCTCACCTCCAGCTTGCGCGCCGCGCTGGCGCTGAGCAGCACGCTGTCGCCCTGCGGCGGCGCGAGGCGAGCGCCCAGCAGGGGATCGCCGGGGCCGCTGGGGATAACTTCGGCGCCGGCGACGAAGCGCTGGCTGTCCAGCGCCAGATCGGCCTGGGCGTTCAGCGAGCGGGTCAGCGGCATGACGAAGCCGACCCCCGGCTGCGCGGCGAGGCGCGCGAACCAGGCGCGGTCCAGGTCATGGTTGCCGAGCAGGCGGATCTCCAGGTTGCGCGGGTCGTCGAGCAGTTCGCCGCGCAGCTGCGAGACCACGCCGTGCTTGAGGCCGAACAGCAGCAGGAGCGGCGCGATCACCGCCACCAGCGAGGCGACGATGCACAGCGACACCTTGCGGTCGTGCCACAGGTCGCGGGTCGCCAGTCCGGCCAGCAGGCCCCAGCCGGGGCGCGCTTCAGGGCGCATCGCGGAACACCGTGCCACCGTTGTTCTCGGCATCCGGCACGCCCACCAGCCGGCGGATCGCGCAGGCGCGCAGCAGGCCCCAGTCGTGGCTGACCAAGAGGGTGGCGATGCGCAGGCGCTGGGTGGTCTCGACGATCAGCTCGAACAGCCGGCGCGCCTGCAGCGGGTCCAGCGCCGCGGTGGGCTCGTCGGCCAGCAGCAGGTCCGGCTCGTGGGCGATGGCGCGAACGAAGGAGGCGCGCTGGCGCTCGCCGATCGACAGCTGGGCGGGCTTCTTGTGCAGCAGCGGCTGCAGCCCTAATTGCTCGATGGCCTCCTCCACCCGCTCGCCGCTCGCCGGCAGTCCGAGCATGCGCCGCGGCAGGGCGATGTTGCGGCGCACGTCGAGAAACGGCAGCAGGCCGCCGCTCTGCGGGACGAAGCCGAGGCGCTGGGCGCGCAGGTCGGCGAGGCGCGCCTGACGGTCCTCGCGCAGCAGGGCGGCGATGTCCAGCGGCGCGGCATCCGGCGTGGCGGCGTCTGCCTCGTCGCCCAGCTCGTAGCGGTCGAGGCGTTCCGGGCGGAGGATCAGGCCGATCATTTCCAAGAGGGTGCTCTTGCCGCAGCCGCTGGCGCCGGTGATCGCCGCCACCTCGCCGCGTGCCAGCGACAGGCTCGGCAGAAGGATGCGGTAGGTGCCGCGGTGGATGGCGAGGTTTTCGATGTGGAGCATGGGGGGAGTCATGATTCGTTCATGCTCCGGGTGAGCTTCTGGCCTTGGTGCCAGGCCGGGGCGCTTTCCTTGCCTGAAAGCGAGGGGGTTTTGGGGTGCTGGCGGGGAAGTTTGGTGCCGGGCCAAGTACTTTCCTCGGCTGATGCGACAGGTTTCGCCTTGCACGGCGAGTCACTTTCTCTTTGCCCGCGCAAAGAGAAAGCGCGCCCGGTCATCCGGCCCCGGCTGCGCCGGGGGCACGGGACCGGGGAGACTCCTGAAGCACCGTGTCTACCCCAATCGCAAGCGAATTCGTTCCTGCAGGGAGCGAGGCTTAGCGTAGGAGCGAATTCATTCGCGACCCTGGCGGCACCTGAAACTTCGTACCTGCACCGGTCGCGAATGAATTCGCTCCTACAGGGGATCGGGGTGTTGCCCGGAGATTCGGGATCAATCCCGAAAAAAGCTCCCGGCTCTTGGCTCTTCATTTGGCCTTTCCCGGAGGTGGGAACTGCACCCATTCCCCCTTCGTCAGGCCGAGCGGAGTCGGCATGGAAGGGGTCGAGCGGCATGGATGCCGCGACGACTGCATGGATGCAGGAGGTAGAGCGACGCAGGATGCCAAAGCCGAGAGCCGCGAGGGCCATGGATGGCCCTTCGTGGCGCCCCCCTGAAATGACGACGGAGGGAGGGAACCCCGGCGCAGCCGGGGCCTGACGACGGGGGTGGCCTTCTTTTGGGTTACTTTTTCTTGGCCAAACAAGAAAAAGTGACTCGCCGTGCAAGGCGAAACCTGTCGCATCAGCCGAGAAAAGTGCCCGGCCCGGCACCACCCCCCTTCCGCCAACCCCCACCAAACCCAAGATCAAGGCAACGCCTCCAGAGGCACCGGATACACATGATCCCGCGGGTCGCTGCCCTCGGCCAGGGACACCCAGCGGTCGGCGTCGGCGTTGTACTTCTGGTAGTACTTCAGCTTGGTGTTCAGCCGGCGGATGAACTTCTCCTGCTCGAGGCCCTCCATGCCCTTCCAGGTCTCCTCGTCGAGGCTGAGCACCTCGCTGAGGTACGGCAGGCCCTCCAGGTATTCGGCCATCAGGCCCATCTCGGCCAGGGTGGCGGACTTGCCGCCCTTCTGCAGCTGGCTGGGGTCCTTGCCCATGGTCGCGGCCACCGAGCGCAGGCGCTCGAACATCTCGTTGGGCGAGATCAGGCCCTCGTTGGCGGCGTCGGCGATCTTCTTCACCACCTCGGCGAGGTCGCTGAGCTGGGCCTTGGTCAGCAGCACGCGGACCTCGGTGGTCGGCACGTTCTGCTTGACGAAGTCGCGGTCGCTGATCCAGGCGTGGAACACCGGCGGCGCGCTGGCCCCGGTGACTTCGCCGAGGTAGGCCAGGCGCATGGCGTGGCCAAGCTTGGCGGTGTCTTCCAGCAGGGCGTCGTCGGCCGGCTTGCCCTTCTTGCCATAGTCGGCGTCGGCGCCGAGGGCGCTGCCGGCAGCCATCTCGCCGCGGTAGGCGGCCTTGACCTGGCCGGTGATGGCGGCGGCCAGGGCGTCGATCTTGCGCCCGAAGTTATCCACATCACCGGCGTCCACCGGGTAGTACAGCGGCTTGTTGAGGACGGGGTTGTTCGACAGGTCACGGTACTGCGCCTCGGCGGAGGCATGGTTGCTCGCCCCGCTCGGGGTCTTCAGGTGCAGGCTGTAGATGGCCACGCCGCGATGCTTGGCCTCCAGGCGCACCTGGGCGGCGTCGAGGCCGGTGGCGGACAGCGGGTCACTGCCGTCCAGCGCGCCGGCATCGCTGACCAGCACGATGTAGCGGGCACCGAACTGGGTCCAGTCGATGCCGTCCAGGGCCTTCATGACCCCGGCGTAGGCGTCCTCGTCGAAGCGGCTGCTGGACACCGTGGCCGGCTTCAGCGCGGCCATCCGGGCGAGGAAATCCTCGCCGCCCTGCACCTGGGTCGGATCGACGTACAGCTTGCTGACGTACTCCAGCGCCGGCACGGCCTTGACGTTGGAGCGGTAGGCGATCAGGCCGAACTTGACCTGCTTGAGCAGCTTTTCCTGCTCGATGTGCTGGTAGATCTTCCTGATCGCCTCGCGGGTGCGGTCGATGTACGGGCCCATGGAGATGGTCGAGTCGATGACGAACACCACGGCGGCGCTGAAGCCCTTCAGGGTGTTCACCTCGCCGGCCTTGTCCTGGGCGGCCTGTTCGGCGCTCTTCGGCGCGGCGGCGGTCACCGAGGCGACTTCCAACTCGCGCACCCGGAAGCCCTTCTCGGTCATGATTTCCCGGGCATTCAGCACCGGCAGCAGGTAGAAGCGCTTGGCCAGGTCGACGGCGTAGTCCGGCTCGCGGGCGACCACGGAGGCATCGCGGCCCTGGCTGGCCAGGTTGGCGCGGATCGGCTTGAGCAGCTTGCCGGGGTCGCCCGCGGCGAACAGCTTGTCGAGACTCTCGCGCTGGCGGAAGAACAGCAGCGGATCGCGGCCGGCCGGGTTGGTCAGCGCCAGGGTCATCTGCATCTTCCACTCCACCGCGCAGCCGCCATCGATCCAGCCGAGGGTCTTGCCGTAGCTGTCCGGGCCGACCTTGAGCCATTCGGCGCCGCCGACCTGCTGCCGCTGGTACACGTAGAAGCGGGTGAAGGCCGGCTGCGGCTTGCCGCCGGCCACGCCGGGCTGGTCGCCGAGGCGGCAGCTCGGCGTGGTCAGCACGCGCTGGTAGAGGCTCTTCTTGCCGGCCTGCAGCAGGGGCCTGTCGTCGGCCGCCAGCGCCGGGGCGCCGGCCGCCAGCAGCAGGCCGCCGAGCAGGACCATCTCGCGCCACAGGGTCATCTTCGTTGCGTGCGGGTTCATGGTTTCAGGGCCTCCAGGCGCTTCTTGGCGTCCGCGTTGGCGGGGTCGTTGGCCAGGGCGATCTCGTACCAGTAGGCGGCGGTCTCGGCATCGGCGGACTGCACGCAGCCGCCGGCCTTGAAGGTCTGCGGGTCGTACTCGCGGGCGTAGGCGAAGGCGATGGCGGCGTCGCCGGCCTGGGCCTTGTGCGCGTAGAGGCGTTGCACCACGCCGCAGCGCTTGGACTGCTTGGCGGCGTCGATCACTTCCAGCACCTGGGCCGTGGCGGGATTCGAGCGCAGGCAGGCCTGGATGAACGCCAGGTCGTCGCCGGCGCCTTCCAGAGCGGCCTCGCCGCAGGGATTCTCACCGCCGGTTGTGGCGGCAGCAGGCGCCGGCGCCGGCGTCGGGGCCGGGGCGGCCGCCACGGGCGTTTGCGTCTGCGGGCGCAGCACGAAGTACCAGTAGGCCCCCAGCCCGATGCCGAGCAGCAGCACCAAGCCGAGGGCCAGGGGCAGCCAGCGCACCGGCTTGCGCGGCTTCGGCGCCGGCGCGGCGTGGAACTCCTCGTCGCGCTCGGCGACCAGCGGCCGGTCAGGCCGCGGCGTTTCGACCGGCGGCGGCTCGACGGCCGGCGGCTCCGGTTCGGGTTCCGGTTCGGGCGGCACGGCCACCGGCTCGGGCGCGTGCCGGGGCGGCTCGTTCAGCGGCTGCGGGTGGCCGACCGCCGGCGAGGACAGGATATTGCCGACGATGCGCAGCACGCCGCCGTCGCTCTGCCCGGCATCGCGCAGCTGCAGCCGGTAGACCATCTTCGGGTCGCGGACCAGCGGATCGACCAGCCAGGGGCCGACGCTGCCGACCAGCAGCTCGCCGCGACGCTCCAGGCCGTCGATGGCATGCCAGACCGGCAGGCTGTCCCAGCCGCCGCCGGCCTCCAGGTAGAGGCTGTCCTGGTTGCGCAGCACGCTCAGCTCCAGGCCGTCGGTGCCGCCCGGCCAGCCGTGCACGGTCAGTTCGCCATGGCCGGGTTGGCCGCCGGCGGCGGCCGTCAGTTCGATTCTCAGCATGCGTCAGTCTGCCCGTGCCGATTGGAAGGTGGCGAGGATCCGCCCCAGCGCTTCGTTCTGTTCCAGGGTGATTTCCCGGCCGGCGCTGTGCCCGGCATTTTCCTCGGCGATCCGCGCCAGCGCCACCAGCCAGTCGCCGACATAGCGCCGGGTGTAGTCCTGGGGCTGTTCCGCCAGGCGCGGCAGCTGGCCGTAGGCGATCGGTGCCGGCGGCTGGAACAGCCTGGCGTCGCGCTCGATGCGGCTGTCCGGGCGCTGCTCGAGGGGCTGCTCGATGAAGCCCAGCCAGCCGATGAAGTCGCCGAGCACCGTCTTGGCGGTGAGCACCTGGCGGCCGGCGAGCTGCTCGCGCTTGGTGCCGACCTGCTCGGTGCTGACGATGGCCTGCAGCAGGCGCTGCTCCAGGCCGAGCCGGCTGGCGCCGGTGACCAGCTCGTCGACCAGCGCCTCGACCGCCGGCTTGGCGAAGCCCAGGTAGGTCATCAGCCGCACGTCCTCGGGCAGGTGGCGCAGGTGGCCGATCCACTCGCGCAGCACCGCCTGGGCGAAGCGCGCGTCGCTGCCGCGCGGCTGCCGCGCCGGTGCCGCGGGGCCGGCGGCAGGCGGCGCGTTGTCGCCGAAGGGGTCGAAGGTGTCGTGGCGATCCAGGTCGAGGCCCAGGTTGAGCGCCCCCGCCGCCGGCTTGCCGCCCGGCAGCAGAGGGCTGCCGGCCGGCGCCGGCGTGTCGTCCTCGTCGCCGGCACGCAGGTAGAGCGCGCGCAGCAGGTCGTCGGGCAGCTGCATGCGCTGCAGCAGTTCGCCGAGCAGGATGCGCCGCGGCCACAGGGCATCGGAGATCTGCCGGGCGATCCGCCGCTTGCGTTCCAGCTCGCCGGCGCCTTCGGCCTGGAACCAGTGGCCGAGGCGGCTTTCCAGCAGGTGCAGGACGCCGTCCAGCTGCTCGCGGATGCGCCCCAGCTTGACCTCGCGCAGGGCGACCTGGCGCAGGTAGCGGCCGATCCGCCCCATGCCGCCGTCGTTGAGTTCCAGCATGGCGTCCCAGGCGTCCTCCGGGTCGCGGATGTGACGCTGAACCGTCTCGTCCTCGCAGAAGGTCCGGCGCATCAGCGCCAGCGGCTCGCGCGCAGGTGCGTGGATGGCCACTTCCTGGCCGTCCTCGAGGTCGAGGAAGGTCACCTTGAGGCGCGGCTTGCGCACCAGGAAGCTGTTGTCGAACGGCCGGCCGCCGGCCCAGTCCTGCAGCCAGGCGTATTGGCCGAAGCGCTCGAGCATGGTCATCTTCATCATGCCGCCGCTGCCCCAGCCCAGGCGCAGCAGGTCCTCGCCCTTGTCCAGGTCGCTGCCGATGCGCATGTCGAACATGGTAATCGCCCACAAAAGGCCCGGCTTGCGCCGCGCCCGCTCGACCGGCGTCTCGCCCTGGGTGCGGTCGATCCAGCGGCTCAGCACCGGGCCGACGCTGGTGACGTCGGACTGCTTGTTCGACGGCGTGCAGACGATCAGCACGTTCATTTCCTGGCTGTCGGTGTAGCGCTCGAAGAGGTAGGCGACCTTGCCGCGCAGGATGAGCTGCGCCACCGGGTTGCTGTCCTCGCTGTTCACCGCGCGGCGCACCTCGTCCAGCGACTCGACGCCGAGACGGCCGCGGTAGCCGGGGAAGTCGAGCAGGTCGACCTCTTCGAACAGGGGCTCGCTGGTCGGCTCGACCAGCGGGAAGACCAGCTCGGCGGTGAGCGCCGCCAGCTGCGCCAGGCTCAGCTCGACCTCGCCGCGCAGCGCGCCGTCCTTCCAGGGCCGCACGGCGATGCGCTGATCGCTGTCCTTGCCCAGGCGCTCGAGCATGTCCACGTTCATGATGCTGTCGGCCTGCGACAGCCCACCCTGCGCCGTGGGCCGCACCAGCGCGCTCAGCGGCGCGAAGACCCGCTCGGCGTGGCCCAGGCTGGCCAGCGCGCGGGCAAAGCTCAAGTAGGTGTCGCTCAGCTCGGGGATCTCGCCCCAGAAGATCGAGAACAGCCGGGCGCGGTCCTCCGGCGCCAGGTTCGGCGCCAGCTCGACCGCAGCCGGCCAGTAGTAGGCGCCCAGCGCGCCCAGCGAGCCCGGAAAGCTGCCCTGCAGGTAGTCCCACAGCTCCACCACGGCGTCGGCGTCGACGCCCGGCACCGGGTACGGCTGGCGGCGCTTTTCCAGGTCGCGGAGCAGCTGGCGGATCGCCGCTTCGTCGAGGCGGTAGCGGACCTTCTCGGTGTTGAAGTCGTTGAAGAAGGAGTTGGCCAGGACCTTGGCCAGCTCGATCTCGGCGAACAGCTTGAGCTCCAGCGGGCACTCGGCAGGCCCCGGCCGGGCGGTGCGGCTGAAGCGCGTCACCAGGCCGGTGGCCTCCTTGCCGCCGCCCGGCGGGTTGACGTGGGTGAGGAAGTCCAGCCGGTCGCCGCCCAGGTCGGTTTCCAGCTTGCCGTTGACGCCGGCCGCCAGGCTGGAGATCAGGTAGGACTTGCCGGCCTGGGACAGGCCGAAGAAGCCCACGGTCATCGGCAGTGCGGAGACCGCGCCGAGGCGCCGCGCGGTGTTGCGCACGCGGCGCAGGCTGAGGATCAGGTCGTCCGCCTCGTTGTCCAGGCGCGGCGCGGTGCGGCGCACCTCGTCGATCCAGCGGATCGCCTCGCCCGCCCCGCCGTGGACGGCGGACCAGCGCTGGGACAAGCGTTCGGGGGATGGGTCAGGGTAGGTCATCGATCGTGTTTCCCTGTAGAGCGGGCGAGGCGTTGATGGTCTGGGGCTTCGGTGCAAGACCGATACGCTTTCGCGGCCTGATGCGGCGGGTTGTTTCTGCGTGCTGGCGAGAGGGTTTGGTGTTGGAACGGGGCGCTTTCCTCGGCTGATGCGGCAGGTTTCGCCTTGCACGGCGAGTCACTTTTTCTTGCCTGGCCAAGAAAAAGTAACCCAAAAGAAGGCCACCCCCGTCGTCAGGCCCTGCGCTTCGCTCCGGGTTCCCTCGCTCCATCGCCGCTCCAGGGGCACGGCCCGAAGGGCCATCCATGGCCCACGGGCCTTTCGCCGCATCCATGCGGCTCAACCCCTTGCGCGGCGATTCCGTTCGGCCTGACGAAGGGGGAGCGGGTGCAATCCTCACCTCCGCGAAAAGCAAAGCGAAGAGCAAAAAAGCCTTTTTCAGGATTGACCCCGTACCTGCAGGCAACTCCCCCGTCCCGTTCAGGAGGCCGAGCGCAGGGGTCGCATAGAGGGGCGAGCCGCAGGGATGCGGCGAGAGCCGTAAAGGGGCATGGATGCCCCTTGTACGGCGGCCCCCGGCGCGGCGCCGGAGCGAGGGAACCCGAAGCGAAGCGCAGGGCCGGATGATCGGGCGTGCTTTCTCTTTGGTCACTTTCTCTTTGCACGAGCAAAGAGAAAGTGACTCGCCGTGCAGGGCGAAATCTGTAGGCCGGGCCGAGGAAAATGCCCGGCTTGACACCAAGACCTCCTCGCCAGCCCCCATCAAACATCCTGCTGCTAGCGCCCCACTGGTCATTTCCGAAACACACTCCCACTGTCGAGCCAGTACTGGGACTCGCCCAGCCCGGCGTCGGGCAGGGTGTTGAGCTTCAGGCGCACATGGGTGCGGCTGACCGCGCCGCTGTCCGACTCCACACCGAGCAGTTCGAAACGCTCGCTGCCCTCGGCCGGGTTGCGCGAGGACTTGATGCCCAGGCGCACCTTGAGCACCAGTCCCTTGGACGCCATTTCCTCGCGCAGTTTCGGACTCTCGATGCCGAGGATGTACAGGGGCGCGGCCGACCAGCGCTCGCAGGCCAGCTGGCGGAAGCCCAGACGCATGGTGCCGCGCATGTCGAAGGGGGTGTCCGGCAGGCGGTAGTCAGGGTCGTCCAGGTCGATGTCCCGATAGTAGACGTTGCTGTCCTTGAGGACGTTGTTGTTGTCGATCAGGCCCAGCTGCCTGAGCGTCGAGTAGGACTTGAAGGCCGCCACGCGGAAGTAGAAGTTCGGCAGGCGCAGGCCGCGGCTCAGCAGGCAGAGCATGGCGCCGACCGCCGCGGTGGTCTTCGGGTCCTCGATGCGGTCGAGCTTGTTGAACGGGTACCAGCCGCCGGTGCGGTACTGGTTGAGCGACAGGATGCGCCCCGGTGGCAGCGGCAGCAGCTCGCGGAACAGCGCCTGCACGCCGGGCAGGCACGACGGCCGGCCGGTGAGCAGGAGCACGTCGCAGGGATAGGCGTGCACCACCTCGCAGAGCGCCTGGATGGTCTTGCCGATGCTCATGCGGTCGCCGATGAAGGCTTCGTGGATGCGCCGCAGGCTGACGTCCAGGGGGGTGGCGAGGATGTCGAAGGGCGCGGCCTCGTTGCCCAGCTGGCGGCGCACGGCGCCGGCGACGTAGTCGAGCACGTCCTCGGTGGGGCGCTCGCCGAGCAGTTCGCCAAAGGTGGCGCTGACCCGGCTGCCCGGCTCCAGCGGGTCGTACTGCTCGTAGGACTTGAGCAGGCGCAGGCCGATGGGACCGAACACCTGCAGGGTCAGTTGCTGGCGCAGCACGGCTTCCTGCACCGCCAGCGTTTCGCTGCCGATCAGCCGCGACAGCAGCGCCTCGGGCGTGGCGACACCGGCGCGGGATAGCGCCTCGCGCAGCGCCGGCAGGACGAACTGGCGGATCACGTCGAGCAGGATGTCGTCGCCGGCGACCTTGAAGCCGTCGCGAAAGCGCTGTTCGGGGCTGATGTAGACGTTGCCGCCGACCCCGTCGTCGAGGCGGTATTCGGTAATCACCAAATCCGTGGTGCCGCCGCCGATGTCGATCGAGGCGATGGTCAGGCGGTCCCGGTGCGGCTGGTCCGGCCGCGCCATGGCGGCGAAGAATTCCTCCGAGCGTCCGGCGAAGTTGTTCTGCGTCTCGTTGAACAGGTAGACCACCTGGCCACAGGTGGCCTCGTCCCACTGCACATGGACCTCGGGGAACCAGGGCCAGGCGCTCTCGCGGCTCTTCGGGTCCTTGAGGTCGACGGCGTCGTCTTCCGGATGCCAGCCGAGGCTCTTCCAGACCAGGCCGATGGCCTGCTCCATGCATTTGGCGAAGATCTCGCGCTCCGGCTTGGGCATCGACGGCGGCACGGTGAGGATGATCGAGCGCAGGTGGCGCGGCACACGCGAGTGGCTCATGCGCAAGCGCTGCGAGGGGCTGTTGATCTGCATCAGCGCCTGGCCGAGGACCTCGGAGAGCATGAAGGTCATCAGCGAGCTGCGCGAATAGTGCGGGTGGAACACCGGCATGCGCTCGTCGAACGGCAGGCTGTAGAGTGCCTGGCCCTTCTCGTTGATCAGCCCGGCCACCGGTGCGGCGGTGGCGTGCGGCTCGCTCTCGGTGCGCAGCGCGGCGCAGTTGAAGCGCCAGCCCGGTTCGTAGCCGTCCTCGTCCCACAGATAGCGCTTGGGACTCGACAGCCCGGTCGAGCCCTCGGTGCCGCGCCGGCGCCCGGCCAGGCGCCCGGCCTCGCGGCCGACGCGGGCGATGGTCGGCCACAGGAAGGCCTCGCGGCGGCCGCTCTGCACCGAGAAGTGGTCCTTGCCGAACATCGCCTGGGCGAACTCGACGCGGCTCTCGAAGGGCTCCGGATAGACCTGCTCGGGGCGAGTCAGGTCGCGCAGCTCCAGTTCGTAGCGCTTGCTCAGGCCGTCGTTCTCCTGCGGATGGTCCTCGATCAGGATGCCGCAGGTACGCGAGTTGCCGACGTCCAGCACCATGTCGACCGGGATCGCCTTGTGCACGTCGCTGTCGCGGTTGGACACCACCTTGAGTTCCGGCACCGGCAGGTGGGTGCCCAGCAGGTGCAGCAGGTTGAGGTAGTGCGCCTGATGCTGAAGCTGCTCGCACTCGGCCTGGATGTCGTCGGGCTGCATGCGCAGCGGCGGCAGCCGCGCCTGCTCGCTGAACACCTCGCGCAGCCAGCCGTCGATCCAGCCGAGGTCGAGGAACCAGCCCATCTCGTCGGCCCGGTGGGCCAGCGCGAAGCTGGCGCCGGCGCGGACGTCCTCGCGGGTCGGCGCCAGGTAGGTGGTGGCCTCGCGGCTGTCGAAGACCTTGGTGTCGAAGGCGAAGGTGATGCGGTGGGTGTTGCCATCCGGGTCCTCGCCCTCGGCGAGTTCGACGATGCGCACCCGCGACCAGTTGCTCGGGCCGTCGTCGAAACGCCGCGGCGGACTGCAGCGGAAGAACGGCAGGGGCAGCCAGAGCCCCTTGAGCAGGCGCAGCGAATCCTCGGGCGCCACGCTGAAGGCGGGTGTCACCGCCCTCCCCGGCTCGGCCGGATGGTGGAAGGCATTGCTGCGCGGATCGAACAGCAGGCGGACCAGGGGACCGTCGCTGCGCGGCCGGACGAACTCGCCGGCCGGCTCGCGGCGCAGCTCCAGTTTGACGGCGAAATCCAGGAACTGGATGCCGCTGCCCATGATCAGGGTGATCCTGTCTTCGTAGTCGGTCTTTTCCGGAAACATGCTGCTGTGCTCGCCTCAGTTGCCGCCCTGGCGGATCGACATCGGGAATTCCTGGTTGCCGTAGCGGCCGGTGCAGTCGGCCGCGCTTTGCGCACCCGGCTTGCAGGTCACCTCCGGCAGACGATAGCGGCTGCCGTCGCTGCAGTTGGCCTGTTCCTGACTGGCGATCGCCAGGTTGCCGCCCTGCATCGAGGCGTTCACCGCGCCCGAGCATTGCACGCCGTCGTCGCGGCGGATACTGACCCGGCCTTGGCCGTCCTTGAAGTCGTAGCCCAGCTGCAGGGGCTTGCCGGTCTTGGCGTCCTGGATGCCGGCGCCGGCCTGCCAGTTGCCGTCGAGGAAGCGGGTCGAACCGCTCTTTTGCGCCTCGGGCGGGATGCTCATGGGCTTGGCCGCCTCCTGCGCCTTGGCCGGGTCTTGCTGGGCGGCCTGCAGGTCTTCGGCCGCCTTTTCCTCATCGAGTTGCGGTGGCACCGGCGGCTCCTGCGCCTCCTCGGGCTTCGCCTCAGGTTCCGCTTCTGCGGCCGGCTCGGGCAGCTCCTCGGCCGTGGCTTCGTCCGCGGCGGCTTCCTCCGCAGCGGACTCGTCGAGCGCAGGATCGTCCGTCGCGAGCTCGCTCGCTCCGGGTTCGCTCGACAAGGCCTCCTCGATCGGCACGTCCTCGACAGCCGTTTCCTTGCCCGGCACCTGCATGTCTTCCAATGCCTCGGTTTCCACCCCGGCGACTCCGGCACGGCCAGAGATCCCCTCCACTCCCACGACGCCCTCGTGCCGCCGGACATCCAGCGGCGCCTTTTCCTCGGCCGGCAGACCGGGCAGGTCGACATGGGACAGCTCGAACGGCAGTTCGACGTTCGGTGCGCAGGCGCGCATGACGAATAGCAGCAACAGCAGGAGCAGCGGCAGAAGCAGCAGCCACAGCCAGCGCTGCCAGCCGGATCTTGCGGCGACCGCGGGGGCCACTGGCGGAGGCGAGGCGATGGCCGCCGCGACCGCTGCGGCCGGCCTGGCCGTCTGCAGGCAGGCCAGCGGATCGTCCGGCTGGGCCGCCTGCTGGCCGGTGAAGCCCCAGAAGGTGATCACCGGTTTGCCGTCGACCAGATAGACGTGGTTGGCATCGGGAAAGTGCAGGGCCTTTTCCAGCAGGCGGCCGAAGACCTGTTTCTCCCGGTTCTGCGCATCGTTGCGCATGCTTTCGCCGGTGGCGCGCAGCTGAGCCTGCATCGCCTCAAGCCGGGCATGGGCCTGTTCGCGCTCCTCGGGGGTCGCCGCCGACCAGGGCACCACATCGCCTTCGATCGGCGCGTACCAGTCGATGCGGTCGCCGGTTTCGTTGGTCTGCGGGATGGCCAGGCAGTCGGCCGCCTCGCGGTGCATCTTCAGGCGGATGGCCTCGCGCAGCTGCAGCGCCACGCCATGGACTGGCTGACCGTCGACGCCGAGCGCCCTGAACTCCCGCAGCGTACCCGTACGAAGCAATGCACCCGGCATCCTGATTATCCTTTATTCCCGGCCGATCACGGCCTTGCTGAACGATGGAGACGCTCCCGACTCGGGCAAATCTCCCGAGCCGCCAGGGGGCTCCGATGTACGGGACGGCACAAGGGACACCTCGGCAACCCCGTCGACGGGAAAGCGTGCGGCGCTGCGCATTTTCGCCCGGCCGCCGCTTCGGAAGCAAACTGCCCGGCCTGCGCCGAAGCACGGGGAGGGCCGAAGGGCAACACAACGGAAACCGGCAGAAACGCCGGATCAGGCGCCTTTCGGCAGACAGGGGGCTACTCCGTGCCCGCTCCGGGCGGGTTGGCCAGGAAAGAAAAAGGTTCATCGCATTTTCCCGGGGAAGGCGGCCTTGATTTTCAGGAAGAAGTACTCCTCGTCCCGGAAACCGTAGGCCATGCGCTTGATCACCTTGATCCGGTTGTTCACTCCCTCCAGCAGGCTGGTGTGCATGTGGAATCGTGCACTGGCCA
>NZ_SMMU01000017.1 GCF_004339665.1 Azotobacter chroococcum
AAGGCTGCCTGGTGCCGACAGGCATGCCTTCAGCTGCTCACGCTGTTCTGGGCTGAGGCTGGAGAGCTGAGCGATCCATCGCGTGAACTGACTCGTTTTCATGATCCACCTCCCGCATGCGGAAACGTCATGATCAGCTTAGCTTGCTGCAACAGCTAACTCAGACATAGCCTTTCACAAAGGCTCTTCGCCTCTCAGCGCAGCCCCAGATGCACCAGCAATCCCGCCAGCGCACAGCCCGCCAGCACTTCGATCACCCCGCGCCTGAAGCGGAACAGCGCGATGGCGGCGGCCAGGGCGATCAGCGCCGAGGGCCAGTCGAGGCGGCCGGCGAAGCCTTCGGGCCAGAGCACGTGGTAGCCGAAGAACAGTGCCAGGTTGAGGATCACCCCCACCACCGCGGCGGTGATGCCGGTCAGCGGGGCGGTGAACTTCAGCTCGCCGTGGGTGGATTCCACCAGCGGGCCGCCGGCGAGGACGAAGAGGAACGACGGCAGGAAGGTGAACCAGGTGACCAGGCAGGCGGCCAGCGCGCCGGCGAGGAACGCCTGCTCGGCGCCGAACAGTTGCTGGACGTAGCCGCCGACGAAGCCGACGAAGGCCACCACCATGATCAGCGGCCCCGGCGTGGTTTCGCCGAGGGCCAGGCCGTCGATCATCTGCGTCGGAGTCAGCCAGCCGTAGTGGCCGACCGCGCCCTGGAAGACGTAGGGCAGCACCGCGTAGGCGCCGCCGAAGGTGAGCAGCGCGGCCTTGGTGAAGAACCAGCCCATCTGCGTCAGGGTGCCCTGCCAGCCGAACAGCGCGGTCAGAAGGCCCATCGGCAGCAGCCAGAGCAGGGCGCCGACCAGCAGCAGCCGCGCCAGTCGCGCACGGCTGAAGCGCGCATGGGCGGGCGGCGGGGTGTGGTCGTCGATCAGCGCCGGGCCGAAGCCCGGCTTCGCCGCCGCAGGGCCGCCGGCGCCGCCGAAGCGCTCCGGCGCCAGGCGCCCGCCGAGGTAGCCGAGCAGCGCCGCACCGAGCACGATCAGCGGGAAGGGCACCTGGAGGGCGAAGATCGCCACGAAGGCGGCTGCGGCGATCGCCCACAGCCAGGCGTTGCGCAGGGTGCGCGAGCCGATGCGGTGGGCGGCGTGGACGACGATGGCGGTCACCGCCGGCTTGATCCCGTAGAACAGCCCGGCGACCAGCGGCACGTCGCCGAAGGCGAGGTAGACCCAGGACAGGGCGATCAGGATGAACAGCGAGGGCAGCACGAACAGCACCCCGGCGATCACCCCGCCGCGGGTGCCGTGCAGCAGCCAGCCGAGGTAGGTGGCGAGCTGCTGGGCCTCGGGGCCGGGCAGCAGCATGCAGAAGTTCAGGGCATGCAGGAAACGGCGCTCGGAGATCCAGCGGCGCCGCTCGACCAGTTCCTGATGGAGGATCGAGATCTGTCCGGCCGGGCCGCCGAAGCTGATGAAGCCGAGCTTGAGCCAGAACAACAGGGCCTGGCGCAGGCTGGCGGACGCATGGTCCGGGTGGGGCTGGTGCGGGTGCGTTTCGGACATCGGGATGCTCTTTGCCGGGGTGTTTGCGCTCGGAGGACCGCCGCCGGGGCCGAGTCACAGGTTTCCGGCGACGGCTGAACAGGCGTCGCGTGGCGCATCATAGCCTGCGCTGATTGCGTGCGTCTGACCGCCGCCCGGCTGGGAGTCGGTCAGATCGAGGGGGCGACCCGCCGGCCGCTCGCCGGCGGCGTGTGGCGCTTGTTCACCAGCAGCTCGCCGATGCGGATCAGCTGCGCGCGGCTGCTTGCAGCAGGACTGCGGAGCAGAGCTGGCTGCGATTGGCGGCAACAGCAGAAACATCGCGAATGAGTTCGCTCCCTTGGCCTGTTCGCCAATGGGCAAGTGCAAGACCTTGAAAGGTTGGCTCTGAAGCGTGGCGCAAGGATCTTGGGATCGTGCCCGGTCTGCGGTGCATGATCCGGTCGGGAAGGAGGGCGCCGAAGAGCCGGCGTGGCGGAGCACGCCAGCCCTGTCCGCAGGTTTTCGGCGCGTTAATCGGCCACCATCAGGGCATCGGCGGAAACGTCTTTCACGCCCTTGATGCTCCTGGTCTTCTGGATGGCCAGCTCCTTCTCGGCCTCGGAGCTG
Organism: Azotobacter chroococcum; assembly: GCF_004339665.1. Classification (GTDB taxonomy): domain Bacteria; phylum Pseudomonadota; class Gammaproteobacteria; order Pseudomonadales; family Pseudomonadaceae; genus Azotobacter; species Azotobacter chroococcum. Next base: position 2,139 of record NZ_SMMU01000017.1, read on the forward strand.
ACCGTGCCGGACAGTGACACCACACCCTGGGTGGTTTCCACCTTGATGTCCATGCCATCGAGGTCGCTGTCGGCCAGGAAGGTGGACTTCACCTTGCTGGTGATCCAGGTATCGGAAACCGCATCTCCGGCCTTTTCCATTGTTTCGCTGCCAGCGAGAAGCATGGGTTGGGCCTGACTCTGCCGGCCATCATCGGCCGCAACGCCACCGGCCATCGTCAGGCCGAGAGCGGCCGTGGCGGTAATGGCGATATAAGTCCAGGGATGCTTTTTCATGGTGTTCGCTCCTGTTCTTCTTGGGGAATTACAGCGTGTCAACATAACCATGGACTTCCCCGGGACAGGGTAAGTTCTATGCAACAGCGGGAGGGGAGAGTGCGGCGTTCCTCTTTGTGGCGCTGTTGCAAGGGATTTGCCTGGCGCGGGAGTCGGGAAAAAATGCCCTGCTTGCTCCGTTCGGGAATGTGTGATGTGCGTCGGGATACCGGCCTCCCGTGACATCTGCCTGCAATCCGGCCGGGCAACAATGATGCGTTTCACAGCCGGGCATCTGGCGCGGACATTCTGTGAACCATGCCCGATGTACGGGCTTATCAGGCCGGTTTTCTGCGCCGATAATTGACCTGCTTCCGTTTCAGGAGAAGGTCTTGCCGAGCCCATCCCCTTCCGTTGCCGATTCCTCCCTGTTGCTGGTGCAGCTGACCGACAGTCACCTGTTCGCCGACACGCAGGCGCGGCTGCTCGGCATGCAGACCGAGGACAGCCTGCAGCGGGTGATCGAGCTGGTGCGTCGCGAGCAGCCGCGGATCGATCTGCTGGTGGCCAGCGGTGACGTCTCGCAGGACGGCTCGGACGAGTCCTATGCGCGCTTCCGCCAGCTCTGCGCGCCGATCGCCGCACCGCTGCGCTGGACTCCCGGCAACCACGACACGCGCGAGGCGCTGAGCCGGGCCAGTGCCGGCAGCGACTGCCGCCAGCCGGTCGTCGACCTGGGCAACTGGCGTATCGTGCTGCTCGACTCGGCCCTTCCCAATGCGGTGCCCGGCTTTCTCGAGCCGAGCGAGCTGGCCCTGCTCGAGCGGGCCCTCGCGGAGGCGCCCGAGCGCCATCATCTGATCTGTCTGCATCACCACCCGGTATCGATCGGCTGCCACTGGATGGAATCGATCGGCTTGCGCAACGCCGAGGCGCTGTTCGCCGTGCTCGACCGTTTCCCGCAGGTGCGCGCGCTGCTCTGGGGGCACGTGCACCAGGAGTTCGATCGGATGCGCCGCGGCGTGCGCCTGCTAGCTTCGCCTTCGACCTGCGTGCAGTTCACGCCCGGCAGCGAGGACTTTTCGGTCAGCGACCAGGCGCCCGGCTACCGCTGGCTGCGCCTGCAGGCCGACGGCCGCCTGGAAACCGGCGTGTCGCGCCTGACCGACTACCGCTTCCAGATCGACTACGGCAAGGGCGGCTACTGAGTCCGGCGGGGCGTTGCGGTTCGCCGCACGGCAGCAAATGCGCTGGCCGACTTGAGACTGGCGCGCGCGGCTTGTAGCCTTCCTTCTTCCGTCACTGTCGCCCGAGATTCATGCCCAGCGCCGCGCCGTCCATCCTCTATATCCACGGCTTCAACAGCTCGTCCGCCTCCCTCAAGGCGCAGCAGCTGATCCGCGCCATGCAGGCCCTTGGCCTGGGCGCGCGCCTGCGGGTGCCCGATCTGCATCACCATCCGTGCCAGGCGATCGCCCAGCTCGAGACGGCGCTCGCCGAGCTGGGCCGGCCCATGCTGGTCGGCAGCTCCCTCGGCGGCTACTATGCGACCCATCTGGCCGAGCGGCATGGTCTGCCGGCCGTGCTGATCAATCCCGCGGTGCGCCCGCACCGGCTGTTCAACGGCCGTCTGGGGCCGCAGCTCAACCATTACAGCGGCGAGACCTGGGAGCTGACCGCCGACCATCTGGCGGTCCTCGCCGCGCTGGAAGTGCCGCCGCCGCAGGACCCGGCGCGCTACCGGGTATGGCTGCAGACCGGCGACGAGACGCTCGACTGGCGGGATGCGGCAACCTATTACCGGCACTGCGCGCCCGACGTCGAGACGGGCGGCGACCATGCCTTCCAAGGCTTTGCCGGGCGCCTGCCGGAACTGTTCGCCTTTGCCGGCTTCGATGCCGAGCTGTGGCGCGATTTCGATTTTTCCGAACTCTGAACTAAGGCAACCATGGCTCAGACCTACAACGCGGACGCCATCGAGGTCCTTTCCGGACTCGACCCGGTGCGCAAGCGCCCGGGCATGTATACCGACACCACGCGTCCCAACCACCTGGCCCAGGAAGTGATCGACAACAGCGTCGACGAGGCCCTGGCCGGCCACGCGAAATCCGTGCAGGTGATCCTCCACGAGGACAATTCGCTGGAGGTGATCGACGACGGCCGCGGCATGCCGGTGGACATCCATCCGGAGGAGGGCGTGCCGGGGGTCGAGCTGATCCTCACCAAGCTGCACGCCGGCGGCAAGTTCTCCAACAAGAACTACCAGTTCTCCGGCGGCCTGCACGGCGTCGGCATCTCGGTGGTCAACGCGCTGTCGACCTGCGTCGAGGTGCGCGTCAAGCGCGATGGCAACGAGTACCGCATGGCCTTCGCCGACGGCTTCAAGGCCAGCGAGCTGGAGATCGTCGGCAGCGTGGGCAGGCGCAACACCGGCACCAGCGTGCACTTCTGGCCGGACGCCCAGTACTTCGATTCGCCGAAGTTCTCCGTCAGCCGCCTGAAGCACGTGCTCAAGGCCAAGGCGGTGCTCTGCCCGGGCCTTTTGGTGAGCTTCGAGGACAGGACCGCCGGCGAGAAGGTCGAGTGGCACTACGAGGACGGCCTGCGCTCCTACCTGGCGGATGCCGTCGACGGGTTCGCCCGCCTGCCCGAGGAGCCCTTCACCGGCAGCTTCGCCGCCAGCCGCGAGGCGGTGGACTGGGCGCTGCTGTGGCTGCCCGAGGGCGGCGAGAGCGTGCAGGAGAGCTACGTCAACCTGATCCCCACCGCCCAGGGCGGCACCCACGTCAACGGCTTGCGTCAGGGCCTGCTGGACGCCATGCGCGAGTTCTGCGAGTTCAGGAGTCTCTTGCCGCGCGGCGTCAAGCTGGCGCCGGAGGATGTCTGGGAGCGCATCGCCTTCGTCCTCTCGATGAAGCTCGCCGAGCCGCAGTTCTCCGGGCAGACCAAGGAGCGCCTGTCCTCGCGCGAGGCGGCGGCCTTCGTCTCCGGGGTGGTCAAGGATGCCTTCAGCCTGTGGCTCAACGAGCACCCCGAGCTGGGCCTGCAACTGGCCGAGCAGGCCATCGGCAACGCCGGGCGCCGCCTCAAGGCGGGCAAGAAGGTCGAGCGCAAGAAGATCACCCAGGGCCCGGCGCTGCCCGGCAAGCTGGCCGACTGCGCCGGCCAGGATCCGCTGCGCGCCGAGCTGTTCCTGGTCGAGGGCGATTCCGCCGGCGGCAGCGCCAAGCAGGCGCGCGACAAGGAATTCCAGGCGATCATGCCGCTGCGCGGCAAGATCCTCAACACTTGGGAGGTGGACGGCGGCGAGGTGCTGGCCAGCCAGGAGGTGCACGACATCGCCGTGGCCATCGGCATCGACCCGGGCTCGGCGGATCTCTCGCAGCTGCGCTACGGCAAGGTCTGCATCCTCGCCGACGCCGACTCCGACGGCCTGCACATCGCCACCCTGCTGTGCGCATTGTTCGTCCGCCACTTCCGCCCGCTGGTGGAGGCCGGCCACGTGCACGTCGCCATGCCGCCGCTGTACCGCATCGACCTCGGCAAGGAAGTCCACTACGCCCTCGACGAGGCCGAGCGCGACGGCATCCTCGAGCGCCTGGCCGCCGAGAAGAAGCGCGGCAAGCCGCAGGTCACCCGCTTCAAGGGCCTCGGCGAGATGAACCCGCTGCAGCTGCGCGAGACCACCATGGACCCCAACACCCGCCGCCTGGTCCAGCTGACCCTCGACGACTTCGACGCCACCCGCGAGGTCATGGACATGCTGCTGGCCAAGAAGCGCGCCGGCGACCGCAAGGCCTGGCTGGAAACCAAGGGCAACCTGGCCGAGGTGCTGGTCTGATGCGCCGCTGGCTGGCGGGCCTGGGCCTGCTGCTCAGCCCCGCGCTGCACGCAGCGCTGCCGGTGGAGCCACTGCGCCTGCTCGGCGAGCACCCGCTCGACGGCATGCCGAGCGGCAACTTCTCCGGGCTGGCGCGCTGCGGCGATGCGCTGTGGGCGGTTTCCGACCGCGACGACGATCGCCTCTACCGCCTGCAGCCCGGCGAGACGGCCTGGCAGGCCGAGGCGCAGACCTTCGTCGTGCCGCCGCTGCCCGGCAGCGGACTGCCCTGGGGGCTGCGGGCGCGGACCAAGCTGATGGGCACGCTGCGCGGCGGCGAGATGGATCTTGAGGGGCTGAGCTGCGACGCCCGGGGCAACCGCTATCTGGTCAGCGAGGCGCATGCCGCGGTGCTGCAGCTGCCGGAGATCGGTCAGCCGCAGTGGCTGGCGCTGCCGCCGGCGCTGCTGCGCCAGGCGCGGGCCAGCGGCATGCTGCTGAAATTCAACGCCATGTTCGAGGGCATCGCCGTCGATCCGGCTGGCGAGCGCCTGTGGCTGGCCGCCGAGCGGGAACGCCGCGGGCTGCTGGTGGTGCACCGCGTCCAGAGCGTCTGGCAGTGCAGCGGCAGCTGCGTGCTGCGCAGCGAGGACGGCCCGGCGCTGCCGCCGGCCCAGCTGGAGAGCTCGCGTAGCTGGGCGAAGAGCTTCGCCGACCTGGCCTTCCACGGCGACAAGCTGTTCAGCCTGGAGCGCCTGGCGCACCAGATCTGCCGGCACAGCCCGAGCACCGGCGAGGTCGAGCGCTGCTGGTCGTTCGCCGACGCGCTGCTCGCCGACGCCCGCCGCTACGCGCAGCCCTGGGGCAGCGCCGAGGCGCTGTGGATCGACGCCGAGGGCGCCTGGATCGGCACCGACAACGGCACGCTGCCCCGCGGCGACGGCGAAACCCGGCCGATGCTCTGGCATTTCGCCGCGCCGGCCGAAGGCTGGAACGGCGCGCCTTGAACCCTGGTCACGACACCGCATTCAACTTCTTCCGGCGCCGGCTGCCTGCCGCCGCGCCGCAACCCTGGGACTGACCCATGAACGAATCCTTCGATCCCGGCCTGGAAGGCGTGGAGCGCCGCTCCCTCGCGGAATTCACCGAGCAGGCCTATCTCAACTATTCCATGTACGTGATCATGGACCGCGCCCTGCCGCACATCGGCGACGGCCTCAAGCCCGTGCAGCGGCGCATCGTCTACGCGATGAGCGAACTGGGCCTGGATGCCGACGCCAAGCACAAGAAGTCGGCGCGCACCGTCGGCGACGTGCTCGGCAAGTTCCACCCCCACGGCGACTCGGCCTGCTACGAGGCCATGGTGCTGATGGCCCAGCCGTTTTCCTACCGCTACACCCTGGTGGATGGCCAGGGCAACTGGGGCGCGCCGGACGATCCCAAGTCGTTCGCCGCCATGCGCTACACCGAGGCGCGCCTGTCGCGCTATTCGGAAGTGCTGCTCGCCGAGCTGGGGCAGGGCACCGCCGACTGGGTGCCGAACTTCGACGGTACCCTGGACGAGCCGGCGGTGCTGCCGGCGCGGCTGCCCAACCTGCTGCTCAACGGCACCACCGGCATCGCCGTGGGCATGGCCACCGACGTGCCGCCGCACAACCTGCGCGAGGTGGCGAGCGCCTGCGTGCGCCTGCTGGACGAGCCGCAAGCGACGGTGGCGCAGCTCTGCGAGCACATTCCGGGGCCAGACTTTCCCACCGAGGCGGAGATCGTCACCCCGCGCGCCGAGCTGCTGAAGACCTACGAGACCGGCCGCGGCTCGGTGCGCATGCGCGCGCTGTACCGGGTCGAGGACGGCGACGTGGTGATCACCGCGCTGCCGCACCAGGTTTCCGGGGCCAAGGTGCTGGAGCAGATCGCCGCACAGATGCAGGCCAAGAAGCTGCCGATGGTCGCCGACCTGCGCGACGAGTCGGACCACGAGAACCCCTGCCGCATCGTGATCATCCCGCGCTCCAACCGGGTCGACGTGGAGGGGCTGATGCAGCATCTGTTCGCCACCACCGACCTGGAGTCCAGCTACCGGGTCAACCTCAACATCATCGGCCTGGACGGCAAGCCGCAGGTGAAGGACCTGCGCACGCTGCTCACCGAGTGGCTGGCGTTTCGCGTGCAGACGGTGCGCCGCCGCCTGCAGTTCCGCCTGGACAAGGTGGAGCGTCGTCTGCACTTGTTGGAAGGTTTGCTGATCGCCTTCCTCAACCTCGATGAGGTGATCCATATCATCCGCACCGAAGACCAGCCCAGGCCGGTGCTGATGGCGCGCTTCGGGCTGACCGAGGTGCAGGCCGACTACATCCTCGACACCCGTCTGCGCCAGCTGGCGCGGCTCGAGGAGATGAAGATCCGCGGCGAACAGGACGAGCTGGCCAGGGAGCGCGACAAGCTGCTGGCCCTGCTCGGTAGCGAGGCCAGGTTGAAGAAGCTGGTGCGCAAGGAGCTCCTGGCGGACGCCGAGACCTACGGCGACGCGCGCCGCTCGCCGATCGTCGAGCGCGCCGAGGCCCGGGCGTTGTCGGAAACCGAGCTGCTGCCCACCGAGCCGGTGACCGTGGTGCTCTCCGAGAAGGGCTGGGTGCGCTGCGCCAAGGGCCACGACATCGACCCGGCGGCGCTCTCCTACAAATCCGGTGACAATTTCAAGGCGGCGGCTCAGGGGCGCTCCAATCAATACGCCGTGTTCATCGACTCCAGCGGGCGCAGCTATTCCCTGGCGGCCCATTCGCTGCCCTCGGCGCGCGGCCAGGGCGAGCCCCTGACCGGGCGCCTGGCGCCGCCGCCGGGGGCGAGCTTCGACTGTGTGCTGCTGCCGGAGGACGAGGCGCTCTATGTCATAGCCTCCGATGCCGGCTATGGCTTCGTGGTCAAGGGCGAGGACCTGCAGGCGAAGAACAAGGCCGGCAAGGCGCTGCTGAGCCTGCCGGCCGGTGCCCGGGTCATGGCGCCGCGCCCGTTGGGCGATCCGCAGAACGACTGGCTGGCGGCGGTGACCACGGAAGGGCGCCTGCTGCTGTTCCGGGTGGCCGAGCTGCCGCAGCTGGCCAAGGGCAAGGGCAACAAGCTCATCGCCATCCCCGGCGAGCGGGTCGCCAGCCGCGAGGAGTACCTCGGCGACTTCGTCGTGCTCTCCGCCCGGGCGACCCTGGTGCTGCAGGCCGGCAAGCGCACCCTGTCGCTGAAGCCGGGCGATCTGGAGTATTACCAGGGCGAGCGCGGCCGGCGCGGCAATAAGTTGCCGCGCGGTTTTCAACGGGTGGATGCACTCTTGGTCGAGGAGCCGGCCTGATGGCAGAATGTCGCGCGAGCGCGTCGGAGGGCGCAACTACCTGCAATTAGCTGTCCGCGGCTTCCAAGACGATCACACTGGCCGGCCTGCAAGGGATTGACGGATTGGCCATATCCAAGCCGGCCTTGGCTCGGGGCCTTGCAGCTGCCCCGGTGGATGGATCCTGCCCACCCCGGGCATGGCCGTTTGAATCACCCGGCGTGCCCTGCCAGTGCAGCGCGCCGGGCCGTGGTTTTTGAAGATGGACTATGGCTGCCTGCCGGCAGCCTACTGGGTGAACATCGATGAGATTCCCGCGCTTTCGTTTGCTGGTCCTGCTGGCTGCCCTGTCGTTGCTGGGCGCCTGTTCCTTTCGCCCGACGACCACCCTTTATCGGCTGGACGGTGGCGACCCCGCGACTCCCGAACGCAACGGCATGGCCGTGCTGCTCGGCCCGGTGACCCTGGCCGACTATCTGCAAAAGGATGCCGTCCTGGTACAGCGTCACGAGGATGGCAGCCTGAGCACGGCCCGCGATGCCCGCTGGGCCGGTGACCTGAAGGCCGATATCGACCAACTGCTGCTGCGCCAGCTCGCCTGGCGTCTGGACAGCCACCGCCTGGTGCCCGAGCCGGGCGCGCCCGGCTTCAAGCCGGACGTGCAGGTCCAGCTGAACATCACCCGCCTGGATTCGGGACCGAAGCAGCCCGCCGTGCTGGAGGCTCAATGGCGTCTACTGGATCGCCAGGGACGCCTCAGAGAGAGTCGCCTGATCCGTCTGGAGGAGCCGCATCAGAACTCCAGTGCCGATCAGGTGCGGGCGCAGAGCGTGGTGCTGCAACGCCTGGCCGAACAGCTGGCGGCGGCGATCCAGCCGCTGGCCAAGCAGCAGGCATCGGCTCCGGCGCCGGAGCCACGCAAGAGTGCGCGGGCGGCAGCGCCCAAGGTGGAGAAAAAACCGCCGCAAGCGCCGGATATCCCCATCGCCAGCCCGACCCGGGACGTCGAGGTGTTCCGCTTCTGAGCGGGCTGGCAGCTCAGGGCAGGTCGAACAGCAGCGCCTCGGCTCTGTCGCCGGCCTCCAGCGCGATCCCCTGCTCGCCGCTCAGGGTGGCGCCGTCGCCGGCCTTGAGGGGCACGCCGTTGACTTCCAGGCTGCCGCTGGCGACGTGCAGGTAGTAGGTGCGCTCGGCGCGAGTCGGCTGGCTGACCTGTTGGTGTTCTTCCAGGCGGGCCAGGTACAGGCAGGCATCCTGGTGGATCGGCAGCGATCCCTCGCGACCGTCCGGCGAAACCAGCAGGCCGACTCCCTGCACGGCGGAGAAGTCCTTCTGGGCATAGCGTGGCGGCACGTGACTCTGCTGCGGCTGGATCCAGATCTGCAGGAGGTGCAGCGGCTCGCTGGCCGAAGGGTTGTACTCGCTGTGCACGATGCCGCTGCCGGCGGTCATCACCTGGACTTCTCCGGCCTTCAGCTGACTGTTGTTGCCCATGCTGTCCTTGTGCTCGACGGTTCCCTTCAGCACATAGGTGATGATCTCCATGTCGCGGTGCGGATGGGCGTCGAAGCCGCTCCGCGGCGCGATGCGATCGTCATTGATCACCCGCAGCCGCGAGACACCCATGTGGCGCGGGTCGTAGTAGTCGGCGAAGGAAAAACTGTGGCGGCTGTCCAGCCAGTCCAGGCTGGCATGGCCGCGTTCGGCGGCCGGGCGCAGGGTGATCATCGGGTTTCTCCGGGAGGTTGCAGGGGCATTGCTGTCAGCAAGGCTAGTCTTCACCGGACTGGAAGAAAAACGCGGTTTTCGAAAGGAATTTATCGAAATTATGGATGCTTTGGAGGGGGCGACCGGGAGCCGTTCGTTATTGCTCGACGGGGCTGGCCGCCCTCAAGTGCCTTGCGCCGGTCCGAGGGCCGTGAACCCGTGGCACTGGTATTTGCTCCTGCGGGGATACACGGCGGGGAAGGATAGGCAGCGACAAGGGAGACAGTCGGAAACAAGAAAGCCCGCACGGGGCGGGCTTTTCAGGGGTGTTTCGGATCATGTGGGAACATGTCGAAACGTTCATTTGGTGGAGCCGGGGGGATTTGAACCCCCGTCCGCCAGCTCTCTGCTATCGGTTCTACATGCTTAGCCAGTTCTACTGAGTTAACTCCGCGCCGCCCGAGTGGCAGGGTGCTTGGAGCGAGCTGTATGGGTTTTAGCCGTTACGTCTACAGCGAACTTGGCGGCGATCCTGTTCTATCTGACGATCACTTCGGGTTTACAGGCATCCCCTGATGATCGCTGGCGCCGAAGCGACCAGATGAAGGTTAGGCGGCTAGCGCGTACCCTTCGAAGTTGTCATCGTTGGCAACTATAGGTTTGCAACAGTGGATTTACGAGTTCTGTTACCAACTCGGCATGCCCCTCAAGTTTCGTTACCGGCGTCGAATCCTAATCGGCCCCAAAACCTTAAGTGTCAAGTCAAGTTTACGGCAAATAGCTCGGCACGTCGACTGCCGAGGCTGGCGAAATTCGCCAGCGGGCTGCTATATGATGCCTTTTTTGACGTCGCTGGGTAACGGGACTTTTCTATGCCTCGGGCAATGCGATACCCCTTGCGCCGGTGGATCTGGCGTGCATTCGTTCAGTGCGCATTGATTCCGTTGATACTGGTGGAATCCGTACTGATCGGCGCCTATCTGCTGAGCAATGCCGCCACGCGCGATGCCCAGCTTGGGCATCTCGAAGAGCGGGCGCGGCAGAGCTTGGAAAGTGATGCGCAGCGTGAGGCCGAGGTCGTCGACTGGCGCCTGTGGAGCGTCGAGAAGCAGACGCGGATCTTCCGCGACGCCGTCGTCCATGCGCTGCAGAACGAGCGCTTCCAGCCGGATGAGGTGGAGCGGGCGCGACATGTGCCCGGTACGAAAGGGAGCTTCTACAGCCGCAGCGACGATGGTCGCGCGGCTTCCTTCTATGCGGAAAGCACACCGCCGGAGCGGCAGGATCGGGCCAAGGCACTGCGGCTGTCGCAGCTCGATCCCCTGATGCGCTCGATCAAGGAGGCCGACCCGCTGGTGGTTGCGGTCTATTTCCGCAGTTGGGACCACTACACCCGGTACTTCCCGTTCTTCGACGTGCTGCAGAAGGATCTCGGCGACAGGCCGTCTTCCGGGTACAACTTCTATTCCCGGGCCGCCGAGAGTCAAAACCCCGAGCACGAGCCGGTCTGGACCTCGCCCTATCTCGACGCCTCCGGACGCTGGCGAATGGCAACGGTCGCCCCCGTATACCGCGGCAATTTCCTGGAGGGGGTGGTCGGTCTGGAGATCGACCTCGAGAGGATGCTGGCCGGGATCGGCGCCTTGGAGGTGCCGTGGCAGGGGTATGGCCTGTTGATCGACGAGGAGGGGAGTGCCATGAGTCTGCCGCGGGGGGGCGGGATGCCGAGCGCTTTCGCCGTCAATGCTCCGGAACATCGGCGCGAGGCCGAGCATCTGCTGCAGGCGGCCGGCGCCGAAGGGGAGGTGCAGGCGGCGATGTTCGACGGCCACGAGCATCTGCTGGTCTGGCGGCGAATTCCCCTGATCGGCTGGCGTCTGCTGCTGGTCGTGGACAAGGACAGGATCTTCCAGCCGACCTGGGCCCTGGCGGCCCACTACCAGAAGATCGGCTACCTGTTGATCGCCGCTCTGCTGCTGCTCCATGTGCTGCTCTTGGTGCTCTGGTGGCGGCGCTCGCAGCGTCTGAGCCGCGAACTGGGGCAGCCGATCAGCGGCATCGTCGACATGCTGCGTTATCTGGGCAAGGGCCAGTGGCGTGCGGGGAGCGATCGGCCGTTGCCGCTGCAGGACAGCCGGATCGAGGAGCTGAATGCGATGGCCGATGCGGTGTACAGCAGCGACCGGCAGCTGCAGGCCAGCGAGGCCGAGCGTTCCCGGGCCCAGCGCCTGCTGGAGGTGGTGATGGAGAACACCACCGAGAGTCTCTGGGAAATCATGGCGGACAAGAGCCAGATCCGGGTGAGCAGCCGCTTTGCCAGGCGTTTCGCCCTGGACTCCGAGAGCGTGACCATCGAGGAGTTCAACCGGCTGGTTCATCCGGACGACATGGAGCGTCTCAGGCAGCGGCGCGACAGCTTCTTCAGCGGGGCCGACGGCGTCTACGAGGTGGAGTACCGCTGTGTCGACCGTGCCGGCCAGTACGTCTGGCTGCTGTCCCGTGGCCAGGCGCTGGAGTGGGATGCCAGTGGCAGGGTGCTGCACTCGGCGGGTACCCATGTGGACATTTCGCGGCTGAAGGCGGTGCAGGAAGACCTGCGTCGCGCCACCCTGGAGGCTCAGGATGCGAGCCGCGCGAAGAGCCGCTTCCTGTCCAGCATGAGCCACGAGCTGCGTACGCCGCTGAACGCGGTGCAGGGCTTCGCCCAACTGATCGAACTGGAGGTGGAGGGCCGGCCCGAGGCGAACCCGATTGGCGAGTATGCCCAGGAAATCGTCAAGGCCAGTCGGCATCTCACCGCGCTGGTGGACGACATCCTCGACCTTTCCACCCTGGAAGGGCGCCGCCAGCAATTGCATGTCCGGCCGGTCGAGGTCGGCGTCATGCTGGCCAGTTGCGCCGAACTGGTGCAGCCGCAGGTCCGCGAGCGCCAGCTGCAGCTGCAGCTGATACCCATGTGCATGCCCCTCTACGTGCAGGCCGACTCCCGCCGTCTGCGGCAGATCCTGCTGAACCTCTTGTCCAATGCGATCAAGTACAACCGTCCGCAGGGCCGGGTCACACTCGGCTACGAGGTGCGTTCGGACTGCGTGCGTCTCTGGGTCAAGGACACCGGGCCGGGGCTTGATGCCGAGCAGCAGAGCCAGCTGTTCCAGCCTTTCCAGCGCCTCGGCCGGGAGAGTTCCAACATTCCCGGCTCCGGCATCGGCCTGGTGCTGTGCCATGAACTGGTCGCCATGATGAACGGCAGCATGGGCTTTTACAGCGAGCCGGGGCACGGCTGCTGCTTCTGGATCGATCTGCCGGGAGCGGCGGCACCCGAGGAGGGGCGGGCGTCGTCCAGCGACGAGCCGCCGGCCGGGCAGGTCGAGCGGGTCAAGGGCGACTCCTGAAGGACGGCCGGCCGGCGGGGCATCCCTGCCCCCGGCGGGATCAGGCCGGGCGGACCTTGGCACGGCTGACCCGGTCTACCAGGTAGACCAGTCCGTGGTAGTCGAGGCCGCTGTGCTGGCTGAGGCCGATCTCGCAGGTACGGCTGGTGGAGATGCCTTCCTCGCAGTACTGCACTGCATCCTTCAGGTTGCGCAGGGCGTTGGCGTTCAGCTCGGGGCTGGTGAAGCCCTTGTCGCCAGCGAAGCCGCAGCAGTGGATGCCTTCCGGGACCACCACCTCCCTGGCGCAGCGCCGGGCGATGTCGATCAGCGCCTCGGCTTCGCCGAGGTGCTGGGTGCTGCAGGTAACATGCACGGCGACCGGTGTGTCCTGCGGCTCGAAGTCCAGCCGCTCGAGCAGGAAGGTGCGGATGAATCTCACTGGATCGAAGATCTGCAGGCGCGCGTCCGTCAGCTCCCTGACCAGCCGCAGGGTGCAGGGGCTGGTGTCGCAGTAGATCGGATCGAGCCCGCCGCGGCTGGCCTCGAGCAGGGCGTCGAGGGTTTCCCGGCACTTGCGCCCGGCCTGTTCGGCATAGCCCTTGGAGGCGAACGGCTGGCCGCAGCAGAGCTTGTCCAGGCCTTCCGGAAAGATCACCTGGTAGCCGGCCTTCTCCAGCAGGGCGCGGGTCTTGTCGATCAGCGGCGCCTGTTCCTTGTCGTCGCAGGCCGGGCCCATGGCGCGCGACACGCAGGCGGCGAGATAGACCACCCGCGGACGCTCGTCGGGCTGCGGCGCGGCGGTCTGCTGGAGGCGCACCGGCTGCGGCATGGCCGGCGTCCACTGCGGCAGGTGCCCGCCGCTGATTCGGTGCAGGGCGGCGCTGAACTTCGCCAGGCGCGGCGCGCCGAGCAGGCGGCGGGCGCTGTCGGCGGCGACCAGCACCAGGCGCGAGGCGCGCACGCTGGCGGCGAAGTGTTCGGCCAGCCAGTCGGCGGTGCCGCTATGGCCGGCTTCCAGGCCGCGCAGCTTGCGCACCAGATCGCCGGTGTTGATCCCCACCGGGCAGCGCTGGGCACAGAGGCCAGTGGCCGCACAGGTGTCGATGCCCTGGTAGCGGTAGGCTTTTTCCAGGGCTTCGCTGGCCGTGCCGCTGCGCCGTCTGGCCTGAATGTCGCGCCACATGACGATGCGCTGGCGCGGCGTCAGGGTCAGGCCGCGGGACGGGCAGACCGGCTCGCAGAAGCCGCATTCGATGCACTTGTCGACGATCTCGTCGGCGGCCGGCAGCGGCTTGAGGTGCTTCAGGTGGATCTGGGGATCTTCGGAGAGCACCACGTCGGGGTTGAGGATGCCCTGGGGATCGAGCAGGCGCTTGATCTTCCACATCAGCTGGTAGGCGTCATGGCCCCATTCCAGCTCGACGAAGGGCGCCATGTTGCGTCCGGTGCCGTGCTCGGCCTTCAGCGAACCGCCGAACTCCACCGCCACCAGCTGCGCGACCTCCTGCATGAAGGCCTCGTAGCGGGCGACCTGGGTCGGCTCGTCGAAACCCTGGGTGAAGACGAAGTGCAGGTTGCCCTCCAGGGCGTGGCCGAACAGGATCGCCTCGTCGTAATGATGTTTTTCCAGCAGCTCGATCAGCCGGTTGACGCCCTCGGCCAGGCGCTCGATCGGGAAGGTGACGTCCTCGATGATCACCGTGGTGCCGGTTCTGCGCACCGCGCCGACCGCCGGGAAGGTGTCCTTGCGGATCTTCCACAGCTGGTTGTAGACGGCCGGGTCGCTGCTGAAGTCGACCTGTTTCTCCACCGGGAAATCGGCGATGGACGCCGTGATCCGCTCGATCTGCTCTTCCAGCAGCGAGGGGCCGGAGGCACGGGTCTCGATCAGCAGGGCGCAGGCGGTGGCGGACAGGCTCTTCACCCAGTCCGGCATGCCTTTCATGTTCTCCACCGAGCGCAGGCTGCGCCGGTCGAGCAGTTCCACCGCCGAGACCGGCTGCTGCTTGAGCACCGGCACGGCGTTGCAGCAGGTCTCCACGTCGGGGAAGACGATCAGCGCGCTGGCCTTGTGCGGATGCTCGGGCACGGTGTCGTAGGTCACCGCGCTGATGAAGCCCAGGGTGCCCTCGGAGCCGACCATCAGGTGGGTGAGGATATCCAGCGGCTGGTCGTAGTCGACCAGGGCGTTGAGCGACAGGCCGGTGGTGTTCTTCAGCCGGTACTTGTGGCGGATCTGCGCCGCCAGCGCCTCGTCGGCGCGGGTCTGCCGGCCCAGCTCGGCGAGCTGTTCGAGCAGCTCGCCGTGGCTGACCTGGAAGCGAGCCACGCTGAGCGGGTCCTCGGTGTCCAGCACGCTGCCATCGGCCAGCACCAGGCGCAGGGCGGCGAGGGTGTGGTAGCTGTTCTGCGCGGTGCCGCAGCACATGCCGCTGGAATTGTTGGCGACGATGCCGCCGATCTTCGCCGCATTGATCGACGCCGGGTCCGGGCCGATCTTGCGCCCCAGCGGGGCCAGCACGGCGTTGGCGTGGGCGCCGATGACGCCGGGCTGCAGGCGGATCTGCGCGCCGCCGTTGCGGATGTCGCGGCCGTTCCAGTGTTCGCCGAGGACGATCAGCACCGAATCGGTAACCGCCTGGCCGGAGAGGCTGGTGCCAGCGGCGCGGAAGGTCACCGGCACGCGGGAGGCAGAGGCCAGACGCAGCAGTTTGACCACCTCGGCCTCGGACTCGACGCGCACGACCAGCTTGGGGATCAGCCGGTAGAAGCTGGCGTCGGTGCCGAAGGCCAGGGTGGAGAGCGGATCGTCGAAACGCCGTTCGCGGGGGATCAGCCGCTCGACGGCGGCGAGAAAGGCAGCGGGCAGGGTCATGCGTCCTCCAGGATCAACACGATCAGATCCTTGGGTCCGTGGGCGCCATAGGCGAGCACCTGCTCGATGTCGGCGGTCTTCGAGGGGCCGGAAACCAGCAGGGCGTTGGTCGGCATGCCGGCGGCCCACTGCTGCTTCTGCTGCACCTCGAGGAAGTTGTCGTGGATCTCGCTGGCCTTGAGCAGGGCGAAGTGCACCGGCGGCACCAGGCTCATCAGCCGCGGCTCTTCGCGGGTCGGCCAGAGGATCAGGCTGCCGGTGGCGGCGATCGCGCCGAGGGTGCCGGTCAGGCTCGCCGGGGTGTCGTCGAACAGCTCGGCCTTCCACTCCTCGACCGGCCGGTCGTAGGCCTTGAGCCGCGGCAGGCCCTCGCGCCCGGCGAAGTGCGCGGCGAGCTGTGCGCCGTGAGCGGTGGCCGGGGCGATCAGCAGACTGGGCAGCTGTTTGTCGGCCAGCAGCTTTTCCAGCAGTGCCGGCCAGTCGGCCGTGGTGGTCAGGTGGGTTTCGGTGTGCACCGCTTCCATCAGCTGGCGCAGGCGCGGGATGCGTTCCTCCGCCGGATAGCTCCAGGGCCGGGTCACCAGGGCCACGTCGTAGTCGTCGGCGATGGGCTGGGTGCCCTCGAGGCTCTTTCTCAGCTTGGCGAGGATATTGGCTTTGGCCGACATCATTTGTCCTCCAGGTGCTCGCGGGCCAGCTCGTGCAGCGAGCGGGCGGCCGGTTTCGGTGCGCTGTGGTTCTGCGTCCAGGGGCCGAGGCTACCCGGCGTCAGGCCACGCAGGCGGGTGGCGAAGAAGCCGAAGGTGCGGTACAGCCACGGCGAGGTGTTGAGCAGGCGCCAGCCCTTCCACAGCAGGCGTTCGCGCGGCGAGTACTTGCTGCCCTGGCCTCGCATCACCGGGTTGGGGGCGTCCGGCTTCTTGATGTTCTCCTCGCGCAGGCGGCGCAGCAGCGAGGGGATCGGGATCTTCACCGGGCAGACTTCGCCGCAGGCACCGCACAGCGAGGAGGCGGACGGGTGGTCCGGGGTGTTCTCCAAGCCCATCAGGTGCGGCGAGATGATCTTGCCGATCGGCCCGGGATACACGGTGCCGTAGGCCTGGCCGCCGATCCGGGTGTAGACCGGGCAGTGGTTCATGCAGGCGCCGCAGCGGATGCAGTTGAGGGTCTGGCGCAGCTCGCCGTCGGCGAAGGCCTGGCTGCGGCCATTGTCGAGCAGCACCAGGTGGACTTCCTGCGGGCCGTCCAGCTCGTCGGCCTGGCGCGGGCCGGAGATCAGGTTGACGTAGGTGGTGATGCCCTGGCCGAGCGCCGAGCGGGTCAGCAGCGAGAGCAGCGGCACCACGTCGCGCAGGTTTTCCACCACCTTCTCGATGCCGGTCACCGCGATGTGCACCGGCGGCACCGTGGTCGACATGCGTCCGTTGCCCTCGTTCTCCACCAAGAGCAGGGTGCCGGTCTCGGCCACCGCGAAGTTGACTCCCGAGACGCCGATGTCGGCCTCGAAGAACTTCTGGCGCAGCACGCGCCGGCCGGTCTGGATCAGCTGGTCGACGTCCTCGGTGTAGGGCTCGCCGAGCGTGTCGTGGAACAGGTGGGCGACCTGGCGGGCGTTCTTGTGGATCGCCGGCATGATGATGTGGGTGGGCTTCTCGTGGTCGAGCTGGATGATGTACTCGCCCATGTCCGATTCCAGGGCCTCGATGCCGTGGCCTTCGAGGAAATGGTTCATCTCCATTTCCTCGCTGACCATCGACTTGCCCTTGATCACCTGTTTGGCCCGGTGGGCCTCGGCGATCTGCAGGACGATGGCGTTGGCTTCGTCCACCGTTTCCGCCCAGTGCACCTTGACGCCGTTGCGGGTCAGGTTGGCTTCCAGCCGTTCGAGCAGCTCGGGCAGCCTGGACAGAGCGCGGGCGCGCACATGGTTGCCCATCTCGCGCAGGTGTTCGCGTTCGTACTCGTCCGGCATCGCGGCCAGGCGCTTGGCCATCAGCGAGTCCATGGCCTTGCGCATGTTGCTGCGCAACTGGGCGTCGCCGAGGGCGTTGTGGGCGTTGTGCTTGAGGTCGCGGCTGGACAGCTCCACCGCCGGGATGCGGGCCTGGCTGTTCATCGGGCGCCTCCGGTGCGTTTCCAGAGGAAGCTGGCCAGGTGCTGGCCGCGCAGCGGCGCGTGCTGCTTCTCCAGGGCGCCGTTGATGTTGAGCAGACAGCCGCAGTCGGCGCTGACCACTTCGGCGGCGCCGGATTCCTGCAGGGCACGGGTCTTGTCGGCGACCATGGCGCCGGAGATATCCGGCATGCGCACGCTGAAGGTGCCGCCGAAACCGCAGCATTCGCTCTCGTGGTCATGCTCGACGCGCTCGATCTTCTCCAGTTGGGCGAGCAGGGCGCGGCCGTGCAGGTGGGTGTTCATCTCGCGGCGTGCCGAGCAGGAGGTGTGCAGGGCGACCTTCTGCTGGGAACCCTGGTCCTTGAACTCGACCTTGCAGACGTGGAGGAGGAACTCGGCCAGCTCGAAGGTGCGCGCGGCCAGGGCCTGCACCTGGCGCAGGGTGGCCGGCTCGTCCTTGAACAGCTCGGCGTAGTGATGGCGGATCATCCCGGCGCAGGAGCCGGACGGCACCACCAGCGGCCAGTCCTCGGCGAACAGCGCCAGCTGGGCGCGGGCGACCTCACGCGCTTCGTCGGTGTAGCCCGAGGTGTAGGCCGGCTGGCCGCAGCAGCTCTGCTCCTGCGGGAAATGCACCTTGATGCCTTCGCGCTCGAGCAGGCGGATGGCGTCGAGGCCGGCCTCGGGGAAGAACAGGTCGAGCACGCAGGTGCCGAACAGGTAGGCGTTGCCCGGTTTCTGCGCCGGGTACTGGCGCGGTTCGGGCAGGGGCGGCGCCACGCGGGTGGCGTTGGGCGCGGCGTTGTAGAAGGGTTCGCTCATCAGGCATGCCTCCGGGTGGGCCCGGTTATCCAATGGCAGACGCCGGGGAAGACCCGGCGCTGCCTGCTATTAACAAGCAGGCTGTAAGCGGCCGACAAAACCCTGCGAGACGATTCTGGCAAGTCTGTACCACGTCGCCAGAAGGGTTTTGCCGGCCACCTCTCAGTGCACCAGCATGCCGGTGAACACGTAGGCCTGGGCCAGGGTGATCAGGCCGACGAAGGCGGCAAAGATCAGGCTGTGCTTGAGGGTGAAACGGAACAGGTCCGACTCCTTGCCGACCAGGCCGGTGGCGGCGCAGGCCACGGCGATCGATTGCGGCGAAATCATCTTGCCGGTCACGCCGCCGCTGGTGTTGGCCGCCACCAGCAGGGTGTCGTTGACGCCGATCTGGTGCGCGGTGGTGGCCTGCAGCGAGCTGAACAGGGCGTTGGCCGAGGTATCCGAGCCGGTGAGGAACACACCCAGCCAGCCCAGGAAAGGCGAGAAGAAGGGGAACAGTGCACCGGTTCCGGCCAGGACCAGCGCCATGGTTGCTGACATGCCGGAATAGTTGGTGACGAAGGCGAATCCCAGCACCATGCCGATGGACAGGATGGGCCATTTCAGCTCCAGCAGAGTCTCCTTGAAGCTGGTCAGACCAATTTTCGGAGCGATTTTCAGTATTGCCATGGAAATCAGGGCGGAGAAGAAGATCGCCGTGCCGGTGGCCGAGATCGGATCGAACTTGAACACCGCCGCCATGGGCGCCGGTGCGGTGACGATCGGAGTCATCTTGATCACCAGCTGATCTAGGTGCGGAATGGGCAGCAGCAGGACCAGGCTGTCCAGCGCTCCGCCCGGTACGAACAGGGCCTTGAAGGGTTTCAAGGTCCAGAGGGTCACCAGGGCGGTGAGGATCAGGAACGGCGACCAGGCCTTGAAGATCTGGCTCGGGGTGTAGGGGGATGGCTCGGTGGGACGGCTGCCGCCGAAACCTCCCATCACTGCCGTACCTGCGGCGGAAATGCCGACCACTTCGGTTTCTTCGGCAGGCTTGGGTTGCCAGACCTTGAGGAACAGGGTCAGGCACACCAGGCTGACCAGTGCCGAAGTGATATCGGGCAATTCCGGGCCGATGTAGTTGGAGGTGAAGTACTGAGTGATGGCGAAACTGGCGCCTGCCATCAGTGCGGCCGGCCAGGTTTCCTTGATGCCGCGCCAGCCGTCCATCATCGCGACCAGCCAGAACGGCACGATGATCGACAGGAAGGGCAATTGGCGCCCGGCCATGGCACCGATGTCAAAGGCATCGATGCCGGTGACCTGGCCGGCGACGATGATCGGGATGCCGAGGGCGCCAAAGGCTACCGGTGCGGTGTTGGCGATCAGGCACAGGCCGGCGGCATACAGCGGATTGAGGCCGAGGCCGACCAGCAGGGCGGCGGTGATCGCCACCGGCGCGCCGAAGCCTGCCGCGCCCTCAAGGAAGGCGCCGAAGGAGAAGCCGATCAGCAGTACCTGCAGGCGCTGGTCGCCGGTGATCGAGAGCACCGAACTGCGGATGATCTCAAACTGACCGCTTTTCACTGTCAGCTTGTAGAGAAAGACGGCGGCGACGATGATCCAAGCGATCGGCCACAGACCATAGGCGAAGCCATAGCCGGCGGCGGCCAGGGCCATGTCGGTCGGCATGCCGTAGGCGAAGATGGCGACCAGGATGGACAGTGCCAGGGTGATGCTGCCTGCCACGTGCCCCTTGAGGCGGAACACGGCCAGGGCGAGGAAGAAGAAGATGATCGGGATAAGGGCGGCCAGTGCCGATAGGCCGAGGCTGCCAAGTGGCGTGTAGAGCTGTTGCCAGGCTTGCATAGGGTTTCCCCCTTGATTGTTTTTGGATGGGATCGACGATTCGGGTTGTTGCGGCTTGACTAAATTGGTAATACCAATTTACACTGTCGCCGGACAAGATTAGTTTTTGAGCAGGTGCTGTGTCAATTTGTCTTACGGTGACTTTCGTCGTGAGCCTGCGCCAATTCTTGGTATTGCTGGCACCAGGCTAGCTGGTTAGGCTTGACGGAAGAGCTGGGCGGGTCGCGGCAGTTGGGCTGTGGGCTGGTCAAGCCAGTGGAGAGAGCAATGGGATTCGGTCCGGTTCGGCAGCGTCGCCTGTCGGATGACATCGTCGAGCGGCTCGAGGCAATGATCCTCGAGGGCTCGCTCAAGGCTGGCGAGCGCCTGCCGGCGGAGCGCGCGCTGGCCGAGCAGTTCGGCGTATCGCGCCCCTCGCTGCGCGAGGCCATCCAGAAACTGGCGGCACGCGGCCTGCTGGTCAGCCGCCAGGGCGGCGGCACCTATGTGGTCGAGTCGCTGGGCTCGACCTTCAGCGATCCGCTGCTGCAATTGCTGGAAGGCAGTGCCGAGGCTCAGCGCGACCTGCTGGAGTTCCGGCACACCCTGGAGGGCGCCTGTGCCTTCTATGCGGCGCAGCGCGCCACGCCGCTGGATCACGAGCGTCTGCGCGCAGCCTTCGAGCGGCTGCAGCGGTGTTACGAGGCTTCGCTGCCCGGTGGCGGCCCCGAGGAGGGGCTGGCCGATGCGCATTTCCACCTGGCGATCGCCGAGGCCAGCCACAACGCCGTGCTGCTGCACACCATCAAGGGGCTGTTCGACCTGCTCCGGCGCAACGTGGTGACCAATATCGGCGGCATGTATGCGCAGCGCGGCGAAACCCGCGACATGCTGATGCAGCAGCACCGCGAACTGTACGAGGCGATCATCGAGGGGCGGGCCGAGGAAGCGCGGGCGATTGCCAGTCGGCACATCCACTACGTGCAGGAGGTGCTGGCCGAGGTGCAGCAGGAGGCGCAGCGCGAGGCGCGGGCGCGGCGGCGTCAGGGGTTGGCCGAGGGCTGACTGGGGGGGGGGCGGCGTCATGGATGGCACCGCCGCAGGCTCAGTCTTCCTTGCCCTTGCTGCGTATGGCGCGCTGGATTTCCCGGTCGGAGTCGCGGACCTTCTCGGTGTCGCGCTTGTCGTATTCCTTCTTGCCCTTGGCCAGGGCGATCTCGCACTTGATCAGGTGCTTCTTCCAGTACAGCGACAGGGCAACACAGGCATAGCCTTTCTGCTGGACGGCACCGAACAATTTGCCGAGCTCGCGCTTGTGCAGCAGCAGCTTGCGGGTGCGGGTCGGGTCAGCAATCACATGGGTGCTGGCTGTCGTCAGGGGCGTGATGTGGCTGCCGAGCAGCCAGGCCTCGCCATCCTTCAGCAGCACGTAGCTGTCGACCAGTTGTGCCTTGCCGGCACGCAGGCTCTTCACCTCCCAGCCAGCCAAGGCCAGACCGGCCTCGAACTTCTGTTCGATGAAGTAGTCGTGCAGCGCCTTCTTGTTTTGCGCAATGTTGCCCTGAGGGTGTTTCTTTTGCTTAGCCATAGGGCGCGCATTATAGGCAGTTGCGGACGGGCTGGCGACACCGAGCTTGAGGGGGGGCTGCTAATTTCGGACAATGCCCGATCGCTTTTGCATGCAGCTGTGGCCAGAGTGCACTGGTTTCGTCGACCGTGTCCTTGCCTGAGCCCCCGGCATCCCTTCGCAGGGGGTTGTGGGCGCCAGGCGTGCTGCCGTGTTTGCCGGCGAATTGACGAAGTAACCGAGAGTTCATTGAATGGCGACTCGCATACACCGCTCGGCACTGCTGCCCTTTCCGGCGCGTGCTCTTTATGATCTGGTCAACGACGTGGCGCACTACCCGGATTTTCTTCCCTGGTGCAGCGCCGCCGAGGTGCTGGAGGCCAGCGAGACGCATATGCGTGCCAGGCTGGAAGTGGCCAAGGGGGGCTTGAGTCAGCGCTTTCTCACCCGCAACAGCCTGCAACCGGGGCAGAGCATCGAGATGAACCTGGAGGAGGGACCCTTCGCCCACCTGCACGGTCTCTGGGAGTTCAAGGCGCTTGGCGAGAAGGCCTGCAAGATCAGCCTCGACTTGACCTTCGACTACTCCGGGCCGCTGATCAAGGCGACTCTCGGGCCGCTGTTCAATCAGGCGGCCAATACCCTGGTGGATGCCTTCTGCGAACGGGCCAAGCAGCTGTATGGATAGGCAGAGCATTGCCGTGGAGGTGGTCTATGCCCTGGCGGACCGGCAGAAGCTGGTCGGCCTGAGTGTGCCGCGCGGCACCACGGTGCGCGAGGCGGCGTTGCGTTCCGGGCTCGATCGGGACTTCCCTGGTCTGGATCTGGCGAACAGTCCCCTGGGGATTTTCGGCAAGGTGGTGGCCAGGCCGGAGGAGCGCGTGTTGGAGGAGGGCGAGCGGGTGGAGATCTATCGTCCGCTGATCGCCGATCCGAAGGAGGTTCGTCGGCAGCGGGCCGCCAAGGCTGCCAGGGCTAAGACGGGCGAAGAGTCGCCCGAGTAGGGGCTGGCGGCCTCTCCTCTGTGCGGCGGGCGGCAGGTTTACAGCAGGCCGGGCTACAGAGGCTCGACCGTCGGTACGGGCATGCTTTCCGCCTCGTCCACTTCGCGCTGGATTTCATCGAGCAGGGAGCCGGGTTTGGCCGGTTCTTCGCCTTCCTCGGTTGGCGCTCTTTTGATGATGGTGCCGCCGCTGCGGCCCATGATCTCTTCTTCGCGCGTGGTGCCGGGGAGGAAGTCGCCGGCCAGGCCGACCAGCAGATCGTTGCTGTCGAACACCAGGCTGACCCGCTCCTGCAGCCGCTGGCCGCCACCGGGCTTGATGCTGTACAGATAATCCCAGCGATCAGGGTGGAAAGTGTCGGTGATCAGCGGACTGCCCATGACAAACCGGACTTGCCGGCGGGTCATTCCGGGGCGCAACTGGTCTATCATGTCCTGCGTCACGACATTGCCCTGCTGAATGTCGATTTTGTACACCCCGGGAATCGTGCAGCCGGCAAGAGCGAGCAGGCCCACGAGGGGTAGACTGGTCAGCATGAGCTTGGTGTTTTGCATTGCTGGGAGAGTTCCGCTATCTGCTGGGGCAACTAATCCCTGATAATACCTGCATTGAAGGAGGCTGCGAAGCAGCAGCACGAAAGCCGACCATGGTTGAAAATAACGAACTGCGTAAAGCCGGTCTGAAGGTTACCCTGCCGCGCGTCAAGATCCTGCAGATGCTCGACTCTGCCGGACACCGCCACATGAGCGCGGAGGATGTCTACAAGTCGCTGATGGAGGCCGGGGAGGACGTGGGGCTGGCGACGGTCTATCGGGTGCTGACCCAGTTCGAGGCGGCTGGGCTGGTGGTGCGACACAACTTCGATGGCGGACATGCGGTGTTCGAGCTGGCCGACAGTGGTCATCATGACCACATGGTCTGCGTGGACTCCGGCGAGGTGATCGAGTTCTACGATCCGGATATCGAGAAGCTGCAGCGCGAGATCGTCAAGCGGCACGGCTTCGAGCTGGTCGATCACAATCTGGTGCTCTACGTGCGCAAGAAGTCCTGAGGCTCGGCTCGGGGCAAGCCATCGCGCAAAACCAAGAAGGCGACCGAAAGGTCGCCTTCTTGGTTTTGGCCGACAGTGTCGCTCAGACCTGGACGCTGCCGATCATTCGGCGGGCGTGGGCCAGGGACTCCTCGGTCAGCTCGAGCCCGCCAAGCATGCGGGCGAGCTCCTCGATGCGCGGATCGCCCTCCAGGCGGGTGACTGCCGTGCGGGTTTCGTCGACTCCGCGCGCCTTGTGCACGAAGAGGTGGCGATGCCCCTGGGCGGCGACCTGGGGCAGGTGGGTAACGGTCAGCACCTGGCCGTGCCGGCCGAGCTGGCGCAGGAGCTGGCCAACCACTTCGGCGGTCGGGCCGCCGATGCCGACATCGACCTCGTCGAAGACCAGGGTCGGGGTGCGCGAGGTCTGTGCGGTGATCACCTGGATCGCCAGACTGATGCGCGACAGCTCGCCGCCCGAGGCCACCTTGGCCAGGGGCTTCAGCGGCTGGCCGGGGTTGGCGCTGACCAGAAACTCGAGCTGTTCGAGTCCCTGGGGATGAGGCTCGCTCGAGGCGGAGGGATGCAGTTCGATGGCGAAGCGCCCGCCGGGCATGCCGAGGCGCTGCATCTGCTGCTCCACGGCCATGCTCAGGCGCTTGGCGGCCTGGCGCCGCAGGCCGCCGAGCTCTTCGGCCTTTTCCTGGTAATGCCGTGCGTAGGCCGCCAGCTCCCGGTCGAGGCGCTCGAGCGTTTCGTCGTCCGCGCTCAGTCCGGTCAGCTCGTCCAGCAGCCGCTGTTGCAGGGGGATCAGCTCGTGCGGCTGGACCCGGTGCTTGCGCGCCAGGCTGTAGATGGCATCGAGACGTTCCTCGATACTCTGCTGGCGCTGCGGGTCGACATCGAAGTGGTCGAGAAAGCGGTTCAGTTCGCCGACGGCTTCCTCGATCTGGATCTGTGCGCTGGCCAGCAGGCCGATCGCCTCGCCGAGCGGGCCGGGCTGCGCCTGCAGGCTGGTCAGGCGCTGCAGGCTGGCGGTCAGGGCGGAAAGTACGTTGCCGGCATCGTTCTCGCTGCACAGGTCGATGACCTGGCGGCAGTTGCCGAGCAGGTGTTCGGCGTTGGCCAGGGCCTTGTGTTCCTCCTCCAGTTCCTCCAGTTCATGGTCGCCGAGGGCGAGATTCTCCAGCTCTTCCAGCTGGTAGCTGAGCAACTGCTGGCGGGCGCGCTGTTCGTCGCCGGCGCTGCAGCGCCTTTCCAGCTCCTGGCGGGTCTGCCGCCAGCGCTGTGCGGCGAGTCGCACCTGGCGGGCCAGGTCGCTGGCACCGGCATATTCGTCGAGCAGGCGTCGCTGGGTGTCGTTCTTCAGCAGGGACTGATGTTCGTGCTGGCTGTGGACGTCGATCAGCAGTTCGCCGAGCGCCCGGAGATCGGCTTGGGGGCAGGGCGCGCCGTTGATGTAGGCGCGCGAACGGCCTTCGGCGGTGATCACCCGGCGCAGGATGCACGGGCCCTCGCGTTCCAGGTCGCGCGCGGCGAGCCAGGCCTGTGCCTCGGGGATCGCCGTCAGGTCGAAACTGGCGAGGATGTCCGCCTTGTCCGCGCCCGGTCGCACGGCGCCGCTGTCGGCCCGGTCGCCCAGCGCCAGGCCGAGGGCGTCGAGCATGATCGACTTGCCGGCGCCGGTTTCGCCGGTGATGACGGTCATGCCCGCATCCAGCTCGAGGTCCAGGTGTTCGACGATGGCGTAGTTGTGGATCGACAGGTGCGCCAGCATGGCGAGGCTCCCGGAATGCGTTTTCTGTGCGTATATACAGTAGCCGGTTTTGTGCCGACAACCTGCCGGCGTGCGAAATGCCGATGGGCTGCGAAGTTCCTCTTGAAGCGCTGGATTGCATCCCCATATAGGGCGGCAGAAACACGAGCCGCGCCCGTGGCCGCTTTTTGAAAGGAGAGATGCATGGCTGACGAACAGAACCTCGATAACCAGACGCCCGAGGCGACCCCGGCCGCCGAAGGTGCCCCTGCCGGCGAGGACCTGGTTGCTCGCGTGCAGGCGCTGGAGGAGCAGTTGGCTGCCGCCCAGGATCAGTCCCTGCGTGCCGCGGCGGAGCTGCAGAACGTGCGTCGGCGCGCCGAGCAGGATGTGGAGAAGGCGCACAAGTTCGCCCTCGAGCGCTTTGCCCAGGACCTGCTGGGAGTGGTCGACAGCCTCGAGCGGGGAATCGAGCTGTCCGATCCGGCCGACGAGTCGATCCGGCCGATGCGCGAAGGCATGGAGCTGACCCTGAAGATGTTCCATGACGTGCTCAAGCGCTACCAGCTCGAGCAGCTCGATCCCCATGGCGAGCCCTTCAATCCCGAACACCACCAGGCGATGGCCATGGAGGAAAGCACCAGTGCCGAGCCGGGCAGCGTGCTCAAGGTGTTCCAGAAGGGCTATCTGCTCAGCGGCCGCCTGCTGCGTCCGGCGATGGTAGTGGTCAGCAAGGCGCCGACGCCCTCGAGCGACGGGCAGGCTTGAAATGGGGCGGCCCGCCCCCATCTGTAAGGGCATGCATTTATAGGCTTTCGCGCCTGGCCTTTCGAGGTCGGCGGCAGGCCAGTGGAAGGGTTAGCGCAGGGGCTTTCAACGGCCTGCTGAATCAAAGTTTCGGAGAATGAATATGGGCAAAATCATCGGTATCGACCTGGGCACCACCAACTCCTGCGTGTCCGTGCTGGAAAACGGCGTGGCCAAGGTCATCGAGAACGCGGAAGGTGCACGCACCACTCCGTCGATCATCGCCTACAGCAACGACGGCGAAACTCTGGTCGGCCAGAGCGCCAAGCGCCAGGCGGTGACCAACCCGCAGAACACCCTCTATGCGGTCAAGCGCCTGATCGGTCGCCGCTTCGAAGAAGACGTGGTGCAGAAGGACATCAAGCTGGTGCCCTACAAGATCGTCAAGGCCGACAACGGTGACGCCTGGGTCGAGGTGAAGGGCCAGAAGATGGCTCCGCCACAGATCAGCGCCGAAGTGCTGAAGAAGATGAAGAAGACCGCCGAGGACTACCTGGGCGAGCCGGTCACCGAGGCGGTGATCACCGTGCCGGCCTACTTCAACGACAGCCAGCGCCAGGCTACCAAGGATGCCGGCCGCATCGCCGGTCTGGACGTCAAGCGGATCATCAACGAGCCGACCGCCGCGGCGCTGGCCTACGGCATGGACAAGGCCAAGGGTGACCACACCGTCATCGTCTATGACCTGGGCGGCGGTACCTTCGACGTGTCGGTGATCGAGATCGCCGAGGTCGACGGCGAGCACCAGTTCGAGGTGCTGGCCACCAACGGCGACACCTTCCTGGGTGGCGAGGACTTCGATATCCGCCTGATCGACTACCTGGTCGACGAGTTCAAGAAGGAAAGCGGTATCGACCTCAAGGGTGATCCGCTGGCCATGCAGCGCCTGAAGGAGGCTGCCGAGAAGGCTAAGATCGAGCTGTCCTCCAGTCAGCAGACCGACGTCAACCTGCCGTACATCACGGCCGATCAGACCGGTCCGAAGCACCTCAACGTGAAGATTTCCCGCGCCAAGCTGGAAGCCCTGGTCGAGGAGCTGGTGCAGCGCACCATCGAGCCGTGCCGCATCGCCCTGAAGGACGCCGGTATCGACGTAGGCAAGATCGACGAGGTGATCCTGGTCGGTGGCCAGACCCGTATGCCGCTGGTGCAGCAGAAGGTCGCCGAGTTCTTCGGCAGGGAGGCGCGCAAGGACGTCAACCCGGACGAGGCCGTGGCGATGGGCGCTGCCATCCAGGGCGCCGTGCTGGCCGGCGACGTCAAGGATGTGCTGCTGCTCGACGTGTCCCCGCTGACCCTGGGTATCGAGACCCTGGGCGGCGTGATGACCGCGCTGATCGAGAAGAACACCACCATCCCGACCAAGAAGTCTCAGGTGTTCTCCACCGCCGACGATAACCAGAATGCCGTGACCATCCACGTGCTGCAGGGCGAGCGCAAGCAGGCGGCGCAGAACAAGTCGCTGGGTCGCTTCGACCTGGCCGACATTCCGCCGGCGCCGCGCGGTGTGCCGCAGATCGAGGTCACCTTCGACATCGACGCCAACGGCATCCTGCACGTGTCCGCCAAGGACAAGGCCACCGGCAAGCACCAGTCCATCGTGATCAAGGCCAACTCCGGCCTGTCCGAGGAGGAGATCCAGCAGATGGTGCGCGACGCCGAGGCCAACGCCGAGGAAGACCGCAAGTTCGAGGAGCTGGTTTCCGTGCGCAACCAGGGTGACCAGTTGGTGCATGCCACCCGCAAGATGATTTCCGAGGCGGGTGACAAGGTCGGTGCGGACGAGAAGGTCGCCATCGAGAAGGCGGTCGCCGATCTGGAGGCCGCGCTCAAGGGTGACGACAAGGCCCAGATCGAGTCCCAGATGAACGCCCTGTCCCAGGCTACTGCGCCGCTGGCGCAGAAGATGTATGCCGAGCAGGCGGAGTCCGGCGAGGCTGCCCAGGGCGGCGAGAAGGCCAAGGCCGGGGACGACGTGGTGGACGCCGAGTTCGAAGAGGTCAAGGACAGCAAGGGCAACAAGTAAGCATCACGCTTGCTTCCGTCCCGGCCCATCGCCTGCGATGGGCCTGAACCGCCGCGCGGGAGCTTGCTCCCGCGTCGGCGTGTCTGGGGCAGACGAATCCGGAGTTCATGAGATTTATGGCAAAGCGTGACTATTACGAGGTGCTGGGGGTCGAGCGGGGCGCCGACGAGGCGGAGCTGAAGAAGGCCTACCGCCGTCTGGCCATGAAGTACCACCCCGACCGCAATCCCGACGACAAGTCGGCCGAGGAGAAATTCAAGGAGGCCAACGAGGCCTACGAGGTGCTCTCCGATGCCGGCAAGCGGACGGCCTACGACCAGTACGGGCATGCCGGGGTCGATCAGAGCATGGGCGGCGGTGCGGGTTTCGGCGCCGGCGGGGCCAATTTTTCCGACATCTTCGGCGATGTATTCAGCGATTTCTTCGGCGGTGGACGCGGCGGTGCCCGTGGCGGGCCGCAGCGCGGCAGCGATCTGCGCTACACCCTGGAGCTCAACCTGGAGGAGGCGGTTCGCGGCACGACGGTGACCATTCGCGTGCCGACCCTGGTGCACTGCAAGACCTGCGATGGCAGCGGTGCGAAGAGGGGCACCGCGCCGGTCACCTGCACGACCTGCGGCGGCATTGGTCAGGTGCGCATGCAGCAGGGCTTCTTCTCGGTGCAGCAGACCTGCCCGCGTTGTCACGGCAGCGGCAAGATGATTGCTGACCCCTGCCCGGACTGTCACGGCCAGGGGCGCGTCGAGGAGCACAAGACCCTGTCGGTGAAGGTGCCGGCCGGGGTCGACAGCGGCGACCGCATCCGCCTGGCCGGCGAGGGCGAGGTGGGTACCCTGGGCGGGCCGCCCGGCGATCTCTATGTGGTAGTCAGTGTCCGCGAGCACCCGATCTTCCAGCGCGACGGCAAGCATCTGTACTGCGAGGTGCCGATCAGCTTCGCCGATGCGGCGCTCGGCGGCGAGCTGGAGGTGCCGACCCTGGATGGCCGGGTCAAGCTGAAGATTCCGGAGGGCACCCAGACCGGCAAGCTGTTCCGCCTGCGCGGCAAGGGCGTGGCCCCGGTGCGTGGCGGTGCGGCGGGCGACCTGATGTGCCGGGTGGTGGTGGAAACACCGGTCAACCTGAGCAAGCGCCAGCGCGAACTGCTCGAAGAGTTTCGCAGCAGCCTGCAGGGCAACAGCAGTCACTCGCCCAAGGCCAGCGGCTGGTTCGAGGGCATGAAGCGCTTCTTCGACGATCTTTAACCGAACAGGACGGCGGCGTGGCATGGCCCGCCCGCCTTCCGGAGCAGAGTTATGCGACGTATTGCAGTGATGGGCGCCGCCGGGCGCATGGGCAAGGCTCTGGTCGAGGCGGCGCAACAGGCGCCGGGAGCCTGTCTGACGGCAGCCGTCGGGCGGCCGGACAGCACCCTGGTGGGGGCTGATGTCGGCGAGCTGGTCGGTCTGGGGCGGACCGGAGTGCCCTTGTCGGGCGATCTGGAGGCGGTGCTGGACGCATTCGATGTGCTGATCGATTTCACCCATCCGACCGTGACCCTGAAGAATCTGGAAATCTGCCGCCAGGCCGGCAAGGCCATGGTGATCGGCACCACCGGCTTTTCGGTCGACGAGCGGCAACTGCTGAGCGAGGCGGCCCGGGAGATTCCGATCGTTTTTGCCGCCAACTTCAGCGTCGGCGTCAACCTGTGTTTGAAGCTGTTGGATACCGCAGCGCGGGTGCTTGGCGACGAGGTCGACATCGAGATCATCGAGGCGCATCACCGGCACAAGGTCGACGCGCCGTCCGGTACCGCCCTGCGCATGGGCGAGGTAGTGGCCAGTGCTCTGGGGCGCGACCTGCAGAAGGTGGCGGTATACGGCCGCGAAGGCCAGACCGGGGCGCGGGCGCGGGAAACCATCGGCTTCGCCACCGTGCGCGCCGGCGATGTGGTAGGGGATCACACCGTGCTGTTCGCCGCCGAAGGCGAGCGGGTCGAGATCACCCACAAGGCTTCCAGTCGCATGACCTTCGCCAAGGGGGCGGTGCGTGCCGCGCTCTGGCTGGAGGGACGTGCTCCGGCACTGTACGACATGCAGGACGTGCTTGCGCTGCGTTGAAAGACCGAGTGAAATGGTCGGTTGCTAGACCGGGAGGGCCTTTTCCTGTACCCTAGGAATCCAATGTGTCTACCTAAAAGCACGCAGATAATCTGAAAAAGAGCGGGATGATGTGTCTACACATCATTCCGCTTTTTTACAACCTGCGTATGCCCTATCAGGCTTGATTTACGGGAGGTCTTCTTGACTAAGCCAGCCATTCTCGCCCTTGCTGATGGCAGCATCTTTCGTGGCGAATCCATCGGTGCCGATGGACAGACCATCGGCGAGGTGGTGTTCAACACTGCCATGACCGGCTATCAGGAAATCCTCACCGATCCTTCATATGCGCAGCAGATCGTCACCCTGACCTACCCGCACATCGGCAACACCGGTACCACGCCAGAGGACGCCGAGTCCAGTCGCGTGTGGGCCGCCGGCCTGATCATCCGTGACCTGCCGCTGCTGGCCAGCAACTGGCGCAACAAGCAGTCGCTGCCGGACTACCTCAGGGAAAACGGCTGTGTGGCCATCGCCGACATCGATACCCGCCGCCTGACCCGCATCCTGCGCGAGAAGGGCTCGCAGAACGGTTGCATCCTGGCAGGCGACGACGCCACCGAGGAAAAGGCCCTGGAACTGGCGCGCAGCTTCCCCGGCCTCAAGGGCATGGATCTGGCCAAGGTGGTCAGCTGCGCCGAGTCCTACGAGTGGCGCTCCAGTGTTTGGGAGCTGGCGACCGACAGCCATCCGGAAGTTTCGGTCGGCAAACTGCCCTACCATGTGGTGGCCTACGACTTCGGCATCAAGTTGAACATCCTGCGCATGCTGGTGGCACGTGGCTGCCGCCTGACCGTGGTGCCGGCGCAGACCCCGGCCAGCGCGGTGCTGGCGCTGAGTCCGGACGGCGTGTTCCTGTCCAACGGCCCGGGCGACCCCGAGCCGTGCGACTATGCGATCCAGGCGATCAAGGACATTCTCGAAACCGAGATTCCGGTGTTCGGCATCTGCCTCGGCCACCAGTTGCTGGCCCTGGCCTCCGGGGCGAAAACCGTGAAGATGGGCCATGGCCACCATGGCGCCAACCACCCGGTGCAGGACCTCGATACGGGTGCGGTGATGATCACCAGCCAGAATCACGGTTTCGCCGTGGACGAGAGCACGCTGCCGACCAATCTGCGGCCGATCCACAAGTCACTGTTCGACGGCACCCTGCAGGGCATCGAGCGCACCGACAAGTCGGCCTTCAGCTTCCAGGGCCACCCGGAAGCCAGCCCGGGCCCGCATGACGTGGCCCCGCTGTTCGACCGCTTCATCGCCGAAATGGCCAAGCGTCGCTGAGCCTGCCGACAGATCAACGGATTCGTGTGAGAGACCATGCCAAAACGTACAGACATTAAAAGCATCCTGATCCTCGGTGCCGGCCCCATCGTCATCGGCCAGGCCTGCGAGTTCGACTACTCGGGCGCCCAGGCGTGCAAGGCGCTGAAGGAAGAAGGCTTTCGCGTCATTCTGGTGAACTCCAACCCGGCCACCATCATGACCGACCCGGCCATGGCCGATGCCACCTACATCGAGCCGATCAAGTGGCAGACCGTGGCCAAGATCATCGAGAAGGAGCGCCCCGACGCCCTGCTGCCGACCATGGGCGGCCAGACTGCGCTGAACTGCGCCCTGGCGCTGGAAAAGCACGGCGTGCTGGCCAAGTTCGGCGTCGAGATGATCGGCGCCAACGCCGATACCATCGACAAGGCCGAGGACCGCTCTCGCTTCGACAAGGCCATGCGCGCGATCGGCCTGGAGTGTCCACGCTCCGGCATCGCCCACAGCATGGACGAGGCCTACGGGGTGCTCGACAAGGTCGGTTTCCCCTGCATCATCCGCCCCAGCTTCACCATGGGCGGCACCGGTGGTGGCATCGCCTACAACCGCGAAGAATTCGAGGAAATCTGCACCCGCGGTCTCGACCTGTCGCCGACCAGCGAACTCTTGATCGACGAATCGCTGATCGGCTGGAAGGAATACGAGATGGAGGTGGTCCGCGACAAGAAGGACAACTGCATCATCGTCTGCTCGATCGAGAACTTCGATCCGATGGGCGTGCATACCGGCGACTCGATCACCGTGGCTCCGGCGCAGACCCTGACCGACAAGGAATACCAGATCATGCGCAACGCATCGCTTGCGGTGCTGCGTGAGATTGGCGTGGAAACCGGCGGTTCCAACGTGCAGTTCGGCATCAATCCGGTCGACGGCCGCATGGTGGTGATCGAGATGAACCCGCGTGTGTCGCGCTCCTCGGCACTGGCCTCCAAGGCCACCGGCTTCCCGATCGCCAAGATCGCCGCCAAGCTGGCGGTGGGTTATACCCTCGACGAACTGTCCAACGACATCACCGGCGGCCGTACCCCGGCCTCCTTCGAGCCGGCCATCGACTACGTGGTCACCAAGGTGCCGCGCTTCGCCTTCGAGAAGTTTCCCAAGGCCGATGCCCGCCTGACTACCCAGATGAAGTCCGTGGGCGAGGTGATGGCCATCGGCCGTACCTTCCAGGAGTCGGTGCAGAAGGCCCTGCGTGGTCTGGAGGTCGGCGTCGCCGGTTTCGATCCCAAGCTGGATCTGGGCAACCCGGAAGCCGAGAGCATTCTCAAGCGCGAGCTGATCGTGCCGGGCGCCGAGCGCATCTGGTATGTGGCCGACGCCTTTCGCGCCGGCAAGAGCGTCGATGATGTCTTCGCGTTGACCAAGATCGATCCCTGGTTCCTGGTGCAGATCGAGGATCTGGTCAAGGAAGAGGAGCGGGTCAAGACGCTCGGTCTCTCCAGCATCGACCGCAACCTGATGTGGAAGCTCAAGCGCAAGGGCTTTTCCGACGCCCGCCTGGCCAAGCTGCTCGGTGTGACCGAGAAGAACCTGCGCAGCCACCGGCAGAAGCTGAAGGTGCAGCCGGTGTACAAGCGTGTCGATACCTGTGCTGCCGAGTTCGCCACCGATACCGCCTACATGTACTCGACCTATGAGGAAGAGTGCGAGGCCAATCCGTCGTCCCGCGACAAGATCATGGTCATCGGCGGCGGGCCGAACCGTATCGGTCAAGGCATCGAGTTCGACTACTGCTGCGTGCATGCTGCGCTGGCCATGCGCGAAGACGGTTACGAGACCATCATGGTCAACTGCAACCCGGAAACCGTCTCCACCGACTACGACACGTCCGATCGCCTGTATTTCGAGCCGGTGACCCTGGAGGACGTGCTGGAGATCGTCCGTGTCGAGCAGCCCAAGGGCGTCATCGTGCAGTACGGCGGCCAGACCCCGCTGAAGATCTGTCGCGCCCTGGAAGAGGCTGGCGTGCCGATCATCGGTACCAGCCCGGACGCCATCGACCGCGCCGAAGACCGCGAGCGCTTCCAGCAGATGGTCGAGCGTCTCAACCTGCGCCAGCCGCCGAACGCCACCGCCCGCAGCGAGGACGAAGCCATCGCCGCCTCGAAGGTGATCGGCTATCCGCTGGTGGTACGTCCGTCCTATGTGCTGGGCGGCCGGGCCATGGAAATCGTCTATGAGGAAGACGAGCTCAAGCGTTACATGCGCGAGGCGGTACAGGTGTCCAACGACAGCCCGGTGCTGCTGGATCACTTCCTCAATTGCGCCATCGAGGTCGACATCGACGCGGTCTGCGACGGTGAGGACGTGGTGATCGGTGCGATCATGCAGCATATCGAACAGGCCGGCGTGCACTCCGGCGACTCGGCCTGCTCGCTGCCGCCCTATTCGCTGCCGGCACATATCCAAGACGACATCCGCGAGCAGGTCAAGAAAATGGCCCTGGAACTCGGCGTGATCGGCCTGATGAACGTGCAGATGGCCGTGCAGGGCGAGGACATCTACGTGTTGGAAGTGAACCCGCGCGCCTCGCGTACCGTTCCTTTCGTCTCCAAGTGCATCGGTGAGTCCCTGGCCAAGGTCGCGGCCCGCGTGATGGCTGGCAAGACGCTCAAGGAAATCGGTTTCACCGAGGAAATCATCCCGCCGTTCTTCAGCGTCAAGGAAGCGGTCTTCCCGTTCGCCAAATTCCCTGGTGTCGATCCCATCCTCGGCCCGGAAATGAAGTCCACCGGCGAGGTGATGGGGGTCGGCGACAGTTTCGCCGAGGCTTTTGCCAAGGCCCAGCTGGGGGCCAGCGAGACGCTGCCGACTGGCGGCTGCGCCTTCATCAGCGTGCGCGAAGACGACAAGCCGTTCGTCGCCGATGTGGCGCGCAACCTGGTCGCCCTCGGCTTCGAAGTGGTGGCCACTGCCGGTACCGCTCGCATGATCGAGGCGGCCGGCCTGCCGGTTCGCCGGGTGAACAAGGTGACCGAGGGGCGTCCCCATGTGGTCGATATGATCAAGAACGACGAGGTCACCCTGATCATCAATACCACCGAGGGGCGTCAGTCAATCGCCGACTCCTTCTCGATCCGTCGCAACGCTCTGCAGCACAAGATCTGCATCACCACCACCATCGCCGGTGGTCAGGCGATCTGTGAGGCGCTCAAGTTCGGTCCCGAGAAGACCGTGCGCCGTCTGCAGGATCTCCATGCAGGAATCAACGCATGACCAAGTTTCCGATGACTGTCCAGGGCGCGCGCGCCCTGGAGGAAGAGCTCAAGCATCTGAAAACCGAACTGCGCCCGCAGATCACCCAGGCGATCGCCGAGGCGCGCGAGCTGGGCGACCTCAAGGAGAACGCCGAATACCATGCCGCCCGGGAACAGCAGGGCATGGTCGAGGCGCGGATCCGTGATATCGAGGGGCGTCTGCAGAACGCGCAGGTCATCGATGTGACGGCCATTCCTCATACAGGCAAGGTAATTTTCGGCGTCACCGTGGAAATCGCCAACGTCGAGACCGACGAAACCGTGGTCTACCAGATCGTCGGCGACGACGAGGCCGACATCAAGCAGGGCAAGCTGTCGGTCAGTTCACCCATTGCCCGCGCCTTGGTGGGCAAGGAGGAGGGTGATGTGGTGGTGGTGAAGACACCGAGCGGTACCGTCGAGTACGAGATCATCGAGGTTCGCCACATCTGATCCGAGGGCGTCGCCAAAGGTGGGGCTACCTTCCCGGGTTGCCCTGCCTGGCGTGCGGTGCTTGGTGCGATGTTGGAGTCGGCTGGTGCTGCGGACTACCGCTGTGCTGGGCTTTCGGCGGGCCTGCAGTGACCCGCCCGTTGCCTCAAGCCTGGAGGAAGCGGCTGATGTTCGAGAGGTTCTTGTTCGGCTTGGGGTTCTTGCGGTAGAGCAGGGCGACCTTGCCGATCACCTGCGCCAGTTCGCTTCCGGATGCCTCGCAGAGTTCGGCAACCACAGCTTGTCGGTCGTCGCGTTCGGCGAGGTTGATCTTCACCTTGATCAGTTCGTGATCGTTCAGAGCCCGCTCCAGTTCGGCCAGAACACCTTCGGTCACGCCATTTTCGGCCACGATCAAGACAGGCTTCAGGTGATGGCCGATGGATTTGAAATGTTTCTTCTGCTCCTGAGTGAGCGCCATAATCTGACCCCTGCGTCCGATCTTGTTGAAAAGCGGCCTAGTCTACCCGAGCGACCCGGGGCCGCCCAGCCAAACGCGAGGTACCTGTGGCCCGATCCAAGACTAGTCAACGCTGGTTGAAAGAGCATTTCGATGACCCCTACGTGAAGATGGCGCAAAGGGACGGTTATCGCTCACGTGCCAGCTACAAACTGCTGGAGATCCAGGAGAAGGACCGCATTCTGCGACCGGGCATGACTGTCGTCGACCTGGGTGCTGCGCCGGGCGGCTGGTCGCAGGTGACCAGCCGGCTGATCGGCGACCGCGGTTGTCTGATCGCTTCGGATATCCTGCCGATGGACAGCATTCCGGATGTGACCTTCATCCAAGGGGATTTCACCGATGATATGGTGTTTGCCCAACTCCTCGAGGCGATCGGCGAGCAGCCGGTCGATCTTGTGATTTCCGACATGGCACCCAATATGAGTGGTGTAAAGGCGGCCGACCAGCCGCGGGCCATGTATCTATGTGAACTGGCGCTGGATCTGGCCGGGCGGGTCCTGCGTCCGGGAGGTGATTTTCTGATCAAGATCTTCCAGGGTGAAGGTTTCGATCAGTATCTTCGCCAGGTGCGCGAGGATTTCGACAGGGTGCAGATGCGCAAGCCGCTCTCTTCCCGCGACCGTTCCCGCGAACAATATCTGCTCGCGCGCGGCTTTCGCGGAGCCTAGACTGCTGATGAGCCGCACGCGTGTGCAAAATACGGCACACAAAGGGTTACAGAGAGGCCTGCCGGGGGCGGGGGTTGTGTATTAAGTTAGGCGGGTAGCTGTACCAGCCGTCATACAGGGACTGGCGCCGTCCCAGAGGGTAGTTAATTGAACGATATGGCAAAGAACCTGATTCTGTGGTTGATCATCGCGGCCGTTCTGGTGACCGTGATGAACAACTTTACCAATCCGAGCGAGCCGCAGACGCTGAATTATTCGGACTTCATCCAACAGGTCAAGGACGGCAAGGTCGAGCGGGTTACCGTGGATGGCTATATCATCAGCGGCCAGCGGATAGGCGGCGACACCTTCAAGACGATCCGTCCGGCCATTCAGGACGGGGGCCTGATAGGCGATCTGATCGACAACAATGTCCAGATCGAAGGCAAGCAGCCCGAGCAGCAGAGCATCTGGTCGCAATTGCTGGTGGCCAGCTTCCCGATCCTGGTGATCATTGCCGTATTCATGTTCTTCATGCGCCAGATGCAGGGTGGTGCGGGCGGCAAGGGTGGGCCGATGAGCTTTGGCAAGAGCAAGGCGCGGCTGCTCTCGGAGGATCAGGTCAAGACCACCTTTGCCGATGTCGCCGGCTGTGACGAGGCCAAGGAAGAGGTCAGCGAGCTGGTCGAATTTCTCCGCGATCCGGGCAAGTTCCAGCGCCTCGGCGGGCGCATTCCCCGCGGCGTGCTGATGGTCGGCCCGCCCGGTACCGGCAAGACGCTGCTGGCCAAGGCGATTGCCGGGGAGGCCAAGGTTCCGTTCTTCACCATCTCCGGTTCGGATTTCGTCGAAATGTTCGTCGGGGTCGGTGCCTCGCGTGTCCGGGACATGTTTGATCAGGCCAAGAAACATGCACCCTGCATCATCTTCATCGATGAAATCGATGCTGTCGGTCGTCATCGCGGTGCTGGGCTTGGCGGCGGGCACGATGAACGGGAGCAGACGCTCAACCAGTTGCTGGTGGAGATGGACGGCTTCGAGATGAACGATGGCATCATCGTCATCGCCGCGACCAACCGCCCGGACGTGCTTGACCCGGCGCTGCTGCGTCCAGGTCGCTTCGACCGTCAGGTGGTAGTCGGCCTGCCGGATATCCGTGGTCGCGAGCAGATCCTCAAGGTGCACATGCGCAAGGTTCCGGTAAGCGAGGATGTCAATCCGACGGTCATCGCCCGTGGTACTCCCGGCTTTTCCGGTGCCGATCTGGCCAACTTGGTAAACGAGGCCTCGCTGTTTGCCGCGCGTGCCAACAAGCGCATCGTCGAGATGCGCGAGTTCGAGCTGGCCAAGGACAAGATCATGATGGGCGCCGAGCGCAAGACCATGGTCATGTCCGAAAAGGAAAAGCTCAACACTGCATACCATGAAGCGGGGCATGCGATCGTCGGGCGGCTGGTGCCCGAGCATGATCCTGTCTACAAGGTATCGATCATTCCGCGCGGACGCGCTCTGGGCGTGACCATGTTCCTGCCGGAAGAGGATCGCTATAGCCTGTCCAAGCGGGCATTGGTCAGTCAGATCTGTTCGTTGTTTGGCGGGCGCATTGCCGAGGAGATGACCCTGGGCTTCGAGGGAGTCACTACGGGGGCGTCCAACGACATCATGCGTGCCACCCAGATTGCCCGGAACATGGTGACCAAGTGGGGTCTGTCGGAAAAGTTGGGGCCGTTGATGTATGCGGAAGAGGAAGGAGAAGTATTCCTTGGTCGTAGCGCAGGGACCCAGCACTCCAATGTCTCAGCGGAAACTGCCAGGCTGATCGATCAGGAAGTCCGCAGCATCATCGACCAGTGCTACGGCACGGCCACGCAATTGCTGAGGGACAACCGTGACAAGCTGGACATGATGGCGGAGGCATTGATGAAGTATGAAACCATCGATGCCGATCAGATCGACGACATCATGGCGGGGCGCACTGTTCGCGAGCCGAAGGACTGGCAGGGTGGTTCCGGTACCTCTGGTACGCCGGCTTCCCAGGGAGGCAACCGGGCCGAGTCTCCGATCGGAGGGCCGGCTGGCGAACATTAAGGCTTGAAAATGACCTTGTTGCCTCCGACCCGGTTGCCTTGTGGCAACCGGGTTCTTGATTTGTCGCGCTCCCATGTGATGGGAATTCTCAATGTAACGCCAGACTCCTTTTCCGATGGGGGGCGCTTCAGCGGACTCGATGCTGCGTTGAGCCATGCGCGAAGCATGGTCGCCGCTGGAGCCACGCTGATCGATGTCGGGGGGGAGTCGACTCGTCCTGGTGCTCGCGTGGTGTCGGCGGAGGAGGAACTGGATCGAGTCGCGCCCGTCGTCGAAGCCATTGCCGCCGAATTGGATGTCATCATTTCGGTGGATACCTCAACTCCGGCGGTAATGCGCGAGACAGCCCGGCTGGGCGCTGGTCTGATCAATGACGTCCGCTCACTGCAGCGGGACGGTGCTCTGGAGGTGGCGGTGGAGGCGGGGCTGCCTGTCTGTTTGATGCACATGCTGGGAGAGCCGGTCACCATGCAGCAGGATCCCGGCTATGTGGATCTGCTGGGTGAGGTGCGCAGCTTTCTGCTCGGGCGTATGCAGGCCTGTGCTGCGGCGGGGATTCCGACCGAGCGTCTGCTGCTGGATCCGGGCTTTGGGTTTGCCAAGACGCTGCAGCACAACCTGCTGCTGTTCAGGCACATGGAAATACTGCATGAACTTGGTCGTCCGCTATTGGTCGGTGTCTCCCGCAAAAGCATGATTGGTCAGGTATTGGGGCGCGAGGTTGGTCAGCGCCTGAACGGCAGCCTGGCCCTGGCGGCATTGGCGGTAGCCAAGGGTGCGCGTATCGTGCGGGTGCATGACGTGGCGGAAACGGTCGAGGTGGTACGAATGATCGATGCCGTGGAGATGGCAGAATGGGGGGAGGGGAAGCGTTGAGCAAAAAATATTTCGGCACCGACG
Source organism: Azotobacter chroococcum (assembly GCF_004339665.1). GTDB lineage: Bacteria > Pseudomonadota > Gammaproteobacteria > Pseudomonadales > Pseudomonadaceae > Azotobacter > Azotobacter chroococcum. The sequence continues at coordinate 41,735 of NZ_SMMU01000017.1, forward strand.
GCATTCGTGGGCGGGTAGGTGAATACCCCATCACGCCGGACTTCATGCTCAAGCTGGGATGGGCTGCCGGCAAGGCCTTCCGTCGCCAAGGCATATGCCGTGTGCTGGTCGGCAAGGATACCCGCATATCCGGCTACATGTTCGAGTCGGTACTGGAGGCGGGGCTCTCCGCTGCTGGTGCCGATGTGCTGCTGCTCGGCCCCATGCCGACACCGGCCATCGCCTACCTCACGCGAACCTTTCATGCCGAGGCCGGTATTGTCATCAGTGCCTCGCACAACCCCCATTATGACAATGGCATCAAATTCTTCTCCGGACAGGGAACCAAGCTGCCCGACGAACTGGAGCTGATCATCGAGGAGCTGCTCGATACGCCGATGACGGTGGTCGACTCGGCCCGGCTGGGCAAGGTTTCCCGTATCAACGATGCGGCCGGGCGCTATATCGAATTCTGCAAGAGCAGTGTGCCGACCGGCACCAGCTTTGCCGGCCTCAAGATCGTCGTGGACTGCGCCCATGGCGCGACCTACAAGGTCGCTCCCAGTGTATTCCGCGAGCTGGGTGCCGAGGTGGCGGTTCTGGCGGCCCAGCCCAACGGGCTGAACATCAACGACCGTTGCGGCTCTACCGATATCGTTGCATTGCAGGCCGAGGTGCTCATGCAGCGTGCCGATCTCGGTATCGCTTTCGATGGCGATGGCGACCGTGTGCTGATGGTTGACCATACAGGAGCTGTGGTCGATGGTGATGAGCTGCTCTTTCTCATCGCGCGCGATATGCAGGAGCAGGGCAGTCTGCAAGGGGGGGTGGTCGGCACTCTGATGAGCAACCTGGGGCTGGAGCTGGCTCTGCAGGACATTGGCATTCCGTTCGAGCGAGCCAAGGTCGGCGATCGTTATGTCATGGCCGAACTGCTGACCCGCAATTGGCAACTGGGTGGCGAGAGTTCCGGACATATCGTTTGCTGTCATCATGCAACGACGGGTGATGGCATTATTGCTGCGCTGCAGGTGCTGATGGCCTTGAAGCATCGTGGGCAGAGGCTTGCCGAGGCGCGCCAGGGGATGCGCAAATTTCCGCAGGTGCTGGTCAACGTGCGTTATGCGGGTGACAAGGATCCTGTTGGGCATCCGTCCGTGCTGGAGGCCTGCGAGCGCGTGACAGAACAAATGGCGGGGCGAGGACGGGTACTGCTGCGCAAGTCGGGTACCGAGCCCTTGGTGCGGGTGATGGTAGAGGGCGACGACGAAAGTCAGGTGCGACTCCATGCCGATCATCTGGCAAAGATTGTTGCGGATGTATGTGCTTGATTCGCTTGCGAGTTATTTTTGGTTCGTATAACATCTGCGCCCACTTTGATTGATCAGGTGGGCATGCGTTGCCCCCTGGTTTGTGAGTGGTGAGCATGCTGCCCGTGTCCGCAGTTTGTGGGGCTGCTTGGGTGTCCGCGCTGCTGGTCGCTCATGGGTGGCAAGTGCGGCCGATTCGTTTGGTGCGCTTGATGTTGATGGGGTTCGTTGATGGGCCTCGATGCGGATGAGATCTGGTGCGATCTGTCGCGCTGCGGGTAACTGAAGATGCTGGAAACGGAAACGATCGTTATCGTCTTTCACCTGCTGGCTGCGCTGGGTGTGGTCGCGCTGGTTTTGATTCAGCAGGGTAAGGGGGCGGAAGCAGGTGCTTCTTTTGGTTCTGGTGCGTCGGCTACGGTTTTCGGTAGTCAAGGTTCCTCTACCTTTCTGAGTCGCGTTACTGCTATACTCGCCACCGCTTTTTTCCTGACCAGTTTGGGGTTGGGGTTTTTGGCAAAGGAAAAAGCTGACTCGTTGAGTCAGGCTGGTCTGCCGGATCCGGCGGTGCTGGAGATCCAGCAGAAGAAGTCGGCAGTAGAAGATGTGCCGGTGCTTGAGGAGAAAGGGGCTGCAGGCAATGCCGTAGACGTGCCGCAGGCTCCGGAACAGAAGTAAAGGTTTTTGCCGAGGTGGTGGAATTGGTAGACACGCTACCTTGAGGTGGTAGTGGCCATAGGCTGTAGGGGTTCGAGTCCCCTCCTCGGTACCAAATCAAGAGAGCCCGCTAATCAGCGGGCTCTCTTGTCGGTGGAAGTTAGGTTGACTGGGAGTTGAGGTCATGCGTATACTTCCGCTCCAGCTTTTGACGCGGGGTGGAGCAGTCTGGTAGCTCGTCGGGCTCATAACCCGAAGGTCGTTGGTTCAAATCCAGCCCCCGCAACCAGTTGTCGCAGAAGCCCCTTTCCAAGGGGCTTTTTGCTAGCTAGAAAGCAGCAAGTGCCGGTAAGCGGCGCACATGGCGAAGATGATAAAGGGAATGGGCGTTTCGCCCATTTTTTATTTGCACAGCATGCGCGAGGGGTTCAGGTGTCGAGCAAGCTAGAACAGTTGCAGGCCTTGTTGGCCCCGGTAGTCGAGGCGCTCGGCTATGAATGTTGGGGCATTGAGTTCCTGTCGCAGGGGCGGCACTCGCTACTGCGGGTCTATATCGATCACGCCAACGGCATCCTCATCGATGATTGCGAAAAGGTCAGTCGCCAGATCAGTGGCGTGCTCGATGTGGAGGATCCGATCAGCAATGAATACACCCTCGAGGTTTCCTCTCCAGGCATGGACCGGCCCCTATTCACTCTCGAACAGTTTGCCCGCAGCGCCGGCGAACAGGTGAAGATCAGGCTGCGCTCCCCCTTCGAGGGGCGGCGCAACTTCCAGGGGCTCCTGCGTGGCGTTGAGGATCAGGATGTGGTCGTGTTGGTGGACGACCACGAATACCTGTTGCCGCTCGATCTGATCGATAAAGCCAATATCATTCCCCGTTTTGACTGAGACGCGGATCCCGCGGATCCCAATGGATTGCGAAAGGCGAGCGTACGATGAGCAAAGAAGTACTGCTGGTAGTTGAGTCGGTGTCCAACGAAAAGGGCGTCCCGGCCGGTGTGATTTTCGAAGCCTTGGAGCTGGCGCTGGCCACTGCCACCAAGAAGCGCTACGAGGACGAAGTCGATCTGCGCGTGCAGATCAATCGCCAGAGCGGTGCGTACGACACTTTCCGTCGCTGGACCGTCGTCGAGGACGATTTGCTGGAAAATCCGGCTGCCGAACTGACGCTCGACGAGGCCCGCGAGCGCGAGCCGGATGCCAAGCTGGGCGATGTGGTCGAGGAAAAGATCGAATCCATCGAATTCGGACGCATTGCCGCGCAGACTGCCAAGCAGGTGATCGTGCAAAAGGTGCGGGAGGCCGAGCGCGCCCAGGTGGTGGATGCCTACCGCGAACGTGTGGGTGAGATCATTTCCGGTAGCGTGAAGAAGGTGACCCGGGACAATGTCATCGTCGATCTTGGCAACAACGCCGAAGCGCTGCTGGCGAGGGAGGACATCATTCCGCGCGAAACCTTCCGGGTCGGTGCGCGGGTACGAGCCCTGCTGAAGGAGATTCGCCCGGAAAACCGCGGCCCCCAGCTGATCCTGTCGCGTACTGCGCCGGGCATGCTGATCGAGCTGTTCCGCATCGAGGTGCCGGAGATCGCCGAAGGTTTGATCGAAGTGAAGGCTGCCTCCCGTGACCCGGGGTCGCGCGCCAAGATCGCCGTGCGCTCCAAGGACAAGCGTATCGACCCGCAGGGTGCCTGCATCGGCATGCGCGGCTCGCGCGTGCAGGCCGTTTCCGGCGAACTGGGGGGCGAGCGTGTCGACATCGTGCTGTGGGACGACAACCCGGCGCAGTTCGTGATCAACGCAATGGCGCCGGCCGAAGTGGCGGCGATCATTGTCGATGAGGACGCGCATGCAATGGATGTCGCCGTGGCCGACGATAACCTGGCCCAAGCTATTGGTCGTGGTGGACAGAACGTGCGGCTGGCCAGCCAACTGACCGGTTGGACCCTGAATGTGATGACCGAGGCTGACATCCAGGCCAAGCAACAGGCCGAGACTGGCGGCATTCTGCGCTCCTTCGTCGAGGAGCTGGAGGTCGACGAGGAACTGGCGCAGGTGCTGGTGGAGGAAGGCTTCACCAGCCTAGAAGAGATTGCCTATGTACCGATGGAGGAGATGCTCGCCATTGATGGCTTCGATGAGGAGATCGTCAACGAGTTGCGCGCACGCGCCAAGGATCGCCTGCTGACCAAGGCCATTGCTACTGAAGAAAAGCTGGCGGAAGCCCATCCGGCCGAAGACCTGCTCTCGCTCGAGGGCATGGACAAGGAGCTGGCGGTTGAGCTGGCGATGCGCGGAGTGATTACCCGCGAAGACCTGGCCGAGCAGTCGATCGACGACCTGCTCGACATCGACGGCATGGATGAAGAGCGTGCCGGCAAGCTGATCATGGCCGCCCGAGCCCACTGGTTCGAGTAAGCATTAGCGGCCTGAGGAGAGAGATGCATGACGCAAGTCACGGTGAAAGAACTGGCCCTGGTGGTCGATACACCGGTCGAGCGCCTGCTGCAGCAGATGCGTGAGGCAGGGCTGTCGCATACCAGCGCCGAGCAGGTAGTGACCGATAATGAAAAGCAGGCCCTGTTGGCTCACCTCAAGAGCAGCCACGGTGTGAAGCTGGAGGAGCCGCGAAAGATTACCTTGCAACGCAAGACCACGACTACCTTGAGGGTCGCCGGTAGCAAGACCATCAGCGTCGAGGTGCGCAAGAAAAAGACTTATGTCAAGCGCAGCCCTGACGAGCTCGAGGCCGAGAAGCAGCGCGAGCTTGAGGAGCAGCGGGCTGCCGAGGAGGCTGCTGTGCGCCAGAAGGCAGATGAGGAGGCCAAGCGCCGTGCTGCCGAGCAGGAGGCGCAGCGCCAGGTCGAGCAGGCCGCTGCTACAGCTGCTGCTGCGAAGGAACCAGCACTCGGCGTAGCGGCCGAACCCGTGTCTGCTCCGGCTGCCGGCGAAGAGCGCAAGCGGGAAGAGCCGCGTCGTGTCGAGAAGGAGAAGGTGCGCAACGTCGACGATGAGCGGCGCGAGCGCAAGAATGCCCAGCATCGCCCCTCCGTCAAGGACAAGGCTCCGGTTGCCCGTGCAGCGGTGCGCAATGTCGACGAAGAAGGCGAGGGTTTCGGCCGTCGCGGTGGTCGCGGTGGCAAGTCCAAGCTGAAGAAGCGCAATCAGCATGGCTTTCAGAGCCCGACCGGCCCCCTTGTGCGCGAGGTGACCATCGGCGAAACCATCACGGTCGCCGAACTGGCCCAGCAGATGTCGGTCAAGGCGGCCGAGGTCATCAAGTTCATGTTCAAGATGGGCACGCCGGTGACCATCAACCAGGTGCTCGACCAGGAAACCGCGCAACTGCTGGCCGAAGAGCTGGGGCACAAGGTCAAGCTGGTCAGCGAGAACGCACTGGAAGAGCAGTTGGCCGAATCCCTCAAGTTCGAAGGCGAGGCTGTATCGCGTGCGCCGGTGGTCACTGTCATGGGGCACGTCGACCACGGCAAGACCTCGCTGCTCGACTACATCCGTCGCACCAAGGTGGCGACCGGCGAGGCAGGTGGCATTACCCAGCACATCGGTGCCTATCACGTGGAAACCGATCGCGGCATGGTCACCTTCCTCGACACCCCCGGCCACGCTGCGTTCACCGCGATGCGTGCCCGGGGTGCCAAGGCCACCGACATCGTCATCCTGGTGGTGGCGGCCGACGATGGTGTGATGCCGCAGACCGAAGAGGCCATCCAGCATGCCAAGGCGGCCGGCGTGCCGATCGTCGTGGCGGTCAACAAGATCGACAAGCCGGCAGCCGACCTGGACCGGATCAAGAACGATCTGGCCGCACGCGACGTGATCCCGGAAGAGTGGGGTGGCACCACCCAGTTCGTCCCGGTTTCGGCAAAGGTCGGTACCGGTATCGACGAGCTGCTGGAAGCGGTGCTGCTGCAGGCCGAGGTGCTTGAGCTGACCGCTACGCCGAGTGCTCCGGGGCGCGGCGTGGTGATCGAGTCGCGTCTGGACAAGGGGCGCGGTCCGGTGGCGACCGTGCTGGTCCAGAACGGTACCCTGCGCCAGGGTGACGTCGTCCTCGCCGGTGTAAACTTCGGCCGTGTGCGGGCCATGCTGGACGAGAACGGCCAGCCCCTCAAGGAGGCGGGCCCGTCGATTCCGGTGGAAATTCTCGGCCTGGATTCCACTCCGGATGCGGGCGACGATCTGACCGTGGTCGCCGATGAGAAGAAGGCGCGCGAAGTGGCGCTGTTCCGTCAGGGCAAGTTCCGCGAGGTCAAGCTGGCTCGTCAGCATTCGGCCAAGCTGGAAAACATCTTCGAGACCATGGGCCAGGACGAGAAGAAGACCCTCAACATCGTCCTCAAGTCCGACGTGCGCGGTTCCTTGGAGGCCTTGCAGGGCGCTCTGGGCGAGCTCGGCAACGAGGAGGTCCAGGTCCGCGTGGTCGGTGGCGGCGTCGGCGGCATCACCGAGAGCGATGCCAACCTGGCACTGGCCTCCAACGCCGTGCTGTTCGGCTTCAACGTGCGCGCCGACGCCGGTGCGCGCAAGATCGTCGAGCAGGAAGGTCTGGACCTGCGCTACTACAACGTCATCTACGACATCATCGAGGACGTCAAGAAGGCGCTGTCGGGCATGCTGGGCAGCGAGGTGCGGGAGAACATCCTGGGCATCGCCGAGGTGCGCGATGTGTTTCGCTCGCCGAAGTTCGGCGCCGTCGCCGGCTGCATGGTGGTCGAGGGCAACGTCCATCGCAACCGTCCGATTCGCGTGCTGCGCGACGACGTGGTGATCTTCGAGGGCGAACTGGAGTCCCTGCGCCGCTTCAAGGACGACGTGTCCGAAGTGCGGGCCGGCATGGAGTGCGGTATCGGCGTGAAGAGCTACAACGACGTCAAGGTCGGCGACAAGATCGAAGTGTACGAGAAGGTCCAGGTGGCGCGCTCGCTTTGACGCGCGCGCAAGCACGAAGCTGGAAGCATGAAGCTGGAGGCCGTAAGGCTTCCGGGTTCGGCTTCCAGCTTTTGGCTTATTGAGAGGCGAAATATGGCCAAAGACTACAGTCGCACCCAGCGCATTGGTGATCAGATGCAGCGTGAGCTGTCTCTGCTGATCCAGCGCGAGATCAAGGACCCGCGCCTCGGCATGGTCACCATTACCGCTGTCGAGGTTGCTCGCGATCTGTCCCATGCCAAGGTGTTCATCACCGTCATGGGCAAGGAAGACAGCGCCGAGGAAATCAAGCGGAACCTCGATATCCTCAATGAGGCGGCCGGTTTTCTGCGCATGCAGCTGGGCAAGGCGATGAAGCTGCGCAGCATGCCGCAGCTGCACTTCAGCTATGACGCGAGCATTCGTCGGGGCGTCGAGCTGTCCGCATTGATCGAGCGCGCCGTGGCCGAAGACCGGCTGCATGCCGGCAAGGACGAGGAGTAAGGCGTGGCGCAGGGCAAACGTATCCGCCGCAAGGTCGATGGCATCCTGATTCTCGACAAGCCGCGCGGGCTGACCTCCAATGCCGCGCTGCAGAAGGTCCGCTGGTTGCTGAATGCCGAGAAGGCCGGACATACCGGCAGTCTCGATCCTCTGGCCACCGGCGTGTTGCCGCTGTGCTTCGGCGAGGCCACCAAGTTTTCCCAGTACCTGCTGGATGCCGACAAGGGTTACGAGACCCTGATGCATCTCGGCGTGACCACTGCCACCGGGGACGCCGAGGGCGAAGTGCTCGAGCGGCGCGATGTGCAGCTCGGGCGGGATGCGCTGGAGGCGGTGCTGGCGGACTTCCGTGGCGAGATCAGCCAGGTTCCGCCCATGTACTCGGCACTCAAGCGCGATGGGCAGCCGCTCTACAAGCTGGCCAGGGCCGGCGAGGTGGTGGAGCGTGAGGCGCGTTCTGTTACTATTGCGCGTCTGGATCTGCTGGCCTTCGAGCCACCGTTCGCACGGTTGGCGGTGGCCTGCAGCAAGGGAACCTACATTCGCTCCCTGGTCGAGGACATCGGCCGGACGCTCGGGGTCGGTGCGCATGTCGCGGAGTTGCGCCGGACCCAGGCCGGGCCCTTCGGGCTGGCCCAGACGGTCAGCCTGGAGGCTCTGGAGCAGGCCCATGCCGAGGGTGGCTGCGAGGCGCTGGACCGCTTCCTGCTACCGGCGGACAGCGGTCTGGAGCACTGGCCTGTGCTCCAGCTCTCCGAACACAGCAGCTACTACTGGCTGCATGGGCAGCCGGTTCGCGCGCCGCAGTCGCCGAAGTTCGGCATGGTGCGGGTGCAGGATCATACAGGCCGCTTCATCGGTATCGGTGAGGTGGGTGACGACGGGCGCATCGCGCCGCGTCGACTGATTCGGTCGGAATGACCGATGCGAGGGTGGCTGTCAGCAGGCACGGTCATACCTCTTTCTCAAACACGGGAAGATGTTCCCGGCCTGCTGAAATCATTCGGTGCCACGGCCTGAATGGTTTCCCGACAGAGAGGATGCCCATCATGGCACTCACCGTTGAAGAAAAAGCCCAGATCGTCAACGAGTACAAGCAAGCTGAAGGCGATACCGGTTCCCCGGAAGTGCAGATTGCCCTGCTGACCTTCAACATCAACAAGCTGCAGGATCACTTCAAGGCCAACGGCAAGGATCACCACTCCCGTCGTGGCCTGATCCGCATGGTCAACCAGCGCCGCAAGCTGCTGGATTACCTGAAGGGTAAGGACACCACTCGTTACAGCGCCCTGATCGGTCGCCTGGGCCTGCGTCGCTAAGGCGCGCGCCAAGCTGGAAGCGGGAGGCTGGAAGTGAGACATCGTGCTTGCTTCCAGCCTTTTGCTTTCGGCTTCTCCCTTTTCAGGAAGCCCTCCGGGTCCGACTCCCACCTTCCTGAGGATTTCCCCCGAGCAACAAAGAGAAGGAAAATACCGTGAATCCGGTTATCAAGACATTCCAGTTCGGTCAGTCGACCGTCACCCTGGAGACCGGCCGCATCGCCCGCCAGGCCTCCGGCGCCGTATTGGTCACCGTCGACGAGGACGTGACCGTACTGGTCACCGTGGTCGGCGCCAAGCAGGCCGATCCGGGCAAGGGTTTCTTCCCGCTGTCCGTGCATTATCAAGAGAAGACCTACGCCGCCGGCCGAATCCCGGGTGGTTTCTTCAAGCGCGAAGGCCGCCCCAGCGAGAAGGAAACCCTGACCTCGCGCCTGATCGACCGGCCGATCCGCCCGCTGTTCCCGGAAGGCTTCATGAACGAGGTGCAGGTGATCTGCACCGTGCTTTCCACCAGCAAGAAGACCGATCCGGACATCGCTTCGATGATTGGCACCTCCGCCGCCCTGGCGGTCTCCGGGATTCCCTTCAGCGGCCCGATCGGCGCCGCCCGCGTGGGTTACCACGAGGAGACCGGCTACCTGCTGAACCCCACCTACGAGCAGCTCAAGGCCTCGCGCCTGGACATGGTGGTGGCCGGTACGGAATCCGCCGTGCTGATGGTCGAGTCCGAAGCCGAGGAGTTGACCGAGGACCAGATGCTGGGCGCCGTGCTGTACGCCCACGAGGAGTTCCAGGCGGTGATCCGGGCCATCAAGGAGTTCGCCGCCGAGGCTGCCCGTCCGGCCTGGAGCTGGGAGCCGCCGACCGAGCCGAGCGCGCTGCTCGAGGCCATTCGCGCCGGGTTCGGCGAGGCGATCTCGCAGGCCTATACCATCACCGTCAAGCAGGAGCGCTACAACCGCCTCGACGAGCTGCGCGCCCAGGCCGTGGCTAGCCTGGCCGGCGAAGCCGAGGGCCAGCCGTCCGTCGGCGAGGTCAAGGATGCCTTCGGCCTGATCGAATACCGCACCGTGCGCGAGAACATCGTCGACGGCAAGCCGCGCATCGACGGTCGCGACAACCGCACCGTGCGCCCGCTGAGGATTGAGGTCGGCGTGCTGCCGAAGACCCACGGTTCGGCCCTGTTCACCCGCGGCGAGACTCAGGCGCTGGTGGTGGCCACTCTAGGTACCGCGCGTGATGCCCAGGTGCTCGACACCCTGGAAGGCGAGCGCAAGGACAGCTTCATGCTGCACTACAACTTCCCGCCGTTCTCGGTGGGCGAGTGCGGCCGCATGGGCAGTGCCGGCCGTCGCGAGATCGGCCATGGCCGCCTGGCCCGCCGCGGTGTGCAGGCCATGCTGCCGAAGGGCGACGAGTTCCCCTATACCGTGCGTGTGGTCTCGGAAATCACCGAGTCCAACGGCTCCAGTTCCATGGCTTCGGTCTGCGGTGCCTCCCTGGCGCTGATGGATGCCGGCGTGCCGATGAAGGCGCCGGTGGCCGGTATCGCCATGGGCCTAGTCAAGGAAGGCGAGAGGTTCGCCGTGCTGACCGACATCCTCGGCGACGAGGACCACCTGGGCGACATGGACTTCAAGGTGGCCGGTACCGCCAAGGGCGTCACCGCGCTGCAGATGGACATCAAGATCCAGGGCATCACCGAGGAGATCATGGAGATCGCCCTGAACCAGGCGCTGGAAGCCCGCCTGAACATCCTCGGCCAGATGAGCCAGGTGATCGGCCAGTCGCGCAGCGAGCTGTCGGTCAACGCTCCGACCATGCTGGCGATGAAGATCGATCAGGACAAGATCCGCGACGTGATCGGCAAGGGCGGTGCCACCATCCGTGCCATCTGCGAGGAGACCAAGGCCTCCATCGATATCGAGGACGACGGCTCGATCAAGATCTTCGGCGAAACCCGCGAGGCGGCGGAGGCAGCCAAGCAGCGCGTGCTGTCCATCACCGCCGAGGCCGAGATCGGCAAGATCTACGTCGGCAAGGTCGAGCGCATCGTCGACTTCGGCGCCTTCGTCAACATCCTGCCGGGCAAGGATGGCCTGGTGCACATCTCGCAGATCAGCGACCAGCGCATCGAGAAGGTCACCGACGTGCTCAAGGAAGGCCAGGAAGTGAAGGTGCTGGTGCTCGACGTGGACAACCGCGGCCGCATCAAGCTGTCGATCAAGGATGTCGCCGCTGCGGAAGCGTCCGGCGTCTGAGGTCGCCACTTCCCAGCTGGAAAAGACGAGGGCCCTGCGGGGCTCTCGTTCGTTTCGGCGGGAGGGCGCCAGCCGTCACTGGACGCGGCGGCTGTCGATCCCGACCAGACGGTTGCCCTCGAAGCGCAGGAAGTAGTACATGCCGTTGCGCGGGCCGTATACCCACTCCTCCACCACCAGCTCATGGTGAAAACCCCAGTCGTCGCGCCGCTCGCGATAGCCGAGCAGATCGCGGCTGACTGGTTCGCCGCATTTGGCCAGGACTTCGTGAGTGGAGTCGCCGGTGCTGATCAGGTGGCTCTCGCAGCGCAGGCTGGCGGCGAGGAGCAGTGCCGGAGCCAGGCCGAGCAGCGCGGCGAGCAGGCGCAGGAGATTCATTCGCGCACCTATTCGCTGGCCAGTTGCAGAGGGACGCTGACGCGCTCGCCGGCGGGCGCCTCGCTGACGCCGACATCCAACTGGTAGATGCGCTGGTCGTCCAGGCCGACCTGTTCGACTAGGTAGGCCTTGATGCTGGTGGCGCGCGCCTGGGCCAGCTGGCGAAGCAGCAGCGTGCTGTCAGCCCAGTCGGTCAGCACGGCTTCGCGCAGCCGGGCGGCGCGCCGCTTCTTGTCCAGCCCGCTCCATTCCTCCGGCGGCTGTCGTTTCAGGCGGCTGCGGTAGATGCCCTCCAGCAGTGGCCCTTTCTTTCCCTCGGGTACCTTCAGCCCATCGGCGCTGGCCGGCACGCGCTCGCCCCGCCGCTGCAGAATGCTGTAGTAGAGCTTCCGGTATTCGCGCTCCAGGCGCTGTTCTGCCAGCAGGGGGCCGTCGCTGGTCTGAGCGCTCATGCCTTCGACCTCCAGGCGCAGCTGCGGACGCTCCTTCAGGGCCTTGCCGAGGAGATCCAGATTGCGCCGCGCGGCGGCATCCAGTTCGCTACTGCCTGGCCTGAACTCGACCTGACTGAGATCGGCTTCGCCGTCGACGAGCCCGGCAATGAACTTGAACGGCGCTTGCGCCGTGCGCAGTACCAGATTGCGCAGGGTTTGCCAGACGATGGGCATGACCCTGAACTCGGGGTTGTTCAGGTCGCCCTTGAGCGGCAGGTCGATGGCGATCCGCCCCTGGCTGTCCTTCAGCAGGGCTACCGCCAAGCGGATCGGCAGGTCCACAGCATCCGGGCTGTCGACCTGCTCGCCCAGTTGCAACTGCTCCAGGACCAGGCTGTTCTCGGCGTTCAGCTGGCCCTTGTCGATGCGGTAGTGCAGGTCCAGGTTGAGCCGGCCCTTGCGGATGCGATAGCCGGCGAACTTGCCGGAGTAGGGGGTCAGGGTGGTCAGCTCGACGCGCTGGAAGCGGGTCGTGATGTCCAGGCTTTCGAGCGGATCGAAGGGGGTCAGACTGCCTTTGATGCTGACCGGAGCGTAGCGGTCCACCTTGCCCTTGACGTCCACCGTGGCCGGCTTCTGCCGGCGGTTGTCCAGGCTGCCGATGCGCCCGTTGAGCTGCTGGATGGCGGCGGCGAAATTGGGGTTCAGGCTGAAGTCGGCGAAGTTGGCCGAGCCGTCCCTGATTGCCACCGCGCCGATGTGGATGCCCAGCGGCGGGCGGGCCGGTTTCTCCGCAGGTTGCGCCGTGTTCTTCTGTGGCGCCTGCGCTGGCTGCTGTTCCCCTTGGGCGATCAGCAGTTCGCTGACGTTGGTGCTCAGGTCCTCGTTGACGATGAAGCGGGCATAGGGCTGCTCGAGCACGATCCGCTCGATACCCAGCTGCTCGCCATGACGGTAGCTCAGATTCTCGAGGGTCAGCTGTCGCCACTTGACGAAGTCGCGGTTCTTCAGGGTATCGAGGGTATGCAATTGTTTGACGGTGGCACGGCCGTCGACCTGCAGGGCCAGCTTTTCGCCGCCTTTCAGGTCGATCTTCAGGGCGCTGTCGAGCTGCCCGTTGCGCAGCTCCAGGCGGATGAAGGGGGCGATGTAGGCCTGCGCCGGGCGCAGGTCGAGATCGCGGGTGTCGACCTGCAATTGCGCGGCGAGCGGGCTCACCTGTACCTGGCCGGCGGCCTTGAGCCGGCCCTCTCGGTCGATACCACTATCCAGTTCGAGACGGAAGGGGGTCTGGCCGAGGCTGTCGAAGTCGCGCAGGGCGAGATCCAGCGGGCCGACCTGCAGTTCCACGTCCTGCTCCGGCACCCGGTCGGCCAGATGCAGGCGACTGCCGCGCAGGCGGGCTTCCGCCAGGCGGATCTGCCAGGGCTTGCTGTTGCCGGCGTTCTTTGCGGCCTTTTCCTCTTTCTTGTCCTTGCCCTTTTCGCCGTTCGCCGACCGTTCGGCGGCGCGGGAGGCGAACAGCTTCTGCCAGTCCAGCTCGCCATCGGCCTCGCGCGCCGCCCAGGCTTCCAGTCCCTGGCCGAGCACCTGGCCGATCGACAGCTGGCGCTTGTCCAGGTCGAGCGCGGCGTTGCCGGCCTCCAGGCTCTGCAGGCGCGCGAGGGGACGCCCGTCCGGCGCCTTGAGGGCGAGCGGGGCGAGCTTGAGGGCGGCGTTCTGCAGTCGCAGGCGGAGGCCGTCGGCCAGTTCCAGCCGGTAGTCGCTGCTGAGGCTGAGCGTACCGTCCTCCAGTTCCAGGGGGGCGGCATCCCGCACGTAGGGCCACCAAGTGTGCAGGCTGGCCTGGTCGATGTCCAGCCTGCCGCTGGAGCGCAGTGGCATCAGGCTGAGCTGGCCGCTCCAGTCGATCCGCCCGGCGTTCGGGCCGCTGGCCTGCAGCTTCAGTTCGGCGCTGTCGTCCGGCAGGGTGCCGAGCTGGCGCAGTTCGAGGTCGAGGGCGTCGTAGCGGGCCTCGACCGGCACACTCGGTCGCAGATCCCGGAAGTGCACCTGGCCGCCGCTCAGCCGGAGGCGGTCGAGGCGCAGCGGAAAGGGCTCGCCGGCGGGCTCTTCAGGCTTGTCGGGGGAAGCCGGGAGCTTGAACAGGCGGGTCAGGTTGAGCCCGCCCCGCCGGTCGAACAGCACGGCCACCTGTGGGCGCTCCAGGTGTACTTCGGCCAGGTGCAGATGGCCGCGCCACAGGCTGTCCCATTGCAGCTTGCCGTACAGGCGTTCGAAGGCCAGTTGCTCACTGCCTGCCTTGCCGAGGCGCAGCCGGTGCAGGCTCAGCTCGAGGGTGAAGGGGTTGAACTCCAGGCGCTCGAGACTGGCCGGCTGGGTGACGAAGCGGGGCAGCTGGCGGTTGATCACCTGCAGGGCGGCGCCGGGGAGAACGAGGAAGCCGAGCAGGCCGTAGAGGGCGGGCGCGATCGCCAGGGTGGCGAGGGTGGGTTTCAATCCCTTGGGCATGGAGGCACATCTTTTCCGGCAAGACATGCCTCGGAGTATGGCACGCCAGGTACGCTCCCCGAAGCCGAGCCGGCCCGCTTTGGTCTAGCCGGGGCGGGCAGGGCACCGCGCCCGCGCCCTGCCGCCCCCGGCGTCTGCCTCAGCGGTTCAGGCGACGGTCGATCAGCTCCTGGAGCACCGAGGGGTCGGATAGCGTCGAGGTGTCGCCCATGTTGTCCAGTTCATTGCAGGCAATCTTGCGCAGTATGCGCCGCATGATCTTGCCCGAGCGGGTCTTCGGCAGGCGTGGCGCCCATTGCAGGAACTCGGGTTTGGCGAAGCCGCCGATCTCCCGGCTGACCTGGGCGATCAGCTCCTGTTTGAGCGCGTCGTCGGGCTGGCTGCCGGTCACCAGGGTGACGAAGGCGTAGACGCACTGGCCCTTGACGTCGTGCGGACAACCCACCACGGCGGCCTCGGCGACGCCGTCGTGGAGCACCAGGGCGCTTTCCACTTCGGCGGTGCCGATGCGATGCCCCGACACGTTGATCACGTCGTCGACCCGGCCGGTGATCCAGTAGAAGCCGTCCTCGTCGCGGCGCGCGCCGTCGCCGGTGAAGTAGTAGCCGGGGTAGGGTTTGAAGTAGGTGTCGATCAGGCGCTGGTGATCGCCGTAGATGCTGCGGATCTGGCTCGGCCAGCTGGCCTTGATCGCCAGGATGCCGGCGCCGGGGCCTTCGATCTCCTTGCCCTTGTCGTCGAGCAGCACCGGTTGCACGCCGAAGAACGGGCGGGTCGCCGAACCGGGCTTGAGCAGGGTGGCGCCGGGCAGCGGGGTGATCATGATGGCGCCGGTCTCGGTCTGCCACCAGGTGTCGACGATCGGGCAGCGGCTCTCGCCGACCACGCGGTAGTACCACTCCCAGGCTTCCGGATTGATCGGCTCGCCTACCGAGCCGAGCAGGCGCAGGCTGGCGCGCGAGGTCTTCCTGACCGGCGCCTCGCCGTCGCGCATCAGCGAGCGCAGCGCGGTGGGGGCGGTATAGAAGATATTCACCTGATGCTTGTCGATCACCTGCCAGAAGCGCGAGGCGTCCGGATAGTTCGGCACGCCCTCGAAGATCAGGGTAGTGGCGCCGTTGGCCAGCGGGCCGTAGACGATGTAGCTGTGCCCGGTGATCCAGCCGATGTCGGCGCTGCACCAGTAGATGTCGCCGTCGTGGTAGTCGAACACGTACCTGTGGGTCATCGCCGCCTGCAGCAGGTAGCCGCCGGTGCTGTGCAACACGCCCTTCGGCTTGCCGGTGCTGCCGGAGGTGTAGAGGATGAACAGCGGGGCTTCGGCGTCCATCGGCTCGGCCGGACACTCGGCGCTGCAGCCCGGCACGGCCTCGTGGTACCAGAGGTCACGTCCTGCGTCCCAGTCGACGGTTCCTCCTGTGCGGCGTACCACCAGCATGCTGGAGACGTTCGGACAGCTCTGCAGAGCCTTGTCGGCGTTGCGCTTGAGAGGGATGGCCTTGCCGCCGCGCAGGCTTTCGTCGGCGGTGATCAGCAGGCGGCAGTCGGCGTCGAGGATGCGGTCGCGCAGCGCCTCGGGGGAGAAACCGCCGAACACCACCGAATGGATGGCGCCGATGCGGGTGCAGGCAAGCATGGCGTAGGCGGCTTCGGGAATCATCGGCAGGTAGATGCAGACGCGGTCGCCCTTGCCGACGCCGAGGCTTTTCAGCAGGTTGGCCAGGCGGCAGACCTGTTCGTGCAGCTGGCGGTAGGTGATCCGCGCCGAATCGGCAGGGTTGTCGCCCTCCCAGATGATCGCCACCTGATCGCCGCGCTGCTTCAGATGCCGGTCGATGCAGTTGTGGGCGACGTTCAGCTGGCCGCCCTCGAACCAGCTGGTCTGGCCCTTGCTCATGTCCCCGCGGTGGACGCTCTGCCAGGGCTTGAGCCAGTCGAGGAAGGCCCCGGCCTGTTCGGCCCAGAAGCGCTCCGGCTGCTCGACCGATTGCCGGTACAGGCGCAGGTAGTCGTCGTTGTCCAGCCAGCTGTGCTGGAGCGACGCTTCGCTGACGGGATGGTTGGCGATCTTGAACATGGCGGTTCCTTGTTATTGTCTGTCCGCGGGTGTCCGTAAGCGTGGACCGACAGGTCGCCGGGTTCAAGTCTCCCAAGGGGTGGGAAGAGGGGGCGCAGGCCGGGCGGAGCCTGCGCCGGGCTGGCTCAGCCGCGGTGACGGCCGCGGAAGTAGTCGATCAGGCCCTGGGTCGAGGCGTCCTCGGCCGGCGCCTCCTCATGGCCGGTCAGGCGCTGGTAGACGCTCTTGCCGAGTTCCTTGCCGAGCTCGACGCCCCACTGGTCGAAGGCATTGATGCCCCAGATGACGCTCTGCACGAACACCTTGTGCTCGTAGAGGGCGACCAGCGCGCCGAGGCGCCGCGGGCTGACACGCTCCATCACCAGGGTGTTGCTCGGCCGGTTGCCGGGGATCACCTTGTGCGGTGCCAGGCGCTGCACCTGGTCCTCGCTCAGGCCCTTGGCGCGCAGCTCGGCCTCGGCCTCCGCGGGGGTCTTGCCGCACATCAGCGCCTGGCTCTGCGACAGGCAGTTGGCGTACAGCCACTGGTGGTGGTCGGCGACCGGGTTGTGGCTGACCACCGGCACGATGAAGTCCGCCGGGATCAGCAGGGTGCCCTGATGCAGCAGCTGGTGGTAGGCGTGCTGGCCGTTGCAGCCGACGCCGCCCCAGATTACCGGACCGGTGTCGCAGGATACAGGCTTGCCGTCCTGGCGCACGCTCTTGCCGTTGGACTCCATGTCCAGCTGCTGCAGGTGCTGGGTGATGTTCCGCAGGTAGTGGTCGTAGGGCAGGATGGCGTGGCTCTGCGCGCCCCAGAAATTGCCGTACCAGACGCCGAGCAGGGCGAGCAGCACCGGCATGTTGCTTTCGAAGGGGGCGTTCAGGAAGTGCTGGTCCATGCTGTAGGCGCCGGAGAGCAGGTCCTTGAAATTGGCCATGCCGATGGCCAGGGCGATCGGCAGGCCGATCGCCGACCACAGCGAGTAGCGCCCGCCGACCCAGTCCCACATCGGGAAGATGTTCTCCTCGCGGATGCCGAAGGCCACCGCTGCCTCGATGTTGCTGGAGACGGCGATGAAGTGGCGGTGCAGCTCGCTTTCCGTGCCGCCCTGGGCCAGGTACCAGGTGCGCGCGGCCTGGGCGTTCTTCAGGGTTTCCAGGGTGCCGAAGGATTTGCTGGAGACGATGAACAGGGTGGTTTCGGCGCGCAGGCGGCTGGACAGCTCGTGGAACTCGCTGCCGTCGATGTTCGCCAGATAGTGGCAGCGCACGCCGCGCTGGGCGAACGGCAGCAGGGCTTCGGACACCAGCTGGGGGCCGAGGAAGGAGCCGCCGATGCCGATGTTCACCACGTCGGTGATGGGCTTTTCCGAGTAGCCGCGCCACAGCCCGTCGTGGATGCGCCCGACCAGTTCGGTCATCTGGTTGAGTACCCGGTGCACCTGGGGAATCAGGTTCACGCCGTCGACCAGCAGGCGGTCGCCGACCGGGCGGCGCAGCGCGGTGTGCAGTGCCGGACGGCCCTCGGAGGCGTTCACCGCCTCGCCCTCGAAGAGCGCGTGGATGGCCCTTTCCAGTCCGGCTTCCCGCGCCAGGCGTACCAGCAGGTCACGGGTTTCGTGGGTCAGCAGGTTCTTCGAATAGTCGAGAAACAGGCCGCCGCTGCTCAGAGAAAACTGCTCGAAGCGGTGCGGATCGTTCCGGAAGGCCTCGCGCATGCTGAAGGACTGCATGGTCTGGCGGTGCTGACGGAGCGCCTCCCAAGAGGCCAGGGTCGTCACGTCGAGGGGGTGCTGGTGGTGCGACATGGGATTCTGCTTCCTTTGCATCGGGGCGGATAGCAAAAAGCCCGGAGCATTCCGGGCTTTTGGGGATGACGCATGCAGCGGACGAGGCCAGGATGGGCGATCCGCTGACTGGCGCGGGCGATTCAGGCGACCTGGACCGGGATCGCGTTGCTGGTATGGCTGAGCACGTTGCCGGGAGCCATGTACAGCATGCGCGGCTTGTGGCTGGCCAGTTCCGCCTCGCTGTAGTGGGCATAGGCGCAGATGATCACGCGATCGCCCTTCTGCGCCTTGTGCGCGGCGGCGCCGTTCACCGAGATCATCTTCGAGCCGTCCTCGGCGCGGATCGCGTAGGTGGTGAAGCGCTCGCCGTTGTCGACGTTGTAGATCTGGATCTGTTCGTACTCGCGGATGCCTGCCAGATCCAGCCATTCCCCATCGATGGCGCAGGAGCCTTCGTAATCGAGCACCGAGTGGGTCACCTCGGCACGGTGCAGTTTGGCCTTGAGCATGATGGCATGCATGGCGATTCCTCTTCAGGTTCCACAAGCGGCGGTCGAGTTTGCCTCAACCGCATAGGGTGATCAAGAAAACGACCTGTCAGACCTTAGTCGTTCAGTCGCCGGCGAGCTCGACGCTCAGGTTGTCGATCAGGCGGGTATTGCCCAGATAGGCGGCACCCAGCACCACCAGGCGGCGGTCCTCAGGGGATGCCGTGCGCAGGCTGGCGGCTTCGCGGATTTCCAGGTAATCCGGGCGGAAGCCGGCCTGCTGCAGCGCCTCCAGACCCCGTGCGCAGAGCCTGGCGAAATCCCGCTCGCCGGCCTGAAGGGCGGCGCTGGTGTCGCACAGGATGCGGTACAGCGCCGGTGCCACGCTGCGCTGCTCGTCGTTCAGGTAGCCGTTGCGCGAGGACAGCGCCAGGCCGTCGGCGGCGCGCACGGTGGGTTCGCCGAAGATCTGGATCGGCATGTTGAGATCGCGCACCAGGGTACGGATCACCGCCAGCTGCTGGAAGTCCTTCTCGCCGAACAGGGCGATGTCCGGCTGGGCGATGTTGAACAGCTTAGCCACCACGGTGGCGACACCCTCGAAGTGGCCGGGGCGCGTCGCGCCGCAGAGTCCCTCGGAAACGCCGGAGACGGCAATGCGCGTCTGTCCCTGTATGCCGCCCGGATACATCTCCTCGACGCTGGGGGCGAACAGCAGGTTGCAGCCGCCTTCGAGCAGCTTTTCCTGGTCGGCGGCGAGGGTGCGCGGATATTTGTCCAGATCCTCGGCAGGACCGAACTGCAGAGGGTTGACGAAGATGCTGGCGACCACGAAGTCGGCGCGCTGGCGGGCCTTCTCCACCAGGGCGATGTGGCCGGCGTGCAGGTTGCCCATGGTCGGCACCAGGGCGATGCGCTTGCCTTCGCCGCGGGTCCGGGCGATGGCGGCACGCAATTCGCGGACGGTCTTGAGGGTGATCATGCAGAAAATCCATGTTCGACTGCGGGGAATTCGCCTTGCTTGACCGCGCTGACGTAGGCGGCGAAGGCCGCCTGGATGCTGTCCTGGCCGGCCATGAAGTTTTTCACGAATTTCGGTGTGCGTCCGCTCAGGGACAGGCCGAGCATATCGTGCATGACCAGCACCTGGCCATCGGTGGCGGCACCGGCGCCGATGCCGATGACCGGGACACCCGCCGCTTGGGTGATCTGCTCCGCCAGCGGGCTGGGCACGCACTCCAGCAGCAGCATGGCCGCGCCGGCCCGCTCCAGGGCCTCGGCGTCGGCGCGCAGCTGGCGCGCCCGGCCCTCGTCGCGGCCCTGCACCTTGTAGCCGCCGAACAGGTTCACCGACTGCGGGGTCAGGCCCAGATGCACGCACGCCGGGATGCCGTTCTCGGCCAAGCGCGTCACGGTCTCGCACAGCCAGGCGCCGCCTTCCAGCTTGACCATGTGGGCGCCGGCGCGCATCAGCGCGGCGCTGCTGTCCAGCGCCTGTTGGAGGGTCGCATAGGCCATGAACGGCAGGTCGGTGACCACCAGGGCGCCGTGGTTGCCGCGCTTGACGCAGGCGGTGTGGTAGGCCATGTCGCTCACGCTGGTCGGCAGGGTGCTGTCATGACCTTGCAGGACCATGCCGAGGGAGTCGCCGACCAGCAGCACCTCGACACCCGCCTGGCAGGCGGTCTGGGCGAAGGTGGCGTCATAGCAGGTCAGCATGGCGATCTTTTCGCCGCGCTGCTTGAGGCCTTGCAGGGTGGTCAGGGTTACATCGGGCATGTTCGGTTTCGTCCTGGTCGGCATCGGCGGGCGCCGGTGCGGAGCAATGGGAGGCCTATAGTCCAGATGGGGGGGCCTCAAGTCAATTGGCGCTTGGCCCGCCCGGCTTCCGGTCATCGCGGCGGCGCAGCCCCTGCAGTGGGCAGGTGGCGAGCAGTTCGTCGAGCGGTCGGCCGTCCGGCAGGCGCAGTCCGGGGGCGATCTCGGCCAGTGGATAGAGCACGAAGGGGCGCGCATGGAGGTGGTAGTGGGGCACGATCAGGCGCTCCCCGTGCAACTGGTGGTTGCCGAACAGCAGGATGTCCAGGTCCAGGGTGCGTGGCCCCCAGCGCTCCGCCTTGCGCACCCGGCCCTGCGTCCGCTCGATCGCCTGCAGGGCGTCGAGCAGTTCGAGAGGCTCCAATGCTGAGTCGAGCGCGGCGACGGCATTCACGTAGCTCGGCTGGTCGGCCGGTCCCAGCGGTTCGCTGTCATAGAAGGAGGAGACGGCCACCAGGTGCGTACGCGGCAATGCCTGCAGGGCGGCGAGGGCGGCACGCAGCTGTGCGGCGGGGTCGGCCAGATTGCTGCCCAGGCCGATATAGACGCGCTCCATGTTCAGTCCCGGTCCGGCGCGCTGCCCGAGCTGCGGCGCCGCCGGCCGCCGCTGCGGCGGTGTTTGCGCGGAGCGGCCCCGGTCTCGTCCTGATTGGCGAGGGCGCGGATCATGCCGCGCCTTTCGCTGTCGCTGGCCTCCTGGTAGTCGGTCCACCAGTCGCCCAGCCCGCCGGTTTGCTCGCCGGCCTCTTCGCGCAGCAGGAGGAAGTCGTAGCCGGCGCGGAAGCGCGGGTGCTCGAGCAGCAGATCGGCGCGCTTGCCCTGGCGGCGCGGCAGGCGCTCCTGCAGGTCCCAGATCTCCCGGGCGGGTAGGGTGAAGCGCTTGGGAATCGCGGTGCGCCGGCACTGTTCGGTGATCACCAGGTGGGCCGCCTCCTGCAGTGCCTGGATCGGCGGCATGCCGCGCTCCTGCAGTGCCAGGGCGCGCGGCGGCAGGGCCGGCCAGAGCAGGGCGGCGAACAGGAAGGCCGGCGTCACCGTCTTGCCCTGCGCGATGCGCTCGTCGGTATTGGCCAGCGCCTGGCGAATCAGCCGGCCGGCGTAGCCTGGACTGCGCTCCAGGGCTGCCGCGCTGGCGGGGAACAGCGGGGCGAACAGGTCGTATTCGAGCAGCAGCTCGAAGGTGTCCTCGGCATAGCCGGACAGGAACAGCTTGAGCACCTCGTCGAACAGGCGGGGCGCGGGGATGTCGCGCAGCAGCGGGGCGAGCCGGCGGATCGGTGCGGCGCTGTGCTGTTCGATGTCGAAGTCGAGCTTGGCGGCGAAGCGCACGGCGCGCAGCATGCGCACCGGGTCTTCCAGGTAGCGCTGTTCGGGGTCGCCGATCAGGCGCACCAGATGGTTGCGGATATCGTGCACGCCGTGGGCGTAATCGAGGATGCGCTCGTGGCTGACGTCGAAATACAGGGCGTTGATGGTGAAGTCGCGGCGCTGGGCATCCTCTTCCAGGGTGCCGTAGACGTTGTCGCGCAGGATCCGGCCGCTTTCGTGGCGCGCCGCCAGGTGGCTGTCCTCGTCGTCCTCGTCGTCGTCCGGGTGGTGAGCGCGAAAGGTGGCGACCTCGATGATTTCCCGGCCGAAGTGCACGTGGACCAGCTTGAAGCGGCGGCCGATCACCCGCGCATTGCGGAACTCCGCGCGAACCTGTTCGGGGGTGGCGCTGGTGGCGACGTCGAAGTCCTTCGGCTCGATGTCGAGCAGCAGGTCCCGCACGCAGCCGCCGACCAGATAGGCCTGGTAGCCGGCATTCTGCAGGCGTTCCACAACACTGACGGCATGGCGGCTGATGTCGGCACGGCGCAGCGGGTGCTGCTGGCTGCCGAGGACCTCCGGCGTGCTGCGCGGATGGGGGCGGTTCAGGGATAGGCGAAAGGACTTGAACAGCTTCTTCAGCATCGGGGGTGCACTGCTTGACGGGGTGGTCGGCCAGAAATGAGCTTGACCGCGGAATGGCTGCGGATTCTAGCATCGGCGCCGGAGGATGTACGAAGCCGGAGTGGCCTCGAACGCAGAAAGGGAGCCGAAGCTCCCTTTCAAATCGAAGTGCGTGCGTTGTTCTTGTTCTGTTCCGGGCGTGTTGTTCTTGTTGTATGCCCGTCCCGGTTGGCTCGTTGGCTCCGGGATGGCCCCCAACAGGGGAGCCAATAGCAAACGGATTTCTTTGGTCGCTGATGTCGCCTGGGTCGTGTCGACCCACCAGTTCGGGTACTGCCTCGGGGCAGTTTTGTTGTTCTCGGCCTGGCTGCGGGCTTCGCCCGACGGGCATGTTTCTACTCCAAAAAAATCGGTTGGCCCCGTCTCCGCATCGTTGTTCTTGTAAGGCTGGAGTCGTGTCAATCGTTCTTATTATGGGTGGTACGTCTTGTTATTGTTGTTGTGCGTATTATAAAGCAGATGTCGTGCCATGATTTAAAATTACTTTTAAAACATATACTTAGATTTTTGTCGTTAGAGGGTGGAAGGTGGGTAGACGAGTTTTGGTTACCTGTCGACCCGGTTTCTGTTACCACCTTTGTAGGGGGTAACAGCCTGTTCCCGGTCGGCTGTTACCCGCGCGCGGCTCAGGAGTTGCTGGGCGCGCTGGACTTGCGGCGCGGAATGCCGAGGCGCTGGCGGCGTTCCCACAGGCACTTGCGGCTGATGCCGAGCTTGCGGGCCAGCTCGGTTTCGGTCATGTGGTCCTGATGCTCCAGGACGAAATGCTGGAAGTAGTCCTCCAGCGAGAGGTCCTCGGTGGGCTCGTGGCCGCCGCCGACGTCCGGGCCGGGGAGTTCGGCAAAGTCCTCGTCCTCCAGCTCTTCCAGCTCGATGTCGACGCCCAGCAGGTCGGCGGGTATCGACTGGCCCTCGCAGAGAATCACCGCACGCTCGATGGCGTTCTCCAGTTCGCGCACGTTGCCCGGCCAGGTGTACTGGCCGATGGTCCGCTCGGCCTCGGGGGAGAAGCGCATCTCGCCGCGGCCCATGCGCTGGCTCTGGCGCTTCAGGAACGCCCGGGCGATTTGCAGGACGTCGTCTTCGCGATCACGCAGGGCCGGCAGCTTCAGCGAGATGACGTTGAGCCGGTAGAACAGGTCTTCGCGGAACTGGCCGGTCTTGGACAGCGCCTTGAGATCGCGGTGGGTGGCGGCGATCAGGCGGACATCGACCTTCTGCGACTGCACCGAGCCGACCCGGCGGATCTCGCCTTCCTGCAGCACGCGCAGCAGGCGCGCCTGGGCCTCCAGGGGCAGTTCGCCGATCTCGTCGAGGAACAGGGTGCCGCCGTCGGCGGCCTCGACCAGGCCGGTGCGCCCGGCGACGGCGCCGGTGAAGGCGCCCTTCTCGTGGCCGAAGAGTTCGGATTCGATCAGGGTTTCCGGAATGGCTGCGCAGTTCACCGAGATCAGCGGCGCCTTGGCGCGTTTCGACAGGTTGTGCAGGGCGCGGGCGACCAGTTCCTTGCCGGTGCCGGATTCGCCCTGGATCAGCACCGTGGAGTCGGTCGGGGCGACCTTGCGGATTTTGCCGAACAGGTCCTGCATGGCCGGGCAGGAGCCGATGATGCCGATCTCGCCCTCGACCGGCGCGGGAGACTGCGGCGCCGGCTCGGCGGAGACGGCCGCTGCTGGCGTCTGGCGGGGCTCGCTGAGGATGCGCGCCACGGTCTGGAGCATCTCGTCGTGGTCGAAGGGCTTGGCGATGTAGTCCATCGCGCCCATCTTCATCGAGTCCACCGCCGAGCGCAGGCTGGCGTAGCTGGTCATGATCAGCACCGGCGTGCCCTCGGCCAAGCGGATCAACTCGGTGCCGGGGGCGCCGGGCAGGCGCAGGTCGCTGATGACCAGGTCGAAGCCGGGGATGCTGTAGCGCTCCTGGGCTTCCTGCACCGAGCCGGCCTCGCTGACCTGGTAGTAGTTGCGTTCCAGCAGGCGACGCAGGGCGGAGCGGATGATGGTTTCGTCTTCGACGATCAGAATGTGTGGCATCGGGCAGGCTCTCTCGACGGTCTCACGGCGCCGGCGCTGTATCGACATGCCGTGGCAGGGTGACCCGGATACGGGTCCCGCGTTGCCGCTCGGGGTCGGCCGGGCTGTCGATGGTGATCCGGCCATAATGCTCTTCCACGATCGAATAGACCAGTGCGAGGCCCAGGCCGGTGCCCTTGCCAGGGTCCTTGGTGGTGAAGAAGGGTTCGAACAGGCGGCCGGCGATGGCCTTGGGGATGCCGCTGCCCTCGTCCTCGACGATCAGGTCGACGCTGTGTTCCTCGGCCTCGCTGCGTACCCGGATGGCGCCGCCGGACGGGGAGGCGTCGCGGGCGTTGGAGAGCAGGTTGACCAGCACCTGGATCAGCCGCTGGGGATCGCCGACCACGCAGTGGGCAGGGTCGCAGAGGTTGAGGAACTGGACCTCGACGCCTGCGCGGTTGAGCGACAGCAGGCCGATCGCCTCGCGGGCCATGTCGGCCAGGCACACCGGCTCGCTGGCCTGCTTGTGGCTGCCGGCGTGGGCGAAACTCATCAGCGAGCGGACGATGCGCGTCACCCGCTTGGTTTGGTCGATGATCTGGCTGCTGATCTCGCCCAGCTCGGCGTCGTCCTCATGCTCCTCGCGCAGGTTCTGCGCCAGACAGGCGATGCCGGTGATCGGGTTGCCGATCTCGTGGGCCACGCCGGCGGCCAGGCGACCGATGCTGGCCAGGCGCTCGGAGTGCGCCAGCTTGTTTTCCAGCAGCTGGGTTTCGGTGAGGTCCTCGACCAGCAGGACCAGGCCGCTGCTGCCCGGCGCCAAGGGTTCATCGATCGCCGCCTTGTGCAGGTTGAGCCAGCGCATCTGGCCGTCCAGCGACAGCCGCTGCTTGTGCAGGTGCTCGTCGGAGCGCTGGATGAAGTCTTCCAGCAGGCCCTTCCAGGGCGCATCGAGGGTCGCCAGGCAGGAGCCGACCACGCGCTCGGCGGGAATCCCGGTGAGTTCCTCCATGGCCCGGTTCCACATGAGGATTTCCCGGTCCTTGGACAGCGAGCAGACGCCCATCGGCAGCTCCTGCAGGGTCTGGCGATGGTAGCGGCGCAGTGCGTCGAGCTCGGCGGCCAGGCCGGTCAGGCGCGAGCGGTAGTCCTCCAGGCGGCTTTCGATGAAGTGGATGTCCTCGGTGACGTAGTCTTCGCTGGCGGTCTTGTAGGGCAGGAAGGTCTCGACGATGTCCTGCGCCACGCTCGGTCCCATCAGGCCGGACAGGTTGGCCTCGATGCGGTCACGCAGGCGGCGCAGGGCGAAGGGGCGGCTTTCGTCGAACGGCAGGTGCAGGTCGCGCAGGGCCTGCTTCACCTCGCGCTGGGCGATCTTCGCGCCGAGTGGCCGGGCCAGTTGGGCGGCGAACTCCTGGGCGGAGGTGGCCAGCAGCTCGCGGCGCTGCGGCCGGCGCACATTGTCCACCGCGCAGGCCTCGCCGGCGCTGCGCTCTTCGGGGCTCGGCTCGGTGAATATCGACACCAGGGAGAACACCAGCACGTTGGCAGCCAGCGAGGTGATCGCCGCCAGGTGCCAGCTGGTGTCGTCCAGCACGTAGACGAAATCCAGCAGCGGCAGGTGCACGTCCTGCAGGTTGCCCAGCATGGGCAGCATCATGCCGCCCAGCCACACCGCCATGCCGACCAGCAGTCCGGCGATGAAGCCGCGGCGGTTGGCGGTCTGCCAGTAGAGCGTCGAGAGCACGCCGGGGAGAAACTGCAGAGTGGCGACGAAGGCGGTGACGCCGAGGTTGGAGAGGTTCTGGCTGGCGTCCAGCAGCCGGTAGAAGGCATAGCCCGCGGCGATGATGGCGAAGATCAGCGTGCGCCGCGTCCACTTCAGCCAGCGGTAGATGTTGCCCTCGGCCGGCGGCTGGTACAGCGGCAGCACCAGATGGTTGAGGGTCATGCCGGACAGGGCGAGGGTCAGGACGATGATCAGCCCGCTGGAGGCGGACAGGCCGCCGACATAGGCCAGCAGGGTGAGGGGGGCATTTTCCAGCGCCAGGCCCACGCCCAGGGTGAAGTATTCCGGGCCGGCGGCGACCTCCAGGCGCATGCCGGCCCAGAGGATCAGCGGCACGGCCAGGCTCATCAGCAGGAGGAACAGCGGCAGGCCCCAGCTGGCGCTGGCCAGGCCGCGGGGGTTGAGGTTCTCGGTAAAGGCCATGTGGTACATGTGCGGCATGACGATGGCCGAGGCGAAGAACAGCAGCAGCAGGGTGCGCCAGGGGCCCTCCTGCAGCGGGGTGTGCAGCGTGCCCAGCACTTCCCGCTGCTGCAGCAGCCACTGCTCCAGGCCCTGGGGACCGTCGAACACCCGGTACAGGGTGTAGATCCCGATGCTGCCGAGGGCCGCCAGCTTGACCAGCGACTCGAAGGCGATGGCGCAGACCAGACCCTGATGCTTCTCGCGGGTGGCGATGTGCCGGGAGCCGAAGAGGATGGTGAAGAGGATGATCAGGGCGCAGAAGCCCAGCGCCACGCGCTCTTTCACCGGCTCCTGGGTGAGGATGCCCACCGAGTCGGTGACCGCCTGGATCTGCAGGGCCAGAAGCGGCAGCACCGCGACCAGCATGAACAGGGTGGTCAGCGCGCCGGCCCAGGTGCTGCGGAAACGGAAGGCGAACAGGTCGGCCAGCGACGACAGCTGGTAGGTGCGGGTCAGGCGCAGGATCGGATAGAGCAGCACCGGCGCCAGCATGAAGGCGCCGGAAACCCCCAGGTAGCAGGCGAGAAAGCCGTAGCCGTACTGGTAGGCCATGCCGACCGCGCCGTAGAAGGCCCAGGCGCTGGCGTACACGCCGAGCGACAGGGTGTAGACCAGCGGGTGGCGGACTACCCGCTGCGGAATCAGGCCCTGCTCGCTGAGCCAGGCGACACCGAACAGGGTCAGCAGGTAGGCGGCGCTGATCAGCAGCAGTTCACTCAGGCTAAAGCTCATCGGCGTCGGGCTGGCTCTGCAGGATGAAGGTCACCACGATGAGGATCAGCCACAGCAGGTACGGGCGGTACCAGGCGCCGTTGGGGTCGATCCACCAGTCCATGATGGCGGGGGAGAACAGGTAGATTCCCACCACCAGCAGCAGGACCAGCCGGTAGATGTACATGGCGTGTTTCTCTGTCGATGGGGAAGGGCGTCGGCGATGGTAATGGATGCGCGCGCCGGCGCAAGCGTGACGGCCTCTTTTCCGGCCGGGCGGGGATGCCGGCGCTCAGTCCAGCGCGGCCTCGGCCAAGGCCCGGCAGCGCGGGAGGCCCCCGGCATCCCAGTGGGCGATGGCCCAGTCGAGCAGCTGCCGCGGGCGGGCCTTGCCCAGTTCGGCCGGCGGGCGCTGACCGAGCGCGCGCAGGGCGCGCAGCAGCAGCGGGCCGGCCTGCTCGGCGGGGAGCGGGGGGGAGCGGTAGGCCTTGCCCAGCTTGTGGCCGTCGGGCTGGACGATCAGCGGCACGTGCAGGTAGCGCGGCCGGGGCAGGCCGAGCAGCTCCTGCAGGTAGAGCTGGCGCGGCGTCGAGTCGAGCAGGTCGGCGCCGCGCACCACGTCGGTCACCCCTTGCCAGGCATCGTCGAGGACCACCGCCAGCTGGTAGGCGTAGAGGCCGTCGCGGCGGCGGATCACGAAATCGCCGACCTCGCGGGCGAGCTGCTGGGCGAAGACGCCCTGCACCCGGTCGAGGAAGGCGTAGGTGCGCTCCGGCACGCGCAGGCGGATGGCGGCATCATGGGGCGGGCGTCCGGCCTCCCGGCAGAAGCCCGGATAGATCCCGGAAAACCCTTCCAGCCGCTTGCGCGAGCAGGTGCAGGCGTAGGCCAGGCCCCGCTCGAGCAGCCGCTCGACCACTTCGCCGTACAGCCCCAGGCGCTCGCTCTGGCGCACGACCGCACCGTCCCACTCGAAGCCGTAGTCTTCCAGGGTCTGCAGGATGGCCGCCTGGGCGCCCGGCACCTCGCGGGGCGGATCGAGATCCTCCATGCGCAGCAGCCAGCGGCCGCTGACGCTGCGGGCATCCAGATAGGAGGCCAGGGCGGCGATCAGCGAGCCGAAATGCAGGTAGCCGCTGGGCGTGGGTGCGAAGCGGCCGACGTAGGGGGGGGGCGGGAGGGCGGTCATGCGGCGCTCGGAGGGAGCTGGCGATCGGACGGCGGCAGTCTGCCAGGCTGCAGATGCGCCGCGGGGCGCCGTGGCGCCCCGCTGGCAGGATCAGCTGCCGATCTGTTTTTCCTTGATTTCCGCCAGGGTCTTGCAGTCGATGCACAGGGTGGCGGTGGGGCGCGCCTCGAGGCGCCGGATGCCGATTTCCACGCCGCAGGAGTCGCACCAGCCGTACTCGTTGTCCTCGATCAGCTGCAGGGTCTCGTCGATCTTCTTGATCAGCTTGCGCTCGCGATCACGGGCGCGCAGCTCCAGGCTGAACTCCTCTTCCTGACTGGCCCGGTCGGCGGGGTCGGGGAAGTTGGCGGCCTCGTCCTGCATGTGGTGCACGGTACGGTCGACCTCTTCCATCAACTCCTGTTTCCATTTATTGAGGATGTTGGTGAAATGAGCGCGCATGTTGTCGCTCATGTACTCCTCGCCCGGGGTTTCCGGGTAGGGTTCGAAACCGCGAACCAGTTGGTTGTTCTGCTTTGCTTTGGTGGGCATGGATGACCGCCTCGCTCTCTCTAATCCATACACGCAGGCACATGTTCCCTGCCGACGGCGTCGGCCCTGCGACCGCAAGCGGCCGAACTTACCAGAAGCCATCCGGCCGCGCCACTCCTTGCCGCCTGCCACGGCAGCTGCCAGAGCGGTTTCGTGTGGGTAGAATCCATCCTCCGCCCCGTCTTGATGGAAGGCCCATGTCCTACAGTGCGCGCAGTCGCGCCATCGAACCCTTTCATGTCATGGCCCTGCTGGCCCGTGCCAACCAGCTCCAGGCCGAGGGCCACGACGTGATCCACCTGGAGATCGGCGAGCCGGACTTTACCACGGCAGCGCCCATCGTCGCCGCCGGGCAGGCGGCCCTGGCGGCCGGGCATACCCGCTACACCGCTGCCCGCGGCCTGCCGCAGCTGCGCGAGGCCATCGCCGGCTTCTACGCGCGGCGTTATCGCTTGACTATAGACCCCGAGCGCATCCTGATCACCCCCGGCGGTTCGGGTGCCCTGCTGCTGGCCACGAGTCTGCTGGTCGATCCGGGCCGGCACTGGCTGCTGGCCGATCCCGGCTATCCCTGCAACCGCCACTTCCTGCGGCTGGTCGAGGGCGGCGCACAGCTGGTGCCGGTCGGGCCGGGAGAGCGTTACCAGCTGACCCCGGAGCTGGTGGCGCGGCACTGGCGTGCGGAAAGCGTCGGCGCCCTGGTCGCCTCGCCGGCCAACCCCACCGGGACGCTGCTGCGCCGCGACGAGCTGGCGGCGCTGTCCGCCGCCCTGCGCGCGCGCGGCGGCCATCTGCTGGTGGACGAGATCTACCACGGCCTGACCTACGGCGTGGACGCGCCCAGCGTGCTGGAAGTGGACGACGACGCCTTCGTGCTGAACAGCTTTTCCAAGTATTTCGGCATGACCGGCTGGCGGCTCGGCTGGCTGGTGGCGCCCGAGGCGGCGGTGCCCGAGCTGGAGAAGCTGGCGCAGAACCTCTACATCAGCGCCTCGACCCTGGCCCAGCATGCCGCCCTGGCCTGCTTCGAGGAGGAAACCCTGGCGATCCTCGAAGAGCGCCGCGGGGAGTTCGCCCGGCGCCGCGACTACCTGCTGCCGGCTTTGCGCGAGCTGGGCTTCGGCATCGCCGTGGAGCCCGAGGGGGCCTTCTACCTGTATGCCGACATCGGCGCCTTCGGCGGCGACGCCTTCGCCTTCTGCCGGCACTTCCTGGAGCGCGAATTCGTCGCCATCACCCCGGGCGTCGATTTCGGCCGCCATCTGGCCAGCCGCCATGTGCGCTTTGCCTATACCCAGAGCCTGCCGCGCCTGGAGCAGGCGGTCGAGCGCATCGCCCGCGGCCTGCAAAGCTGGCAGCCCGATGCGCTTTGATCCGTCGCTGGAGGAGGGGCGCCTGCTGCGCCGCTACAAGCGCTTTCTCGCCGACATAGAGACGCCGGCCGGCGAGGTGTTGTGCATCCACTGCCCGAATACCGGGTCCATGCTCAACTGCATGGCGGAGGGCGGGCGCATCTGGTTTAGTCGCTCAAGCGACCCCCGTCGCAAGCTGCCGGGCACCTGGGAGCTGAGCGAGACGCCGCAGGGGCGGCTCGCCTGCGTGAATACCGCGCGGGCCAATCCGCTGGTGGAGGAGGCGCTGCGCGCCGGGCTGATCGTCGAGCTGGACGGTTTCACCAAGCTGCGCCGGGAGGTCCGCTACGGCGCGGAGAACAGCCGGGTCGATTTCTGCCTGGACTATCCGGACGGAACGGCCTTCGTCGAGGTGAAGAGCGTCACCCTGGGCTTCGCCGACAGTCCGGTTGCCGCCTTCCCCGATGCGCGCACCGAACGTGGCGCCAAGCACCTGCGCGAGCTGGCGGCCCTGGCCCGGCAGGGCGTGCGCGCGGTGCAGCTGTACTGCGTGAACCTGTCCGGCATCGCGGCGGTGCGCCCGGCGGCGGAGATCGACCCGGGCTACGCGCAGGCGCTGCGCGAGGCCGTGGCGGCGGGCGTCGAGGTGCTCGCCTACAGCGTCGAGCTGTCGCCTGCGTCGATCCGCCTGACGCGCCGGCTCGAGGTGTGGCCGTAGGCCCGGCCAGGAGGGGAGGGCGCAGGTTACAACTGCACCCAGATGCCGGCCTCGTCCTCGCGGCAGTCGATGCGCGGCAGGTGCTCTCCGGCGCAGGGGCCGGCCACGCATTCGCCATTCTCGATCAGAAATAGCGCGCCGTGGGTGGCGCACTGGATCAGGCTGCCGCTGGCGTCGAGAAAGCGGTCGGTCTGCCACTCCAGCGGAATGCCGCGGTGCGGGCAGCGGTTGGCATAGACGAAGATCCGGCCGTCCCGGCGGACCGCGAGGAGTTTCCGCTCTTCCAGCAGGAAGCCGCGGCTTTGTCCTT
Organism: Azotobacter chroococcum; assembly: GCF_004339665.1. GTDB lineage: Bacteria > Pseudomonadota > Gammaproteobacteria > Pseudomonadales > Pseudomonadaceae > Azotobacter > Azotobacter chroococcum. The sequence goes on from NZ_SMMU01000017.1 coordinate 73,249, forward strand.
CGCCGAGGGCATTCCCGGCACAGAGAAACTGCATGGCATCTCCCGAAAAGCTCGGGATTATCCACGCCGGCAGCCGGCGGCGGAAGCCGTGCGCTGGCGGTTGGCCGGGCCGCCTCTTATGCTTGCCGCCACCTTTGTTGCCAGATCCCTTCATGAGCGCCTTCGTACGCCGCCCCCGCGTCCTGCTGATCGCCCTGACCCTGTTGCTGCTGCTCGCCTTCTGGCTGTCGCTGGCGCTGGGCCCGCTGCGCCTGCCCCTGGTCGACTCCCTGCTGGCCCTGCTGCGGCTGGCCGGTGTGCCGCTGTCCGGGGCGGGGCTCGAGCAGGCCGAGCTGATCGTCGGGCAGATCCGCCTGCCGCGGGCCCTGCTCGGCCTGGCGGTGGGTAGCGTGCTGGCGCTGAGCGGGGTGGCGATGCAGGCGCTGTTCCGCAATCCGCTCGCCGATCCCGGGCTGATCGGGGTGTCCAGCGGCGCGGCGCTGGGCGCGGCGTTGGCGATCGTCGGCGGTTCGCTGTTCGGTGCTGGAGTACCGCCCGAGGAGTCGCCCTACCTGTTGTCGGCGAGCGCCTTCGCCGGTGGTCTGGCAGTGACCGCGCTGGTCTACCGGCTGGGGCGGCGCGACGGCCAGACCCGGGTAGCCACCATGCTGCTCGCCGGACTCGCCCTCAGCGCCCTGGCCGGCGCGGCGATCGGCCTGTTCGGCTATCTGGCCGACGATGCCGCGCTGCGCCGGCTGACCTTCTGGAACCTGGGCAGCCTGAGCGGCGCCAGCTATGCCCGGCTCTGGCCGCTGCTGCTGGCGACCCTCGGCGTGGCGCTCTGGCTGCCGCGTCGGGCCGGTGCGCTGAACGCCCTGCTGCTGGGCGAGTCGGAGGCGCGCCATCTGGGCTTCGAGGTAGAGCGGCTGAAGCGCGAGCTGGTGCTCTGCACGGCCCTGGGCGTGGGCGCGGCGGTGGCGGCGGCGGGGCTGGTCGGCTTCGTCGGCCTGCTGGTGCCGCACCTGCTGCGCCTGCTCTGCGGGCCGGATCACCGGCTGCTGCTGCCGGCAGCCATGCTCGGCGGCGCCAGCCTGCTGCTGTTCGCCGACCTGCTGGCGCGCCTGCTGCTGGCCCCGGCCGAACTGCCGCTCGGCATCGTCACGGCGCTGCTCGGTGCGCCCTTCTTCCTCTGGCTGCTGCGGCGGGAGCCGCTCTGATGCTGCAGGCCGAGCGACTGGCCGTGCAGCGCGGCGGCAGGCGGGTGCTGAGCGGCATCGACCTGGAGTTGCGGCCCGGCGAGCTGCTCGGCGTGCTGGGACCGAACGGCGCGGGCAAGTCCTCGCTGCTGGCGGCGCTTTGCGGCGAGCTGCGCCCGCTGGAGGGGCAGGTCCGCCTGGATGGCCGGCCGCTGGCCGGCTGGCCGGGGCCGGAGCGGGCGCGCCGGCTGGCGGTGCTGCCGCAGAGCCCGGCGCTGGAGTTCGCCTTTCGCGTCGAGGAGGTGGTCGGCTTCGGTCGTCTGCCGCATGCCAGCGGCCGGCGGCGCGATGCCGAGATCGTTGCCCGGGCGCTGGCGGCGGCCGACGCCACCCATCTGGCCGGGCGCAGCTACCTGACCCTGTCCGGCGGCGAGCGCCAGCGAGTCCATCTGGCGCGGGTGATGGCGCAGCTCTGGCCAGGCGGAGCGCAGCAGGTGTTGCTGCTCGACGAGCCGACCTCGATGCTCGATCCCCTACACCAGCACAGCATTCTGCAGGCGGTGCGGGAATTTGCCGGACAGGGCACGGCCGTGCTGGCGATACTCCATGACCTGAACCTGGCGGCGCGCTACTGCGACCGCCTGCTGCTGCTGGCCGAGGGCTGCATGCAGGCGCTCGGCTGTCCCGAGGAGGTCCTGCGTGCCGGGCCGTTGAAGGCGGTCTTCGGTCTCGATGTACTGGTGCAGCGCCACCCGGAGCGGGGGCATCCGCTGATCGTGGCGCGCTGAGGAGAGTCCATGCGTTCATTATTGCTGTTCATCGGCCTGGCCTTGCTGGCCGCCTGCCAGAGCCTGCCGCCATTGCCTGCCTGGCAGGAGGGCGGCGGCGGGCGGGATGGCGAGCCCGGCTTCATCCGCGACCTGCGCAGCGGCGAGCGCCTGACCCCGGCGCAGCTGGTCGAGCGGCTGGCCGTGGCGCCGCGGCTGCTGGTCGGCGAGAAGCACGACAACCCCGATCATCATGCTCTCGAGCTGTGGTTGCTCAAGGCCCTGGCTGGACGGCGGGCGCAGGGCAGCCTGCTGCTGGAGATGCTCGAGCCTGCTCAGCAGGCCCGGGTGGCGGCGATCCAGGCTGCGTTCGCCGCCGGCCGCGCGCCGGCGGATCTGCCCGCGGCACTGGCCTGGCGCCAGGGCTGGGACTGGGCGCTGTACGGCCCGCTGCTGCGCTATGCGCTGGCGCAACCCTATCCTGTCCTGGCGGCCAATCTGGATACGCAGGAGATGCGTCGCGTCTATGCCGAGCGGCCGATGCTGTCCGGCGCGGCCTCGACCGACGCGCGGGTGCGCGAGGCTCTGCTCGCGCAGATCGGCGCCTCCCACTGCAGCCAGCTGCCGGAGTCCCAGTGGCCGGCGATGCTTGCCGTCCAGCAGCAGCGCGACCGGCGCATGGCCGAGCGCCTGCTGGGCGCACCGCAGCCGGCCCTGCTGCTGGCCGGCACCTACCATGTGCGGCGCGATCTGGGCGTGCCCCTGCACCTGGCCGATCTCGGTGGAGCGGCCGGCAGCGTCGTGCTGTTGTTCGCCGAGGCGGGGGAGACGGTGGAGCCGGAGACGGCCGACTATGTCTGGTACACCCCGGCGACGCCGGCCCGCGACTATTGCGCCGAGATGCGCGCTGCCGGCGGACAGGCAAAAAAAGACCCGGCAGCGCCGGGTCGAAAACCGTAATTAGCCTGATGAGGAGATAACCTGAAGAGTAGCCGCTCTGTCAGTTTACCGCTGATCTCGCGATCAGTTTTCAAATAATAACGCTTCTCATTTGTTGGTCAAGCGCTGTTTGCGACTTTTTGCCGGTCTTCCGCGAACGCCCACCGAAAGAAGGCGCCCTGCAGGCGCCTTCTTTCGGTGGGGGAGGGGCTTTACAGGTCGGGGAGGCGCTTGCGCATGCGCGCCACCAGGTCGTCAAGGCTCTCGGCGAGATGGGTGTCGACCCGCCGGCTGTGTTGCTGTTCGACCTCGGTCAAGGCTTCGCGGCTGGCCTGCTGTGCCCTGACCACCTCCAGCGTGGCGTCGGACGGGTCCTTCCCTTCGGCCTGGCGTTCGGCGAGCCATTCGGCGATCAGGGCTTCGGGCGCCTGGCAGTCGAGGATCAGGAAGGGCGCGCCGTTGTTCTCGGCGACCTGCCAGGCGGCCATGCGCTGTGCCTGCTTCAGGTAGGTGGCGTCGATCACCACCGGAAAGCCGGCATGCAGGGCGCCGGCCGCCAGCCGGTGCAGGTGTTCGTAGGTCGCTTCGCTGGCCTGGCTGCTGTAGATGCCGCTCGCCAGCCGGCCCTGGTCGGTTGCCTGCTGCTCGCCGAACAGGCGCTTGCGTTCGATGTCCGAACGCAGGCGGATGGCGCCGAACTCTTCGGTCAGCCGCTGGGCGACATGGCTCTTGCCAACCGCGGACAGGCCGTGGGTGATGGCCAGAAAGCATGAGGGAATGGCGCTGTAGTGCTCCGCCAGGCTGGCGTAGTTGCGGTACTGCTGGAGAATGGCGGTGCGCCGCTCGGTGCACTCCTCCTGGGCCAGGCGGAACAGGTTGACCTTGCCGCGCACCATGGCGCGGTAGGCCTTGTAGAAGTTCAGCAGCGGCAGGGCGGCGTAGTCGCCGGTCCGCTCCAGCCAAGCGCTGACGAAGCGCCGGGAAAGTCCCTTGAGGCCGCGGTCCTCCAGGTCCATGGCGAGGAAGGCGGCGTCGCACACGACATCGATCAGGCGGAACGGCTCGTTGAACTCGATGCAGTCGAACAGCACGACCTGGCCGTCGAGCAGGGTGGCGTTGCCGAGGTGCAGATCGCCATGACATTCGCGGATGAAGCCATCCGCCTTGCGCTGTTCGAGCAGTGGCCGCAGGCGCTCGAAGCTGGTTTCAGCCCAGGCCTCGAGGGCGTCGAGCTGCTGCAGGTCGGCCGCTTCGGCGAGCAGCGGGCGGATCTGCTCGAAGTTCTGCCGCACCGGGCTCATCACCGCCTCCGCGCTGCCCAGCGGATGCTCCGCCGGCACCTTGGGCGCCTGCAGGTGGAAGCTGGCGATCCGCTCGGCCAGGGCGTCGATGTGCTCGGGCGCGAGCTCGCCGCGGGCCTGCATTTCGCCGAGCAGCTGGCTCTGCGGGAACTGGCGCATCTTGACCGCGTATTCGATGACCGGACCGTCGCCGGCCAGCTGCGGGGCGCTCACGTTGCCGGTGATCGGCAGCACTTCCAGATAGAGGTCGCGGGTCAGGCGCTGGTTCAGGCGCACTTCCTCTTCGCAGAAGTGCTTGCGCGCGGCCAGATTCGTGAAGTCGAGAAAGCCGAAATCGACGGCCTTCTTGAACTTGTAGGCATAGGGGCCGGTGAGCAGGACCCAGGAGATGTGAGTCTCGATGACCTTGAACTCAGTCACCGCGTGCGGGTAGAGCGCGGGGTTCTGCAGGGCGTTGATCAGGGCTTGGCTCACGGTCAGTCCTTGCTGGGCGGTCGGGGCGGAAGGCCGCATTATGGCTGCTGTGACCGCCCCTGCAAACCGCCGGGCTGCGCTATCGAGGGTGGGTAAAGTGCGTATAATGCGCCGCCATGACTCGTACCCGCTCCCCCAAATCCCCTTCTCCACGTCGCTCCGGTGCCCTCCGTTCCTGGCTGGGCTGGACCGCCAAGCTTGCATTGGTAGGTCTGGTGGTGCTGGCTGGTTTTGCCGTTTATCTCGATGCCGTGGTGCAGGAGAAATTCTCCGGCAAGCGCTGGACGCTGCCAGCCAAGGTCTACGCCCGGCCGCTGGAGCTGTTCTCCGGTCTCAAGTTGTCGAAGCAGGATTTTCTCACCGAACTGGACGCGCTCGGCTACCGCCGCGAGGCCGTTGCCGGGCCGGGCTCGGCGGCTGTGTCCGGCAACACTGTCGATCTGCATACCCGCGGCTTCCGCTTCTACGAGGGCGACGAGCCGGCCCGAAGGATCCGCGTGCGTTTCTCCGGCGATTATGTGTCCGGCCTGAGCGGTGCCGACGGTAGCGACCTGCCCGTCGTGCGGATGGAGCCGCTGCTGATCGGCGGCCTGTACCCGGCGCACAACGAGGACCGCATCCTGGTCCAGCGCAACGAGCTGCCGCCCTATCTGGTGGAGACCCTGGTGGCGGTGGAGGATCGCGAATTCTTCAGTCATTTCGGGGTGTCGCCGAAATCCATCGTCCGCGCCCTGTGGGTCAATGCCGCCGCGGGTGGGGTGGTCCAGGGCGGCAGCACGCTGACCCAGCAGCTGGTGAAGAATTTCTACCTGAGCAACGAGCGCAGCCTGGTACGCAAGGCCACCGAGGCCATGATGGCCGTGCTGCTGGAGCTACACTACGACAAGGACGAGATTCTCGAGGCCTACCTCAACGAGGTGTTCCTGGGCCAGGACGGCAATCGCGCGGTGCATGGCTTCGGTCTGGCCAGCCAGTATTTCTTCGGCCAGCCGCTGGCCGAGCTGCAGCCGCATCAGGTCGCCCTGCTGGTGGGGATGGTCAAGGGACCCACCTATTACAATCCGCGCCGCAACCCCGAGCGGGCCATGACGCGGCGCAACCTGGTGATCGACCTGATGGCCGAGCAGTCGGTGATCGATGCCGCGCAGGCCGCTGCCGCCAAGCAGAAGCCGCTTGGTGTCACCGCCCGTGGCAGCCTGGCCAACAGCGCCCATCCGGCGTTCCTCGATCTGGTCAAGCGCCAGTTGCGCGAGGATTACCAGGAGGCCGACCTCACCGAGGAGGGGCTGCGCATCTTCACCAGTCTCGACCCGATCCTGCAGAACAAGGCCGAGGCCGCGGTGCACGACACCTTCAAGCGCATCGGCAAGGGCGGCGATCCGGTCGAGGCGTCGATGGTGGTGAGCAATCCGGAAACCGGCGAAGTGCTGGCCCTGCTCGGCAGTCGGCAGCCGCGTTTCGCCGGCTTCAACCGGGCGCTGGATGCGGTGCGGCCGATCGGTTCGCTGATCAAGCCGGCGATCTATCTCACCGCGCTGGAGAAGCCCAGCCAGTACACCCTGACCAGCTGGGTGGCGGACGTGCCCTTCTCGGTGAAGGGCCAGGACGGCCAGCTCTGGCGTCCGCAGAATTACGATCACCAGGCCCATGGCGACATCTATCTCTATCAGGGCCTGGCCAACTCCTACAACCTGTCGACCGCCAAGCTCGGCCTCGAGCTGGGGGTGCCGAACGTGCTAAAGACCCTGGCGCGGCTGGGCGTCGAGCGCGAGTGGCCGGCCTATCCGTCGATGTTGCTGGGCGCCGGGGCGTTGACCCCGATGGAGGTGTCCAGCATGTACCTGACCATCGCCAGCGGCGGTTTCAACACGCCGCTGCGCGGCATCCGCAGTGTCCTGGACTCCGCCGGCGAGCCGCTCAAGCGCTACCCGTTCCAGATCCAGCAGCGCTTCGATCCGGGGGCCATCTATCTGCTGCAGAACGCCATGCAGCGGGTGATGCGCGAGGGAACCGGGCGTTCGGTCTACAGCCGGCTGCCGCGCTCGCTGAATCTAGCCGGCAAGACCGGTACCACCAACGATTCGCGCGACAGCTGGTTCGCCGGCTTCAGTCAGGATCTGCTGGCGGTGGTCTGGCTGGGGCGCGACGACAACGGCAAGACGCCACTGACCGGCGCCACCGGTGCGCTGAGGGTCTGGACGGACTTCATGGCCAAGGCCGACCCGCTGCCGCTGGACATGCCGGTGCCGGACAATGTCACCGAAGTTTGGGTGAATGCGCGTAATGGGCTGGGCTCCGAGCCGGGTTGTCCGGATACGGTGCAGATGCCTTATATTCGGGGTAGCGAGCCGCCACCGGGACCCCCTTGTGGGTTGCCGCAGGCGCCTGCCGAAAATGTGCAGGATGTGATCGAGAATGTTCAGGATGTCATGGACTGGGTGCGCGACTGGTCGAATTGAGCGAAGAGGGCGCCAGGTGAACAGGTGGTTGTTTGGTGCAGTGGCGGCAAGCGTGCTGCTGAGTGGCTGTGCGACGGTCGAGCATGGCTCGATCCCGGTGGTGGATGCGAGTGGCTCGGTTTACGACCAGCAGCAGGGGCGCGGTAGCGGTACGACCTCCCGCCCCCCGGTAGCGACGCCTTCCCAGGCGCCGGCTCCTGTCGAGGATGCCGGGGTGGTGGTGATGGTGCCCGGGGGCGGGGCCAGCTCGGCGCCGATCCAGTCCTATCCGGCATCGGGTGTTTCGGGCAGCGTGGCGCCGATCGTTTCCCAGCCGATTACTGCCACCACGCCTGACGGTAATGCCGGCTATTCCGTGCCCCGTGCGCCGAGCGGTGCTCCGGGCGGCAGCCCCGCCGTTTCGGGAAATCTGGCTGCCGACGAGCAGCTCGATGGTCCGGTCTTGGCGCTGCTCACCACCGCACAGCGGGAGCAGGGCAGTGGCAATCTGGATAGTGCCGCCTCCAGCCTGGAGAGAGCGCAGCGCATCGCCCCGCGCGAGCCGCAGGTGCTCTATCGATTGGCCGAGGTGCGCCTGGCCCAGGGCGATGCCGCCCAAGCCGAGCAGTTGGCGCGCCGCGCCTTGACCTATGCCGGCGGTCGCCCGGCCTTGCAGGCCAGTCTTTGGAATCTGATCGCTCAGGCGCGCGAGCGCCAGGGCGATGCGGCTGGCGCGGCACAGGCCCGCGAGCGGGCGCGGGTCAATCTGTGATGGATGCGCGTATCCCGGCGCTGGCCGAGCAACTGCTGCTGATCGAGCGGGAGTTGCGCGTTCTGGGCTTGTGGGCTCGCTTGCCACCGAGCGATGAGGCACTCTCCAGCAAGCAGCCATTCTGTATCGACGCTCTCGCCTTCGAAGAGTGGCTGCAGTGGATCTTTCTGCCGCGGATGAAGCAGATCCTTGAGAGTGGCAGCGCTCTCCCTGCTGTATCGGGAATCCGGCCAATGGCCGAGATGGTCTATGCCGAGCGGTTGGCCGAGCTGGGGCGTCTGCTGGAGTCGCTTGGCGAGGTCGATAGGCTGGTTTCGAGCGGAGACTGAGGCTCGCCGGCCGGTTCAGCGACAGCTGCCCTCTATGGCCCTTTTCGCGTCGGCAATGCGGGTCTGGCGTTCTTCCTCGGTCAGCCTGCGCATTTCTCCATTGATCTGTGTGCGCAGTCTGGGGTTGTTCTCCAGTTGGGCCAAGTGGGTGCGTACGGTTTCGCAGTATTCCTGGCGCTTGGCTTCCTGGATGGCGATGTCACGCTTCACCTTGCGCTCAATGGTTTCCTGGTCGGGGTCGTTTGACTGTACAGGCGGCAGTTTTTCCGCTGCAGGCAGCCGGGGGGCCGGAGCGGCCGTGTTGAGTGTGGAGCTTGCCTGGTCGCTTGGGGGTTGCTCACTGAAGTGGGTCACGCCTTGCTTGTCCACCCAGGTGTAAACCTGACCAGCCATCGCGGTTGCGCCCAGAGTAAGCAGCAGGCTCGTGAGGATCATGCGTCGCATGGTGACTCCTTAAGTCTCGGTAGAGGCCTGGCGCTACTATACCGGAACGATAGTGCGCCTCATGGCATCCCGTCACAGCGGCAGAAGGGGCGAAAGCCCGAGGCATTACTTGACTTGGCCTGAGTGAATCCGAACAATTCAAGGTTCGCTGCAGTGGGGTTCGCCGCAAGCGGGCTTCAGCTCAGCAGACATGAGGCGTCACCCACGCCGACCTGATACACCCGCAACGCGTTACCTCGCGCTGGGTGGGAGAATCCTGCAACACACTCTGGGGCCTCCCGATACTTGCTCGACAGCGCTGCGTAGGCGGCGACAACCGTCGCTCATGCCTGTTTGGCAGTAACCTATTCAGGCCGTCCGGTCGAGGGCGGCAATCTGGCGTTCTAGAGGTGAACAACGTGGAGCTTTTATCCGGCGCTGAAATGGTCGTCCGCTTCTTGCGCGACGAAGGCGTTAAATACATCTACGGATATCCGGGCGGTGCTCTTCTGCACATCTACGATGCCCTGTTCAAGGAAAAGGAAGTCACCCATATCCTGGTCCGTCACGAGCAGGCAGCCACCCACATGGCCGATGGTTATGCCCGTGCGACCGGCAAGGCTGGTGTGGTGCTGGTGACTTCGGGGCCTGGTGCCACCAATGCCGTCACCGGCATCGCCACCGCTTATATGGATTCCATCCCAATGGTGGTGATTTCGGGGCAGGTGCCGAGCACCATGGTCGGCAGCGATGCTTTTCAGGAAACCGACATGATCGGCGTTTCCCGGCCGATCGTGAAGCACAGCTTCATCGTCAAGCATCCCTCGGAAATCCCCGAGGTGCTGAAGAAGGCTTTCTACATCGCCGAGTCCGGCCGGCCCGGTCCGGTGGTGGTGGACATTCCGAAGGACATGGGCGATCCGACCCAGAAGTATGAATACGTTTATCCGAAGAAGGTCAAGCTGCGCTCCTACAGCCCGGCGCTGCGTGGCCACTCCGGGCAGATTCGCAAGGCCGTTGAGATGCTGTTGGCAGCCAAGCGTCCTGTGCTCTACTCCGGCGGTGGCGTGATCATGGGCAGGGCTGCCGCCCAGCTGACCGAGCTGGCGCAGATGCTCAATCTGCCGGTGACCAATACCCTGATGGGGCTGGGAGGCTATCCGGGCAACGACCGGCAATTCCTCGGCATGCTCGGCATGCATGGCAGCTACACTGCCAACCTGGCCATGCATCATTCCGACGTGATCCTCTCCGTCGGTGCGCGTTTCGATGACCGCGTGGTCAATGGGGCAGCCAAGTTCTGTCCGAATGCCAAGATCATTCACGTCGATATCGACCCTGCGTCGATTTCCAAAACCATCAAGGCCGACGTTCCGATCGTCGGGCCGGTTGATAGCGTGCTCACCGAGATGATCTCCATCGTCAAGGAGATCGGTGTGATGCCGCAAAAGGATGTCGTGGCCAGCTGGTGGAAACAGATTGACGAGTGGCGTGGCGCGCGCGGCCTGTTCCCCTACGACAAGGGTGACGGCAGCATCATCAAGCCGCAGACAGTGATCGAGACCCTCTACGAGGTGACCAAGGGCGATGCCTACGTCGCCTCCGACGTAGGACAGCACCAGATGTTCGCTGCCCAGTACTACAAGTACGCCAAGCCCAATCGCTGGATCAACTCCGGTGGCCTGGGCACCATGGGCTTCGGTTTCCCCGCGGCCATGGGCGTCAAGCTGAATTTTCCCGAAGCCGATGTGGCCTGTGTCACCGGGGAGGGCAGCATCCAGATGAACATCCAGGAAATGTCGACCTGCCTGCAGTACGACCTGCCTGTGAAGATCATCAACCTCAACAACGGCGCGCTGGGTATGGTTCGCCAGTGGCAGGATATGCAGTACAACAGCCGCTATTCGCATTCGTACATGGAGTCGCTGCCCGATTTCGTCAAGCTGGCCGAGGCCTATGGTCATGTTGGCATGCGCATTACCGAGCTGAAGGACCTCAAGCCGATGATGGAGGAGGCCTTCGCCCTGAAAGACCGCCTGGTGTTCCTTGATATCGCGGTCGATACCAGCGAGCACGTCTATCCGATGCAAATTAGAGACGGCGCGATGCGCGATATGTGGCTGAGCAAGACGGAGCGGACCTGAGCATGCGACACATCATTTCCCTGCTGATGGAAAACGAGCCGGGCGCCCTGTCTCGGGTAGTCGGCCTGTTTTCGCAGCGCAACTACAACATCGAGACCCTCACCGTAGCGCCCACTGAGGATCCGACGCTGTCCCGCCTGACTCTGACCACCATTGGTCAGGATGAGGTGATCGAGCAGATCACCAAGAACCTCAACAAGCTGATTGAGGTGGTCAAACTGGTAGACCTGTCGGAAAGTGCGCACATCGAGCGCGAGTTGCTGCTGGTCAAAGTCAAGGCCACCGGAGCCCAGCGTGCCGAGATCAAGCGTACTACCGACATCTTCCGTGGGCAGATCGTCGATGTCACCAGCAGCGTCTATACCATCCAGCTCACTGGAACCAGTGACAAGCTGGATAGCTTCCTACACGCCATCGGTACTTCGTCGATCTTGGAAACCGTGCGCAGTGGCGTCACCGGCATAGCCCGTGGCGACAAAGTACTCACTATTTAACGAAAGGCCTTGCGGGCCTGATATCAGGGGTAACTCATGAAAGTGTATTACGACAAAGATTGCGACCTCTCCATCATTCAGGGCAAGAAGGTCGCCATCATCGGTTATGGCTCCCAGGGGCATGCGCACGCCTGCAACCTGAAGGATTCCGGTGTTGATGTTTGCGTCGGCCTGCGTGCTGGTTCCGCTTCGGTAGCCAAAGCTGAAGCTCATGGGCTGACCGTGAAGAGTGTCAAGGATGCCGTTGCCGCTGCCGATGTGGTGATGATCCTGACTCCTGACGAATTCCAGGGGCGTTTGTACAAGGACGAAATCGAGCCGAATCTGAAGAAGGGTGCGACCCTGGCCTTCGCCCACGGCTTCTCCATCCATTACAATCAGGTAGTGCCGCGTACTGATCTGGACGTGATCATGATCGCGCCGAAGGCGCCGGGTCATACCGTGCGCTCCGAGTTCGTCCGTGGCGGTGGCATTCCCGATCTGATCGCCATTTACCAGGATGCTTCCGGCAATGCCAAGAACGTTGCCCTGTCTTATGCCAGCGGCGTCGGCGGTGGTCGTACCGGCATCATCGAAACCACCTTCAAAGATGAAACCGAAACCGACCTGTTCGGTGAACAGGCCGTACTGTGTGGTGGCTGCGTCGAGCTGGTCAAGGCCGGTTTCGAGACCTTGGTTGAAGCCGGTTACGCGCCGGAAATGGCCTATTTCGAATGTCTGCATGAGCTGAAGCTGATCGTCGACCTGATGTTCGAAGGTGGCATCGCCAACATGAACTACTCGATTTCCAACAATGCCGAGTACGGTGAATACGTGACTGGCCCGGAGGTCATTAACGCCGAATCCCGTGCTGCCATGCGCAATGCCCTGAAGCGTATCCAGAACGGCGAATACGCAAAAATGTTCATCACCGAAGGTGCTGCCAATTATCCGTCGATGACTGCCTACCGCCGCAACAATGCCGCTCATGGCATCGAGGTTGTCGGCGAAAAGCTGCGAGCCATGATGCCGTGGATCGCTGCCAACAAGATCGTCGACAAAACCAAGAACTAAGCTCGGCATATGAAATAAAAAAGACGCGGCCTTGGCCGCGTTTTTTGTTGCGAATCGGGCTTCTGGTATAAAGCCCCATGGAGCGGACTGCCTGCAAACGTGCATTGCAGGCGTCGGCTAAAAATCTTTCTGAACCTGCAGGGTGCTTTCATGAGCGAACGTCCGGAGGAGTCCAACAAAGGGTCCGCAGCTGAAAGTCTGTTGCCCATCGACGAGCACGTTGAGGAGGAGCGGGACGCGGAGGGGCGCAAGGTCCGTCATCGTGGTATCTATTTGCTACCCAATCTGTTTACTACGGCCAACCTCTTTGCTGGCTTCTATTCCATCGTCAGTGCAATCAATGGAAACCTATATGTAGCCGCGGCCACGGTTTTCGTCGCGATGGTGCTGGATAGCCTGGATGGGCGTGTGGCTCGCCTGACCAATACGCAAAGTGCATTCGGCGCCGAGTACGACTCGCTTTCCGACATGGTGGCCTTTGGTTTGGCGCCAGCCATCCTTGCTTTCGAGTGGGCCTTGAGCGGCATGGGGAAAGTCGGCTGGATGATTGCGTTTGTCTATGTGGCTGGTGCTGCCTTGCGTCTGGCGCGTTTCAATACGCAGATCGGCAAGGCTGACAAGCGCTTCTTCATTGGCTTGGCCAGCCCGGCAGCGGCGGGAGTGGTGGCTGGCACCGTCTGGGCTTTCAGCGACCTTGGTATCCAGGGTTCTAACATTGCTTCCCTTGTCGCTCTGCTGGTAGCCGGTACAGGTATGCTGATGGTCAGCAATATCAAGTACTACAGCTTTAAGGATCTGGATCTCAAGGGGAGGGTGCCTTTTGTCGCCATTCTGGTGGTGGTGCTGCTCTTCGCCGTGGTGTTCAGCGATCCTCCGCGGATTTTGTTGCTGATTTTTCTTGTTTATGCGGTTTCAGGGCCTGTGCAGTACCTGCTGCAATGGTGGCGCCGAAAGCGGGCAGGCTGATTGCTCTGCGTGCGGGGGTAAGTATGCCTGCTGTGCTCAAGGGCATCCTCCCCGGCGCTGCATGCCGAATGCATTCTCCCTGCTGAAGCTGAATGCAGTTGGATCAAAGTGATCAGGCACATGGTCTATGGCTTCAGGGAGGGCTGACTTCTTCTCAGGTGGTCTTTCTCGGAAAAGTGCGATGAGCCAAATATTTCAACTTTCTATTGACGCCGAAAGTTAACGCCCTATAATGCGCCCCACTTCCTTCGCAGGAGCTGCGTAAACCCTTGAAAATCAAGGGGTTGGCTGCAGGTTCTGGAGGGTTGGCAAGGCGGGCGGTGGCGGTGAAGGAAAGTTCATCGAAGCGCTTGACAGGTTCGAAGGCTGCTGTAGAATGCGCGGCCTCGGTTGAGACGAAAGGCTCAAGCG
>NZ_SMMU01000018.1 GCF_004339665.1 Azotobacter chroococcum
TCTGAAGAGCTGGATGATCCGCTTTCATGGTGTAGCCACCAAGTACCTGACCCATTACCTGGGATGGCGCCGCCTGCTCGAGCGCTACAAGACGCCGCTCAATCCATTGATTTGCTTGAGGGAGGCGCTGGGGCGAGCAGCCATGCAACAGCTAACTCAGACATAGCCTTCCAGAAACTCGGGGTCAGCAGCACCAGCACGGTGATGATCTCCAGGCGACCGAGCAGCATGCCGATCGACAGCAGCCACTTGGCGGAATCCGGCAGGCTGGCGAAATTGCCGGCCGGGCCGATGATCGGGCCGAGGCCGACGCCGACGTTGCATACCGCGGTGGCGGCGCCGCTCAGGGCGGTGATCATGTCGAGGCCGAGCAGGCTCAGGCCGAGGGCGATCGCGCCGATGGTGACGGTGAAGAAGAACGAGAAGGTGAGGATCGAGCGGACGATCTCCTCGTCCAGGTTGTGGCCGTTGTACTGCTGCTTGAGCACCGCGCGGGGATGGATCAGCTGGCGCATGCTGGACTTGAGCAGCACGTAGGCGACCTGGAAGCGGAACACTTTGAGCCCGCCGCTGGTCGAGCCCGAGCAGCCGCCGACGAAGGTCAGGTAGAAGAACACCATCACCGCGAAACCGCCCCACTGGGTGTAATCGCCCAGGACGAGGCCGGTGGTGGTGACCACCGACACCACGTTCAGCGTGACGATGCGCAGGGCGTCGACGAAGTGGTGCTCGGAGTGCTGCCAGTACCAGAGGCCGAACAGCAGGCAGGTGAGGCTCAGCATCCCCATGAAGCCGCGCACCTGGTGGTCGCGGAGCAAGGCCTGGTGGTTGCCGCGCAGGGTGGTGACATAGAGGGTGAAGGGCAGGCCGCCGAGCAGCATGAGAACGATGGCGGTCCAGTGCGTGGCCGGACCGAACTTGGCCATCGAGGCATCCGAGGTGGAGAAGCCGCCGGTGGAAATCGCCGACATGGAATGGTTGATGGCGTCGAACCAGCCCATCCCGGCCAGATGGAAGGCCAGGATGCCGAGCAGGGTGAAGCCGACGTAGATGGCGACGATGTACTTGGCGACCATGTGCGAGCGCGGCATCACCTTTTCCGACCAGTCCGAGGATTCGGTCTGGAACAGCCGCATGCCGCCGACGCGCAGCAGCGGCAGGATCGCCACCGCCATGCCGATGAAGCCGATGCCGCCCAGCCAGTGCAGCATGGAGCGCCACATCAGCAGGCCCGGCGAGGCGCTGTCCAGGCCGGACAGCACGGTCGAGCCGGTGGTGGTGATGCCGGACATGGCCTCGAAAAAGGCATCGGTGTAGCTGATGTTCTGCAGCAGGTTCAGCGGCAGGGCGGCGAACAGGCAGACCACCAGCCAGCTGGCGGTGGTCAGCAGGTACATGTCGCGCGGGCGCAGGTGCACCTGTTCCGGGCGGCCGGGGAGGATCAGGGCGACCCCGGCGCTGAGGGTGATCATGCTCGCCCAGACGAAGGGCTCGATCTCGTGGCTGTGTTCGTAGATCACCAGGGTCAGCATCGGCAGGACCATGCCGATGGCGAGAGTGATCAGGAAGATGCCGAGAATGAAGCCGATAATGCGCAGGGTCGGCAAAGCCATGGAAAGATGCCTGGGCTGAAGGTTCAAGGCGGGCCATTCTACCTGCGCCGATTGCTCTGTAAACCGCCGGGCTGACTCGCCGGGCGCGCGGCCCTCTTCACAAGTGCAGGGCGGCGAATAGAATAGCGCCGCTTGTCAGGGGCAGGCTGGCGAGGGTGTCCATGCGGCTTTTCTGCCGAACCTTCGTGCAGCCTGGGTGCCGGCCCGTGCCGGTTTCTTGTCAGTTTCCCATCATGTCCGATCAGAATCCTTGTTTGACGTGCGGCGCCTGCTGCGCGCATTTTCGTGTGTCCTTCTATTGGGGCGAATGCCGCTCCGCCGGCGGGCTCGTGCCGGATGATCTGGTGCTGCCGGTCGGCCCGCA
Source organism: Azotobacter chroococcum (assembly GCF_004339665.1). Taxonomy (GTDB): domain Bacteria; phylum Pseudomonadota; class Gammaproteobacteria; order Pseudomonadales; family Pseudomonadaceae; genus Azotobacter; species Azotobacter chroococcum. The sequence continues at coordinate 1,978 of NZ_SMMU01000018.1, forward strand.
CCGGGCGGCGATGTGTGGTACCGAAAGCAAGCCGGTGCGCTGCATCGGCCTGCTCGGCGAGGTCGGCGGCGCGGTGCGCTGCACCCTCTACGAGCAGCGCTCCAGCACCTGCCGGGAGTTCGAGGCGGCCTGGAGCAACGGCCTGGCCAATCCCCACTGCGACAAGGCCCGTGCCGCCTATGGCCTGCCGCCGCTGACGCCGCCTCTGCAGCCGGATCTGGCGCCGGAGCGGGTCGCTTGAAGGGGGCGCCCGAACAGGGCGGAGCCCGACGGCGCGGCGTAGACTCTTCCCATCACAGCCAAGGAGGTGCCCATGGAGGCTCTCGATGCCCTGCTCAACCGCGTTTCCGTCGCTCGCCTGCATGATCCGGCACCGAGCGCCGAGCAGCGCGAGCGTCTGTTCGCCGCTGCCCTGCGTGCGCCGGATCATGCCCAGCTGCGTCCCTGGCGCTTTCTGACCGTGGAGGGCGAGGGCCGGGAGCGCCTCGGCGAGCTGTTCGCCAGCGCCATCGCTGCCAGCCAGCCGGAGGCCCGCGAGGAGGTCCTGCAGAAGGCCCGCAGCGCGCCCCTGCGCGCGCCCCTGCTGGTGGTGGTAATCGCCAGCCTGAAGGAGCACCCGCGGGTGCCGGACGTGGAACAGGTCCTGAGCGCCGGCTGCGCCGCTCATGCCCTGTTGCTGGCTGCCCATGCCCAGGGACTCGGGGCGATGTGGCGCACCGGCGATGCGGCCTACGACCCGTGGGTGGCGGCCGGCCTGGGGCTGGCCGGCAACGAGCGGATCGTCGGCTTTCTCTACCTGGGGACGCCGGAGGGCGGGTTGCGGGTGCCGCAGCGGCTGGCGCCGGCCGATTTCGTCAGTGCCTGGCCGGGCTGAGCCGGCGGCTCAGCGGGGCGTGCTCAGCGGCAGGTCCAGGGTGGCGACGAAACCACCGTCCGGATGGTTGGCGAGGAGCAGCTGGCCGTTGTGGCGTTCCGCGGCGCGCCGGGCGATGGCCAGGCCCAGTCCGTGGCCGGCCGCGCTCTGGCCGGGCGCGCGGTAGAAGGGTTCGCCCAGGCGGGCCAGGTGCTCCGGTGCCACGCCCGGACCGTGATCGCGCACGCTGAGCAGCAGATGCTCGCCCTGGCGTTCGGCGCGGATTTCCACCGGCTGGTCCGCCGGACTGAAGCGCAGGGCATTGCGCAGCAGGTTGTCCAGCGCCCGTTCGAGCATGTCCGGCCAGCCCGACAGGTCGAGTCCGGGCGCCAGTTCGCTGCGGATTTTCCGTCCCTTGGCGCTGAGGGCATAGTCATTGCGCAGGCGTGCGAGCAGTTCGGCCAGGTCGATCGGGCGCGCCGTGCCGGAGTCGGCATCGAGGCGCGCCAGGGTGAGGATCTCGCCGATCAGCGCCTCCAGGCGGTCGCATTCCTGGATCAGGCGCGGCCACAGGCGGGCGCGCTCTTCGGCGTCGGCGCGCTCGGCCAGGGCCAGGGCGATGCGCAGCCGCGCCAGCGGCGAGCGCAGTTCGTGGGAGACGTCGCGCAGCAGCTGGCGCTGGCTGCCGATCAGGCTCTGCAGGCGCGCACCCATGCGGTTGAAGTCGCGGGCCAGCACGCCCAGTTCGTCGCGCCGGTTGGCCAGGCGCGCCAGGCTGTTCTGCTGGTAGCTGGTCTGCCCGAGATCGTGCACGGCGCGGCGCAGGCGGTTCAGCGGGCGGGTGATCGAGACGGTCAGCAGCAGGCTGAACAGGGTCAGCACCACCAGGGCGATGAGCAGGGCGCTGAGCGGCCAGAGCAGGCTGTCGTGGCGCCAGGCCTTCAGCTCCTCGTGGGGAATCCGGTAGATGAAGAAGTAGGTCTGCCCGCTCTCCGGGCTGGTGTATTCCTGGCTCAGCTGGCGCCAGGGAAAGCGCGGCAGGGGCGGGGGGCCGCCGAACCCGGGCGGTGGCGGCGGCCGACGGTGCCGGGCGAGGTCGCGGCTGGACAGGTGGCGGCCGGTCTCGTCCAGCACCTGGACGGAGACGCGGTACTGGTCGCGGTTCTCGTCCAGCAGGGGCTGTGCGGCCAGCGCCCCCTGAGCCTCGTAGCGCTCCGTCCAGCGCCTGGCGAGATCCTGCATGCCGGGATGGCGGGCGATGATCCAGGCATCGTTGTTCAGTGCCCGGCCGAGCAGCATGGACAGGCCGGCGACCAGCGCCAGGGCCAGCCAGAATGCCGCGAGGACTCGCCAGAAGAGTGAACGCATGGGAAATCCGGTGCTGCGGAGGGCGAAAGCCGAACCGCCTGGCCGGCGGTTCGGCGGGGAAAGGCCTACTGCGGCTTGCCTTCCTTCTCGGCCTTCCACTTGCGGAATTCTTCCCACTCGGCGCGGCGTTTTTCCTGCTCGGCCTTGCGCTCGTCGAAGGCCTTCAGCTGCTCCGGCGTCAGCTGGTCGCGGAAGGCCTTGTCGGCCTTGTCGCGGCTGGCCTGCAGTTCCTTCTGCATGGCCTCCTTGTCGGCCTCGGACAGCTTGTCCAGGTAGCGCTGGGTGATCTCGCGCTTCTCCTGGGCGGCTTCCTGGTAGGCCTTGTGCATCGTCTTGCGCTGTTCGGGGTTCAGGTTGAACCCGTGCATGCCGCCCATCTTCCCGGGCATTCCGGCCATGCCGTCCGCCCCTTTATGGTAATAGCCGGAGCCCATGTCGCAGGCCGGCCCCCGCTCGCCGTGTTCGGCGGCGAGCGCGGCGGCGGGCAGGGCGGCGGCGAGCAGCAGCATGGAAAGAGTCTTGCGCATGGTGTGTCTCCTCAGTAGTGCGGGATCGGCTGTGTGCCGGACGATTTCAGTCTAGAGAGTGCAGGGTCAGGTGCGGTCAGGCGAGGGTAAAGGCTAGGTAAAGGCGCCTTCAGAGACTGTAGTAGTAGCCGCGGCTGCGCAGGGCGAGGATGCGCGGACTGCCGTCCGGGTGGGGGCCGAGCTTCTTGCGCAGGTTGCTGACGTGCATGTCCAGGCTGCGGTCGTAGAGGGTCAGTTTGCGGCCGAGGGCCAGTTGCGCCAGGCTCTGCTTGTCCACCGGCTCGCCGGGCTGGCGCAGCAGGGCTTCGAGCAGGCGGCTCTCGGAGGCGGTGAGGGCGATCTCGTGGCCGCCGATGTCGACCACCCCGCGCGCCGTGCTGAAGCACAGGTCGCCCAGCTCCAGCTGGCTGGAAGCCGCCGGCGGCTGGCTGCGGCGCAGCACGGCGCGCAGGCGGGCGGTCAGTTCGCGCGGATCGCAGGGCTTGGCCAGGTAGTCGTCGGCGCCGAGCTCCAGGCCGAGGATGCGGTCCAGCGGCTCGCCACGGGCGGAGAGCATCAGCACCGGCAGGTCCGGATAGTCGCCGCGCAGCTGCTTGAGCAGCTCGAGGCCGGAGCCGTCGGGCAGCATCACGTCCAGCACCACGGCATCCGGGGTCTTTTCGGCGAGGGCGATGCGGGCGTCGTGGCCGTCATGGCTGGCGCGCACCTGGAAGCCTTCCTGGCCCAGCCAGCTGGCCAGCAGCTCGCACAGCTCGCAGTCGTCGTCGATCAGCAGCAGTTCGCTCATGGCGGCGCCGGGTCAGGGCAGGACCTTGTTGAAGGGCTTGACCTTGACGTCGGCATACACGCCGGCGGCGCAGTAGGGGTCGGCCTCGGCCCAGCTGCGGGCGGCCTCCAGGGAGTCGAACTCGGCGACCACCAGACTGCCGCTGAAGCCGGCCGGGCCGGGGGCGGGGCTGTCTACCGCCGGGTGCGGGCCGGCCAGCACCAGGCGGCCTTCTTCCTTCAGTTGCTGCAGGCGGGCGAGGTGGGCGGGACGAGCGCCCAGGCGCTTGTCCAGAGAGTTTGCCGCGTCGGTGGCGATGATGGCGTAGAGCATGTCAGTCCTTGGATTTGGCGGCGGATTCGGTGTTGTGTTCATGCATGTGGCGGGCGAGGAAGATCCCCTGGCCGACCAGGAACAGGACGGTCATGCCCAGGCTGCCGAACACTTTGAAGTCGACCCAGAAGTCGTGGAAGGTGAAGGCGACGAACAGGTTGGCGCAGCCGCTGAACACGAAGAACGCCACCCAGGCGAGGTTCAGGCGCGTCCACAGCGGCGCCGGCAGGCTGACCGCGTGGCCCATGATGCGCTGGATCAGCGGGCGGTCGCCGATGAAGTGGCTGGCGGCGAAGCCCAGGGCGAACAGCCAGTTGACCACCGGCGCCTTCCACTTGAGGAAGGTCTCGCTGTGGAAGGTCAGGGTCATGCCGCCGAACACCAGGCAGGCGAGCAGGGTGATCCACTGGCCCTTTTCCAGGCGGCGCTGGGCCAGGAACAGGGCGCCATAGACCAGCAGCGAGGCGAGGATCAGTACCGCGGTGGCGCTGAAGATGCCGCCGAGGGTGAAGGTATGGCCGGCCAGTTCGACGGCGCGGGGCTCCAGCTTGTAGACGATGAAAAAGAGAATCAGCGGGATGAAATCGATGAATTGTTTCACTGTGGCAGCCAGACGCGGGATGTGGCGGCATAATAACAAACCTCGACAGACGCGAAAGCCAGCCCCATGAAGGTCGATCTGCACTGCCACAGTACCGCTTCCGACGGCGCCCTGAGCCCCGCCGAGGTGGTTCGCCGCGCCCACGGACGCGGCGTCCGGCTGCTGGCGCTGACCGACCACGACACCCTGGACGGCCTCCCCGAGGCGCAGGCCGCCAGTGCCGGGCTGGACATCGAGCTGATCAACGGCATCGAGCTGTCCGCCCTGTGGGGCGGGGCCACCGTGCACGTGCTCGGCTACGCCTTCGCCAGCGATGCGCCGGCGTTGCGCCAGGCCCTCGCCGGGCTGCAGGAGGGCCGCTGGCAGCGGGCTGCGGAGATCGCCCGGCGGCTGGCCGGCAAGGGCATGGACGGGGCCCTGGAGGGCGCCCGGGCGGTGCAGCGCGAGCTGGGTGACAGCGACAACGCGCCGGCGCGCCCGCACTTCGCCGAGTTCCTGGTGCGCGCCGGGCATGCCCGGGACCGCGCGGAGGCCTTCCACAAGTGGCTGGGCGCGGGCAAGCTGGGCGACATCAAGCAGTATTGGCCGAGCCTCGAGCAGGCGGTCGACACCCTGCGCGCGGCCGGCGCCTGGATCAGCCTGGCGCATCCCTGGCACTACGACTTCACCCGCAGCAAGCGGCGCCGTCTGGTCGGTGACTTCATCCACGCCGGTGGCCATGCGCTGGAGGTCAGCAACGGCCTGCAGCCGGCCGAGCAGACCGGCAGTCTGGCCATTCTGGTCCGCGAATTCGGTCTGCTGGCCAGCGCCGGCAGTGATTTCCATGCCCCCGACACCTGGTCCGAGCTGGGGCTGTACCGCTCGCTGCCGGACGATCTGCCGCTTCTCTGGACGCGTTTCCCCCATGTCCATCGCTGCGCCGCCCTCTGAACAGGGAATCCATGTGAGTCAGTACTTTCAGATCCATCCGGAAAACCCCCAGCTGCGCCTGATTCGCCAGGCCGTGGAAATCGTCCGTGGCGGCGGGGTGATCGTCTATCCCACCGATGCCTCCTACGCGCTCGGCTGCCTGCTCGGCAACAAGGCCGGCCTGGAGCGCATCCGCCGCCTGCGCCAGCTGGACGAGCGGCACAACTTCACCCTGGTGTGCAGCGACCTCTCGCAGCTGAGCCTGTTCGCCCGGGTCGACACCGGCGCCTTCCGTCTGCTCAAGACCTGGACCCCGGGCCCCTACACCTTCATCCTCAACGCCAGCCGCGAGGTGCCGCGGATCATGCTGCATCCCAAGCGGCGCACCGTCGGCTTGCGCATCCCGGCCAATCCGATCGCCCAAGCCCTGCTGGCCGAGCTCGGCGAGCCCCTGATGAGCGCCAGCCTGATCCTGCCCGGCGAGACGCTGCCGCTGAGCGACCCGGCGGAGATGCGCCGGCGTCTCGAACACCACGTCGACCTGATTATCGACGGCGGCGCCGGCACGCTGGAAGCCTCCACCGTGGTCAGTCTGCTCGACAGCGAGCCCGAGGTGCTGCGCGTCGGCTGCGGCGATCCGGCGCCCTTCGCCGGCGAAGCCTGAGTCTTGCGCCGCCCAGTACCGGCCGGCGCCGCGCCGGCCGCCGAGTCCATGCCGGACGAAGCCAGCGCCGCCCCTGAGGCCGACGCAAGCGAGGAGCCGCCCTTCGCGTTGATCTACGGACAGGCGCTGACCGAGCTGCCGCAGGATCTGTACATCCCGCCGGATGCCCTGGAGGTGTTCCTCGAGGCCTTCGAGGGGCCGCTCGATCTGCTGCTCTACCTGATCCGTCGGCAGAACATCGACATCCTCGACATTCCGGTGGCCGAGATCACCCGCCAGTACATGGGCTACGTCGAGCTGATGAAGGTCGCGCGCCTGGAGCTGGCCGCCGAATACCTGGTGATGGCCGCCATGCTCGCCGAGATCAAGTCGCGCATGCTGCTGCCGCGCCCGGCGCAGGCCGAGGAGGACGAGGAGGACCCGCGCGCCGAGCTGATCCGCCGCCTGCAGGAGTATGAGCGCTTCAAGAGCGCCGCCGAGGAACTCGACGGCCTGCCGCGGGTCGGTCGTGAACTGCACCCGGCGCAGCTGGAGGCGCCGCAGGCGCGGGTGCGCCGCCTGCTGCCGACGGTCGGCCTGGACGAGCTGCTGCTGGCCATGGCCGAGGTGCTGCGTCGCGCCGACCTGTTCGAGAGTCACCAGATCACCCGCGAGGTGCTGTCCACCCGAGAGCGCATGAGCGAGGTGCTGGAGCGTCTGCGCGATGGCCATTTCGTGCCCTTCGTGCAGCTGTTCCGCGCCGAGGAGGGGCGCCTGGGGGTGGTGGTGACCTTCATGGCGGTGCTCGAGCTGATCAAGGAGTCGCTGGTCGAGCTGGTGCAGACCGAACCCTTCGCGCCCATCCATGTGCGCCTGCGCGGCGACGAGCCTTCGGGAGAAGCGGAATGAACCTGAACGATCCGGCCGAGCTGGCCGTGCTGCTGGAAGCCTGGCTGCTCGCCGCCGGCCGGCCGCTGTCGCTGGAGCGCCTCGGCGAGCTGTTCGAGGAGGCCGAGCGCCCCGAGCCGGCCCGCCTGCGCGACGCCCTGGCGATCCTTGCGGGCTCCTGCCGGGGCCGCGCCTTCGAGCTGAAGGAGGTGGCCTCCGGCTATCGCCTGCAGGTTCGCGAGCGCTTCGCGCCCTGGGTCGGGCGTCTCTGGGAGGAGCGGCCGCAGCGCTACTCGCGGGCCCTGCTGGAAACCCTGGCGCTGATCGCCTACCGCCAGCCGATCAGCCGCGGCGAGATCGAGGAGGTGCGCGGCGTGGTGGTGAGCAGCAACATCATCAAGACCCTGCAGGAGCGCGAGTGGATACGGGTGGTCGGCTACCGCGAGGTGCCCGGCCGGCCGGCACTGTTCGCTACCACCCGCGCCTTCCTCGACCATTTCAACCTGAAGAGCCTCGACGAGCTGCCGCCGATGGCGGTCCTGCGCAGCCTGGAGCCCGGGCCGGACGCTACTGCGGTAGACGACGAGCCCTCGCCGGCCGGCCTGCCGGTGTGCGGTGAGCCGGCCGGGCAGACCAGCTTCCGCAGCCTGCTGGCCGAGCTGGATGCCATGGAGCAGGGCCTCAAGAGCGACTTCGACGACCTGCCGGAGGCGGATGCCGCGGGCGACGCCGGTCTGGAGCGGACGGCGGACGACTCCTGAGCGGGGCGGCGGCGCAGCCGCCTGTGGCTTGTCCATTTTCCGGCCCTGGGCCTAAATGAATGGTGACCAGCCAGAGGGCGTCCGCTATGCATCCCCGAATTCTCGAAGTCACCCGGCGGCTGACCGAGCGCAGTCGCGCCACCCGCGAGCGCTATCTCGAGCAGATGCGCCGTGCCGCCGCCGAGGGTCCGTCGCGCACCAAGCTGCCTTGCGCCAACTTCGCCCACGGCGTGGCCGCCTGCGGCGAGGACGACAAGCAGCGTCTGCGCCTGCCCGATCAGGTCGACGTGGCCATCGTCTCGGCCTACAACGACATGCTCTCGGCGCACCAGCCCTATCAGCATTTTCCGCCGATCATCAAGGCCGCCCTGCAGGAAATCGGCGCGGTCGGCCAGTTCGCCGGCGGAGTGCCGGCGATGTGCGACGGCGTTACCCAGGGCGAGGCGGGGATGGAGCTGAGCCTGGCCAGCCGCGACGTGATCGCCATGGCCACCGCGGTGGCGTTGTCCCACAACCTGTTCGACGCGGCGCTGTGCCTGGGGATCTGCGACAAGATCGTCCCCGGCCTGGTGATCGGCGCGCTGCGCTTCGGCCATCTGCCGTTCCTCTTCGTGCCCGGCGGGCCGATGCCCTCGGGTCTCTCCAACAAGGAGAAGGCCGAGACCCGCCAGCGCTACGCCGAGGGCAAGGCCAGCCGCGCCGAGCTGCTCGATTCGGAGATGAAGTCCTATCACGGTCCCGGAACCTGCACCTTCTACGGCACCGCCAACACCAACCAGATGCTGATGGAGGTGATCGGCCTGCATCTGCCGGGCGCCGCCTTCGTCAATCCGTACACGCCGCTGCGCGACGCGCTGACCCGCGAGGCGGCCCGCCAGGTGACGCGGCTGACTCGGCAGGCCGGCGACTACCTGCCGCTCTGCGAGGTCTTCGACGAGAAGGCGGTGGTCAACGCGGTGGTGGCGCTGCTCGCCACCGGCGGCTCGACCAACCACAGCCTGCACCTGCCGGCCATGGCCCAGGCCGCCGGCATTCGCCTGACCTGGCAGGACATGGCCGAGCTGTCCGAGGTAGTGCCGCTGATCGCCAGGGTCTATCCCAACGGCCAGGCCGACGTGAACCACTTCCATGCCGCCGGCGGCACACCCTTCCTGATCCGCGAGCTGCTCGGCGCCGGGCTCTTGCACGAGGACGTCAACACCGTGCTGGGCCGCGGGCTTTCCCGCTACAGCCAGGAGCCGTTCCTCGAGGAGGGCCGGCTGGTCTGGCGCGAAGGCCCGCAGCAGAGCCTCGACGAAGACGTCCTGCGCCCGGTGGCCCGGCCGTTCTCCGCCGAAGGCGGCCTGCGCGTGCTGCAGGGCAATCTCGGCCGCGGGGTAATCAAGGTCTCCGCGGTGGCGCCGGAGCACCGGGTGGTCGAGGCCCAGGCGCGGGTCTTCGCCAGCCAGGCCGAGCTGGCCGCGGCCTTCCAGGCCGGCGAGCTGGAGCGCGATCTGGTGGCGGTGGTGCGTTTCCAAGGCCCGAAGGCCAACGGCATGCCCGAGCTGCACAAGCTCACCCCCTACCTCGGGGTGCTGCAGGACCGCGGCTACCGCGTCGCGCTGGTCACCGACGGGCGCATGTCCGGGGCCTCCGGCAAGGTCCCGGCGGCCATCCACGTCTGTCCCGAGGCGCAGGAGGGCGGACCGCTGGCCCGGCTGCGCGACGGCGACCCGATTCGCCTGGACGGTGAGCGCGGCACGCTGGACGTGCTGCTGCCGGCGGAGGAATGGGCGACGCGGGAGACGCTCGCGCCGCCGGAGGATGCCGGCGTGGGCTGCGGCCGCGAGCTGTTCGCCTTCATGCGCGCGGCCTTCAGTTCGGCCGAGGAGGGCGCCTGTGTGTTCACCGGGCGTCTCGGGACCCTCGAATGAGGCTGGCCCTGATTGCCGACATCGGTGGCACCCATGTGCGCTTCGCCCTCTGGCGGGATGGCCGGCCGCAGGCGCTGCGGGTGCTGGCCACGGGCGACTATCCCGGCCCGGAGGAGGCGATCCGCGCCTATCTCGCCGAACTGGGGCTGCCGCTGGATGCGCTGGAGACGGCCTGCCTGGCCTGCGCCGGTCCGGTGCATGGCGACCGGTTCCGCCTGACCAACAACCCCTGGCAGTTCGGCCGCCTGGCGCTGACCCATGCGCTGGGCCTGCGCCAGCTGCTGGTGATCAACGACTTCGCCGCCATGGCCCTGGGCATGACCGCCCTGGCCGACCACGAGCGGCTGACCATCCGCCCCGGCCTGGCCGCGACCGGCTGCCCCCGGCTGGTGCTGGGGCCAGGCACCGGGCTCGGCGTCAGCGCCCTGCTGCCGGACGGCGCGGGCGGCTGGCGGGTGTTGCCGGGCGAGGGCGGGCATGTCGACCTGCCGCTCGGCAGCGCCCGCGAGGTGGCGCTGTGGCAGGTGATGCAGCGCGAACTCGGCCACGTTTCCGCGGAAAGCGTGCTCAGCGGCGGCGGCCTGCTGCGGCTGTACCGCGCCAGTTGCGTCCTCGACGGACGGGCGCCGCAGTTCGACTCGGCCGCCGCGGTGAGCGCCGCGGCACTGGCCGGGGAGGCCGGCGCGGCGGCGGTGCTGGAGCAGTTCTGCTGCTGGCTGGGACGGGTCGCCGGCAACCACGCGCTGACCCTGGGCGCGCGCGGCGGGGTCTATCTGGCCGGCGGCATGCTGCCGCATTTCGCCGACTTCCTGCAGGGCAGCGGCTTCGCCCGCTGCTTCGTCGACAAGGGGGTGATGAGCGACTATCTGGAGGACATCCCGGTCTGGCTGGCGACGGCCGAGCAGCCCGGCCTGCTGGGCGCCGGGCTGGCCCTGCAGGCGTGGCTGGAGCGCTCGCCTGCTTGACTCCCTGCGTCCTGGGCGGTCACTCCTCGGTCACTTCGTCGTCGGTCGGGTAGCGGGTCTGCGTCAGGCTTTCCTTGATCTTGCGCAGGTGCGTCTGGAAGTCGGTGCCGCGGCGCAGGGTCACGCCGGCGGCCAGCACGTCGAGCACGGTGAGCTGGATGATCCGCGAGGACATCGGCATGTAGATGTCGGTGTTTTCCTGTAGGGGAACGTCCAGGCTGTGGCTGCAGGCCCTGGCCAGCGGCGAGCCGGCAGCGGTCAGGCCGAGCACCGAGGCGCCGTTGCTGCGAGCCAGGTGCGCCACCTCGACCAGCTCTCGGGTGCGCCCGGTGTAGGAAATGATCACGAAGAGGTCGCCGGTATGGGCCACCGAGGCGAGCATGCGCTGCATCAGCACGTCGCTCTGTGCCGCTACGGCCAGATTGAAGCGGAAGAACTTGTACTGCGCGTCCAGGGCCACCGAGGCGGAGGCGCCGAGGCCGAAGAAGTGGATCTGCCGGGCCTGGATCAACAGGTCGACGGCCCGGTCGACGCTCTGCGGGTCGAGTCCCTGGCAGGCGTTGTCGAGGGCGGCGATAGTGCTGCCGAAGATCTTGCGCGTGTAGGTGGCGGGACCGTCGTCCGCCGCCACCGCCTGGCTGACATAGGCGGCGCCGCTGGCCAGGCTCTGCGCCAGCTGGATCTTCAGCGCCGGGTAGCCACTGGCGTCGAGGGAGCGGCAGAAGCGGTTGACGGTCGGTTCGCTGACGCCGGCCGCCTGGGCCAGGGCGGCGATGCTCAGACCCATGACCTGTTGCGGGTCCTGCAGAATGACCTCGGCGACCTTGCGCTCAGCCTTGTTCAGATCGTCGAGGCGCCCCTGGATCTGTTCGAGGAAATTTCTCATGACGTTTCCCTGTCCTTAATCTGGAGGGCTTTTCTGCGTTTTACAAGACTTGGTAGTTTTATTACAACAGAGTCCGGGGAAATTCCCGCTGAAGGGGGGATTTTCTTTTCTAAGCTGGTAAAAAGTACATTCAGTGCAACGGGCGCTCACCGAGAGGGCCGATACGGGGATTTTCTATGTCTATTCATGCAGTTGGGTTGCCCCCGGGAATAGCTACCCATGAGCTGGCCGATGCCGAAGGGTTGGCGGCGGCCATGGCCCGGCAGGTGGCGGACGCCCTGCGGGCGGCCATCGACACGCAGGGGCGGGCGACCCTGGTGGTGTCCGGCGGACGCAGCCCGGTCGCCTTCTTCGAGCGGCTGGCCGAGCAGGCGCTGGACTGGCAGCGGGTGACGATCGGCCTGGCCGACGAGCGCTGGGTGCCGCTCGGCCATCCGGACAGCAATGCCGGTCTGGTGGAGCGCCATCTGCTGCGTGGCCAGGCGGCGCCGGCGCAGTTTGTCGGGCTCTACCGGCCGGCCGCGTCCCTGGAGGCGGCGGCGCAGCTGGCCGACGCGGCGCTGGCCGGGCTGCCCCAGCCGATCGACGTGCTGGTGCTGGGCATGGGCGAGGACGGCCACACCGCGTCGCTGTTCCCCGGCAGCCCGAACCTGGCCGCGGCGCTCGATCCCGGCTGTCCGCGCCGCTGCCTGCCGATGCTGGCGCCGAGCGTGCCGCACCAGCGCCTGACGCTGAGCCTGCCGCTGCTGGCCGCGGCCCGGCTGACCCTGCTGCAGATCCAGGGCGGGGCCAAGCTGGCCACCCTGCGCGCCGCGCTGGCCGGCGAGGATGTCCTGCAGATGCCGATCCGCGCCTTCCTGCATTCTCCCCTCGAGGTCTACTGGTGCCCCTGAGCGCCGAGGAGCGTCGCATGTCCGTCCCGATGGCCGAGAAGATCGCCCGCCTCGACACTCTCTGCGCCCAGGCGCGGATCCTGCCGGTGGTCACCGTGCGCCAGGCGGCGCACATCCTGCCGCTGGCCGATGCCCTGGCCGCCGGCGGCCTGCGCACCCTGGAGATCACCCTGCGCTCGGAGCACGGGCTGACGGCCATCCGTACCCTGCGCCGGGAGCGGCCGCAGCTGTGCGTCGGCGTCGGCACCGTGCTCGATGCGCGGATGCTGGCCGAGGCCGAGGCCGCCGGGGCGCAGTTCGTGGTCAGCCCCGGCTGCACCGCGGAGCTGCTCCAGGCCGGCCTGGAAAGCCCGCTGCCGCTGTTGCCCGGGGCCAGCAGCGCCTCCGACCTGATGCTCGGCCACAGCCTGGGCTACCGGCGCTTCAAGCTGTTCCCGGCGGAGGTCTGCGGCGGCGTGGCGGCGCTGCAGGCCTTCTTCGCGCCCTTTCCCGGCATCCGTTTCTGCCCCACCGGCGGCATCCGGCCGGGCAACCTCCGGGAGTACATGGCGCAGCCCAACGTGATGTGCGTGGGCGGCTCCTGGATGCTCGACGGCGAGGCCATGGCGCGCGGCGATTGGGCGACCATCGAGCGTCTGGCCGCCGAGGCCGTGGCCCTGCTCGACTGAGTCCGGCGGGCGGATGCGCCCCGCCGGCGATGCGCGTATGATGCGCGCCCCCATTCAAGCGGAACCGATACACCGGGAGGTGCCCAGATGAGCGAACATAAAGAGAATTCCCTGCCTGCCGCCCAGGGCGAGAAGCTGCAGAAGGTGCTGGCGCGCATGGGCCTCGGCTCCCGGCGCGAGGTCGAGACGCGGATCACCGAGGGCCGGGTGCTGGTCAACGGGGTGGTCGCCACGCTCGGCCAGCGCGTCGGCCGCAACGACGCCATCGCCCTCGACGGTCGTCTGCTCAGGCGCGAGGAAGCCGCCGAAGCGGTGCGCCGCGTGCTGATCTACAACAAGCCCGAGGGCGAGATCTGCACCCGCAACGACCCGGAAGGCCGGCCGACCGTGTTCGACCGCCTGCCGCGCCTGAAGGACGGCCGCTGGATCAACATCGGCCGGCTCGACATCAACACCACCGGCCTGCTGCTGTTCACCACCGACGGCGAGCTGGCCAACCGGCTGATGCATCCCTCCTACGAAATGGACCGCGAGTATGCGGTGCGCGTGCGCGGCGAGGTCACCGAGGAAATGCTCGAAGCGCTCAAGCGCGGGGTGATGCTGGAGGACGGTCCGGCACGCTTCACCGACATCAAGGAGGCGCCTGGCGGCGAGGGCCTCAACCGCTGGTTCCACTGCGTGGTGATGGAAGGCCGCAACCGCGAGGTGCGCCGCCTGTGGGAGTCGCAGGGGGTGGTGGTGAGCCGGCTGAAGCGGGTGCGTTTCGGTCCGGTGTTCATGACCGCCGACCTGTCCGTGGGCCGCTGGCGGGAGATGACCCAGGGCGAGGTGGACGTCCTCGGCAGCGAGGTGGGTCTGGAGCCGGTGGCGCTGCCGGAAATGAAGCCGAAGTTCCGCGAGAAGATCGAGCGCCTGCAGCGCAAGTCGGCCAAGCCGGTCGGCCGCAGCGGGTCGCGCGAGCGGGTGCTGCGTCCGGCCCATGAGGGCGCAGAGGCACAGGAGCGCCGCGCCCCGCGCCGGCCGAAGGAGGAGCAGGCACCGCGCGGCCGCGGCACGCCGGTCGCCGAGCGTCCGGCCGAATCGGCGCGCAAGCGGCCGGGCCGGCCGGCCGGAGAGCGCCCGTCCAGCGAGCCCGCGCGCAAGCGCCCGGGGAATCCGGGCGGGGAGCGTCCATCTGGCGAGTCCGCTCGCAAGCGTCCGGGCAAGCCGTCCGGCGAGCGGCCGCCCGTCGAGCTGGCCGAGCGGCCGGCGCGCAAGCCCAGGCCGGCACCGGCGCCGACCAAGCGCCGCAGTCCGCCGGCCGGCGAGGGCCAGCGTCCGGGCTTCGGCCGCAAGCGTCCCTGAGGGACGCCGCGCGACGGATCAGGGCATGTTCGACGTCTGCTGGGCGTCGAACGCCTGGCCGTTGACGCCCTTGCTGTCCGGTCCCATCAGGTACAGGTAGACCGGCATGATCTCTTCCGGCCCCGGCCGGCTCATGGGGTTCTCCCCGGGGTAGGCCTGGGCGCGCATGTCGGTGCGGGTGCCGCCGGGGTTGATGCTGTTGGCGCGCACCGCGCAGGTGCCTTCGACTTCGTCGGCGAGCACCTGCATCAGGCCCTCGGTGGCGAACTTCGACACTGCGTAGGCGCCCCAGTAGGCGCGTCCCTTGCGGCCGACGCTGCTGGAGGTGAACAGCACCGAGGCGTCCTCGGAGAGCTTGAGCAGCGGCAGCAGGGTACTGGTGAGCATGAACTCGGCGTTCACGTTGATCTGCATGACGCGCATGAAGTGGTCGCCGGAAAGCTGCTCCAGCGGCGTGCGCGGGCCGAGGATCGAGGCGTTGTGAAGCAGGCCGTCGAGGTGGCCGAATTCGCGCTCGATGGTCGCCGCCAGTTCGTCGTACTGGTGCGGCAGGGCGGTTTCCAGGTTGAGGGGAATCACCACCGGCTGCGGATATCCGGCGGCCTCGATCTCGTCGTAGACCCGGTTGAGGTGCTCTTCGGTCTTGCCCAGCAGCAGCACGGTGGCGCCGTGGGCGGCGAAGGTCCTGGCGGCAGCCGCGCCGATGCCGCGTCCGGCGCCGGTGACCAGGATGATGCGGTCCTTCAGCAGGTCGGGACGGGCGGTGTATTGGAACATGGGAATCTCCTATGGAGAACGGCAGATTCGTGGAGGACTGGCGAGGTGCAGCCTGCCGGGCGGTCCCTCGCGGTGCCGCGGGCGGGCTACCTCGCCGTGCGGTCGGCGCAGCCTGCGGACTGGCGGCTCAGCATGAGCAGAGCGCGCGATCGAGGACCGTGCGCAGGTCGAGCGGATGGTCCACCACCACGTCGGCGCCCCAGTGGCCGGGGTTGTCGTCCGGATGGATGTAACCGTAGCGCACCGCGGCGGTGCGGGTGCCGGCGGCGCGGCCCGACTCGATGTCGCGCAGGTCGTCGCCGACGAACAGGACGCTGGCCGGCTCCAGGCCGAGCCGGCTGCAGGCGAGGATCATGGGCTCCGGGTCGGGCTTGCTGTTCTTTACGTGGTCCGGACAGATCAGCAGGGCCGAGCGTTCGGCCAGTCCCAGGCGCTGCATGATCGGCTCGGCGAAGCGCAGCGGCTTGTTGGTCACCACGCCCCACAGCAGCCGGGCCCGCTCGATGTCGGCCAGCAGCTCCTCCATGCCCGGATAGGGGCGGGTGAACACCGCGCAGTGCTCCTGATAGCGTTCGAGGAACTCCAGGCGCAGGGGCTCGAATTCGGCGGCGGACGGGTCCAGAGCGAAGGCCGCCATGATCATCGCCCGGGCGCCGCCGGAGACGACGTGGCGGATGGCGCGCTCGTCGGCCGGCGGCAGGCCGCGGTCGGCGCGCATGGCCTGGATGATGGCGATGAAGTCCGGCGCCGTGTCGAGCAGGGTGCCGTCCATGTCGAAGAGGACCGCTCGTAGAGTCATTGCAGGTTCATTCCTCGCGCAGGGTCTGGATCATGTAGTTGACGTCGACGTCCGTGCCCAGCTTGTAGTGGCGGGTCAGCGGGTTGTAGGTCAGGCCGACGATGTCCTCGACCGCCAGGCCGCTGGCGCGGCACCAGGCGCCCAGTTCGGAGGGGCGGATGAATTTCTTGAAGTCGTGGGTGCCGCGTGGCAGCAGCTTGAGCAGGTACTCGGCGCCGACGATCGCCAGCAGGTAGGCCTTGGGATTGCGGTTGATGGTCGAGAAGAACACCTGGCCGCCGGGCTTGACCAGGGTGTGGCAGGCATGGATCACCGAGGCCGGATCGGGCACGTGCTCGAGCATCTCCAGGCAGGTGACCACGTCGAACTGGCCGGGCATCTCCGCCGCCAGCGCCTCGACGGTGCTCTGCCGGTAATCCACCTCGACGCCGGACTCCAGCTGGTGCAGGCGGGCCACGGCGAGCGGCGCCTCGCCCATGTCGATGGCGGTCACCGTGGCGCCGCGCAGGGCCATGGCCTCGCTGAGGATGCCGCCGCCGCAACCGACGTCGAGCACCTTCTTGCCGGCCAGGCGGACGTGCTCCTCGATCCAGTTGACCCGCAGCGGATTGATCTCGTGCAGCGGCTTGAACTCGCTCTCGCGGTCCCACCAGCGGTGAGCCAGGGCTTCGAATTTGGCGATTTCGGCGTGGTCGACGTTGCTCATCAGTTATTCCGTGGTTGTCGGGCGGTAACACTGTGCCAGCTTTGCCGGAGACATGGAGTGCGTGCCCAGTGTCGGTTTGTCGCGGGCGGGGTCAGCGGGCGCTGTCCGCGGCGCTGATGCGCCGACCCCATTCGCGGGCCTTGTCCTTCAGTCGCTCCTCGTCCAGGCGGGTCAGGCGGCCATCCTCGAGCAGCTGCCGGCCGCCGACCCAGAGGTGCCGCACGCAGTCCCGGCCGCTGGCGTAGATCAGTTGCGACACCGGATCGTAGATTGGCTGCTGGGCCAGTCCGGAGAGGTCGAAGGCGACCAGGTCGGCAGACTTGCCGGGCTCCAGGGAGCCGGTCTCGGCGTCGAGGCCGAGGGCGCTGGCGCCGTTCAGGGTGGCCATGCGCAGCGCGCGGTGAGCGTCCAGGGCGGTGGCCGAGCCGGCGACCGCCTTGGCCAGCAGGGCGGCGGTGCGGGTTTCGCCGAGCAGGTCGAGGTCGTTGTTGCTTGCCGCGCCATCGGTGCCGATCGCCACGTTCACGCCGGCCAGCCAGAGGCGCTCCACCGGGCAGAAGCCGCTGGCCAGCTTGAGGTTGGACTCCGGGCAGTGGATCACGCTGCTGTTGCTCTCCACCAGCAGGGCCAGGTCCTCGTCGTCGAGCTGGGTCACATGCACCGCCTGGAAACGCGGGCCGAGCAGGCCGCGACGGGCCAGGCGGGTCAAGGGGCGCACGCCGTCGCGCTCGATGGCCCGGGCGATCTCGTGGGAGGTCTCGTGGACGTGCATGTGGATCGCCGCATCCAGCTCCTCGGCGAGTATGCGCACGCTCTCCAGCGTTTCGTCGCTCACCGAATAGGGCGCGTGAGGACCGAAGGCGACGCGGATCCGCGGATGATGGCGGAGGTCGTCGAACAGCGCGACGCCCTTGCGCAGCGCCTCGCCGGCATCGCGGGCGCCGGGGGTCGGAAAGTCCAGCACCGGGATGCACAGCTGCGCGCGGATGCCGCTCTGATGGATGGGATCGCTGGCGATTTCCGGGTGGAAGTACATGTCCGAGAAGCAGCCGATGCCGCCCTTGAGCTGTTCGGCGATGGCCAGTTCGGTGCCGTCGCGGACGAAGTCCTCGTTCACCCAGCGGGCCTCGGCCGGCCAGATATGCTTTTCCAGCCAGGTCATCAGCGGCAGGTCGTCGGCCAGGCCGCGGAACAGGGTCATCGCCGCATGGCCGTGGGCGTTCACCAGGCTGGGGGCGAGCAGCATGCCGGGCAGCTCGCGGACTTCCCGGGCGGCATGGCGCAGCGCGATGTCGCGGGGCGCGAGCAGGGCGATGCGCCCGTCGCGGATGCCCAGTGCGTGATCGTGCAAC
Organism: Azotobacter chroococcum; assembly: GCF_004339665.1. Taxonomy (GTDB): domain Bacteria; phylum Pseudomonadota; class Gammaproteobacteria; order Pseudomonadales; family Pseudomonadaceae; genus Azotobacter; species Azotobacter chroococcum. The sequence continues at coordinate 19,930 of NZ_SMMU01000018.1, forward strand.
ACGACGCCGGCGGGCTCGACCGGCACCAGCCAGGTCGGCAGGAGCAGCAGGTCGAGCGGGGCTGTGGCGTCAGGCATGGCAGGGGTCCTTCAATCAGTTATTTCAATAGGATGCAGTATACCCGAGCGCTGTTTTGGGGCGCTCGTTATAATCCGCACCTTTTTCGTTTCCTGAACTGCGAGGTGTCCCATGCGCGAGCGATTGCTGGCTGCGGAGAAAATCAAGGCCATCGAATGGCGGGACGGCACTTTGCATCTGCTCGACCAGCGCCTGCTGCCGCTGGAGGAAACCTGGCGCACCTACGATTCCGCGGTCGGGGTGGCCGGGGCGATCCGCGACATGGTGGTGCGCGGCGCGCCGGCGATCGGCATCAGCGCCGCCTACGGCGTGGTGCTGGGCGCGCGCCAGCGGCTGGCGGCTGGCGGCGACTGGCGCGCGGCCTTGGAGGAGGATTTCCGGGTGCTGGCCGAGTCGCGGCCGACCGCGGTCAACCTGTTCTGGGCGCTGGACCGCATGCGCGAGCGCCTGGCGCGGCTGAAGGAGGGCGAGGACGTGCTGGCGGCGCTGGAGGCCGAGGCGGTGGGCATCCATGAAAGCGATCGCGAGGCCAACCTGACCATGGCCCAGCTCGGCGTCGAACTGATCCGCAAGCACAGCGGCAAACCCCAGGCGCTCTTGACCCACTGCAATACCGGTGCTCTGGCCACCGGCGGCTTCGGCACCGCCCTCGGCGTGATCCGTGCGGCCCATCTGGATGGACTGGTCGAGCGGGTCTATGCCGACGAGACCCGGCCCTGGCTGCAGGGTTCGCGCCTGACCGCCTGGGAACTGGCCGAGGAGGGCGTGCCGGTGAGTCTGAACGTGGACGGCGCGGCGGCCCATCTGATGAAGACCAGGGGCATCACCTGGGTGATCGTCGGTGCCGACCGGATCACCGCCGAGGGCGATGTGGCCAACAAGATCGGTACCTACCAGCTGGCGGTGGTGGCCATGCACCACGGCGTGCGCTTCATGGTGGTGGCGCCCAGTTCGACCATCGACATGTCGCTGCAGGGTGGCGAGGAGATTCCCATCGAGGAGCGCGACGGGCGCGAGCTGCTGGAGGTCGGCGGCAAGCGCGTGGCCGCCGCGGTGGAGGCGGTCAATCCGGTATTCGACGTCACCCCGGCCGATCTGATCGACGCCATCGTCACCGAGCGGGGCGTGGTCGAGCGGCCGAACGCGGCCAAGATGGCCGAGCTCATGAGCCGCAAGCGGCTGCACTGAGTGCCGGCGGCAGGCGGACGCCCGCTGCGGCGTTCCGGCTTCCGTCTGCCGCGCATGGCGTGCAGCCTGCGACCCCTCCCCTGTGTTACCATTCCGCGCTTAAACGCAGGACATTGCTGACGTAAAAGGAACCCGGCTTCCATGGGCGAACTGGCCAAAGAAATCCTCCCGGTCAATATCGAAGACGAGCTGAAACAGTCTTACCTCGACTACGCGATGAGCGTGATCGTCGGGCGGGCCCTGCCGGATGCGCGCGACGGCCTGAAGCCTGTACACCGGCGCGTGCTGTTCGCGATGAGCGAGCTGGGCAACGACTGGAACAAGCCGTACAAGAAATCTGCCCGCGTGGTCGGCGATGTCATCGGTAAGTACCACCCGCATGGCGACACCGCGGTATACGACACCATCGTGCGCATGGCTCAGCCGTTCTCCCTGCGCTACATGCTGGTCGACGGCCAGGGCAACTTCGGCTCGGTGGACGGCGACAACGCCGCCGCCATGCGTTACACCGAAGTGCGCATGGCCAGGCTGGCCCACGAGCTGCTCGCCGACCTGGACAAGGAAACCGTCGACTGGGTGCCCAACTACGACGGCACCGAGCAGATTCCGGCGGTCATGCCGACCAGGATCCCCAACCTGCTGGTCAACGGCTCCAGCGGCATCGCCGTGGGCATGGCCACCAACATCCCGCCGCACAACCTTTCCGAGGTGATCGACGGCTGTCTGGCGCTGATCGACAACCCCGAGCTGACCGTCGACGAACTGATGCAGTACATCCCCGGTCCGGACTTTCCCACCGCAGGGATCATCAACGGCCGTGCCGGGATCATCGAGGCGTATCGGACGGGTAGGGGGCGTATCTACATCCGCGCCCGCGCCGACATCGAGGACATCGACAAGGTCGGCGGCCGCCAGCAGATCGTCATCACCGAGCTGCCCTACCAGCTGAACAAGGCACGGCTGATCGAGAAGATCGCCGAGCTGGTGAAAGAGAAGAAGATCGAGGGCATCACCGAGCTGCGCGACGAGTCCGACAAGGACGGCATGCGCGTGGTCATCGAGCTGCGCCGCGGCGAGGTGCCCGAGGTGGTGCTCAACAACCTCTACGCCCAGACTCAGCTGCAGAGCGTGTTCGGCATCAACGTGGTGGCGCTGGTCGACGGCCAGCCGCGCACCCTGAACCTCAAGGACATGCTCGAGGTGTTCGTCCGCCACCGCCGCGAGGTGGTGACCCGGCGCACCGTCTACGAGCTGCGCAAGGCTCGCGAGCGCGGCCACATCCTCGAGGGCCAGGCGGTCGCGCTGTCCAACATCGATCCGGTGATCGAGCTGATCAAGCGCTCGCCGACCCCGGCCGAGGCCAAGGAGCGACTGGTCGCCACCGGCTGGGAGTCCAGCGCCGTTGAGGCGATGGTCGAGCGGGCCGGCGCCGACGCCTGCCGTCCGGCGGACCTCGATCCGCAGTACGGCCTGCGCGCCGGCAAGTACTACCTGTCGCCGGAGCAGGCCCAGGCCATTCTGGATCTGCGCCTGCACCGCCTGACCGGCCTGGAGCATGAGAAGCTGCTCGCCGAGTACCAGGAGATCCTCGCCCAGATCGGCGAGCTGATCCGCATCCTGACCAGTCCCGAGCGGCTGCTGGAAGTCATCCGCGAGGAGCTGGAGAAGGTCAGGGCCGAGTTCGGCGACGTGCGGCGCACCGAGATCGTCGCCTCCCAGGTCGACCTGACCATCGCCGACCTGATCACCGAGGAAGAGCGGGTGGTGACCATCTCCCACGGCGGCTATGCGAAGACCCAGCCGCTGGCCCCCTACCAGGCGCAGCGCCGTGGCGGCCGGGGCAAGGCGGCCTCCGGGGTGAAGGAGGAGGACTATATCGAGCACCTCCTGGTAGCCAACAGCCATACCACCCTCCTGCTGTTCTCCAGCAAGGGCAAGGTCTACTGGCTGCGCACCTTCGAGATTCCCGAGGCCTCGCGCACCGCGCGCGGCCGCCCGCTGGTCAACCTGCTGCCGCTGGGCGAGGGCGAGCGGATCACCGCCATGCTGCAGGTCGATCTGGAGGCGCTGCAGCAGAGCGCTGCCGACGAGGAGCTGGAAGACGGCGAGAGCCCGGTGATCGAGGGGGAAGTGGTCGAGGCCGAAGCCGGCGAGGAAGTCGAGGGCCAGACCGCCGAGCTGAACGACGAGCCGACCGGTGCCTACATCTTCATGGCCACCGCCTTCGGCACGGTGAAGAAGGTGCCGCTGGTGCAGTTCAGCCGCCCGCGCAAGGCCGGCCTGATCGCCCTGGATCTGGTCGAGGGCGACACCCTGATCGCCGCTGCCATCACCAACGGCGCCAAGGAGGTCATGCTGTTCTCCGACGCCGGCAAGGTGATCCGTTTCCGCGAGCGCGACGTGCGCACCATGGGCCGCAACGCCCGCGGCGTGCGCGGCATGAGGCTGGGCGAGGGCCAGCAGCTGATTTCCATGCTGATCCCCGAGCGCGGCGCGCAGATCCTCACCGCTTCCGAGCGTGGTTACGGCAAGCGCACTCCGCTGGCCGACTACCCGCGCCGTGGACGCGGCGGCCAGGGGGTGATCGCCATGGTCACCAACGAGCGCAACGGCAGGCTGGTCGGCGCCATCCAGGTGCAGGACGGCGAGGAGATCATGCTGATCTCCGACCAGGGCACCCTGGTGCGCACCCGGGTCGACGAGGTCTCCTCGCTGTCGCGCAACACCCAGGGCGTGACCCTGATCAAGCTGGCCAACGGCGAGCAACTGGTGGGCCTGGAGCGTGTTCAGGAGCCCTCCGGGGAGGAGGGGCCGGAAGAGGGTGATGTGGCGCTCGACGAGCAGGCGGCGGAGGTCGAGGCCGCGGCGGGCGACGGCGAGGATTGAGCCGGGGCGGCCTGCCCCGGCGACCGGAAGCTCCGAGGGCGGCGCTTCCGTACAGAGCGTGGGAACGATCAACAACCTGTAGTGCTTGAGAGAGAACGACGTGAGCAAACGCGCCTATAACTTCTGCGCCGGCCCGGCCGCGCTTCCCGAAGCTGTCCTGCTCCGCGCCCAGGCGGAACTCCTCGACTGGCACGGCAAGGGCCTGTCGGTGATGGAGATGAGCCATCGCAGCGACGAGTACGTGGCCATCGCCGAGAAGGCCGAGCAGGACCTGCGCGATCTGCTGGCGATCCCCTCGAACTACAAGGTGTTGTTCCTGCAGGGCGGTGCCAGCCAGCAGTTCGCCGAGATCCCGCTGAACCTGCTGCCCGAGGGCGGCGTCGCCGACTACGTCGACACCGGCATCTGGTCGCGCAAGGCCATGGAGGAGGCCCGCCGCTTCGGCACCGTCAACGTCGCCGCCAGCGCCGAGGCCTACGACTACTTCGCCATCCCCGGGCAGAACGAGTGGCGGCTGTCGAAGAACGCCGCCTACCTGCACTACGCCAGCAACGAGACCATCGGCGGCCTGCAGTTCGACTGGGTGCCGGAGCTCGGCGACGTGCCACTGGTGGTGGACATGTCCTCGGACATCCTCTCCCGGCCGATCGACGTGTCGCAGTTCGGGCTGATCTACGCCGGCGCGCAGAAGAACATCGGCCCCAGCGGCCTGGTGGTGGTGATCGTCCGCGAGGATCTGCTCGGCCGCGCCCGCAGCGCCTGTCCGACCATGCTCGACTACAAGGTCGCGGCCGACAACGGCTCCATGTACAACACCCCGGCGACCTTTTCCTGGTACCTGTCCGGGCTGGTCTTCGAGTGGCTGAAGGAGCAGGGCGGCATCGAGGCCATGGCGCAGTGCAACCGTGCCAAGAAGGATCTGCTCTACGGCTTCATCGACTCCAGCGCGTTCTACACCAACCCGATTTCCGCCAACGCCCGTTCCTGGATGAACGTGCCGTTCCGCCTGGCCGATGAGAAGCTGGACAAGGCCTTCCTTGCCGGCGCCGAGGCGCGCGGCCTGCTCAACCTCAAGGGGCATCGCTCGGTCGGCGGCATGCGCGCCTCGATCTACAACGCGCTCGGCCTGGGCGCGGTCGAGGCCCTGGTAGCCTACATGGCCGAATTCGAGAAGGAGCACGGCTGATGGGCGATCAGGATCAGCTCAAGGCCCTGCGCGTGCGCATCGACAACCTCGACGAGAAGATCCTCGAGCTGATCAGCGAGCGCGCGCGCTGCGCCGAAGAAGTGGCGCGGGTGAAGATGACGGCGCTCAAGCCCGGCGAGGCGGCGGTGTTCTACCGGCCCGAGCGCGAGGCCTGGGTGCTCAGGCACATCATGGAGATCAACAAGGGGCCGCTGGGCAACGAGGAGGTCGCCCGGCTGTTCCGCGAGATCATGTCGTCCTGCCTGGCCCTCGAGCATCCGCTCAAGGTTGCCTACCTCGGCCCGGAAGGCACCTTCACCCAGGCTGCCGCACTCAAGCACTTCGGCCACGCGGTGATCAGCACGCCGATGGCGGCGATCGACGAGGTGTTCCGCGAGGTGGTCGCCGGGGCGGTCAACTTCGGCGTGGTGCCGGTGGAAAACTCCACCGAGGGCGCGGTCAACCACACCCTGGACAGCTTCCTCGAGCACGATCTGGTGATCTGCGGCGAGGTGGAGCTGCGCATCCATCATCATCTGCTGGTCGGCGAGAATACCCGGACCGACGGCATCACCCGCATCTACTCCCATGCCCAGTCGCTGGCCCAGTGCCGCAAGTGGCTGGATGCGCACTACCCGAACGTCGAGCGCGTGGCGGTGGCCAGCAATGCCGACGCCGCCCGGCGGGTGAAGAGCGAGTGGAATTCGGCGGCCATCGCCGGCGACATGGCGGCCCAGCTCTATGGCCTGAGCAGGCTCGCTGAGAAGATCGAGGACCGTCCGGACAACTCCACACGCTTTCTCATCATCGGCAACCAGGAAGTGCCGCCGACCGGCGATGACAAGACCTCAATCATCGTCTCGATGAGCAACAAGCCCGGGGCTCTGCACGAACTCCTGGTGCCCTTCCACGAGAACGGCATCGACCTGACCCGCATCGAGACCCGTCCGTCGCGCAGCGGCAAATGGACCTACGTGTTCTTCATCGACTTCGTCGGCCACCGCCACGACCCGCTGGTCAAGAGCGTGCTGGAGCGGCTCAGCCAGGAGGCCGTGGCGCTCAAGGTGCTCGGCTCCTATCCCAAGGCAGTACTGTGATTGCGGCGGCTGCACGCGACCGGAGGCAAGCCGCCAGCGCAGTGCTGCCCGGCCTGCCCGGTGGCTTGCAGTTTCACGCTTGAGGCTTGATTCATGACCTGTGATTTCCTCGCCCTGGCCGTGCCGGGCGTGCAGAAGCTGTCTCCCTATGTGCCGGGCAAGCCGGTGGACGAGCTGGCGCGCGAGCTGAACCTCGACCCGGCCGGCATCGTCAAGCTGGCCAGCAACGAGAACCCGCTCGGGCCGAGCCCCAGGGTACTGGAGGCGGTCCGTGGCGAGCTGGCGGAGCTGACCCGCTATCCCGACGGCAGCGGCTTCGAGCTCAAGGCCAGGCTGGCCGAGCGCTGCGGCGTGACACCGGCACAGATCACCCTGGGCAACGGCTCCAACGACATTCTCGACCTGGTCGCCCGCGCCTGGCTGGCGCCGGGGCTCAATGCGGTGTTCAGCGAGCACGCCTTCGCCGTCTACCCGATCGCCACCCAGGCGGTGGGCGCCGAGGGACGGGTGGTGCCGGCGAAGGACTACGGCCATGATCTGGAGGCGATGCTCGCCGCCATCGATGCCGACACCCGCGTGGTGTTCCTCGCCAACCCGAACAACCCGACCGGCACCTGGTTCGGTCCGGACGCCCTGGAGCGCTTCCTCGCCCGGGTGCCGGAGCGCGTGCTGGTGGTTCTCGACGAGGCCTACATCGAATACGCCTCGGGCGACGACTTGCCCGACGGGCTCCAATATCTGGCCCGTTACCCGAACCTGCTGGTTTCGCGCACCTTCTCCAAGGCTTACGGCCTGGCCGCCCTGCGTGTCGGCTATGCGCTGTCCACGCCGGAGGTGGCGGCCGTGCTGAACCGCGTGCGCCAGCCGTTCAACGCCAACAGCCTGGCCCTGGCCGCCGCCTGCGCCGTGCTGGAGGATGCCGAGTATCTGGCCGAAGGCCGGCGCATCAACGATGCGGGCATGGCCCAGCTGGAGGCGGGGCTGGGCGAGCTCGGCCTGTCCTGGATTCCCAGCAGGGGCAACTTCGTCGCCGTCGACTTCGGCCGCGATGCTGCGCCGATCAACGCGGCGCTGCTGCGCGAGGGCGTGATCGTGCGCCCGGTGGCCGGCTATGGGATGCCGACCTTTTTGCGGGTGTCCATCGGGCTGCCGGAAGAGAATGCCTGCTTTCTGGCGGCGCTGAAGAAGGTTCTCGCCAGTGTCTGAGCATGCATTCACGCCTGTCACCACGCTGCAACGGGGAGAGCCCAGGATTGGCCGTCTGGTCGTGGTGGGGCTGGGACTGATCGGTGGCTCCTTCGCCAAGGGCGTCCGCGAGCGCGGCCTGTGCCGCGAGGTGGTCGGGGTGGATCTCGACCCGCAAGCCCGCCAGTTGGCCGTCGAGCAGGGCGTCGTCGACCGCTGCGAGGAGGACCTGGCGGCTGCCTGTCGCGATGCCCAGGTGATCCAGCTGGCCGTCCCCATTCTGGCCATGGAGAAGCTGCTCGGCATGCTCGCCGGGCTCGACCTGGGCAGCGTCATCATTACCGACGTCGGCAGCGCCAAGGGGCATGTGTTGCGGGCGGCGCGGCGGGCCTTCGCCGGCCGGCCGCTGTGCTTCGTGCCCGGCCATCCGATCGCCGGCTCCGAGCGCAGCGGCGTGGAGGCGGCCGACAGCGAACTGTTCCGTCACCACAAGGTCATCCTGACACCGGTGCAGGAAAGCGATCCCGAGGCGCTGGCACTGGTTGGCGGGCTCTGGCGGGAACTCGGTGCGGTGGTCGAACACATGGCCGTCGAGCGCCACGACGAGGTGCTCGCCGCCACCAGCCATCTGCCGCACCTGCTGGCCTTCGGCCTGGTGGACTCGCTGGCCAAGCGCAGCGAGAACCTGGAGATCTTTCGCTATGCCGCCGGCGGTTTCCGCGATTTCACGCGAATCGCCGGCAGCGATCCGGTGATGTGGCACGACATCTTCCTCGCCAACCGCGAGGCGGTGCTGCGCACCCTCGATGTCTTTCGCAGCGATCTCGACGCCCTGCGCGCCGCGGTCGATGCAGGGGACGGGCATCAACTGCTGGGCGTGTTCACCCGCGCCCGCGTCGCCCGTGAGCATTTCAGCAAGATACTGGCCCGCCGGGCCTATGTGGATGCCATGCACGATAACGACCTGATCTACCTGGCCCTGCCGGGCGGTCATGCCCGCGGACACATCCGTGTTCCCGGCGACAAATCCATCTCCCACCGCTCGATCATGCTCGGCTCGCTGGCCGAAGGCACGACCGAAGTGGAAGGTTTTCTCGAGGGCGAGGACGCCCTCGCCACCCTCCAGGCGTTCCGCGACATGGGCGTGGTCATCGAGGGGCCGCACCATGGCCGGGTGACCATCCATGGGGTCGGCCTGCACGGTCTGAAGGCGCCGCCCGGGCCGCTGTACCTGGGCAACTCGGGCACCTCCATGCGCCTGCTGTCGGGCCTGCTCGCCGCCCAGCCGTTCGACACCGTGCTGACCGGCGATGCCTCGCTCTCCAAGCGGCCGATGAATCGTGTGGCCAAACCCCTGCGCGAGATGGGCGCGGAGATCGAGACCGGGCCGGAAGGCCGTCCGCCGATGACCATCAAGGGCGGTCGCAAGCTCACCGGCATGCATTACCAGATGCCCATGGCCAGCGCCCAGGTGAAGTCCTGCCTGCTGCTCGCCGGCCTCTATGCCGGCGGCGAAACCTCGGTCGGCGAGCCGGCACCGACCCGCGACCATACCGAGCGCATGCTGCGCGGCTTCGGTTATCCGGTGAAAGTCGAGGGCAGCAAGGTCACCGTCGAGTCCGGCCACAAGCTGAAGGCGACCCAGATCGAGGTGCCGGCGGACATTTCCTCGGCGACCTTCTTCCTGGTGGCGGCGAGCATTGCCGAAGACTCCGAGCTGCTGCTCGAGCACGTCGGCATCAACCCGACCCGCACCGGGGCGATCGAGATCCTCAAGCTGATGGGCGCCGACATCGTTCTGGAGAACCCGCGCGAGGTGGGCGGCGAGCCAGTCGCCGACATTCGCGTGCGTTCGGCCCGCCTCAAGGGCATCGAGATCCCCTTGGAACTGGTGCCGCTGGCGATCGACGAGTTCCCCGTGCTGTTCGTCGCCGCGGCCTGCGCCGAAGGGCGCACCGTACTGCGCGGCGCCGAGGAGCTGCGGGTCAAGGAGTCCGACCGCATCCAGGTAATGGCCGACGGCTTGCAGGCGCTCGGCGTCAAGGCCGAGCCGACCCCGGACGGCATCGCCATCGAGGGTGGCCCGATCGGCGGGGGAGAGGTCTACAGTCACGGCGACCATCGTATCGCCATGTCCTTCGGCATCGCTTCGCTGCGTGCCAGCGCGCCGATCCGCATCCACGACTGCGCCAATGTGGCCACCTCCTTCCCCAATTTCGTCGCCCTGGCCAAGCACGTCGGCATTCGCGTGGACGAGGAGGGTGAGTCATGAGCGCTCGCCCGGTCGTGATCACCATCGACGGTCCCAGCGGCTCCGGCAAGGGGACTGTGGCCGGCCTGCTGGCCAGGAAGCTCGGCTGGAACCTGCTCGACTCGGGAGCGCTCTACCGCCTGCTCGCCTTCGCTGCGCGCAACCATGGCGTGGACCTGACCAACGAGGAGGCGCTCAAGGTGCTGGCCGCCCACCTGGACGTACAGTTCGTCACCTCCACCGAGCAGCGGCCGCAGCAGATCATTCTCGAGGGCGAAGACGTCACCGACGCCATCCGCAACGAGCAGGTCGGCGCCGGGGCTTCCCAGGTCGCCTCGCTGCCGGCTGTACGCGAGGCCCTGCTGCAGCGCCAGCACGCCTTCCTCGAGCCGCCAGGCCTGGTGGCCGACGGTCGGGACATGGGCACCGTGGTCTTTCCGGGCGCGCCGCTGAAGGTCTTCCTCACCGCCAGGCCCGAGGAGCGGGCGCGTCGCCGCTACCAGCAGTTGAAGGACAGTGGTGTCGATGCTAATCTGTCTAGTCTACTGGGCGAGATCAGCAAGCGTGACGAGCGCGACAGCAAGCGTAGCGTTGCCCCGCTCAAGGCTGCGCCAGACGCGATCTGTCTGGACTCCACCGAACTCTCGATCGAGCAGGTGGTGGAACGCATCATGGGTGAAATCGCCGCGCGTGATCTCGCCGGATGATGATACAGAAGGACCGCAGAAAACCAGGCCTTGTCTGCGGCCTCTTTAAAAAAACGAACCCACATTGTCTGGAATGTGGAGATGGGCGGTTAACCGCCCCAATCGACAGGAATCAACATGAGCGAAAGCTTTGCAGAACTTTTTGAAGAAAGCCTGAAATCCCTCGACATGCAACCCGGTGCCATCATCACCGGCATCGTGGTCGACATCGACGGTGACTGGGTTACCGTGCATGCCGGCCTGAAGTCCGAGGGCGTCATCCCGGTCGAACAGTTCTACAACGAGCAGGGCGAGCTGACCATCAAGGTGGGTGACGAGGTCCACGTCGCGCTGGACGCAGTGGAAGACGGCTTCGGTGAAACCAAGCTGTCCCGCGAAAAAGCCAAGCGCGCCGAGTGCTGGATTGTTCTGGAAGCGGCTTTCGCGGCAGAAGAAGTTGTCAAAGGCGTCATCAACGGCAAGGTCAAGGGCGGCTTCACCGTCGACATCAACGGCATCCGTGCGTTCCTGCCGGGTTCCCTGGTCGACGTCCGTCCGGTGCGCGACACCACCCACCTGGAAGGCAAAGAGCTCGAGTTCAAGGTCATCAAGCTTGACCAAAAGCGCAACAACGTTGTCGTTTCCCGTCGCAGCGTGCTGGAAGCCGAGAACAGTGCCGAGCGCGAAGCCCTGCTGGAATCCCTGCAGGAAGGCCAGCAGGTCAAGGGTATCGTCAAGAACCTCACCGACTACGGCGCGTTCGTCGATCTGGGCGGTGTGGACGGCCTGTTGCACATCACCGACATGGCCTGGAAGCGCATCAAGCATCCGTCCGAGATCGTCAACGTCGGCGACGAGATCGAAGTCAAGGTGCTCAAGTTCGACCGCGAGCGCAACCGCGTCTCCCTGGGTCTGAAGCAACTGGGCGAGGACCCGTGGGTCGCCATCAAGGCCCGTTATCCGGAAAGCACCCGCGTCATGGCCCGCGTTACCAACCTCACCGACTACGGCTGCTTCGCCGAGCTGGAAGAGGGTGTGGAAGGCCTGGTGCACGTTTCCGAGATGGACTGGACCAACAAGAACATCCACCCGTCGAAGGTCGTTCAGGTCGGCGACGAAGTGGAAGTCATGGTGCTGGACATCGACGAGGAGCGTCGCCGCATCTCCCTGGGCATCAAGCAGTGCAAGTCCAATCCCTGGGAAGATTTCTCCAGTCACTACAACAAGGGCGACCGCATCTCCGGCACCATCAAGTCGATCACCGATTTCGGTATCTTCATCGGTCTGGAAGGCGGCATCGACGGTCTGGTCCATCTGTCCGACATCTCCTGGAACGAGCAGGGCGAGGAAGCCGTGCGCCGCTTCAAGAAGGGCGACGAGCTGGAAACCGTCATCCTCTCCGTCGATCCGGAGCGCGAGCGCATCTCCCTGGGCATCAAGCAGCTGGCTGACGATCCGTTCTCCAACTATGCCTCCCTCAACGAGAAGGGCAGCATCGTGCGCGGCACCGTGAAGGAAGTCGACGCCAAGGGTGCGGTCATCGACCTGGGCAACGACATCGAAGCCGTGCTGAAGGCCTCCGAAGTCAGCCGCGATCGCGTCGAAGACGCCCGCAACGTGCTGAAGGAAGGCGACGAGGTCGAAGCCAAGATCATCAGCATCGACCGCAAGAGCCGTGTCATCAGCCTGTCGATCAAGGCCAAGGATGTGGACGACGAGAAGGACGCCATCAAGGAACTGCGCAAGCAGGAAACCGAGGCGCCCGGTCCGACCACCATTGGCGACCTGATCCGCGCTCAGATGGGCAACCAGAGCTGAGTTCGGTGACGCGTTGAACGAAAAAGGGCGACTTCGGTCGCCCTTTTTCGTTTTCGATCCCCGCTCATGAGTTTCCTGAAGGAAACGCTGCGCTTTCTGTGTGCTCGTCGCTGCCTGGCTGCGCTTCGGGCTGTTCAAACTCTGTTCAGCATGCTAAAAACCAAGCAATCCATTTTGATCTAGCCGCTTGAAAACGAAGGGAAAACCATGACCAAGTCGGAGTTGATCGAGCGCATCGTCACCCAGCAGGGCCAGCTTTCTGCAAAGGATGTGGAGTTGGCCATCAAGACCATGCTGGAGCAGATGTCGCAGGCTCTGGCCACCGGGGATCGTATCGAAATTCGCGGTTTCGGCAGCTTCTCGCTGCACTACCGGGCGCCGCGTGTCGGGCGCAATCCGAAAACCGGGCAGACCGTTCGCCTCGATGGCAAGTTCGTGCCGCATTTCAAGCCTGGCAAGGAACTGCGTGATCGCGTCAATGAATGAAATGACTATGTCCTGCTCGAATGTCGGGACGGTACACTGAGCGTCTTCGGAGCTGGCTCGTCCGCACGGCGGACCTTTGTATTGCCCATTGCAATGGCCCGTCCGGATAGAGCGAACGAAAGTGTAGTCATCACGAGAGAATTGCTTAATGCGCCACTTCAAACGAATCTTGCTGGGACTGATCCTGCTGCTGGTAGCCGCCGCCACGCTGGTGTTCGTACTGGAAAATCGCCAGGTCGCGACGCTGGTGCTCTTTGGCTGGACTACGCCGCAACTGCCGATGGCCGTCTTCGTTTCCGCCGCCCTGCTGCTGGGCCTGCTGGCCTCGCCGCTGCTGGGAATGATGTTCTACGGTCGCCTGAGGATGCAGCTGGCTTCCCGTCAGCGCCAACTGGTGGAGTGCCAGAAAGAGCTGGCTCGCTTGACCAAGCAGCCGGCGGCGGAATAGCCGAAATAACCTTTCCTTTCCGGCTACCTCGAGCGAGATGGCAGGGTTTGTGACGTACTTCCGGTATTTGAGTTCATGGCCTTCCGGTCGACTACCGTTACGCCCTGTCAAGGCTTGTAATCCTCTTTCCGCTCGGCACAATTCGCGCCCCTGACTTCTTTGTCCCGTGGGGATGGATGAGTCCCTATACTTCTTTCTTTTTCCGAACCACCGGTGGATCAGCTCAAATGGACGAGCCCCTTGTACGCCGCGCTCCGCAGAGTGACGAAATCGATCTGATCGAACTCTTCCGGGCGCTCTGGAGCCAGAAATGGCTCATTGTCTTGGTAACTGTCTTGGTGACTGCCTGTGCGGCTGCCTACGCTTTTCTGGCCAAGCCTGTCTATCAGGCAAGGGTGGCTGTGTTTCCGCCCTCGCTCAGCGATATTGCGCCGTTCAACTTTGTGCGCAATGCCGAGATCGGCCTCGAGCCCCTCACCATCGAGGGCGTTTATGCGGTCTTCACCCGCAACCTGCAATCCGACGAGGCCCGCCGCAGTTTCTTTTACGAGGTCTACCTGCCCTCCCTGCCTGAGGATGAGCGCAACGATTCCCAGGACGATCTTTACGAGCGTTTCTCCGAAGACCTGAGCATCAAGACGCCAGGCAAGGATCAACCCGACCGCTACGAGCTCTTCGTCGAGCGCAAGGATCCGGCGCAGGCCGCCGACTGGGCCAGGCTGTATCTCGAGCGGGTGGCTCGGGAATCGCTGCAGCAGATGCGGGAAAATGCCCGCAGCGAGATTCTCGTGAGGGGGCGGACCGTTCAACAGCAGATCGATACCCTGCGCGAAGCGGCCCGCAATCGCCGGGACGACCGCATCGTTCGGCTCAAGGAGGCCTTGGCCGTGGCCGATGCCTTGAAGCTGGAGAATCCGCCGGTCGTTACCGGTCAGGATGCAGGGCAGCTTTCCTCCATCATGGATGGCAGCCTGATGTACATGCGCGGTGCCAAGGCGCTGCGGGCGGAAATTCAATCTTTGGAAACCCGCGAGTCGGACGATCCCTTCATCGGCGAGCTGCGCAACCTCCAGGAAAAATACAACCTCTACGCCGGCTTGAAGATCGATGCGGAGAGGGGCGCGGTATTCCGCCAGGATGGCAGCATCGTGACACCGGATGAACCGATCAAGCCCAAGAAGCTTCTGATTCTGGCTCTGGGTGTGGTGCTGGGTGGCATGCTGGGCCTGTTCATCGCCCTGGTTCGCGCCATGCTGAAGAAACGATCTGCCGACTGAGTCGGACCAGTCCTGTTGCGCCCGGACGCAGGCGGCCGGGAACCTAGAGCTGAAGAGTCGAGCGATGCTATATCCGGAGATTCTCCATCACGGTGCCACCCACGGCGTCACCGGCTCCTGTCACCAGTTGCTGATGGATGCACAGCACAGCCTGCTGGTCGATTGCGGCCTGTTCCAGGGAGCGGAGACCTCCGCCGATGGGCGAGGCGGGGCAGCCAGTCTGCCCATTGGTTTTCCGCTGGATACCGTCAAGGCATTGATTGCGACCCATGTACACATCGACCATGTCGGGCGGATTCCCTATCTGCTGGCGGCCGGCTTCAAGGGGCCGATCCTCTGCAGCGAGCCTTCGGCCAGGCTGCTGCCCATCGTCCTGGAGGATGCCTTCAAACTGGGTGTGAGCGGCGACCAGCAGCAGGTGGAGCGCTATCTCAGGCTGATCGGGCAACGCCTGGTCGCTTTGCCCTACAGGCACTGGTTCACCCTGGCGGACACTCCGGCGCTGCTTTGCAAGGTTCGCCTGCAGCGAGCCGGGCACATTCTCGGCTCGGCCTATGTGGAGGTCGATCTCCATTACCGCCATACCGGCCAGAAGCGCCGCATCCTGTTCTCCGGCGATCTGGGCGCCCCCCATGCGCCGCTGCTGCCGGCGCCCCAGCCGCCTTACCGGGCCGATACCCTGGTTATCGAGAGCACCTACGGCGACCGTCTGCACGAAGATCGCCGCAGTCGCCGGCAGCGCCTCGAGGCGGTCATCGAACAGGCCCTGGCCGACCGGGGCAGCGTGCTGATTCCGGCCTTCAGCGTCGGCCGCACCCAGGAGCTGCTCTACGAACTGGAAGACATCATCCACCGCAAGACTCGGTCTCGTCCGGCGGGAAACAGTGGGGGATACCCCCTTCCCGGAAACGCCTCCGGGCAGACCGACTGGCCGCAGTTGCCCATCATCCTCGACTCTCCGCTGGCCAGCCGTTTCACCCAGGCCTATCGCGAACTGCAGCCTTTCTGGGACCAGGAAGCCATCAAGCGGGTAAAGTCCGGGCGTCGGCCGCTGGGCTTCGAGCAACTGATCACCGTGGATAGCCATGCCGACCACTTGCGCATGGTCGGGCATCTGGCAAGCACGGCACGCCCGGCCATCGTTGTCGCCGGCAGTGGCATGTGTACCAGTGGACGCATCGTCAACTACCTGAAGGCCATGCTGGGGGATCGTCGGCACAATGTGCTCTTCGTCGGCTACCAGGCCATGGGTACGCCCGGACATGCTATCCAGAAATATGGGCCGCGGGGCGGCTACGTCGATCTGGAGGGCGAGCGCTTCGAGATACGGGCCGGTATTGCCACCCTGGGCGGCTATTCGGCCCATGCCGATCGGCAGGGGCTGGTGAGTTTCATCACCCGTATGCGTGAATGGCCGGACGAGATACGTCTTGTCCATGGCGAGGCCGACGCCAAGCGTGCGCTCGCTGCCGAATTGCAGCGGAGATATGAACAAAGACAGAAGAGGGTGAACATCATCACCCCGTGAAGGCGATGGTAAAGGATAGAGCGATCAACAAATCAATCGCAGGACGGACGTAGGAGCGAATTCATTCGCGATGGTCTTGGGCGGCGGCACTGCCCCGAAACCCGTCAGCAGATCCGCTTGGTATCGGAAGTGTTGCCAGACGTGCAAACGAAGTCCATTGGCGCGTAACCAGGGACGTTGAGTAAATCGGAAAAGCTTCCTGCGATGGCTGTAGCCAAGTCAGGAGCAAGGTGACACGGAAATGAACATCCGCACTGCGAACGACGCATCCGGCATGCGCAAGGGCAAGGCGTGGTATCTCGTGCAGTGCAAACCTCGCCAGGACGAACGGGCCGAAGAAAATCTGGACCGCCAAGGATACGAATACTTTCGTCCGCTGTGCCGGCGAGAGCGTCTGGTGCGTGGCACCCTGCAGGTCCAGAGCGAGTCGCTGTTTCCAGGCTATCTGTTCATTCGGCTGGCAGCCGATGCCAACTGGGCCCCGCTGCGCTCGACACGCGGTGTCAGTCGTCTGGTCGGCTTTGGCGGCATGCCGTTGTCCATCGCCGACGAACTGATTGCCGAACTGCAGCGGCGTGTCCAGCCGGCACCGCAACCGGTTCTGCAACCCGGCGACAGGGTCTGTATCACCACGGGAAGCTTCGCGGAGCTGGATGCCATCTTCCTGGCGATGGATGGCGAAGAGCGCGTCGTCCTGCTGATGAGCCTGCTTCACCGCGAACACCGGCTGAGCCTGCCGCTGGAAAGCATACGCAAATACTGACAATCCTCACGCCCGGGCGCAGCGATGCTGTGCCCGGGCGTGTCTACATCATGGCTTTCGCGTTCTCAGGAAACCGACGGTAAATCCTGGGGCGGTAGCGTGTTTAAAGAAAAAGAGAAAAGACGGTGGAGGTTCCACCGCTTCCGTTGAGGCATGATGCGGAGCCCAAGCCGTTTGAAGGGGAACTAGTGAAGAAGAAAATGGTGTGGGTTTTTGCAAGCAATTTTCTACCGCTTGCGATTGGAGTTTATTCGATACCGTTGATGGTAGATCAGTTCGGAAATGAGCTTTTTGGCTTTCTGACCATATTGTGGGTGTTTGTTGGCTACTTTTCACTGTTCGATTTCGGCATTGGCAGAGCTTTGACCCAAAGTATAGCTCACGCAAATTTTGCTGGGGATGAAGTTGCCCTGAATAAGCTGTATTCGACTGGTATGACTCTAGTCGTTATTGCAGGAGTTGTTGCCGGCGTTGTTGTATATTTTTCTGCCGGGTATCTGAGTTATGATGTTTTCAAGTTGGACAAGAGCCTTCAGGGTATAGCGGAATCATCACTTGAAGTCACTGGGGTGGCTGTTGTTTTTACGGTGTGGGCTACTGGTCTGAGAGGAGTCCTGGAAGGGTTTGAGAGATTTAAGATTGTATCGGTAGGGAGAATTCCTCTTGGGGTCTGGATGTTTGTCGGGCCTTTGATTTTCTTTCATGTTTGGGGTGACTTCGTCTATGCGGTCGCCTCTCTCGCCTTGGCCAGATTGCTGCTTTGTCTTTATTATTTTTTGTATGCAGGCAGGATGGTTTCCTACTCGCTCCGAAGCTTTTGCAAGGCCACTATGTCCAGGTTGCTGAGGTTTGGAGGCTGGATGACCCTCTCCAACGCAATCAGTCCGGTAATGGTCTATTTCGACAGGTTTTTCATAGGTTCGCTCATTTCAGTAGGGGTTGTTTCTTTTTATACAACGCCATACGAAATGGCCACCAAACTGCTCCTGGTGCCGGCCTCCATCGGGACGGTGCTCTTTCCTAGAATCAGTGCATTGTTAGGCAAGTCTGATTTTTCAGAGGTTTCCAGGCTTCAAGGGCTGTCTTATTTGCTTAATGCTGCGCTGATTGTTCCGGCGCTGCTCGTTATCTATTTCTTCGGCGAGGCCATTTTGGATGTTTGGCTAGGGGCGGAGTATGCTCGAAAAAGCTATGTTGTTTTCTGGGTTATTGTGCTGGGCGTGCTCGCCAATTCTTTGGCTAGTGTGCCTTACAATGTTATACAAGCAGCGGGTGGGTCAAAGGTTACTGCAATATTGCATGTTGTAGAGGCTCCTTTCTATCTGGGGCTTATATTTTATGTAATGAAGCATGGTTTTGGTATTGAGGGAGTTGCTTGGGTTTGGGTGGGGAGGTGTGTCATGGATTGGTTGGCACTCGAAGTCTTGCGAAGACACTTTGTGAGATACTAGCAATGAACAGCTTTATTGCGCGGCCATGGTTTGTTTTTTTTATTGGCTTTATCCTGCCGTTTCTAATGACGAAGATTAACTTTGTTTCTACTGTGGGGGGCATGTCAGAGGAAACAGAGAAAATTATTTATTTTTCTATTGTTGCTTATTTTTTGGGGTTGATTTTCTGTTATTTTTTTCGGTATTGCTTGGGTGGGCGAATTTCGATAAATCCATTGCGGGATAAAGTCTATGTTAGAAACTTGTCCTTGCTGTATTTGTTTTTGTTTTCTTGGTTTTTTTTAGGGGCTGCCTGTCTTTTTTATGAGTTTCATGTTCTCGGTGGAATACCTGTTTTGTCGGGCAATGTCGAGGAGTTGAGATTCAATGTCCAGGTTAATGGCTATGTGCATCTTCTGGCTATATCGCTGGGGATAGTATCTACGTTGTTTGTTGTTTCGGCTTCTTTTTTTTCGGGGCTGAAAAAAGTTGTATTTTTATTTTTTGGTGGGCTGGGGTTTGTTTTTCTGGCATTGACTGGGAATAGATCTGATTCAATGCTTTGTTTGGTTGTCATTTTTCTGTACTTCATGTTTAAAGGAGGAGTAATGCTTCGGGCTAGGTATTTCCTGTTTGGCTCGTTCATACTTCTTGCTTTCGTGTTGCTTAAGTTTTACAGGGAAGTTGCTTATGGGGTTGATTATATTGGGATGATAGAAAGCCAGCTGGTAGGTCAACCAAGTTTTGTAAAGTATATTTTCTACCCGCTTTATATGACCTTGACCTATGGCTATATGGTTTTGGATATGTTGGTAAATGCAGGGGCTGAGGGGATGGGTGGGGGGCGATACACGTTTTATGCTTTTTACTCATTAATTCCAGGGCCTCAAGTTGATTTTGGTGTGTTTAAGAACGAGCTTCTGGGGATAGATTTCTATGCAGAATTAACATCGACGGTTGTATCGAATTTCTATGTTGATTTTGGTTTGGTCGGTGTCTGCTTATGTGTATTTATAATGGCTATTGTTTTGGGGGCGGTATTTAGTGTAGCTAGGAAAAACAACAAGTATGCTGTGCTTTATGCTGTGCTTTATTTGCATACGCTTATATTTTTTTATGTTTATATTTATGTTTATTTGTTTGCAATTATTCATGTGTTGATTTATTTGTTTTATTGTTTTTTCTTTTTGGGAGTGGAGAGGGATGTGTGCGTAAGTCGAAAAGTAAGTGGTTGTTGATATTTTGTAAGTTAGGGTCTTGTCGGTTGTGGCACGTCCTTTGGTGGGCTTTCCTTTAAAAAAATAATGGTTCCTGGTTCGATAGCTTCTTCGCGGCTATGCTATCTTTTAGGTGATAGTTTTTTAGATTCTGTGCGAAAGGTTTTGCATTGTGTGGTTATTCTTCTTGGTTGTTTTGATGTGTGCTATTCAATGACTGGCTTTTCGTGCAGAATCTATATGGTTGTTTTTTGTGAGGAAATATGAAGTTTCTTCTTTTGTATAAAGGAGATTACGGCTCGAGCCTGCGTGGACCGGAAATGCGGTACGCATCATTGGCAGTCGAGTTGCTGTCTTTGGGGCATCAAGTCATTTTGTGCGGACGTACTGGTAATAAGCATGGGATTCCAGCGGGGGCCGAATTTGTTCCTGTTTCCAGGGGTTATGATTTATTACGGGCATTTTTCTCTGCAAATGTTGTCGTGCTGCATGGGGGCGGGCCATTAATACTTCTCTTTGCCATGTTGGTGGGTTTTTGGGGTAAGAGGTTGGTCCTTGATAGCTATGTTCCGCACTGGATCGAGTTGGACGAGGTCGTTGGAAAAAGCTCGAAGAAAGATATTCCCAAGTTGTTGATCAAGGCTTATTTCAATGTTGCAAGAAGCCTGCTGGGTGGACTGGTGTTCGACAAGGTCATTGTCGCCAATAAGCGCCAGCTGGATCTTTTTAGAGGTATAACAGCCCCCTTTTTGTTGACGCATGATTTTTCGCGAATCTCCGTGATCCCTTTTGGGTGCGAAAGGCATGGGGGGCATGACAAGGCAAATGGCCGGCTTCTTCTGGCAAGGCTCAGTGAGGGCCGGATCTGTGAAGAGGATTTCTTGATCGGATGGCTGGGAGGAACTTATGGCTGGTTCGATCTTGAATCGGTGCTGTCGGCAATTTCCAAAGCTATTTTGAAAAACAAAAATATAAAGCTCGTGTTTTTCGGGGCTGATGGAAGGCGACAATCTGAGTTGCTGAGTTTTGTAGACGAGGCCGTCAAGGGCAATATCATATTTTTACCCTGGGTGGAGTTCGGGCAGCGTTTCGAATACTGGGCTGGATTCGATATTTCGCTCGTCTGGGGAGGGGAGGGATATGAAAATGACTATGCATCGAGGACGCGTAATTTTGATTGCCTGACACTGGGTTTGCCTGTCGTTCAGAACGAAGATGATGAGTGGGGCGAACGCCTGGAAAAAAGTGGCGCAGGCGTCGTGACGAATCTATCCTCTTTGCCTGAAGTAGTTTACGAGCTGAGTGGGGCTCCGGAGAGAATAGCTGAAATGCATCACTCCATGCTAAATCTTGCGTCTGACTTTTACTGGTCTCGCTTTGCGACTGCTCTTGAAGCCATTTCCGTCGATTCGATGAGCTGGTGGCGGCGGTTGATAGGCATAGTCGGTTGTTTGCTTCTATTTCCGGCACTGCTGTTCTTTTTGGTTTGCTCCGTATTTATAATGATTTTTCGGGGAAAATAGGTTTGTCGTGCTTAAATTAAATATTTTAGGTATCCGTGGTGTGCCTGCCCAGCATGGAGGGTTCGAGTCTTTTGCAGAGAAGTTGGCTTTGTACCTTGTGGGCCAAGGTTGGCAGGTCACGGTTTACTGTCAGGAAAGTGGAATGGGGCCGATTTACGAAAGCACTTGGGAGGGCATTCGGCGCATTCATATACCCATCGGTCGTGATGGCGCATCTGGGACAGTACTTTTTGACTGGAAGGCCACCTGTCACGCTCTCTCCCAAGAGGGGTTGTTTCTAACACTTGGCTACAATACAGCTATTTTTAATGTGCTCCAGCGAGTCAAGGGTCAAACCAATATCATTAATATGGATGGCATCGAGTGGCATCGTGGTAAGTGGGGAATTTTAGCCAAGGCTTGGTTCTGGTTGAATGAGCGTGTCGGATGCTGGGTGGGAAATCATCTGGTAGCAGACCATCCAAATATCAAGGAGCATTTGGCTACCCGCATCAATGACAGCAAAATAACCATGATTCCCTATGGTGGCGTTGAGGTCTTGAAGGCAAACGCCAGCGTGCTTGCCCCTTATAAGCTCAAGCCCGATGGCTTTTCTATAATCGTGGCACGCCCCGAGCCGGAAAACTCCATTTACGAGATGGTGCATGCCTTTAGCCGTAAGTCTCGTGCCCATAAACTGGTTGTACTTGGTGATTTCAAGCCCAAAGCCAACCCCTATCATCTTCGTGTCATGGACGCTGCCAGCGACGAGGTGATCTTCCCTGGCGCCATCTACGAGGCTCCACTTGTCCAGGCCTTGCGTTTCTTCAGTCGCTTTTACCTGCATGGTCATCGTGTCGGCGGTACCAATCCGTCGCTGGTTGAGGCTTTGGGCGCAGGCTGTGCCGTCATCGCTCAGGACAATCATTTCAACCGCTGGGTTGCTGGTTCCGGGGCAGCGTATTTCAAGGATGAACCGGCTTGCGCACGATTGTTCGATCGGCTTCTGGGCGACGCCGCCGCTGTCGAGCACATGAAGGCAGCCAGTCGAGCCCGCTTCCAGGAGCGATTCACCTGGCCTCAGGTACTGCACGAGTACGAAGAGCTGCTAACCCGTTGGTATCCCTCCAAGTAATCAAGAGATTCCCATGATTTCTCGCATCCTCGTCACCGGCGGTGCCGGCTTCATCGGCTCTGCTGTGGTACGCCACCTGATCCAGAACACCCCCCACGAAGTTGCCAACCTCGACAAGCTGACCTATGCCGGCAACCTCGAATCACTGGCGTCGATTTCGGACTCGCCGCGCTATCGCTTTTATCGGGTCGACATCTGCGATGGAACTGCGCTGGATACAGTGTTCGCCGAGTTCAAACCAACGGCGGTGATGCATCTGGCCGCCGAGTCCCATGTGGACCGCTCCATCGACGGACCGGCCGAGTTCATCCAGACCAATGTCGTCGGCACTTATAGCCTGCTCGAGGCGGCCCGGCGCTACTGGAATGGCTTGCCGGCAGACGAAAAGAGCGCCTTTCGTTTTCACCATATATCCACTGACGAGGTGTATGGCGATCTGGAGGGTACGGACGACCTGTTCACCGAAACCACCCCCTATACGCCCAGCTCGCCCTACTCCGCGTCGAAGGCCAGCTCCGATCATCTGGTTCGTGCCTGGCATCGCACCTACGGTCTGCCGGTACTGGTCACCAACTGTTCGAACAACTATGGTCCCTATCACTTCCCCGAGAAGCTGATTCCTCACATGATCCTCAACGCCCTGGCCGGCAAGCCGCTGCCGGTGTATGGCGACGGCTCGCAGATCCGCGACTGGCTGTTCGTCGAGGACCACGCCCGGGCGTTGGTCGAGGTTGTCACCAGGGGAAAGGTAGGCGAGACCTACAACATCGGCGGGCACAACGAGAAGCGCAATCTCGAAGTGGTACAAACTCTCTGCGACCTGCTGGAAGAATTGGCGCCAAACAAGCCTGAGGGTGTCGAGCGCTATCGCGACCTGATCACTTTCGTCAAGGATCGTCCCGGCCACGACCTGCGTTATGCCATCGATGCGAGCAAGATCGAACGTGAGCTTGGATGGAAGCCCCAGGAAACCTTCGAGAGCGGTATCCGCAAGACCGTGCAGTGGTATCTCGACAATCGCCTGTGGTGGCAGCGTGTTTTGAGTGGCGACTATCGTTTGGGGCGGCTCGGTGGATAAGTCTGAATAATACCGGATTTATCTTGCCTCATTGATGTTTCTCATGAAATATCGGGGGCTTTTTTATGTTGATAAATAGCCTCTTGCTTTTCTGGGGTGGCCTGGATTGTAGGCTGTTTTGGAGTTGATCTTGTAGACTCGAGTTTGGTATGTCCATAATAAAGTATAGACCTGATATTGACGGGTTAAGGGCTGTTGCGGTTTCGTTGGTGCTTTTGAATCACTTTGGATTGAGTTTTTTTTCAGGCGGTTTTGTTGGCGTTGATGTGTTTTTTGTGATCTCTGGCTATCTTATCACTGCTATTATTTCCAGGCAGTTACTCATGGGGGTATGGTCGTTTCGCCAATTCTATATCCGTAGGGCTCTCAGGTTGTTACCGGCTCTATATGTCGTACTAGGGAGTGTGCTGGTTCTGGGGTATTTTTTTTATTTGCCGGGGGATTATGCTCTTTTATCGCAGAGCGCACTGAGTTCATTGCTATTTTCGGCAAATATATTTTTTTGGAAAAACTCGGGTGGGTATTTTTCTCCAAATGCCGAGGAAATGCCGTTTTTGCATGTGTGGTCGCTTTCTGTGGAGGAACAGTTCTATTTTGTATGGCCTTTTTTGTTTTTCTTGATATGTAAAATATTTGAGTTGCGTGGTCGGAGACTTTTTGTTCTCTTGCTGGTATTCCTGTCATTTTGCTTGGCTGAGATCGGTGTTGCTAGTGATTATAGTGGCGCTTATTTTTTGTTGCCATTTCGAGCTGGTGAGTTGCTGTTGGGAAGCTTACTGGCGTTGAGTCTTGAGGATTCAAGGTATAGTGGGTTTGAGAGTAAAGTTCTTGCCAACGGTATTGCGGTGGCAGGGATGGCACTAATTCTTGCTTCGGCTATTTTTTTGGATGAAAGCTCTAGTTTCCCAGGGGTTAATGCATTTTTTCCATGTGTCGGCGCTGCTCTTGTGATTGTAGCTCCCCTATATGGTCAGAATTTTGTTTCTTGTCTGTTGTCAACAAGGTCGCTGGTTTTTGTTGGGTTGATTTCTTATTCTCTTTATTTATGGCATTGGCCTGTGGTTAGCTTGTTGCGGTATTTGAGAGTTGATCTAACCCCTATAGTGATGTTCACAGCAATTGCACTCTCGATATTTCTCGGTTTTCTGAGTTGGCGATTTGTGGAGAGTTTTTTCAGGAGTAATGCTTCGAGGGATAGTCGAATAGTATTTTTTCTGGCAACTCCAGTTTTTTTAATTGTTTCCTTTGGGCCGATTCTGATTTATCTGAAAGATGGTCTGCCCGGCCGGTTTCCATACGCATTGCTTACGCAGGAGGAACTTAATAATGAGCGTCAGCGTTATTGGCAGGGAATCAAGACCATAGATACTGACTTTACAGAAGGGGGCGGAACCAAGAAAGTTTTGCTGGTGGGAAACTCGCATGCAAATGATCTTTCGTATTCGCTTACAGAAAATGATTTTCAGGGTAAGATAAAGTTAATTGGAACGACACATTACTGCTTCAACTTCGGGTTTGGAGCGGTATTTTCGGAAAAAGTCGACCATTGCAGGGAGCGGTTCTCAGCGGTTATTGGAAGTCCAGAGTTGAGGTCTGCTGATGTGATTTATTTGCACGATAATTGGGGGGGCAAGGATTTTGATGGGCTTGTTCGGGTCTTGCAGATGATTCGAAGTGTCACCACCGCTCCAATTTATGTTATCGGGCCAAAGATGATATTTGAAGAAAGTGCCCTGAATATTTCAAAATATGCTCAGCAAGATAGATTTATAACTCCTTTAAGTATAAATAAGTACTCTAGACGGTTCCAGCGAAAAGACTTGGTTGATTATGATAATGAATTGAAGGAGTTTTTTGATCGCGATCTTGGCTTGGCATCGGTTCAGTATGTCAGTGCTCTTGATGCCCAGTGCGGGGTGGAAATGAATTGTGACATTCTTTCCGAGGATACTGGGGAGTATCTCTACTTTGATGCTGGGCATTTTACTTTGGCTGGAGCCAAAATCTTTGGGAAAAAACTGAAAGAGAGAAACAGTTTTTTATTCTGACTAAGTGAATCAAACTTTCAGGGAGAGGTGATCTGGTCTCAGATAAGTTGATTGTCTCAGTTATTTTTTGAAGTTAAGGAAGCTCCAAACAAGTTCCGACCAATCTGATGAAATAGCCCTTTCGTTAAGGAAATCCTGAAAAAGACTTCCCGATTCTGGTGAAATACACCCGCTCCCTTGCGCGAGTTTTTCGATGAAGCAGCTGTCCTTCGCCGATGCCGAGTATGCCGGCAAGCGCAAGCAAACCCGCCGCGAGCGATTCCTGGCGGAGATGGAGCAGGTGGTGCCCTGGGCGGGGTTGCTGGCCCTGATTGAGTCGTTCTACCCCAAGGCCGGCAAAAAACCTCATGGGCTGCACGGTACCTGCGCTTCCCGCGGATTACCGCCCCCGCGGTCGGCCAACGCGCACAGCGGCACGTGGCGGACTCGATCACGACGCTGCGTCATCACTTGGGTGTATACCTGATGCTTGAGTATTGCCGGGGCCTGTACGGAGGTTTGGGATACCCACGTTTATGACGCAGTAAGATTAACTTGTTGATGGAAATTAAGAGGACTTCCAATGTCGTTTTTTCCCGTCTTTCTTTCAGTTGTGTTTGTTGTGCGCAACCAGGCTGAGCATATCGAAAAAATATTATCAGAGGCCGCCGTCGATATTTCCTCGCTTGTAAGCGATTATGAGTTCATCATCGTAGATAATGCGTCGGATGACGACAGTGTTACTGTGCTGAAAAGATTGACGGGAGAGAATGGGCAGCCTAATTTGCAGGTGTTTGCACTGACTAAAGAGGTAAATGCTGATACCGCATCATGGGTTGGCCTGGAAAATGCCTTGGGTGATTTTGTCGCTGTGATCGACCCACTGGTAGACGACATAGCCTTTCTGCCTGATATGCTCGATAAGGCTGTCAGCGGTGCTGATGTAGTTTTTGCCAACAATAGCCAGAAGCCTAAGCAGAGCTTCGCCTATACAGGCGCTTATGCAATTTTTCATGGGGCCTACAAATGGTTCAATGGTATTCATCTGGCTACAGAGGCTCCGCAATACCGCATTCTGAGCAAGCGGGTAGTCAATTTCATTCTCCAGCATCCTCAGCCGGTGATCACCTATCGCCATCTTCCCGCAAGTGGGGGGTTTGCTCGTGTTAATCTCAACTACAGTGCAATTCCGAAAGCCTCCCATACCAAGCGGTTGAGCGAAAGTATAGACAGAGGTATGCGACTGCTGGTGTCAACCACGCGTGCGCCTATGCGTCTCGTCACCTCGCTCTCCCTGTTTGGAGCTATTGCCAACCTTGTGTATTCGGTTTACGTCCTCGCCATCGGACTTCTGAAGACAGATATAGCGCCAGGCTGGATCAGCCTGTCCTTGCAACAGTCCGGTATGTTCTTCTTGATTTCTCTCGTTCTTCTTGTCCTTGGCGAATACATTCTGCATATGGCCAGCTTATCAAATGAGGGGCCGCTTTATCATATAGGGCAGGAATTTACCAGTGCCCGCATGACCCGACATGAGAAACTAAACATTGAGACGGTAGCGTCTAAGTCGACGTATATGCCTGGTTCTGATGCCGAGCGAGTTTCCTGATGTCAGCCACTGAGATGGATCAAGAGGCCGTCATTGTTGGAGGTGGTTTTTACGGCGCCGCGATTGCCATTTATCTCGCCAGGCAGCGTGGCTTCAAGTGTATCGTTCTTGTAGAGCGAGAGCCGGCTCTTCTTATGCGAGCCTCCTATAGCAATCAGGCTCGTGTACACAACGGCTATCATTATCCACGCAGCTTTACGACGGCTTATCGAAGTCGAGTGAATCTACCCAGATTTGTACGTGACTGGCCGAATGCGGTGAAGCAAGATTTCACCAAGCTATATGCCATTGCACGCCGTAATTCAAAAGTCACAGCCAAGCAGTTTGAGCGATTCTGTCGGGAGATTGGAGCCAAGGTTCAACCTGCAGAGCCAGCTTTAAGAGCGTTATTTGAACCACGATTGATCGAAGACGTTTTTCTGGTCGAAGAGTATTCGTTCGATACGACAAAGCTAGCTAGCTGGGCTGAGCACGAACTCAAAGAGACTGGTGTGCGAGTCCGTTTTGACACACGCGTCATCGGTATATCAAAGAGGGCTAATGGGGCACTAACTGTTGCCATGCAGCACGGCGAAGGTAGCAAGGAATTGATCTCCAGCCGCTACGTATTCAACTGTACCTATAGCGGGCTAAACCAGTTCGAGGGTGATTTTCCTGGTACACACACAGCTCTCAAGCATGAGATCACGGAAATGGCTCTTATGCAGATGCCGCCTGAACTTCAGAAACTAGGCATTACGGTGATGGATGGTCCATTTTTTTCCATAATGCCATTTCCAGCACGTGGGCTGCATACACTCTCCCACGTCCGCTACACCCCACACCTGCACTGGAGTGATAGGCAAGGCATTGATCCTTACCAGAAACTCAAGCAATACGAATGCGTAACCCGCGTAGACCGTATGCTGAGGGACACTGGGCGGTATATCCCCTCAGTGCTTGGTGCCAGGCACATTGATTCCTTGTTCGAGGTAAAAACCGTTCTTATGAAGAATGAGGCCGATGATGGAAGGCCCATTCTGTTTGAAAAGCATCCTGAATTGCCCGGATGTTATTCAGTGCTAGGCGGAAAAATTGACAATATTTATGATGTTCTTGAGAAACTGGATGCGGAGCCGTTTCAGGCTATAGCGAATCAAGGGCAGGATGAGTCTGGAGCGACACATGTCTAATGCTTTAATTGGGTTCTCGGGCTTCGTGGGAAGTACACTTCTCAAACAGGGGAATTTTGAGTCGATTTATCGCTCAACCACTATCAATGGTATTGACGGCCAAACGTTCGATACCGTTGTCTGTGCTGGTGCTCCCGCTCAAAAGTGGATCGCCAACCAGGAGCCTGAGGCGGATCGGCAAAAAATAGAAGGCCTGATTGCACATCTGAGAAGCATCCAGTGCAAAACCTTCATCCTTGTTAGTACGGTCGATGTATTCAAGAGCCCTGTAGACGTTGATGAAGATGCACCTGTAGACGAGTCGGGACTGCATGCTTATGGCTTGCATCGCCGTCTGCTGGAGAAGTTCGTCGAAAGCCATTTTACCAACTATCTGATTGTTCGCCTTCCCGGCCTGGTTGGGCCGGGCTTACGAAAGAATGTGATTTTCGACTTCCTCAATGAAAACAATGTACATGTGATCGATAGTCGTGGTGTTTTTCAGTTTTATCCGATGGTCAATCTCTGGTATGACATTCAAACTTCACTCAATGCTGGCTTGAGGTTGGTACACTTGACGGCAGCGCCGATCAGTGTGAGGGAGATTTCCGAGCAAGGTTTTGGAAAGCCCTTTGATCATACCTTGGCCACCCCACCGGCTACATACAATATGCGTACCCGTCATGCCGGCATTTTCGGTGCCTCGGGGCATTACCAATACAGCAAGCGCGAAACCATCCAGGCCATCAGGGCCTATGCACAATCTGAGCCAGTGATAATAAAGTCCGAGTCGGGAGCGAAGGCATGAGGCTGGCCATTTCAAATATTGCCTGGGATACCAGCGAGGATGAAGCAATAGTGACGCTGCTTCAACGCTTTGGCATCGACGCGATTGATATCGCGCCTGGCAAGTATTTCTCTGAGCCTGCCAAGGCGGCAGACGAAGACATTCTCCGTGTCAAGAACTGGTGGGCCGAGCGTGGTATCGAAATTACCGGTATGCAGGCACTGTTGTTTGGCACAACTGGCTTGAACGTCTTTGGTTCACTCGAAGCCCAAGAGGCAATGCTGCAGCATCTCACCGCCGTGTGCCGTATCGGAGCCGGTTTGGGAGCGACGCGTCTGGTCTTCGGGTCGCCGAAAAATCGAGATTGCAGTGGGTTGAGCGATGAGGAAAGCATGGATATCGCTGTCGATTTTTTTCGACGGCTTGGAAGTATCGCCCAATCGTACAACGTGCTTATTTGCCTCGAACCTAACCCATCCTGCTATGGCGCCAACTTCATGACCACCAGTGTCGAGACTGCACGAGTGGTGAGGGAGGTCGCCCACCCATTCATCGGGATGCAGTTGGACACGGGCGCGCTCAGCATCAATGGAGAAGATCCAGAGGCCGTGTTGCGCGACTCTTCATCGCTTATTGGACACATTCATGCCAGTGAGCCTGACCTGCTCCCTTTGGGGGACGGGGGAGCCGAGCACAGCCGAATGTCCGCGGTGCTGAGGCAGCTTTTGCCTGATCATGTTGTTTCCATCGAGATGCTGGCAACCAACAAAGAACCACACGAGGTATCGATTGAGCGAGCCCTTAAGGTAGCAATTCGGTATTACCGCGGTGATGGAGCTGGAGCCCGCCTATGAAATGGTTCATCCTGATTCTTGGCATTGCCTCCAATGCTTCTGCGAGCGTTCTGGTCAAGATAGCCATGATGCCGCCGCGAAAGTTTCCCTCCCTCAGTGACCCCATGGCCGCGTTGAACAACTGGCCGTTCTGGTTGGGGCTCGGGCTTTATGGCGCTGCTTTCCTGCTCTATGCCGCCGCCTTGGCCCGACTTCCTCTCAATGTGGCGCATCCTGTTCTGACCGCCGGAGCCGTGGCGACTGTTGCCCTGTTTTCAGTGCTGATTTTCCGGGAGTCCTTCCACTGGACAACGGGGGCAGGGATCGTATTGGTGATCGCCGGCGTAGTACTAATTACGGCCCGAGTGGCCTAATGATAAGAATATACAATGATTACTTCTGATATTGCTTCTGACGTTCGTGACAGCTGGCAAGTACCCACCTTCGATACGCCTCTGTGGCTTGGACGGCTGAACCAATGGTGTGTTGTGATTCCAGTCATCAATGAAGGAGAACGAATCAAGAGCCTGCTAGCCAGAATGGCCACCCTGAAAATCGGGGACATTGCCGATATCATCATTGTCGATGGCGGTAGCACAGATGATTCGCTGTCACTGGAGTCGCTGCAGCAGAATGCTGTCCGTGGACTGCTGGTCAAGACAGGGCCGGGTAAGCTGAGTGCGCAGCTCCGCTGTGCCTACGCTTTTGCACTCGACCAAGGCTATGAGGGCATTGTCACTATTGACGGCAATGACAAGGATGATCCGGAGGCCATACCCCGCTTTATTGATGCCCTGAAGCAGGGAGTGGATTTCGTGCAAGCCTCCCGTTTCATCGCAGGAGGAGTGGCGGAGAATACGCCAAAGTCTCGAGACTTTGCCATTCGTTTCATTCATGCCCCCATGTTAAGTCTGTTTTCCGGCTTCAAATGGACTGATACGACCCAGGGCTTTCGTGCCTACAGTCGGAAAATGTTGCTTGATCTAAGAGTTGCGCCATTCCGTGATGTGTTCATGACTTACGAGCTGCTTGCTTATCTTTCATATCGGGCGCCGAAACTGGGTTGGAAATGTGTCGAGTTACCGACTGTGCGGCGATATCCAAAAGGCGAAGTGCCAACCAAAATTAGTAGCGTGAAGGGTAACCTATCAGTACTTAAGGTTCTATTGCTGGCGTGCTTTGGTTCATATAATCCAAGGAATAATTCGTTGTGAGTGATTTTATGATTAAGCAGCTTTCGATAACGGAGAAGATAGCCGCAGCCGTTTCGTCATGTGTTTTAGGTGCTTTGGCTATTATAGCCTGCCTAAAGTTGAAAGTTGCGCCAAGTTATCCGGATTTTGTTGTTGGGAGTATTACTTGGACTGCTGAAACAAAACTGCAGGATCTTGTTGTGATGCCTGTTTTTATATTTGCTCTGTTTTTTGGGTTTTTATTGATATCGATTGGAATAAAAAGGCTCGGAGAAGATGAGAGGTTTTCAAGTGAGCTGTCTAATCAGCTGATATGGTGGTCCTTGCCATCTTTTGCTGCTATTTTAAGTATGGTTCTAGGGGGAGTGTTAGATGAGAGAATATTTGTAATTTCTGCTATCGGGATTTTATTTGTTTTATTTATTTCTGTGTTTTGTTGGTCAAAGGGAATAAATATTAGCCCGCATGTTTTAGGGTTGAGCGCGCTTGCTGTTATTTTAGCTGGTATTATACCGATAGAGCTTGCCGTTGTCCTTGGGCGTTTGCCGCTGGGATTGTTTAGTAGTTTGGATCTTGCAAAATATATTGAGGCGGCTTATTTTTTTGTTGGGTTGGGAGTGGTTGCTTTAGCTTTTTATACCGCCCGCTACCCAGAGAAAATCTCCGAAGCTTTCCCAAAACTTGCTTTGTTGGGGCAGATTGGTCTGCCGACTTTATTTTTTGTTCTTTATCCAGCAGGCCTTCTCCAGCCAGAC
Organism: Azotobacter chroococcum; assembly: GCF_004339665.1. GTDB lineage: Bacteria > Pseudomonadota > Gammaproteobacteria > Pseudomonadales > Pseudomonadaceae > Azotobacter > Azotobacter chroococcum. The sequence goes on from NZ_SMMU01000018.1 coordinate 51,524, forward strand.
GGAGTAGTGACAAGATACGAAACGACGATCTGGTTAAAAGTGTTAGTTTTTGGAATTGTTGTATGGGGTATGCTTGATGTAATAAGCCGTTATCGGAAATACTCGTCACTCACTACGGATATATCAAAGTGTTTGTCGCCGGTTGCATTTTTTGCGCTTCTGGTTGGGTTGAAGATTGGGAATACATTAGCACCAAGTATTAGTCCAGATGACTACCATTTTGGTGAGGGCTTGTTAGGGTGGTGGTCATATAAGCAGGGCGTGGTGCCTTATGTTGGATATATGCCTGCACATGGTTTGATTGATGATGATTTAACTCAGTTTTTGTCATCTATTTTTTATCATGATTCAGCTGGGGTTATTCCTGAGGTTGGAAGGTTAAGTTATGCATTTTTAGCCTTTGCTGCATTTCTGTCAATATACCTATTTTCCGGAAGCCTTGGCTTGGCTTTCGCATCAATATTCTTTGTTGGTGGGCGGCTGGCTTGGCTTTTTCTTACGCCTTTTATTTGCTTTTGGTTTAGTCAAAGGTTGAGAAGAAGCTCTTCAGGGTGGCTAAGTGCGTGGCTGCTAACATTTCCTTTCGTTATATTGGGAGTTCCTCCGCAAGGGTTGCTGCTCGTTGTAGCTTCTGGGGTTATGGCTGCTTGGTTTGGTTGGCGTTTTTTGCGAAATTCCGAAGAGAGAGATTGGAAGAGAGTTGGAGCAGCCCTAGGTGTAGTCGTTATTTTAGGGGTGGCCACTCCGCTGGGCTCCATGTTTTTTGGCGCTCTCCGTTATGTTTTGGAAAATGGTCCGCTTAATCAAGTTTCTTATGGGGTTCCTTGGTCTCTGAGTTGGGGAGGAGGAGTAAGGAGTGGCTTTGCTTTTGAAGCAATTCGGATGTCTTGGGTTTTGATTCCTGTTGCTTGTCTAACGTTTATTTATACAAGCCATAGGAGTTGGAGTAAAGTTTTTCCTGCACTTGTGGTGTTGCTCTTTATTTTTCTGCTAATTCCATATTCTATGGGACGAGTCGACCCAGGTGACATCTCTAGACCTGGTATTACCGCAGCTTTTGGGTGGGCAGTTTTGCTGCCAGTTGCTGCGTGGTGGTTAATTAGGGTGCAGGCTAGAGTAGTGCTTGTTCTATTTTTTGTGTGCATGACTGCTGCTCTAAATGTTACGCCTCTGTCCTTGTCCAGTTTTTTTTCAGCTATGTCTGCTAAGGTAAGTACAGGTCCGCTAGTAGATGGAGGCACTGCAGGGTTATCCAACATTGGTAAGGCTTATGTTCAGAGTGAGCATTGGGAGCGTCTTAATAAATTAAGTTTATTGCTGAGAAAAAAATTGGCTGATGAAGAAAGCTATCTGGACTTAACGTCTAGGAATGCACAATATTTTTATTTAAATCGGAAGCCTATGATGGTTGTGACTGCGCCATATAATATGGTGCCGCCGTTGCAGCAAAAACGTGAAGTAGAAAGACTTTCGAAAGAATTGCCCCGTTTGGTGCTGCTGGAAGGGGATAATATCATTCATGATGGTGGTGGTCTTGCTTTACGTAATCCTTATCTGTACCGATTTGTGTTAGATAACTACGCGCCAAGTTTTGAGGGCGGATTTATCTTTGGAGCTAGCATTTCGCAAGAAAATAGTTTGAGGCGATCAGAAGTTAGCGTTGGGGTAAAAGACCTAACGGATGTGAACTGGGATAGTGGCGTTCACCGCCTTGAGCCTGCTGTTATTATTGATGACCCTTCGCTTGTCGAGGTTATTGTAGCAGGTGACAGGGTTCGTATAGGTGGGGACGAGATTCGCCGAGTTGCAAAAGTTTGGCGCGAAGGAAATGCCATATGGTTGGATGGTGATGTTATAGATCCGGCAAAAGGTGGTTACCCAAATAATTTTGAGCTAATGCTTAGTCAAGAAGCAATGGCTGAGTATCATATATCGCTATTTGAAAGGGCTGTGGGGCAGAAGGAATTTAATAAGATTCCGGTTTCTTGGGGGCGATCCAGTAATTCTTTAAAAGAAAAGATGGAGCCTATTGTTGAGTTGAGTATTGCCTCCACAAGCCAACTAACCTATGAGAACGGTATTTATAAGGTTTTAGGAAGTGATCCTTCGTTGAGCTTCGATATGTCTGGCTTCACTGTTTCCGGAAGAAGTGCGGGTTTGCTAAAGCTAGATTTTGCTTGTGTGAATAGAAACGCTGAGCCAAGGATTCAAATATTCTGGTGGGGTGACAATCATGAGGGGCCTTTTGAGGCTGCTAGCGTACGGTTTACTGCAGACGACGGAGCATTAATTGTTCCTATGGATGCATCACCCCGCTGGGTCATGATGGAGCGTATCAAAGGGATTCGCATTGATCTTGACAATCCATCAGCGTGCGGTGCAATTAAAGTTAATGATGCAGGTCTTTTTCAAAGGATTTTTTAACTTTTTCAAAGTTGTATTGGCGTAGCCTAAATCAGCCATATTTATGGCTGGCTGAGGTGGATAATAAAGTATCAGTCATTATTTAAGATATGCTGATTTAAGCAGGGCTAGCTCGCTGAGTTGCTGTTTATTCTTGGAGTATGCTCATTTTGCACTTGAGCGCAAATAAAAGAGATTCAATATGAAAGGCATCATCCTCGCCGGCGGCTCCGGCACCCGACTACACCCCATCACCCGCGGCGTCTCCAAGCAGCTGCTGCCGATCTACGACAAGCCGATGATCTATTACCCGCTGTCGGTGCTGATGCTGGCGGGTATTCGCGAGATCTTGGTGATTTCCACGCCGGACGATCTGCCCAACTTCCGCAAGCTGCTGGGCGACGGTTCCGACTTCGGTATCCAGTTGAGCTATGCCGAGCAGCCTTCTCCGGACGGGCTGGCCCAGGCTTTCCTGATCGGCGAGGAGTTCATCGGTAACAGCAGCGTGTGCCTGATCCTCGGCGACAACATTTTCTACGGCTATGGTTTCAGCGCCATGCTGCGCGAGGCAGCGAGCCGCGAGCAGGGTGCCACGGTATTCGGTTACCACGTCTCCGATCCCGAGCGTTTCGGTGTGGTGGAGTTCGATGCGGCGGGCAAGGCGGTTTCCATCGAGGAGAAGCCCAAGGCGCCGAAATCCAGCTACGCGGTGACCGGCCTGTATTTCTACGACAACGACGTGGTGGAGATCGCCAGGCAGGTGAAACCTTCCGCCCGTGGCGAGCTGGAGATCACCGATGTGAACAATGCCTACCTGCAGCGCGGCGATCTGCATGTGAGCCTGCTCGGCCGCGGCTTCGCCTGGCTGGATACCGGCACCCACGATTCGCTGATGGAGGCCAGCCATTTCGTGCAGACCATCGAGGCGCGCCAAGGACTGAAGGTTGCCTGCCTGGAAGAGATCGCCTTCAATCAGGGCTGGCTGTCCGCCGAGCAACTGCGCCGTCAAGCCGATGCGCTGAGCAAGACCGGCTATGGTCAATACCTCAAGCGCCTGCTGACTCAGGAGGCTGTGCAATGAAGGTCATCGAAACGGCACTGCCCGGCGTATTGATCATCGAGCCCAAGGTTTTCGGCGATCACCGTGGCTTCTTCCTGGAAACCTTCCAGGTCGAGCGTTACCGCGAGGCCGGTATCAACCTACCGTTCGTCCAGGACAACCATTCGCGCTCGCAGCGTGGCGTGCTGCGCGGGTTGCATTTCCAGCGCAGCCGGCCGCAGGGCAAGCTGGTCAGCGTCGGCCGCGGCGCTGTGTATGACGTGGCGGTGGACATAAATCCGCAGTCGCCGACCTGTGGCCGGTTCGTCGGCGTCGAGCTGAACGACGAGAACCACCGCCAGCTGTGGATTCCGCCGGGCTACGCCCATGGCTTCTGCGTGCTCAGCGAGGTGGCGGACTTCCAGTACAAGTGCACCGAGCTGTATTTTCCAGCGGATGAGGGCGGACTGATCTGGAACGATCCGGACGTGAACATTCCCTGGCCGCTGGAAGCGCCGCAGCTCTCGGCGAAGGATCAGGCCAATCCGACGTTGCGCGAGCTGCTGGGCAAGAGCTGAGGGGGGATTCACATGCGTGTATTGATTACCGGCGCCCGCGGCCAGGTCGGCCACGAACTGATGCGCCTGGCGCCCGAAGGCTTCGAAGCAGTAGGCATGGGCTCGGCGGAGCTGGACATCGCCAATGCCGACCGGATGGCGGCGATGGTGGAGCAGGTGCGGCCGCAACTGATCGTCAATGCCGCGGCCTATACCACAGTGGACAAGGCCGAGAGCGAGCCGGAGCGCGCCTTTGCGGTGAACCGCGACGGTGTGGCCAATCTCGCCGCGGCGGCGGAGCGACTGGGCATCCCGCTTCTGCACATCTCCACCGACTACGTGTTCGCCGGGGATGCCAGCGAGCCTTACCGGGAGCAGGACGCCACCGGGCCGACCGGGGTCTACGGGGCGAGCAAGCTGGCCGGGGAGCAGGCGCTGCTGGCAGGCTGCTCCCGTCCCATGATCCTGCGCACCAGCTGGGTGTTCGGCGCCCACGGCAATAATTTTGTGAAGACTATGCTGCGGCTCGGGCGCGAGCGCGAGGAGTTGTCGGTGGTGGCCGACCAGCGGGGCTGCCCGACCTCGGCGGCGAGCATCGCCCGGGCACTCTGGTCGCTGGCCCGGCAATACCGGGAGCAGGGTTCGTTGCACTGGGGGCTCTATCACTACAGCGGCACGCCGGCCTGCACCTGGCACGACTTTGCCCAGGAGATCTTCAGGCAGGCGCACGAGCTGGGATTGTTGCCGCGGCTGCCCGTAGTGCATGCCATCGCCACGGCGCAGTATCCCACTCCGGCCAGGCGGCCGGCCTGGTCGGTGCTGGATTGCAGCAAGCTGCGCGAAGCCCATGGCATTGCGCCGAGCGACTGGCGGGATGAGTTGCGGGCCGTGCTGATGGAGCTGGGGAAATAGTAGGGAGGGGGACGACTCACACTTTTATTATCAAGGGATTAGTATGCGCAGCGCGTCGTCCCGTCCCGTTGGAGTTTTCAGTAAGGATATGCCTTCCATCCCCCATTACCAGCCCACCTTTGCCGAGCGTTATCCGGTCGCCCTGTTCGTGGCACTGCTGGATCTGTCGATCATCGTCGGTGCGGGTTTTCTGGCCCACTATTTCCGTTTCGGCGATTTCGACATGCCGGGGCGCTACAACACGGCGACCTTTCTGAGCGGTATCGTCATCCTGTTCTGCCTGGGGCTGGGAGGCGTCTACGGGTCCCAGCGCGGCCAGCCGTTCCGCCGCCAGTGCGGTGTGCTGTCCGCCGCTTGGCTCGCAGGGGTCGGCATCCTGTTTTCGCTGTCCTTCCTGCTTAAGGTGTCCGAAGACTATTCGCGCATCTGGTTCGTCAGCATGCTGCTGGGCAGCTGGACCTTGTGCGTGTTGTTGCGCCTTTCCGTCTTCCTGTTACTGCGGCGCCTGCGGGGCTCCGGCAGGAATCTGAAAACTGTGCTACTCGTGGATGCGGGAGGCGGCTGTGCGAGGCAGCTGAGCAATACCCTGGCGCTAGGGGAGTACGGTTACAAGGTGGCCTACAGCCTGCCGCTGGGTCATGACGAGGACTGGCTGGACACCCTGGCCTCCCAGGTGAAGTCGCTCGGGGTGCACGAAGTCTGGCTCTGCCTGCCCTTGAGCGAGGGAGGCGCGGTCCGTTCGGTTCTCTATGCGTTGCGCCACCACACGGTGGCCGTGCGCTTCATTCCCGAATGGGGCGACATCCGTCTGCTCAATCACAAGATCAGCCATATCGCCGGCCTCTATACCCTGGACCTGAGCTGCAGCCCCATGGACGGCCCGGCGCGGGTGATCAAGCGACTGGAGGACCTGCTGGTCGGCATCCCGATCATGGCGCTGATCCTGCCTCTTTGCGTGCTGATCGGCCTGGCCGTCAAGCTCACCTCGCGGGGGCCGATGCTGTTCAAGCAGTACCGCACCGGCATCAACGGCAAGCGCTTCAAGGTCTACAAGTTCCGCTCGATGGTGGTGCACCGGGAGGAGAGTGGTGAGGTGACCCAGGCCACGCGCCAGGATGCCCGTATCACGCGGCTGGGCGCCTTCCTGCGCCGTACCAGCCTCGACGAGCTGCCGCAGTTCTTCAACGTGCTGCAGGGGCGCATGTCCATCGTCGGCCCGCGCCCCCATGCGCTGGCGCACAACGAGTACTACAAGGACCTGGTCGAGTCCTACATGCAGCGTCACAAGGTCAAGCCGGGTATCACCGGCTGGGCGCAGGTCAGTGGCTATCGCGGCGAGACGGATACCCTGGAGAAGATGCAGAAGCGGGTGGAGTTCGATCTCTGGTACATCGACAACTGGTCGCTGTGGCTGGACCTGAAGATCATCTTCCTGACGGTGTTCAAGGGGTTCGTCAACAAGAACGCTTATTGATGATCGAGCGTCAGCCAAGGAGCGACCTTCCGTCCGCAGGGGGGCGTCCGTAAGGCGGGGCAGTCCGCTGGCGAGCCGCTTGCGCTGGACGAGGCGAAAATCCTTCAGCCTGTTCTCCATCCGCCGCACCGTTTCGGGCGATGTCCAGAACGCTCCGGCGGAGAAGCCGGGGGCCGACTCACGGCGTTCTGCCATCGTGGGATGCTCGAATCGTATGTGATAACGTGCGGCCTTTGTTTTGGCATCCCCCGGGCGACGCAGTATGCGCAATGTACGTGAGAACAGCCTGCAGGCTGCCCTCAAGCTCTGCAGAGGCAGCTTCCTTTCGGTCGGCTTCTTCAGTTTCTTCGTCAATGCGCTGATGCTGGTCCCCTCCTTTTACATGCTCCAGGTCTATGGCCGGGTCCTGACCAGCGGGAGCACAACCACGCTGCTGATGCTCACCCTGATCATGAGTGCTCTCATGCTGGCCATGGGGGGGCTGGAGTGGACACGCTCGCGCCTCATGGTCCGTATCAGCGGCAGGCTCGATGCGCTGCTGGGACCCGATGTCTATCGGGCGAGTTTCAGGCGGGCGCTGGACAGTGGCGGAATGGATGCCTCCGCACAGCCGCTCAGCGACCTGACCGGCCTGCGTCAATTTCTGACCGGAAGCGGCCTCTTCGCGTTTTTCGATGCCCCCTGGTTGCCGGTCTATATCGGGGTCATGTTCTTCTTCCATCCCTGGTACGGCTGGATCGCGATTGCCAGTGCGATCGTGCTGCTTTGCCTGGCGCTGTTGAATGAACGGCTCACCGGCAAGGCCCTGGCGGAGGCCAACCGGCAGAATATCGCCACCAGCCTCCATACCACCAAGAGCCTGCGCAACGCCGAAGTGATCCAGTCCATGGGTATGCTCCACAACCTCATGGCCCGTTGGAGCGTGCGCCAGAAAGAGGCTCTTCGCTTGCAGTCGGTCGCCAGCGACAAGGGCGGCCTCATCACCTCCCTCTCGAAAACCTTCCGAATGCTTGTCCAGTCGCTGATTCTCGGCGCGGGCGCCTATCTGGCCATTCAACAGGAAATCAATCCGGGGGCCATGATTGCCGGCTCTCTTCTCCTGGGGCGGGCGCTGGCGCCGATCGACATGATGATCGGCGGCTGGAAGGGTTTCGTCAGCGCCCGCTCGCAGTATGCCCGTCTCAACGAGATCCTCGATTGGCAGAAGTCCGAACCGGCGCGCATGTCGCTACCGGCGCCCGAGGGGCATGTCCAGGTGGAAAACCTGATCGTCAGTGCGCCCGGCTCGAAGACGCCGATTCTCAAGAACATCGGCTTTGTCGTGCCGGCCGGCGCGGTCGTCGGCATCATCGGCCCGAGCGCCTCGGGCAAGTCCACCCTGGCCAGGGCGCTGCTCGGTGTCTGGGCTCCCCAGCATGGCGTGGTGCGCCTGGACGGCGCCGACATCAACAACTGGGACAAGCGGGAGCTTGGGCCGCATATCGGCTATCTGCCCCAGGATATCGAGCTCTTCGAGGGCAGCATCAGCGAGAACATTGCCCGCTTCGGCGAAGTCGAGCCGGACAAGGTGATCCAGGCTGCCAGAGCGGCCGGCGTGCACGAGATGATCCTGCAGCTGCCGGAGGGCTACGACACCGTGATCGGCAGCGAGGGGGTCAATCTCTCCGGCGGTCAGCGCCAGCGCATCGGGCTCGCCCGCGCCCTCTACGGTCAGCCACGCCTGCTGGTCCTCGACGAGCCGAACTCCAATCTGGACGACGTGGGCGAGCGCGCCCTGGCCAATGCCCTCCGGCAGGTCAAGGCGAGCGGCGCGACCATTTTCGTCATTACCCACCGGACCAGCATCCTGGCCCAGCTGGATTCTCTGCTGGTGATGCATGAGGGTGCCGTCTCGCTGTACGGTCCGCGCGACAAGGTACTCGCCAAGCTCGCTGCCCAGCAGCAGGCCGATCCGGCCAGGCAGCCCGCCAAGTCCGTGCCCGATGGCGTCCAGGCCAGCCAGGCTTGAGCAGGGAGACGCACATGACCGATGCAAGTATTGGCCGCGAGGCTCCCGCACTGTCCGATCTGCCGACCTCCGACCATGCTGTGCGGGCCGTGGGCTTTCTGATCGTTTTCGTCACCTTCGGCATCTTCGGCACCTGGGCCGCCGTCGCACCTCTGGACAGTGCGGCCCTGGCCCCGGGGGTGGTGACCGTACAGACCTACCGCAAGACCGTGCAGCACCTCGAAGGCGGGATCGTCAAGGAACTGCGTGCGCGCGATGGCGATATGGTCAAGGTCGGCGATCCGCTGATCATTCTCGACGAAACCCAGATTCGCGCCGAAAGCGAGGTGACCCGCAGCCAGCTGATCGCGGCGCAGGCCATGGAGGCCCGGCTGCGTGCCGAACGCGACGATCGGGAAAGCATCGACTTCTCCAGCATGCTCGAAGTGGACAGTCCGCGCGCCCGCGAGGCTCGCAATGGCGAAACCCAGGTCTTCACGGCCCGCCGCAATTCCCGTCTGGGGGAGGTCGCGGTGCTGGAGAAACGCATCGGCCAGTTGCACGAGCAGATCAATGGCCTGAAGGGAATGATCCATACCAAAGGCCGGCTGGAAAACTCCTTCGCCAAGGAAATCGGCGAACTGAGGGAGCTGCTTGCCGAAGGCTTCGTCGACAAGCAGCGCCTGCTGGAGCAGGAGCGCAATCTCGACAAGATACGTGCCGAGGTGGCCGACCATCGCTCGGAAATCACCAGGATCCATCTGCAGATCAATGAAACCGAGCTGCAGATTCTGCAGCTCAACAAGGACTTCAACGCCGAAGTCGTCGGCCAGCTGGCCGAGGTGCAGACCAAGGTCTTCGACTTGCAGGAAAAGAAATCCGCCCTTGAGGATCGTCTGGGCCGCGTGGTGATCCGCGCCCCCGAGGACGGCATGATCCTGGGCATGACGGTGCATACCATCGGCGGCGTGATCAGTCCGGGCACGCCCTTGCTGGACATCGTGCCGTCCATTTCCGACCTGGTCATCGAGGCCCAGGTTTCGCCCAGCGATATCGACCGGGTCGAGGCCGGCAAGTCCGCCGATATTCGCTTCAGCGGTTTCAACAGCAGCACGACCCCGGTGGTCGAGGGCACGGTCCTCCAGGTTTCCGCCGACCGTTTCGTGGATGAAAAGACCGGCATGCCCTATTACCTGACCCGTATCGGCCTGACCGAAGAGGGCGCGCGGCGTCTGGGCGGTCTCAAGCTGCAGCCGGGCATGCCGGCCGAGGTCTACATCAACACTGGCAAGCGCACCATGCTGCAGTACCTGATCCAGCCGGCCACCGATGTGTTCGCCAGATCGCTGATCGAGGAGTGACCGTGCGCCGCGCGACTTACGTGTTTCTGGCGCTGTTGAGCGTGTCGGTACAGGCTGAAACCCCACGGGCCGATTCGACGTCGGCCCTGTCGCCTGCGCCACGCAAGCAGGGCATCCGGGCCTCGGAATACGCTACCGATCTGCTGCAGTTGTACCGGGAGGCGCGCCTCGAGGATCCGCGTGTGCTGGCCGCCCATGCACGTGCCCAGTCCGGCAGGGAACGGCAGCGCGAGGCGCTGGGCGAACTGTTGCCGCAAGTCTCGGCAAGCACGGTCTTCAGCCGCGCCACCCGTGACGACGATGCGGACCGCTCCTCCTACGATACGGAGCGCTACTCCCTCACCTTGAGCCAGCACCTCTACAACAAGGCCGCCTGGGAGAGCTATCAGAAATTCAAGAGCCTTGCCCGACAAGGCGACTCCGAAGCCGAGGAGGCCCAGGCGGAGGCGGCCATCGATCTTGCGCAGCGCTACTTCGTTGCCCTGGCCTCGGACGACGAACTCGAGCTGGTCATGGCCGAGCGTCGTGCGACCCAGAAGAATCTGGACCGTATCAATGCGCTGTATGAAAGGCAGATGGCAGTGGTCACCGACGTCCTCGACCTCAGGGCGCGTGTCGATTCGCTGGCTGCCGATGAGGTCGAGGCACGCAACCAGGTACGCCTCAGCCGCGAGGAGCTTGCCGAAGTCATCGGGCGCCCCGTGCAGGAAAGGCTCAGTCGCATCCGGGAAGACATCGAGCTCCAGGCGCCCCGGGAAACCCTGGAGGTCTGGATCGAGCGCGCCATTGCCGCCAACCCGGGGCTCAAGGCCAAGGAGGACGCTCTCGCGGCGGCCGATGCCGCGATCCGGGAAGGCAAGGGCGGGCATTATCCCTCCCTCAGCCTCAACCTGTCGGCACTGCGCAGCGATGCCGGCTACGACAACAGCCTGACATCGCGCTATGACAACTACACGGCCGGCATTGCCGTGCAGGTACCCATCTACAGCGGCGGCTCCACCTCCGCGCGGGTCAGGGCATTGCACAGTGACCGGACTTCGGCCGAGCAGGAGCTCGAGGCGATGCGCCGTCAGCTGCTCAAGGAAACCACCAGTGCCTACCTCACCACCCAGTCCAGCGTGGACAGGATACGTGCCACGCGCAATGCGCTCGAGTCGGCAAGAAAATCCACGGAGGCCGCCGAGAAGGGTTTCCGCTTCGGCGTCGTGAACGCAGTCGACGTATTGACCAACGTGCAGAACGAGTACAAGGCGCGGCGCGACCTGTTGAAGGCCCAGTACGACTTCATCACCAATCTCCTGGTCCTGAATCGCTGGGCCGGCAAGCTGTCCGGGCAAACCATCGAGAGCGTCAACGTCTGGCTGGCCCGGAGCAACGCGTCGGGGGATGCCAAGCGCAGCGCCACGCGCTGAGCGCAGACCCCTGGCGTTCCTGCCAGAACCTCATACGCCTACGGCCCGCCGGCGAAATCTGCGACAATCGCGGCCTTTTCCCGCAATCGCCCACGGCTGTCCATGACCGACGCAACGCCCGCCTTCGACCAGCTGCTGCACAACCTCGATCACGCCCTGATCGCCGACCGCCACCGCCTGCGCCGCCAAGTCCACGAGCTGCGCAAGAAGCCGGATGAGGCCAGGCAGGCGCAGTGGCTGGAGCGTTTCCAGGCCTCCTGCGCCAAGGTCGAGGCGCGGCGGGCCAGCGTGCCGGCGCTGCGCTACGACGACAATCTGCCCATCGCCGCCAAGCGCGAGGAGATCAAGGCGGCGCTGGAGAAGCACCAGGTGCTGGTGATCGCCGGCGAGACCGGCTCGGGCAAGACCACCCAGTTGCCGAAGATCTGCCTGGAGATCGGCCGCGGCGTGCACGGGCTGATCGGCCACACCCAGCCGCGGCGCCTGGCCGCGCGCAGCGTGGCCACCCGCGTGGCGGAGGAGATCGGTTCGCCCTTGGGCGAACTGGTCGGCTACCAGGTGCGCTTCGAGGACCAGTCCAACGAGCGCGGCCTGATCAAGCTGATGACCGACGGCATCCTGCTCGCCGAGACCCAGCACGACCGCTATCTGGAGCGCTACGACACCCTCATCGTCGACGAGGCCCACGAGCGCAGCCTGAACATCGACTTCCTGCTCGGCTACCTGAAGACCCTGCTGCCGCGCCGGCCCGACCTCAAGGTCATCATCACCTCGGCGACCATCGACCTGGAGCGTTTTTCGAAGCACTTCAATGACGCGCCGATCGTCGAAGTGTCCGGGCGCACCTACCCGGTGGACACCTGGTACCGCCCGCTGGCCGCCGAAGTGGACGAGGAGGGCAACCGGGTCGAGGACGACCTGACCGTCGACCAGGGCATCCTCGCCGCCCTCGACGAGATCGCCGCCCACGAGCGCAGTGTCGGCAAGCGCCCCGGCGACGTACTGGTGTTCCTCCCCGGCGAGCGCGAGATCCGCGATGCCGCCGAGGTGCTGCGCAAGGCCAACCTGAAACACACCGAAGTCCTGCCGCTCTACGCCCGGCTGACCCCGGCCGAGCAGCAGAAGATCTTCCGCCCGGCGGCCGGGCGCAAGATCGTCTTGGCGACCAACGTCGCGGAAACCTCGCTCACCGTGCCGGGCATCCGCTATGTGATCGACAGCGGCACCGCGCGAATCAGCCGCTACAGCTACCGCGCCAAGGTCCAGCGCCTGCCGATCGAGGCCGTCTCCCAGGCCAGCGCCAACCAGCGCAAGGGCCGCTGCGGGCGGGTCGAGCCGGGCATCTGCGTGCGTCTCTACAGCGAGGAGGACTTCCTCGCCCGCCCGGAATTCACCGATCCCGAGATCCTGCGCACCAACCTCGCCGCAGTGATCCTGCAGATGCTCCACCTGCGCCTGGGCAGCATCGAGGACTTTCCCTTCATCGAGCCGCCGGACGGCAAGGCGATCAGCGACGGCTTCAACCTGCTGCAGGAGCTGTCCGCGGTCAGCCGCGAGGGCCAGCTCACCCCGCTCGGTCGCCAGCTCGCCCGCCTGCCGGTAGACCCGCGCCTCGGTCGCATGCTGCTGGAGGCCACCCGGCAGGGCAGTCTGGAGGAGGTGCTGGTCGTCGCCAGCGCGCTGTCGGTACAGGACGTGCGCGAACGCCCGGTGGAGCGCCAGCAGGCCGCCGACCAGGCCCACGCCCAGTGGAAGGACCCGGACTCCGACTTCGCCGCGCTGATCAACCTCTGGCGCGGCTTCGAGGAACAGCGCCAGGCGCTGGGCGCCAACGCGCTGCGTTCCTGGTGCCGGAAGAATTTCCTGAACTACCTGCGCCTGCGCGAATGGCGCGACGCCCACCGCCAGCTCACCCTGATCTGCCGCGAGCTGCAGCTGCCCTTCGCCAAGGCGGAAAGTCGTAGGGTAGAAGACTCGCGCAGCGATTTTCCACCAGGCCAGGCGCAGAAGCCCGCCGAAGCCAGCGAAGCCGCACAGCGCGCCCGCGACTATGCCGCCGTGCACAAGGCGATCCTCTCCGGCCTGCTCAGCCAGATCGGCCAGAAGACCGAGGAGGGCGACTACCTCGGCGCCCGCCAGCGGCGCTTCTGGATCCATCCTTCCAGCGTGATTGGCCGCAAGAAGCCGGTCTGGGTGATGGCCGCCGAGCTGGTCGAGACCACCAAGCTGTTCGCCCGCATGGTGGCGAAGATCGACCCGGAGTGGATCGAGCCGCTGGCCGGTCATCTGGTCAAGAAGAACCACCTGGAGCCGCACTGGGAGAAGAAGCGCGGCCAGGTCGTCGCCTTCGAGCAGGTCACCCTCTACGGGCTGATCGTGGTCGGCCGCCGCCCGGTGCACTACGGCCCCGTCGACCCGCTGGTTTCCCGCGAGCTGTTCATCCGCGAGGCTCTGGTGCGTGGCGAGATCGCCAGCCGCGCCAGATGCCTGACCGCCAACCGCGAGTTGCTCGAGCTGCTCGACGAGCTGGAGGCCAAGGCGCGCCGTCGTGACATCCTCGCCGACGAGGAAACCCTGTTCGCCTACTACGAGGCGCGCCTGCCGGCGGACATCTACCAGACCGCCAGCTTCGACAGCTGGTACAAGCGCGAGAGCGCCAGGGACCCGCAGCTGCTGATCATGCGCGAGGAGGACGTGCTGGCCCGCGAGGCCAGCGAGGTCACCGCCGCGCAGTACCCGGACAGCCTGCGCCTCGGCGAGCTGCAACTGCCCTTGACCTATCACTTCGAGCCCGGCCACCCGCGCGACGGGGTGACCGTCCGCGTGCCGGCGCCGCTGTTGCCGCAACTGCCGGCCGAACGCCTCGACTGGCTGGTGCCGGGCCTGCTGGAGGCCAAGTGCGTGGCCCTGGTGCGCAACCTGCCCAAGGCGATCCGCAAGAACTTCGTGCCGGTGCCGGATTTCGTCCGGGCGGCGCTGGCCAAGCTGGTCTTCGCCGAAGGTGCATTGCCCGAGGCGCTGGGCCGCGAGCTTATGCGCATGACCGGCGCCCGCGTGCCCGAGGAGGCCTGGATGGAGGCCGCCGCCCAGCTCGAAAGCCACCTGAAGATGAACCTCGAGGTGGTCGATGCGCGCGGCAAGTTCCTCGGCGAGGGCCGCGACCTGGCCGAGCTGACCGCCCGTTTCGCCGAAGCCAGCCAGGCGGCCCTGGCCATTCCGCAGCAGAAGGCCGCGGCCGCTCCGGTCGAGGCCAGGGCCTTCGCCCCGGTGGCGGAAAAGACCCAGCAGAAGATCGCCGGCCTGTCCATGACCGTGTTCCCGGCGCTGCTGGAAGAGGGCGGCACGGTGAAGGAAAACCGCTTCTCCACCCAGGCCGAGGCCGACTTCCAGCACCGCCGCGCCCTGCAGCGCCTGCTCCTGCAGCAGCTCGCCGAACCGGCCAGGCAGCTGCGCGGCAAGCTGCCGGGCCTCACCGAGCTCAGTTTGCTGTATCGCGACATGGGCAAGCCGGATGCCCTGGTCGAGGAGATCCTGCTGGCCAGCCTCGACGCCTGCATCCTCGACGGCGAGCCGCAACTGCCCCGCGACGGCGCCGCGCTGGCCGCGCTGGCCGAGCGCAAGCGCGGCGCCTGGGCCGAGCAGGCCGGGCGCCTGGCGAAGCTGGTGCTGGAAATCCTCAAGCTGCGCCACGACCTGCAGAAACGCTTCAAGGGCCGCATCGACCTGGCCCAGGCCGTCGCCCTCAACGACATCAAGGCCCAGCTCGCCCGGCTGATCCAGCCCGGCTTCGTCCGCGACACCCCGGCCGAATGGCTGCGCGAGTATCCCCGCTATCTGAAGGCCATCGAGCAGCGTCTCGACAAGGTCGGCGGCCAGCTGCAGCGCGACCGCGTCTGGAGCGGCGAACTCGCCGGCCTCTGGGAGCAGTACCAGGCGCGCGCCGCCAAGCACGCCCAGGAAGGCAAGCGCGACCCCAACCTGGTCCTGTACCGCTGGATGCTCGAGGAGTACCGGGTGTCGCTGTTCGCCCAGCAGCTGGGGACGAAGCTGCCGGTGTCGGACAAGCGGCTTTCCAAGCAGTGGAGTCTGGTGGAGGCCTGAGACTGGCTGGGGTGGGCAAGCGGAGCGTTGCCCACCCTGCGGGGCCTGGCGGTTTTCCACCGGGGGCTTCGGGCTGCTTGCTACTGCGGCGCAGGGCAGCTCTGAGCCGCCTGTTTCAGGGCTTTGGCATGATCCACATGATTTTCCTCGTCATAAGGCTCGATATAGACGGAAAACTCGCTGTCGCCATAGCCGACCCAATGCCAAACATCGACCTCCCATGTGCCTCCCCTATGGTTGGCCAACATTGTGAAACGATGAGCCTTGAGGCTACTCGTTTCTCCCACCACGGATTCTTCCAGGTCGGAATAGGCATACCGCAATTCGCGATACCAGTCCTTCCGGCCGGTGATGGCCTTCAGGGCTTCCCTGGCCGGCGCCCTGTCTTCCTCCTTCAGGTAGGATTGACCGATGTCGAGTTTCCCCACTCTTTCCAGTTCCGCAATGGGCACCGGTAGCGGTCGGCGGCTGACCAGCCGGCCATACTCGCAGTCGAAGACCCAGTCGCCCGATTGCACATACTCGTCGGCACGGATCACGACGCCATTGCCCCATTCCTGCTTGTACACGCTCGTCATCACTCTGTATCCGAAGTAGCCCGCAACCAGCAGCGGAACGCAAATAAGGAACAGGAGGCCCCAGGCTCCCTTACTTGGGTAAAAACTCAAAAAAGCCTCCTGGTACTCCAAGCGGAGTGTCGCCCGAGATCACGGGATCAATGGCCCCCATCTTCTGATACACAAAGCCCTTCTTCTTGATCGACACAGTGCGTTCCTTATCCAGCAACTGCCAACGCCGGCACCATTCGGCCGAGGGAGCGTTATCCGCAGTGGCCGAGCAGAGCTTCCCCATCCGCCGCTCCTCGAAAGAGCCCCAGGTGTTCCTGTAGTCCGAGCGCCGGATGAAGGCGCGGACCCTGATCCGCAGATGATCGGCCAGCAGTTGGGCCAGACTTTCACTGGTCTGCGGGAAAAGTTGTACGGCCTCTTCAATGGGCAGGTCCGGCCGGTTGCCCATCCCGGTGCGACAGGCGTAACTGTCGAGCCGGGCCGTGCGGGAGAAGGCCTGCGGCGAGATGCGGCTGTAGTTCAGGACGTCGAGGGACAACCCTTCCGCGCGGGCCAGTTCGTAACCGAAGGCGACCTGCCGTGGCACGCCGTGGCTGAACAGCGACAGGTGTTCGATGGGGAACTGCTCCCTGTCCTTGCCGCCGTTGAGATAGTCGATCAGTTCCCGAACGTCGGCCAGTGCGACGAAGTCGGCGCCATAGCCCTGTGCGGAGGCTCGAGCCGCATTGAGCATCGCCTCACTGTAACCCGGAGTGAACACCGCCAGCGTGCGGGACAGGCCGGGCTTGCTACGCTGGAATTCGCCCAGCTCGCGGACCGCCTGGCCGATGAACATCATTTTGTTGCTTGCGCTGTTGTCGTATTGGCTGCCGGCCACGGCGATCAGTTCCGGAGACCTTGGCTCGCTGGCTGTGGGGGATTGCAAGCGGCTTGGTCGTACGAGTGCGTCCGACAGTAATGCCCGCTGCTCGATCTGCGGGTCTGCCAGCAACTCGGCCATTCGCCGCTCATCGACCGAGCCATCGGGGCGTATGGCGCCCAGCCTGGCAAAGTCGACGATTGCCCCCGTGCCGCCCAACACCGAACCGGCGCCTGTGAAGCCCCCGAAGGTGTCGGGGCTTCCTGTGACGATACGGCCACCATGACTGGTGGGGCTGTCCAGGTGTGCCAGAGGGCGCCCGTTGATATTGATGGAAGGAAAGCCTGCGGTGATCACCGCGCCGCATCCGCAAACATCGCCGACCCGGGCGGCACCCAGGGTATTGATGAGGGTATCTGGAGAGGCCGCTACAACCGGAGTCGTGCCATGGCCTGGAAGAGGGCAGACATGGCTGTCGCCCAAGCGTGCCGAAGGAATCATGCATCATCCCTGAAATGAAAAGCCGAGTTGGATGCATCGGATGCCTGAGGGCTTGAGCGTGTGTTTTTCACGCATGGCCAGCAGCAAATGCCGAACGATCCTTTTTCAGTTTCCCTCAACTTGAGTTCTCCTCCTGCCGACGGTTTCACTCTCTGGGGGCGAACATCCCCCGAGGATTGACGCTCCACGGCTCCGGGTATATACCCCTATTCCATGCTTCCGACCTCCTGCCTCTGCACCAAACTCCGCCGGGCCACGCGCAGCGTGAGCCGGCTGTATGACGACGCCCTTGCCGGCGTCGGGGTCAATGCCGCGCAGTATTCGCTGCTGCGCAACCTCGAGCGGCTGGGGCGGCCGAGCATCACGGAACTGGCCGAGGCGATGGGGCTGGACCGCAGCACCCTCGGACGCAATCTGCGGGTGCTGGAGGGCAAGGGGTTGCTGGCGCTGGAAGGCGGCGAGGATCAGCGCAACCGGCTGGTGTCCCTGACGGCGGCGGGCCGGGACTGTCTCGACCAGGCGAAGGCGGCCTGGGCGCAGGTGCAGGAGCAACTGGGGCAGCGCCTCGGGCCGGAGAAGCGGTCGGCATTGATGGCGCTGCTGGACGAGCTGGAAGGGCTCGACTGATTTTTTTTCGCGGATAAGCGGGTATATACCCGTAAAAGGACGACTCATGACTTCGATGTGGCGCACGAGTGGCTGGGTTCTATTGGGCGCTTCGCTGATCCTGGCGCTGTCGCTGGGCATCCGCCACGGCTTCGGCCTGTTCCTGGCGCCGATGAGCGCCGAGTTCGGCTGGGGGCGGGAGGTGTTCGCCTTCGCCATCGCCCTGCAGAACCTGATCTGGGGGCTGGCGCAGCCTTTCACCGGAGCGCTGGCCGACCGCTACGGCGCGGCGCGGACGGTGGTCGTCGGCGGTGTGCTCTATGCCGTGGGCCTGGCGCTGATGGCCCTGGCCGATTCGCTCTGGACGCTGTCGCTGAGCGCGGGCCTGCTGATCGGCATCGGCCTGTCCGGCACCTCCTTCTCGGTGATTCTCGGCGTGGTCGGCCGCGCCGTACCGGCGGAGAAACGCAGCATGGCGATGGGCATCGCCGCGGCCGCCGGCTCCTTCGGCCAGTTCGCCATGCTGCCCGGCACCCTCGGGCTGATCGGCTGGCTCGGCTGGTCGTCGGCGCTGCTGGCGCTGGGACTGCTGGTGGCGCTGATCGTGCCGCTGGTGGGCCTGCTCAGGGACAATCCGCAGCCGCCGCAGGCCGACGAGCAGAGCCTGCGCGAGGCGCTGCGCGAGGCGGCGGCGCACTCCGGTTTCTGGCTGCTGGCGCTGGGTTTCTTCGTCTGCGGCTTCCAGGTGGTGTTCATCGGCGTGCACCTGCCGGCCTACCTGGTCGACCAGCACCTGCCGGCCCGGGTCGGCACCACGGTGCTGGCGCTGGTCGGGCTGTTCAACGTGTTCGGCACCTATATCGCCGGCTGGCTCGGCGGGCGCCACCCCAAGCCGCAGCTGCTGACCGCGCTCTACCTGCTGCGCGCCGTGGTGATCGTCGCCTTCGTCTATCTGCCGCTCAGCGAGTGGAGCGCCTACGTCTTCGGCATGGCCATGGGCCTGTTGTGGCTGTCCACGGTGCCTTTGACCAACGGCACGGTGGCGACCCTGTTCGGCGTGCGCAACCTGTCGATGCTCGGCGGCATCGTGTTCCTCTTCCACCAGCTCGGCGCCTTCCTCGGCGGCTGGCTGGGCGGCTGGCTCTACGACCGCACGGGCAGCTACGAGCTGGTCTGGCAGCTCTCCATCGCCCTCAGTCTGATCGCCGCGCTGCTCAACTGGCCGGTGCGCGAACAGCCGGTGGCGCGCCTGCAGGCGGCCGGGGCGGCATGAGCGGCGGGCTGGCCCGGCTGCTCGGCGCCGCGCTGCTCGGTCTGCTGCTGGCACTCGCCTGGTGGGGCTGGCGGCAGGGCGGGCTGGCCCTGCTGCAGCTGGGGTTGGGCGTTTGCTGAGGGCGGCGTTCTTTCGCAGCGGCGGGCAGGCGGGCTGCGGGCCATGCTGGATTGTCGATGTGTACGCATTTCTGTACATTTCGATATCCAAGGCATCGAGGAGAGCGCCATGCAGACCATCAACTACACCACGGCACGCCAGCACCTGGCGGAAACCATGGACCGGGTGAACAACGACCGTACGCCCATCCTGGTCACCCGGCAGAAGGGCGAGCCGGTGGTGATGATTTCCCTGGCCGACTACAACGCCCTCGAGGAGACGGCCTATCTGCTGCGCTCGCCGGCCAATGCGGAGCGTCTGATCCGCTCGATCGCCAGCCTGCGCGCCGGCAAGGCGGAGCCGCGGTCGCTCGTCGACGAAGACTGAGCCTTGAACATTCTCTTCACGCCCGAGGCCTGGGACGACTACCTGTGGTTCCAGCAGAACGACAAGGCCGGGCTCAAGCGGATCAACCTGCTGATCCGGGATGCGCAACGTGATCCGTTCGCCGGTCTGGGCAAGCCGGAGCCGTTGAAGCACAACCTCAGCGGTTTCTGGTCACGCCGTATCGGCGAGGAGCACCGGCTGGTCTACCGGGTGGACGGAGATGCCTTGCAGATCGTGATGTGCCGTTATCACTACTGAACCTGTCCGGCGTCATTCCTCCCCCTCCAGCCCAGCGCCACCCAGGCCAGCACCGGATAGCAGGCGTAGTGCAGGCCGAACAGCAGCAGCCCGACCGGACCGTGTTCATACTGCTGTTCCATCATGCCGAGCAGGCCGAGGTAGAGCACGCCGAGGCCCAGTCCGTAGCGCAGGACGATGCTCCGGCGCTCCTCGGGCCGGGGCGCGCGGCGGTTCCGCCAGGCGAAGACCAGCGCCAGGCCGGCGGCGACCAGGCCGGCGATCAGCAGGGTGGCGAACAGGCCGCCGACCTTGACGAAGGTGCGCAGCAGCAGGTTGAGCAGGATGCTCGCCAGGATGCCGCCGATGGCGTAGTGGCCGAGCCGGGGGGAGGGGATGGACATGCGAGGGAGGCTGCCTGCGGGGGAACGGAGTGGCTGCACCATATCCAGCGGCAAAGCCGCCGACAAGCGCCCGCTGCGGCCGTGGGGCGGCGCTGGCGGCTTGCGTGGCATGGGCTAGCCTGTTCGGGGATTCCCGGGAGGATGGCGATGGAAAATACGCTGCGTATCGGATGGATTCCCGCCCTGATCGTCGGCCTGGCCCTGGCCTTCGCCGGCTGGTCGGTGGGGCGGGGCGTGGAGCGCTTTCGCATGGGCGACCGCGCGGTGACGGTGAAGGGGCTGGCCGAACTGGACGTGAAGAGTGATTTTGCGATCTGGACGCTGTCCTTCCGCCGTGCTGGCGACGAATTTGGCGGCGTGCAGCGGCTGTTGAGCGAGGATCGCGAGCGGATTCTGGCCTTCCTCGGCGAGCAGGGCTTCGAGGCCGGGGAGATCGAGATCCGTCCGCTGCAGGTCCAGGACCTGCTGGCCCGCGAATGGTCGCCGCGGGAGGTGGGGCTGCGCTTCAACGGCCAGGGACAGGTGCTGGTGAAGTCGCCGCGGGTCGATGCGCTGGCGCAGGCGGTCAACCGGGTCGATCCGTTGATCCAGGCCGGCGTTCAGCTCGAGTCCGAGCAGCAGGGCCAGCCCGGCCTGCGCTATCAGCTGCGCGGCTTCAACGAGGTCAAGCCGAAGCTGCTGGAGGAGGCCACCCTCAATGCCCGGGCGCAGGCGGCGAAGTTCGCCGCGGATGCCGGGGCGACCCTCGGCCGGCTGAAGAATGCCAACCAGGGGGTGATCCGCGTGCTCGACAGCGACGGCGGCGAGGAGGACAGCGGCCGCACCATCGGCAAGCGCCTGCGGGTGGTCAGCACCTTCGAGTACGCGCTGGAGTAGGGCGGGAGCCGGCAGGCCGGCTCCCGCTCAGCCGCAGGCCGCGGGGTTCAGCCCTCCGCCACGGCCTGCCCGGCCGGTGCCGCCGTTTGCGCAGGGCCGCTCTGCAGCTTCCAGGCTTGGAGGAAGATCAGCAGGCCGAGGACCGCGGTGATCGCGCCGACGTAGCCGGTGACGGTCCAGCCGAGGCCGGCGCTGATCGCCAGGCCGCCGAGCCACGGGCCGAGGGCATTGGCGATGTTGAAGGCGGCGTGGTTGGAGGCGGCGGCCAGGGTCTGCGCCTCGGCGGCCACGTCCATCAGGTGCGTCTGCAGCGGCGGCGCCAGCGCCACCATGGTGCCCACCGCGAAGACTGCCGGCAGGACGCTCCAGATCGAATGGACCGACAGCGGGAAGAGCAGCAGCACGGCGGTGCTCCACAGCAGCACCAGGGCGACGGACTTGAACTTCAGGCGGTCGAACAGCCAGCCGCCCGCCATATTGCCGACGATGGTGCCGAGCCCGAAGGCGGCCAGGCCGAACGGAATCCAGGCCTCGTGCACCCGGGTCACTTCCAGCAGGGTCGGCGCCAGGTAGCTGAACACGCAGAACATGCCGGCGAAGCCGACCGAGCTGATGGCCAGCGCCAGCCACACCTGGGGCTGGTTGAAGGCGCGGATCTCGCGCATCGGGTTGCTGGGCTCCTCCTGGCGGCTCGCCGGCAGGTGAATGAACACTAGGGCCACGGTCAGCAGGGCAATGGCGCCGACCAGGGCGAAGGCGACGCGCCAGCTCAGCCACTGGCCGAGCCAGGTGGCCAGCGGGTTGCCGATCAGGATGGCGACGGTCAGGCCCAGCATCACCCGGCTGACCGCGTTGGCGCGCTTGTCCGGCGCGACCATGGAGGCGGCCACCAGCGAGGCGACGCCGAAGTAGGCACCGTGGGGAAGGCCGGCGATGAAACGATTAAGCATCAGGGCGTGATAATCCGTCGCCAGGGCGCTGGCGAAGTTGCCGGCGGCGAAGAACAGCATGAGCAGCATGAGCAGGATGCGCCGCGGCAGGCGGGCGCCGAGAATCGCCAGCAGCGGCGCGCCGACCACCACGCCGAGGGCATAGGCACTGATCACGTGCCCAACCTGGGGTTCGCTGACGTTCAGGTCCTGGGCCACGTTCGGCATCAGGCCCATGATGGCGAATTCGCCGGTGCCGATACCGAAACCGCCCATCGCCAAGGCCAGTTCGATCAATAAGACAGCGCGAGCGGAAAGCGGCGGTGTGCCCGCGGGAGCGTGCTCGGTCATGTGAACCTCGAATAGATGAATAGGTTGGAACGCAAGGCAAGGGAGGGGGAGAAAGCGTCTTCATTATTCCCCCATCGGGGGGCCGTGAAAACCGTTGTAGCCGCTCAAGGACGCGGTTTCAGAGGAACGGGCGGTTTCGGGGCGTCAGCTTCCCGGCCGGGTCACATTTTCCGCGCCGCATCCCGGTAGGTCTTGGGCAGCTCGCCCGTCCACTGCTTGAACGCCCGGGTGAACGCCGAGGGTTCGGAAAAGCCCAGCTGGCGGGCGACCTGGCTGATCGGCAGGGACGGCTGGGTCAGGTAGTGGATGGCCATGTCGCGGCGCATGCCGTCCTTGAGTGCCTGGAAGCTGCTGCCCTCGGCGCACAGGCGGCGGCGCAGGGTGCGCTCGGTCAGGTGCAGGGCGGCGGCGGTGCTCTGGATGGTCGCGCCGGCCAGGTCGCCGGACCTTTCCAGATGGTCCAGCACCCGCCGGGTATACACCGGGTAGTAGGCCGGCCGGGTGAACCAGTCAATCGGCGCCCGCCGCAGGTGGTTGGCCAAGGCCTCGGCGGTCTGCACCACCGGGGCTTCGAGCATCCGTGCCTCGAACACCAGGCAGTTGGTCGGCTGCTCGAACTTCGCCGGGCAGGGGAACATCAACCGGTATTCGGCCAGATGCTCGGGCGCCGCATGATCGAAGGCGACGTACTTCAGCGGAATCCGCTGGCCGATCAGCCAACTGGGGAAACGGTGCCAGAGCAGCAGCAGGAACTCCCGCAGCAGGTAGTCCGGGTCCTGGGAGGGATCGCTCAGCGCCATCGAGAAGATGGCTTCCTCGCCCTCGACCTTCAGGTCCAGGCGCAGCGAGTCGTTCACCAGGTTGTAGAAGTGGCCGAGCTTGTAATAGACCGAGTGCAGGCTGCGCGAGCGGACCACCTGCTTGGCCATCAGCGCGAAGAGGCCCTGGCGGCAGCGCTGCGCGCCCATGCCGAGGAACTCGTCGTCGCCCAGGCGCCAGACCCCGCGCATCAGCCGGCTGAACTGGTCGGGGGTGATGCGCAGGTGGGGGTTGTCGAGCAGCCGGCGGCTGATGCCGGCCTCGGCGAGCAGAATCTCTTCGTCGAGGCCGCGCCGGCGCGCGGCGTTCATCAGCACCCGCGGGAAATGCATGGAGATGGAGTAGCGCTCGATGCTCATGACCTGTCCCGGAGAGGCGTATCCCTGCGACGGGAGTCTACCGGAACGGCCGGATCGCTGCTGTCCGTTAATGTCAATTTTGAGGCTGGTTTCGTTATTGCCGACGCCCTGCTCGCGGATGGAAGCTAGCGGCCATTCGCGGACTTTCGTCCGATCTGTCCGGAAGGCGGTCTGCTCCCGGCACTCTCCAAGGAAAACCATCCATGCCTGTACAAGTACAAGAAGTGGTCATCGTCAGCGGAGTACGCACGGCCATCGGCGGTTACGGCGGCAGCCTGAAGAGTCACCGGCCCAGCGAACTGGCCGGCCTGATGGTCGCCGAGGCGGTGCGCCGGGCGGGGATCGAGGCGGCCAGCGTCGGCCACTGCGTGTTCGGCAACGTCATCCACAGCGAGCCGCTGGACATGTACCTGAGCCGGGTGGCGGCGCTGCGCGGCGGCCTGTCCGAGCAGACCCCGGCGCTGACCGTCAACCGCCTGTGCGGCAGCGGCCTGCAGGCGGTGATCGGCGCGGCCCAGCAGATCCA
>NZ_SMMU01000019.1 GCF_004339665.1 Azotobacter chroococcum
ACAGCAGGGGGCAGCGGTTGGTGAGTTTGGCGACTGCCAATTTACCTGCTTCCCTGACTGTCAATCCTCGCTTTCCCAGGATTCCGCGAAGAACCCAATAATTCGAGCTTGCTTGTTAGACCCTATCCGAGATTTTGCAAAGCAGTTTGCGGAAAGCGCTTCACGGTAATTCATGAATCCCGAAATGATCACGTTTTTTGATGGCAAAAAGCGTCTAGCATGCGCATCACACAGGGATTATGAAAACTTGAAGTCAACTTTCACTGCGCAAAAAGTTGCACAGGTAGAGTTTCTTGAGTTGTTCTGAGGTTTTGCCAAGTCACACAGGTAGTACTTCTCCAGGCGGGAATTCAGGGATTGAAACACGCAAGCAAGTTGGCTGCGCATTATCTGCAACTGGCCCAATCGCCAATTGGCAAAGGCAACTTCGCCGGTGCCGACATACGTTATTCGCCGGAATACGAGTCGCTGGAAGCCGAACTCGGCAAGGGTTCCGCGCTGCACGAAGGCGGTAGCGTGGACTGGCAGAAGGTCTGCGAAGGCAGCGAGGCGTTGCTCGCCGGGCAGTCCAAGGATCTGCGCGTAGCCGCCTGGCTGATTTGGGGGCTGTTCCAGCGCGAATCCTTCGCTGGGCTGCAGGCCGGACTCGGGCTGCTGCACCACCTCTGCCGCGCGCACTGGGACGAACTGCACCCGCGCAAGCCGCGCACCCGCGGCGCCGCCATCGGCTGGTTGCTGCCGCGCCTGGAGCGGGCCTTGGCCGAGCACGTACCAGTCGGCGAGCAGTTGCCGCTGTTCCGCGCCCTCGCCGAACAACTTCATGGCCTGGAGCGCTGCCTCTCCGCTCATCTCGGTGCGGAAGCCCCACTGTTGCTGCCGCTCTGCCGGCGTCTCGACGAGATGCTCGCGCGCGCCGGCCAGGCCCAGCCGGAAGCCGGCCCGGTGGTCGCCGCCCTCGCCCAGGTCAGGCAGGCCGCCAGCCAGATGCTCCCCGCCGCTGCCTCGGTGGACAGCGAGAAGGATGCGCACAAGACCCTGCGCACCCTGCAGGAACAGGCCCGGCCACTGTGCGCCTGGTGGCTCAGGCAGAAGGCCAGCGACCTGCGCCCGCTGCGCCTGGCGCGCACCCTGCTCTGGCTGCCGATCGACGCCCTGCCCGAGCGCAACGCCGAGCAGCTCACCGCCTTGCGCGGCCTGCCGGCGGATCGCCTGAGCGCCTACCGCGAACGCCTGGCCCAGGGGCTGTACGCCGACCTGCTGGTCGACCTGGAAGCCAGTCTTGCCCGCTCGCCGTTCTGGCTCGACGGCCAGCGCCTGGCCTGGGAATGCCTGCTGGGGCTGAAGGACGAGCCGGCGATGCGCGAGGTGGAAATCCAGCTGGCGCTGTTCCTCCAGCGCCTGCCGGGCCTCGAGGCGCTGCGCTTTCACGACGGTACGCCCTTCGCCGATGCCGAGACCCGCGCCTGGCTGGCCGCCCGGGTCATGCCGCACCTGCAGCCGGCGGATAGTCGTCGCGAAGTCGCTCCGCCCGTGCAGGGCGCCGTACCGGCCTGGGAAGAAGCGCTGGAGGAAGCTCTGCAGCTGCTGCGTCACGATGGCCTGAAGAGCGCGGTGCGCCACCTCAAGCAGGGTCTGGACGGCGCCCGTGGCGGACGCGAGCGCTGCTTCTGGCAGCTGGCCCTGGCCCGCCTGTGCCTCGCCGCCAGGAAATACGAACTGGCCAAGGTCCAGCTCGAATCCCTCGACCAGGAACTGCAGGCCGCCGGTCTCGGCGCCTGGGAACCCGCTCTCGTCCTCGAGGTGCTGCGCCTGCTGCACCACTGCTGCGAGCTGTTGCCGCAGAACCACGCGGTGCGAGAGCGCCGCGACGAGATCCACCGCAGGTTGTGCCACCTCGACCTCGAGGCGGTACTGGACTAGCCCATCACGGAGAACCCCATGGCCAAAGAAGGCTCGGTAGCCCCCAAGGAACGCATCAACGTCACCTTCAAGCCCGCCACCGGCGGCGCCCAGGAAGAGATCGAACTGCCGCTGAAGCTGCTGGTGCTCGGCGATTTCACCCAGCGCACCGACGCCCGCAAGCTCGAGGACCGCAAGCCGATCGCCATCGACAGGCATAGCTTCGACGAGGTGCTGGCCAAGCAGGAACTGAACCTGGCCTTCGCCGTGCCCAACCGCCTGCAGGACGAGCCCGGTGACGAGGAGCTGCCCGTGCAGCTGCACATCGGCTCGATGAAGGATTTCAACCCGGCCAGTCTGGTCGAGCGGGTGCCGGAGCTGAAGAAGCTGATGGAACTGCGCGACGCCCTGGTCGCCCTCAAGGGGCCGCTGGGCAACGCTCCGGCCTTCCGCAAGGCAATCGAAAGCGCGCTGGCCGACGACGCTTCCCGCGAGCGCGTGCTCGCCGAACTGGGCCTCGCCGCCCGCGACAAGCTGGACGCCTGACCCCAACCCGACAAGGACGCTGATTGAATGAGCACTAACGCAGCAGTAGCACGGAAGCAGAGCACGGCCGAACCCGGCATTCTCGAGCGCATCATCGCGGAAACCCGCCTGACGCCGGACGACGAGGCCTATGACATCGCCAAGCGCGGCGTCTCCGCCTTCATCGAGGAACTGCTCAAGCCGCACAATGAGCACGAGCCGGTGAAGAAGGCCCTGGTCGACCGGATGATCGCCGAGATCGACGCCAAGCTCAGCCGGCAGGTGGACGAGATCCTCCACCACCGGCAGTTCCAGTCCCTGGAGTCGGCCTGGCGCGGACTCAAGCTGCTGGTGGAGCGCACCGACTTCCGCGAGAACATCAGGCTGGAAATCCTCAACGCCGCCAAGGAAGACCTGCTGGAGGACTTCGAGGACAGCCCTGAAGTGGTCCAGTCCGGCCTCTACAAGCACGTCTACACCGCCGAATACGGACAGTTCGGCGGCCAGCCGGTGGGCGCGCTGATCGCCAACTACTTCTTCGACCCGAGCGCGCCGGACGTGAAGACCCTGCAGTACGTCGCCAGCGTCGCCAGCATGGCCCACGCGCCCTTCATCGCCGCCGCAGGCCCTGGGTTCTTCGGCCTGGAAAGCTTCACCGGCCTGCCCGACCTCAAGGATCTCAAGGATCATTTCGACGGTCCGCAGTTCACCAAGTGGCAGAGTTTCCGCGAGCGGGAAGACGCCCGCTACGTTGGCCTGACCCTGCCGCGCTTTTTGCTGCGCACCCCGTACGACCCGCAGGAAAATCCGGTGAAGACCTTCGTCTACAAGGAAACCGTGGCCAGCGACCACGAGCACTACCTGTGGGGCAACACCGCCTACGCCTTCGCCAGCCGTCTCTCCGACAGCTTCGCCCGCTTCCGCTGGTGCCCGAACATCGTCGGCCCGCAGAGCGGCGGCGCGGTGGACGACCTGCCGCTGCACCGCTTCGAGAGCATGGGCGAGATCGAGACCAAGATCCCCACCGAGGTGCTGGTTTCCGACCGCCGCGAATACGAACTGGCCGAAGAAGGCTTCATCGCCCTGACCATGCGCAAGGGCAGCGACAACGCCGCATTCTTCTCCGCCAACTCGGTGCAGAAGCCGAAGCTCTTCGGCGACAGCGAGGAAGGCCGCGCTGCCGAACTCAACTACAGGCTCGGCACCCAGCTGCCGTATCTGTTCATCGTCAACCGCCTGGCGCACTACCTGAAGGTGCTGCAGCGCGAGCAGATCGGCGCCTGGAAGGAGCGCAGCGATCTCGAGCTGGAGCTGAACAAGTGGATCCGCCAGTACGTCGCCGACCAGGACAATCCCAGCGCCGAGGTCCGCGGCCGCCGCCCGCTGCGCGCCGCCCAGATCAAGGTCGGCGATGTGGATGGTGAACCCGGCTGGTACCGCGTCAGCCTCAGCGTGCGCCCGCACTTCAAGTACATGGGCGCCGACTTCACCCTGTCGCTGGTCGGCAAGCTGGACAAGGAGTAAGCACCCATGACCTACGGCAGCCTGTTCGAGCGCCTTTCCGGCGAGGCCGGCCGGCGTGCCGGCTGGGACCGCGAGGTAGCCGTTACGGCCTCGGTGGCTGCCCATCTGGCAAAGATGTTTGGCACCCGGGTGGGCAGCGTGCAGGCGCAGCCCGACTACGGGTTGCCCGACCTCAACGACATGCGCCTGTCCCTGCACGACTCGCTGCAGCAGGCACGCAGCGCCATCGAACGCTTCATCGAAACCTGCGAGCCGCGCCTGAAGCAGGTGCGGGTCGTGCCGCTGCCGCATAGCGCCGATCCGCTGACTCTGGCCTTTGCCATCGAGGGCTTGCTGGATGCGGGCGGCTGCCGACGCCAGGTCAGCTTCACCGCGTACCTGGACGGCAGCGGCCAGGTGCAGGTCCGCTAGGGAGAGCCCGAATGTCCGGAAAACCCGCCGCCCGCCTGGGCGACCCCACCGACTGCCCGTTGCCTGGCCACGTCAGCAACCCGCTCGCCGCCGGATCGCCCGATGTGCTGTTCGACGGCCTGTCGGCTGCCCGCCAGGGCGATGCCTCCGCCTGCGGCGGCGCGCTGGAAGGCGATCTGATCGCCAACGTGCTGATCAACGGCCTGCCGGCGGCCGTGCTGGGCTCGGTGGGTAGCCATGGGAACGTGGTGGTGGGCGGGTCGGGGACGGTGGTGATCGGGACAAGCTATACGCTGGCGTCTTTCTCCCCACCGGCACCGATGCCTGCCTCTGGTATGGGCCAGGCGTTCAACGAGCATTTCATCGTGCGGGACTCAAGTACGGGGGACCCGGTAACCGGACGAGCCTACCGGCTGCAGACGGATTCCGGGCAAGTCGTCACGGGTATCACTGATGGGAGTGGCAAGACCCGGTTCATCAGCGCCAACCAGGCCGAAGACGTAGTACTGATGCTCGAGCCGCAAACCGCGCTTGTCATCGCCTGAGGAACCAGTATGCGAATCGAGCCAGTTCATTCCCGACTGACCCCTGCCAGCCAAACCGACGGCAAGGAAGCAGCCATAGAGAACTTCAAGATCAGCGACATTCCTGCCGCCATGGATCATATGCAGTGGACGCAGAGTGCGCGCCTGATGCGCAAGTGGTTTGCAGCCCCAGCTCATGAAATGCCAAAAGCAGTCAAATTAGGGGACATACGAGCGAATACCTTGCCCCCTGCACAGTTGCTGACAGACCTGCCCTTCGACTGGTTGCTGAGTGCTTCGAATCGCGTGAGGCCCATTGTAGAAGAGCATGTGGCCCAACTGACGTCTGTCACGGAGTTCAGCCCCCTGGTCGGACGCCTGAAAACCCCGCTCGATCAGCTCTCCAAGGGCCTGATGATGCTAATGACGCGCCTGAGGCGACTTGGCTTGCTGGACCCGCAAAAACGCACCCTGAAGAACTACTACCTCGACCTGGGCGATTACAACGCAATGCAGTTGGAGGACACGATCCAGTTCAATCTCTTCAAGGTTGGCTCGACCACTTGGGAGAAGGCGACGGATACGCTGGATGATGTTTACGGTGCCCTCGGCAGCTTCATCATCAAGATTGCCGCTACCAAGCTCAGGGCCATGGCCAGCGATTACGGATACGCGGCCATCAAGATCGAGGAGATTGGCCTGTACGTACGCGATACCTACGATTTCCTCAACGTTGGCAAAGACCAATTGCTGGGTTACTGGAGCAAGAGAGGCGTGATCCGGCCAAGCCCCATCGATTACTTCGCCGAGCCCAGCTGTATCGATACGAATGACGTTCGTCACTTCAAGGTTACCAACGGCAGCTTCAACAGCTACCGCAAAAAGTACAACAAGGGTGGCGACTTCCTCGTCTTTTCCACCATCAAGCGCTACCCCGTATCCATCATCGTGCATTTGAGCATCACTGATTTCGACGAATACAGAGCCCGCACAGGGCTGGCCTGAGGACAACATGCCACGAAGGACTCTCTACAAGGCGTTTGCCATCCTCATGGCAATCTTGGCGCTGGCTCCTACTACCGCCTGGCTGTACGTGAAGCTCACTCTAAGCAGGACCACGATGCCCTATCACTCGGTATGGAGCGATACGGGCGCCTGTCGCATCGATGCCTATATCCCCAACTACGCCAGCCTTGGCGTGCCAGGCCGGTTGATCCAGTTGTTCAGCAGTGAGGCCTTCTTCCGGGTGTATCGCCAGGATGACGCCCTGCTGAAAAGCTCGGAATGGCTTCTCTGGCAGCGTGAATTCGCAGAAGACGAAGCGGCGAAATGGATTTACGGCCATGCCATCTACCCGACAGGCGATGGCTACCGGGGCTGGACCTTGCCGGAGTGCGGCTGAGCCTGATCCCGGTACATCAATCAAGGACCGATGCATGTCTTTCAACCACTACTACCAGAGCGAACTCAGCGCCCTGCGCCAGCTCGGCAAGCGTTTCGCCGAGCGCAATCCGGCGCTGGCGCCGTTCCTCGGGCAGGGCGCGCGCGATCCTGACGTCGAGCGCCTGCTGGAGGGCTTCGCCTTCCTCACCGGGCGGCTGCGGCAGAAGCTCGACGACGAGCTGCCGGAGCTGACCCATTCGCTGATGCACCTGCTCTGGCCGAACTACATGCGCCCGCTGCCGGCCTTCGCCATGCTGCAGTTCGATCCGCTGCAGCGCCCGGGGCCGGCGCTGGCGGTGCCGCGCGGCACGCCGGTGGAGGCAAATCCGGTGCAGGGAGTGAGCTGCCGTTTCCGCACCGCTGCCGCCTGCGAGGTGCTGCCACTGGCACCGAGCGGGATGGAGTATGCGGTGCAGGGCGACGGCGCCCTGCTCGGCCTGCGCCTGAGCATGACGGCCGACGGCCACCTCGGCGAGCTGGGCCTCGAGCGCCTGCGCCTGCACCTGGCCGGCGAGCGCTATATCGGTCAGTCGCTCTACCTCGACCTGCTGCGCCATCTGGACGGCATCCGCCTGAGCCTGCTCGACGGCGCCGGCCAGCCCCTCGCCGATGCCCACGGGCAGCCGCCCGGCGTGCTGCACCTGGGCGCCGACTGCCTGCAGCCGGCCGGCTTTGCCGAGGACGAGGCGCTGATCCCTTATCCGCTGAACTGCTTCCGCGGCTACCGCCACCTGCAGGAGTTCTTCGCCTTCCAGGACAAGTTCCTGTGCGTCGAACTGCGCGGCCTGGATGCCATCGGCCGCCTGCCGCCGGAGCTGCTCCGGCAGGCCCGCGGCCTGGAGCTGCGCTTCGCGATCCGCCAGGGCGGCGCCCGGCGCATCCGCCCGACACTGGACAACCTGCGCCTGTACTGCACCCCGGTGGTCAACCTGTTCGCCCACGACGCCATCCCGATCCGTCTGGACGGCCGCCAGGACCAGTACCTGCTGCGCCCGGCCGAGTTCGAGCCGCAGCACTGCGAGGTGTTCTCGGTGGAGCGGGTCACCGGCTGGCAGCCGGGCGGCATGGGCTACGCCGAATACGTGCCCTTCGAGTCCTTCGAGCACGACCGCAGCTTCGACGTGCCGCAGGCCCGCCCGCACTACAGCGTGCGCCAGCAGCCGTCGCTGCTCGGCGACGGCCTGGAAACCTGGCTGAGCTTCGGCGCGCGCTCCCTCGACCGTCAGGAGACGCTGTCCGTCGAGCTGACCTGCAGCAACCGCAACCTGCCGCTGCAGTTGGCCGCTGGCGAGATCTGCCGGCCCGCCGAGGGTACCCCGCAGGCCCTGCGCTTTCGCAACCTCGGTGCGCCGACGCCGAGCTACGCGCCGCCGCTGCACCGCGACTTCCTCTGGAAGCTGATCAGCAACATGTCGCTCAACTACCTGTCGCTGGCCGACGTCGAGGCGCTCAAGGCGATCCTCGAAACCTACGACCTGCCACGGCATCACGACCAGCAGGCGGAAAGGATCGGCCGGCGTCGCCTCGACGGCCTCAGGCGCATCGCCCACCGCCAGGTCGACCGCCTGCACCGCGGCCTGCCGGTGCGCGGGGTGCGCACCGAGCTGGTCATGGACCCCGACTGTTATCTGGGCGAGGGCGAGCTGTTCCTGTTCGCCTCGGTGCTCAATGAATTCTTCGCCCTGTACGCCAGCCTCAATTCCTACCACGAGCTGCTGGTGCAAAGTACCCAAGGAGAGGTGTACCGATGGACGCCGCGCATGGGGCAGCAGCCCCTGCTCTGAACCGCCTCGGCCGTGGCATCCGCGAGTACAGCCTGTTCCAGGGCGTGCTGCTGGTGCTGGAGCGCCTGCAGGCCGCACATCTCGGCCTGGACGAAGAGGCCCTGTACCGGCGCCTGGAGTTTCGAGCCAACCCGAGCCTGGGCTTTCCCGGCAGCGACCTCGAGCGCGTCGAGTTCTTCGAGGAACACGACGGGCTGCGCGCGCGGCTGTATCTCAACCTGGTCGGCCTGTTCGGCGCCGGCTCGCCGCTGCCGGCCTTCTACGGCGAGCAGGCCCTCGACGACGGCGGCGCCGGCAACCCGACCCGCGACTTCCTCGACCTGTTCAACGACCGCCTGCAGCGCCTGCTGCTGCCGATCTGGCGCAAGTACCGCTACCGCGCGCGCTTCGCCAGCGGCGCCGCTGACCCCTTCTCTGCCCGTCTGTTCGCCCTGATCGGCCTGGGCGGCGAGGCCATCCGCCAGGCCGAGGAACTCAACTGGAAGCGCCTCTTGCCCTACCTCGGCCTGCTCAGCCTGCGCGCCCACTCGGCGGCGCTGATCGAGGCGGTGCTGCGCTACTACTTCAAGCACGCCGCATTCGACATCGAGCAGTGCCTGGAGCGCCGGGTGGCGATCCCCGACGAGCAGCGCAACCGCCTCGGCCGGGCCAACAGCCACCTCGGCGACAGCCTGGTGCTCGGCGAGCAGGTGTGCGACCGCAGCGGCAAGTTCCGCATCCACATCCGCGAACTCTCCTGGACGCGCTTCCACGACTTCCTGCCGATCGGAGACGGCCATGCGCCGCTGCGCGCCCTGGTGCGCTTCACCCTGCGCGATCCGCTGGACTACGACATCCGCCTGCAGCTGCGCCACGACGAACTCCGCGCGCTGCGCATCGGCGCCGGCAATCCCTGCCGCCTGGGCTGGACCAGTTGGCTCGGCCACGAACGGGCCGACGGCCTGGTGACCCTGGGCGGCACGACTCTTCAAGGATAGAGAGAATGATCAACGTCGACTTGCAACAGCTGGTACAGGCCCTCGACGCCGACACCCGCCGCGACCTGGAAGGCGCCGCCGAGCGCTGTGTGGCCCGCGGCGGCAGCCAGGTGCTGGTGGAGGACCTGCTGCTCGGCCTGCTCGAGCGCCCGGACGGCCTGCTGGGCCACGCGCTCAAGGACGCCGGAATCGAGCCCGACGAGCTGGCCCGGGTGCTTGAGCCGCGCAGCGAAGCCGGCGCCTCGCGAAACCCGGTGTTCGCCGCGGCCCTGCTGCAGTGGCTGCAGGACGCCCTGCTGCAGGCCAGCCTGGAGCTTGGCCAAAGCCACATCGACGCCGCCGCGCTGCTCCTCGCCCTGCTGCGCAATCCGCTGCAGCATGCCGGCACCCGCTACCAGGCGCTGCTCGCCCGGATCGATGCCGGGCGCCTGCGCGACTTCGCCCTCGGCCGCCAGGCGCCGGCCGGCAACGGCGCAGCGGCCACGGACTCGATGCTGGCGCGCTTCACTCACGACTTCACCGCCCAGGCCCGCGAGGGCAGGCTCGATCCGGTGCTGTGCCGCGACGGGGCGATCCGCCAGCTGATCGACATCCTCGCCCGGCGGCGCAAGAACAACCCCCTCGTGGTCGGCGAGGCCGGGGTCGGCAAGACCGCGGTGGTCGAGGGCCTGGCCCTGCGCATCGCCGCCGGCGAGGTGCCGCCGGCGCTCCAGGGTGTCGAGCTGCGCGGCCTGGACCTCGGCCTGCTGCAGGCTGGCGCCGGGCTCAAGGGCGAGTTCGAGCGGCGCCTGCAGGGGCTAATCGACGAGGTGCAGGCCGCGCCGCGGCCGATCGTCCTGTTCATCGACGAGGCGCATACCCTGATCGGTGCCGGCGGCCAGGCCGGCACCGCGGATGCCGCCAACCTTCTGAAACCGGCGCTGGCCAGGGGCGCGCTGCGCACCATCGCCGCGACCACCTGGAGCGAATACCGCAAGTACTTCGAGAAGGACCCGGCGCTGGCCCGGCGCTTCCAGCCGGTACATCTGCACGAGCCGACGGTGGACGAGGCGGTGACCATGCTGCGCGGCCTGGCACCGGTCTACGCGAAGAGTCACGGCATCTACCTGCGCGACGATGCGGTGGTCGCCGCCGCCGAACTGTCGGCGCGCTACCTGGCCGGCCGCCAGCTGCCAGACAAGGCGCTGGACGTGCTGGACACCGCCTGCGCACGGGTGCGCATCGGCCTGGTCGCCGCCCCCGAAGCCATCGAGCGCCGGCGCGGCGAGATCGCCGAGGACGAACGCCGCCGGCAGGCCTTGTGCCGCGACCGGGATGCCGGGCTGGGGATCGACGACGTTGCCCTGGCCGCCCTCGAGGAGCATCTGACCAGGCTGCGCGACGAACTGCAGGCGCTGGAAAATGACTGGAGTGTTCAGCGCGCTCTGGCCGAACGGCTGCTCGAACTGCGCCGGCAAGGCGCCGGGGCGGACGACACGGAGCGGTCCGCGCGGCAGGACGAGTTGCAACAGGTCCAGGCGGAACTGACCGCCGCCCAGGCCGGGCAGCGGCTGGTCAGCTTCGAGGTCTGCCCGCGCCTGGTCGCCGAGGTGATCGCCCAGTGGAGCGGGGTGCCGCTGGAGCAGCTGGCCCGCGAGCACAACCGGCGCATCGCCCGCTTCGCCGGCGACCTGCGCCGGCGCCTGCGCGGCCAGGAGCAGGCGGTGCAGGTCCTCGACCGCGCCCTGCGCGCCGGTGCCGCCGGGCTGAACCGCGCCGACGCGCCGCTCGGGGTGTTCCTGCTGGTCGGCCCGAGCGGCGTCGGCAAGACCGAGACCGCCCTGGCCCTGGCCGACCTGCTGTACGGCGGCGAGCGCTTTCTCACCATGCTCAACATGGGCGAGTTCCAGGAGAAGCACAGCGTCGCCCGGCTGATCGGCGCGCCGCCCGGCTACGTCGGCTACGGCGAGGGCGGCCTGCTCACCGAGGCGGTGCGCCAGCGGCCCTACTCGGTGATTCTGCTCGACGAGGTGGAGAAGGCCGATCCCGAGGTGCTCAACCTCTTCTACCAGATCTTCGACAAGGGCCTGGCCACCGACAGCGAAGGACGCCGCATCGACTTTCGCAACTGCCTGATCCTGCTCACCTCCAACCTCGCCAGCGAGCGCATCGTCGAACTCTGCACCGACGGCCGGCCAGCCGCCGAAACACTCGAACAGGCCATCCGCCCGCTGCTCGCCCGGCACTTCAAGCCGGCGCTGCTGGCGCGCATGGAGGTGGTGCCCTACTACCCGCTGGACGACGAGCGTCTGCGCGAGCTGGTCGAGGTCAAGCTGGCGCGCTTCGCCGAACGCCTGCAGCGCCGCCGCCTCGCATTCAGCCACAGCCCGGCGCTGGTCGGACACCTGGCCGAACGCTGCGGCCGGGACGACAGCGGCGCCCGCGCGATCGAGCGGCTGCTCGAGCGCCAGCTGCAGCCCCTGGTGGTCGACCGCCTGCTGGCGGCGATGGCCGGCGGCGAGCCGGTGCAGCGCGTGCACGCCACCCTCGACGGCCAGGGAGGGCTGATCTGTGAATTCGCCTGAACTGCCACCGCTGTTCGCCTGCATCCCGCAGCCCCTGCGCTACGCCGAGGCGCTGCTCGGGCACTACGCGCGCCTGGCCCGCGCCAGCGGTGCCGGCGCCCTGCAGGACGGCCTGGTGCAGGCGGCGGCGCAGTTGTCCGCCGGCGAGCTGGGCCAGCTGTACCTGCTCGACGCCGGACACAGTCGCCTGGAGCTCGCCGCCCAGTGGCTGGACGGCCGGCTGCAGCCCCGCGAGACCGCCAGCCTGCCCAGCGACTACGACGCTGGGCAGCTGCTGCAGTACTGCCTGTGCCAGAACCGCAGGCTCTGCCTGGACGAGCTGGACGCCAGCCTCTACCCGGGCGACTTTCTGCCCGAAGGATCAAAGCCCTGGCGCAGCCTGCTGTGCCTGCCGCTGACGAATGGACAGGGACAGGTCGCCGGCCTGTTGCTGGTTGCCAGCCGGCGCGCCCGCGCGCTGCAGGGCTTCGCCGACTCCCTGGCGCAGCTTGGCGCCTTCGTCCTCGCCCAGCGGCGGCTGCTCGGCCGCCTGCATGCTTCACAAATCGAGCCCGCCGCGGAAAGACCGGCGGCGCTGCCGTCCGCCTCCGACTACGGACTGATCGGCGACAGCCGGGCGATGCGCGATGTCTACCGGCTGATCGGCAAGGTGCTGCACAACCCGGTCGGCGTGCTGCTCACCGGCGAGACCGGCACCGGCAAGGAGCTGGTGGCGCGCGCCATCCACGACTGCGGCCTGCGCCGCAGCAAGGCCTTCGTCGCGCAGAACTGCGCCGCGCTGCCGGAGAGCCTGCTGGAAAGCGAGCTGTTCGGCTGCCGCAAGGGCGCCTTCAGCGGCGCTGATCGCGACCGCCCGGGGCTGTTCGACGCCGCCGACGGCGGCACCCTGTTCCTCGACGAGGTCGGCGATCTGCCGCCGCTCCTGCAGGCCAAGCTGCTGCGCGTGCTGCAGGAGGGCGAGGTGCGTCCGCTGGGCGCCACCGCGACCCACCGGGTCGACGTGCGCATCGTCGCCGCCACCCACCGCGACCTGCGCGCCCTCGTCGAGCAGGGACGCTTTCGCGAGGACCTGTTCTACCGCCTGGCGCATTTCCCCATCGAGCTGCCGCCGCTGCGCGAGCGCGACGAAGACATCCTGCGCCTGGCCCGGCATTTCGCCGCCAAGGCCTGCGCCTTCCTCGGCCGCGACGCCTGCCGCTGGTCCGACGCCGCGCTGGAGCAGCTGGCCGGCTACGCCTTCCCCGGCAACGTGCGCGAACTCAAGGGCCTGGTGGAGCGCGCCGTGCTGCTCTGCGAGGGCGGCGAGCTGCTCCCCGAGCACTTCGACCTGCGCCGGGGCCCGGAGGATAACGACAGCACCCTGAACCTGCGCCAGCGCCTGGAGCGCGTCGAGCGCAACCTGCTGCTCGACTGCCTGCGCAAGAACGGCGGCAACCAGAGCCAGGCCGCCCGCGAGCTGGGCCTGCCGCGGCGCACCCTGCTGTACCGCATGGAACGGCTGAACATCCGTGCGGCGGACCTGTGAGCCCATGCGCCTGCCCGACTGCCCGACTGCCTGTTCCACGTGGAACCACCTTTCACCTTTGGAGAAACGTCCATGAAGACCCTCTGCGGGCCCGCCGTCCTGTTGGTCCTGGCCCTGAGCCTCGTCGGCTGCGGCGGCAACTATCGCTTCGACGACCACCAGTACCGCCCGCTGGGCGATCCGCAGGCGCTCGAGCGCGGCCAGCGCTGAAAGGAAGAGGCCATGGAACTGGTTTTCGAAGTGCTCGGCGCAGCAGCGCTTGCGCCGGATCTGCCGACCCGCAAGATCTTCGGCCAGGCCGGCGGCAGCATCGGCCGGGCGGAGGACTGCGACTGGGTGATCCCCGACCGCCGGCGCGTCCTCTCCGGCCATCACGCCGAGGTCAGCTGGCGCGACGGCGCCTTCTACCTGACCGACACCAGCAGCAACGGCATCCAGCTCAAGGACAGCGGGACCAGCCTGGACAAGGGCCGTCCGCAGCGCATCGAGCATGGCTGCGTGTACCGCCTGGGCGACATCGAGATCCGCGCGCGACTGCTCCCGGGGGCGGCCTTCGAGGCCGAGGTCGGCTGCCCGCAGCCGGCCGGCAGCCTGATCCCCGACGACGCCTTTCTCGAACTCGACCCGCTCGCCGCACTGGAGGAGTCCGCCGCGGCGGACGATTTCGCCCTGCTCGGCCCGCTGCCCATGCCGCCCGGCCAGCCCCATGACGCGGCGCGCATCGAGCGGGAAAGCCTGATGCTGCCGGAGCTGGTGATGGCGGAAACCGCACCGTCGCCCGAGCCCTCCGCGGCACGGAGGTCGGCCGACTTCTGGGAGCGCTACGGCGCGGCCCTCGGCATCGACCTCGCCGATCTCGACGACGACGCCCGCGAGGCCCTGGCGCTGGAGGCCGCGCGCCTGCTCCGGCAAAGCGTCGGCCACCTGCAGCAGGCCCTGCGCACCCGCAGCGAGCTGAAGAGCGAACTGCGCCTGGCGCAGACCACCTTCCAAGGCGCCGGGTACAACCCGCTCAAGCACGGCACCGACAGCGCCGCAACGCTGGAGGCGCTGCTGCGCGGCGGACGGCCTGGCCAGCTGCCTGCAGCACAGGCGCTCGGCCGTGCCTTCCGCGACCTGCAGGCGCACCAGGTGGCGCTGCTCGCCGGCAGCCGCGCGGCGCTCGGCGGCCTGCTCGGCCAGTTCGCCCCGGAGCGGCTGATCCCGCGCTTCGAGCGCGAACGCCAGCCGCTCATCGCCACCGCCGGCAGCCGCTGGCGCGCCTATTGTCGCCTGCACCGGGCGCTGGAGCGCGACGACGAGTGGCGCGAACGGCTGTTCGCCCGCGACTTCGCCCGCGCCTACGAAGAACAGGTGCGCCTGATCGCCACCCTCGACACCGACCTGCAAGGATGACCCCCATGCTTCGCCCCCTTCTTCCGGTCCTGCTGCTGGCGCTCGGCGGCTGCTCGGCGCTGTCGCCCCATTCCGGGCTGACCAAGCTGGACCTGAGACTCGCCGCCAGCGACGGGCTCAATCCCGACCTGCACGGCCGGCCTTCGCCCATCGTGCTGCGCCTCATGGAGCTGCGCCATCCGGTGGCCTTCGAAAACGCCGACTTCTTCAGCCTCTACCAGCGTCCGAAGGAAACCCTGGCGCCGGATCTGGCGGCCCAGGAGGAGCAGGAGCTGCGCCCCGGCGAGCACCGCGAGCTGAAGCTCTCGGTGCAGCCGGGCAGCCGCTACCTGGGCGTGCTTGCCGCCTACCGCGACCTGCCGGACAGCGCGTGGCGCTACGTCGTCCCCCTCGACGAGCGGGCGCGCAACCGCATCGCGCTGGCATTCGGCGCCCGGGGAATCGAACGCCAGCCGGCGGAGGACTGACCCATGCCCCAGCACAAGGTGATCTGGCAGGAGGGCATGCTCCTGCGCCCCCAGCACTTCCAGCAGAACGACCGCTACCACGACGAACAGCTCAGGACCCGCACCCGCCTGCTGAGCGGCCAGGCCTGGGGCTTCTCCGCCCTGGAGATCGACCGCCAGTTCCTCGCCCTCGGCAAGCTGGTGCTGAGCGCCGCCAGCGGCATCCTGCC
Organism: Azotobacter chroococcum; assembly: GCF_004339665.1. Taxonomy (GTDB): domain Bacteria; phylum Pseudomonadota; class Gammaproteobacteria; order Pseudomonadales; family Pseudomonadaceae; genus Azotobacter; species Azotobacter chroococcum. The sequence goes on from NZ_SMMU01000019.1 coordinate 15,248, forward strand.
CGACGGCAGCCTGTTCGAGATCGACGCCGGCGGCGAGCCGCTGGTTCTCGACGTGCCGCCCGGCAGCGCCGGCACCCCGGTGTACCTGGCACTGCCGCTGGTCACCGGCAACCATATCGAGACCCGCCGCGCCGAGCAGAAGGACGTACTGGCGCGCTACGTCGCCCATGACCGAGAGGTCTCCGACTGCAATGCCGGCGACGGCGCCAGCAGCGCGGTCGCCATTGCCCGCCCGGACTTCCGCCTGCTGCTCGGCGAGGCGCACGGCGAGCAGGCCTGGGTGCGCCTCAAGCTCTGCGAGATCCAGGACAGCGGCCCGGATGGCGCCATCGTCCTCGACCCGCAGTTCGTGCCCAGCTTCCTCGACGTGCAGGCTTCATCCTGGCTGCTGTCCTGTCTCAAGGAGGTGATCGGCATGCTCGCCCAGCGCGGCGACGTCCTCGCCGAGCGTATCCGCGCCACCGGCAGCGTCGGCGGCGCCGAGGTCGGCGACTTCCTGATGCTGCAACTGATCAACCGCCACGAACCGGTGCTGCGCCACCATCTCGGCCTCGAGCGGGTGCATCCCGAGCAGCTCTACCGCGAGCTGCTCGGGATGCTCGGCGAGCTGGCGACCTTCTCCAGCGAAAGCAAACGCCCGCGTCTGGACGGCCGCTACCTGCACGCCGACCAGGGCGCGAGCTTTCGCCAACTGCTCGAGGCGCTGCGCCAGGTGCTGTCCATGGTGCTCGAACAGCACGCCATCGAGCTGCCGCTGCAGCAGCGCCAGTACGGCGTGCGCGTCTCGCCGCTGCACGACCACCGGCTGCTCGGCAGCGCCGCCTTCGTGCTCGCCGCCAGCGCCCAGTGCGACCCGGAGGAACTGCGCGCGCGCCTGCCGGCGCACCTCAAGGTCGGCGCCGTGGAGCGCATCCGCCAGCTGGTCAACCTGCACCTGCCGGGCATCCGCGTCCGGCCGCTGCCGGTGGCGCCGCGGCAGATCCCCTTCCACGCCGGCAAGACCTACTTCGCCGTGGAGCCCGGCGCCGAGGAACTGGCACAGCTGGAACACTCCGGCGGCTTCGCCTTCCACGTCTCCGGCGAACTGCCCGGACTGGAACTGAAATTCTGGGCGATCAGGAACTGACTCGATGATCCACGAAATGGACTACGCCGAGGACGACCGCACGGTGATCCTCAACCGCCGGGGCGAGGCCCCGGCACACAGCCCGCTGACCGACTTCGCCGCGCCGCCGCGCTACGAGGAACTCGAGGAGCGGATGATCTACGCCGCCCGCCTGCGCCCGGCGGAGCCCTTCGCCCTCGGCCTCAATCCGCTGGCCGGCGCCGCCGCCGCGCTGCTCGCCGAGGCGGTGCAGCTCCGGCACGCCGGGCAGGCCGAGGATCTGCACGCGCTCAACCGGCGGCTCGGCGACGAACTCAGGCTGTTCGAGCAGCGCGCCCTGCAGGCCGGGCTCGAGAACAGCGAGGTGATGGCCGCCCGCTACGTGCTCTGCACCCTGCTCGACGAGGCGGTGGTGAGCACGCCCTGGGGCAACGAGAGCGAGTGGTCGCAGATGAGCCTGCTCAGCCGCTTCCACAACGAGACCTTCGGCGGCGAGAAGTTCTTCCGCCTGCTCGAGCGGCTCGGCCGCAACCCGGTCAAGCACCTGGCGCTGCTCGAACTGATGTACCTGTGCCTGGCGCTCGGCTTCGAGGGCCAGTACCGCGTGCTGCCGCGCGGCATGCTCGAGCTGGAGGCGATCCGCGACGCCCTGTACCGGCAGATCCGCCAGCTGCGCGGCGACGTGCCGCGGGAAATCTCGCCGCACTGGCAGGGCCTGGAGGACGGCCGCCGGCGCCTGGTGCGCAGCGTCCCCGGCGGGCTGCTGGCGCTGTCCACCCTGCTCTGCCTGGCGCTGCTCTACGGCGGCTTCGCCTGGGTGCTCGGCGAGCAGCGCGAGCGCGTGCTGCAGCCGTTTCAGGTAGTCGCGGGAGAGCAGAAGCCATGAGGAGCCTCTTTGTCACGCTCGTCGCCTGCCTCCGCCGGACCTGGGTGTGGAGTCTCTGCCTGCTGCTGCTCGCGGCCCTTCTCCTGTGGTACGCCGGTCCGCTGCTGGCCGTCGCCGAGCACAAGGTCTGGGCATCGCCGGCCAGCCGCCTGTTCAGCATCACCCTGCTCTGCCTGGCCTGGGGGCTGTCGCTGGTCTTCGCCGGCTGGCGCGCCCGCCGCCGCCAGCTGGCTGAAGAAGCTGATGACGAGGCCCGCGAGCGCCTGCGCCGCGAGGGGCTGATCGGCGAGGAACAGGCCGTCCTGCAGCAGAACTTCCACGACGCCCTGCGCACCCTCAAAGGCGACGAGTTGCCCTGGTACCTGCTGCTCGGCCCCCAGGGCAGCGGCAAGACCAGCCTGCTGGACTTCTCCGGGCTGGACTTCCCGCTCAACCATGGTGAGGCCGGGCGCCTGACCCATGAGATCGCCGGTACCCGCCACGCCGAGTGGTACTTCGGCGAGCGCGCCGTGCTGATCGACAGCCCCGGCCGCTACCTGACCCAGCCCGAGCCGGCCATCGACGGCGCGGCCTGGCACGCCCTGCTCGACCTGCTGCGCCGGCGCCGCGCCCGTCCGCTCGACGGCGTGCTGGTCAACGTCCCCCTGGCATGGCTGGGCGAAGCCGGCGAAACCGAACTGGAATCCCTGGCCCGGCAGATCCGCCAGCGCCTGCACGAGCTGCACCGCCGCCTGGGCGTCGAGCTGCCGGTCTACCTGGTGCTCGGCAAGGCCGACCGGCTGCCGGGCTTCGACGAGTGCTTCGATCAGCTGTCGCGCGAGGAGAGCGAGCAGGTGTTCGGCGCCAGCTTCCGCCGCGAGCAGGACGGCACCGCCGTCGCCGTGGTGCGCGGGGAGTTCGAGGCGCTGCTGCGCCGGCTGAACGACCAGCTGATCGCCCGCCTGCACCAGGAGCGCGACAGCCGCCGGCGCGGGCGCATCCTCGACTTCCCCCGCCAGCTCGGCCTGCTCGGCGAGCGCCTGTGCCTGTTCGTCGAACTGGCCTTCGCCGGCAACCGCTACCAGCGCGCCAGCCGGCTGCGCGGTTTCTACCTGACCAGCGCGCCACACCTCGACCTGCAGCTCGACCCGCTGACCGCCGGCATCGGCCGACGGCTGGGCCTGTCCGGCAACCTGCCAAGCCTGCGCCAGGGCCGCGCACGCTTCATCCGCCAGCTGCTGGAGCGGGTGATCTTCCCCGAGGCGGGGCTGGCCGGACTCGACCCGCAACGGCGGCGGCGCCTCGACTGGGGCCAGCGGGCCCTCTACGCCGGCGCCCTCGCCGGCCTGGCACTGTTCGGCGCCTTCTGGGCCAACGGCTTTTCCGCCAACCACCAGCGCCTCGAACAGCTGCGCGCCAGCGCCGAGCGGCTCGAACGCGAACGCCAGGCGCTCGGCGCCCGCGACGGCGCCCGCGAGAGCTTGGCGGCACTGGACGCCAGCCATGCCGCGACCCGGGTGTTCCCGCCGGCCGGCGAAATCGCCTGGCTGCAACGCGGCGGCCTGTACCAGGGCGGCGCAGTCGCGCCGACCCTGCAGCGCGCCTACCGCCGCCAGCTGGAGGAGCTGCTGCTGCCGCGCGTCGCCCGCCAGCTGGAAGCGCAGATCCGCGCCAGTCTCGGCGACCGCGAGCGCCTGCTGGGCAGCCTGCGCGCCTACCTGATGCTGAGCCTGGAGGAGCGCCGCGACGCCGATTATCTCAAGGACTGGCTGGCCGCCGACTGGTCGCAGCGCCATCCGGGCGATGCCGTCGCCCAGCACGGTCTGAACGAGCACTTCGCCCGCCTGCTCGCCGGGCCCTTCGCCGCCTACCCGCTCGATCAGCGCCTGCTCGCCCAGGCCCGCGAGGCGCTGCGCCGCGAGTCGCTGGCCACGGTGGTCTACCGCATGCTCGGCGAACAGGCGCGCCGCCTGCCCGACTACCGCCTGGCCGCGAAGCTCGGCCCGCAGGGCGCGCTGATCCGCGGTGCCGACCAGCCGATCCCCGGCTTCTATACCCAGAGCGGCTACCGGCAGTTCTTCGTCGCCCAGGGCGCCGGGCTGGTGCGCGGCCTGCTGCGCGACAACTGGGTGCTCGGCGAGAGCGAGGAGCTGAGCGGCAAGGACTTCGAGCGCCTGCTGACGGAGCTGGAGCAGCTGTACTTCCGCGACTACGCCAATCACTGGGGCGAGGCCCTGGCGCGGCTGTCGCTGGAACCCCTCGGCGGCCTGGCGCAGGGCGCCCAACAACTGGCCGGGCTGGGCGCGGCCAACTCGCCGCTGCTCGCCCTGCTCCAGGAAGTGCGCGACAACACCCGCCTGGACGGTCCTGCGCCGCTCGCCGAGGCGTCCGGCGAAGCGCTGGCGAAGACTTCGGCAGTGCCCGGCAAGGCCGCCGCGGAGCTGGCGCCGCACCCTGCGGACGGCGCGCGCCAGACTCTGGAGCGGCGCTTCGCGCCCCTGCACCGGCTGCTCGACGACGCCGGCGGCGCCGCGCCCGAGCTGGCCGCCACCCTGCAGGCGCTGGACGCCCTGCAGCTGCAGCTGGCCGGCCTGGCCCAGGCCGGTGCGCCCGAGCAGGTCGCCTTCGAACAGGCCCGGGCGCGTCTCGGCGGCCGGCGCGATGCCATCGACCAACTGCAGGGCAGCGCCACGCGCCTGCCGCCGCCGCTCGGCAACGCCCTAGCGCTGCTCGCCGGGGACGCCTGGCGGCTGATCCTCGCCAGCGCCCACCAGCACCTCGAGCAGCGCTATCGCAGCGAGCTGTACGCCGTCTATCGCGACTCGCTGCGCCAGCGCTATCCGTTCGACGCGGCCAGCGCGAGCGAGGTGGCGCTGGCCGACTTCCGCGCCTTCTTCAAGGTCCGCGGCGTCGCCGACAGCTTCTTCGAGCGCTACCTGGAGCCCTTCCTCGGCGGCAGCCCCGGCCAGTACCGCCCGCGCCAGGTCGACGGCCGCGGCCTGCCGCTGTCCGCCGAATTCCTCGCCCAGCTGGGCCGGCTGCGCGGCATCCAGCGCAGCTTTTTCGCCGAGAACCCCGAGGAGCCGCAGGTGCCGTTCCGCCTGGAACCCTACGCGCTGGACGCCGGCCTTGGCCGCGCCGAATTCCGCCTCGGCGACCGCCAGCTGGAATACCGCCACGGCCCCATCGTGCCGGAAGCCTTCCGCTGGCCGGTGGAAGCCGGCGACGGACGCGCCAGCCTGGTGGTCGAGGAACTCGGCGGGCGGCGCGTCGGCATCGAGCGCAGCGGCGGGCCCTGGGCGCTGTTCCGCCTGCTCGAGCTGCTGGAGATCGACCACCACCGCGGCCGCGACGTGCTGCTGCTCAAGGCCGATCTGGACGGCCGCCAGGCGCGCTACCTGCTGCACAGCCAGCGCTCGCCGAACCCCTTCGATCTCGCCCTGCTGCGCGACTTCAAGCTGCCGGCGGCTTTGTGATGACGGTCCTCGCATCCCCCTGGCGCAGCGCCGCGCGCAGCGAGACCGGCAAGGTCCGCGCCCGCAACGAGGACGCCGTGCTGGAACGGCCCGGCGCCGGCCTGTGGGCGGTCGCCGACGGCATGGGCGGGCACGCAGGCGGCGCCCTGGCCAGCCGGCTGATCGTCGACGGCCTGGCCGACCTGGCGCTGGAGGGCGGCCTGACGCAGCGCCTGGCACAGGTCCGCCAGTGCCTGCAGCAGGCCAATCGCCAACTGGTCCAGGCGGCGACACATGCTGCCGGACCGACCGGCAGCACCCTGGTCGTCCTGCTGGCTGCAGGCGCGCGCGTCGTCTGCCTGTGGGCCGGCGACAGCCGCTGCTATCTGTGGCGCGCTGGTCGCCTCTACCAGCTGTCGCGGGACCATTCGCTCGAACGGCGACTGATCGACCGCCAGGGCCTGCGCCCGCAGCAGGCGGCCCGCCATCCGAACGCCCAGGCGCTGACCCGCGCGGTCGGTGTCGACGAGCAGTTGGTGCTGGACAGCCTGGAGCTGGAGGCGCTGCCCGGCGACCGCTTCCTGCTCTGCAGCGACGGCCTGCACCGCAACCTGGCACCGCCGGCCCTCGGCGCCGCCCTCGACCTGCCCCTCGCCACGCTGGCCATCGAGCGCCTGTTCGCGCAGGCGCTGGCCGGGCCGGCGCGGGACAACCTCAGCGCCGTGGTGATCCGCCGATGAGCCTGCTGCCCTCCTCCGCTGTCCGCCCGGCATGCGGCGAACTGCCCGCGCTGGTCGCCGGCCGCTACCGCATCGAGCGGCTGCTCGGCGTCGGCGGCATGGGCGCGGTGTACCGCGCCCGCGACCTGCTGCGCGAGCAGTTCGGCGACCCCGAACCCGTGCTGGCGCTGAAGACCCTCGCCGCGGACTTCGCCGACTACCCCGACGCCGACGCCCTGCTCCACGCCGAGTTCGCCCTGACCAGCCGGCTGCATCATCCCCATGTGGTGCGCGCCCACGCCTTCGACCTCGACCCGGCCAGCGGCCGCGCCTTCTTCACCCTGGAACTGCTGCGCGGCCCGGGCCTCGACCAGCTGCTCGACGAGCGTCCCGAGGGGCTGGCCCCGGCCGAGCTGGGCGAAATCGCCATGGCGCTGGCCGGGGCGGTGGCGCACGCCCACCGCCGCGGCGTGCTGCACGGCGATCTCAAGCCGGGCAACGCGATCCTCGCCGAGGACGGCCTGCGCCTGATCGACTTCGGCCTCGGCCAGCCGCTGCCCGGCGCGCTGCCCGGCCTGCCGCGCCTCGACCGAGAGCGCTTCGCCGCCTGGACGCCGTGCTACGCCGCCCCGGAGCTGCTCGACGGCGCGCCGCTCAGTGCCGCCGCCGACGTCTACGCCCTCGCCTGCCTGCTCTACGAGCTCGCTGCCGGCCGCCATCCCTTCGCCCGTCTCGACGCCCGCCAGGCCCGCGAACAGGAACTGCAACGTAGCCTGACACGTCCGCCCGGACTGCCGCCGCACTGCTGGCCGGCCCTGCGCACCGCCCTGGCCTTCGACCCGGCCAAGCGGCGCATCGACGCCGCCGGCCTGCTGGCCGCCTTCCGCGCGCCGGTTCCGGGGCGCCTGCGCCGCTGGCTGCGGCTCACCCACGGATAAGGAAACCGCCATGTTCAATCCGGCCAACCAGCCGCATTTCCGTTTGAGTCTCGAAGGCCTCGACCATGACCTGCAGGTGCTCGAATTTACCGGCCATGAGGTCATCGGCCAGCCCTACCGCGTCGACCTCGAACTGGTCGGCGAGCGCCCCGACCTCGACCTGGAAAGCCTGCTGCACCGCCCGGCCTTCCTCGCCTTCGCCCCGCACGGCAGCGGCATCCACGGCCTGATCCACCGCGTCGCCCAGGGCGAGTCCGGCCGGCGGCTGACCCGCTACCGCCTGAGCCTGGTGCCGCGCCTCGCCTACCTCGCCCACCGGGTCAACCAGCGCATCTTCCAGCAGCTCTCGGTGCCGCAGATCCTCACCCGGCTGCTGGAGGAGCACGGCATCCTCGACGGCGACGCCTGCTCTTTCCGGCTCGGCGCCCAGTACCCCGCCCGCGACTACTGCGTGCAGTACGACGAATCCGACCTGCACTTCCTGCAGCGCCTGTGCGAGGAGGAAGGCATCCACTACCACTTCGAGCACAGTGCCGCCGGCCACCTGCTGGTATTCGGCGACGACCAGACCGCCTTTCCCCGCCTGACTCCGACCACTTATCAACAGGATTCCGGGCTGGTCGCCGACGAACCGGTGATCAAGCGCTTCGGCGTCCGCCTGGAAACCCGCCCTTCAAAGGTGACCCGTCGCGACTACGACTTCGAACAGCCGCGCCTGCGCCTGGAAAGCGCCTTTTCCGGTGACTTCGCTCCGGACCTGGAGGACTACGACTACCCCGGCCGCTTCACCGACCGCACGCGCGGCAAGCAGCTGGCCCGCCGCGCCCTGGAACGCCACCGCCGCGACTACCGGCTCGCCGAGGGCGCCAGCGACCAGCCGCTGCTGGCCAGCGGGCACTTCCTCGAGCTGAGCGACCACCCCCGCGCCGAGTGGAACCGGCTCTGGCTGCTCGACGCGATCCACCACGAAGGCAAACAGCCGCAGGTGCTGGAGGAGTCCATCCCCCACGACACCGATGCCGAGGACGGTTTTCAACAGGGCTACCGCAACCGCTTCACCGCCACCCCCTGGGACGCGCCGTACCGCCCGCCACTGCACCACCCCAAGCCGCGCATCCTCGGCAGCCAGACCGCGGTGGTCACCGGACCGGCCGGCGAGGAAATCCACTGCGACCAATACGGCCGGGTCAAGGTGCAGTTCCACTGGGACCGCGAGGGCCAGGCCGATGACGCCACCAGCTGCTGGCTGCGGGTGGCGACGAGCTGGGCCGGCGACCGCTACGGCGGCATCGCCATCCCGCGCGTCGGCATGGAGGTGCTGGTGACCTTCCTCGAGGGCGACCCGGACCAGCCGCTGATCACCGGCTGCCTCTATCACGCCGAGCATCCAACGCCCTACGAACTGCCGGCGCACAGGACCCGCAGCGTGTTCAAGACCCTCAGCAGCCCTGGCGGCGAGGGCTACAACGAGCTGCGCATCGAGGACCGCAAGGGCGCCGAGCAGATCTACGTCCATGCCCAGCGCGACTGGGACCAGCACATCGAGCACGACCAGAAGATCCGCGTCGGGAACCAGCGCCACGATACGGTCGAGGCCGACAGCTACACCGAGCTGAAGGCCGGGGAACACCACACCGTCCATGGCGAGCGCCGGACCGAGGTGCGCGCCAGCGACCATCTCGGCATCCACCGGGACCAGCACCTCAAGCTCGGCAACGGCCAGTTCGTCGAGGCCGGCCAGGAAATCCACCTCAAGGCCGGCGCGAAAATCGTCCTCGAAGCCGGCAGCGAACTGACCCTGCAGGCCGGCGGCAGCTTCATCAAACTCGACGCCAGCGGCATCACCCTGGTCGGCCCGCTGGTGAGGATCAACTCGGGCGGCAGCCTGGGCCGCGGTTCGGGCATCGCCCTCGAGCTGCCGCTGGCGCCCGGCGCGGCGGACCAGGGCCAGGCGGGAAACCCGCTCGACAGTGCGCTGGCCAACCAGCCTGCCAGCGACCCGGCGAAGCGCCCGCGCATGCTGAACTTTTCCGGCTGAACGCCGGTATGGAAAACCCTGCCAAGCAAGGACTGCCATGAGCGACACCCCCGCAATCCGCAACTGGAGCCTGCCCTTTCCCGGCGACGCCAGTGCCTTCGACTACCTCGCCGCCCTGGCCGACGCCGGCAGCGGCAGCTACCCCATGGGCCGCAACGGCCTGTGGCACGGCGGCATCCACTTCGACGGCCATACCGCCGGGCATCTGGACCAGTCCGAGGTGCGCTGCATCGCCGACGGCGAGGTGATCGCCTACCGCATCGACGCGCGCTATCCGTACAGCGAATACAGGGCCGGCGACGTCTGCACGGTGGCGCCCTTCTCCACCGGCTTCGTGCTGGTCAGACACCGCCTGCAGGCGCCCGCCATCGGCGAGGACAGGCCGCCGGCGCTGACCCTCTACAGCCTCTACATGCACCTCAAGGAGTGGGAAGGCTATCGGGCGGAGGGCGCGGCCGCCCCGCCGCCCTTTCTCGGCGAGGCCCTCTACCGGATCAGGGCGGACAAGGCCTGCGACCCCATCCGCGGCCTGCGCGTGCGCGCCGGACGCAAGGGCACGGCGGAGCATGCGACCGTCCTGGCCCTGCTGCCCAAGGGCTGCCGGGTGCGGCTCGGCGAGGCCGACCGCGAGCGGCCGCAATGGCGCAAGCTGATCGTCCTTGTCGAAGGACGCGCCCTGCCCGACCTGCCGGCAGGCTGCGAGGGCTGGGTGTTCGGCGGCGAACTGCAGGGCACCGACGATCCCGACGTCTTCCTGGTCGGCGAACGGGCCAACGACATCGAAACCGGCCTTGCTCCCGGCAAGGGCCTGAACCTGCGCCGCGACGGCAGCGGCGAGCGCGACGACCCGATCACCGCCGTACTGCCCGAGGGGTCAGTATTCACCCTCGGTGCAGGCAGCGGCGCCTATCGCCCGCTCGGGACCGTCGTCGAAGGCGGCGACAGCCTGTGCAACCTGCATGGCCATGTACATTTCGCCTCGCTGGAGCCGGCCGGAACCCGCACGCCCACGCTCGATCGCGTGCAGGTGCTGGAGCGCCCCTGGCCGATCAAGGCCGGCGAGCCGATCGGCCACCTCGGCCTCTATCAGGATCACGACAGCGGCAGCGCCCAGCCCCGGCTGCACCTGGAAGTGTTCAGCTGCGACGACGTGCCGGCCTTCGTCCAGCGGAGCCGCGCCTGGGCCGCCCGCCTGCCGGACACGGAAAAGACCCTGCTCAAGGTGCACAGGGGCGCCAGCAAGCTGATTCCCCACCGTGCCGGCATTGATGCCGATCATCCACCCAGACCCAGCGACGAGGGCATGACGGTCGGCGTCGACCTGCTCATCCCGCAACACCTGCTGGACAGCCTGCCGGCCGAACGCAGGCTCCGCGCCGGCAGCGCCACGGCGGGCTCGGTCACCAACTGGTGGCGCCTCGACAACCTGCTGGCCGACACGGAGGGCAAGCCCATCAGCGGCTGGCTGGCCGAGCAGGAACTCATCACCACCCGCCACAGCCCCTGGGACTGGGAAGGCTTCGACTTCATCGAGGAAACCGGCCGCCCCCTCGGCGAACTGGCCCACCGGCTCGACACCGACGGCCGCCTGAGCGATGAGGAAAAACCGAACTACCAGGCGCAGATCGATCTGGCCGACAAGGGCCCGATCAGGAGCCGCCTCCACGACCTGATCGATCGCGACGGCGACGGCACACTCGCCCCCCACGAAATCGCCGCCGCCCTGCGCAAACCCTGGATCGCCCAATCCCTCTCACAACTGATCACCCGTCATGAGAGCGAGTGGTTCTGGAATCCGGAGAAGTGGGACGAACTCGATCCGTTGATGGACCACTCGCCGGAGACGCCCAACCCGAACTGGGAAAGCGAAAAGCGGCGGATCGAGAAGCTGGCGTGGTGGAGCGAACTGGCGGGGAGATATGGGATTGGGGCGGATGGGGTGGAGTGGCACTTTCAGCCTCTGGAGCTTCTTGGATCTCAGCTATCCAAGCCAAAGCTGGGTTTAATAAAAGTAATAGAAGGAAAAATAACTTTTGACGCCGAAGGCAACGACATGCCTAGCTCACCTCATTTCAGCCGGGTAATTCATTGGCCTGGAAACAGCCTGTCCGGTGTGACACTTGGCCGCGGCTATGATATGGGCTCACGAAGCGAGTCTGAAATTTTCAATCACATGATGTCTGCTGGAATTGATGAGGATAAAGCAGCCAAAATATCAAAAGCCTATGGACTAAAAGGAAGTGCCGCACAGAATTTCGTCATCAAAAACAAAGAGCTTATAGGGACAATTACCAGAGAACAACAGATCTTACTATTTAATCTGATTTATCCGAGCTACGTAGAAAAAACCATTAATAATTATAACAAGTGGACACTTGGCGAGCCAGGTAAAGTTAGCTGGCTAGATTTGAGCTTGGTAATTAGAGAAATACTCGTAGACTTTGTTTATCAAGGATTCACAAAGGGACCAAATCCCATGAGGGCAGGAATGAACAACAATATTGATGAGCTGATTCGTTATATAGAGAAAACTCCTGACATCAAGCAGTATGAAGACGGACGTCATAGAGCACTTCATCTGAAAAAACATAAACGAGAGGCTTTATGAAAAAGATTAGCTGTTTTCTTGCAACCAGCTTTCTAGTTTTTTCATTGCCAATCTATGCAGAGCAGCAAGAAAATAATTCCTGTGAACGAGTTTCAAGCAGTCAGCAAATTTTCGAATGCTCTAACATCGAAAGAAAGAAGGCAGACCAATTACTGAATAACGTTTACCACGAGCTTATAACGAGGATAATCAAACAATATAAATCAGCTCCAGAGCTTAAAGATGCTTACACTCAAAAAATCAAAGAGTCTCAGCGCCTTTGGATAAAGCTAAGAGATGCAGATTGTACTCTGGAAACATTTGAGATCGAGGCAGGAACACAAGCCTATGAAACCACATTCAATAAATGTGTAGCGCGATCCAGTATCGAAAGGGCAACTTATCTTAGAAAAATCTCCCCTGAAATATAGCTCCATTGAGAATCATCAGAAACTGCAACAAGGCTGAAGAAAAACTATGAGATGGCGGTCATGGCTTATGAATTCCTATGACTATCCGTGCAAAAACCAACACGGGCTACCCATGAATTCGCATTCCACAATCTAGAGCATTTTTTGAAAACATGAATTCGACATACAGGGGTTGCTCTTCCTGGTCATTTCGGTCCTCCTCTCCCGCTCGAACAAGGAGACCAGAATGGCTCGGGCATACAGTGCGGATCTTCGCCGACGCGTCGTCGACGCGGCCATGGGCGGGCTGTCGGCTCGGCAGGCCGCCGAGCGATTCGACGTCGGCACGGCGACAGCGATCGTCTGGGTACGGCGCTTCCGGGAAGGCGGGGAACTCGTCGCTCGCCGACAGGGCAAGCGCCGGGGCTTGCGGCTCGATCCCCATGCGGACTATCTGCTCGGCCTGCTCGAGCAAACCCCCGACCTGACGCTGGCCGAGCTCGCCGCAACCCTCGAGCGGGAGCGCGGTATTCGGGTCAGCCTGGCGACGGTATGGACGTTTCTCGACCGGCACGGCATGACGTTCAAAAAAAGACCGCGCATGCGGCCGAGCAGCAGCGGCCGGACGTCCAGGCAGCCCGACAGGAGTGGTTCGAGGAACAACCCGGTTTCGACTGGCGCAAGCTGATCTTCGTCGACGAAACCGCCGCCGCGACGAACCTGGCCCGCCTGCGAGGCTGGGCCCCTCGCGGCGAGCACTGCCGGGCCGCGGTCCCTCACGGTCACTGGAAAACCACGACCTTTACCGCCGGCCTGCGCGTGGACGGGCTAACTGCTCCGCTGGTGCTCGACGGCACCATGAACGGCCCGGCCTTCCTGGCCTATGTCGGGCAGGTCCTGGTTCCCGAGCTGACGCCCGGCGATATCGTGGTGATGGATAACCTGCCGGCCCACAAGGTCACGGGGGTACGCCAGGCCATCGAAGGCGCAGGAGCCACACTGCGCTACCTGCCTCCCTATAGCCCCGACCTGAACCCGATCGAGATGGCCTTCTCCAAGCTCAAGGCGCTGCTGCGAAAGGCGGCGGCGCGGACCGTGCCGGAGCTGTGGCAGAGCATTGGCGAGGCAATCGGGCAGTTCTCGGCGCAGGACTGCAGGCACTACTTCGAGGCAGCCGGATATGAATCGGGATAAGGTAAAAATGCTCTAGAGAAGCTCAGAGGAGTTTTATCCAGTCGCTCAAAATGGTCTTCCGACATACCAGATGATAAATTTAAAAGATGAATAGTTTATTCGAAACAAGCCGCATGTAGATGACAAAAATTTTTCCCATATTAATAACTCTCCTAGCCATGAAGGCAAATGGAGAACCCATTGATTACTCAAAGATTTCCGAGGCAAAATCTGCAAGGTTTGACAAAGTCATTGTTCGATATTTTCGTCAATATGGTGAAGTTTGTGCCAACCTACAGACGCTCGACCCTGGAAAAAATTGGCAGATCACCTCTACAAAACATGTCTGCAGCTTGGAAGGTAAATCATTTGAAACCGAATTTGCGGACATACATTTTCAGAATATTTACTTTGCAGGAGATGGTCTTCATTTTACCCTGAGCACAACACCTTTCGAGCTCATCGGCGAACAAATAAAGAACTGTATAGTCCCAATCAAAGATGGCTCTATAGGCCAAATGGCATGCCGATATGGCGGCAAGTAAATATCTTCCGTCTTTGCCGGAGGTTATTTACTAAAAAGATAATTATATAGCAAAGCACTTCACTTTGATGGAAGTGCCAGATGCTGCGCTCAGTTTTCTGCGGCCGCCATTTATAGCCATGAAAAAATACTTGAAAAACCATAAGATGCTTTTTGCTGCAATACTAGTCTTCTGTCTGGATAGCCTTCCAAGTGCTTTAGCTAGAGACCCTCACTATGTCGCTGAGCTGCATCCTCCAGTGATAGCAGAGTATGAAGGAGCAGAAATAATTGTACTCTTTACAAAAAGCAATATGAAAAATGAAATTCACAATACACACGTTCCTGATGGAGAGGTATTCTATATCTCAAGAAGACCTTTCATTCCCAAGCTTAATTACGTTTGGAAAATAGAGGACGAAGAAGTCTCTTCAGTGTTTTTCTATGAATGGAAAACCCAGCCAAAAGCCGGGAAAACACTTTTTCTGCTGACAAGAAACCGCCTTTCGAACAGCTCATTCAGTGGATACGAATATTCCGTCATGGAATTTCCTTTGATTAAAGAAGGAAGCCAGCTTTCTTTGGCGTTCTTTCCTGGTGATATTCAAGAATCTGCATTAACGAACTGCCGCGATGGTCGTGATCTCTCCACTGGTAAAACAGTGATATGTCCTTATAAAACTGCAGCCAGTGTGAAAAATTACTTATCTTCACAAGATGCAATCAAATAGATTTCTGGTAACTACAAAACCCCGCCAAGTTAATTAACCACTAACATGCAGGCTTCCGAAAATAATCATACGGCGTACCTGCAGACAGGTTTAAAGACGAGTGAAATCCATTAATGATTGGTAGAGTATTTTTAATCAGCCTGGCTCTCACTGGGACTGCCCATGCTGGTCCAGAGCAAGAAATGAAGCAACAGCAACAAATAGAAAATCAATTAAAACTCAAACTGGAAGGGCAGATGAGAATGACAAGAAAAGCATACCAAGATGTCATGGGTTTTATAAGTGGTGCCCCCATTAACCGTGACGAGCAAACGAAGCGACTGATAGATGCCGAAATCGAGTGGGATATATTTATAGAGAAAATATGTCTTCTGGAGGGTGTTGAGTCAATAAATACCCAGGCAGAGAGGGCTAACAAGTTATTGTGCATGATTAAAAGGAACAAGGAGAAAGAAGAATTTTATAAATCAGTATTTTAAACGGCGAATTACATTCGCTAATTACTGAAGCAATGTTCAGTAATAATGGTTATATTATCGAGGTAGATCACAACCCAGCCAAATCAAAACTTGGCTCAAGACCACCTGAGATACGCCAAAATTTTTCTGAGCATCGAAAAGTGACGATCCAAGACCAAAGAAGCATGCCTGCCTGTAACTCAAACTGGAGACAACATAAAGCCTCATGCGTACCATTACTGTTTCTTGCACTAACGACTGGCTTTTCAAACCTAGGCTTTTCACAGGAGCTTACTAGCGCAGACACTACACTATGTGCTTCTCAAGAAGATATTTATTTCAGCTGCCACTTGATGGGAGGAAAAATAGTTTCCGTATGTGCGTCCAAGGACACAACTGCTACCACAGGTTATGTACAATACAGATACGGTTTGCCAGCCTCTCTTGAGATGATTTTCCCCAAGGAAATCACTCCCCCCAAGGGAGTATTCAAATTTGTCAATGCATCTGAAGGTAGCGTCAACAAGGATATTTTAAAGTTCAAAAATGGAGGTTACACCTATATAGTCCATCAAAGCTATATAAGCGGATTATCTGTAATAAGAAACAAGAGCGTCATATTTCGCCAAGGCTGCACAGATGACCGCTACTCCTTCATTAGTAGAAAAGCACGTCGAGTCATAGACGAGATAAAGAAAAGTGAAGAAGACTTTTACTAGATGCAGGCATATCAAAGTCTACATTCATGATTTTTTATAGCTTCTATTTCTTGGCGTGGAAAGCCGACCGATACGGATTTGAAGATAACGATAAATCCACCATTAGCCCACCCCCAAGAGCCGGCGCCGTATTGGGGCGAGCTCGCATCACACGATAGCCTCAAGTAAATACTATCACGCTTCGACTTGAGAATTACGCCATGCTTGTTCATGACAGCCGTGTATGACACTCCTTTTCCATCTGTATAACTGGAGGCAAACACTATCGGTGCGAAATATAGGAAAAGTAAGCTCGTAAGGCTGAAGTGGAGTATTGGCTTTTGCATTTCAGATGACTCTATTACCTAATGCTCAGGCTAAAGGAGGGGGAATACTAATCCCAGTAATCGATTGAACCCGCTACGCGAACTGTAGAGTGATCTGGATGATAATAGGCAAATGGATTAATCGCACTGACGGCACGACTCAACGCCAAACGGCACGATCAAACACACCATCTGCCGCATAACATTCCCCACCAACTCCAGCGAAACCCTCACTCCCCTCCCAACCCCTTCAGCACCTCCCCACACCCCACCATCGCCAACCCGCTTTTCTCCATGAATGCCCCGATCTCCGGCAGGGCTGCGCGGGCCTTGGGGTGGATGTCGTGGAACAGCAGGATGCCGCGGCGCCAGAGCAGCATCAGGGTGATCAGGCGGTCCTGCATGGCGGCGGGTTGCAGTTTGGCGTTCCAGTCCTGGGAGTCGATGTTCCACAGCACCACGCGGCCGTCGCGGGCCTTCAGGTAGGCGACCTGTTCCGCATTGCGCTGTCCGTAGGGCGGGCGGAACCAGGCGCCGCCGGCCGGGCCGGCGGGCTGGACGCGGGTGATCAGGCGGGCAGTCTTCTCCAGCGAGTCCTGCCAGCCGGCCAGTTTCTGGTGGGGTACGTGGCTGTAGCCGTGGGAGGCCAGGCATTGGCCCTGGTAGCGCTCGCCCAGGCTGGCGGCGGATTCCCTGGCCAGGCGCCGTTCGAGGTTTTCGCCAAGGACAAAGAAGAAGGCGCTGGTGCCGCGTTCGCGCAGCCAGTGCAGCAGCCGCTCGGTCTCGTCGTTGCCCGAGGGGCCGTCGTCGAAGCTCAGGGCGAACTGCCGGTCGGGCAGTTCGAAGCCGTTCAGCTCGCTGTCGTCCAGCCGGGCGATCTCGCTGGTGATGCGCGGGAACAGCGCGGCCAGGCGCACCTGCTCGTAGAGATAGGTGGTGTGGAAGCCTTCGGCGGCCTGGCGCCAGGCCTGGATCGCTGCGTCCTTGGCGGCCTGGCCGGCCAGTTGCACCAGCGCCGGCCAGTCCGCGGCCGGCGGGCAAGTCGCCTCGTCATCGCAGCCGTGGCTCGCCGCCCGGTAGTTGGCCAGCAGGCGCCGGCGCGTTTCCTCCAGCCAGCGGGCGACGCCTTCGGCGTTGGGCGTCTTCACCGCGGTGAAGGTCTGGATGGCCGCCGCGTCGGCCAGCGGCGTGCGCTCGATGACCCGCACCAGGGCGAGGATCTCCTGGCGCGAGGCCCGGTCGAAGCGCTGCGGGCTGTCGATGCTTTCCGGCCAGAGCGTGCGGTCGTAGCTGGCGAGCTTCGCCGGCCCCGCCGCCGAGACTTCGGCGGAAAGCAGCGCAAGCAGGGCGCCGGCCAGCCAGGTCCTCAGCGGGCGGGTTGTGCGCGAACGGCTCATGCGCTTCCCTCCCCGCTCAGCGGCCGAGTTTCTCGTTCATGCGGGCGATGGCCTTGTCGTACACCGGGTTGGCCTTGTAGTTCTGCGCCCACAGGAAGTTCTGCAGCGCCTGTTCGAACTTGTTCTGCGCCTCGAAGATCCGCGCGATGTTGTAGTGCGAGCTGGCCAGCACGCTGTTGCGGCTGGCGCTGCGCGCCAGGGCGATCGCCTGGCGGTTGGCCCAGACGGCGTCGGCGAACTTGTCCTGCCGCTGGTAGGCCAGGCCCAGGTTGCTGAAGGCCTGCGCATAGGTGGGATCGTTCTTCAGCGCTTCCTTGTAGTAGAACACCGCGTCGTCGTATTTCTTCGCGTGGTAGAGCGTCTCGCCCTGCTTGTTCTGCTCCTGCGCGAGCTTGGCGGTGCGGCGGATGTCGTGGGCACGGGCGATGGGCTCGACGAGCGCGGCGCCGTTGAACAGCTCGATCTCGGCCAGGCCGTTGTCGCCGCTTGCCGCCGCCTCCAGCACCACCTTGAAGCGCGACACCGGCACCGGCGCCTCGAGGGTGAACGACTGCGCGGTCTGTCCTGGCTTGAGGTCGTAGAAGCGCTTGTCCTCGTCGTTGATCAGCACGCCGACACGGCGGAGCGTGCTGCCGGCCGGCAGGGTCAGGGCGAAGCGGTCGACGCTCTGCGGCGTGGCGAAGTTCAGCGCCACCCATTCGCCGACGCCGGCGCCGGACACGCCTTCCGCCCAGGCGCTGGCCGGGTTGCCGTCGATCGCGTTGTGCGGCGCGAAGCGGCTGTCGATGCCCTGGAAACCGTCGACCCGCGAGGAGGCGCTGACCCAGCTCGGCGCCTGGTACTGGGAGACGCCGCTGCCCTCGCTGGGGCCTTTCACGGCGACTTCCAGCGCCCGCCAGGTGTTGTCGTAGTCCGGGCGGCTGGTGGTCAGGGTCAGCCGGTAGTTGCTGGCCGAGCCGCCGGCGATCTGCTCGACGATCCGCTTGAACTGCCCGGAATCCTTGTCGTAGAAGCTGCCGGCCAGGGCGTCGGCCATCCAGCGGTACTGGTCGAGATTCGGGCCGACCACGTTGAGCACGGCGCCGAGCTTCTGCAGGTCGGCGAGCACCTCCTGAGTCGTCAGCGGGGTGACGGCATTGGCGCTGTGGAAGGAGGCGTCGGTGATCAGCACGAACACCTTGCGCCGCGCCGGGTCGTGGCTCAGCGCGGTGACGCCGTAGCGCAGGGCCTCCAGGGCGTTTTCCGGCTCGTCGCCGCCGCCGTCGGCGCGCAGGGCCGCCACCGCGGCCTTGAAGTCGCCGGCCGAAGCGGTGAAGTCCACCTTGTGGCGCAGCTCGTCGCCGAAGGAGATCAGCGCGAAGCGGTAGTCGAAGCCGGAGGACTGGACGATGTTGGCGAACTCCAGGGTGCGCTGGATCAGCCCGTCGATCTCCTCGGCCATGCTGCCGGTGTCGTCGAACGCGAAGACGAAGTCCACGCCGCGCGCGTCCGCCGTCTCCGGGGTCAGGCTCTCGACGCCGAGGATCGCCGTCTCGCGCAGGTCCTCGGTGACGCTGAAGTGCTCCTTGGTCAGGCCCTGGATCGGCGCGCCGGTTTTGGCGTCGCGGACGTTCACGTCGACCGCGATGGTCGGGAAGCGGCTGGCGACCGGCTGGATGAGGACGTCCGCCGTGCCGGCGGCCTGGGCGACGCCGGCGGCGAGCAGGGCCAGGCTGAAGACGGATCGGTGGAGGGCGCGAAGCGTGGACATGACTGCTCCTTGTCGGGCGGAGAGGTAAAGGGTCGATGCTTGAAGGCCGCCCGGGAGCGGACGGCGGCAGGCCGCAATTATCCGGCCCCGGCGCGGGCAGCGTTGCCGGGCAGCCGGCGGATTTGTGCGCGGCGTCTCAGCCGTGCTGGCGGAGATGGACCACCAGGGCGCTGTCCATGGTCTTGGCGTGCAGGTCGAACCAGGCCGGCAGGCTGTCGTTCAGCCAGGCGCGGGCCATCTGCGCGCGACCGGCGGCGGCGCGCTGGCAGAAGCGGTCCATGTCGCCGAGGATGCGCTGGTGGTTGGCGCGGTGCTCGCCGAAGGCGGGATAGGCGGAGGCCTGCATCTTCGCCTCCTCGTCGGCGAAGTGGTGGCTGGTGTGCTCGAACAGCGCCTTGAACGCCGCCGCGAACTCCGGCCCCGTGGCATTCGCTGTGGCCAGGCAGAGTTCGAGGAATTCGCGGTGGGTGTGGTCGATCGCCTCGTCGCCCAGGGCGTAGCTGTCCTGGAAGCGCTCCAGCATTTCTTGGGGGGTCGGCATGGCGGATGGTCCTTCTGTGGCGGGCGCACGCAGGATACGGCAAGCCTGCGGCCGACGGTACGGCCTGGCCGCTCCGGGCCGGGCCGCTGAAAAGCTACGCGGAGCGGAAGGTCGGCATTCGCTTTTGTGGCGTTTTGACATTAATCGCCGATGTTCTTTTGTAGCGTTGTATACAAATCGACATATCGAGACAGGAATAGGGCGACAGCCGACAGGCCGTAAGCGCTGCCTGATTATCAATAAGTTATTGATAATTAGTGTTTTTTATCATCAAGTAAAAAGCTGGAGCACATCTTGCAGAGAGGGCGGCCGGGAATCGTTGAGGCCAATAGAAAATCGGGCGGGCGACCAGGAGTGAAGGGTGCTGGCGATTTCACAAACGGCTGTCCATGCAATCAGGTCGATTCCGGAAGAGTGATCTGATGCATTTTGCTTGCCGTGTTGCGCTTCGCCACCTTCCAGAAAGCCTGATGCAAGTCAAGAGAAGGATTTTTTTTTGTCAGAACGTTTCGATCCCGATTTTCAAACCAGCCCATAAATGGCATTTTGCGCCGCCCCGCGCATCTTGGGCCCCCGGACGGGGCTGCTCATGGACAACCTGCACAACTCATCAGGAGAAAAGGCACACATGAACAAGTCCATTCTGACCCTGGCCGTGACGGCAGCCATTCTGGGTCAGACTCTGTCGCAGCAGGCCAGCGCCGCCGGCTTCATCGAGGACAGCAAGGCCACGCTGAGCTTCAAGAACTTCTACATCAACCAGGATGTTCGCAACGAGGACCGTCCCCGGTCTGAGGAGTGGGGCCAGGGCTTCTTCCTCGACTTCAAGTCCGGCTTCACCGAAGGTCCGGTCGGCTTCGGCCTGGACGTGCTGGCCATGCATGCCATCCGCCTGGACGGCGGCGGTCGTGCCGGCAAGGCGGACATCGAGCGCACCCCCGGCACCATGTTCCCGCTGGAGAGCAACGGCAAGGCCAAGACCGACTTCGGCCGCGTCGGCGTGACCGGCAAGATGCGCTTCTCCAAGACCGAGGCGCGCCTCGGCACCCTGCTGCCGAAGATGCCGGTCTTGACCTACAACGACGGCCGCCTGCTGCCGCAATTGTTCCACGGCGCGCAGGTCACCTCCAACGAGATCAAGGACCTGACCCTGACCGCGGGCAAGATCGAGCACTCCACCGAGCGGAACTCCAGCGACAGCTACGGCCTGTCGATCTCCGGCGCCAACAGCGGCAGCAAGGCCCAGTTCAGCAACGAGTTCTACTTCGGCGGTGCCGACTACAAGGCGACCAAGGACCTGACGCTGCAGTACTACTACGGCAACCTGCGCGACTTCTACAAACAGCACTTCGTCGGCTTGATCCACAACTGGGCGCTGCCGGTCGGCGCGCTGAAGACCGACCTGCGCTACTTCAGCAGCGACTCCGACGGCAAGAACGAGAGTTCCTCCGGACGTGCCGAGGGTTATGTCAGCAGCGGCGCCAACGGCAGCAGCGGCGAGGTCGACAACAACCTGTGGAGTGCGCTGTTCACCTATAGCCTGAAGGGCCACGAGCTGGGCGCCGGCTACCAGAAGGTCACCGGCAACAGCGACTTCCCGCACATCTTCCAGGGCAACGGCCGCACCCTGTACCTGATCACCGACTCGCAGATCGGCAAGTTCGCCAGCGCCGGCGAGAACGCCTGGGTGGCCAAGTACGCCTACGACTTCGCCGCGATCGGCGTGCCGGGCCTGAAGGCCAGCCTGTCGTACGTCAGCGGCGACGACATCGACGCCGCCGGCAGCGACAACAAGGAATGGGAACGCAACTTCCGCGTCGACTACACGGTGCAGGAAGGCATGCTCAAGGGCGTCGGCCTGTCCTGGCGCAACGCGGCGCTGCGCGGCAACGACACCCGCGACCAGGACGAGAACCGTCTGATCGTCAGCTACAGCCTGCCGCTGTTCTGAGCCTTTCCCCATCGAAATCGCAGGGACGCGATTTCACCCAGGGGCATCGCCGGCGCAACGCCGGCTTGCCGCCCGCCCCGCTACAGCGCCTCTTCCTCGACCGGCTCGACTGCGCTCGCCTCGATGGCGTAGGCGGCGTCCGCCAGCTCGTTGCTGACCTTCTCCACCCGCAGCCTGCCGTCCACCCACAGCGGGATCGAGATGTCCTCCACGCGAAAGCCCTTCGGGTAGCGGACCAGCACGATCTGGTTCGGCGGCGGCGGCGGCAGATGGATGCAGGCGCCCGGATAGGGCACCAGGAAGAAGCTGGTGCTGCGTCCCTTGGCATCGTTCTCCAGCGGCACCGGATAGCCGCCCAGGCGAATCTCCCGGCCGTTCAGCGCCGGCACCGTCTTCGCCGAGTACATCACCGCCGGCAGGTCCCTGGCCTTCTGTTTGAGGCCGCCCCTGGCGGTGAAGTCGCCGTCGCCCTCCGGCGTGTCGTGGCTGATGTCCGGCATCTCCTCCAGGGCCTGGCGGTCGTCGTCGGGCATCAGCTCCAGCCAGTCAAGCTCCGGCGGTTCGGCGTGCGACAGGGAACTGGCGAAAAGCAGGGCGAAAAGGAACGGTAATCGGCGCATGGAGTCGAACCGGCGGTCATTGAAGGGGGAAGACGAGCGGACGGCATGATGGCATCGAGCGGAGCGCCGATAAAGGGCGACGCTGCAGGCCGGCCGACGAGCCGCATGGCCTCTCCGCCCGATGGCATTGAAAAGCAGCGGCATTTGGCTATACCGCATTAAAATGGCGTGTCGGCGTCAGCCCCCGCAACCCTCTC
Source organism: Azotobacter chroococcum (assembly GCF_004339665.1). Taxonomy (GTDB): domain Bacteria; phylum Pseudomonadota; class Gammaproteobacteria; order Pseudomonadales; family Pseudomonadaceae; genus Azotobacter; species Azotobacter chroococcum. The sequence continues at coordinate 37,730 of NZ_SMMU01000019.1, forward strand.
CGAGTCATGCGCATGAAAACCCATTCCCCGATCCTAGCCCTCCTGCTGGCCTGCGCATGCGTGGCCGTCATGCCCGGCGTCCAGGCCGTCGACAAGAGCCCGCCGGCCCGCACGCCGTCTCCCCTGCAGCTGGCCTCCGCCAGCGCCCTGGTGGTCGACCTGAACAGCGGCAGGGAGCTGTTCGCCAGCCACCCGGACGTGGTCGTGCCGATCGCCTCGATCAGCAAGCTGATGACCGCCGTGGTGACCCTGGACGCCGCCCAGCCGCTCGACGAGGTGATCCCGGTGCTGATCCACGACACCCGCGAGCTGCGCGGCGTCTACTCGCGGGTGCGGGTCAACAGCCGCATCAGCCGCAGGGAGATGCTGCTCCTGGCCCTGATGTCCTCGGAGAACCGCGCCGCGGCGAGCCTGGCGCACAACTACCCGGGCGGCCATGCGCGCTTCGTCGCGGCGATGAACGCCAAGGCCCGCGCGCTGGGCATGCACAGCACCCGCTTCGTCGAGCCGACCGGCCTGTCGGAGCTGAACGTCTCCACCGCCCGCGATCTGGTGAAACTGCTCAGGGCCGCGCGGCAGTACCCGCTGATCCGCGAGCTGAGCACCACGGCGAGCCAGAGCGCGCGCTTCCAGAAGCCGAGCTACATGCAGAACTTCAACAACACCAACCCGCTGGTGCGCAACCCCACCTGGCGCATCGAGGTCACCAAGACCGGCTTCATCAACGAAGCGGGCCATTGCCTGGCCATGCTCGCGGTGGTGCAGAACCGTCCCGTGGCCATGGTGCTGCTGAATACCCTCGGCAAGCGCTCGCATGTCGGCGACGCCACCCGCGTGCGGCAGTGGCTGGAAACCGGCAAGAGCGCTCCGGTGCCCCTGGTGGCCCAGCGCCACAAGCAGCAGAAGCTGCTGGAATGGCGCAGGACCCAGGCCACCGCGACCACTCAGGACTTGCGCAGATAGCCGACGACGACCAGCAGGAGGATGGCGCCGATCACCGCGCCGATGAAGCCGGCGGCTTCGCCGGCGTGGTAGATGCCCAGCGCCTGGCCGCCGTAGGTGGCCACCACCGAACCGCCGATGCCGAGCAGGATGGTCATGATCCAGCCCATCGGCTGATCGCCCGGCTTGAGGAAACGCGCGACCACACCGATCAGCAGGCCGATGAGGATGGTGCCGAGGATGCCCATGGCAAGTGTTCCCGTAGGGTGAGCTTGCCTCCAGCCTAGTCGCCGTACGGCGCGGCGACAACGCAGGGTGGCCCGGGAGCGTAGGGCGGGTTAGCCGCAAGGCGGCGTAACCCGCAAAGGATGCCGCCAGGCATCCCCTGTGCCGGCCTGCCGGCCGGTTGGTGGGTTACGGCCTGCGGCCTAACCCACCCTACGCGGTGGGCGCGGCATCAGCCTTCGATCAGCGCCTCGACCTTGGCGATCTGCGCGTCGAGGGTGGCGCGATCGGCACAGCGCAGGGTGGCGTGGCCGACCTTGCGCCCGGCCTTGAACGCCTTGCCGTAGTGGTGCAGGTGGCAGTCGGCGATGGCTGCCACCTTGTCCACCGGCGGCACCGCGCCGATGAAGTTGAGCATGGCGCTCTCGCCGACCTTGGCGGTCGAGCCCAGCGGCAGGCCGGCCACCGCGCGCAGGTGGTTCTCGAACTGGCTGCACTCGGCGCCTTCGATGGTCCAGTGCCCGGAGTTGTGCACCCGCGGGGCGATCTCGTTGGCCTTGAGGCCGCCGTCCACCTCGAAGAACTCGAAGGCCAGCACGCCGACGTAGTCCAGCTTCTCCAGCACGCGGCCGACGTAGTCCTCGGCCAGCGCCTGCAGCGGGTGCTCGCTGCTGGCCACCGACAGGCGCAGGATGCCGGCCTCGTGGCTGTTGTGCACCAGCGGGTAGAAGCGCGTCTCGCCGCTGCGGCCGCGCACGGCGACCAGCGACACCTCGCCGCTGAAGGGCACGAAGCCTTCGAGGATGCACGGCACGCTGCCCAGCTCGGCGAAGGCGCCGGCGACATCCGCAGGCTGGCGCAGGACTTTCTGGCCCTTGCCGTCGTAGCCCAGGGTGCGGGTCTTGAGCACCGCCGGCAGGCCGATCTCGGCCGCGGCGGCGTCGAGGTCGGCCTGCGAGTGGATGTTGGCGAATTCCGGGGTGGGAATGCCGAGGCTCCTGAACAGGCTCTTCTCGAACCAGCGGTCGCGGGCGATGCGCAGCGACTCGGCGGAGGGATAGACGGGGACGAACTGGGAGAGGAAGGCCACCGTCTCGGCCGGCACGCTCTCGAACTCGAAGGTGACCAGATCGACCTCGTCGGCCAGCTGGCGCAGATGGTCCTGGTCGCCGTAGTCGGCGCGGATGTGCTCGCCGAGGGCGGCCGCGCAGGCATCCGGCGCCGGGTCGAGGAAGGCGAAGTTCATGCCCAGCGGAGTGCCCGCCAGGGCCAGCATGCGGCCCAGCTGGCCGCCACCGATCACGCCGATCTTCATCTTGAGGCCCCCTTTCTCACGCGTCGCGCGGGTCCGGATTGTCGAGCACGGTACGGGTCTGCTCGTCGCGAAAACGCTTGAGCGCCTCGTGGAACTGCGGGTGCTGGCCGCCGAGGATGCTGGCGGCGAGCAGCGCGGCGTTGACCGCGCCGGCCTTGCCGATGGCCAGGGTGGCGACCGGCACGCCGGCCGGCATCTGCACGATGGAGAGCAGCGAGTCGACCCCGGAGAGCATCGACGACTGCACCGGCACGCCGAGCACCGGCAGGTGGGTCTTGGCCGCGCACATGCCCGGCAGGTGCGCGGCGCCGCCGGCCCCGGCGATGATCACCTGGATGCCGCGGGACTCGGCCTGCTCGGCGTACTGGAAGAGTAGATCCGGGGTGCGGTGGGCGGAAACCACCCTGACCTCGTTGGGGATGCCCAGCTTGTCCAGCATCTCCACGGTGTGACTGAGGGTGCTCCAGTCGGACTTGGAACCCATGATCACGCCTACCAGTGCGCTCATCGTCGTGCCTCTTCGTTGGCGCCCGCAGGCGCGTCAAAAAACAACAAGCCACGCTGGCAGGGCGTGGCTTGGCTGGAGGTGCGAGCCCTCCGGATTTGAGAGGGGATCGCATTATCAAGCGGCGGAGTATAACCCAAAGCCGGGCACGGGAGTGCAGGCGCATGGGCCTTCCGTCCGGGGTACCATGCCTGCTTCTCCTTTTCCGAGATCAGGCCATGTCCACCATCAACCGACTCATGGTCCTCTACAGCGGCGGCACCATCGGCATGCAGGCCAGCGCCCGCGGCCTGGTGCCGGCCGCCGGCTTCGACGCCCGCCTGCACGAGCGGCTGGCTGCCGAGCCGCAGCGGCGCATGCCGCCCTGGCGCTACCGCGAGCTGAGCCCGCCGATCGACAGCGCCAACATGAACCAGCAGCACTGGCTGGCCCTGCGCGACGCCATCGTCGCCGCGGTCGAGGAGGACGGCTGCGACGCCGTGCTGCTGCTGCACGGCACCGACACCCTGGCCTACAGCGCCGCGGCACTGGGCTTTTTGCTGCTCGGCCTGGGCGTGCCGGTGGTGCTGACCGGCGCCATGCTGCCGGCGGACGTCCCGGGCAGCGACGCCTGGGACAACCTGTTCGGCGCCGTGGACGCCCTCGCCCGGGGCGTGGCGCCCGGCGTGCATCTCTACTTCGGCGGCCGCCTGCTGCACGGCGCCCGCGCCACCAAGCTGGGCAGCGCGACCTTCGGCGCGTTCGCCGAGCTGCCGCGCCAGCGCCACGGCGAACGCGCCGCCGCCCTGCCCGCCGCACTCGACTACCGGCGGATTCGCCAGCCGGTGAGCCTCGCCGTGCTGCCGCTGTTCCCCGGCCTGCAGGCGGCACAGCTGCGCGCCCTGCTTGGCAGCGGCGTGCAGGGCCTGGTGCTGGAGTGCTACGGCAGCGGCACCGGCCCCTCGGACGACGCCGAACTGCTCGAGGCGCTGCGCGAGGCCCGCCGGCGCGGCACGCTGCTGCTCGGCATCAGCCAGTGTCCCCACGGCCATGTGGCGTTCGGCACCTATGCCGCCGGCAACGCCCTGAGCGAGGCCGGGCTGCTCGGCGGCGACGGCATGACCCGCGAGGCGGCGCTCGGCAAGCTGTTCGCCCTGCTCGGCGCCGGCCTGTCGGCGGACGAGACCGAGCACTGGCTGCGCCAGGACCTGTGCGGCGAGTGCGCCGACCTGCCCGGCGCGAGCGCCTAAGCGCCTACGCCTACCTAGTAGGACCCGCAGCCCAGCACCTCGGCCTCGGCCAGTTCCCGCCCGCTGCCGTCGTAGAGCACGGCGTAGACCTGGGTGGACATCGCCCAGGCCTCCAGCCGGTAGCGCTGCCCGGCGGCGAAGTCCGGATAGCGCAGGCGCACCCAGCAACTGATGGGCAGCGTGTTGCGGCCCATCGGGTTGCCCTGATAGTAGTAGCGGAAGGTCGCTTCCAGCTCATGGGCGCCGGGCGTCACCTGGAAATAGCGGCCGTCGCGCAGCCGCTGGCCGTCCTGCCAGTCGGCCATCAGCAGGCTGGTCACCTCGCGGGCCTCCAGCTCGACCCAGGCCATCCGCGGGTCCGGCGCGGGCAGTGGACTGGCGCAGCCGGCCAGCAGCAGGGAAAGGGTCAGCCAGGAAAGTCGTCCGTGCATGGGCAGCCTCGCGGGAAGGAGGCGAGGCGTCAGGCTCCGCTGCTGCAGCCGCTCTCCCGACCGCTCGCCACCATCCGGCGCTGGTCGTCATAGAGCCGGGCCCAGGCACGGAAACCGACGTCGCCGACCTCCAGACTATACCGCTGGCCGGCGGTGAATTTCTTGTAGTTCAGGCGGATCAGGCAATTGCGCTCGTAGGGCGCGCTGTCCGGACCGATGTTGCTGCCCGCCACCTCGAAGCGGTAGCGCATGCCCAGCTCGTGGGCGCCGGGGCTGACCTGGAAGAAGCGGTGGTCGTCCAGCGCCTTGCGGTCCACCTCGGCGGCGCGCAGCGAATGGGGCACCTGCGGATTCAGCTCGATCCAGGCCTGGCCGGGGTCGTGTCGCGGCAGCAGCAGGTTGCAGCCGCCGAGCGCCAGCAGACAGGGAAACAGGATGAGAACGCGCATGACGAAGCTCCGGAGTGTCGTGGTCATGGAATCGGTGGGCTGGAAAAACCGGACCGGCTCCCGCCACATCGAGGCCCGGGATTGTCCGTCTGCGGCCTGTACACTCGCTCGTGCACGGGCGAGCGAAGCGCTCGCCTTTCCTTCCTTCCTTGAATGCCTGCAGGGCCACCGGGTTCACCGGATGAAATTTTTCAGCTCACTCGACAACCTTACCCTGCGCGGGGTTCCCCTATTGCTAGCCATCTGTCTGAACGGTTGTTCTACTTTCGACTATTACCGTCACATGGCCAGTGGCCAGCTCGAGCTGCTGCGCCGCCGCGAGCCGGTCGCCGCGCTGGTCGCCGATCCGGCCCGCGATCCCGTGCTGCGCCAGCGTCTCGCCCAGGCCCAGGCGGCGCGCACCTTCGCCAGCGCCCGGCTCGGCCTGCCGGACAACGCTAGCTACCGTCTCTACGCGGACCTCGGCCGGCCCTATGTGGTGTGGAATCTCTTCGCCACCGAGGAATTTTCCGTCGAGCCGCTCAGCCACTGCTTCCCGATCGCCGGCTGCGTCGCCTATCGCGGCTTCTACCAGCTCGGCCGGGCGCGCGGCGCGGCGGCGCTGCTGCGCCAGCAAGGCCTGGACACCTACGTCGGCCCGGTGGAAGCCTACTCGACCCTCGGCTGGTTCGCCGATCCGATCCTCGCCGGCATGCTGCGCCATGGCGACGACGAACTGGCCGCGCTGATCTTCCACGAACTGGCGCACCAGCGGCTCTACGTGGCCAACGACACCGCCTTCAACGAGTCCTTCGCCAGCTTCGTCGAGCGCGAGGGCCTGCGCCAGTGGCGCGCCAGCCGTGGCCTGCCGCCGCCGGACGAGCGCCGCGCGCGGCGCGGCGAGCAGTTCGTCCGCCTGGTGCTGGACAGCCGCGACCGTCTGCAGGCGCTCTATGCCAGCGGCCTGCCGGCGGACGAAATGCGCCGGCGCAAGGCGGCCGAGTTCGACGCGCTGCGCCGGCGCTACCGGAGCCTGCGCGACGGCGAATGGCAGGGCGAGCGTCGCTACGACGCCTGGATCGAAGGCCCGCTGAACAACGCCAAGCTGCTACCGTTCGGCCTGTACGACGGCTGGCTGCCGGCCTTCGCGGAAATGTTCCGCCGCGCAGGCGAAGATTGGCCACGCTTCTATGCCGAAACCGAGCGTCTGGCGCAGCTGCCCGCCGCCGCGCGCGAACGGCGCCTGGCCGAGCTGCAGGCCGGCGCGACGCCCCCCATCGCCATCCAGGAGAGCACACCATGAACAGATACTGCCTTGCCCTCGCGCTGGTCCTGCCGAGCGCCCCGCTGCTGGCGGCGGTCAAGCCCTGCGAGGAACTCAGGGAGGAGATCGAGGTGAAGATCCAGGCCGCCGGCGTGGCCTCCTACACCCTGGAGATCGTGCCCAATGCCGAGGTCACCGACCGCAACCTGGTGGTCGGCAGCTGCGACGGCGGGCGCCGGAAGATCATCTACCAGCGCAACGACGGCAGCCGCCGGCGCAGCGAAACGCCGGCGCCCGCGCCGGCGGATATTCCGGCCGACTGAGGTACCGCTTCAGTCCTCGTGATCGGCGAGCAGGTGCGGCTCCTTCAGCGGCAGGTAGTGCTCGGCCAGGTGCTGGTCCTTCAGCCGCACGTAGTTGTCGGCGCTGTAGCGGAAGAAGCCGCGCTCCTTGTCGTTCAGCGGGCGTGCCTGCTTGACCGGACTGCCGACGTACAGGAAGCCGCTCTCCAGGGTCTTGCCGGGCGGCACCAGGCTGCCGGCGCCGATGATCACCTCGTCCTCGACCACCGCGCCGTCCAGCACGATGGCGCCCATGCCGACCAGCACGCGGTTGCCGATGCGGCAGCCGTGCAGGGTCACCTGGTGGCCGACGGTGACGTCGTCGCCGATCTTCAGCGGGTAGCCGTCCGGGTTGAACGGCCCGGCGTGGGTGACGTGCAGCACGCTGCAATCCTGGATGCTGGTGCGCGCGCCGATGCGGATGCGCTGCACGTCGCCGCGGATCGACACCTGCGGCCAGACCGAGCTGTCGGCGCCGATCGCCACATCGCCGAGCACCACGGCGGTGGGATCGACGAAGACCCGCTCGTCCAGCGTCGGGGTGATGCCCTGGAAGGTTCTGATGCTCATGCCGAAGACTCCATGTGGGGGAGCCGTATCGTCCCGAACTGGCCCGGCGGGCGCAATAGCGCGGCTTGCCGCTCAGAAGTCCACGGTCGCCGACAGCGTCGCGGTGCGCGCCGCGCCCCAGGACACCCGGTTGCTGGTGCCGCCGCTGGAGATGAAGTATTCCTTGTCGGTCAGGTTGTCGACGTTCAGCTGCAGCTCGGTCTTCTTGCCGATCAGGTTCGGCAGCGTCCAGGTGACGAAGGCGTCGTAGGTGGTGTAGCCGGACAGCTCGAAGCTGTTCGCCATGTCGCCCTCGCGCGAGCCGACGTAGCGGGCGCCGCCGCCGAGCCGGAAGGCGCCGGGCAGCACGCTCTGCGGCAGGTCATAGGAGAGGAACAGCCCGGCGACGTTGTGGGCGACGTTGAGCAGTTCGTTGCCCTCGTTGGCCGGCGTGTCCTCGAGCACCTCGGTATCGGTGTAGGCGTAGTTGGCGACCAGGTTCCAGCGCTCGCCCAGCTGCCCGTTGAGGCTGGCCTCCAGGCCCCGCGAGCGGGCCTCGCCCACCGCGCGGGTGACCTGTTCGCCGTTGATGGTCTCGGTGGTCTGGATGTTCTCCTTGCGGATGTCGAACAGCGCGACCAGCCCCGACAGCCAGCCGTTGTCGTAGCGCAGGCCGATCTCGTACTGGCGGCCCTCCTCCGGGTCGCTGCCGCTTTCCACCAGCGTGCCGGAGGCGATGACGTTCGGCTTGTAGGATTCGCTGTAGTTGGCATACAGCGAGAACTCGTCGTCCAGCTTGTAGACCAGGCCGACGAAGGGCAGATTCTTGCTCTTGTTCAGGTTGGTGCCGATCTGGGTGGGAATGCCCGCCCAGTCCCGCTGGCGGAAGCGCTGGTGGCGCAGGCCCAGGGAGAGGATCCAGCGCTCGCCGATATGGATGTTGTCCTTGACGTAGGCGGACAGCATGCGCACCCGCGAGCGCTGCTGGCTGTTGCTCGGATTGACCACCTCGACCTGTTTCAGATCGCCGTAGTGCGGCGCGTCCGGATCGAAGCCCCACACATTGGGCCCCTGGTAGAAGAAGCTGTTCGACTCGTCGTGGCGCTCGTGGTCGGCGCCGAGGCTCAGCTCGTGGCGCAGGCCGCCCAGCTCCAGCTCGTTGAGCCAGTCGAGGGACGCATAGTTGCGGGTCCGCTCGACGTCCGGGTTGCTGCGAAACCGCCGGCGCAGCTCGCCGGTCGCCGGGTCGTAGGCGTTCGGATCGGCCTGGTAGTCGCTGTAGGCGTTCTCGTTCCAGCCATAGTTGAAGCGCAGCCGCGAGGTCTCGGAAAAGCGGTACTCCATGGCCAGGCTGGCGTACTGGCGCTGGCCGTCGATCCGCGTCCAGTGCTCGTCGAGCCGATGGTCGCGGTCGCCGACCGCATGGCCGTTGTAGAAGAAGGCGCCGCGGTCGAGGACCGAGGTGTAGTCGGAATATTCGTAGGACAGGTTGGCCGAGAACGCCTCGCTCTCGAAGGCCAGCGACGGCGCGACCAGCTTGTCGCGGTTGACGCCGTAGTTGCGCCAGTAGTCCTCGTCCTTGTGCTGGCCGATCAGGCGAAAGGCGAAGCCGCTCTCGCCCAGGGGGCCGGATACATCGAAATAGCCGCTGCCGCCGCCTTCGCTGGACAGCTGTCCGCCCAGGGTGCTGCGCCAGTGGTAGGTGGGCTTCTTGCTGACGACGTTGATCACCCCGCCCGGCTCCTGCATGCCGTAGAGCAGCGAGGCCGGGCCCTTGAGGACCTCGACCCGCTCGGTGGTGACGCTGTTGTAGTTGCGCCCTTCGCTGGTGCGGATGCCGTCGCGCAGGACCCCGCCGTCGCTGCCGTTGCCGAAGCCGCGCTTGACCAGCGAATCCTGGGTGCCGCCGAAGCTGTTGCCGATGGTGATGCCGGGGACGAACTTGATGGTCTCCTCCAGATCGCTCACCGCGAAGTCGTCCAGCACCTGCCGGTTGACGCTGTAGGCGGTCTGCGTCTGCTCGAGGAAGGGCGTCTCGAACTTGTCGCCGATGGCGCTCTCCGCGGCCCGGTAGCTGCTGTCCTCGGCAGCCTCGCTGACGCTGATCGCATCCAGCGCCATGCTGCCGCCGCTCTCCGCCAGCGGCTGCACCTCGTAGTGGCCGGCCCGGGTCGGCACGGCCTGCAGCCCGCTGCCGCCGAGCAGGATGGCCAGCGCCTGTTCGACCGTATGGCTGCCCTCGAGCGGCTGGCTCTGCCGGCCGGCGGTGAGCGCGGCATCGCCGGCCAGGTAGATGCCGGCCTGGGCGGCGAACTGGTTGAGCCGTTCGGCCAGCGGGCCGGCGGGAATGGCGTAGCGCTGCAGCTGTTCCTGCCCGGCGGCCTGCGCGGCGCCGGCGCCGAGCAGGGCGGGCACGGCGGCCAGGGCGAGGGGAATGGCCAGCGTCAGCGGGGCGAGGGGGAAGCGGGGGCGGCGGGCTTGGCGTGGGGGCATGGGGTGTCCTTCACTGCATGTCGGACGGCAAAAAGCCGGGGTTACCCACCAAGTCGGACGAGCGGAAAAAACCGGAAGCGAAACGGCGAATTTTTTTTTGAAGCCGCCGCACGGAGCGACGGCGGCGGCTCAGCGGCGGGCCTCGAGGCTCGTCCACCAGGGCAGCGGGCGGTGAACGACGATCGGCAGGGCGCTTTCCAGCATGGCCAGGACCTGCTCGCTGTCGTGCAGCGGATAGGTGCCCATGACGCGCAGGCCGGCGATTTCCGGGGCGACCGCAAGGTGTCCGCGATGATGGCGCGACAGCTCCTCGACGAACTCCGCCAGCGGGATGTCGCCGGCCACCAGCATGCCCCGGGCCCAGGCCTGGCGGGCCGCCGCCGCCGGCTCGCCGGCGCCGATGGCCTGGCGGTCGAAGCGCAGCTGCTGCCCGGCCTCGACGATGCGCGTGGCGCCGCTGCCGGCGGCGCGCACCTCCACCGCGCCGTCGAAGACCGCCAGCCGGGTGAAGCCGTCCTGCTGGGTCACGCTGAAGCGCGTGCCCAGCGCCCGCAGGCTGCCCTGTTCGGTGTCGACGACGAAGGGCCGGGTTTCCGCGGCGGTCTCGATCAGCACTTCCCCGGCGAACAGGCGCAGGCGTCGCCGCTCGGGCCGGTAGTCGGCGTCCAGGGCCGTGGCGCCGTTGAGCCACAGGTGCGTGCCGTCGGCGAGGAGGAAATCGCGCAGCTCCCCGGTCGCCGTGCGGTAGTCGGCCTGCCAGGCCATCAGCAGCTGCGGCAGGGGCGTGGCGCGCCAGCCCAGCCAGCCGAGCAGGGCGCCGCCCGACGCCACGCCCAGGGTGCGCAGCGCCTGGCGGCGGGAGAGGTCCGTGCGGCGCGCCGTGCGCAGGGTCCGCGCGGCCGCGTCGCCGTCCTCCTGCAGGGTCGCGAAGCGCCGGGCGACGCGCTCCACATACTGCCAGGCCTGGCGGTGCGCCTCGCTCTGCCCGTGCCAGCGCCGCCAGGCCTCGCCGGCGGAGGCGTCGTGCGGATCGGCAGTCAGCCGGGCGTACCAGTCGGCGGCCTGCTGGAGGACGGCGTGACTGGGTTTCTGCTCGGACAAGGGGTCAGACGAGCGCTTCATCGAGTTCGGCCTCGAGCAGCAGGCACTGGTACATCGCCTGGGCCATGTATTTGGTCACGGTGCGCTCGGACACCCCCAGGCGCTCGCCGATGGTCCGATAGCCGAGGCCTTCGAGCTGGGCCAGCAGGAAGGCCTCGGCGACCTTCTCCGGCAGGCGGGCGAGCATCGCATGCACCTGCTGCAGGGCTTCCAGCACCAGGGCGCGGTGCTCCTCGGAGGGCGCCACGGCCTCGGGGCGGCCGGCCAGCACCTCCAGCCAGGCCTGCTCGACCTGCCGGCGGCGCCAGAAATCCACGCAGACGTGGCGGGACATGCCGTGCAGGTAGGCGCGCGCATGGCCGGCGCTGTCGAAGCGGCGCGGTTTGGCCAGCAGGCGCAGGAACACCTCGTGGGCCAGGTCGGCGGAGTCGCAGGCATTGCCCAGCCTCCGGTACAGCCAGGCGCGTATCCAGCCATGGTGCTCGGCATAGTAGTGCGCCACCTGTTGCTGGTAGGAGGTGTCGAGGGTCGACATGGGCGATTACCGTCCGCGGCTGCCAGATATAAATAAGATGGATTCTCATCTTAAGCCGGCTGATGCTTAGCAAGCAATGTATCTGGGCATTCGCCGACGTATGGCCGGGATGGCGATCCCCTCCGATGCGCCAACAGTAGTATCCGTGCTGCGCTGTCGGGAATTTCTCATTACCATGGCCGGCGAACCTACCGATTCAGGGGCACCTGCCGTGACTGCCAGCAATCCTCTTCTGCAAGCTTTCGACCTGCCGCCCTATTCCGCCATTCGTCCGGAGCACGTCGAGCCGGCCATCGACCAGATTCTTGCCGACAACCGCGCGGCCCTCGCGCAGCTCCTCGCCGAGCAGGCCGGCGCGCCGGGCTGGAACGGCCTGGTGCTGGCGCTCGACGAGCTGGGCGAGCGCCTCGGCCGCGCCTGGAGCCCGGTCAGCCACCTCAACGCGGTGCGCAACAGCCCCGAGCTGCGCGCCGCCTACGAGGCCTGCCTGCCCAAGCTGTCCGCCTACTGGACCGAGCTGGGCCAGAACCGCGCCCTCTGCGACGCCTACAAGGCCCTGGCCGCCGGCCCCGAGGCCGCAGGCTTCGACGTGGCGCAGAAGACCATCCTCGAAAACGCCCTGCGCGACTTCCACCTGTCCGGCATCGATCTGCCGGAGGACAAGCAGAAGCGCTACGGCGAGATCCAGATGCGCCTGTCCGAGCTGACCAGCCGCTTCTCCAACCAGCTGCTCGACGCCACCCAGGCCTGGACCAAGCACATCACCGACGAGGCCGCGCTGGCCGGGCTGACCGACTCGGCCAGGGCGCAGATGGCCCAGGCCGCCCAGGCCAAGGGGCTCGACGGCTGGCTGATCAGCCTGGAGTTCCCCAGCTACTACGCGGTGATGACCTACGCCGACGACCGCGCCCTGCGCGAGGAGCTCTACGCCGCCTACTGCACCCGCGCCTCCGACCAGGGGCCGAACGCCGGGCAGTTCGACAACGGCCCGCTGATGGAGCAGATCCTCGACCTGCGCCGCGAGCTGGCCCAACTGCTCGGCTACCCGAACTACGCCGAGCTGTCGCTGGCGACCAAGATGGCCGACTCCGGCGAGCAGGTGCTCGGCTTTTTGCGCGACCTGGCCGCACGCAGCCGGCCGTTCGCCGAGCAGGACCTGACCGAGCTGCGCGCCTTCGCCGCCGAACAGGGCTGCAGTGATCTGTCGAGCTGGGACGTCGGCTACTACAGCGAGAAGCTGCGCCAGGCCCGCTACAGCATCTCCCAGGAGCAGCTGCGCGCCTATTTCCCGATCGACAAGGTGCTGAGCGGCCTGTTCGCCATGGTCCAGCGCCTCTACGGCATCGAGATCCAGGAGCTTGCGGACTTCGACACCTGGCATCCGGACGTGCGCCTGTTCGAGATTCGCGAGAACGGCGCGCACGTCGGGCGCTTCTTCTTCGACCTCTACGCGCGGGCCAACAAGCGCGGCGGCGCCTGGATGGACGGCGCCCGCGACAAGCGCAGATCGGCGCAGGGTGAACTGATCAGCCCGGTGGCCAACCTGGTGTGCAACTTCACCCCGGCGGTGGGCGGCAAGCCGGCGCTGCTCACCCACGACGAGGTCACCACCCTGTTCCACGAGTTCGGCCACGGCCTGCACCACCTGCTGACGCGCATCGAGCACGCCGGCGCCTCGGGGATCAGCGGGGTGCCCTGGGACGCGGTGGAGCTGCCCAGCCAGTTCATGGAGAACTGGTGCTGGGAGCCGGAAGGCCTGGCGCTGATCTCCGGCCACTACGAGAGCGGCGAGGCCCTGCCCGCCGACCTGCTGGAGAAGATGCTGGCGGCGAAGAACTTCCAGTCCGGCATGATGATGGCGCGCCAGCTGGAGTTCTCGCTGTTCGACTTCGAGCTGCACGTCCACCACGGCGACGGCCGAGGCGTGCTCGAGGTGCTCAAGGGCATCCGCGACGAGGTCTCGGTGATGCAGCCGCCGGCCTACAACCGCTTCCCCAACAGCTTCTCGCACATCTTCGCCGGCGGCTACGCGGCCGGTTACTACAGCTACAAGTGGGCGGAAGTGCTCTCCGCCGACGCCTTCTCCCGCTTCGAGGAGGATGGCGTGTTCAACCCCGTCACCGGCAGCGCCTTCCGCGAGGCGATCCTGGCCCGTGGCGGCTCGCAGGACCCCATGGTGCTGTTCGTCGATTTCCGCGGCCGCGAGCCGTCGATCGACGCCCTGCTCCGTCACCTTGGCCTGAGCGCGGCGGCCTGAGAGGAAATCATGAGCGGACACAAGAAGCAGTTCATCGCCGGCGCCGTGTGCCCGGCCTGCGAAACCATGGACACCGTGCGGATGTGGAACGTCGACGGCGTGCCGCACCGTGAGTGCGTGACCTGTTCCTTCGCCGACACCCTCAACGCCGAGGGCCTGTCGGTGCCCCTTGAACTGGGCACCCGGGTCAACAAGGCCGAAGCGGCCCCGGCGGCGCCCAGCCCCGCCGCGCCCAAGGTGCACACCGCGCAGTTCTTCCCCAATCCGAAGCTGAAGAAGCCGGACGCCTGAAGCTGAGCCCGCGGACTATCAAGGCAATGGCTGGTCCATTGCCTCTTTTGTGGGCGCCGAAATGGTTCACGAAGAGCCATTTTTTGTCGCGGGCTGCATCTTTGAAGTTCTAACAAGGTTTAGACCGCCCGCACCTCGAACGCATGGCAACCCCAGGCCGGCAGGTCGAGGTAGAGGCCGTGGGCGGCGAGGTCGCTGCCGTCGCGCTCGTAGCGCGCAGGCCCCAGCCGGTCGCGCAGCTGCCAGTTGCGCCCGGCAAGGTCGTTCCACGGCAGCCTGACGAATGCCTGGCTCGGGTGGTCGGCGTAGTTCACCGCGACCAGCCGGCGCCGTTCGCCCGGGCCGCTCCAGGCGAAGACGATCAGCGCGTCGTGGCTGGGGTTGCCCGCCCAGGCGGGATCGGCGTCGAGCAGTTGCCAGTGACCGTCGCGCATGACCGGCTCCTTGAGGCAGTCGAGCAGGGCGTCGTAGAAGGCGGCGAGCGCGGCGTCCGGCGTCTCGGCCGGGCCGCGGCCGAGGTGGGGCGGGATGCGCACCCTTCTGCCCTCACGCTGCCCCTGGTGGAAGAAGCGCAGGCCGGGGCTCAGGAAGGTGATCGCGGCGGCCGCGCGGTGCCGGTCGGCGGCGAAGGTGGCGGCGGCGCGCGGTTCGTCGTGGTTCTCCAGAAAGCGCACCAGGCGGTCCTGGAAGTCGAGCCCGGCGCGCAGGTGGTCGCGCACCGGGCCGGCCTGGCCGGCCACCAGGCGGTCGTAGAGGCGCTTGTCGTAGGTATAGTCGAAGCCCTGCTGCTGCAGCGTCCACTCCAGGTCCCAGTAGACCTCGGCGAGAAACAGGAAGCCCGGCCGCTCGGCGTGGATCGCCGTAGTGGCCCGCGGCCAGAAGGGCGCGGCGGCGATCCCCCAGGTGCGCGCGAAGACTTCCGGCAGCAGCAGCATCGCCATGTCGCAGCGCACCCCGTCGCACTGCCCGGCGATCCGCCGCAGCTCGCCGAGCATGGCTTCCTGCAGCGCCGGCTGGCCGTAGTTCAGTTGCAGCGTGTCGGACCAGCCGGCGAAGCAGGGATCGCGGCCGTAGGCGAGGATGCGGCTGCCGCTGGCGGTTTCCAGGCGCCGGTAATTGTGTGGCTCGGCGGCCAGCTGCGCCTCGCTGCCGGCGACGAAGAACTCCGGATGCGCGTCGACCCAGCGGTGGTCCGGCGCCAGGTGGTTCGGCACGAAGTCGAGGATCAGGCGCAGGCCGCGTGCCTGCAGGCGTTCGCGCAGGCGGGCGAGGGCCGCGTCGCCGCCGAAGTCGGCATGCACCCGGTAATCCTGGATGGCGAAGCAGGAGCCGCAGACGTCGGACGCGCGAAAATCCGCCAGAACCCGGCGGTATTCGGCCAGCCACTCGGGATTCGACGCCGACACGCGGCGGGCGGCCTCGCCGGTCTGCCAGACGCCGAGCAACCAGAGCAGGTCGAAGCCGTCCTCGGCGAGGCGGTCGAGTTCCGCCTCGCCGAGGTCGTCGAGGGTCGCCGGACGGCCCAGCGCGGCGCCCAGCTCGGCCAGGCGGACCCGGGTGTTGAGCTGGAACAGCGCAGGATAGCGGGGTGCGGACATGACTGCCTCCTATTCCTGCACCCTGCCGCCGACCTGCTCGCGGGTCAGGCGCTCGGCGAGGCGCTCCCGCGGCGTCAGCAGCAGGTCGCTGGCCTGGAGGCGCCCGAACAGGTCGAGCAGGCGGGCGACGAGGCCGGTCCAGCCGGTCTGGTGGCTGGCGCCGAGGCCGGCGCCGGTGTCGCCGTGGAAGTATTCGTAGAACAGGATCAGGTCGCGCCAGTGCGGGTCCTCCTGGAACTTCGCGCTGTCGCCGTAGACCGGGCGGCGCCCGTGCTCGTCGCGCAGGAACAGGCCGGCGAGCCGGCGGGAGATCTCCCGGGCCACCTCGAAGAGCGTCATCTGCGTGCCGGAGCCGGTAGGGCACTCGACGCGCAGGTCGTCGCCGTAGAAGTAGTAGAGGTTCAGCAGGCCGCGGATGATCAGGGCGTTGACCGGCATCCACACCGGCCCCCGCCAGTTCGAGTTGCCGCCGAACATCCCCGAGTCCGACTCGGCCGGCAGGTAGGCGACGCGGTGCTCCTGGTCGCCGACCCGGAACGCGAAGGGGTGCTCCAGGTGGTAGCGCGACAGCGAGCGGATGCCGTGGGGACCGAGGAATTCGTTCTCGTCGAGCAGGTAGCCGAGGACCCGCACCAGCCGTTCCCGGGACAGCGGGGAGAGCAGGCGGCGGCCGTTCAGGCCGATGTAGCCCTCGGTCGTCGGGGCGACCTTGGCCACCACTTCGGGATGGCGTTCGCGGAACAGCTGGATCAGCTCCAGCAGTCGCGGGTGGCGGGTGCTCACGTCCGCCTCGAAGGTCGTGCAGGCGCACAGCGGCAGCAGCCCGACTATGGAGCGGACCTTCAGGCGCATGGCCGAGCCGTCGGGCAGGCGCAGCACGTCGTAGAAGAAGCCGTCCGCCTCGTCCCACATCTCGTCGCCGTGCTCGCCGGTGCGGTCCATGGCGTAGGCGATCCACATGAAGTGCTGGAGGAAGTTGAAGGCGTACTCCTCGTACTGCGGATCGCGGTCGGCGAGAATCAGCGCCATCTCCAGCATGTTCTGGCAGTAGAAGGCCATCCAGGCGGTGCCGTCGGCCTGCTCCAGGGTGCCGCCGGAGGGCAGCGGCGCGCTGCGGTCGAAGACGCCGATGTTGTCGAGGCCGAGGAAGCCGCCGGCGAAGACGTTGCGGCCCTGCGGGTCCTTGCGGTTCAGCCACCAGTTGAAGTTGAGCCGCAGGCCCTGGAAGCAGCGCTCGAGGAAGTCGAGGTCCTCGCGGCCGAGGTCCCGCTCCACCCGGAAAAGATACAGTGCGGCCCAGGCGTGGACGGGCGGGTTGACGTCGCCGAAGTTCCATTCGTAGGCCGGGATCTGTCCGTTCGGGTGGCAGTAGAGGCTCTTGAGCATCAGCGCCAGCTGTTCCTTGGCGAAGTCGAAGTCGACCAGCGCCAGGGAGAGGGTGTGGAAGGCCAGGTCCCAGGCGGCGTACCAGGGGTATTCCCACTTGTCGGGCATGGAGATGACGTCGCCGTTGAACATGTGGAACCACTCGGCGTTGCGCACCTGCCGCGTGCCGCCGGCCAGCGGATGCGCCTGGTGCTCCTTGAGCCAGGTGTCCAGGTCGAACAGGTAGTACTGCTTCGACCAGAGCATGCCGGCGAGCGCCTGGCGGTGGACCCGGCGCTCGTCCTCGTCCAGCGAATCGGGGACGATCCGTGCGTAGAACTCGTCGGCCTCGGCGCGGCGCGCGGCGAAGGCGGTCTCGAAGCCTGCGCCGAACGGCTCGCCCGAGGGCTCGCCGGCGGACAGCCGCAGGCGGACCACCGAGCAGCCGCCGGCCGGCACCTCGAGCACATAGCGGGCGGCGGCCTTGGTGCCGCTTCGTTCCGGGTTGACGGCCGCCTCCTCGCCGGTGATGAGGTAGCGGTGGAAGGCGTCCTTGACCCACGGCGAGGCGCTCGGCTGGCCCCACAGGCGCTCGGCGTTGCTCTCGTTCTCGGTGAACAGCAGTTCCGGCACCCCCTCGCAGGCCAGGCGCCAGTCGCCCAGCTCGGGATGCGCGGCCTGGATGGCGCCGTCCGCCGCGCGCAGGGCCGGCTTCGTCTGGTCTTCCTTCCACGACCAGGTGTTGCGGAACCACAGGGTCGGCAGCAGCTGCAGCCGCGCGGCCTCGGGCCCGCGGTTGTGCACGGCGATGCGGATCAGGATGTCCTCGGGACCCGCCTTGGCGTATTCGAGGAAAATGTCGAAATACCGGTTGTCGTCGAACACGCCGGTGTCGAGCAGCTCGTACTCGGGCGCCTGGCGCGAGCGGCTCCGGTTGGTGTCCACCAGGTCGCTGTAGGGGTAGGCCCGCTGCGGGTACTTGTAGAGGTACTTCATGTACGAGTGGGTGGGCGTCGAGTCGAGGTAGAAGTAGTACTCCTTGACGTCCTCGCCGTGGTTGCCCTCGCGGTTGGTCAGCCCGAACAGGCGCTCCTTGAGGATCGGGTCGCGCTCGTTCCACAGGGCGAGGGCGAAGCACAGGCGCTGCTGGTCGTCGCAGATGCCGCCGAGCCCGTCCTCGCCCCAGCGGTAGGCCCGCGAGCGGGCCTGGTCGTGGCTGAAGTAGTCCCAGGCGTTGCCGTCCTCGCTGTAGTCCTCGCGCACCGTCCCCCATTGCCGCTCGCTCAGGTAGGGGCCCCACTTCTTCCAGGCAACGCCCGCCTCGCGGGCCTCGTTCAGCCGCCGCTGCTCCGTCACGTCGACGAAGCCGGAAGATCCGGCGCCTCGCCCCGGCCGGCGGGCTGCATCCGAAGGGTTGTTCGACATCGCTCGTTCCTGTCTGGCATCTCGCCCTGTCGCGCCGACTGCCGGCTGGCGCCCCGTATCGCTTGATCTCTGAATCTAGCCAGCCACGGGCGAAAAGCCAGTGGCCGCCTCCGGCTCTCGGCATCGCCCCCGGCTGCGGAACTCAGGCCCATTCCGCCAGCCATTACCCGCCGGACGGCCGGCAACTTTTTCAGGAAGTTCCGCTCGTTCTGCAGGCTTCGAAAGTTGTTCTGTAAGAAAATATTCGAGCCGGGCGGGCGGCCCGAATGCCATATATCGTTCATATGTAAAAAAATATGAAAGGGCGCCGTCGCATCCGGCGCCATGCCCGGACTGCCGCGCGTCCAGCCAGCTGCGCTGGAGGGCACGGCCGGCGGGAGACATGGCTGAATGCTATTGATCAGCCGGACGACCGACCTCGCGGCGGGAAGGGGCGAAGTTCGTTGCATTCGGTTTCATTTGAGTTGTGTAGCCGACTATTCAGTTTCACTTAAGTTATGGGCGCTGCGCATTCAGCTTTATTTAAGTTGGATGTCGCAGGCTGACTTCATCGAGGGCACCCGAATGCCCGCACGCCTGCCTGTGCCGAACCTGTCGTGTCGACTCGTCACAGCAAGGGCGACCATCCGAGCCTTGCCACTTTTCCGCTACCCAGGGAGGTTATGCCATGAATCATTGCATCTCAGGACAGAGCCCGTCGCAGGGAACGACCGAGGCCCGCACCGAGTCCGAAAACGCCGAGGTGGCGCTGCAGAACATCGTCGAGGGCTTCCAGCGCTTTCGCACCGAGGTCTTTCCGCAGCAGAAGGAGTTCTACCGCGCCCTGGCCAGTGCCCAGCGGCCACGGGCGATGTTCATCACCTGCGCCGACTCGCGCATCATCCCCGAACTGATCACCCAGAGCTCGCCGGGCGACCTGTTCGTCACCCGCAACGTCGGCAACGTGGTGCCGCCCTACGGGCAGATCAACGGCGGCGTGTCCACCGCCATCGAATACGCGGTGATGGCGCTCGGCGTGCATCACATCATCGTCTGCGGCCATTCCGACTGCGGTGCCATGAAGGCGGTGATGGACCCGCCGAGCATGGAGAGCATGCCCACCGTCAAGGCCTGGCTGCGCCATGCCGAGGTGGCCAGGACCGTGGTGGAGCAGAACCGCTGCAGCTGCGCCGGCCGCGACACCCTGGAGGTGCTCACCGAGGAGAACGTGGTCGCCCAGCTCGACCACCTGCGCACCCACCCCTCGGTGGCGGCGCGCCTGGCCAGCGGCCAGCTGTTCATCCACGGCTGGGTCTATTCCATCGAGACCGCCGAGATCAAGGCCTACGATGCCGAGCAGGGCCGCTTCCGGCCCCTCGACAGTGAAGGCTCGATTCCCATGGCCACCCCGCGCCCGCGCTTCCACCAGCGCTGACGCCGCCGCAAGGCTGCCAGGCCGATCTTGATGATCGGCCTCGTTTTTTATCTCGTCCGCTTTCCGGTGCAGGGCCGCCGCCCCGCGCCGCGGGCGAGTCATGTCCCGCCTTTTACATGGAAGGAGCCCTCATGAACCTCGAAACCCTGAAATCCACCCTGCCACGGGACGCGATGGCCTCCGTGGTGGTCTTCCTGGTCGCCCTGCCGCTGTGCATGGGCGTCGCCATCGCCTCCGGCATGCCGCCGGCCAAGGGTCTGATCACCGGCATCATCGGCGGTCTGGTGGTCGGCGCCCTGGCCGGCGCGCCGCTGCAGGTCAGCGGCCCGGCGGCGGGCCTCGCCGTGCTGGTCTTCGAGCTGGTGCGCCAGCACGGCATCGCCATGCTCGGGCCGATCCTGCTGCTGGCCGGACTGATCCAGCTCGTCGCCGGGCGCCTGCGCCTGGGCTGCTGGTTCCGCGTCACCGCGCCGGCGGTGGTCTACGGCATGCTGGCGGGGATCGGCATCCTGATCATCCTCTCCCAGCTGCACGTGATGCTCGATGCCTCGCCGCAGGCCTCCGGGCTGAACAACCTGCAGGCCTTCCCGGCGGCGCTGGTCGATGCCCTGCCGTTCGGCGCCGGCGACGGCTGGGGCGCCGGGCTGCTCGGCCTCATGACCATCGGCGCCATGTGGCTGTGGGACAAGCGCAAGCCGGCCAGGCTGCGCTTTCTGCCCGGCGCGCTGATCGGCGTGAGCCTGGCGACCCTGGTCAGCCTGGTCCTGTCGATGGACGTGCGGCGGGTCGAGGTGCCGGCCAACCTGGGCGATGCCATCGACTGGGTGCAGCCGGCCGATCTGCTGCGCCTGCTGACCGACCCGACCCTCTTGGTCGCGGCGCTGACCCTGGCCTTCATCGCCAGCGCCGAGACCCTGCTGTCGGCCGCCGCGGTGGACCGCATGCACCAGGGCCCGCGCGCCGACTTCGACCGCGAGCTGACCTCCCAGGGCGTCGGCAACCTGCTCTGCGGCCTGCTCGGCGCCCTGCCGATGACCGGGGTGATCGTGCGCAGCTCGGCCAACGTGCAGGCCGGCGCCGTCACCCGGATGTCCGCCATCCTCCACGGCCTCTGGCTGCTGGCCTTCGTCCTGCTGCTGACCGCGGTGCTGCAGAGCATTCCGGTGGCCAGCCTGGCCGGGGTGCTGGTCTACACCGGGGTCAAGCTGGTCGACCTCAAGGCCCTGCGCGGCCTCGGCCGCTACGGGCGGATGCCGATGTTCATCTACGGCGCCACGGCCCTGGCGATCGTCTTCACCGACCTCTTGACCGGGGTGATGATCGGTTTCGCCCTGACTCTGGCCAAGCTCGCCTGGCGCGCCTCGCGGCTGAAGATCAGCCTGGTCTACGACGAGGACGGGCGCAGCGCGGAACTGCGCATGGTCGGCTCGGCGACCTTCCTCAAGGTGCCGGAACTGTCCCGCGTGCTGGCTTCGGTGCGTCCCGGTACCCAGCTGCACGTGCCGCTCGAACACCTCAACTACATCGACCACGCCTGCATGGAGCTGCTCGACGAATGGCGCGCCGCCAGCGCGGCCAACGGCTCCGAGCTGGTGCTCGAGTCCCGCGCGGTGAAGCGCCGCCTGGAAGGCCGGGTGCGCACCACGGTCGGCATCGGCAGCGCGGCCTGAGGGGCTGCGCCCGCCCTCGTGGAAGACCGTAGGGCGGGTGACAGGCCCTTGCCAGGTCCGGCGGTTTGCACTCGCCCTACCCGTCCGTCCGGCTCAGCTGCAGTTCCACCCCGAACTGCCGCGACAGGCAGGGCCAGGCCTGCCAGGCGGCGATGGTCTTCGGGCTGGTCACGCGGGCGCGGTAGGCGTCCAGGGACACCTGCTCGAACAGCGTGTTGCCGAGCAGGCCGTTCACCGCCAGCTGCACGGCCTCGTCGAGCTGGTTGGCGAAGAACTCGCCGATCAGCCGGTGGGCGATCAGGTTGGCCACCGTGGTGTCCAGGGGGATCAGCGGCTGGCCGATGAAGCCGATGTAGCGGTCGTTGACCTCCTCGATCAGGCGATGCGCCAGGTAGGCCTCGTCGAGCAGGCCGGCGAGGCCTTCCTGCCCCTCCACCACCTCCGGCGGGCTGAGGAAGAAATGCTCGGCCACCTTCAGCACCGGGACGATCTGGCCCTCGATGCCCGCCTCGCAGGCGACCACGTGGGCGGCTTCGAGCAGTTCCGGCACCTGCTCCAGATAACCGTCGACGAACTTCGTCAGCACGCCCAGCGCATCCTCCTCGGGCAGGCAGATGGCGGGG
This sequence comes from Azotobacter chroococcum, assembly GCF_004339665.1. Classification (GTDB taxonomy): domain Bacteria; phylum Pseudomonadota; class Gammaproteobacteria; order Pseudomonadales; family Pseudomonadaceae; genus Azotobacter; species Azotobacter chroococcum. Next base: position 59,731 of record NZ_SMMU01000019.1, read on the forward strand.
TGCAGGCACTGCATCCGGCTTTCCAGCTGGCGGGCGAGCGTGCCGTGGCTGACTTCGTGCTGGCGGGCATGCTCGATCAGCTGGCGCAAGGCTGGAATATTCAAGGGCAGGACTCCTCGGGCTGCTGTGGCAAGACAGCCTCCTTGGCCAGTGGACAGATGCCCCTAGATTAGACGCCCGTTCCGATCACCGCTATTGGCCAATGGCTGCCCCGGACCGCAAAAAATCTCCCTGCCGCCGGCGCTGTCTATACTCGACTCGAAACATGCTTACCGGAGTAAGGCCCGACTGCACCGCAGACCGGGGTTCTGCGGTAGCGGGGCGCGGGAAAGGGAAGGCCGGCAGGCCGGTCGGCGCAGTGCTCTGCGCACGGCTCGACGCCGGCGGCTCCCGGCGCCCCGTCCAGGTTGCAAGGCCTGGCAGCAGCACCCTGCGTCGACGGTTCCGCCAGCGGGATTAAAAGAACGATAAGGGGAACCCGCAATGATGCGACATCCACGACTCTGGATGGGTCTTCTGTCGTGCTCGGCCCTGTCCCAGGCACAGGCCGCCTGGGATGTGAACATGCGGCCGGGGGTCACGGAAGTCAGCCGTTCCGTCTTCGATCTGCACATGACCATCTTCTGGATCTGCGTGGTCATCGGCCTGCTGGTGTTCGGCGCGATGTTCTGGTCGATGTTCGCCCACCGCCGCTCGCGCCACCCGCAGCCCGCGCACTTCCACGAGAACACCAGGGTCGAGGTGCTGTGGACGGTGATCCCGCTCTTGATCCTGATCGCCATGGCGGTGCCGGCGACCCGCACCCTGCTGCACATCTACGACCCGTCCGAGCCCGACCTGGACATCCAGGTCACCGGCTACCAGTGGAAGTGGCACTACAAGTACCTGGGCGAGGATGTGGAGTTCTTCAGCAACATGGCGACCGCGCGCGAGGCCATCGGCGACCAGGCGCCGAAGACCGACCATTACCTGCTGGAAGTGGACGAGCCACTGGTGATCCCGGCCGGCGCCAAGGTGCGCTTTCTGGTCACCGCGGCGGACGTCATCCACTCCTGGTGGGTGCCGGAGCTGGCGGTGAAGAAGGACGCCATTCCCGGCTTCATCAACGAGGCCTGGACCCGCGTCGGCGAGCCGGGCCTCTATCGCGGCCAGTGCACCGAGCTGTGCGGCAAGGACCACGGCTTCATGCCGGTGGTGGTGGAGGTCAAGGCGCCCGCCGACTACAGCGCCTGGCTGGCCGCCCGCAAGGCGTCCGCCGCCGAGCGCACGGCGCTGGCCGGCAAGACCTGGACCCGCGAGGAGCTGGTCGCCCAGGGCGAGCAGGTCTACAAGACCAGTTGCGCCGCCTGCCACCAGCTCGGCGGCCAGGGCGTGCCGCCGGCGTTCCCGGCCCTCACCGGCTCGAAGATCGCCACCGGGCCGAAGGAAGGCCACATCGCCATCGTCGTCAACGGCAAGCCGGGCACCGCCATGGCCGCCTTCGGCAAGCAGCTCTCCGACGTCGACCTGGCCGCGGTGATCAGCTACGAGCGCAACGCCCTGGGCAACGCGGTCGGCGACAGCGTCACCCCGCAGGACATTCTCACCTTCCGCCAGGCCGAGGAAGCCGGCCAGGGCATGCAGCCCGGCCAACCCCAGCCCCAGCCCCAGCCCCAGCCCCAGCCCCAGCCCCAATAGAGGAGAGGCCACGATGAGCGCAGTGATCGAGCCGGGCCACGCCGGCCATGACGAACACCCGCACGGCCCGGCCCCGGGCCTGATGCGCTGGGTGCTGACCACCAACCACAAGGACATCGGCAGCCTCTACCTGTGGTTCAGCTTCACCGCCTTCCTGCTCGGCGGCAGCATGGCCATGGTGATCCGCGCCGAGCTGTTCCAGCCGGGACTGCAGATCGTCCAGCCGGAGTTCTTCAACCAGATGACCACCATGCACGGCCTGATCATGGTCTTCGGCGCGGTGATGCCGGCCTTCGTCGGGCTGGCCAACTGGATGATCCCGCTGATGATCGGCGCGCCGGACATGGCCCTGCCGCGGATGAACAACTTCAGCTTCTGGCTGCTGCCGGCGGCCTTCGGCCTCCTGGTCAGCACCCTGTTCATGGCGGGCGGCGGGCCGAACTTCGGCTGGACCTTCTACGCGCCGCTGTCCACCACCTACGCGCCGGAGAGCGTGACCTTCTTCATCTTCGCCGTGCACCTGATGGGCATCAGCTCGATCATGGGCGCGATCAACGTGATCGCCACCGTGCTCAACCTGCGCGCGCCGGGCATGACCCTGATGAAGATGCCGCTGTTCGTCTGGACCTGGCTGATCACCGCCTTCCTCCTGATCGCGGTGATGCCGGTGCTGGCCGGGGTGGTGACCATGATGCTGATGGACATCCACTTCGGCACCAGCTTCTTCAGCGCCGCCGGCGGCGGCGACCCGGTGCTGTTCCAGCACGTGTTCTGGTTCTTCGGCCACCCCGAGGTGTACATCATGATCCTGCCGGCCTTCGGCGCGGTCAGCTCGATCATCCCGACCTTCAGCCGCAAGCCGCTGTTCGGCTACACCTCGATGGTCTACGCCACCGGCGCCATCGCCTTCCTGTCGTTCATTGTCTGGGCGCACCACATGTTCACCGTCGGCATCCCGCTGACCGGCGAGCTGTTCTTCATGTACGCCACCATGCTGATCGCCGTGCCCACCGGGGTGAAGGTGTTCAACTGGGTGTCGACCATGTGGCGCGGCTCGCTGACCTTCGAGGCGCCGATGCTGTTCGCCGTGGCCTTCGTCATCCTCTTCACCATCGGCGGCTTCTCCGGGCTGATGCTGGCCATCGCCCCGGCCGACTTCCAGTACCACGACACCTACTTCGTGGTGGCGCACTTCCACTACGTGCTGGTGCCCGGGGCGATCTTCGGCATCTTCGCCTCGGCCTACTACTGGCTGCCGAAGTGGACCGGGCACCTGTACGACGAAACCCTGGCCAGGTGGCATTTCTGGCTGTCCTTCGTCGGCATGAACCTGGCCTTCTTCCCCATGCACTTCGTCGGTCTGGCCGGGATGCCGCGGCGCATCCCCGACTACAACCTGCAGTTCGCCGACTTCAACATGGTCTCCAGCCTCGGCGCCTTCCTGTTCGGCGCCACCCAGCTGTTGTTCCTGTACATCGTGATCAAGTGCATCCGCGGCGGCGAGGCGGCGCCGGCCAAGCCCTGGGACGGCGCCGACGGCCTGGAGTGGTCGGTGCCCTCCCCGGCGCCCTACCACACCTTCAGCACCCCGCCGGAGGTGAAGTGACATGGACGACGGCCTGCCCACCGCCCGCCTGGTCCGCCGCCTGCTGCTGGTGGTGGCGGCGATGTTCGCCTTCGGCTTCGCCCTGGTGCCGCTCTACGAGGTGATGTGCCAGGCCTTCGGCATCAACGGCAAGACCGCCGGCGCCTATACGGGTGAGCAACAGATGGATGCGGCGCGCACGGTGCGCGTGCAGTTCCTCGCCAGCAACGCCGCCGGCATGAACTGGGAGTTCCGCCCGCTGCAGGACGAGCTGGTGGTGCATCCCGGCGCCAGCCACCAGATGCTGTTCGTCGCCCATAACCCCAGTGACCGGCCGATGACCGGCCAGGCCGTTCCCAGCGTCGCCCCGGCGCGGGCGGCGGCCTGGTTCCACAAGACCGAGTGCTTCTGCTTCACCCAGCAGGTCCTGCAGCCGGGCGAGCGCATCGAGATGCCGGTGCGTTTCATCGTCGACCGCGACCTGCCGGCCGACGTGCGACACCTGACCCTCGGCTACACGCTGTTCGACATCACCGGGCGCCAGGGGCCGCAGGCCCAGGCCGTCCGTTAAGGAGAAGAACGACCATGTCGACGACCCACGAGCACTATTACGTCCCCGCCCAGAGCAAGTGGCCGATCATCGCCACCCTCGGCCTGCTGACCACCGTCTACGGACTCGGCAGCTGGTTCAACGACCTCAAGGCCGGCCGCGACGAGATCGGCGGTCCGGTGATCTTCTTCGTCGGCGCCCTGCTGATCGCCTGGATGCTGTTCGGCTGGTTCGGCAACGTGATCCAGGAAGGCCGCGCCGGGCTCTACAGCGCGCAGATGGACCGCTCGTTCCGCTGGGGCATGAGCTGGTTCATCTTCTCCGAGGTGATGTTCTTCCTGGCCTTCTTCGGCGCGCTCTTCTACGTCCGCTACTGGGCCGGTCCCTGGCTCGCCGGCGAGGGCGACAAGGGCATCAGCCACATGCTCTGGCCGAACTTCGAATACGCCTGGCCGCTGCTGGAGAACCCCGATCCCAAGCAGTTTCCGGCGCCCGCCGGGATCATCGGTGCCTGGGGGCTGCCGCTGGTCAACACCATCCTGCTGGTGTCCTCCAGCTTCACCGTGACCTTCGCCCACCACGCGCTGAAGGACGGCGAGCGCCGGAAGCTGAAGGGCTGGCTGGCGCTGACCGTCCTGCTCGGGGTGACCTTCCTGATCCTGCAGGCCGAGGAATACCTGCACGCCTACCGGGAGCTGGGGCTGACCCTCGGCTCGGGCATCTACGGCGCGACCTTCTTCATGCTCACCGGCTTCCACGGCGCCCACGTCACCATCGGCGCGATCATCCTCGCGGTGATGCTGGTCCGCGTGCTGCGCGGCCATTTCACCCCCGATGAGCACTTCGGCTTCGAGGCGGCGAGCTGGTACTGGCACTTCGTCGATGTGGTGTGGATCGGCCTGTTCGTCTTCGTCTACGTGCTGTGAACATGGGGCGGGAAAGCCGTAGGGCGGGTGAAACCCGCCGATTCCGGTGCAGGCCCCTGCCACGCTTGGCGGGTTGCACCCGCCCTACCAGGTCACATGGGACACCAGCTGGCCGCTGAGGAAGCCCCAGGCGACCAGCGCCAGGGTCAGCGCGGCCAGGCCGACCCGCAGGTACAGCGCCTGCAGTACCCGGCGGGTGCGGCCGGCGTCGTGGACCAGGAAGAACAGGCCGCTGAACAGGCTGGCCAGCATCGCCAGCAGCGACAGGACAATCGCCACCTTGAGCAGCATGGATGGCTCCGGGGGTTAAGGGGGATGCGTGCAGTATAGTCCGCCGTCGAAAACGTCCGGCCATGGGCCGTGGCGCCGCTTCCGGCCCGGCTGGGCGCCGAGCCTGCTGGTCGCGCTGCTGTTGCCGGCGCTGCTCGGCCTGGGCTTCTGGCAGCTGTCGCGGGCCGAGGACAAGCGCGCCCTGCTCGCCCAGTTCGAGGCCCGCCGCCAGGCCGCGCCGCTCGCCCCGGCCGAGCTTGCGGCCGCCGGCGCGCCGGCCTGGCAGCGGGTGCGCCTGCACGGCCGCTTCGACGCGGAGCACAGCCTGCTGCTGGACAACCGCACCCGCGCCGGCCGGCCCGGCGTCGAGCTGCTGCAGCCGTTCCGGGACGACGGCGGCCAGTGGCTGCTGGTCAACCGCGGCTGGCTGCCCTGGCCCGACCGGCGCGTGCCGCCGGTCTTCGCCACCCCGGACGAAGCCCTGGCGCTGACCGCCTGGGTCTACCGCTCGCCCGGCAATCCCTTCCTGCTCAAGCACAGCGCCGGCGACGGCTGGCCGCGGCTGGTCAACTGGGTCGACGCCGCCGCCTTCTGGCACGAGCTGGAGCGCGCCGGCCTGCCCGTCGAGCTGCGACTGGAGCCTGGAGCTGCGGCCTACGCGGTGGACTGGCCGTTGCTCGCCATGGCCCCGGAGAAGCACCTGGGCTACGCCCTGCAGTGGTTCGCCCTGGCCGCCGCCCTGCTCGCCCTGTTCGTCTATCTCGGTATTCACAGCGCACGGGAGACTTCGCATGCCGTCACTCACCGCCCGGACTGAACCACCGGCCTCGCCCCGCCGCGGCCGCCTGCAACTGCTGGCGCTCTTCGCCCTGGTGCTCGGCCCCATGCTGCTGGCCGGCGCCATGTACCACTGGCGCTTCTGGGTGCCGGAGGGACGCAGCTACCACGGTACGCTGATCGGCACCGGGCAGAGCCGCGCCGAGCTGGGCGTGCTGCCGGCCGAGGCCGGCGAGCCGCGCTGGCAGCTGCTGGTCACCGCCCCGGCGGAGTGCGCCGCGGACTGCCGGCAGCTGGTCTACCTGGCCCGGCAGATCCACATCGGCCTGGGCCGCGAGGCCGACCGCGGCGCCCATGCCCTGGCCGTGGGCCAGCCGCTGGACGCCGCGGAGACGACGCGGCTGGCGCGCGAATACCCGCAGCTCGGCCATTACCGCCTGGAGCGTGCGGCCTACGAGCAGGCGGCGCCGGGGCTGTCCGGCGCGCAGCTGTGGATCGTCGACCCGCTCGGCAACCTGGTGCTGCGCTATGACGCCGGGGCCGACGGCAAGGGCGTGCTGGAGGACCTGCGCCTGCTGCTCAAGCTGTCGAAGATCGGCTGAGCGGCACAACGCAACGGATCGCCGACGGAACGGGAGATCGCCATGGACACACGTCGCAAGCCGGGCTTTCGCCTGGCCCTGTTCGCCACCCTGCTGGCCTTCGCCGTGGTGCTGCTGGGAGCCTACACCCGGCTGACCCACGCCGGGCTCGGCTGCCCGGACTGGCCGGGCTGCTACGGCTTCCTCGCGGTGCCGAGCAGCGAGGCGCAGCTGGCCCACGCCGAACGGCATTTCCCCGATGCGCCGGTGGAGGCGGAGAAGGGCTGGAACGAGATGATCCACCGCTACTTCGCCGGCAGCCTGGGCCTGGTCATCCTCGCCCTGGCGCTGCAGGCGCTGCGCCGCCGCACCGATGCCGGCCAGCCGCGCGTCCTGCCGCTGGTGCTGCTCGGGGTGGTGGTCGCCCAGGCGCTGTTCGGCATGTGGACGGTCACCCTCAAGCTCTGGCCGCAGGTGGTGGTCGCCCACCTGCTCGGCGGCATGACCACCCTCGCCCTGCTCTTTCTGCTCGGCCTGCGCCTCTCCGGCAGGGTTGCCGCCCTGCCCGCTCCGGCAGCGGGCCTGCGACTCCTGGCCGGCGCCGCGCTGGTGCTGAGCGTCGGGCAGATCGCCCTGGGCGGCTGGGTCAGCAGCAACTACGCGGCGGTGGCCTGCCTCGACCTGCCCACCTGCCACGGCCAGTGGTGGCCGGAAGAAGTGGACTTCGCCAACGCCTTCCACCTGAGCCAGGAAATCGGCCCCAGCTACCTGGGCGGCATGCTCGACGGCCCGGCGCGCACCGCTATCCACCTGAGCCACCGCCTCGGCGCCCTGGCCGTCGCCCTGGTGCTTTCGGCGCTGGCCTGGCGGCTGTGGCGCCACGGCCTCGGCCGGCTCGCTGCCCTGCTGCTCGCCGCGCTTCTGCTGCAGCTCGGGCTGGGCGTCGGCAACGTGCTCTGGCAGCTGCCGCTGCCGCTGGCGGTCGCCCACAACGGCGGCGCCGCTCTGCTGCTGCTGAGCCTGGTGCTGGTCAACTACCGGCTGCGCGTGCAGGCAGTGCGTGATTTCGATGGCTCCCGCGCTCCTGCGTGGGAGCCCCGGACAGGACGCTCCGCGCCTGCAGATCTGGGGTGAAGAACGCGGAGTGTGCCGGGTTGCGTTCCCACGCGGGAGCGTGGGAACGATCCAACGGGTTAGCCGCACGCCGCCGGCTTTGCAGGACAACAACGACAACCAGGAGAAACGACCATGGCCATCCTACTCGCCACCCGCAGCCAGCGGGCCAGCTGGCGCGATTACCTGGAACTGACCAAACCCAAGGTGGTGGTGCTGATGCTGATCACCTCGCTGGTCGGCATGTTCCTCGCCTCCCGCGCCGGCGTGCCCTGGACGGTGCTGGTCTTCGGCAACCTCGGCATCGGCCTCTGCGCCGGCGCGGCGGCGGCGGTCAACCATGTGGTGGACCGGCGCATCGACGCGCTGATGGCGCGTACCCGCCGCCGCCCGCTGGCCGAGGGCCGCGTCGCGCCGGCCGCGGCGCTGGGCTTCGCGCTGCTGCTGGCGGTGGCCGGGATGGCCCTGCTGCTGACCTTCACCAATCCGCTGGCAGCCTGGCTGACCCTGGCCTCGCTGCTCGGCTACGCGGTGATCTACACCGGCTTTCTCAAGCGCGCCACGCCGCAGAACATCGTCATCGGCGGCCTGGCCGGCGCTGCCCCGCCGCTGCTCGGCTGGGTCGCGGTGAGCGGCCAACTGTCCGCCGAGCCGCTGCTGCTGGTGCTGATCGTCTTCACCTGGACGCCGCCGCACTTCTGGGCGCTGGCCATCCACCGCAAGGCCGAATACGCCAAGGCCGAGATCCCCATGCTGCCGGTGACCCACGGCGAGGCCTACACCAAGCTGCACATCCTGCTCTACACCCTGGCCCTGCTGGCGGTGAGCCTCTTGCCCTACGCCATCCACATGAGCGGCCCGCTCTACCTGGCCTGCGCGCTGCTTCTCGGTGGGCGCTTCCTGCACTGGGCCTGGGCGCTGTACCGGGACAGCAAGCCCCATGCGGCGATCCTGACCTTCAAGTTCAGCATCAAGTACCTGTTCCTGCTGTTCATCGCCCTGCTGGTGGATCACTATCTGCCGTTGACGCTCTAGGGTCTGTTGACACTACTCTCCGCGAGCCGCGTTGCTGCGCAACCCGCAGGGACGGGCCCGTTTTTGCGCAGAGCGTCGTTGCTCGTCGTTCGTTTGGAATGACCAAACTTCTCTCCTCGCGCCTAACGCCGCGCAAAAACGGGCTCCGTCGCGGACGCGTAGAGTAGTATCAACAGCCCCTAACGCCCAGGACCGCCCATGACCCGCCTCCAGAAGACCGTGCTCATCCTCGTCGCCGTGATCGCCGCGGTGATCGGTCTGACCTTCTCCAAGGTGCTGAACGGCTCGCGCCAGGCCGATCCGGTGCAGCTGCTGGAGGCCGGCATCGTCCTGCTGCCGCAGGCCCGCCCCCTGCCGCCGCTCAGCCTGACCGACCAGGACGGCCAGGCGGTCGCGCTGCAGTCGCTCACCGGCAAGTGGAGCCTGGTGTTCTTCGGCTACACCTTCTGCCCGGACATCTGCCCGACCACCCTCGCCCAGCTGCGCCAGCTCGAAGGCCTGCTGCCGCCGGCGACCCGCGAGCGCCTGCAGGTGGTGATGGTCAGCGTCGACCCGCAGCGCGACACCCCGGCGCAGCTCAAGCAGTACCTGGCCTTCTTCGACCCGGACTACCGTGGCCTGACCGGCGAGCTGGAGAGCATCCAGCAACTGGCCAGCGCCCTCGGCATCCCCTTCATCCCCGGCGACACCGGCCGCGAGAACTACACCGTGGACCACAGCGGCAACCTCGCCCTGCTCGGCCCGGACGGCACCCAGCGCGGCTTCGTCCGCGCCCCGCTGAACGTCGCCCGGCTGGCCGAGCGCCTGCCGCAGCTGGTCGAGCGGCCCTGAGGGGCAGCCCTTTCAAGGTCTCTTACCTTTCGAGGCCTCGATTACACGGGCCGTAGAGACATGAGCGCGGGCTGCGGCGCTATCGACCCACTCCCGGGT
>NZ_SMMU01000020.1 GCF_004339665.1 Azotobacter chroococcum
ACGTTATGAGAAGAAGGCCAGCCATTTCAAGGGAATGCTGGCCTTTGCGGCTGCTCTGCTATGGCTACGCTGATACGTCAACAGAACCTAGTCTATTTTGGCCAGCCATGACAGGGGCCGAACCTTGTCACTGTCCCCATCCAACAAGGAGTGTATTTCATGCCCCGCCTGTCCCTACTGATTGCCGCTGCCCTGCTCTCTGCAGCCACCAGTGCCTCGGCCACCAGCCTCGTTGTCACCACCGATGCTGTCGGCCGCGCCACCGTCGGCAGCAGCGATGCCACCTCCGATGCCTCTTCCTCCGACGATGACGATGACAAGCTGGTGCGGGAAGCCCGCGACGACGCCGCCAGCTTCGTCGCCTCCCAGGGCGAGATCCGCGGCGCCAGGCTGGAAGCAGCCCTGCAACATATCCGCCACCAGACGCCCCAGCTCGAAGCTAGCGACATGCAACTGGCCGAGGCCATTCTCGCGCACTGAGATTGCATCGGCAGCCGGCCACGACCGGGTACCCGGGCGTGCAAGGCGCGATCATCGATCTTGCAAGGCACTGGCTGGCCAAACTCCATCGCTGCGGCATGACCAACGAATCCGCACGGGCACAGCTCCCACCGACGTTATCCACCTGTCCCGGGGTACTGGTCCATCCGCCGGGATTCCTTTAGCCTTTCCCACCCCCATGGAGGCCGGCTGTCGCTTGAGCGGCACATGCCATCGAACCATTGGCAAGCCCCGGACCGCCGCTCCAATCAATTGTCTCTTGCCGTAACCGAGATATCCGCCATGCGTCATTCCCTGCTCGCCATCACCCTGCTGCTCAGCGCCACCACCCAGGCCCAGACCCTGAAGGCCACCAGCAACATCGTGGTGCGCGCCCTCGACCGCACCGTCGACTTCACCTCCGACACCACCACCTCGATCCGCGACATGAAGGTGGTGATCGATGCTCGCGACGATGCCGCCAGCTTCGTCGCCAGCGCTGGCGAAATCCGCGGCGCACAGCTGGAAGCCGCCCTCGGCGCAATCCGCGAGCGCCTGCCGGAAACCCGCGAAGCCAGCGACCAGGCCCTGGCCGAAGCCATCCTCGCCCGGTGAGCAAACTCGGCGTCAGGCTGCTCGGCGCAGCCCTGCTGCTGGCCAGCGCCGGCCTGCAGGCCGAACTGCGCCTCACCTTGCACACCGCGGGCCTGAACGAGGCCCAGCGTCAGGCCAGCCAGACCCTGCTCGACCAAGCCCAGGCTGCTCTGCCGCCACGCCTGCGTGAACAGCTGGATCGCACTGTGGAAGTGCGCTGGAGCGGACACCTGCCGGAAAACGGCTACGGCCGCGCCAGCCGTCCCGACCGCCTCGAACTCAATGCCCGCCTGCTGCCGGGGCTGGCCGACGGCTCGGCGGCCAACGCCCGGACCGGCCGCCCCCACGGCACGGTGCGCCGCGAACTGCTGGCCACGGTGCTGCACGAACTGACCCACCTCTACGACCGCAGCCGCGCCTGGCCGGCGGAGCACCGGCTGCTGTTGAAGCGCTGCAGCCAGCAGGCCGGCAGTCTCGGCCCGGTCGGCCTGGCGGAGCGCTGCCGCGGCCAGACCGGGCGCCGCTTCACCCTTTCCGACGACCCGCGCCTGCTGGATCTGGCCGGCTGGCAGCAGGCCGTCGGTCGCCGCGGCGAGCGCGAGCGCGACAACGGCCAGGTGGCGCGCAGCCCAGATCTCTACGAGCTGAGCAATCCTCGCGAATTCGTCGCGGTGAACTTCGAGTACTTCCTGCTCGATCCCACCTATGCCTGCCGGCGCCCCTCGCTGTACCGCTACTTCCGGGAGCACTTCGGCTGGGCGCCGGCGGCGCGTACGGAGTGCCCGCCGAGCTATCCCTACCTCAACGCCGGCCGCGACTTCGCCCGCCAGCCCCTCGGCCAGCTCGATCCAGAACGGGTCTACGAGGTCGACTACCTGTTCGCCGAGGCCAACGACAACTGGGTCAGCCGCTGGGGCCACAGCATGCTGCGCCTGGTGATCTGCGCCCCCGGCCGCCCGCGCGGACCGGCCTGTCGCCTGGATCTGGAGCATCATCTGGTGCTCTCCTACCGCGCCTTCGTCGGCGACGTGCAGCTTTCCAGCTGGGATGGCCTGACCGGCAGCTACCCCTCGCGCCTGTTCGTTCTGCCGCTGTCCCAGGTGATCGACGAATACACCAAGGTCGAGCTGCGCGGCCTGGCCTCGGTCCCGCTTCGGCTCAGCGACGAGGAGCGCCGTGCGCTGGTCGAGCGCGCCGCCGAACAGCACTGGAGCTACGACGGCGACTACTGGTTTCTGTCCAACAATTGCGCGGTGGAAACCCTCAAGCTGCTGCGCACCGGCACTGCCCACGACGAGCTGGAGAGCCTCGACAGCATCATGCCCAATGGCCTGCTCGAGCTGCTGGTCGGCCGCGGCCTGGCCGATCGCAGCCGGCTGGACGATCCGCGGGAGGCGCTGCGCCTGGGCTACCGCTTCGACTCCTTCCGCGAGCGCTATCAGACAATGTTCACGATCCTGCGCCAACGCCTGACGGTGCCCCAGAAAAGCGTCGAGGACTGGCTCACCCTGCCCGCCGACGAACGCCACCCCTGGTTCGCCCGCGCCGACCTGCGTGCCAGTGCCGCCCTGCTGCTGCTTGAACAGGCCGCCATGCATCGTCAGCTGCTGCTCGCCCAGGAGGAACTCAAGCAGCGCTACCTCAGCCACCGCGAGGGCCGCAACACCGGGCCAGACATGGCCAGGGCCGGCGACACCCTGAACAAGATCCTCGCCAGCAGCGGCTTCCTGAGCCGCCCGGCGGAGCTGCTCGACGGCGGCTATGGCCTGCCGCAGGCCGGCGAATGGCCGCGCCTCGAACAGCAGAGCGCCGCCCGCCACCAGGGTCTGCGCCAGCTCAACGACGAACTCGACCGAGAATTGCGCGCCCTGCTGCTGCCCGAGCGCCTGGCCGAACTGCAGGCCGTCGAGGCCAATCTCCGTCGACTCGGCGAGCACCTGCGTGCCCTGCACAAGGCCGCCGATGGCCTGCAATTGCCCGACGCCGAACTTGTCCGCCCGGCGCCCCTCTGATGAAGACACCCACTCAGCGGAGGACACACCATGAAAAGGACCGGATCGGCCGTCTGGCAGGGCAACCTGAAAGAAGGTAAAGGCAGCCTCAGTACCCAGAGCGGCGCGCTCAAGAAGCAACCCTACGGCTTCAACACCCGCTTCGAGGACCAGCCCGGCACCAACCCCGAGGAACTGATCGGTGCGGCCCATGCCGGCTGCTTCTCCATGGCGCTGGCCAAGATGCTGGGCGATGCAGGCCTGACCCCGGAGCGGCTGGAAACCCAGGCCGAGGTCAGTCTGGAAAAGCAGGGCGAGGGCTTCGCCATCACCGCCGTCGACCTGACCCTCAGGGCCCGGGTGCCGGGCGCCACGCCCGAGCGGTTCGATGAAATCGCCAACCAAGCGAAGGAAGGCTGCCCGGTCTCCAAGCTGCTGAATGCCCGGATCAACCTGAAGGCCACCCTGGAAGGCTGAGCCCGGGGGCGGCCTTGACCGCGCGGCTGCCTCTGCCCAGGCTATTCGCGGGCAAGTCCGCTCCCCCACAGCGCTTGTGCACATCGAGCGCTTGCCTCGCATGTCCGCCCCTGCCCAAGATGATCGATCTCGGGAAGTCTGGGGATTTTCATGCCTGCTCTGCTGTTGGCCCTCTGGCCGCTGTTCGCCCTGATCGTCGGCGGCCACCTGCTGCGCCGCCGGGACCTCCTCGGCGAAGGCTTCTGGCCCGGTGCCGAGCGACTAAACTACTTCATCCTGTTCCCCGCCCTGCTGTTCCACAGCCTGGCCGGCGCGCCGCTGGACAACCCGGCCCTGCCGCGCCTGGCGGCAGCCGCGCTGCTGGGGCTCGCCCTGGCCTGGACCGCCCTGCTGCTGGGCCGGCGGCTGCGCGGCTGGCCTGCCGCACGCTTCGGCGCCCTCGCCCAGGGCCTGCTGCGCTTCAACACCTATCTCGGCCTGGCGGCGATCGGCAGCCTGTTCGGTCCGCCGGGGCTGGCTCTGGCGGCACTGATGCTGGCATTGCTGGTGCCGGCGGTGAACCTGCTGTCGGTCTGGGCGCTGAGCGCCGAGCGCGGGGTCGGTGCCCGCACACTGCTGCTGCCGATCCTGAAGAACCCGCTGATCCTCGCCTGCCTGGCCGGCGCACTGGTCAACCTGACGGGACTGGCGCTGCCCGCCGGCAGCGAACGGCTGCTGTCCCTGCTCACCGCCGCCAGCCTGCCGCTAGGCCTGCTCTGCGTCGGCGCCGCCCTGCAGCCACGGGAACTCGCCGGGGAGCTGCCGACCCTGGCCTGGAACTGCGCCCTGCGCCTGCTGGCCATGCCGCTGCTGGCCTGGGCCGTGGCCCACCTGCTCGCCCTGCCGGCCCTGGAAAGCACCGTGCTGGTGCTGTTCTTCGCCCTGCCCACCGCCCCAACCGCCTACGTGCTGACCCGCCAGTTGGGTGGCGACGGCCACCTGATGGCCGGCCTCATCACCCTGCAGACCCTGCTGGCGGCCGCCAGCCTGCCGCTGGTGCTGACACTGCTGCCCTGGACCCGGACACAGGCCGAGCCCTCCGCCCAGCGCCCGACAGGCCCCTCCTTTCGGCGAAACAGGACACTTTTATGACAGAAATATGATATGAATCAAAAAAGCGCCCCGGGCATGTTCATTGCTACAGGTGAACAGGTTGGCGTTCCTCATTGTCCTACTGCCAGGGGGGCCTCAGCATGCTAACGCTGCTTCACCTGCTGTCTGCCATCGCCCTGCTCGTGTGGGGCACCCATATCGTCCGTACCGGCATCCTCCGCGTCTACGGCGCGCAGCTGCGCCGACTGCTCAGCCACAGCATGCGCCGGACGCCCCTGGCCTTCCTCGCCGGCATCGGCATCACCGCACTGGTGCAAAGCAGCAACGCCACGGCCCTGCTGGCCAGCGCCTTCGTCGCCGAGGGGCTGATGGCCCTGGCCCCGGCGCTGGCGGCCATGCTCGGCGCGGATGTCGGCACGGCCGTGATGGCGCGGGTGCTGACCCTCGATCTGTCCTGGCTGTCGCCGCTGCTGCTGCTGTGCGGCGTGAGCCTGTTCCTTGCGCAGAAGCAGAATCCCGCCGGCCAGCTCGGCCGGGTGGCGATCGGCCTTGGCCTGATCATGCTCGCCCTCGAGCTGATCGTCGCGGCCAGCGAGCCCATCACCCATGCCCAGGGCCTGGGGCAGCTGTTCGCCGCGCTGACCGGCGACCTCCTGCTCGCCGCCGTGATCGGCGCCCTGTTCGCCATGCTCACCTATTCCAGCCTGGCCACAGTGCTGCTCACCGCCACCCTGGCCGGTGCCGGGCTGATCGATCTGCCGCTGGCCATAGGCCTGGTGATCGGCGCCAACATCGGCAGCGGCGTGCTCGCCTACCTCAACAGCAGCCTGCTGGCCGCCGCCGGACGGCGGGTCGCCCTCGGCAACCTGCTCTACAAGCTGCTCGGCCTGCTGGTGCTGCCGCTGCTCGACCCGCTGGCGGCCTGGATGCAGCAGCTGCCGCTCAGCCTGCAGGACCAGGTGATCGGCTTCCACCTGGCCTACAACAGCCTGCGCTGCCTGCTGCTGCTGCCCAGCGTCACCCTGATGGCGCGCCTGTGCACCCGTCTGCTGCCGGAACGGGCGACGGAAAAGAGCAGCACGGCCCAGCCACGCTATCTTGATCCGGATGCGCTGCCCACGCCGACCCTGGCGCTGGCCAATGCAGTACGCGAGACCCTGCGCCTCGGCGATCTGGCCGAGCAGATGCTCGGCCATCTGCAGGACGTGCTACAGGCGCCACGGGCTGAGGCGGGCCGCGAACTCCGCCGGCTCGAGGACGATCTGGACCGCCTCTACGGGGCGGTGAAGCTGTATCTGGCCAAGCTGCCGCGGGAGGCGCTGGACGAGGCCGAAGATCGCCGCTGGGCAGAGATCATCGAGCTGGCGGTCAGCCTGCGGCAGGCCGGCTATATCCTCGCCAAGATGCAGCGCAGGGCCGAACGGCAGAGCGTCACCCGCATCGACCTGGAGGAACTGGCGGAACTGCATGCCGAACTGCTGGCCAACCTGCGTCTGGGGCTGAACGTGTTTCTCTCCGGCGATCCGCGCAGCGCGCGTCAGCTGCTGCGCCAGAAGCGCCGCTTCCGCGCCCTCGAGCGGCGCCTGGCGCACGCCCATGTCGACCGCCTGCACCGCCAGGTGCTGCACAGCCCCGTGACCGGTTCGGCCCATCTGGAGCTGCTGGAGGACATGAAGCGCCTCAACTCGCTGTTCTGCTGCAGCGCCTACGTGGTGCTGGAGGCCGAGGACCAGGCCGCCGACCGTCCGGACGAGCAGCCCGGACAGGACCGGCTGGACGGCGAGTTGCGCCGCCTGCTGCTCGACGACTCGGCGAGCGGGCCGGCGGCGAGTCGGGCCGCGGGCGGCACGGCAGCAGGCTGAGGGCGTAGCGGAACGGTCGCCAGACAGGCGACCGGACGGCAGGACCCGAGCACGCCATGCCGCTAGAATTCGCCTCCCGCGCCCCGATGATGCCGTCATGCACTCCATGCCGTCCTGGAGAATCCGTCTCCAGCCCCTGATCGCCCTAGCCAGCCGCCATCCCCGCCTGCTCGCCCTGTTCGGCTTCGTATCCGGCCTCGCCAGTTTCCTGCTGGTCGAACGCAAGGAAAGTCTGGCCAGCCTCATCGCCGTGGTGATGCTGGTGAGCTGGGCCTGGCTGCTGCTGGAAAACCTGCTGACCCGCAGCCTCAGCCGCTGGCTCGGGCTGGAGTTGCCACCGCCGCTGCTGCGCTACGCGACGCAGATGATCCACCAGGAAAGCCTGTTCTTCGTTCTGCCGTTCTTCTTCACCACCACCACCTGGAACAGTGGCCAGGCAGCCTTCACCGGCCTGCTCGGCCTGGCCGCGCTGGTGTCGATCGTCGATCCGCTGTACTACCGCTGGCTGGCGACGCGGCGCCTGGCCTTCATGGCCTTCCACTGCCTGACCCTGTTCGCCGTGCTGCTCACCACCCTGCCGCTGATCTACCAGCTGGCGACGCCGCAAAGCTATCGGCTGGCCTTGGGCAGTGCCGTGCTGCTGGCCTTCCCCAGCCTGCTCGGCGCGCTGCGCGGACAGAACTGGCGACGCAGGCTGGCCCTGTTCGGCCTGCTCGCCGCGCTGGGCGGCGCCGGCTGGTGGGCGCGCGCCTGGGTGCCACCGGCCACCCTGTGGCTGAACGCAGCGGCGGTGACCCTGGAAGTGGACAGCCGCAGCCGCGAACCCGGCGCCAGACTCAAGCGCATCGGCCTGGCCCAGCTGCAGGCGCGGGGACTCTATGCCTATACCGCAATCCATGCCCCGCGCGGGCTGAACGAACGCATCTACCACGTCTGGCGACACGCCGGCCGGGAGGTGGACCGCATTCCCCTGGAGATCCACGGCGGCCGCCAGGAGGGCTACCGGGCCTGGAGCCGCAAGCAGCGCTTCCCTGCCAACGCCCTCGGCCGCTGGGAGGTTCGCGTGCAGACCGAGGCTGGCCAGTTGATCGGCGTGCTGCGTTTTAGGGTCGTCGAATAGCCCTGCCACCGCCTGAAACGGCCGTCCCAGTCTGCCGGACTGCATCTTTCGTCGTGAGCATGGCAATTAGCTGCAGGCAAATTCGCTCAATTCGGTTATCGTTGCGGCATTACGCCCCACCCCACCCTTAGGATACTAGGAGATCCGTATGGAATATGCTAACGCGCAGCTGACGATGACCGTACTGATGACGCCGGATATGGCCAACTTCTCCGGCAACGTGCACGGCGGCACGCTGCTCAAGCTTCTCGACGAAGTCGCCTATGCCTGTGCCAGCCGCTACGCCGGCCGCTATGCGGTGACCCTCTCCGTGGACCAAGTGACCTTCCGCCAGCCGATCAAGGTCGGCGAGCTGGTGACCTTCCTCGCCTCGGTCAACTATACTGGCAGTTCATCCATGGAAATCGGCATCCGGGTCGTCACCGAGAACATCCGCGAGCGCACCGTACGCCATACCAACAGCTGCTTCTTCACCATGGTGGCCCTCGACGAAAACCGCAAGCCCACCCAGGTACCGCCGCTGCAGCCCACCACGGAACAGGAAAAACGCCGCTACGAACAGGCCAAGCGGCGCCGCGAGCTGCGTCAGGAACTGGAAGCACGCTACCGGCAGATCAAGAACAAGGCCTCTTGATCCAGACGACGAATGCACAGGCGTCGGCCGGCGGATCGACTAAGCTGGGCTCGACGTTACAGGTAAAACAACAACAATCATGCTGACTCTCGCCAACCTGTTCATTCTGTTGCTGCTGGCCGGCATCGGTGCCTGGCTGTGGCATACCCATGGCCTGCGTGAGCGGGCCTTGGCCGCGGTCAGGCAGCACTGCGCGAAGACCGACGTCGAACTGCTCGACGACAACGTCGCCCTGCGCAGTTTCGGCCTGCACCCCGACGCCCGCGGCCGCCAGCGCATGGCGCGGATCTACGACTTCGAATTCACCGTCACCGGCGAACAGCGCTACAACGGCAGTATCGTCATGTTCGGCCGCCATGTCGCGCGCATCGAACTGGGCGCCCATCCCTTTCCCGCTCCCCCCCAGCCACCTCATCAATCCGCCGAGGTGATCCAGCTCGACCAGTGGCGCCGCGAACATCCCCTGCACAGGCAACACCACCACTGAGCCCCGCGCGCCTCACCCCTCCTGCAGCAGAAAGGCAGCCACCCGTTCGGCACTCTCCTCGGGCCGCTCCTGCATGAAGCAGTGCCCGCCCGGCAGTGTACGGGCGGAGACGTGGGAACTCATGGCGCACCAGCGCGCCGTCGAGCGAGCGATGAAGGGGAAGCTGTACTGGCCGTTGAGCAGCAGGGTCGGCGTGCGCACCCCGGCCAGCGCCGACCAGAGGCGCCGCGGGCAGGAGTTGAAGATCTCGACTTCACGACTGGGCGGGCATTTTAGTTCGATGCCGCCGTCCGCCGCCTCCTTCAGGGCGTGCCGGACGTAGGCACGCAGCGCCGCATCGCTCCAGCCTCTGAAGACGCCACGCCCGTGCAGGCAGGCGTAGGCGCTGGCCCGATCCGGCCAGTGCCGGCGGCGCGTCGCCGACTGGCGTGCCAGGGTGTTGAAACGCTGCAGCCCGAAGAACTCGGCAAAACCCAGCATGCCGATCATCGCCCGGCCGAACAGCACCGGATCGAGCAGCACCGCGCGCTGAAACAGCGCCGGCTCGCCGGCCAGGATCAGACAGCTCAGCACCCCGCCGAAGCTGTGCCCGCAGGCGTGGCGCGGCACCTGGCCAAAACGCCCGAAGCCGGCCTGGAAGGCCTCCAGCGCCAGCTCGGCGGTACGGTTCCAGCCCAGGAAGCGGCCGCCGTGGTCGCTGTCGCCATGCCCCTGGACATCGCACAGCCAGAGGTCGAAGTCCGCAGCCAGCGCGCGCAGCAGCGGCTCGTAGGTCCTGCCGCAGAAACCGTTGCCATGCAGGAAGTGCAGCAGCGGCCTGCCGCTCGGCGCAGTGTGCCAGCCGCGCAGGGTGAAGCCGGCCGAAGTGGCGTGGGACCAGGGATGCAGGATCATGCGCACCCTCCATGGGCGAAGAAGGACGGCCAGTGTAGCCGCCCAGTCCGGCGCGCGGCCACGCGCCGGCGGCCAGGAGACTCAGCCGGGCAGGCGACAGGCTGCCATTCCGGCCTTGAGCACGGCCTCGTCCTGGGCCTCGGCGAAGATCAGTTCAAGCCGCGAATCCCGGCGCCACTCGCTGGACTGCCAGTGGACCGGCTCGCCGTTCAGCGTGTTGCCGGACAGCCAGCCGGCCTCGCTGTGCAGGATCAGCTTGGCGCGCCGCCAGGGCAGCCCGGCCAGCCAGCGCTGGACACGCGAGCGCTCGAAACGCTGGCTGGCATGCCAGCGCCAGCCGATGCTCCAGCCCCCGGCCAAGGTCTGGCTGGCACAGACCGGACGGTCCGGATCGAGCCAGAGCTCCGCCAGGGCCGCTGCCGCAGCCGGCAGCTCAGCAGCCGATAGCCCGGCGCCTGGCGCGGCGACCAGCCCCGGCAGCAGCGCCAGCGGCAATGCGCCCAGGCAGGTCCAGTACAGCGGATGCGGCGGCAGTCGCTCGGCCAATTGCGCACGGGCCGGCCCGTCCAGCGACTCCGCCTTGTTCAGCACCAGCAGCCCGGCCAGCGCCAGCGCCAGCGCCTCCGCCTGGCTCGGCGGCAATGCCTCGCCGGCGGCCAGCGCAGCGGCATCCAGCACCAGCACGACAGGCTGCAGCGCCAGCACCCCGGCCCAGGGCGGCGCGCCGAGCTGGCGCCACAGCGCGGCCGGATGACCGAGTCCGGAAGGCTCGATCAGCAGGCGGTCGGGCCGGGCCTTGCGCAGCAGGCGCGTCAGGCCGACCTGGAAGGGCGCACCATTGACGCAGCACAGGCAGCCGCCGGCGACTTCGGCGAAGGCGATGCCGTCCGCGCCGGTGTCCAGCAGGGCGGCATCCAGGCCGATCTGGCCGAATTCGTTGACCAGCACCGCCCAGCGCTCGGCCGCCGGCTTCTGCGCCAGCAACTGGCGGATCAGGCTGGTCTTGCCCGCGCCGAGAGGACCGGCGATCAGGTGGGTGGGAATGTTCTTCAGCATCCGTGCATGGTGGGGCTTTTTGCACGGAGCGGGAAGCCCGTCGCGGCGAAGCCGCCCGATGGCGGCGGCGGGCGAACGCGGCGTGCTAGAGTCGCGCGCCCGTACCGGAGGAATCCCCATGCGCCCGCTCCTGCTGCTCCTGTCGCTCGCCCTGTCCGGCCAGGCCCTGGCCGATGCCTGCACGGTGCACAGCCGTGGCGAGCGGGTCGAGGTGCGGATCTGCCAGGAAAACCGCAGCATTCCGGCCAAGCTGTTTCGCGAAGGCTTCTGCCAGCCGCAACTGGCCGGCCAGCAGGTCGAGGTGAGCTTCGCCGAGCACTGTCCGCAGGATAGCTTCGGCGTCTGCCGCGAGGCCCGAGTCGAGGGCACGCCCTATCGTCAGGATATCCACTACTACGGCGTCGCCAGCGATGCCCGTTACCTGAAACCCGCCTGCGAAGACCAGAGTGGCGGCCGCTGGATCACGCCCTGACGCTCGGCGCCGCACGGTGAAGACCGTACGCTCCCCCCACCGCCGTTTCGTGGTCGGCGATCAGCTCGAAATCCGCGGCAATCGCCTGCACCTCAAGGCGAGCGACAACTCCGCCACCCTGGCCGACGCCAACGCCAGCGTGCGCTCCCTGCGCTGAGGGCGGCTGCGGCCCGGAACCTCCGACCGGGCCGCGATACTGCCGGCCAGGCTGAACGCAGGAGTCCGGAGGCAACATGACAGTTCCGCGCGCCCTCCTCCCTTGCCTTGCCCGGCCCCTCGCATCCGCGCCAAGCGCTTCCGCTCCGAAAACCAGCTGCGCCACATCCTCCTGCGCGAACTTCCGCCTCGTACTTCCCATTCACGGCAACACGACGCAAAAGCCTGACCGGCCAACGCGGCCCTGCCGAAACCATCCACAGGCGCCAAAAGCACAGAATTGCGCAGTCTTTCTTGATCCAGATCACTGAATGCGTGGATTTTTGTGCGAAACCAGACAAATCCTTGTCGCCATTGCCACACTTTGTCGCTCATGGCAGCAGCCTGTTTTATTAAGTAATTGATTTTTAAAGATTAATTATCTGGCACAGTTTGTGGATATCCAAAGATCAAAGGCTGATGCAACCTTCTTCGGAGGACCCGTCATGAAAAAGCTCGGCACCCTGGCTCTGACCCTCACCCTGCTGGCTGCAGGCGGTGCGCATGCCGCCGAGGTCCTTGAGGAAACCAAGGACCAGACCTCCGGCAAGTCGGTCGGCGGCATGAGCGGCATGATGGTCGGTGCCATCGGCGGTCCGATCGGCATGCTGGTCGGCGCCGGCATCGGTGCGCTGTTCGGCGGCGAAGCCCAGGATGCCGCCGGCCTCAGCGAACGGGCCTACAAGGTCCGCACCGCCGACGGCGAGGAGAAGGTGCTGCGCTCTCCGAACAACGAACTGGTTGTCGGCGAACAGGTCGAAACTCGCGGCAACCGCCTGTATCGCGAAGCCAACACCCTGGCCGATGCCCGCGACAGCTATCGCTGAGTTCGCGTTCGCAACCCTTTAAGTCGTCGGGTCTGACCGTCCTCCCATCCGGGCAGGCCTGACGCATTTCTACCGCCTGGCCTCGCTCTCTCCGAGGGACGAGGCATCCCGGTAGGCAACGAGTCTGCCCGGCAGGCGCGACTGTACGGGTCATGCGCTCGTACGGCGCTGATGTCACGATCAACCAAGAGACGGCAAGACAAGTCGCAAGAGCAGATATCCGGCCAAAGCAGCCGGTCGCCTTGCGGCGAGACAGCACGCGCCGAACGGCGCATACAGCAGGGAAGAAAAAGGAAATAGCCGGTCAGCCGGCCATGCAGCAAAGCTGCATGGCCGGATCGGCCCTTACAGGGACAGGCCGAACTCGGGAGCGATCTGGGCCAGCCAGGCAGCGACGCGCTCGTCGGTCTTGCCGCTCTGGTTGTCCAGGTCCAGCGCCAGGCCGACGAACTTGCCGTCAACCACTGCGGTGGAGCTTTCGAACTCGTAGCCGTCGGTCGACCAGGCGCCTACGACCTTGGCACCACGCTCGGTGAAGAAGGAATGCAGTTCACCCATGGCATCGAGGTAATTCTCGGGATAGCCGACCTGGTCGCCCAGACCGAACAGAGCCACGGTCTTGCCGCTGAAATCCAGGCCTTCGATCTTCGGCAGGAATTCTTCCCAGCTCTCGCTCTCGCAGTCGGTGGACAGACCGGGGAGTTCGCCATCGCCGAGGGTCGGGGTACCCAGGATCAGGAACTGGTACTGGGCGAAGTCTTCCGCGGAAACACGGTTGACGTTCACTGCATCGGACATGGTTTCGTCGTCGAAACGCTTCTTGATCGACTTGGCGACCTTGCGGGTTTTACCGGTGTTGCTACCGAAGAAGAGTCCAATCTTGGCCATAACTTAACCTCTGGCTGCGTGCATGAGATTCGTGGTCGGGGGCGCCAGTCTCCGGGCTTGCAGACCTGGCTGGCCGGTGATTGGTAGCAAGAAGCAGACCACTCACCGAAACCCGAACACATTTACCAACTTATTGATTTACAAGCATTTTTTCTGACTGCAAAAAAACCTGTCGCAAATGCGACGCTAAGAGGGCGGCAGGCAGGCAGGCCTTGTCGTTTTTACAACAGCTCTTTACAACACCTCAAAGATCGGCCGACAACACGGATTTTTCCTCCACCGCCACGGGCGAACCGGGCTGGACCCGCTCGCTGCCGTCCTCGGCCTGCCGGGTCAGGACCTGCAGCGAACTGCTGCCATCCTCGCGCTCGACCAGATCCAGGGTGCAGACCCGCAGCAGCGGCTGCGAGGGCATGTTGAACATGGTCTGCTGCAGGGACGCCTCCAGCACCGCACGCAGGCCGCGGGCACCGGTCTTGCGGGCCAGCGCCTGGTCGGCGATGTGGCTGAGGGCCGCATCGGTGATCACCAGCTCGACGCCCTGATAGGCGAACAGCTGCTTGTACTGCCTGACCAGTGCGTTGCGCGGTTCGGTGAGGATGCGCAGCAGGGTGGCGTGGTCGAGTTCCTGGAGGAAGGTGATGATCGGGAAGCGGCCGATGAACTCGGGAATCAGGCCGAACTCGTGCAGGTCATCCGGCAGCAGCGAGGCCATCAGCTCGTTGATCGATGGGGCTTCCCGGCGCGGCTGGGCATGGAAGCCGATGCCGGTGTTCTTCGGCTGGATGCGGCTGGAGACCAGCGCTTCCAGGCCGGGGAAGGCGCCGCCGGCGATGAACAGGATGTTGCGGGTATCCACCACCTGCTCTTCGCTGTGCTCGTTGCGCCGCCCAGACTTGCTGATGCGCACCTCGGCGCCTTCGACCATCTTCAGCAGGGCCTGCTGCACGCCTTCGCCGGAGATGTCGCGCACCGCCGTGCCGCCACCGCTGCGCTTGGCCAGCTTGTCCACCTCGTCGAGGTAGACGATGCCCCACTGCGCCTGCTGCACGTCGCCACCGGCCGCATCGAGCAGGCGGGTGATGATGCTGTCGACGTCATCGCCGACATAGCCGGCCTGGGTCAGGGTGGTAGCGTCGGCCATCGCGAAGGGAACCCCGAGGATGCGCGCCAGGGTGCGCACCAGCAGGGTCTTGCCGGTACCCGAGGGGCCGGCCATGAGGATGTTGGACTTCTCCAGCTCGACTTCTTCGCCGAGCTGGCAGACCGGCTCGCGGTCGCAGTTGAGCAGCCGCAGGTAATGGTTGTAGACCGCGACCGCCAGGGTTTCCTTGGCCGCTTCCTGGCCGATCACCGATTCGTCCAGGTGCTTCTTGTATTCCGCGGGGGTGCGCAACTGCGGCGCCAGCTGCTGGTTCTTGCGCCGCTGTCCCCAGCTGCTGACCACCTGATGGGCCAGCTTGACGCAGGCTTCGCAGATCCGCCCGTCATTGCCGGCGATCAGCGGGACGGTCGGGCTCTTTTCCGCACCGCAGAACGAGCAGCAGGGTTTGTCCGTTTTATCCATGGGCGAGGTTCTCCAAAGTGGCGTTTTGTTGGAGCAGGCTTTCCAGCCATTTGCGCTGATACGCCTTGCGCTGCCGGAGCTGAAGCCTGTCGCGCAGACGCGGCAGGATTTCCTCGAGGGTGAGCTGTCGGGCGGGGCTCACGCTTTCGCAGAACAGCACGTGAAAACCGATCGGCGACTCCAGCACGGGACTCAGTTCCCCCTGTGCCATCTGGAACAGGCAGGCGTCCAGTTCAGGATAGAGCGTCCCCGGAACCACCTCGCCAAGCAACCCGCCCTGCATCGCGGTGGGGCATTCGGAATGCTTCGTCGCCTGTTCCGCGAAGCGCTCCGGCTTGCCGCGCAGCCGCTTGAGGATCGCCTCGATGCGCGTCCGGGCGGCCTCGCGGGTGTTTTCCGGGAAGTCCTCGTTGATGGTGACCAGGATGTGCCGGGCCTTGTGCCGGGCAGGCACCTTGAACTGCTCGGCATGGTTGAAGTAGTAGAGGCTCACGTCGGTATCGCTGATCTCCGGCAGGCCGGCGCAGATGCAGTCGAGCACAGCCTGGACCTTGAGCTCCCGGGCCAGCATGGCGCGCATGCCGACGGCCTCCAGGCCCTGAGCGTCGAGGGCCTGCTGCAGTGCCTCGGCCGACTCGTAGCGATTGGCGATCTGCGTCCAGGCCTCTTCGACCTGGGACGCCGGAATCACCACGCCGGCCGCATCCGGGCAACGCAGCACGGCATCCTCGATGTGCTTCTGCCGGCCGATGATGCGCTCGGCCTGCTGGAGCTGCTCCTCGCTGAGCTCACCGGGCGCGCAGCCGAACCGCTCGTGGGCGATCTTCAGCAGGTAGTAACGGCTGTCGCCGTCGCCGGGATGCTCAAAGCTCATCGAGCACCTCCATCGCCGCCTCGGTCTCGGCCATCACCAGACTCTGCTCGGGCACCTGCAGCACCAGCCCGTCGCCGAAATGCACGTGGTACTGGATACCAAGCTCGGACTCATCGCGCAGCACCTTCATGATGCTGCCGAGCTGGCCCCGCGTCACCAGCACCTGGCCGCGCACGGCGAGGCTGCGGGTGGCGATCACGTTGTCGCGGAACTCGAACAGGTTGGGAATCCAGGGGGCCGAGGCGAGGATCAGCTCCTCCTCACGGCAACCGACGGTGCGCCCCTCGTTGAGAAAATGCACGCGATAGATCAGCTGGTCCTGCAGGTAGGTGCCGACGTCGTACACGCAGCCCACCGCACCGCGGCGAATGAGCAGAGCGCCGGTATCCATGCCCGGATAGGTGCCGTCGTTACGCACGTTGCGGATCAGGCGTACCTCATCACCATATTCAAACTGCGGCAGCATGGCGCCTCCCCCTTCTGTTCTCAGCTCAACAGCTGGTCGATGGAAACGAAGGTCTTCTGCGGCTCGTGCATGCGGAAGACCTTGAACACCTTCTCGGTCAGGGCATCGGATTCGACGAAGTCCAGGTAGGCGCGCGCCAGCAGCTGCTGGAACACCGCATAGCGGGCCTGCTCGTCATGCTCGTCCAGATCGCCGGCCTTGGTCAGGTAGTCGTGATAGCGCTGCATGATGTGCAGGCGGTTGACATGCACGACGTCCTGATCGAAGGGCACGCCGAAAAACTCCAGGAAGTCTTCGGCCGAGACCAGCTCGTCCATGGCCTCGTCCAGGGTCAGGTCGGAATCCGGGGAAAAGGGTTGCACGGTCATGGTCGTATCTCCGCGTTGGCCGCAGTGGGGAAAATCAGGATTTCAGCGCTGTGCTCGGCCAGCACGTCCAACAGCAGCCTGGCACCCAGGCGGTTGTCCGTGTCCAGCTCGACGACCTTGACGAGCATGGCCTTGCCCTGCTCGAACCGGCCCAGACGCAGGCTCAGATAGCCGGCGCCCTTGAGCGCCAGCAGGTAGAAACGCAGGAGACCGATGCCCCGCTCGGCCGCCACGGCAAGGTGGTCGGCATCGATCTCGCTCCAGCTCGCGGGCAGCAGCAGCCGGGGGCCGACCACCTCCAGCGCCCGCCGGGCGATCTGCAGGGCATCCCCATAGCGGTGCTGGTAATAATAGAAGCGGTACAGGCCGACCAGCACCGTCAGGTCGTCCGGGGCGAGGGCCTGCGCCTCGAGCAGCGGCTGCTCGGCGGTGCCCTCGGCGTACTGCTCGGCGGCCGCGGCCAGACGGGCCGCCACCTCCGGGGCGAGCAGCTCGTCGAAATACAGATGGGCGCTGTCGAAATCCTGCAGATCCATACTCAATCGCTCCCCTCGGCCCTGCCGCTCACTCGATCACCGGCGTGGGCGCGGCCCGCCGGCGGCCGGCCGGCTGGACCAGGGCGCCGGCACCGCCGGCGCAATCGCTCTCGCAGATGCTGTTGTCGGGATTGCAGCCCTCGTAGAACTGCTGCTGGCTGCCGGCGGCGACCAGCCCGCCCGCCTCGACCCTCTTCTCCAGCGAGTCGATGCGCTCCAGCAGGCAGGCGATCGCCTTGCCGACCGGGTCGGGAATCAGATGGTGATCGAGGTCGATGCCGTAGGGATTGAGCTGGCCGGCCTCGCGCAGCTTGACCACCTTGCCGGGAATGCCAACCACCGTGCAGCCCTCGGGCACATCCTGGACCACCACCGAGTTGGCGCCGACCCGGGCATTGGCGCCGATGGTGATCGGGCCGAGGATCTTCGCCCCGGCACCAACCAGCACACCGTCGCCCAGGGTCGGATGACGCTTGCCCTTGCGCCAGCTGGTGCCGCCCAGGGTGACGCCGTGGTAGAGAGTCACGTCCCGACCGATCTCGGCGGTCTCGCCGATCACCACGCAGGCGCCGTGGTCGATGAAGAAGCGCGCACCGATGACGGCCCCGGGATGGATGTCGACGTTGCTCACCAGGCGCGCGACGAACGACAGCAGCCGGGCGAGGTAACGCCATTCGGCGCGCCACAGACGATGGGCGAGCCGGTAGAGCATGATCGCGTGCACGCCTGGATAGGTGGTCAGCACCTCGAAGGTGGTGCGTGCCGCCGGATCGCGCTCGAACACGCAGCGGATGTCTTCACGCCATTGCGCAAGCAGGCTCATGCCATTCCTCCTGCCGCCAGTTCGGCAGTCCCCTGCTCGCACAGCTGGCGATAGAAGTCCTCCAGCTCGGCAGCCTGCGGGCTGCGCTTGGTGCGGGTGGAGAAGGCGCGGATGCGGCCGAGCAATGCCTGGCTCTGCCAGTCGGCCAGCTCGATGCCCAGCTCGCGGTAGCTGTTGCGCACCATGTGCGCGCCGGAATGCTTGCCCAGCACCAGGCTGTGACTACGGCCAAGCTCGTCGGGATTCAGTCCCTCGTAGTTGCGCCGGTGCTTGAGCAGCCCGTCGACGTGGATGCCGGCCTCGTGGGTGAACACCCCGGCACCGACCACGCTCTTCTGCCAGGCCACCTGACGCCCCGAGGCCCGCTCGACCAGCGCCGAGATGGCCGGGATGCCGCGGGTGTCGATGCCGGTGTCGATGCCGTGGAGGTTCTTGAGCGCCAGCACGCACTCTTCCAGCGCGGCGTTGCCGGCACGCTCGCCGAGCCCGTTGACCGTGGTGTTGATATGGGTCGCCCCGCCCATCACCGCCGCCAGGGTGTTGGCGGTGGCCAGCCCGAAATCATCGTGGGCGTGCACCTCCAGCTCCACATCCAGGCGCTGGCGGAGGAAACGGAAGCGGTCGAGCATGCCGAACGGCTCCATCACCCCGACGGTATCGGCGAAGCGCAGGCGGCGGGCGCCGGCGGCCTGCGCCACCGCCCCCACCCGCACGATGAAGTCCTGATCCGCCCGCGAGGCGTCCTCGCAGCCCAGGCACACCTCGAGCCCGGCCATGCGCGCCTCGCTGACCAGCCGGGCGACCTCGCCCAATGCCCAGTCGCGATCACGATTGAGCTTGTGGCGCAGCATCAGGTCGGAGATCGGCAGCGACAGGTCGACCATGGTCACCCCGGTGGAGCGCGCGGCCGAGAGGTCGAAGTCGCACAGCCGGCACCAGGCCAGCAGGCGCGACGACAGGCCGAGGCCGGCAATGGCGCGCATCACCTCGCGCTCCTCCTCGCCCATGCTGGGAATGCCGATCTCCAGCTCCGGCACGCCCAGCTCGGCGAGCGCGCGCGCGATGGCGATCTTCTCGTCGGCATTGAAGGCGACCCCGGCACTCTGTTCGCCGTCACGCAGGGTGGTGTCGTCGATGATCACGCTAGCCATGGCTTTCTCCAACAACTCGGGCGGGGCTCCCCGCGGGGGCGGTTTCCTGCGGGATGCGCTCCCGCAGGGCGGCGGCTCAGCCGTAGACCGGCGCGAAGGCCTTGCCCGGATCTTCCACCGGACCGTTGCCGCTCCAGTAGGGCGACAGCTTGCGCAGCTGGGCCACGATCGGCGGCACTTCGCGGATCACCCGGTCGATCTCCTCCTCGGTGGTGTAGCGCGACAGGGAGAAACGCACGGTGCCGTGGGCGGCGGTGTAGGGAATGTCCATGGCGCGCATCACGTGGGAGGGCTCCAGGGAGCCGGAGGTGCAGGCCGAGCCGCTGGAGGCGGCGATGCCGACCTTGTTCAGCAGCAGCAGGATGGCCTCGCCCTCGATGTACTCGAACGCGATGTTGGCGGTGTTGGGCAGGCGGTTGTCCGGGTCGCCGGTGACGAAGGCGTGGGGCACGACGGCGAGGATGCCGGCCTCCAGCTTGTCGCGCAGGCGCTTGACCTCGGTGTTCTCGTGCTCCATGAAGGCCAGCGCGCGCTCGGCGGCCACGCCCATGGCGATGATCGAGGCGGCGTTCTCGGTGCCGGCCCGGCGGCCGCGCTCCTGGTGGCCGCCGCGCAGCAGCGGACGGAAGCGGGTGCCGCGGCGCAGGTAGAGCACGCCGACGCCCTTGGGCGCATGCAGCTTGTGGCCCGACAGCGAGAGCATGTGGATCGACGAGTTCTTCAGGTCGATCGGCACCTTGCCGACGGCCTGCACGGCGTCGGTGTGGAACATGATGCCGGCCTCGTCGGCCATGCGTGCCATTTCCTCGACCGGGAACAGGGTGCCGGTCTCGTTGTTGGCCCACATCACCGACACCACGGCGACGTCGTCGCTCAGCAGGCTGGCGTAGTGGTCCAGATCCAGGCGGCCCTTCTTGTCCACCGGCAGCTTGTGTACGGTGTAGCCCTCGCTGGCGAGGTAGTCGCACAGGCTCAGCACTGCCGGGTGCTCGACCACGGTGGTGATCACAGTCTTGCGCTCGGGCTGGGCCTTGAGCGCCGAAAGGATCGCGGTGGAGTCCGACTCGGTGCCGCAGGAGGTGAAGATGATTTCCGAATCATGCTCGGCGCCGAGCAGCGCCTGCACGCTCTGCCGCGCCTTCTTCAGCGCCAGGCCGACCTGGTTGCCGAAGCTGTGCAGCGACGAGGGGTTGCCGAACTGCTCGGTGAAGAACGGCAGCATGGCCTGGACGACTTCCTCGTCCACCCGAGTGGTGGCGTTGTTGTCGAGATAGACGTCAGCCATGTCAGACCTCCATCTGCGCGTGGGCCGCGGCGCTGACCGGGATCACCTTGACGAATTCGCCGAGCTCCTCGATCAGGCGCTGCTGGATGCCGCCGAGGGTCATGGAGGCCATCTGGCAGCCGGTGCAGGCGCCGGTGAGCTTGACGTAGATGTTCTTGCCGTCGACATCGATCAGCTCGACATCACCCTTGTCGCGCTGCAGGGTCGGACGAATCGCCGCCAGCACGGTTTCGATGCGGCGGATGCGCTGCAGGTTGCTCAGCTTCGGCGGTGCCGGCGGAGCCTCCTCGGCCACCGGAGCGGGAGCCGGCTCGGGGGCGAGCACCTTGACCTTCTTCTTGGCCTTGGTCGGCGCAGCGACGAAGACCTCGCCACGGGCGGCCAGCTCCTCGCTCAGCACGCGCTCGATGCCCTCATGACAGGCCGAGCAGCCGCCGCCGGCCTTGGTGTAGTTGGTCACGTCCTCGACGGTGGACAGCTTGTTGGCGCGAATGGTGTCGCGGACCATCACCTCGTCGATGGCGAAGCACTTGCAGATCAGGGCGCCTTCCTCGTGGTCGTCCTCGAGCTCTTCGCCACGGTAGTTGGCCACGGCGGCCTGCAGGGCTTCGCGGCCCATCACCGAGCAGTGCATCTTCTCCGGCGGCAGGCCGTCGAGGAAGTCGGCGATGTCCTGGTTGCTGATCTTCAGCGCATCGTCCAGGGTCAGCCCCTTGACCATCTCGGTCAGTGCCGAGGAGGAGGCGATGGCGGAGCCACAGCCGAAGGTCTGGAAGCCGGCATCCAGGATCACGTCGGTTTCCGGATCCACCTTCAGGGTCAGACGCAGCGCGTCACCGCAGCTCAGCGATCCGACGTCGCCGATGGCGTTGGCGCCTTCCACGGCTCCGGCATTCTTGGGGTTGTAAAAATGCTCTTTGACTTTTTCCGAATAATCCCACATGTCGGCTTCATCTCCCGGTGAGTCTTTGGGGGCCGGCCCAGCCGGCGACCTCAGGGTTGCCTAATCAGCAAGCAAAAGACTTGCCACAACCACAGCTGTTGCTGGCATTCGGATTGACGAAGGTGAAACCGCTACCTTCCATGCTTTCCACAAAGTCCATGGTCACGCCATTGAGCAGAGGGGCACTGGCGTCGTCGACCAGCAGGGTGATGCCGTCGCAGTCGATCAGCTGATCGCCTTCGGCACCGGCCTCCTCCAGCTTCAGGCTGTACTTCAGACCGGAGCAGCCACCACCCTCGACCCGGATACGCAAACCGGCGACCGGCTTGCCAGTGCTGCTGATGAAGCGGGTAACCGCGCTCTTGGCGCTCTCTGTCAGGGTAATCATCGGCTTGTCTCCTCAAAACTTGGCGGTTGCATGCTCAACCTGTCGCAGTTCATCGCTGCAACCGGCATGCCACGCCGCACTTATAAAATTTTTACTTATAAATCAATAGCTTAACTTTATGCCCAATAGCCTTTGGCTGTAGCGAACAATACCTGTGGCAATGAATGTCTGATTTCCGACAAGGCTTGTCGGTCTGTCCCGCCGCGGCCCGCCCGACAGCCCGCGGCGCTCCCCGGAGCGCTCAGTCGCCGGCCAGGGCCGCCTCGCTGAAATAGGGGTTGCGATGCAGCTGCGCCGCCCCATAACGGACCACCAGGCAACCGTTGCGCTCCACCCGCTCGGCCGCACCGAGCAGGCCCTGCTGGCGGATCAGCACGTCGCCCTTGCGCAGCGCCAGGAGGCGCATGGCCTGGCCGCCCGGCGGCTCCTGGGCGCGCGCCCGCTGCAAACGCACCTCGAGCTGGCGCCAGCACTCCAGACTCGCACCCTCCTCGTGCATCCGCTGCAACTGGCTGGCCAGCGCCGGATTGCCGGCGAGCAGCCGGCGCAGCGAGCGGCGGCTGTCCAGGTGGCTGCCCGGCTGAACCTTGAGCCCGGCCTCGAGGGGAATCGGCCGCAGGGCGATCAGTACACTCAGATGAGGCGCACTGCCCGCCCAGGCATTGCAGGCGAGCAGCCCCGGCGTACCACCGTCCAGGGCATCGATGCCGAGCAGGTAGCTTCTCTCGCCGGCCAGCATGTTCAGCGGCGCGAGCAGCCGCTCGTGCAGCACCAGACCGAGAATGCCGGCTGCCTGCAGATGAAAGGCGCCGCGCTGGGGCTGCGCCTGCGGATGGACCTGGCGCTGCCCGCGGGCCGGCTCGCAGCGCAGGCGGTAGGCGGCCACCGCGGCGGCGTGACGGTCGACCAGGCTTTCGGGGAGACAGCCGCGCAGCAGGACGAAGCCGTCGCGGGCGAAGGCGAAGCTGTCGATCGGCGGTGCGATGGCGGAGCGTGCTTCCAGCATGATCCTGGACCTCCTGCGGCAATGGCATGACGGCTCGACACCGGACAGGCCGGACACGGACCGCATGCGTTATATATTTTTATATATCGATAACAACTGACAAACCTGAGTGCAAGGACTTTGCCAATACGTTAAATTACGGAAATTCAGCGGGTTGCGCTGTCTCCCGGCGTGTCTGGTTATACACAAAACTACACATATAAACCGGCCTTGTGCCCTAGCCGACAAGCCCTCCGGGAAACCCGCGCCAGCAGGATTGCGAGGGGCGGCCGGCGCCTCCCCGGTATGCCCGGACGCGCCAGCGGCGCTCCGCCCGGCCCCTTCGCGCCCCTCTGCGAGCAGCCTGCTTCCCTTACCTTTTCCGCCCCCTGGGCACGGGAGACTTCAGATGCCAGAACAGGGCCTAGACGCGCAGCTGCGCCTGCAGCAGGGCACCTTCCAGCTCGACGCCCGCCTGCAACTGCCGAGTGACGGCATCAGCGTGCTGCTCGGCCGCTCCGGCAGCGGCAAGAGCATCCTGCTGCGCGCCATCGCCGGACTGGAACGGGCCGAAGGCTTCCTGCGCGTCGGCGGACAGCTCTGGCAGGAAGGCGCCCATTTCCGCCCCAGCCACCTGCGCCCGCTGGGCTACGTCAGCCAGAGCGGCGAGCTGCTCCCGCACCTGGACGTGCGGGCCAACCTCGAGTTCGGCTACCGGCGCGTACCCCGCGCCCGGCGCCGCCTCGGCCTCGACGAGGTGGTCGCCCTGTTCGGCCTGGAGACGCTGCTCGGCCAGCATGCCGCGCAGCTTCCCAACAGCCAGCGCCAGCGCGTCGCCATCGCCCGCGCGCTGCTGACCAGCCCCGACCTGCTGCTGCTCGACGCGCCGCTGGCCGGCCTGGATCGCCACAGCCGGGCGGAAATCCTCCCGCTCCTCGAACAGCTGCGCGAGCGGCTGCAGATCCCGCTGCTCTACGTCACCGACCGGCAGGACGAAGTCACCCGCCTGGCCGACCACCTGGTGCTGCTGGACAAGGGACAGACGCTCGCCAGCGGTCCGCCGGAGCGGCTGCTGAGCGATCCGCGCCTGCCGCTCGGCCACCCCGACGAAACCGCAGTGGTGCTCATCGGCCAGGTGGAAAGCCATGACCCCCATTACCAGCTGAGCAGCATCCGGGTGCCCGGCGGCACCCTCCGCGTCGCTCTCAGCCGTCTGCCGCCGGGCGCGGAGACGCGGGTGCGCATCTTCGCCCGGGACGTGAGCCTCTCCCTCGAGCCGCCGCACAACAGCAGCATTCTCAACACCCTTGAGACACGCATCATCGACCTGTTCCACGAGCACGACTCGGCGCGGGTCATGGTGCGCCTGGACCTGGGCAGCGCCTGCATCCTCGCGCGGATCACCCGCCTGTCGGCCGACCGGCTGGAGCTGGCGCCGGAGCGGCGGGTGTATGCGCAGATCAAGTCGGTGGCGCTGATGGAGTGAGCAAAAATCTGTCGCAATTGCGCCAAGGCGCCTTGGCGATTGTCGCCAACACGACAACCACCCCATAGCAAATCATTGATTCACAAGGATTATTTATTGCAGGCACTGTGGTTGCATAAGGCCAACACCCCCGGATCCGACGACCCGGGATTTCTGCAACCATCGAAAAGAGAAACCTGCATGTCCATCAAGGAAATCAAGGCCTTCGCCGAGAAGGCCAAAGCGGACCCGGCCCTCGCCGAAAAACTGAAAACCTGCGAAAAAGTCCGCGACATCCTCGCCCTGATCAAGGAATCCGGCTTCAGCGTCATCGAGGATGCGCTGTACCCGCCGAACGAGCCGCAGTTCAGCAAGGACCAGCTGTCGCCGAAGATGGCCAAGGCCCTGCTGCCTGCCTGAGTCCTTCCGCCGGGGCATCACGCCCCGGCACCCATTCCGGCGATCAGCCGAAACCAATCAGCACCTCGTAGATCCGTCGCAGCAGTTCGCGGTCGAGCCAGGGCATGCCGATGCTCTGCGGCAGCTCGATCCAGCGGGTGCCGGGCGGCGCCGGAGGGAGCTCGTGCCCGGACAGGGCCGCCAGATAGACTGGCAGAATCTGCCCCGGCACCTCCATGTTCAGCTGGAACTCGCCGACCAGCTCCAGCTGCCAGTCGAGCGCCATCGCCTCCTGCAGGCTGCGCAGCGCGCTGGCCGGATGGCACTGCACCGGCGCCTCCTGCGCCTCGGCGATCACCGCCAGCCTGGGCAGGGCCTGCGGCAGCACCACGCCGCCCTCGGTCGGAATCAGAAAGCGCAGCCGCGCGCTCACCGGATGCTTGTGGCAGAGCAGGATCCGCCACGCCAAATCTTCAGGGGTTTGTTGTTCGTTCATGAGTCCAGACCCAACAGGGCATATTCCACCGGCCCGGCGAACAGCCGGGTACCGCCTCCTTCGGCGACCACCTGACACGCGGCCCGGGCATCCTGTACCCGTACGCCCGCCAGGTAGTTCACCCCGAACCGTCGCCAGTCGTAGATCCACGGCAGACTCGGCCCCATCAGCACCACCTGGGCGTGCGACGACAGCTCCAGCAGGCGCGGCAGGGTCTTGTTGGCCAGGCTGCTGGCGGTGATGAACACCCAGTCGGCTTCCGGAAGCAGCTGCTCGACAGCCGTATCAGGCAGGTCGCCGTCCTGCGGTTCGCGCTCGAAGCAGCGGTACGGCAGGTCCTGCCAGAGCTGCGCGAGCCCCGGATAGTGGCCGATCACCGCGACCTTCTGCCCGTCCAGACGCGGCCGGAAGTGCTCGAACACGCTCAGGTTGCCGGGCGCCTCGCCGCGCAGCGGCTGGGCCTGGCGCAGACAGGGCGAGGCGCGGTTGATCACGGCATTGAGCACCGCCAGCCCCACGGCCGACTCGGCAGTGTTCCAGGACCGCAGCCAGGGGTACAGGCGCTCGCAGGCCTGGCCGCCCAGGGTGCCGGCCCAGCTCAGGGTGCGTGGCACCTGGCGCGGGCCGAAGGCGAAGCCGAGGCTGTCACCGACTTCCGCCAAGGTCCAGCTGAGACCGAGGCAGACCCGCTCGACGGGTTCTTCGCGGGCAACGCCGGTGGCATGCTCCAGCAGCCAGTCGTACAGGCCGTTCATGAGTCGAGCGCCGGCAGCAGGCGGAGCTCGCTCTTCAGCGCCCCGCGATAGCCCCACGCGGTAGCCGCCTCGATCACCCATGCGGGCTTGCACGGGTGCGGCAGCAGCACGTCGAACTCGGCAAAGGCCTGGCCATCGCCATGGATCAGCACGCTGCCCAGATAGCCGTTGCCCGGCGTGCGCCATTCGGCATACAGGGACTGGCTGTGGTCGTAGGCGTCCTCGCGCAGTTCGACGCGGGTATGCGGCGTGCCGGACACTGCCAGGCCCTGGTCGAGTCCGGCGGCGCGCAGGCTGTCGGCCAGCGCCTGCCAGATTTCCGCAAACAGCGGCCGGGCATCTTCCAGGCGCTTTTCAAGCATCGCATCGGTCACGCGGCATCCTCCTCGAAGGAACGGGCGATCTGCAGGAAGGCGCCCCCGCCGATCTCGTCGCCGGGGTCGAGCTCCAACAGTTTTTCCAGCACCTGCCGGGCCATCGCCACCTTGGCGCGGCGCAGGCGGATCACCCCCAGCGCCTTGAGGCTGAACAGGTACAGCCGCTCGGCGCCCTGGCGCCGACTCCAGTCGGCACTGCCCGGGTGCAGGCGGCGGTAGTTGCGGTCGAAGCCGGCCACCCCGGCGGCGGCACGCAGCGCCGCCCAGACGGCCGCCTCGGCCTCTTCGTAGCGTCTGCTGACGAAGTAGAATTTGTACAGGCCGATGTGCGCGTCCGGCTCCTCCGGCCAGCGCCGGCGCGCCTCAAGCAACAGGGCCTCGACGGCATCGGGGGTCCCGGCGCAGAGGGCGTTGTTGAGCAGGTAGCGCAGCGGCTGGGGCGAGCTGTCGGAAAAGAACGCGCGCTCGCCGGCGAACAGCAGCACATCGGCCATGTCGGTTACCAGATCTCGGCAGGGGTGAGCTTGTCCGCGTAGGGCTCGCCACCCAGCAGATGCTGCTCGACGATGATCGCGGCGTCGGCAGGCTCCACCCAGCTGTACATGACCGCACCGGGGTAGATCAGCACGTTGGCGCCGGCCTGGCACGGGCCGAGGCAGCCGGTGGTGGTCAGGGCGATGCGATTGGTCAGGTTCTTCTGGATCAGCACCTGGGCGAAGGCGTTGTAGACCGGCTCGGCGCCCTTGGCGCCGCAGCTGCCGCGCGGATGCCCGGCGGGACGGTTCTGACCGCAGATGAAGATGTGGAACTCAGGCTTGGCCATGCTCTCGTCTCCTCAAGCCGCTGCGGCTTCGTGGGTGTGGCACTGCTTGGGGCAGACCTTGGCGCACGAGGTGCAGCCGATGCAGTCCTGGCCATCCTTGACGGCCATGACCATCATTTCGTCATCGTCGTCATGATCGTCGTCGGCTTCCATGAGATCGGCGCGGTCGACCAGCTCGAACACATCGCGCGGACAGACCTTGTAGCAGCGACCGCAGCCGATGCAGGTCTGCGGATTCAGTGCGGTAACAAACTGCGGAACCCACTCGGCGCCGCCACGGGTACGCCCGGTAATCATAGCCATCTACTTTCTCCTGCCCGCCCCTTCACGGTGGCGGAGGCCAAACGGTTGTCGAAATCGATAAAGGCGGTTCGAAGGCCCGCTCTCAATGCTGTTGTGCGTTGCCGCCCGGGCTTGGCCGGGCACCGCCCGGCTTCGTGGGCACGGGCGGCAGCTGCCCGCCGCCAGGGCGGGCGCAAGGATTCGGGCGGTGAAGCCCTGGTGTAGAGGACGCAGACCTCGTGAGCCCTGGTCCAGGCACGCCAGCAAGGCGTGCCGTGCTGCGGCCAAGCCGCCGCCCGGCTAGGCGGCGCCGGTCGCGTCGAGACGCGCCTTGGCTTCGGCCCACTCCAGACAGGCCTGGTGGGCCTGCCTGGCCAATTCCGGCAGCGAGTCGTAGTCGTTGAACAGGCGATCCTCGACCAGGTCGTGGATCTGCGAGGCCCACTCGGTCGCGATGCGCTTCTTCTGGCTGACCTCTTTCTTCAAGGCCTTGATGTCTTCTTCGGTCATCGGGGTTCTCTCGAATCAGAGCTCGGCGACGGTACGGTGCTCGTTGACCAGCGTGGTTGCCTTGCCCAGCTGCTTGTTGGCCTCGGTGATCAGCGCCTCGAGGGAGTCGAACCCGAAGCGGTGAACGTCACGCAGCACCTTGTCCAGGGCAACCAGCTTGCCGACCAGGATCAGGGCGCGACCGAAACCTTCGTGGGTGATGTTGATCACCGGCACGGCGAGCAGGCCGGTCTCGCGCTCGATCAGCTGGGCGAGGGCGTTGTAGTAGGCCTTGACCCGGGAAATGGTGGTCTCGTCCGGATCGCCGACCACCGGGATGGCCTTGCGGCGCTCCTTGGTCAGCACCAGCGGATCGAGCACGCGGGCATCGCTCCAGGTGTCGTAGGTGCCATAGCTGTCCATGGAGCGCAGCTGGATCACCATCTGGCGGATGAGAGGATCTTGCAGGGACTTGTCGTCTTCCTGCACCACGGGTTCTTGTTGGTCTTCGTAGTACATGTACGCTTCCTCGCTGAAAAAATGATCGGACCTACTCGTCCCAGCCTTCGGCGGCCATGGCGTCGAAACGCTTCATGTCGGGACCGCGGGTGCGCTGGATGGCCTTGGCCAGCCAGGCCGACGGGCCTTCGCGCAGCTCGGCCTGGAGGGTTTCGATGAGCTCGGCGATGCGCGCGCCTTCGGCCACCTTGACCGGCTGCACGCCGATGGCCATCAGCTGGCGCACCGCCGAGGCGCCGCAGGCGCGGCAGTACACCGCGACGCAGCCGTCGAGCAGCTCGATCTTGCTGACCAGCTTGTCCTCGTTGCCGTCCTGCTCCAGCTCGCCGAACTCGACGACCGAGAGCAGCTGGGAACGCTCGGGATTGACCCCGTAGAGGACGAAGGAGCGCGACGAGCCGAAATGCTGGTCGACCAGTTCACGATCGGACGAGGCGAAGGCGACCTTCAGCAGGGTGCCGTCGTCCTCACCATCCAGTACCTGCAATTGTCGGGTCGGGCTGGACATTGCTCAGTGCCTCCATTGCGGCTGTTCGGTTGCGGGTTTCTGCGCATAGATCGAGTGATGGGGCGGGATACCCTGGTGGTTTTCGACCAGCAGGTTGGCCATGTCGAACAGGGCCTGGGTGGTGCCGCGATAGCCGCACCAGCAACGCTGGAAGCCGCCGACCAGGTCGTACTGCGGGAAGCCGACACGCAGCAGCGGCACGCCCAGACGCTTGGCCGGCTGCAGCGCATGGCTGTTGCCCAGCACCAGCTCGGCACCCTCGGCGCGCGCGCTGTTTTCCAGGTCTTCCAGATCACCAATCTGGATGGCGGCCAGCGGCGAGCCTTCCAGCGCCGGGGCACGAGCCGGCACCACCGCAGTCACGGTGCGCGAGCCGACGCTGCGCAGCAGGCGGTCGTAGGCCAGCAGCAGGTCGGGGTCTGCGGCGATGGCCACCCGGCTATCACCCAGCATGAAATGGGTATCCAGCATGGCGTCCTGCAGTTGCTGACGCTGGCGCTGCAGACGCGGCGGCACCGGGTTGCCGCTCAGGTTCGACAGCGTGACCAGCCACTGGTCCACGGCTTCCAGCCCCATCAGCAGGCCGAAGCGATGATCCGGCACCCCGGTGCGCTCCTTCAGCAGGTCGGCGGCCGGGAACAGGCTCTCGCCCACCACCAGGGTGGCGATACTCTGGTTGCAGCTCTTCAGCTCGTCCACGGTCAGGCCGCCAGTGGTCAGCGAGTTGAGGCGCGACTCTTCCAGGTGGCCGTCCAGCGAGCCGGACAGGTCCGGGATCAACACCGGACGCAGGCCGAAGCCCTCGATGCTTTCGCTGATGAACTCCAGGTCACCGGGAGTCAGGCTGGAGGAGCACAGCACGTTGACCTGGCGCTGACGCTGGCCGACCTTGCTGCGGTCTTCCGGCAGCAGGGTATCGATGATCGCCGTCACCGTGAGGGCGTAGCCGCTCTCGAAGCTGCCGGAGAAGTCCGGGGTGTTGACGGTCACCACCGGCACGTTGTCGAACTGCGGGAATTTGCTGCGGAACTCGTGCAGCGCCGAGTGCAGGTCACAGCCCTGGGTTTCCGACAGGCCGGTGGTGACCAGGCCGATCAGGCCGGGCTGGTTCTTTTCGCTGATGACCTTCAGCGCTTCGACGATGTTGTCGTCGGCGCCCATGATCGAGGTCACCTGATCCATCGCCGTGGTCTGCAGCGGAATCGGCTCACGGAAGTGACGGACGAAGAACACCTTGGCAAAGGCGGTGCAGCCCTGGGAACCATGCATGACAGGCATGCTGCGTGCCATGCCGAGGATGGCGAGCACGCCACCCATGGTCTGGCTGGCCTTCAGCGGACTGACAGCCAGCGCCTTCTTGCGATTGATGATCTCGGCCATGTCTCTCTCCTCAGGCGCCAGTCTTCGCCGGCTGCGGGTAACCGTTGCTGTCCCACGGTGCCGGGCTGCGGGTAGCCTCCCAGACCGGACTCTCGATGGTCAGGCACAGCTGACGCACCAGTTCGATCATGCCGTCGTAGCCGGCATAGCCGAATTCACGCTCCTGGTTGATGTCGAGGAAGGGCACGCGCCCCTTGAGCGAGGTGTACAGGTTGCGGCCGCCGGCAATCAGGATGTCGGCCTTGTAGTCCTCGACGGTCTGCAGCAGGATCTTCGGGCTGCCCTCGTCCAGCATGCGGACGTCATCGCCCATCAGCTCGCGGATGCGCGCCTTGTCCTCCTCGGTGGACTTGCGGGTGCCGGTGGCCACCACCTTCATGCCCAGATCCTGCAGGGCGGAGATCACCGACCAGGACTTCACGCCGCCGGTGTACAGCAGCACGCGCTTGCCGCTCAGGCGCTCGCGCCACGGCTCCAGCGCGGCACGCACCTTGGTCTCTTCGCGCTCGATCAGCGCTTCGGTACGGGCGGTCAGGTCGGGATCCTTGATCAGCCGGGCGAAGTCGCGCAGCGCCTGGGAGGTGTCGGTGATGCCGTAGAAGCTGCCCTCGAACCACGGAGTGCCGTAGCGCTCCTGCAGCTTGCGGGCGACGTTGAGCATGGCCTTGGAGCAGACCATCATGTTCACTTCGGCGCGGTGCATGGTCTGCACCTCGCGGTAGCGGGCATCGCCGGCCAGGGTGCAGAGCACGCGGATGCCCAGCTCGTCCAGCAGCGGCAACACGTGCCAGAACTCGCCGGCGATGTTGTATTCGCCGATCAGGTTGACGTCGTGCACCTTGATGCCGGGGCGCTCGCTGCCCTCCGGCAGCGGATCGGGCTCGCGGGTGCCGATCACGTGCTTGAGCATGGCCTCGCCGGCGATGCGGTTGCCGAGGTTCTTGGTGCCGTAGAAACCGGCACAGTCCACCGGAACCACCGGGGTGTCGAAACGCTCGGCAGCCGCCTTGCACACCGCGTCGAGGTCGTCACCGATCAGTGCCGGCACGCAGGTGTTGTAGACGAACACCGCCGGCGGCGCGTAGGTCTCCACGGCCTGGCGGATCGAATGGAACAGGCGCTTCTCGGCACGCCCCATGATCACGTCGTTCTCGGTGAGATCGGTGGTCATGCCGATGCGGTACAGGTCCGGCCCGCTGGAGCGGGTACCACGGTTATCCCAGGAGCTGCCGGCACAGGCGATCGGGCCGTGCACGATATGCGCGACATCCACGATCGGCAGCAGAGCGATCTGCGCACCATCGAAGGCACAGCCACCGGCAGTGGCGCCGGGCTTGGGCTTGGAACAGCCGGACTTTTCCTTCTTGTTGTGTTCGCAGGCAGGCTCGTCGAGCAGCTCGGCAATATCCTTGGCTTTCATCGCGTACCCCTCTGGTCGTTGATGCAGCGGTTGCAATGGATCATTGCAATGCCCGTACCATAAGGTAAGCACTTGATTTTAAAGGATTTGCCGCGGGAAACCTTTGTCACAAACGCGCCTTCCTGTCAGGTTTGCAACAAGCTGGCAACCGGCAACGGGCATTCCCGCCAACGGCGGGCGAAAGACGACAAGGCTACGAAGGCCGGCGCAGGAACGACCGGCGAGGCCGCCCCGTCCGCAAGGTACGGGGCGACAGCGGGGATCAGGCGCTGCCGAGCCGCTCGGCGATCGCCAGGCGAACTTCCGGATCGGGCTCGTCGAGCTTGCGCAGCGCGGCCAGCGGCGCGTGCTCCACCGCCGCCAGACGCACCGTCCAGTCAGGGTCGTGGAGCAGTTCGAGCAGATCATCGCCACGCAGGCGCGAGGCGACGATGCGCCGGACCTCGGGCTCCGGATCCTGGGTCATCAGCCCCAGGCTTTCCTCGGGCAGACGCCTGGCCACCAGCTTGCGCACCTGGCGGTCCTCATCGCGCATGAAGCGGAACAGGCGGCCCTGGGGAATGCGCTGGACCACGTAGGCGCGCACCAGATAATCCTTGTCGGCAGCCATCTGCTCCAACTGCTCCAGCGGCAGGCGGTCGGCCACGGTGATGCGCACCTCGCGGTCCTCGTCGTGCATCAGCGCGCCGAGCTGCTCGCGGGGCAGGCGGTAGGCGACGGCGCGGCGGACCACCTCGTCGCTGTCACGAATCAGCGGGGTCAGCGCCTCCACCGGCGAATAGCGTACGGCGATGGCGCGACGCTCCCAGAAGGAGTCGGCCAGGTACTGCACGGCCAGCTGCGGATTGTTGCGGAAGAAGCGGTCGATCTGCCGCCCGCTGTCCACCGCCACGCAGGCATCGCCCGGCGTGCAGCGGCCGCCCAGCAGCAGATTCATGCGGAAACTGCAGGCCCGGCAGTCGCCTAGGGGCGTGATGTCGCCTTGATCGTCGGCCATGCCTCACCTCAATCCTCGATGATTTCCGCCAGGACAATGCCGGAGGCGGAGCCCAGGTCGTTGCTCAGCACCGAGCAGTGATCGCTGGAGTTGACCAGATAGACGTTGAAACCCGGACGCTCGGCGACCGGCTTGGCGTTGACCACGATGTCGTCGTCCATGCAGCAGGTGAAGTGCACACCGGGATGGGCGCTGCGCAGGCTGGCGAGCAGGCTTTCGTCCAGAGCCCCCTGTTCGGCCTGGCGGATGACATCGTCGAGAAGTGTTTGGCTGATCATGGCTGTGTCCTCATCCGGAGCAGTTACTGGGTGAAACGTACGCGCTGGTCGGGCTCGGCGCCCATCGCCTTGGCCAGCCAGGGAGGCGGCGCGGTGGCCAGCACCCGCTGCAGTTCCTCGACGATCTCGCGGGCCGGCTGGGCACGCGCCAGACGCACCGGATGGACCCCGGCGCGGACCACCTTGGCCGCCGCCGGACCGCCGATGCTCAGGGTGTAGAGCAGCTGGCAGTCGGCGAGCAATTCTGCCCGGCGCGCATGACGGTCTTCATCGTCGCGGCCGGGACCGGGCTCGCGCAGATCGACCAGGCGAGTCTCGCGGGGCGAAATCTGGTAGATGAGAAAGCGCGCGCAGTTGCTGAAGATGCCGTCCAGGCGCTCGCCGCTGTCGGACGCGCAGGCGATACGCACCGAGTAGGGGAATTCGCCGTCGCGATAGGGCTCGGGGATCGGCAGGGGATCTTCCGGCATGCGTACGCCGCGGCCCTTGAGCAGGCCGAGCGCGCTGTGCAGCTGACGATCGGTCAGCGTCAGCGGCGCACTGTCTCCGCACGCCTCGAGCAGACGGGCACGCAGGCGGGAAGCACGCAGTTTGCGCAGACGCGCTTCCGTGATGGGTTCGCCAACGGCGGCAATCAGGGCGCGCAGCAGGTGGGCGGTGTCCACCCCCTTGAGCGAGCGTGCCGCCAGGGCAATGCGCAGGGCCAGATGGGCCGGCAGGGGGGCCTGGCCGTACGGCGGTTGCGCACTCATGGAATCAGGCCTCGCCGGCTCGCTTGGCGCGCACGGTGATCGGCAGCTTGGGTTGCGGGATCGGCTCGATGAAGTAGCTCGAACCATCGCCGAGGGTGACTTCGCCGCCCCACAGCTCGGGGCTGTCATGCTCCAGGGACACCAC
Organism: Azotobacter chroococcum; assembly: GCF_004339665.1. Taxonomy (GTDB): domain Bacteria; phylum Pseudomonadota; class Gammaproteobacteria; order Pseudomonadales; family Pseudomonadaceae; genus Azotobacter; species Azotobacter chroococcum. The sequence goes on from NZ_SMMU01000020.1 coordinate 33,541, forward strand.
GATTTCTTCCTGGTCTTTCTTGGCGATGTAGAAGGTCAGCTGACCTGCGTCGTTGCGGCGGATCATGACACTGGGCATGGGCTTGCTCCTTAGACAGATTTGGCGGTTGCCGCAGGCCGAGGATACTGAAGACCCACCACCTGCAGCCGCCGCCAAGGAAGTACCGGAGCGGCGTATGCCGCTCCAGCCAGGACCACTGAACTACGACTTAGCGAACCAGGTCGTGGTTGTAGTCGGTAGCCTGCATACCGCGGGTTTCCTCGTCCAGACGCTCCAGGATCGAGTTCACCAGGGTGGTCAGGATCTGCATGGCGCCTTCGTAGCCCATGGTGGTCTGACGGTGCAGGTGGTGACGGTCGAAGATCGGGAAGCCGATACGGATCAGCGGAACTTCGAACTCTTTGCCCTTGTGCAGGGTGTCGCGCTGGATGAACTTGCCGTAGCTGTTGCCGATCATGAAGTCAGGCTTGTCGGTGAAGACCAGCGAACGCAGGTGCCACAGGTCCTTGCCGACGTAGACGGTGGCATTCTTGCCGTAGGGCGAAGCTTCGAGGATGGCGTCGACCGCCTTCTTCCAGCGCTTGTTGCCGTTGTTGCACAGGATGTGCACCGGCTCGCAGCCCAGTTCCAGCAGGAACTTGACCATGCCCATCACGAAGTCCGGGTCACCCCACAGGGCGAAACGCTTGCCGTGCAGCCAGGTGTGGGAGTCGGTCATCATGTCGACCAGACGGCCACGCTCCTTGGTCAGGCTTGCCGGAATCGGCTGGCCGCTGATTTCGCTGACTTTCATCAGGAATTCGTCGGTCCAGTCCAGGCCCATCGGGATGTTCAGCTTCGGAACTTCGTGCTTCCAGGTGCCTTCGACCAGTTTCTTGGTCTTCTCCAACTGCCAGGGTTGCAGCAGGACGGTGCTGAGAGCGTTCGGCGCGTCCTTCATCTCTTCCTGGGTGGTGCCGCCCGCGTACATGCGGAACTGACCGTCAGCCGGGGTATCCAGCACTTCTTCCGGATCGGAGAGCAGGCTGTAGCCCACGCCCATTTCCGAGAGCATGCGCTTGATCACGCGGAAGTTGCCCAGGTAGGTTTCGAAGCCGGGGACGATGTTGAGCTTGCCGTTGCTGCCAACCACCTTGTCGTCCATGGACTTCACGGTGAAGTAGCGAGCGATGCCTTCGAACATGTTGTCCCAGCCGGTCACGTGGCTGCCCACGAAGCTCGGGGTGTGGGCGAACGGCACCGGGTACTCGTCAGGAATGAAACCTTCCTTCTTCGAGTTGTTGATGAAGGCGTTGAGGTCGTCACCGATGACCTCGGCCATGCAGGTGGTGGACACTGCGATCATGTCGGGCTTGTAGGTAGCCTTACAGTTCTGCAGACCGTCCTTCATGTTCTGCTGGCCGCCGAACACCGCCGCGTCTTCGGTCATGGAGTCGGAAACGCAGGAAACCGGCTCGCGGAAGTGACGGTTGAAGTAGGAGCGGAAATAGGCCACGCAACCCTGGGAACCGTGCACGTAGGGCATGGTCTTCTCGAAGCCCAGTGCGCACAGGACAGCGCCCAGCGGCTGGCAAGCCTTGGCCGGGTTGATGGTCAGGGCTTCACGCTGGAAGTTCAGTTCCTTGTATTCTTCAGTGGTGGTCCACTGGAACACTTCGTCGATCTTCTCTTGCGGATGCTTTTCCTCGAAGCCGTCGCGCTTCTTGGCAAGCATGTCCTTGTAATCTTCGTCGAGGAACAGCGGGTAGCTGGCTTTGATGTTATCGACTTGCTGGCTCATGACTCTCTCCTACGCCCCACTCATCTGTGGACGGCGATAGCGGATGTCGGCTGCGGGCGGGAGGCCCGCCCACAGCGGACGTTGCGTACGATTGCGGACTATCAGGCGCTGGCGGCGACTTTCTCGGCAGCTTCGGAAGCTTCCCAGGGAGCCTGCAGCTTCTTCCAGCACGGATTGTTCAGGGTCATGTCCATGTCACGGGCGAAGATGGCGAAGCCGTCGAAGCCGTGGTACGGGCCGGAATAATCCCAGGAGTGCATCTGACGGAAGGGGATGCCCATCTTCTGGAAGATGAACTTTTCCTTGATGCCGGAGCCAATCAGGTCGGGCTTGACCTTCTTGACGAACTCTTCGAATTCGTAGCCGGTCACGTCATCGTACAGCAGGGTGGAGTCACCCATTTCCTTCATGGTACGGTCGTAGTCGTCGTTGTGGGCGAACTCGTAACCGGTACCCACGACTTCCATGCCCAGATCTTCGTAGGCGCCGATCACGTGACGCGGACGCAGACCACCGATGTAGAGCATGACGCGCTTGCCTTCCAGGCGCGGACGGTACTTGGCGACCACCGCTTCCCACTCAGGCTTGTACTTGGCGATGACTTCTTCGCACTTCTTCTGGATGCTCTCGTCGAACTTGGCGGCGATGGCACGCAGCGACTCGATGGTCTTGGTCGGGCCGAAGAAGTTGTACTCCATCCATGGGATACCGTACTTCTCTTCCATGTGACGGGAGATGTAGTTCATCGAGCGGTAGCAGTGAACCAGGTTCAGCTTGACCTTCGGGGTCAGCTCGATTTCGGCGATGGAGCCGTCGCCGGACCACTGGGCGACGCAACGCAGGCCCATTTCTTCCAGCAGGATGCGCGAGGACCAGGCGTCGCCACCGATGTTGTAGTCACCGATGATGGCTACGTCGTACGGGGTGGTTTCGAAGCTGTTGTCGTCGTCACGGTTGCCCAGGACCCAGTCACGGACTGCGTCGTTGGCGATGTGGTGACCCAGGGACTGGGAAACGCCACGGAAGCCTTCGCAACGCACCGGAACCACGGTGGTGTTGTGCTCGGCACCCTTCACCTTAGACACGGATTCGATGTCGTCGCCGATCAGGCCGATCGGGCACTCGGACTGGATGGAGATGCCCTTGTTCAGCGGGAACAGGGTTTCCACTTCGTCGATCAGCTTGGCGAGCTTCTTGTCGCCGCCGAACACGATGTCCTTCTCCTGGAAGTCCGAGGTGAAGTTCATGGTGACGAAAGCGTTCACACCGGTGGTGCCGATGTAGTAGTTACGACGGCCGGCACGCGAATACTGGCCGCAGCCTACCGGGCCGTGGGAGATGTGGATCATGTCCTTGATCGGACCCCAGACCACGCCCTTGGAGCCGGCGTAAGCACAGCCGCGGATGGTCATCAGACCGGGCTGGGACTTCTTGTTGGAAGTGATGCACTTCTTCGACTGGGTCACCGCCGGGTCGTTGACGGCCAGGTGCTTGGCGCGGTCTTTACGGGCTTTCTCGGGGTAAACTTCCAGGACTTCCTGGATGAGGGATTCGACCTCTTCGCGCGACATACCGGACATTGGGTATGACTCCTCTTGCTTTGCGTTCGTGTGCGGGTAACGGATGGGCCGCACTGCGCACTGCGCAGTGCGGCACTCCGGCAGGGCCCATCTGCCCTGCCCCGTCCTACTGAAGCGGAGCTATCACTCTTCGGCAGCGGCCTTGCCGACGATGGACTCGTCTTCTTCTTCCATAACGCCGAACTCCATCAGCAGAGCTTCGAGCTCGTCCATGGTGATCGGGTTCGGGATGATCAGCATCTTGTTGTCGACAACCTTGCGAGCCAGGGTACGGTACTCGTCGGCTTGCTTGGCGGTCGGATCGTATTCGATCACGGTCATACGACGGATTTCGGCGCGCTGTACAACGTTGTCACGCGGTACGAAGTGGATCATCTGGGTGCCCAGCTTGGCAGCCAGGGCGATGATCAGCTCGTCTTCGCGGTCGGTGTTACGGCTGTTGCAGATCAGGCCGCCCAGACGCACGCTACCGGAGTTGGCGTACTTCACGATGCCCTTGGAGATGTTGTTGGCGGCGTACATGGCCATCATCTCGCCGGAGCAAACGATGTAGATTTCCTGAGCCTTGTTTTCGCGGATCGGCATGGCGAAGCCACCGCACACCACGTCGCCCAGTACGTCGTAGAATACGAAGTCCAGATCGTCTTCGTAGGCGCCTTCCTCTTCCAGGAAGTTGATCGCGGTGATAACACCACGGCCAGCGCAGCCAACGCCCGGCTCCGGACCACCGGACTCAACGCACTTGACGCCGCCGTAGCCGACCTTCAGCACGTCTTCCAGCTCCAGATCTTCCACGGTGCCGGCTTCGGCAGCCATTTCCATGATGGTGTTCTGGGCCTTGGAGTGCAGGATCAGGCGAGTGGAGTCAGCTTTCGGGTCACAACCAACGATCATGACCTTCTTGCCCATCTCGGCCAGGGCCGCCACGAGGTTCTGAGTGGTGGTGGATTTACCGATACCGCCCTTGCCGTAGATGGCGCATTGACGCATAGCCATAGTTAAGTTCCTCAGGTTGCATTTCCACTTGAAAGTTCGGCTTGTCAGCCTGAACAAGTCCGCGCACTGAACCTAATGCAGCGTCTGTGCCAGCACTCGAGGCAAACACCTAACTTATTGATTTAAATGGATTTGATACCTGACGACAGGTCCGACAAGGCGGTTTGATACATAACAATCCACCTACAAACCCCTACGCTGTCTGTTGTAATTGCTACAACCGAACAATGTCCCTACATCACTTCCCACTTCCTCGCCATCCCCGCCCCTGGATGTGACAAAACCGACAATTGTCGCGAAGCCGCGCCCCGCCGTGGCCCACAGACGCGACAAGCCCCCTTGCCAAACACCATAAATTGCTTATATTTCAGTTACTTGTTCGCATATCGCTACTGGGCGCGGTTATTGCAAGTGGTTGTCGATTCTTGCCCTTCTTTCCGCAGGAGAGTCCAGTGAACAACAGCTTATTAAAGGAAATCCTCGCCCAGCTCGGCTCGGGCGAAATCGTTCCCTACCTGGGCCAGGGCGTCCTGCGTGGAGTCGTCGACCGCGACACGGGCAAGCCGATCCCCGCCGACAGCGACAGCCTGATCCTCGCCATGACCGGCGGACAGCCGATGTCGCCCCGTCTTATGTATGAGTTCTCCCGGGCCGCCATGCACCTGGAGAACAAGAAGGGCCGCAGCTTCATCGAGCGCTTCCTGACCCAGGTCTACGGCGGCGACAACTGGACCCCCTCGGCGGTCCACCAGTGGCTGACCAGTCTCGACCTGCCCTATATCATCGACTGCAACCGCGACACCCAGCTGCAGCACTGCTATATCGCTGCCGAGCGCAAGCACACCTTGGTGGTCGGCGCCGCACGCCTCGCCGCGACCCCTTACCGCTTCGACCTGTACCACTTCGCGGACGGCAAGTACCGCAAGATCGCCCTGGAGCAGGTCGACACCGCCCTGCCGGTGATCTTCAAGCCGCACGGCACGCCGCTGCCCAAGCCCGGCTACGTGGCCTCCGATGCCGACTTCGTCGACTACATCACCGAGCTGATGGGCGGCTTCGCGATTCCCGACTGGCTCAAGCTGCACCGCAAGAACAAGCGCTACCTGTTCCTCGGCCAGCACTTCAACCGCGACACCGAGCGCATGGTGATGAGCGATATGATCTACGATGCCGCCGAACCGGCCGGCTGGGTCCTGATCGATCAGCCGAGCGACAAAGAACGCAAGGTCTGCGAGCGCAAGAACCTGCAACTGATCGAGGCCGACTGGAGCAGTCTCCTCGCCCTCGCCAACCCCAGTGCCACCGAAGTGGCCTGACTCCTCTTCCTTCACCTAGACGAGAAGCCAACCATGCTGTTGAAAAGCTACGAAGACCAATCCCTGCTGTGCAACCTCAGCGTCAAGGGCGCAACCACCGAAGCCGGCGTTGAAGCCTTCCGCGGCGATCTGGTCGTGATCGAAGGCGACATCGCCGACGACGCCGGCCGCCGCCTGCCGCCGAAAGCCGTGCTGAAGCAAGCCGGCCTGCTGTTCAAGAACGACAAGCTGAGCATGGTTTCCGGTGGCCTGGACCAACTGGCCCACATCCAGCCCTTGTTCGAGCGCTACAAGGGCGACCTGGCTGCCGACGTACAGGTGATCTTCTACGTTGGCAACCTGAGCAAGCCGGTCTACACCGAGCTCGACGGCGTCAAGATGATCCTTCAGCCCCACGAAGAAGGCGCCATCTGGAACACCATGATGGACGACCTGCGCCTGGACAAGGAAGACTTCAAGGGCCAGAGCGCCGAAGACAAGGTCATCACCATGGCCCAGGGCCTGGCCGACTACAAGCCGAAGTACGAAACCGTCGCCTTCGCCGATGCCCTGAGCTTCGTCTCCACCGTTCAGCGCGAGCACCGCGGTCCGGTTTAATCGACCGCACGGTTTTCCCCTTTTTCTTTCGGCAAGGATGCCCCACTAGGCCTGTTCGCCACTCCCCCTCCCCGCAGGGGGAGTTTTCTTTCCGGGCCCCGCCTTTCCCTCCCCCGCTCAGGCCTTGCGCCGCAGCCGGGTGAAGGCACCCAGCTCCCACTCGCGCAATGCCAGCAACATCCCCGTGCCATGCCGCTTCGCCAGCGGCGCGACCAGGCTTTCCTCGTGCAACTCGGCGAAACGCCGGCGCAGCGTGCGGATCTCCGCCTGCAGCTTGGCCAGCGCCGACTCGGTGAGCATGCCGTGGGAAAAGGCCATGACCTCGTCCGCGGCGGCGAAGTCGCTGTGCAGGAAATCCCCCAATCCCTGGCGACGGAAGAAGCTGCGGATCGGCCCTGCGGGCAGCCAGTCGAAATCCCGTGCGACGTTGAGGCGCACGCGGTTGCCCGGCAGTAGGTCGAGCAGGCGCAGGCGGTCCAGCCGGGCCAGGCGCTGGATGCACTCCGCCTCGCCGAGCCGATAGACGGCGAGGATCTCGTCGAACGTCCAGTGGTTCAGCACGCAGACCGCCACCAGCAGCAGCTTCTCGTCGGAGACCAGCTCGCGCTCCTGGACTTCGCTCAGGGTGTGCAGGCGGGTGCCGCTCAGCGCCGCCTCCTGGGCCAGCTCGGCCAGGCTGAAGCCGAGCAGGTGGCCGATCTCGAGCAGCCGGTCGAGACTGAAACGTCGGGTTGCGAACATGCGCTTGACGCTCGCCTCGGACAGCCCGAGGCGCGTGCCCAGCTCGCGATAGGTGATGCCCTGGAGTTTCAGGCGCTGCTTGAGGGTGCCTACCAGGCGGTCGAGTTCGCTCATCGGACAAAGGTATCGTTTTCCGCTACTTGTCTGGCAATTCTGCACGACTTTTTCCAACAAGGTTTCGCTTTCATCCATGAGTCGCCATGCTGGCGGCTCCTCCATGCCAGGGATCGATCATGCTCAAGCCCCTTCTGCGCCTGCTCCTCAAGATCCTCTTTCGGGTCGAGGTCCAGGGCGACCGCAACGTCTTCGGCGATCCGCGCACGCTGATCGTCGCCAACCACGAATCCTTCCTCGACGGCCTGCTGCTCGGCGTGTTCCTGCCGGTGGATGCGGTGTTCGTGGTGCACACCCAGGTCGCCAGCCGCCCGCTGTTCCGCTTCCTGCTACGCTTCGTGCCGCACCTCACGGTCGACTCGAGCAGCCCGCTGGCGATCAAGCAGATCGTCAGGCTGGTGGAAAGCGGACGGCCCGTGGCAATCTTCCCGGAAGGGCGGATCACCCGCACCGGCTCGCTGATGAAGGTCTACGACGGCGCTGCCCTGGTCGCCGCCAAGACCGGCGCCACCGTGGTGCCGGTGCGCATCGACGGCGCCGCGCGCAGCTACTTCGGCCGCCTGGCCGGCGTGTTCCCGCGCCAGGCGTTTCCCAGGATGCGCATCGCGATCCGCCCGCCGCAGCGCATCCCCATGCCCGCGCTGCCCTCGGCCCGGCTGCGCCGCCGCCGCGCCGGCGAGCTGATGCGCCACATTCTGCTCGACATGCTGGTCGCCACCCGCCCGCCGCGCACCCTCTACGAGGCCTTCCTCGACGCCAAGGCGACCTTCGGCACGCAGTACCGGCTGGTGGAGGACATCCGCCTGCAGGAGGAGACCTACGGCTCGCTGCTGAAGATGGCGCTGGCCCTGGCCCGCCTGACCTCGCGCCTGAGCGCACCGGGCGAGACGCTCGGGGTGCTCGCCCCCAACGCCGCGCCGACCCTCGGCCTGCTGCTCGGCCTGTCGCTCGGCCGGCGCATCCCCGCCCTGCTCAACTACACGGCCGGCCCCGAGGGGCTGCGCGCCGCCTGCCAGGCCGCCGACATCAAGACCATCGTCGCCTCGCGCACCTTCGTCGAGAAGGCGCATCTCGGCCCGCTGCTCGCGGCCGTGGCGGAGATCCGCGTGCACTACCTGGAGGATCTGAAGGCCGACTTCGGTCTCGCCGACCGCCTGTGGCTGCTCTGGCACCTGGCCTTTCCGCGCCACGCCGCGCTGCCCCAGCAGCCCGAGGATGCCGCCGTGGTGCTGTTCACCTCGGGCTCGGAAGGCAAGCCCAAGGGCGTGGTCCACTCGCATGCCTCGCTGCTGGCCAACGTCGCACAGATCCGCGCGGTGGCCGACTTCACCCCGCAGGACAAGTTCATGATGGCCCTGCCGCTGTTCCACGCCTTCGGCCTGACCTGCGGCGCGCTGCTGCCGCTGGTGTCCGGCTGCCAGGTGTTCCTCTACCCCAACCCGCTGCACTACCGGGTCATCCCCGAGCTGGTCTACGACCGCAACTGCACCGTGCTGTTCGGCACCTCGACCTTCCTCGGCAACTACGCCAAGTTCGCCCATCCCTACGATTTCGGCCGCCTGCGCTACGTGATCGCCGGCGCCGAGCGGCTGGCCGAGAGCGTGCGCGAGCACTGGCTCGACAAGTTCGGCATCCGCATCCTCGAGGGCTACGGGGTCACCGAGTGCGCGCCGGTGGTGGCGGTCAACGTGCCGATGGCCTGCCGCAACGGCAGCGTCGGCCAGCTGCTGCCCGGTATCGACTACGAGCTGGAGCCGGTGCCCGGCATCGTCGAGGGCGGCGCCCTGCACCTGAAGGGACCGAACCTGCTCAAGGGCTACCTGCTGTTCGACCAGCCCGGGGTCATCCAGCCGCCGCCGGCGATCCGCCCCGGCTGGTATGCCACCGGCGACATCGCCAGCGTCGACGCCGACGGCTTCCTGTACATCCGCGGCCGCCTCAAGCGCTTCGCCAAGATCGCCGGCGAGATGATCTCCCTGGAAGCGGTGGAAGGCCTCGCCGCAAGCGCCGCCCCGGACTTCATCCACGCCGCGGCGACACGCAGCGACGCCGCCCGCGGCGAAGCACTGGTACTCTTCACCACCGCCCCGGAACTCGGCCGCGAACGCCTGCTCGCCACCGCCCGGGCACTCGGCCTGCCGGAGCTGGCAGTGCCGCGCGTGATTCGCCGGATCGACGCACTGCCCCTGCTCGGCACCGGCAAGACCGACTACCAGAGCCTCAAGCGCATGGCCGAGGAGATTCCCGCATGAGTTCTTCCCTTTCCCTGCTCAGGACCCGCCGCTTCGGCCCGCTGTTCGTCACCCAGTTCCTCGGTGCCTTCAACGACAACCTGTTCAAGAACGCCCTGGTGGTCCTGCTGACCTTCCAGACCACGCAGTGGACCAGCCTGTCCCCCGGCCTCTTGGCCAACCTGGCGGCCGGCCTGTTCATCCTGCCGTTCTTCCTGTTCTCGGCGAGCGCCGGGCAGTTGGCCGACAAGTACGACAAGGCCCTGCTGGCGCGCTGGGTCAAGCTGCTGGAGATCCTCATCGTGCTGCTCGCCGGCACCGGCTTCTGGCTGCACAGCCTGGAGATCCTGCTGGCCAGCCTGTTCCTCCTCGGCCTGCAATCGACCCTGTTCGGCCCGGTGAAGTACGCCATCCTGCCCCAGCACCTGGGCGAGGCCGAGCTGGTCGGCGGCAATGCGCTGATCGAGGCCGGCACCTTCGTCGCCATCCTGGTCGGCACCCTGTCCGGCGGCCTGCTCGCCGGCGTCACCGGCGGCACCCTGTGGATCACCGCCGGCTGCCTGGTCGTCGCCGTGGTCGGCTACCTCGGCAGCCTGCGCATCCCGGTGGCGCTCCCGCCGGAACCCGGCCTGCGCCTCAATCCCAACCCGCTCGGCGAAACCTGGCGCGGCATCGGCTTCGCCCGCGCCGACCGCCTGGTGTTCCTGGCGATCCTCGGCATCTCCTGGTTCTGGCTGTACGGCGCGCTGCTGCTCGCCCAGCTCCCGGCCTACACCAAGGACGTGCTCGGCGCCGCGGAGGGCGGCGTGACCCTGCTGCTCGCCGTCTTCACCCTCGGCATCGGCAGCGGCTCGCTGCTCTGCGCACGCCTTTCGAAGCAGCATGTGGAGATCGGCCTGGTGCCGCTGGGCGCCCTCGGCCTCAGCCTGGCCGGCCTCGACCTGGCCCTCGCCTCGCCTGCCACGGCGCCGAGCGTCACGCTCGACCTGGCCGCGCTGCTGGCGGCGCCGGGCACCCTGCGCGTGCTCGCCGACCTGTTCGCCCTCGGCCTGTTCGGCGGCCTGTTCATCGTCCCGCTGTACACCCTGATGCAGCTGCGCTCGGCCGCCGCGCAGCGCGCGCGGGTGGTCGCCGCCAACAACATCCTCAACGCCCTGTTCATGGTCGCGGGCGCCCTCGCGGCGGCGCTCCTGCTGGCGGCGGGCCTGTCGATCCCCGTGCTGTTCGGCGTCGCCGCGCTGGCCAACGCCACGGTGGCGCTCTGCCTGTTCCGCCTGCAGCCGGACTTCCTGCGCCGCTTTGCCGCCTGCCTGCCAGGCCTCGGCGGCCTGCTGCGACGCGGCGCACCACGCCCGTCGGCAGCTGCGGAAAAACCGGAGGAACGGCCATGAAGCCGGCCATCCTGCGGGCCGATCCCGCCACGGCCTTCCGGACCACGGAACGCTGCCGCATCCTCGAGCTGTGCAACAGTGCCGGCGACCCGGCGCTGTCCATCGCCCTGGCGACGGTGGCGCCGGGCGAGACCACCCAGCTGCACCGCCTGCACGGGGTCGACGAGCGCTACCTGATCCTCCACGGCGAAGGCCAGGTCAGCCTCGGCCGGCAACCGCCCGAGGCGGTGGGTCCCGGCGATCTGGTGGTCATCCCGGCCGGCACCACGCAGCAGATCGCCAATACCGGCGACCGCGAATTGGCCTTCTACTGCCTCTGCACGCCGCGCTTCACCCCCGCCTGCTACGAGGCGCTGGGGGACTAGCCCAGCACCGCCCGCAGATCCAGCCGCCCCTCGCGCAGCGGCGGGCACCAGTAGTAGCCGCCGCTGACCGGCTTGCTGAAGCGGAACAGCGCATCACTGATGCCGTCCTCCAGACCGGCCATGCGGCGCAGCTGGGCTTCGAAGGCATCGAGGCTGTGACCGAAGGCGAGGAACAGCAGGCCGGCCTGCCGGTCGTCGTTCCAGGGCATCGAGCGGCGCACGACGAAGGCCTCCGGGGCGAAACTTTCCTGGGCGGTGCGCTTGACGTGGGCGGAGGCCGGCGCGTCTTCCAGCTCCTCGTTGTCGCTCTGGCGCCGGCCGACGATATGGTCCTGCTGGTCCGGCGACAGGCTGCCGAAATGGTCGAGGTCGTGCACCCAGTGCTGCACGGCGGCGAAGCTGCCACCCCGCTCGCCCTCGGGACCCGCACCGACGATGGCGGCCGCAACGGCTTGTTCGCCTTCGGGGTTTTCGGTGCCGTCCTCGTAGCCGGTCAGGTCGCGGCCCTCCCGATAGCGGAAGGCGTCGCTGCTCTGCACCAGGCGCAGCGCCGGGGCCAGGGCGGCGACGAGCTGGCGGCCGAGCTGCAGCAGCTCGCCGCGATCCTCGCCGCGCAGCCAGCACCACAGGGCATGCTGGGTCGAGGGGACGTCCACGCCGGCACCGCTCAGCGCCGGGAACACGCGCAGGCCGGCCAGCTGGCGCCCCTGTGCCTGCAGCAGCGATGCGCCGAGGCCGACGACGATCGTCTCGCCGTCGGCCAGGCTGCCGAGCCGGTCGAGCGCGACAGGCAGGGCATCTGCCGATTCGAGGGAGAAGAACAGGTGGCGTGCCTGCGAGGGTACGGCGGCCAGGATGCCCGGCTGGGAAACTGTCATGACGGCTCCTTCAGAAAAGTGCTGATTCCGAAAGGCCATTGTGCCGGAGTTCCTGCCGGCTCCGCAGCCAGGGGAGCCCCCGCTGGAACGGAGCAGCGACGCTCAGGCGCCGCCGTCTTCTGCCAGGGGCCGGCCCAGCGCGGCCCGTGCCCGGCGGTATTCGCTGCGGTAGACGGCGAAGATTTCGGCGATCGCTCCGTCCGCCATGCCCAGCCGGGCCAGGATTCGCTGCAGGTAGGCACAGCTTTCCGCGAAGCGGAAGGATTCGCAGAGCAGCTGCCGGCCGAGGGCGAGATCGCCCGGCGCCTCTCTCTCTCCGCCGCCGAGGAGCCGGCGCAGGACGGCATTCATCAACCCGGCGACTGTCCGGGCGTCCGCCCGGCGGCGCCCCTGCCGCCAGGCGCCGAGCAGGTGCTCCCGGGCCTGGGCATCGGCCCTCTCGCCGGCCCAGACCCTGGCCAGGCCACTGCAGTCGGACGGCTGCTCCGGACAGCCACAGCCGACCATGCCGGCGAGATGGGCGAGATAGTCCTCCACCGGGTTGCTCCACTGCCCGCCCTCGGCATCGAAGGCCGGCAGAAAGCGCTCGAGCAGCACCTCGTCCTGCTCGCCGTCCCCGCTCAGCAGCTCCCAGTGCTGGAGGCTCAGATCGACCACCCGCCAGGCCGCCAGGCGCAGCGCCGCGGCGAACACGTCGGCGAGCCGGGTCTCGAGCAGCAGCTCGCTTTCCAGCAGGGCGTCGCTTTCCGAGGCCTCCTGCAGATGGCGGCGCAGGCGCTCGCCAGCCGGCGGGCAACCGAGTTCGCCGGCCAGCGGGCTGAGGGTCAGGCAGCGCAGCCGCTCGAGGGCGTCCTGCTGCGGCAGGATCTGGCCGGCCAGCCGGTGCTCTTCCTCCAGGCGCTGCTGCCAGTAGTCCTGGGCGGCAGGATGGGCGAACAGGCCATCGGCCAGCAGCCGCTGCCACTGCGCATGGGCAGGCCAGTAGCCGGCGCCGCCGGACGCGCCGTCCGGCAGCGCGTCCGCTGCCGGCAGGTTGAGCAGTGCCAGGAGCTGCGGCAACGGCAGGAAGAACAGCGTGCCCTCTTCGACCAGCGCCTCCGGCAGCGGAACGTTTCCATCGGCAGTCATGACAAGGACATCCCGCTCGCGGACTTCCTGCCGGTTCGACGGCAGGGGAAGCGGTGACGACGGCATTGGGCGGTGTAATCCATGGGAAGGTTCCGGCTACGTCTGGTCTGGCGAGAGGATCTATGGGGCGGCATGCCGTGCAGGGGTTCCACGTGGAACGAGGCCCGGCGGCAGCGGACTTCGTCCACGGGAAGGTCGGCATGGGAGACGGCCTGGTCCGGAGTGCATGCCGGGATGTTAAACCTTGGCCGGTCCATCCACCACCGGGTTGTCGGCCAGGACGCCGAGCTGCCGCTGGGTCTGCTCGACCCAGGCGAAGGCGCGCTCGTTGAGGTCGGCGATGGCCCGCGGACCCTCGCCCTCGGCCTGCAGCGGCGGGCCGAAGACCACCCGGACGGTGCCGGGGGTCTTGCCCCAGCCTTCCTTGGGCCAGTAGAGGCCGGCGTCGTGGGCGACCGGCAGCACCGGCAGACCGGCGTTTACCGCGAGGGCGGCGCCACCGCGGGAGAACTTGCCGATCTGGCCGACCGGCACGCGGGTGCCCTCGGGGAAGATCAGCACCCAGGCGCCCTGCTCCAGGCGCTTGTGGCCCTGCTCGGCCAGCTGCTTGAGCGCCGCCTTGGGGTTGCCGCGGTCGATGGCGATCGGCTTGAGCAGGGCGATCGCCCAGCCGAAGAACGGGACGCGCAGCAACTCGCGCTTGAGCACCTGGCTGAGCGGCTCGAAGTAGGCGGAGAGGAAGAAGGTTTCCCAAGTGCTCTGGTGCTTGGCGAGAATCACGCAGGGGCGCTGGGGGATGCTCTCCACGCCATGCAGTTCATAGCGGATGCCGAGGATGTGCCAGGCCAGCCAGACGGCGCAGCGGCACCAGGTCTGCACGACGAAACGGTAGCGGGCGCGGAACGGCAGGAAGACCGCGACCACCAGACTGATCAGGCACCAGATGACGGTGCTCAGGGACAGCAGCAGATAGAAGATCGGAATGCGAAGGGATTGCATGGGCTCAGCCATCGGCCTTGAGAAGATGATCGACGACGGCCGCCAGGTCATCGAACACCTGGGTGCCGGGCGGCAGGATGTTTTGCAGGGTGCGCAGGCCCTTGCCGGTCTTCACCAGATAGGGGCTGCCGCCGAGCACCAGGCCGGCGTGCAGGTCGCGGTGGCTGTCGCCGACCACCGGCACGCCCTTCAGGTCGGGCAGCCGGAAGTGTTCGGCGATGCTGTGGAACATGCCGGGCAGCGGCTTGCGGCAGCTGCAGCCGTCCTGCGGGCCGTGCGGGCAGTGCACGATCAGGTCGATCCGCCCGCCCTGCTCCATCACCAGTTGCTGCAGCTTCAGGTGCATGTCGGTGAGGGCGGTCATGTCGAACAGGCCGCGGGCCAGGCCCGACTGGTTGGTGGCGACCGCCACCGTCCAGCCGGCCTTGCTCAGACGAGCGATCGCCTCGATGGAGCCGGGGATGGGAATCCATTCCTCCGCGGATTTGACGAAGGCGTCGGAGTCCTCATTGATGACCCCGTCGCGATCGAGCACGATCAGCTTCATCGCTCACTGTCCCAGCACGGAGATGTCGGCGACGCAGAGGAACAGGCCGCGCAGCTGCGCCAGCATGGCGTGGCGGTTGGCGCGGATCGCCGGGTCCTCGGCGTTGACCAGCACCGCCTCGAAGTAGGCGTCCACCGGATCGCGCAGGCTGGCCAGGCGCTCCAGCGCCTCGCGGTAGCGGCGTTCGGCGGCCAGCGGCCGGACCGCGTGCTGGGCTTGCTGCAGCGCCGAGTACAGGGAGAACTCGCAGGCGTTGTCGAAGTAGCGGGCCTCGATGGTCGCCGGCAGCTTGCCCTCGTACTTGCCGAGCAGGTTGGAGACGCGCTTGTTCACCGCGGCCAGCGCCTCGGCTTCCGGCAGCCGGCGGAAGGCCTGCACCGCCTGCACGCGCAGGTCCAGGTCGTAGGCCGAGGCCGGCTGCAGGGCACGCACCGCCAGGTAGCTGGAGACGTCGACGCCCTCGTCCTCGTAGCGCGCGCGCAGGCGGTCGAAGACGAACTCGCTGACCTGCTCGGCGAGGCCGGCGGCCTTGACCTTGGCGCCGTACTGGGCGACCGCGAAGTGGCTGGCCTCCTCGAGGTTCAGGTCCAGCTGCTTCTCGATGAGGATGCGCAGGATGCCCAGGGCGGCCCGGCGCAGGGCATAGGGGTCCTTGCTGCCGGTGGGCGGCATGCCGATGCCGAAGATGCCGACCAGGGTGTCGAGCTTGTCGGCCATCGCCACCGCGGCGCCGGTCAGCGTCGACGGCAGCTGGGCGCCGGCGCCGCGCGGCATGTACTGCTCGTCGAGGGCGCGGGCGACGTCTTCCGGCTCGCCGTCGTTGAGCGCGTAGTGGTAGCCGGCGATGCCCTGCAGCTCGGGGAATTCGCTGACCATCTCGCTGGCCAGGTCGCTCTTCGACAGGATGCCGGCACGGATGGCGTGCTCCGGATTGCCGCCGATGCGCTCGGCGATGAAACCGGCCAGCCGCGAGACGCGCTCGGCCTTGTCCAGCACGCTGCCCAGCTGGGCCTGGAAGACCACGCTGGCCAGGCGCTGGTTGAAGCTTTCCAGATTCTGCCGCTTGTCCTGGTTGAAGAAGAACTCGGCGTCGGTCAGCCGCGGGCGCACCACCTTCTCGTTGCCGGCGACGATCTGCGCCGGGTCCTTGCTCTCGATGTTGGCCACGGTGATGAAGCGCGGCAGCAGCTTGCCATTGGCATCCAGCAGGCAGAAGTACTTCTGGTTGTCCTGCATGGTGGAGATCAGCGCTTCCTGGGGCACGGCGAGGAAGCGTTCCTCGAAGGAGCAGACCAAGGGCACCGGCCATTCGACCAGCGCGGTCACCTCGTCGAGCAGCTCCTCGGGGACGATGGCGCTGCCCTGCTGCTGCGCGGCCAGTTCGGCGACGCAGCCGGCGATCAGCTCGCGGCGCTCGGCGAAGTCGGCCAGCACGTAGGCGCTGCGCAGGTCTTCCAGGTAGCTGGACGGCTGGCTGATGCGCACCGCGTCCGGGTGGTGGAAGCGGTGGCCCATGGATTCGCGGCCGGCCTTCTGGGCGAGGATCTCGCAGTCGACCACCTGGTTGCCGAGCAGCATCACCAGCCACTGGCTCGGGCGGACGAACTCGTCCTTGCGCGCGCCCCAGCGCATGCGCTTGGGAATCGGCAGCTCGTCGAGCGAGGCCTGGACGATCGCCGGCAGCAGCGCGGCGGCCGGCTGGCCGGGAATCTGGCGGCTGTAGCGCAGCTTGGCGCCGCTGCTGTCGATCTCGCTCAGCTCGACGCCGCACTTGCGGGCGAAGCCGAGGGCGGCCTGGGTCGGATTGCCCTCGGCGTCGAAGGCGGCCGCCAGCGGCGGGCCGTCGAGGTTCTGGGTGCGGTCCGGCTGCTGGGTGGACAGTTGCTCGACCAGCACCGCCAGGCGGCGCGGCGCGGCGTAGACGCGGGCGACCCGGTAGTCGAGGCCGGCGCTGGCCAGCCCCTTCTCGATGCCGGCGAGGAAGGCGGCGGCGAGGTTCTTCAGGGCTTTCGGCGGCAGCTCTTCGCTGCCCAGTTCGACCAGGAAATCTTGTGCACTCATTCTGCAGCCTCCAGCTTGGCCAGGACTTCGTCACGCAGTTCGGGGGGGGCCATCGGGAAGCCGAGCTTGGCGCGCGCCAGCAGGTAGCTCTGCGCCACGGCGCGGGCCAGGGTGCGCACGCGCAGGATGTAGCGCTGGCGCTCGGTCACCGAGATGGCGCGGCGGGCGTCCAGCAGGTTGAAGGTATGCGAGGCCTTGAGGACCATCTCGTAGGTCGGCAGCGGCAGCTCCAGCTCGATCAGGCGGTTGGCCTCGGACTCGTAGAAGTCGAACAGCTCGAACAGCTTGGCCACGTTGGCGTGCTCGAAGTTGTAGGTGGACTGCTCCACCTCGTTCTGGTGGAACACGTCGCCGTAGGTGACCTTGCCGAACGGGCCGTCGGTCCACACCAGGTCGTATACCGAATCGACGCCCTGCAGGTACATGGCCAGGCGCTCCAGGCCGTAGGTGATCTCGCCGGTGACCGGGTAGCACTCGACGCCGCCGACCTGCTGGAAGTAGGTGAACTGGGTGACCTCCATGCCGTTCAGCCAGACTTCCCAGCCCAGGCCCCAGGCGCCCAGGGTCGGCGACTCCCAGTTGTCCTCGACGAAGCGCACGTCGTGCACGTGGGTGTCGATGCCGATGCGCCGCAGGGATTCCAGGTAGAGATCCTGGATGTCGTCCGGGTTGGGTTTCAGGACCACCTGGAACTGGTAGTAGTGCTGCAGGCGGTTGGGGTTCTCGCCGTAGCGACCGTCGGCCGGGCGGCGCGAAGGCTGCACGTAGGCGGCGTTCCAGGTTTCCGGGCCGATGGCGCGCAGAAAGGTGGCGGTGTGGAAGGTGCCGGCGCCCACTTCCATATCGTAGGGCTGCAGCACCACGCAACCCTGTTCGGCCCAGTAGTTCTGCAGGGCGAGAATCAGGTCTTGGAAGGTGCGCACGGCAGGCGTAGTCTGGCTCACAAAAATCACCCTGTCCTGAGGCTGCGACGTAAAGGGCTGCGAGTATACCCGATTCCCGGCGGCCTCCACCCTGATGCGAACGCCCATGCCACGCTGCTTCTGGTGCTCCGACGACCCGCTGTACCAGGCCTATCACGACGCGGAATGGGGCGTGCCCCTGGACGATCCGCAACGCCTGTTCGAGCTGCTGCTTCTGGAGGGATTCCAGGCCGGACTGTCCTGGTTCACCGTGCTGAAGAAACGCGAGCACTACCGCCGGGTGCTGTTCGGTTTCGATGCCGGGCGCCTGGCTGTCCTCGACGATGCCGGGATCGAGCGCCTGCTGCAGGACCCCGGCATCATCCGCAACCGCCGCAAGCTCGAGGCGGCCCGGCAGAACGCCCGCGCCTGGCTGCAGCTCGAGGACCCGGCCGGCTGGCTGTGGTCGTTCGTCGGCGGCGCGCCGCGGATCAACCGCTTCCGCACGCCGGCCGAGGTGCCGGCGACCACCCCGAAGGCCGAGGCGCTCAGCCGGGCGCTGAAGAAGGCCGGCTTCGCCTTCGTCGGTCCGACCATCTGCTATGCCTTCATGCAGGCGTGCGGGATGGTCATGGACCACACCGTCGACTGCGACCGCCATGCCGAACTGGCGGAGCCGGCCGCCCGGCCCATCCCCGCGCCACGCCGCTGAGCGGCACCTCCGACCAAAGGCCGGTTCCGCCTGCCCTGCCGGCGGGCTGCATTACACTATGAGCCGTTTTCAACCCAGGAGTCCGTTTGTGGAAAAGCTCAAGGGCGCAGTGGTGATCACCTCCCTGCGCCTCTTCGCCCTGCTGCCCTGGCGCGCCGTACAGGGCGTCGGGACAACCCTCGGCTGGTTGATGGCGCATGTGCCGAACCGTTCGCGCGAGGTGGTGCGGATCAACATCGGCCAGTGTTTCCCCGAACTCGACGCCCGGGCGCGCGAGCGCCTGGTGCGCCGGAGCCTGCGCGACATCGGCAAAACCCTCACCGAAAGCGCCTGCGCCTGGATCTGGCCGGCGCGCAAGTCCCTCGCCCGGGTGCGCGAGGTGCAAGGCCTGCAGGTGCTCGAGCAGGCGCTGGCCTCCGGCAAGGGGGTGGTCGGCATCACCAGCCACCTGGGCAACTGGGAAGTGCTCAACCACTTCTACTGCAGCCAGTGCAAGCCGGTCATCTTCTACCGGCCGCCCAAGCTGCGGGCGGTGGACGAGTTGCTGCAGCGCCAGCGCGTGCAGCTGGGCAATCGCGTCGCCCCCTCGACCCGCGAAGGCATCCTCAGCGTGCTCCGCGAGGTGCGCCGGGGCGGCGCGGTGGGCATTCCGGCCGACCCCGAGCCGGGCGAGGGCAGCGGCCTCTTCGTGCCCTTTCTCGGCACCCGGGCGCTGACCAGCAAGTTCGTGCCGAACATGCTCGCCGGCGGCAAGGCGGTCGGCGTCTTCCTGCACGCCGTGCGCCTGGCCGACGGCTCGGGCTACCGGGTGATCCTCGAGGCCGCGCCGCCGGAGATGTACAGCCAGGACACGGAAACCGCCGTGGCGGCGATGAGCGCGGTGATCGGCAAGTACGTGCGCACCTATCCCAGCCAGTACATGTGGACCATGAAGCGCTTCAAGCGGCGTCCGCCGGGCGAGCGGGAGTGGTATTGAGGGCACCGCACGACGCCCGTCTTCGCCGCTCTCAGAAGAAGGTCAGCCCCACCTGGAACAGCCGCTCCACGTCGCGGATGTGCTTCTTGTCGACCAGGAAGAGGATCACGTGGTCGCCGGACTCGATCAGGGTATCGTCGTGGGCGATCAGCACCTGCTCGGCGCGGATCACCGCACCGATGGAGGTGCCCTGGGGCAGCTCGATCTCGCCGATCATGCGCCCGACCACCTTGCTCGACTTGGCGTCGCCGTGGGCGATCGCCTCGATGGCTTCCGCCGCGCCGCGGCGCAGCGAGTGCACGCTGACGATGTCGCCGCGGCGCACGTGGGTCAGCAGGGTGCCGATGGTGGCCAGCTGCGGGCTGATGGCGATGTCGATCTCGCCGCCCTGCACCAGGTCGACGTAGGCCGGGTTGTTGATGATGCTCATCACCTTGCGCGCGCCGAGGCGCTTGGCCAGCAGCGAGGACATGATGTTGGCCTCGTCGTCGTTGGTCAGGGCGAGGAAGATGTCGACCTCGTTGATGTTCTCCTCGACCAGCAGGTCCTTGTCCGAGGCGTTGCCCTGCAGCACGATGCTGCTGTCCAGGGTGTCCGAGAGGTAGCGGCAGCGCGCCGGATTGGCCTCGATGATCTTCACCTGGTAGCGGCTCTCGATGGCCTCGGCCAGGCGCTCGCCGATGTGTCCGCCGCCGGCGATGACGATCCGCTTGTTGCTGATCTCGAGGCGTCGCAGCTCGCTCATCACCGCGCGGATATGGGTCTTGGCGGCGATGAAGAACACCTCGTCGTCGGCCTCGATCACCGTGTCGCCCTTGGGCAGGATCGCCCGGTTGCGGCGGAAGATCGCCGCCACCCGGGCATCCACGGTGGGCATGTGCTCGCGGATCTGCCGGAGTTGCTGGCCGACCAGCGGGCCGCCGTAGTAGGCGCGCACCGCCACCAGCTGGGCCTTGCCGTCGGCGAAGTCGATCACCTGCAGGGCGCCGGGGTATTCGATCAGCCGCTTGATGTGGTTGGTCACCACCTGCTCCGGGCTGATCAGCACGTCCACCGGAATCGCCTCGTTGCTGAACAGCCCGGCGCGGGTCAGGTAGGCCGACTCGCGCACCCGGGCGATCCGCGTCGGGGTGTGGAACAGGGTGTAGGCGACCTGGCAGGCGACCATGTTGGTCTCGTCGCTGTTGGTCACCGCCACCAGCATGTCGGCGTCGTCGGCGCCGGCCTGGCGCAGCACGGTGGGGAAGGAGCCCTTGCCGGCGATGGTGCGGATGTCCAGGCGGTCGCCGAGGTCGCGCAGGCGCTCGGTATCGGTGTCCACCACGGTGATGTCGTTGGCCTCGCTGGCCAGGTGCTCGGCCAGGGTGCCGCCGACCTGGCCGGCACCGAGAATGATGATCTTCATCGGACTGCGTTCCTCAGCCGCGCGGACCGGCGGCGATCTTGATCAGCTTGGCATAGTAGAAGCCGTCGTGGCCCTGGGGCTGCGGCAGCAACTGGCGGCCGTGGCGCTGCGCCAGGCCCGGCTTGGCGCCGATGAAACTGGCGGCGATGTCCAGTTCGCGGGCGCCGGGCGTGCGGGCGAGAAAGGCGGCGATGGTGTCGCTGTTCTCCGCCGGCAGAATCGAACAGGTGGCGTAGAGCAGGATGCCACCGACCTCCAGGGTCGGCCACAGGGCGTCCAGCAGCTCGCCCTGCAGCGCGGCCAGGGCGGGGATGTCGCTGGCCTGGCGGGTCAGCTTGATGTCCGGGTGGCGGCGGATCACTCCGGTGGCGGAACAGGGCGCATCGAGCAGGATGCGCTGGAAGCGGCGGCCGTCCCACCAGCTCCCGGTGGCCCGCGCATCGGCGGCGATCAGCCGGGCCGCAAGGCCCAGCCGGTCGAGATTCTCGCGGACCCGTTCGAGACGCCGTTCCTCCAGGTCGATGGCGACCAGCTCGGCCAGCCGCGGCTCGCTTTCCAGCAGGTGGCAGGTCTTGCCGCCGGGCGCGCAGCAGGCATCCAGCACGCGCTGGCCGGGCATCGGCTCGAGCAGGTAGGCGGCCAGTTGGGCGGCCTCGTCCTGCACGCTGATGCGGCCCTCGGCGAAGCCCGGCAGGCTGCGCACGTCGCGCGGTTCGCCGAGCAGGATGCCATCACGGCTGAAGCGGCAGGCGCTGGCCGGAATGCCGGCCGCCGCCAGCTCGGCGAGATAGATATCGCGCGAGGCCAGCCGGCGGTTGACCCGCAGGGTCAGCGGCGGATGCTCGTTGTTGGCGGCGCAGATGGCTTCCCAGTGCTCCGGCCAATTTGCCTTCAGGGCCTGCTGCAGCCAGCGCGGATGGGCGGTGCGCGCCACCGGATCGCCCTTCAGGCCGGCGAGCAGCGCCGCGCCCTCGCGCTGCACGCGGCGCAGCACGGCGTTCAGCAGACCCTTGGCCCAGGGTTTCTTCAGCTGCTCGGCACAGGCCACGGTTTCGCCGATCGCCGCATGGGCGGGGATGCGGGTGTGCAGCAGCTGGTACAGGCCGATCAGCAGCAGCGCCTCGAGATCCCGGTCGGCGGCCTTGAACGGCTTGCGCAGCAGCTTTTCCGCGAGCAGGGCCAGGCGCGGCTGCCAGCGGGCGGCACCGAAGGCCAGCTCCTGGGCCAGCGCGCGGTCGCGCGGCTCGACCTGCTCCAGCTGGGCCGGCAGGGCGGCGAGCGACGCCTTGCCGGCGAGCACCGCCGCCAGTGCGCGGGTGGCGGCCAGGCGCGGATTCAGGCTCATGTCCCCAGCACCTGGCCGACGGCGAACTGCTCGCGGCGGCTGTGGTACAGCTCGGCGAAGGCCAGCGGCTTGCCACCCGGCAGCTGCAGGCGGGTCAGGCGCAGGGCGCCGCTGCCGCAGGCGACGGTCAGGCCGTCGCGGCGGGCGGCGAGGATGGTTCCCGGCGCCCCCTCGCCCGCCTCGACGAGCGCGCCGAACACCTTCAGCGGCGTGCCGTTCAGGCTGCTGTGGCAGACCGGCCAGGGATCGAAGGCGCGGATCCGCCGCGCCAGCTCGTCTGCCGGGCGGCTCCAGTCGAGGCGTGCCTCGTCCTTGTTCAGCTTGTGCGCGTAGGTGGCCAAGGCGTCGTTCTGCACCTCGCCGGCGAGTTCGCCGGCGGCCAGCCGGGCGACGGCCTCGACCAGGGCCTGCGCCCCCAGCCCGGCCAGGCGGTCGTGCAGGCTGCCGCCGGTCTCGTCGGGCTGGATCGGCGTGGCGACCTTGAGCAGCATCGGCCCGGTGTCCAGACCTGCTTCCATCTGCATCACGGTGACCCCGGATTCGCCGTCGCCGGCCTCGATGGCGCGCTGGATCGGCGCCGCGCCGCGCCAGCGCGGCAGCAGCGAGGCATGGCTGTTGATGCAGCCGAGGCGCGGGATGTCCAGCACCGCCTGCGGCAGGATCAGCCCGTAGGCGACCACCAGCAGGAGGTCGGGTTCGAGCGCCGCCAGCTCCGCCTGGGCGGCGGGATCGCGCAGGCTCGAAGGCTGCAGGACGGGGATGGCGTGCTGCAGGGCGAGCTGCTTCACCGGACTGGGCATCAGCTTCTGCCCGCGTCCGGCGGGGCGATCCGGCTGGGTGTAGACGGCGATCGGCCGCTGGCCGGCGGCCAGCAGGGTCTTGAGGTGTTCGGCGGCGAATTCGGGCGTGCCGGCGAAGACGATGCGCAAAGGCTGGGTCATGGTCGCTCGCTCAAGAAAGAAAAAGGCTTGCCACGGCAAGCCTGCGCAGGGACGGGCTCAGCCGTGCTGGCGATGCTGCTTCTCCAGCTTCTTGCGGATGCGGTCGCGCTTGAGCGTCGACAGGTAGTCGACGAACAGCTTGCCGTTCAGATGGTCGCACTCGTGCTGGATGCACACCGCCAGCAGGCCTTCGGCGACCAGCTCGAAGGGCTGGCCGTCGCGATCCAGGGCGCGGATGCGGACCTGCAGCGGACGCTCGACGTTCTCGTAGAAGCCGGGCACCGACAGGCAGCCCTCCTGGTAGGGCCCCAGCTCCGCGGTGAGCGGCTCGAATTCCGGGTTGATGAACACCCGCGGCTCGCTCTTGTCCTCGGACAGGTCCATCACCACCAGGCGCTGGTGCACGTTCACCTGGGTCGCCGCCAGGCCGATGCCGGGCGCGGCGTACATGGTCTCGAACATGTCGTCGATCAGCCGGCGCAGGTCGTCGTCCACCGACTCGACGGGTTTGGCGACGGTGCGCAGGCGCGGGTCGGGGAATTCGAGGATGTTCAGTATCGCCATATGCGTTTGTGATGCACTTGGGGAATTGATCGAAACGGCTGCTGATAAGATGCTGAGCAGCATTGAAAAAACGGCTTTACGCCGCGATCCCGAAGGGAAATACGGCGGCGCTCGACGTTTCACGCGAAGGCACATGATAAAGGGATTCACCGCATGAGGAAATCACTACTCGCCCTGCTGCTGCTGGCTGCCGGCGGCTCCCTGGCGCAGGCCGAGGTGCAGCTTCGCGCGGGTCATCCGCAGAGCTACACGGTCGTCCGGGGCGACACCCTGTGGGACATCTCCGGCAAGTTCCTCCGCGCCCCCTGGCAATGGCCGCAGCTCTGGCACGTCAATCCGCAGATCGAGAACCCGCACCTGATCTATCCAGGCGACGTGCTGAGCCTGGTCTACATCGACGGCCAGCCGCGCCTGATGCTCAACCGCGGCGCCAGCCGCGGTACCATCAAGCTGTCGCCGCAGATCCGCCGCACGCCGATGGTCCAGGCCATTCCGACCATTCCGCTGGAGAAGATCAACAGCTTCCTGCTCAGCAACCGCATCGTCGACGACGCGGCGGAGTTCGAGGGCGCGCCCTACGTGGTCGCCGGCAATGCCGAACGGGTGGTCAGCGGCGCCGGCGACCGGGTCTACGCGCGCGGCGACTTCTCCGCCGGCGAGGCGGCCTACGGCATCTTCCGCCAGGGCAAGACCTACGTCGACCCGGAAACCAAGGAAGTCCTCGGCATCAACGCCGACGACATCGGCACCGGCGAAATGGTCGCCGAGGAAGGCGACATCGCCACCCTGGTGCTCAGGCGCTCGACCCAGGAAGTGCGCATCGGCGACCGGCTGTTCGCCACCGAGGAGCGGGCCGTCAACTCCACCTTCATGCCCAGCGAGCCGGCCAGCCCGATCGACGGGGTGATCCTCGACGTGCCGCGCGGGGTGACCCAGGTCGGCAACTTCGACGTGGTCACCCTCAACAAGGGCAGCCGCGACGGTCTGGCCGAAGGCCACGTGCTGGCGGTGTACAAGACCGGCGAGACCGTGCGCGACCGCATCACCGGCGAGCCAGTGAAGATCCCCGACGAGCGCTCCGGCCTGCTGATGGTGTTCCGCACCTACGAGCGGCTCAGCTACGGCCTGATCCTCACCGCCAGCCGCCAGCTGGCGGTGCTGGACAAGGTGCGCAACCCGTAACCCCTGCTTCCTGCCCCCTCCCGCCGGAGGGGGTGCCGGACCAAGTGCCGGCCCCGCCCGTTTCGTTCCGTAGATCAAGGATGATCGCTCCCATGCCCCTCCCGCCCGCTGAACTGGAAGCGCGCCTGCGCCTGCACGCCCTGCCCGGCTTCGGGCCGCGCCGCCATCGGCGCCTGCTCGAGGCCTTCGCCAGCGCCTCGGCGGCGCTCAGCGCGCCGGCTTCCGCCTGGCGCGCGCTGGGACTGCCGGCCGGCTGCGCCGAGGCGCGGCGCAGCGCCGAGGTCCGCCAGCAGGCTGCGATGGCGCTCGCCTGGCTGGAGCAGCCGCAGCGGCAGCTGCTGCCGCTCGGCGAGCCCGGCTATCCGGCCCTGCTGGCCGAGCTGGACGATGCTCCGCCGCTGCTCTTCGTCGAAGGCGAGGCGGCCCTGCTCGAGCAGCCGCAGCTGGCCATGGTCGGCAGCCGCCGCGCCTCGAAACCCGGGCTGGACACCGCCCGCGCCTTCGCCCGGCAGCTCGCCGGCGCCGGCTTCGTCATCAGCAGCGGACTGGCCCTGGGCATCGACGGCGCCGCCCACCGGGGCGCGCTGGAGGCGTCCGGCAAGACCGTGGCGGTGCTCGGCACCGGCCTGCAGCGCATCTATCCGCCCCGCCATGCGCCCCTGGCGGCGGAGATCCTCGCCGGCGGCGGCGCGCTGGTTTCCGAACTGCCGCTCGACTGCCCGCCCCAGGCAGGCAATTTCCCGCGCCGCAACCGCATCATCAGCGGCCTGTCCCTCGGCGTGCTGGTGGTCGAGGCCAGCCCCTCCAGCGGCTCGCTGATCACCGCCCGGCTGGCCGCCGAGCAGGGCCGCGAGGTCTATGCGATTCCCGGCTCGATCCACCATCCCGGCGCCCGCGGCTGCCATCAACTGATCCGCGACGGCGCGACTCTGGTGGAAAGCATCGAGCACATCCTCGAGGCGCTGCGCGGCTGGCAAAACCTCGCGCCGGCGCCTCGGCCGCCGGCCGTGCCAGCCCCGGCCGGCGAGCGGCATCCACTGCTGGCGCTGCTCCACGCCGCCCCGCAGACCAGCGAGGCGCTGGCCCTGGCCAGCGGCTGGCCGCTCGCCCGGGTGCTGGGGGCGCTCACCGAGCTGGAGCTGGACGGCCTGGTCGCCTGCGAGGGCGGCCGCTGGCTGGGCTGCGCCGGCTGACGGGCTTGGTACACTGCGCCGAATCTTTTTTCCGGAGGCAGGCGATGCACGGCAGTTGGCGGGTGCGACAGGTGGCGCGGGTGCTGCGCGCTGGCGGGGTGATCGCCTATCCGACCGAGGCGGTCTGGGGCCTGGGCTGCGACCCGTGGAACGAGGCCGCGGTGCGCCGCCTGCTGGCGCTCAAAGGGCGGCCGCAGGAGAAGGGCCTGATCCTGGTCGCCGCCGACATCCGCCAGTTCGACTTCCTGCTCCATGACCTGCCGCCGGCCTGGCGGGAGCGCCTGGCCGCCACCTGGCCGGGGCCGAACACCTGGCTGGTGCCGCACCGGGGCCGCCTGCCGGCGTGGATCACCGGCCGCCACGCGAGCGTCGCCCTGCGCGTCAGCGACCACCCGCAGGTGCGTGCGCTGTGCGCCCTCGCCGGCCCGCTGGTGTCCACCTCGGCCAACCCCGCCGGCCGCCCGGCCGCGCGCTCGCGGCTGCGCGTCGAACAGTACTTCCTGCGCCGGCTCGACGCCGTGCTCGGCGGCGCCCTGGGCGGGCGGCGCAATCCCAGCCTGATCCGCGACCTGGCCAGCGGCCAGGTGATCCGCCCGGCTTAGGGCTGCCGCCGCGGCCTACGCCAAAACATCAACAGCCCCTATCACGGCAGCAGGACGGTCGAGCCGACGGTCTGGCGCGAGGCCAGCGCCTCGTGGGCCCGGGCGGCCTCGGCGAGGGAGAAGCGCTGGCCGATCTCGACCCGCAGCTGGCCGCTGGCGAGCATCGCGAACAGCTCGTCGGCCATCGCCTGCAGGCGCTCCGGGGTGTCGGCGTAGCCGGCCAGCTGGGGGCGGGTGACGAACAGCGAGCCCTTCTGCGCCAGCACCCCGAGGTTGACGCCGGTCACCGGCCCGGAGGCGTTGCCGAAGCTGACCAGCAGGCCGCGCGGGGCGACGCAGTCCAGCGAGGTTTCCCAGGTGTCCTTGCCGATCGAGTCGTAGACCACCGGACACTTGCGCCCGTCGGTCAGCTCCAGCACCCGCTGCGCCACGTTCTCGCGGCTGTAGTCGATGGTCGCCCAGGCGCCCAGGGCCCTGGCCCGCTCGGCCTTCTCCGGCGAACCGACGGTGCCGATCAGCCGGAGGCCGAGCGCCCTGGCCCACTGGCAGGCGAGGCTGCCGACGCCGCCGGCCGCGGCATGGAAGAGAATGGTCTCGCCGCCCTGGAAATGACCGATCTGGCGCAGCAGGTACTGCACGGTGAGGCCCTTGAGCATCGCCGCGGCGGCCTGCTCGAAATCGATCGCGTCCGGCAGACTGACCAGCCTGTCCGCTGGCAGCACATGGAACTCGCCGTAGGCGCCCAGCGGACCGTTGGCATAGGCGACCCGGTCGCCGACCCGGAAGCGCCCGACTTCGCTGCCGACCGCCTCTACCTCCCCGGCGCCCTCCAGGCCGAGCCCGGACGGCAGCTGCGGCGGGGCATACAGGCCGCTGCGGTAGTAGGTGTCGATGAAGTTCAGGCCGATCGCCCGGTTGCGCACCCTAACCTCGTGCGGCCCCGGCTCCGGCGGCGTGCAGTCGACCCATTCGAGGACCTCGGGGCCGCCGTGACGGCTGATCTGGATGCGCTTGGCCATGTCTCTGTTCCTCCGCAGGATCGCTGCTGTGTCCGTGCCGCGTGCCGCGGCGAGGCCGCTATCCAAGCGTCAAGCCCTCCGTCCCGTCAACTTCGGCAAGGAATTGCGCAATGTTATGCTAGCCGCCCGTCCGGGCCTGCGGGCCGCCTTGTCCAGTGCCGTTTTCAACATGGGAAATGCCGTGAACGATCAAATCGAGGCCGTGAAGGCCTACCTGCTCGACCTGCAAGACCGTATCTGCGCCGCCCTCGAGGCCGAGGACGGTGGCGCGCGCTTTCGCGAGGACGCCTGGCTCCGCGAAGGCGGCGGCGGCGGCCGCACCCGGGTGCTGGAGAGCGGCGCACTGATCGAGAAGGGCGGCGTCAACTTCTCCCACGTCTACGGCGCCGGCCTGCCGCCGTCGGCCAGCGCGCACCGTCCGGAACTGGCCGGACGCGGCTTCCAGGCCCTCGGCGTGTCGCTGGTGATCCACCCGCGCAACCCCTATGTGCCGACCTCCCACGCCAACGTGCGGCTATTCGTCGCCGAGAAGGAGGGCGAGGCGCCGGTCTGGTGGTTCGGCGGCGGCTTCGACCTGACCCCCTACTACGCCTTCGAGGAAGACTGCGTGTTCTGGCACCAGGTCGCCCGCGACGCCTGCGCGCCCTTCGGCGCCGACGTCTACCCACGCTTCAAGGAGTGGTGCGACCGCTACTTCCACCTCAAGCACCGCAACGAGCCGCGCGGCATCGGCGGGCTGTTCTTCGACGACCTCAACGCGTGGGATTTCGACACCAGCTTCGCCTTCCTGCGCGCCGTCGGCGATGCCTACATCCAGGCCTACCTGCCGATCGTGCAGAAGCGCAAGGACACCCCCTACGGCGAGCGCGAGCGCGAGTTCCAGGCCTATCGCCACGGCCGCTACGTGGAGTTCAACCTGGTCTACGACCGCGGCACCCTGTTCGGCCTGCAGTCCGGCGGGCGCACCGAGTCGATCCTCATGTCGCTGCCGGCCGAGGTGCGCTGGGGCTACGACTGGAAACCTGCGCCGGGCACGCCCGAGGCGCGCCTGACCGAGTACTTCCTCACCGATCGCGACTGGCTGGCCCAGGCCTGAGCTTCGTGCAGCAAACCGGGCATCGTCTCGGAGTACAGTTCCTGTAGGTTGGGAAACGGCCGCCGGCCTTTCCCGCCAGCGGGGGGACAACGCCGCAAGCGCTTTCCTCCCGGCCGTTAAGGACGAACCCTTCAGCATGGACAGACCACACACTCGTTGAGGCGGGCGCCACAGGCGCTCCCTCGTTGCCGGAGGATCTTCTTCCCATGGACCGCTACGCCGTGTTCGGCAATCCCATCGGCCACAGCAAGTCGCCGCAGATCCATCGCCTGTTCGCCCAGCAGACCGGCCAGGCGCTCAGCTACGAGCCCCTGCTGGCGCCGCTGGAGGACTTCGCCGGGGCGGCCCGCGCCTTCTTCGCCGACGGCAAGGGCGCCAACGTCACCGTGCCTTTCAAGGAGGACGCCTTCCGCCTGGCCGACGAACTCACCCCCCGCGCCCGCCGCGCCGGGGCGGTGAACACCCTGATGAAGCTCGAGGACGGCGCGCTGCTCGGCGACAACACCGACGGCGCCGGGCTGGTGCGCGACCTCCAGCAGGCCGGCCTGAACCTGGCGGGGCTGCGCATCCTGCTGCTCGGCGCCGGCGGCGCGGTGCGCGGGGTGCTCGAACCCTTGCTGGCGGAGCGTCCGGCGGCGCTGGTGATCGCCAACCGCAGCGAGGACAAGGCCGAGCAGCTGGTCGGCGAGTTCGCCGAACTCGGCCCGCTGAGCGCCTGCGCCTTCGCCGCCCTGCAGGGGCCGTTCGACCTGATCGTCAACGGCACCTCGGCGAGCCTGGCCGGCGAACTGCCACCGCTGCCCGCCGGACTGATCCAGCCGGGCCGCGGCTTCTGCTACGACATGATGTACGGCCGCGAGGCCACGCCCTTCTGCCACTGGGCCCAGCAGCAGGGCACGGCGCGGACCCGCGACGGCCTGGGCATGCTGGTCGAGCAGGCCGCCGAGTCCTTCCAGCTGTGGCGCGGCGTCCGCCCGGACACCGCCAGCGTGCTGGCCGAGCTGCGCCGGGCGCTCTGACGGCGCTCAGTGATCCCGGCCGCGGGCGAACAGCATCCCGAACAGCGCGGCGGCGCCGACGCCCACCGCCAGGCTGGCCCAGGGATGGGCACGGACACAGTCGCGGGTACACTGGCCGACCTGGTGACAATGCTGGGCCAGGCTGTGGGCGCCGTCGTGGCAGTGATGGCGGGAGTGCTGCAGCAGGTCCTCGGCGCGCGCCCTGAGCCGCTCGTAGCCGTGCCGGGTATCGTGCGAGGCGCTGCTCCTGAGATGCTCCAGGGCATGCATCAGGTCGTGAATCTCCTTCTCGAGGCGTTCCTCGGCCAGGGACGTGCGGGGGGTCTTGAACAGCGACATGGGGGCAGCTCCAGTCCGGTGGTCATGGATGTGCCGCGGCAGGCTCCGGCGTGCCGCGCTGTCGAGCAAGCATAGTCCAGTGTGCCGAGGGCCTCGACCGCGGGTCGCCCGACCATCGGCTCCGTCCCCCCTTACAGAAATGTAATCACCCGCCGTCGCCGGATATGGCAGTTTTTCGGAACGTCGCCTCGCGCGGCCCTGTTTTTCCGCAAGACTGGACATCAACGGCATGCATTGCAAAACCTCGCGGCGGACCTTCGTCAAGGGCCTCGCCGCCGGCGGCCTCCTCGCCGGCTTCGGCCTCTGGCGCCCGCCGGTCTGGGCGCTGGGCGGTCCCGCCCGGCCCACGCTGCTTTCCGGCAGCGAATTCGACCTCGACATCGGCGAAGTCCCGGTGAACATCACCGGCAGGCCGCGCACCGCCACCGTCATCAACGGCTCCCTGCCCGGCCCCACCCTGCGCTGTCGCGAGGGCGACACCGTCACCCTGCGGGTGCGCAACCGCCTGGACGAGGACACCTCGATCCACTGGCACGGCATCCTCCTGCCGGCCAACATGGACGGCGTGCCGGGCCTGAGCTTCGACGGCATCGCCCCGGGCGGCCGCTACGAATACCGCTTCAGGGTGAAGCAGAGCGGCACCTACTGGTACCACAGCCACTCCGGCTTCCAGGAGCAGACCGGCGTGTACGGCGCCTTGATCATCGACCCGCGCGAGCCCGAGCCCTTCCAGTACGAGCGCGACTACGTGGTGATGCTCAGCGACTGGACCGACGAGAACCCGGCGCGGGTCCTGAAGAAGCTCAAGAAGCAGTCGGACTACTACAACTTCCACAAGCGCACGGTCGGTGACTTCATCAGGGAGGTCGGCGAGCACGGCTGGGCGGCGACCGTCGCCGAGCGCAAGGCCTGGGCGGCGATGAACATGACTCCCACCGACCTGGCCGACGTCAGCGCCCACACCTACACCTACCTGCTGAACGGCCAGTCGCCGGCCGGCAACTGGACCGGGCTGTTCCGCCGCGGCGAGCGGGTCCGCCTGCGCCTGATCAACGCCTCGGCGATGACCTACTTCGACGTGCGCATCCCCGGCCTGAAGATGACCGTGGTCGCTGCCGACGGGCAGAACGTCGAGCCGGTGAGCGTCGACGAGCTGCGCATCGCCGTGGCCGAGACCTACGACGTGATCGTCGAGCCGCAGGACGCCGAGGCCTACACCCTGTTCGCCCAGTCCCTGGACCGCAGCGGCTACGCCCGCGGCACCCTGGCGCTGCGCGAGGGGCTGAGCGCGCCGGTGCCCGCACCCGATCCGCGCCCGCAGCTGAGCATGGCCGACATGGGCCACGGCGGCATGGACCATGGCGTCCACGGGAGCGCGGCACCGGCCGGGCATGCCGGGATGGATCACGGCGATCACGGGAGCATGGCGCATGCCGGCATGGACCATGGCGCCATGAGCCACGGCGGCACGGATCACGCCGCGCCGGGCGGGGAAATGCAGGCCCATCCGGCCTCGGAGACCGGCAATCCGCTGGTCGACATGCAGACCATGACGCCCACCGCCAGGCTGGACGATCCCGGCATCGGCCTGCGCGACAACGGCCGCCGGGTGCTGACCTACGCCGACCTCAAAAGCGCCTTCGCCGATCCGGACGGCCGCGAGCCGGGCCGCACCCTCGAGCTGCACCTGACCGGGCACATGGAAAGGTTCGCCTGGTCGTTCGACGGCATCCCCTTCGCCGATGCCGAGCCGCTGCGCCTGAAGTACGGCGAGCGGCTGCGCATCGTGCTGGTCAACGACACCATGATGACCCATCCCATCCACCTGCACGGCATGTGGAGCGACCTGGAGGACGAGCAGGGCAACTTCCTGGTGCGCAAGCACACCCTCGACATGCCGCCCGGATCGCGGCGCAGCTACCGTGTCACCGCCGACGCCCTGGGCCGCTGGGCCTACCACTGCCACCTGATGTTCCACATGGAGACGGGCATGTTCCGCGAAGTGCGGGTGGAGGAATGACGATGATCGCACTGCACGGATTGCCGCGCCGCGCCGCCGCCCTCGCCGCCGCGCTGGCGGTGCCCCTGGGCGCGCTGGCCGCCGACGGGCACGCCGGTCACGGCCACCATCCAGCGCCGCAGGCCGGGCCGATGGAGCATGGCGCGCACGGCAGTCACGATCACGCCGGCCATGCCGGCATGCAGCATTCCCCGGCCAGCGCGGCCCTGCCGCCGAACATCCCGGCCCTCACCGACACCGACCGCGCCGCCGCCTTTCCCCCGCTGTCCGGCCATGCGCCCCATGGCCGCTCGCTCAACAGCCTGCTGCTGTTCGAGAAGCTCGAATACCAGGATGCCGACGACGGCAGCGCCCTGGTCTGGGACGCCAGCGGCTGGATCGGCGGCGATATCGACCGGCTGTGGCTGCGCTCGGAGGGCGAGCGTACCAACGGGCACACCGAACAGGCCGAGCTCCAGGCGCTCTGGGGGCATGCCATCGGTCCCTGGTGGGAACTGGTCGGCGGCCTGCGCCAGGACTTCAAGCCCGGCTCGGCGCAGACCTGGGCCGCCATCGGCCTCCAGGGCATGCCCTTCTACGGCCTGGAGACGGAAATCACCGCCTACTACGGCGAGGGCGGCCAGAGCGCCCTGCGCCTGGAGGCCGACTACGACCTCCTGCTGACCAACCGGCTGATCCTCCAGCCGACCGTGGAGGCCAACCTCTACGGCCGCAACGACCGCGAGCGCGGCGCAGGCGCAGGCCTCGGCGAGATCGAGGCCGGCCTGCGCCTGCGCTACGAGATCAGCCGCCAGTTCGCGCCCTATATCGGCGTCAGCTGGGGCCGCCTGTACGGCAACAGCGAGGACCTGGCCCGCGACGAAGGCGAGGACGAGGAGGAAGCCCGCTTCGTCGCCGGCATCCGCCTGTGGTTCTGAAGAGCGCTCAGGGGCCGTTGCGGCCCTTCTCCAACCGGTCGATCAGCCAGGAGACGACATTGAGGATGAACAGGCCGAGCAGGGTGCCGAGCACCGCCGTGGCCTGGTGACCGAGGCCGACCGCGACGCCGATGGCGGTGGCGAGCCAGAGGCCGGCCGAGGTGGTCAGGCCCGTCACCTCAGCCTTGTCGCGGCTTTTCAGGATGGTGCCGGCGCAGAGGAAGCCCACCCCGGCCACGATACCCTGGATCACCCGGCTCATGGCGTCGTGCCCGGCGCCGGCCTGCTCCGGAATCAGCACGAACAGCGCGGCGCCCAGGGTCACCAGCATGTGGGTGCGCACGCCGGCGGCATGCCCGTGATGCTCGCGCTCGAAGCCCAGCAGGCCGCCGAGCACGGCCGCCAGCAGCAGGCGCAGGCCGGTCCGGAGAGTCTGCTCGAGCCGGGAAAGATCGGAAAACTCGTCGGCCAGGACCGCCACGAACACATCCCATGCACTCATGCGCTTGCTGCTATCAAAAAGGTGAACAAAGGTGTTCACACCTTTCTTCCTGCCCTGACGCGCCTTGTTGGCCGCATTCATGACTGACAGGCGTCACTTTCCCGACTACGGCGGGGACCCTCCCCGCCGCAGCGCCGCCGT
>NZ_SMMU01000021.1 GCF_004339665.1 Azotobacter chroococcum
TTTGTATGCGGGACCATTCCCTGTCGCTCAGTCGGCTTCTGTCAGTCATGGCAAAAGCCCAGTTTTAGCACTGGGCTTGCGTCAACAGAACCTAGCCAGTAGCCAGTAGCCAGTAGCCGGTACGGCCATGGTCGTACACGCAACGGAACCGGTACAGGCTCCAGGCGAATCCTTCAATAATCGGGTGAACTTCTGATCTTCGGGGCCAAGGCCTCCAGCAGAGAAAGTCTATGAATCCGCTTTCTGCATACCGCCCGAGGAAAGAGCGCCCCTCCGCTTATGGAGAGAACTTATTCCCACCCCCCCGCACAACTGCTGCAGTTTTTTTCGAATTGTTCTTTCGCAATCAGACCTGCCGGGCAGGCCGCTCGGATACGAGATTAAATCCTTCAGGCAATTGGCGAGTTGAGCCGCTGGGGAGCATGAACGCACTCATACAACGCCCCCAAGTTGCCTTCGGCAAAAGCTGCGAGCACCAGATCGGCATTCGCCGTACTCGATGCGCCTGGAAAAGCCCGACCTGCCGCGCATCCAGCGTATGGAAAAATCGGCGCAGTCTGTCGGCAAACGGTCTCGGGATCGAGGCCAGGAATCTGCGTGCTCTTTCCGGGTGGTCCAGACTTCAGGGATGGCCCGGCTTGAAAACTTCACCCGACGTCGATGTCTCCGTAGTGGCAACCCCTCATCCGGTCGATCGACAGCGACATCTCCAGCGTTTCACTCAAGTTCCGGCCCGTCCCGCGTGCCAGGGTGGTTTGATCCCGATGCGCGCTCCTGTTCTTGCGAGGCCCGCCATGCAAAAGCCACTGCAGATCCATTTCCACCAGATCGATCCTTCTCCGGCCATCGAGGCGCGTATCCGCGAGCAGTGCGATGAGCTGGAAGAGTTTTACGACCGGATCATCGGTTGTTCGGTTAGCTTCGGCGCCCCGCATCAGCGCCACCACCAGGGCAGGCTCTACCAGGTCAAGGTGCACCTGACGCTGCCGGACGGCGAAATCCACTCCACGCATGCTCACCACGACGAGCATGCCCACGAGGATCCGTACGTGGCGATTCGCGACAGTTTCAAGGCCGTGCGTCGCCAGCTGGAGGATTACGCGCGCAAGCGCCAGGTCCACGTCAAAAGCCACGAACCCGCGCAGCAGGGGACGGTGGTCGAACTGCATGGCGATATGGATTACGGCATGCTCGAAACCCCGGACGGACGGCAGATCTATTTCCATCGCCACAGCGTGCTGAACGCGGCCTTCGATCACCTGCACATGGGCGAGGAGGTGCGCTTTGCCGAGGAGGCCGGAGAGCAGGGGCCGCAGGCCAGTACCGTGCATCCGCTGGGGAAACAGCACGCGCCGGGCTAACGCCGGAGGCGACCCTCGGCAACGTCCGATCCACGCCAGCCGACCTGCCCCTGCTCAGCCAGCCTCCCGCGCATCGACCTCCGCCAGACGCTGCCGCACACCGCCGATCGAATCCTGAATCCTTCGGGTGAAGTCGGAATGCTCGCGGTAGGTCATCACCAGGCGATCGATGGCGCGGGTCATGGCCACGTAGAGCAGGCGCGCCTCGTCGGCTTCCGCTTCGCCCTTGTGGGGCATCTCGCCCAGGCCGGGGATCAGCACCAGGCCGAACTCCAGGCCCTTGCTGGAATGCATGCTGACGATCTTGACCGCGTCCTCGTCGCCGTACAGTGCGCCCCGGCCCTGGGACGAGATACCCGATGCGTAGCGCAACCCGGCTCTGGCCAGCGTCTGCTCGGCCTGCCGGGCCTGGGCGTTGCTGCGGTAGATCACCGCCATGTCGCTCAGCGCCCGGCCCTTGCCCTGTTCGTCGCGGATGCGCTCGACGATGCAGTTCCATTCGTGCCAGTCCGATTCGCAGCGGATCAGCTCGGGGAAGGCGCCACGCCGCCCGGCGCTCTCCGGAGCGACGACGGGCACGCCGTCCTCGGCGGCCTCGCGCCCGCTCAGCAGCTCGCTGGCGAAGGCGCGCGCCACCGACAGCACTTCCAGGGTGTTGCGATAGTTCAGGCGCAGGATGGTGGTGCGGCCCTGGGCCTGGATGCCCACGCTGGCGAAACTGAAGTCCATGCCGCGCCGGCCGCCCTTGCTGCGGTAGATGGACTGCGCATCGTCGTAGAGCACCAGCAGCGCGTTGGTGTCCAGGTCGACCATCTGCACCACCAGCCGGAACCACTCGGGGTGGAAGTCGTGGCCCTCGTCGATCAGCACCGCCGCGTACTGGCCGCGCGGAATCCGGCCGCGCTCCACGCCGTCGATGGTGTATTGCACCATCAGCGCCATTTTTTCGTCGACCGCCAGATTCTGGACCGGTAGGTCCAGGTTGTAGGCCACCAGCATGTCGCGGCACCAGGCGTGGAAGTTGCGCACCGCCACCTTCTCGCCCAGGCCGCGCTCGTCCATCACCTGCTGCAGGCGCCCGGCCAGCGACTTGTTGTAGCAGAGCACCAGGATCGGCTTGCTCGACACCTGGGCCAGATGCGCGCAGCGGTAGCCGAGGATCATCGTCTTGCCGCTGCCGGCCGCGCCATGGATCACCCGGTGGCCCTCGCCCAGCGAGCGCGCCAGCTGCTCCTGCTGCAGGTCCATCACCCTGATCAGCGACGGCAGCGGCGCGGCCTCCTCGGCGAACAGCCCGAACTGGCCGGGCTGCGCGTTGACCCGCACCTCCGGGTAGAGGTGGTAGCGCACGCGGTCGATCTGCGGCAGCGTCAGGTGACAGGGGAAGACATGATGGAACATGTCCCACAGGCGCTGCTGCAAGGCCTCGGCGTCCACCGACTCGGTCATCTCGTCCTGGAAGATCACCCGCTGCGGGTCCAGCACGTCGGCCAGATCGGTCGCCTCGAACTGCCGACGGGTGATCCCCGCCAGCACCACGCCCCAGCCGTAGGGCATGATCAGCTTGCCTGCATGGGGCGAACCCGCCGGCTGCTTCAGCGCCGGGTCCTTCTGCAGGGTCACCGCCACTTCCAGGGCGTAGACGCGCGCCTGCACCATCGGGTTGGCCACCGACTTGAGCTGGCCGCCATCGAGGATCTGCGCCTTGCCGCGATCCATGCTCCGGATCGTCTCCAGCTTCCAGTCCTTGACCTCCAGCACCAGCACCCCGCGCTGCGGGTGCAGGACGACGAAATCCGGCTGCAGCGCCTTGGGCCCGACCGGGATGTTGAACCAGCACAGGTAGTCGTCTTCGAGTTTTTTCTCCAGACGCTCCGCGAGCCGCCGCTCGCCCGGGGTGTCGAAGCGGCAGGCGGAGCGGGCGGGGAAGAATTGAGCCATTTGCGATGCCTTTTCCGTGGCGTGCCCGTGGGCACGAGTCAGATCGTGGAGGATGGCGGGCTTGCGAAGCCCGCACTTGAGCGGCGGCGCATGATATCAGCAGGCCATCACGGTCTCGACGGTCATCGCCCATGACAGGCCTTCGCCTGTACGCGACTCGGCCTTGGACGATGGCGATTTTTCGCTCGTGCGCTGCAACCGCCGCAGCCGTCGCATTGCCAAACCAGAACCGCCACGACGACTCGGAAAAGCATGCATTTG
This sequence comes from Azotobacter chroococcum, assembly GCF_004339665.1. GTDB lineage: Bacteria > Pseudomonadota > Gammaproteobacteria > Pseudomonadales > Pseudomonadaceae > Azotobacter > Azotobacter chroococcum. The sequence goes on from NZ_SMMU01000021.1 coordinate 3,564, forward strand.
AAACCTCCCACTCGCAGCACCAGCCTACCTGCCATGACGGGATTGCTGCGCCCCGGCCGCGGCGCGCTGAGCCTCGCTCTGCTGTTGGCGCTGGCCGGCTGCACGGCGCAGCGCACGCAGGAGCCCCGCCCGGCCGAGGTGCGCGCGCAGATCGTGCGGCTGATACCGGCCAGGATTCCCGACCGCGAAGGCTGGGCGATCGACATCTATGCGGCGTTCGCGGCGCAGGACATCGCCCCGAGCGCCGAAAACCTGTGCGCGGTACTGGCCGTGACCGAGCAGGAATCGACCTTCCAGGTCAATCCGCCGGTGCCGGGGCTGGCCAGGATCGCGCGCAAGGAGATCGACCGCCGTGCCGACCAATTGCACATACCGGAGTTTCTGGTGCGGGCCGCCCTGAATCTCGACTCGCCCGGCGGCAAGACCTACAGCGAGCGCCTGGGCGCCGTGCGCACCGAGCAGGGGCTGAACGCCATCTTCGAGGACTTCATCGGCATGGTGCCGCTGGGCCGGCAGCTGTTCGGCCGCCTCAACCCCGTACAGACCGGCGGGCCGATGCAGGTCAGCATCGCCTTCGCCGAAAGCCGGGCGCGTGACTATCCCTATCCGGTCGAGGGCTCGATCCGCCACGAAGTGTTCAGCCGCCGCGGCGGCCTGTACTTCGGCATCGCCCACCTGCTGGGCTATCCGGCCAGCTACAGCCGGCCGCTGTATCGCTTCGCCGATTTCAATGCCGGCTGGTACGCCAGCCGCAATGCCGCCTTCCAGAACGCCGTCAGCCGCGCCTCGGGCATTCCGCTGGAACTCGACGGCGACCTCATCCGCCACGACTCCTTCACGCCGGGGGCGACGGAGCTGGCGGTGCGCTCGCTGGGCAGGAAGCTGGACATGGGCGACACGGCCATCCGCCGCGCCCTGGAACAGGGCGATCGCCTCGACTTCGAGGACAGCAGACTCTACAGGCGCGTGTTCGCGCTGGCCGAGCGGCTCGAGCGCAAGCCGCTGCCGCGCGCGGTGCTGCCGGGCATCAAGCTGCAGAGCCCGAAGATCACCCGCAACCTCACCACCGCCTGGTTCGCCAAGCGGGTCGACGAACGTCACCGGCGCTGCATGGCGCGCGCTGCGGGCAAAAGCCGGAAGTAGCGGCGCCGCGCCCGGCGAGCGCCTGCCGGAAGCGCGGCGGCTCCCTTCACTTCAACTGGATCAACGGCTCGTCCTCGACCGCCAGCCGGCGCAGCGCACGGGACTGGCCGTCGCCGAGCTGCAGCACGTTGCGCAGGCTCTGCACGATGCGGCTGACGTAGCCCAGGTCGTTCATCAGCGAGCCGGTCTGCAGACCGTCCAGCTCCCGGCGACGGGCGGCGGCGAACAGCCGGGCGCGGAACTGCGCGTCGAAGTCCGCCGCCCGCTCGTCGAGCAGTTGCAGGCGCTCGTGCCAGGCCTCGTCCGGTACCTCCAGGCGGCCCAGTTCGCGGACCTCGCGCAGCATCGCCAGCAGGTGCCGGCGCAGGTCGACGTAGGCCTCGCGAACCGGCGAATCCTCGCCGCGCAGGTAGTGGCCGAGGTTCTTCTGCAGGTGCTTGGCGTCCTTCACCGCGTCCACCAGCTGCAGCGCAGCCAGCTGGCAGGCGATCCAGAACTGCTGGCGGGCCTCGTCCCGCGGCGCGTCCACGCGGCCCATGAAGCTCAGCAGGTCGCCGTAGACGCCCTTGATGTGCCGCTGGTAGAGCGCCTCGGCATCCAGATGGTGGCCGTCCGGCCGCGCGCGCAGCAGCGCCTCGTCCGCCCGGTCGCTGGCCAGTTGCTCGACCGGCAGGTAGAGCGCGTGGCAGATCACCTCCAGGCTCAGCCGGCCGAGGTGCTGCAACTCGCGCAGCACCGCGCTGGCGGCGGCGTCGGCCGACTCCAGCAGGCTGTCGCCAAGATAGCGCGCGCGGGTCCGGGGCAGTTCGTCCGTCTCCGGCGCCAGCTCGGTGATCAGCACCTGCGGCTCGCGGCGCTCCGGCAGCCAGCGCTCCAGCAGGCGCACCAGCTGCGCCTGCCAGGGCCAGAACAGCAGCACGCCGAGGGCATTGAACAGGGTATGGAACAGCGCCAGCTGGATCAGCCGGTTGTCCGCCAGCCCCAGCGGCGTCGCCAGCCACTGCACCAGAGCGGCCAGGGGCGTCAGCAGGGCCAGCGTCACCAGCGCGGTGACGCCGTTGAACAGCACATGGGCCAGCGCCAGGCGCTGCCCGCCGCGCTCGCCACCGAGGATGCCGGCCAGCGCGGTGCTGACCGTGGTGCCGACGTTGGAGCCGATGGCGACGGCCAGTCCCTGCTCCAGCTCGAGCTGACCGCCGGCCAGCGCCGTGAGGGTCAGCATCAGGGTCGCGTGGCTGGATTGCAGGACCACGGTGACCGCCAGGCCGAGCAGCACGAACAGCAGCGCCCCGGACAGCCCGTCGACCTGCCAGCTGCCCAGCTCCAGCGCCTCGCCGAAGCCGGAGAAGCCCGTCTTGATCTGGTCGATGCCGAGGAACAGGAAGCCGATGCCCAGCAGGATGCGCCCGGCCGCCCGGCTCTTCGGCCCGTTGAAGCCGATCAGCACGCCGAACACCAGCAGTGGCAGGGCCAGCGGCGCGAGCGAGATGTCCTGCCCGGCCAGCGCCAGCAGCCAGATGCCGCTGGTGGTGCCCAGGTTGGTGCCGAAGACGATGGCCAGCCCGCCGGCCAGGGAAATCAGCCCGCTGCCGATGAAGGCGACGGTCAGCAGGGAGACCAGGCTGCTGGACTGCACCAGGACGGTGCCGGCCAGGCCGAACATGAAGCCCTTGAACGGCGTGGCCGTGCTGCGCTTGAGCAGCGCCTCCAGCCGGCCGCCGGCGAGCTCCTTGAGCCCCTCCTCCAGGCACTGCATGCCGAACAGAAAGAGCGCGAGCCCCGCACACAGTTGCAGCCAGCCGGAACTGAGCCAGAAGGAGTAGGCCAGCCCGAGGGCGACCAGAAAGGCGAGCAGGAATTTGGAATAGTGATTCAAGGACCAGGATTTCCCATTGCCGGACAGCGCCTCGCCCCGCGGACAAGGGGAACAAAGCCTACGCTGCCGGCGGGATGCCGGGAAGCCTCGGGGCGCTGGCGCGCCGCAGGGAATGCCGGGCGGCGGCTCAGTCCTGACGATAGCCGCTGGTGCTGCAGCCGAGGCAGCGCACGAACGCCTCCCGGCCCGGATCGACGACCAGCGCCTGACCGGCCTCCTTGACGTTGCCGCCCAGCGCGGTGAACGGCAGGCTGATCACGAAGGCCGCCGCACCGATGATGGTGCCGGCGATCAGCAGCGGCCGGGCGATCAGCAGGTCACCCATCATCGCGTAGGCCGGCGGCGCCTCGACGGAATAGAGGGGATCGCCACTGACATTGGATTGCTCGACCTCGGCGTGCGACCCGTGCGCCGGCAGGGTCGAAAGGCCAGTGGTCAGCGCCAGGACAAGGGCGAGCGAGCGAAGCGGAGACATGCGGCGGTCCTTCATCGGTGTTTTTGGCAGTGCCGTGACTATAGCAGTGCCCCCGATATTGCCGGCGTGACGGCCATCAATCGGCGAAGATCGCGGCCTGGCGCCGGTCAGCGCTGGCAGCGGCCACAGTAGACGCTGGTACGCTGGCCGAGACGCACCTCATGCAGGGTAGCGCCGCAGACCTTGCAGAATTCGCCGCCGCGCCCGTAGACCAGCAGGGTCTGCTGGAAGTAGCCGGGCTTGCCGTCGCCGCCGACGAAGTCGCGCAGGGTGGTGCCGCCGCACTCGATGGCCTCGGCGAGGATGCGCCGGATCTCCCCGGCCAGCCGCTCGTAGCGGGCCCGCGAGATCGAGCCGGCGCCGCGCCGCGGATCGATGCCGGCGGCGAACAGCGCCTCGCTGGCGTAGATGTTGCCCACCCCGACCACCACCGCGTTGTCCATGATGAACGGCTTGACCGCCAGGCTCTTGCCGCGCGACAGCCGGTACAGGCGCTCGCCGTCGAAGTCCTCGCCCAAAGGCTCCGGGCCGAGTTTGCGCAGCAGCTCGTGCGCCAGCGGATCAAGGCTCCAGAGCAGCGCGCCGAAGCGCCGCGGATCGGTGTAGCGCAGCGCCAGTCCCGACTCCAGCAGGATGTCGACGTGCTCGTGCTTGGCCACCGGCAACCCGGCCTCGACCAGGCGCAGGCTGCCGGACATGCCCAGATGGCCGATCAGGGTGCCCGCCCCGGCGCGGATCAGGAGGTACTTGGCGCGGCGCTCCACCGCCTCGATGCGCTGGCCGGACAGGCGCACGTCGAGGTCCTCGGGAATCGGCCAGCGCAGCCGGCGCTCGCGGACGACGACCCGTTCGACACGCTGGCCGACCAGATGCGGCGCGATCCCGCGGCGGGTGGTTTCGACTTCGGGCAATTCGGGCATGGCGGCACGACAGGGCGAAAAAAACGGGCACCGACCATAGCAGGAAGGCCGCGGCGCGCAAATCCCGCCCGCCGACCGGCGGCAGAACTTTGCCCGCGAGGATGGTCGGATTCCTTGTAGATCCCGCGCCCGCAGGCGCCCCATTCACCGCTCGGGAGGCACCCGATGAGACAATCCCTGAAAGGCAAGCGCGTGGCGTTCCTGGTGACCGACGGGTTCGAGCGCGTCGAACTCACCGCCCCCCGCGAGGCCCTCGAACAGGCCGGCGCCCGGACCCTGATCGCCGCGGCCAGACCGGGCAAGGTGATCGCCTGGAATCACACCACGCCCGCCGACCGCCTCCATGTGGACCGCACCTTCGACACCCTGCAGATCGAGGACTGCGACGCGCTGGTGCTGCCCGGCGGCGTGGTCAATGCGGACAACATCCGCCTGGACGAGATGGCCCAGGAGCTGGTGCGCGACGCGGCCCGCGCCAACAAGCCCATCGCCGCGATCTGCCATGGCAGCTGGCTGCTGATCTCCGCCGACCTGGTCAAGGGCAAGACCCTGACCAGCTGGCCGTCGCTGCGCGACGACCTGCAGAACGCCGGCGCCACCTGGGTCGACCGGCCGGTGGTGGTCGACGGCCAGCTGATCACCAGCCGCAAGCCCGCCGACCTCCCGGCCTTCAGCCAGGCGCTGATCGACATGCTGGGCGGCAAGGCCGAGCACGTCTCGGCCGCCTGACCCCCTCAGGGCTCCGGGCAGACGCCCGGGGGCCCTTTTCATGGGCGCCATCGGCAGCCCGCCGCCATCGGCCGGCAAAAGATCCGGCAATTCTGCCGAAAAAACTCTCAAGGACGCAGGATAGCGGCCGATCTAAGGGGGACTTTCAGCCCATGCCAGGAGGGCCCCTCCCGATGCTGTCCCGCCGTCCCATCGGTGCCCGCCTGGGCATCGCCTTCGGTACCCTCGTCCTGCTCCTCGTCTCGGCCACCGCGGTCGCCCTGTACGGCATGCGCGAGCTGCGGGAGTCGGCCGACGCCCTCGACCGCAACGCCAAACTGGCGCAGAACGCCGCCCAGGTGCGCCTGCTGGCCCTGGAGGAACGCCGCTTCGAGAAGGACATCTTCATCAACCTGCGCGATGCGGAAAAGGTGCAGTCCTACAAGGCGCGCTGGGACGCGACCCTCAAGAAACTGCAGGACACCCTGCAGGCCGGCAAGGCCCAGGCGCCCGATGCGGAACTGGCCGGGCTGTACGAGGCGTCCGTCGCGGCGCTGGCCGGCTATGCCGACGGCTTCGACGCGATCCACCGGCGCCTGCGGGCGGGCGAGCTCGCCGACACGGCCGCCGCCAACAGTGCCATGGGCCGCTACAAGGACGAGGTCTACCGTCTGGACGAAGGCGGCGCGGCCATCGACCGCAAGGCCGCCGAGCACATGGCCCGGGCCAGGGAGCAGGTCGCCGCGCAACTGCGCAACGCCCTGGTCGGCCTGCTCGGCTTCGCCGCCCTGGCCCTGCTGATCGCCGTGCTGATGGCCCTGTACATCACCCGCAGCATCACCGGCCCCCTGCAGCGGGCACTGGCGGCGACCCGCCGGGTGGCCGAGGGCGACCTGACCCAGGATCTCGCCGGCCACGCCCACGACGAGACCGGCCAGCTGCTCAATGCCATGGATGAAGCCAACCGCAAGCTGTCCGAGCTGGTCGGCTCCCTGCACGGCGGCAGCGAAAGCGTCTACCGCCGCGCCCGGGAAGTCTTCCACGGCAGCCAGGAGCTGGCTGCGCGCACCGAGGAGCAGGCCAGCGCCCTGCAGCAGACGGCCGCCAGCATGGAGCAGATCAGCGCCACCGCCCGGCAGACCAGCGAGGCCACCGAGCAGGCCAACCGGCTCGCCGCGACTGCCGCGCGCACCGCGCAGAGCGGCGGCCAGGACGTGGAGCGGAGCATCCTGCTGATGCGCGAGCTGGCCGACAGCTCGCAGAAGATCAACGACATCATCGGGGTCATCGACGCGATCGCCTTCCAGACCAACCTCCTCGCCCTCAACGCCTCGGTGGAGGCGGCCCGCGCCGGCGAGCAGGGCCGCGGCTTCGCCGTGGTCGCCGCCGAGGTGCGCAACCTGGCCAGCCGCAGCGCCACCTCGGCCCAGGAGATCCGCGGCCTGATCGAGGGTATCGGCGAGAAGATCGGCGAAGGCGCCCGCCAGGCCGAGTACAGCGGCCGGAGCATCCGCGACGCGGTGGACGCCATCCACCAGTTGGCCAGCCTGATGGAGGAGATCTCCGCCGCCACCCGCGAACAGCGCAGCGGCTTCGGCCAGATCAACGGCGCCATCGGCCAGCTGGACGGCACCACCCAGCAGAACGCCGCCCTGGTGGAACAGTCCCGCGCGGCCGCCGCCGCCCTGGAGGAGCAGGCGGCCCTGATGCAGCAGCGTGTGGCCGTCTTCAGGACGCGCGAAACCGCGGCCCGCGACCTGCCGGCGATGGCCTGAGCGCATCCTGCCCGCGCAGACGTGCGAGGGCCGGGCCGGGTAGAATCGCGGCACGAGAGAAACGGGGAGACTCGCGTGCAGCCAGCCATTGCCATCCACGGCCTGTCCAAAACCTATGCCTCGGGTCTCACCGCGCTGCGCAACGTGAACCTGGAAATCCGCCGGGGCGAGATCTTCGCCCTGCTGGGCCCCAACGGCGCGGGCAAGACCACGCTGATCAGCATCGTCTGCGGCATCGTCAACCCCAGCGCGGGCCGGGTCCTGGCCGACGGCCACGACATCGTCGCCGACTACCGCGCGGCGCGCGCCCGGATCGGTCTGGTGCCGCAGGAGCTGTCCACCGACGCCTTCGAGAGCGTGTGGAGCACCGTCACCTTCAGCCGCGGCCTGTTCGGCAAGCCGGCCAACCCCGCCTACATCGAGAAGGTGCTGCGCGATCTGTCCCTGTGGGACAAGAAGGACAGCCGCATCATGGCCCTGTCGGGCGGCATGAAGCGCCGCGTGATGATCGCCAAGGCGCTGTCGCACGAGCCGCAGATCCTGTTCCTCGACGAACCCACCGCCGGGGTCGACGTGGAACTGCGCCGCGGCATGTGGGACATGGTGCGGCGCCTGCGCGAGAGCGGCGTCACCATCATCCTGACCACCCACTACATAGAAGAGGCCCAGGAGATGGCCGACCGCATCGGCGTGATCCGCCAGGGCGAGATCATCCTGGTGGAAGAGAAGGATACGCTGATGGCCAAGCTCGGCAAGCGCCAGCTGACCCTGACCCTGGGCGAGCCGCTGGCGCGGATTCCGCAAGCGCTGCAGGATTACCGCCTGGAACTGTCGGCCGACGGCAGCCAGCTGGTCTACACCTACGACAACCAGGAACATGGCGGAGACATCGCCCGCCTGCTGCAGCGGCTGGGCGAGGCCGGCATCGAATTCAAGGACCTCAGCTCCTCGGAAAGCTCCCTGGAGGAAATCTTCGTCAGCCTGGTGCACCCCTCATGAACCTGTACGGCATACGCGCGATCTACCTGTTCGAAATGGCCCGCATGCGGCGCACGCTGATGCAGAGCGTGGCCTCGCCGGTCCTGTCCACCGCCCTGTACTTCGTGGTGTTCGGCTCGGCCATCGGCTCGCACATGGTGGACATCGACGGCGTCAGCTACGGGGCCTTCATCGTGCCCGGCATGATCATGCTGGCCCTGCTCACCCAGAGCATCTCCAACGCCTCGTTCGGCATCTACATGCCGCGCTTCACCGGCACCATCTACGAGATCCACTCCGCGCCCGTCTCCTATATCGAGATCCTGCTGGGCTACGTCGGCGCGGCCGCCACCAAGTCCATCCTGCTCGGCGCCATCATGCTGGCCACAGCGCGGCTCTGCGTGCCCTTCCAGATCGAGCACCCGCTGTGGATGGTCGCCTTTCTGGTGCTGACCGCAGTCACCTTCAGCCTGCTCGGCTTCATCATCGGTATCTGGGCCGACGGCTTCGAGAAGCTGCAGATCGTCCCGCTGATGATCGTCACACCCCTGACCTTCCTCGGCGGCAGCTTCTACTCCATCGACATGCTGCCGCCGTTCTGGCAGACGGTGTCGCTGTTCAACCCGGTGGTCTACCTGATCAGCGGCTTCCGCTGGAGCTTCTATGGCGTGGCCGACGTCAGCCTGCCGGTCAGCCTGGGCATGACCGCGCTCTTCCTGGTCCTCTGCCTGGCCGGCGTGCGCTGGATATTCCGCACGGGCTATCGGCTGAAGACCTGAACCGCCCCCGGCTTTCGCTATACTCCGCGCTTTTTGCGAGAGTGCCCCATGTCCCTGCCCAGTCTGCGACTGAAAGCCAACGCCGAGCGCCGTCTGCGCGCCGGCCACCTGTGGGTCTACAGCAACGAGGTGGACGTGCTCGCCACCCCGCTGACCGCCTTCCAGGCCGGCGACCAGGCGATCCTCGAGGCGGCCGGCGGCAAGCCCCTCGGCATCGTCGCGCTCTCGCCGAACAACCTGATCTGCGCGCGACTGATCTCCCGCGACCTCAAGCACCCGCTGGACAAGTCGCTGCTGGTGCACCGCATCAACGTCGCCCTGTCGCTGCGCGAGCGGCTGTTCGACGCGCCCTGCTACCGGCTGGTCTACGGCGACTCCGACCTGCTGCCCGGCCTGGTGGTGGACCGCTTCGGCGACCATCTGGTGGTGCAGCTCGCCTCCGCCGCCATGGAGCGCCACAAGGACGCGGTGGTCGAGGCGCTGGTGCAGGTGCTCAAGCCCGCCGGCATCCTGTTCAAGAACGACTCCAGCGCCCGCGATGCCGAAGGCCTCGAACGCTACGTCGAGACCGCCTTCGGCGTGATGCCGGAGTGGGTGACGCTGGAAGAGAACGGCGTGAAGTTCGAGGCCCCGGTGCAGGGCGGGCAGAAGACCGGCTGGTTCTACGACCACCGCCTGAACCGCGCGCGCCTGGCACCCTACGTCAAGGGCAAGCGGGTGCTCGACCTGTTCAGCTACGTCGGCGGCTGGGGCGTGCAGGCCGCGGCGTTCGGCGCGACCGAAGTGATGTGCGTGGACGGCTCGGCGCTGGCGCTGGACGGCGTCGAGCGCAACGCGGCGCTGAACGGCGTGGCCGAGAAGATGACCTGCGTCGAGGGTGACGTGTTCGAGGCGCTCAAGGAGCTGAAGGCCGCCGAGGAACGCTTCGACGTGGTGATCGCCGACCCGCCCGCGTTCATCAAGCGCAAGAAGGACCTGAAGAACGGCGAGGCCGCCTACCGCCGCCTCAACGAGGCGGCCATGCGCCTGCTGACCAAGGACGGCATCCTGGTCAGCGCCAGCTGCTCCATGCACCTGCCGGAGGACGACCTGCAGAACATCCTGCTCTCCAGCGCCCGCCATCTGGACCGCCACATCCAATTGCTCGAACGCGGCGGCCAGGGCCCCGACCACCCGGTCCATCCGGCCATCGCCGAGACCCGCTACATCAAGAGCCTGACCTGCCGGATTCTGCCGAGCTGAGGCATTCCCGACCGTAGGGTGGAAAACTCGCGCAGCGATTTTCCACCGCCGGCGCGGTGGTTGGGGGATAGAAATGGGGTTTTCTCCTAGGCCGAGCGGGGATGCGGGGGCATTGGCGAACGGCTGGGTGCAGTGGCGTCATGGCAGGCAGAGAGCGGCCAGATACAACCGTTGTGGAACCAAAGCCATGTGGATGCCTCGTGTTTAATGCTGCCGTTATCACCCATGATTGCGCGTTGGCGTTCAAGATCCCTGGGGTTGCCTGGAGCTAAATTGCGTCTGTAGATTCAGATATGCTAGATTTGTGTCCAAGGAGCATATTGAGGTGCTGGCGATGACAGTAACTATCCAGGCTCAGGACTTTTCGAAAAGCCAATGCGTGGCCGGCCTGCGTGCGGCGCTGAACATCCTGGACAAATGGAAGGCCTCCTGCGAACAGGCCTGCCGGATCTTGCGCATTTCGCGCAGCACCTACACCCGGGCCAGGCAACGCGATTCGGCGTGGGCGGTAGGCCTGGACTCCGATCAGATGCAGCGCATCAGCATCGTGCTGAATATCCACGCGGCGCTGCGCCTCGTGTTCGACAACCCCGAAAATGTCTATGGCTTCCCCTCGATGGAGAACCGCAACGAGTTCTTCAACGGGCGCGCGCCGCTCGACGTCATGGCACAGGGCGACATGATCTCGCTGTACGAGACGTTCCGACGAATCGATACGCTGCGGGGTGCCCAGTGGTAATGCTGAGCAGCCTTGCCGTCCTGGGCGGCGAGAGTCTGCAGGCCTACCGCCTGGTCAACTCCAAGTTTCCGCCCATTGCCTTGTTCGATGACGTTGCCGACGAAGCAGACTTCGAAGCGCTATATCGGCTTCAGGCAATGACGAATCCACGGTTGCAGAACGAAATTGGCCGGCTGGAGCTGATCCCTCGTGGCGAGATCCCGTTCGGTATTCCCGGATGCTCGTACGCAACGGCGCCCTTTACCCATGTGAACCCGGCCGGCTCGCGCTTTAGCAATGGCAGCTTCGGCGTGCTGTATCTGGCCGATAGGATGGACACGGCGATTGCCGAGGTGCGCCATCACCAGGAGCGCTACTGGTCGAACGTGCAAGGCCTCAATTACGACCGCTTTGTCTTCAGAGGACTGACCTGCAGCTTCACGGATACCGGGATGAGGGACGCTACAGGGGTGCCGCTGTCGGACCCTATATATGCCCCCGACGATTACACCCACGCTCATCAATTGGGAAGCGAAGCGAAGCGAGAGGCATGCCTGGGCCTGCGTTACCACTCGGTCCGTTGTTCAGGCAGCGTCTGTTGGGCGCTGATGACACCGCGACCCGTTACATCGATCATCCAGACCGCTCATTACGAGATGATCTGGAGCAGCCAAATTATCAGCGTCAATCGGATTACAACGCCGGATGGCCGATAGGACGCAAAAACAGTCTGTAATGGCCGGCAGAAACCGGCCAGAAGTGGACAGTGGGCGACCGTCTTGACATCAGTGTCTGTATGAGGTCTACAACAAATATCCCATGGAGAACCGCTGTGCCCCCCTGTGCGATCACGCGTGGTTCTCGCCAGTCTTCAGTGTCATTCATGCCGAGTTTAGGAATAGGGTTCTCGGCAAACACAGTACAAGATCAGCAAAACTCATCGACCGCCGTGCCCATCCTGCGATATCAATCAGTTGACCCCAAGCTTCAATACTTTTTATTGGATGGCCAAATGCTACTCCACTCCGACAGAGCGTGGCATGCTATAGGCTTGGCCTAGTCGCATGAAGCACTGGGACGGAGTTCTAGGATAGGAGACAATGTTGGAAAACTTTCGCCATGATGCGCCAGAAACCATAGAGATGCTTTCAGAGTATTTCAGGCGTGGAACGCTTGTTCCGGTTTTTGGGGCGGGGTTTACTGTTGGAGAGACAGCTCAGAGCGGTGCTAGGGTACCCTCAGGAACTCAGCTTTCGACAATTATGCTGGAGCAACTTACGCAGAACGGCGCAGGCTTGTCGGAAAACGATCATGCAACACTTAACGGGTATAAGTTTTCGGATATCTGCGAAATTTATTTCGATCAGAATATCCTCCCTCAAGAACTCACCAAAAAAACCATACACCAATATTTTTACAACGTCTCGCTGGCCCCAGAGAAAGTTTCACTAATAAAAGATATTGACTGGAAGTATATTTACACCCTCAATATAGACAACGCTATTGAGCGACACTCCGGCTATACCCCGATCTACCCTTACGATGCTAATCTGAGCAATAAGTCTCGAGACTTTAGGCCTATCTATAAACTGCACGGCGACGTATTTTACGAGGTAACACACTCTTCCGAGCGCTTAGTATTCCGTAAAGCCTCTTACCTTGAAAGCATCGAAACCAATAGACGAATGCTTGAGATATTAGAGGAAGACCTGCTTCATAAAAATATTCTTTTCATAGGTTGCTCTCTTACTGATGAAGATGATATAGCTTTTCTAGTCTCAGGCCAAAGACTTCCAAAAGACTCTATGACGAGGCGTATAATATTTCGAAGCGAAGCCCCTGGCCCCCTAGAAAGCAGCGTATTACGACGACATGGAGTTAACACAGTCATCCTTATCGAGAACGGCCGATACGACCAGATATACTCGCTGATACAGAGAGCGTATTCTCAGTCGGCTGAAGGTGATGCCGAGCTGGAAAAATATGCATTTCAGGTAAAAACACTGGACACCAACTCTCAAACCAACCAGGATTTTTTAATCAAGGGAGTTAGCGAAGTCAGCGAGCAAAGCTCAAAAACTGCGGCAGTACTCCCCCACTACTACGGTAATCGCTCTAAAGAAAAACAAGTAATTTCCAACATACAATCCAGCGGAGCATTTGTTGTGTTGGGGCCCCGGGTCTCAGGCAGAACATTAACTTTGAGATTTATTGCGAAATTTTTTAAAGACCGGAAAGTTTTTTTCATTGAGTCTGGAACTGAATTAGAAACACACTTCATTAACCGTTTGCTCGGCCTAAATAACTCCCTGATAATCTTTGACTCGAAAACAGTAGATCTCGAGCTCGCAAAAATCATTCGCAATCATGATGCAAAACTTAAAGAAAGAAAAACGTCTGTATTGGTTACTCTTGATGCTAGCGAAGAGTACATAATTGATGCGCTAAGTCCTTCGAAACTAGTCCATGTGCCGGTTGTCGAAATTAGTCGTGTCTTTAACAAAGTTGAAACTCAATTGGCAAACCAAGGTTTGAAAGCAGTTCGGTGCCCCACATTCAAGGGTGGTAAAAAGCTTCTAGACAATTTATTTTTCGTCTACGAGGCCCTTGGACAAAGCTCCGTAATCAAGCGCGCACCTAAAGAAAAAGAACTGCTACAGCTTCTTTATATAATGAGCGTAAAAAGGAAAGTAGATGGAGACTGGAGTAGATTTATAAGCTCACATCTACAAAAACTAGATCAGCTTATTTTGACTTGCTCTCCTTATCTCGAATTTGAGAAAGTCGATAGAACCGAAATTGCGAATCACTCCGGATATAAGGTGGTCTGCAATTCAGAGGCCTGGCTCCTAGCAGTGATTTCTGAACTTTATCGTTCGCGGGGGGAAGCTTGGTGCATCGATGCGATTTACAATCTTGTTCGCGACCTACCGGAAGACGAAAAACGACTTTCCATTGATCTCTCACTTTTTGATAATCTCAACTTCGCCTTTGGCGGGGATTCAGGCGGCGCCGGTGATCTAATCTTGAACTTTTATGAACGTTTAGAGGTTTTGCGAGGGTCCGAGCCTGAATTTTTTGTCCAAAAAGCTAAAGCATACTACAGCATGTACCGTCATTCAGATGCAGTGGAACAGCTGAGTAAACGCCTAAAAGAGCTTGCTATAGCCGAAGTATGGGCCAACTCCGAAAATAATTCTGCGGCAGAGCGAAACATCCGACATACAGGTGTGTTGATTTCACTGCGTCGGGCTGCCGAATGCAAGTTTGAAAACTTAGACTTCACCATTGATGCCATCCGACGAACATGGGCAGCAATTCGCAGTGAGCACTCAAATTCTGACTATGTCGCCAAGCTAGCCGATGGAGGCCTAAAGGGAAGTGAGTATCTCAAGGGGCTTCTTCATGCGATCTCAAGCAGTAAAGTTAGTAGTCCTATGCTGCTTGAGGTAAAGGATCAACTCGATTTTATTAAAATGCGGGCTGACTCAGCTAATCACAACGAATAGGATAAGTAGACTCAACCTTAGCTCAACCTAAAATGGCAGATCACTCAGGCCTGCCATTTTTAGTCTTTTATCGTTGTACCTCGTCGAGGCTTTTCTAGACGCTCAACCGTCCGCTTTGGGTCGACTCCAGCCACAAGCAGCGGAAGGGTCAATCCTTCACCCTATGCCCTCCCCGCCACGTCGCCCGCCCGATGCACCCTCCCGCCAATCGCGCTATCCTGCGCAGTCCCGTATCCGCCTGATTTCCGAGAACCGTCATGCCTGACTATCGCTCGAAAACCTCCACCTTCGGCCGCAACATGGCCGGCGCCCGCGCGCTGTGGCGCGCCACCGGGATGAAGGACGAGGACTTCAAGAAGCCGATCATCGCCGTCGCCAACTCCTTCACCCAGTTCGTGCCCGGCCATGTGCACCTGAAGGACCTGGGCCAGCTGGTCTGCCGCGAGATCGAGAAGGCCGGCGGCGTGGCCAAGGAATTCGACACCATCGCCGTCGACGACGGCATCGCCATGGGCCACGACGGCATGCTCTATTCGCTGCCGAGCCGCGAGATCATCGCCGACTCCGTGGAGTACATGGTCAACGCCCACTGCGCCGACGCCCTGGTGTGCATCTCCAACTGCGACAAGATCACCCCCGGCATGCTGATGGCCGCCCTGCGCCTGAACATCCCGGTGGTGTTCGTCTCCGGCGGGCCGATGGAAGCCGGCAAGACCAAGCTGGCCAGCCACGGCCTCGACCTGGTCGACGCCATGGTCGCCGCCGCCGACGCCAGCTGCTCCGACGAGAAGGTCGAGGAATACGAGCGCAGCGCCTGCCCGACCTGCGGCAGCTGCTCCGGCATGTTCACCGCCAACTCGATGAACTGCCTGGCCGAGGCTCTCGGTCTGGCGCTGCCGGGCAACGGCACCACCCTGGCCACCCACAGCGACCGCGAGCAGCTGTTCCTGCGCGCCGGCCGGCTGATCGTCGAGCTCTGCCAGCGCTACTACGGCGAGGGCGACGAGTCGGTGCTGCCGCGCTCGATCGCCAGCTACAAGGCGTTCGAGAACGCCATGACCCTGGACATCGCCATGGGCGGCTCGACCAACACCATCCTGCACCTCCTGGCCGCCGCCCAGGAGGCCGAGGTCGACTTCAACCTGCGCGACATCGACCACCTGTCCCGCCGCGTGCCGCAGCTGTGCAAGGTCGCGCCGAACATCCAGAAGTACCACATGGAAGACGTGCACCGCGCCGGCGGCATCTTCGCCATCCTCGGCGAGCTGGCCCGCGGCGGCCTGCTGCACACCGACGTGCCGACCGTGCACAGCCCGAGCATGAGTGATGCCATCGCCCAGTGGGACATCACCCAGACCCGGGACGAGGCCGTGCACACCTTCTTCAAGGCCGGTCCGGCCGGCATCCCCAGCCAGACCGCGTTCAGCCAGTCGACCCGCTGGCCGAGCCTCGACACCGACCGCTTCGAAGGCTGCATCCGCAGCGTCGAGAACGCCTACTCCCAGGAAGGCGGCCTGGCCGTGCTCTACGGCAACATCGCCCTGGACGGCTGCGTGGTGAAGACCGCCGGCGTGGACGAATCCATCCTGGTGTTCGAGGGCACGGCGAAGATCTTCGAGAGCCAGGACGCCGCGGTGAAGGGCATCCTCGCCGACGAGGTGAAGCCGGGCGACGTGGTGGTGATCCGCTACGAAGGCCCGAAAGGCGGCCCGGGCATGCAGGAAATGCTCTACCCGACCTCGTATCTGAAGTCCAAGGGACTCGGCAAGCAGTGCGCCCTGCTCACCGACGGGCGCTTCTCCGGCGGCACCTCGGGCCTGTCGATCGGCCACGCCTCGCCGGAAGCGGCCGCGGGCGGCGCCATCGGCCTGGTCGAGGACGGCGACAAGATCCTCATCGACATCCCCAACCGCAGCATCAACCTGCTGGTGTCCGACGAGGAGCTGAAGGCCCGCCGTCTGCACCAGGACCACAAGGGCTGGAAGCCGGCCGCCCCGCGCGCGCGCAAGGTCAGCACCGCGCTCAAGGCCTACGCCCTGCTCGCCACCAGCGCCGACAAGGGCGCGGTGCGCAACAAGGCGCTGCTCGAGGAGTGAACGGGACAAGGCCGTAGGCTGGGCAAGGGCGCAGCCTTGCCCAGCGATGCGGGGTCTCGGCGACCGTAGGTTGGACCGAGCCCCGCGAAGCCCAACCTACCGGAAATTGCCGGGTGGAAAATCGTGCAGTGTTTTCCATCACAGCGCCCCCACGGCCTGCTGCGCCCCTAATTCGGAAACAGCAACTCCAGATAATGCCTGGCGCTGTTTTCCAGACTGAATTCGCCACCCCGGGCGCGCAAAGTATCCCTGGGCAGCGGCGCATCGAGGGTGCGCAGCATGGCCGCGGACAGCGCCTCGCTGTCGTTCGGGGGCACCAGCTCGCCCCAGCGACCGCCCTGCAGGATCTCCAGCGGACCGCTGGGACAGTCCGTGCTCACGATCGGACAGCCGCACGCCATGGCTTCGATCAGAACATTGGGCAGTCCTTCGTACTCCGATGACAAGACGAACAAGGCGGCGCGTGCAAAGGCCGCATAGGGGTTGGCCACGAAGCCAGGCATCGCCAGGTCGTTGCCGATTCCCAACGAGCCGCCTAAGGCTTCGAGCTCCGACCGCTTGGGACCCTCACCGAAAATCAACAACCGCGCTGGCCTCTGTTGCCGCAACCGGGCAAAAGCGCGCAACAAGAGCGGAAAGTTCTTCTGTGGAACCAGCCGCCCTGCCGCGACGATCACGGGCGCGCCACCCTCTTCCAGCCAGGGATGTGGCGCCGCTTCGGCAGCGAGCGCGGCAAGCTCGGGCGTGACGACCGGGTTGTAGACGGTGGTGATGCTATCCCGCGGCAATCCCGTGACGGCGGCCAGATCATCGGCAACCCCGTCGGAAACCGCAGCGATCTCATCGGCCCACGAATAGGTGCGGGCGACCAGTGGCGCGATATGGCGCCAGCGCCATTTGCGGTTCATCGAGATGGATTGGGATAGTTGGGTACGCTCGCTGACCACGACACGGGTTTCCACGCCGCTCAACCGACGTGCCCAAAGTGCCAGCAGATTGGTGGGGGTTTTGGCGGCGACCAGTGCCGCTGGACGTACCCTGTCCAGATAGTGCGCCAGATCGGCCAGATAGGGCTGGACAGGCGCCGGCCGCCATGCCAGCAGCGCCGGGCGGGCCATCGCGGTTATTCCGCCAGGGTCCAGGCGGGCGAGTTGCAGCCGTGCGGACAAACCGCTCTGCCGGCGCAGGGCCACGATCTGCACGCCCGCCGGTACTTCGGACAGATAGGGGCCCTCGGCGCAGCACAGCACCAGGTCCACCGGATGGCCAGCTGCACGAAAGGCTTCGGCCAAGTGAAGCATCGAGCGCCCGACGCCACCGGCAGCGAGAGAGGGCAGGAGCAGGGTAATCCTGGGTAGCGGAGGTTCCGTCATTGAAAATCCCTTTCATGAGCTCTGCGGAATTGGGACAGCGCCTGCCGAACGTCCATACGTCGCCGCAGGCAGTTGCGAAGACTGGCCAGACTCCGGGAAATGCCACAGGAGGCGTGCTCCCTTGCCGTCCCGGCTCTGCCCACCGACGGGCAGAACGACCAGCACCGTGGCAAGCTGATCTTGCCCAACCCCAGTGGCCCCCCGTCAAGCGATACACTGCAACGAGGTGATCCACGGCAAGGCGACCGACCGCCGATGTCGATGAGGAGCACTCAGGTGCCGGCAGATGGCACTTATCGAACGCATCCCGGACAAGGAAGAGCCGATGACCTATCTACAGCTTGCCTATGCCCACCTCGCCACGGTGGCTCCCGCCTTCGGCATTGGTACCTATCTGATGGTTCGCCGGAAAGGCACTGCGCACCATAGGAGGCTGGGCCGTACCTATCTCGTGTTGATGCTGGCCACGGCGCTCATCACCCTGGCGATGGGCGCCGAGATCGGGCCGCGTTTTTTCGGGCATTTCGGCTATATCCATGCCTTCAGCCTGCTCACGCTGGTCAGCGTGCCGATCGCCTATTTCGCTGCGCGCAGCGGCCAGGTAGCCCTGCATCGCAACACCATGATCGGTCTGTATGTCGGCGGACTGCTCATCGCCGGCAGCTTCGCGTTCATGCCGGGAAGGTTGCTGCATGGTTGGTTGCTCGGCAGCTAGAGCATTTTCATGAAATACCGGATCACTGCTGCAACTGTGTAGGTCGGGTTAGCCCGTAGGGCGTAACCCGACGCGACAGGCAATGCCGGGCAGGCTGTCGGGTTACGCTACGCTAACCCGACCTACGGAGCTGCCGCTGGCGGTCGGGCTGCTGCATATCGAGGGTGACGAGGTGTGCGCCGAGTTGGTCGACTTGTCGTAGGGCGGCCGTCGCCGGGAAAGAAGAGGCGTAAACCTGGCGGTCCTATTTCCGGCCCGCGGAAACGACACCGCCGGGCAGACGGCGTGTCTGCCCGGCGGCGCTCGTCAGGCCAGGAAAGCCCCGCGCTCGCGGGCGCCTTCCGGACCGGGAAAGAAAGAACGGATTACTTGCCTTCATCCTTGGCGTCGAACTCCAGACCGCCGATGTACTTGACCGCGAAGTTATACAGGCTGCAGCCGATCAGCACGGCGAGATAGCCCATGACCAGGTAGAACAGCGGTACGAGCAGGATGGTGATGAACGGCGGGCGACCTGCCGCGGGCACGAACAGCGACATGAACAGCAGGAAGGGCACGAAGACGAAGAAAGACGTGGCCGCCGTCAGAATGCCGCAAACCTTGCCATTTTGATGGGGGGACAGCCGGGTGATCTGTTGTTTCATATGCTGCTACTTCCGCCGAGATTGATTGATCTGCTTGGCATAATGCTACCGCTGCAGGGGGGTGGGGAGCGAGCACGGAGCCCCCGTCGAACTTGATATGGATCAACGGGTTACTTCGGAAGTTCGACGCCCGTAGCGAACTGCGACACTCGACCGCACGAGCAGGCGCCCGGCACGCCGGCCCCGCCCCGGGATTGCCCGGGACGGGCGAAGGAGCCGGCGGGCGATCATGCGTCCGCCTCATCCTGCACGAGCGGCAGCTCGATCCAGAAGCGACTGCCGATGCCCGGCTCGCTGCTCATGCCCATGCTGCCGCCCATCATGCCGGCGAACTGCCGGCACAGCGACAGGCCGAGGCCGCAGCCCTGAATCGCCGAGTTCTCCCGCCCCAGGCGCTGGAAGGGCTCGAACAGCTGTGCCTGGCTCGACTTGTCGATGCCGGGGCCGCCATCCTCGACGATCAGACGCGCATGATCCGCCGTCACCTGACAGGTCATGGCGATCCATCCGGCGGGCCTGTTGTACTTGATCGCATTGGACAGCAGGTTGAGCAGCACCTGGCGCAGGCGGCGCGGATCTGCGCGGACCCGGAGATCCGCGCCGGGCAGGTCCAGGGCGAGCCTCAGTCCCTGGGTTTCCACCTCCAGGCGGACCAGCTTGGCGCACTCGCCCATCAGCCTCGCCACCTCGACGCTCTGCAGCTCCAGGCTGGGTTTTTCCGCCTGGATGTTGGCCCAGTCGAGCACGTCGTCGACCAGCTGGTTGAGGTGCCTGCTGGCCACCAGGATCTGGTCGAGGTATTCCACTTCCTGCGCCTCGCCCCAGGCGTCGTGCTCCAGGCGCAGCAGCTGGGCGAAGCCGTAGATGGCGTTGAGCGGCGTGCGCAGCTCATGGCTGATGCTGGAGATGAAGCGCGACTTGACCTGACTGGCGGCCTGGGCCTCGCCGATGGCCAGGCGCAGGTCGGCTTCGGTGCGCTTGAGCGCATCGATGTCCACATGGGTGCCGGCGAGCAGCACGGCCTGCCCCGTGGCCGGGTCGCGCCCGACCACCCGGCCGCGGCAGAGCAGCCAGTGGTAGCCGCCGCGGCTGTCGCGGAAGCGGAACTCCACCTCGCACAGCCCCTGGTCGCCGTCGATGGGCCGGAAGCCCGTCTCGACCCGCGGCGCATCGTCGGGATGGACGTGCGCCATGAAGGCCTCATGGCCGAGCGGGCCGGCCGGCAGGCCGAAACGCTCGCAGAAGCGCCCGCGCAGGCTGATCTGCCGGGTGCGCCGGTCAAGCTCCCAGAGGCTTTCCGTGGCGCTGTCGAGTACCAGCTCGAGGTGCTCCTGGGTCCGCTGGCGCTGCCGCTCGCTCTGCTCGAGCTGCTCGCCCATCTGCTCGGCGTGGCCGGCCATGGCATCCAGCTCAGCGATCCGCGAGGTGACGCGGGCCGGGCGCCAGTTGCCCCGGCCGACCTCCTCCATCATCCGCGAGATGCCGTCGATGGGTCGCAGCAGGCGCTCGCTGAGATGGCGGGCACGCAGCCACATGCCGGCGAAGAAGGCCAGGTAGAACACCACCAGGCCGGCGATCATCAGATAGCCGACGCGCTCGTAGTGCCCGGCGAGGGTGTTGGTTTCGGCGAACACCGTGGCCTCGTCGACCACGGTCAGCAGGTGCCAGCCGGTCTGCGGGATGCGGGTCCAGGCCACCAGCTTCGGCCGGCCCCGCAACTCCACTGTCAGCATGCCTTCGGGCTGCCCGGCGACGGCGGCGGCCAGCCGGGCGGTGTCGGGGCGCTGGCTCAGGTTGAAGTCCTCGGGCTTGAAGCGCTCGCGGTGCACGGCTCCGTCGTAGGCGTGCGAGGTCAGCTCGCCGAGACCGAAGTCGGCCTCGCCCGGCGCCGGCAGGGCCATGATGTCCAGGTCGTCGCTGACCAGCACGGCATAGCCGTTCCACGGCACCGCCAGACGGCCGATCTGCTTCAGCAGGGTGCTGACGGTGATGTCCAGCCCGACCACGCCCTCGAGGAAGTCGCTCCGGTAGACCGGCGCGATGGCCGACATCAGCCAGCCGTGGCCGGCCGGGTCGAGGTAGACATCGGTCCAGACCATGCCGCGCCCCGGGTTGTGCCGGGCGTCGGCCAGGTAGTAGAAGTTGTAGTGGGGGATGAGCATGTCATGGGGATACTGCTCGGGGGTGAGAAACCACGGATAGATGTGGTTGTAGTTGTCCCAGCTGTTGAAGTAGAGGCTGGCCACCAGCGGGTTGCGCTGCTGCAGCTCCTTCATCAGCGGATCGAGGCTGCCCATCCGCGCGACCCTGTCCAGGTCCTGGCGCTCCAGCGGGGTGGAGTTGGCGTAGAAGACCGCACTGCCGCCCCGGTCCTCGGGGCTGTAGCGCACCCCGTCCGGGGTGGTCGCCAACGCTGGCGGGGAGAGCGGCGTCGCCGGCTTCTCCAGCAGGGCGCGAGCGGTCAGGTTGCGGAACAGCTCGGTCAGCGAACCGATCTGCGCCAGTTGCTGGTCGATGCTGCGCGACTCCTGGCGGGCGGACGCCTGCAGGTCGAACAGGGCGACTTCCCGCAGATGATCGATCTGCGCGTCGCGAATGGCGCCATTGCTGAGCAGATAAACGGCGATCAGCACCGTTTCGACCAGCAGCAGCGGTATCAATGCGCTCCGTGCAAATGCTCGCCAGATCCATTGGCGGAGTCCGATATGGAGGGGGGAAGGCATGCGCGCAGCACCCGGAGCCTGGAGGAGATAGAGCCGAATACGATAACAGGGAACGCCGTCATGCTCTGCGCTGCGTCACAATGGCGCAGCCCCCCCTTGCGCCGCTGGCAGGCCGCCTGCCCGACGGATCATCGAAGGGCCTCCGGCCGGCAGGATACCTGCATGACGGGGAGGATCGCAGCCGCTCGCCAGGCAGACCCGCCCGCCGCTACGCTTCGGTCTCGCTCCGCCCCCACGGCGCTCCGCTTGCCACTTGCCGGAAGCATCAACGGCCATGATCACACTGCTTCGACTGACATCGCTTCTTCTCGGCGGCACCTTGATCGCCATCCCGCCGTACGCGCTCCTGCTGTTCGCACACGGCCTGGGAGAGCCCCATACGAGCCTTGCATTCTCCACGTTCCTTCCGCCGACCCTGATGATCGGCCTGGCCCTGGGTTCGGGGCCCTTGCTCGTCGGCCTGCCCGGGCTGGCGACCGGCGCCCGGAACCCGAAAGCGCGTATCGTTGCCGGCATGCTTCTGACCGTCTCGATCGCGGGCTTTCTCGCCATCGGCTTCGACGGCTATCTGACCCGGGTCCTGACGCCGGCGGCCCTGCTCGTCGAGGCGGTCCTGTTCGCGTTCTTCGTCTGGCCCGCCCGGCGCTTTTCCGCCAGCGAAGCACGCAGCCCCGGCCCCCGGGACGAGCGGCACGGCGGTCAATGAAGGGCGATCTCCCGCCGGCGCATGCACCGACATCGAATCAAGGAGCCCTCGCCATGCCCCTCAGGATACGCCGCGAAATACCGGCGGACATCGCGCCCATCGCAGCCCTGACCGCCGCAGCCTTTCTCGATGCACCCCACAGCAGCCACACCGAGCATTTCATCGTCGATGCACTGCGCAATGCTGGGCAACTGTCCCTCTCGCTGGTGGCCGAAAGCGGGGACGCCCTCGTCGGACACGTCGCCGTGTCGCCGTGTCGCCGGTATCGATCTCGGATGGCAGCGGCGGCTGGTATGGCCTGGGGCCCCTCTCCGTGGCGCCGGAACGCCAGGGGCAGGGATCGGCAGCCGGCTCGTGGAGCAGGCGCTGGCGACGTTGCGCAGGCGAGGCGCCGCCGGCTGCGTGGTGCTGGGCGAGCCGAAATACTATGGCCGCTTCGGCTTCCGGACGGAGCCGGCACTGCGGCTGCCAGGGGTTCCGCCGCAGTACTTCCAGGCCATTGCCTTTCGAGAGCCGATGCCGACCGGCAACGTGTCCTACCAGAAGGCGTTCGAGGCCCGGAGCTGACGATGCATCGCGGGGCTGGGGATGCCGATTCGTCGTCCTCCCCTACCTCCGCTCCCACACCTCGAAGGCATGCCCCGGTGCGTCCGCCGTGGCCGGGTGCTCCTCGCGGGAGGCCAGGCGCCAGTCGGCGGGGTTCCAGGCGGGGAAGAAGGCGTCGCCCTCGGGAGCGAGGTCGATGCGGGTCAGGTAGAGGCGCTCGGCCAGCGGCAGGGTTTCGGCGTAGAGCTGCGCGCCGCCGATCAGCATGACCTCGTCGGCGCCCTGCTCGCGGGCCCAGGCGTCGGCGCGGGTCAGGGCGGCCTCCAGCGAGGCGAAGGTTTCGGCGCCTTCCAGGGCGAGGCCGGGCTGGCGGCTGACCACCAGGTTGAGCCGCCCGGGCAGCGGGCGGCCGAGGGAGTCCCAGGTCTTGCGGCCCATGACGATCGGCTTGCCGAGGGTGCAGGCCTTGAAGTGCCTGAGATCCGCCGGCAGGTGCCAGGGCATGCGGTTGTCGCGGCCGATCACGCCGTTGGCGGCGACGGCGGCGATCAGCGCGAGGGGAAGTCGGGACTTGTTCATGGCGGCGAGGATAGCAGAACCGGCTTCCCGTGCCGTCACGCAACCGCCACGGGATCGTTATCCGGCCATCGCCGAAGCGTCACTGCGCTCGGGCAGGCTGGGCGCTCCATGTCCCAAGGAGAGGAACCGATGTCCCGCATGCCGTCCGTACTGTCCCGGCGCTGGCTCGCCGCCGGCGCCCTGCTGCTGCCCCTGGTGGCCTGCGCCACCGCGGAACCGCCGGCGGCCGCACAGCCGCGGGCCGAAGAACCCCGGCCGCTGGTCATCGCCCACCGCGGCGCCAGCGGCTACGTGCCGGAGCACACCCTGGCCGCCTACGCGCTGGCGGTGCTGCAGGGCGCCGACTACGTCGAGCCGGATCTGGTGATGACCAAAGACGGCCAGCTGGTCGCCCGCCACGACAACCAGCTGGACCTGACCACCGACGTCGCCGCCCGTCCCGAATTCGCCGACCGCCGGCGCACCCGGAGCGTCGACGGCGTCGAGCTGACCGGCTGGTTCAGCGAGGACTTCAGCCTGGCGGAGATCAAGACCCTGCGCACCATCGAGCGCATTCCGGCGATTCGCCCCGGCAACGCCCGCCTGGACAAGGCCTTCGAGGTGCCCACCCTGCAGGAGATCATCGACCTGGTGAAGAGCCTGGAGAAGAGCGAGGGACGGCGCATCGGCCTGTACCCGGAGACCAAGCACCCGACCCACTTCCAGCACCTCGGCCTGGCCATGGAGGAGCCCTTGGTGGAGGTCCTCCGCCGCAACGGCTACCACAGCCGCCACGCGCCGGTGTACATCCAGTCCTTCGAGGTGGAGAACCTCAAGACCCTGCACCGGCTGACCCCGCTGCGCCTGGTCCAGCTGTTCGGCAGCGGCCAGCCCTACGACCAGGAAGTGATCGGCAGCGCCCTGACCTACGCGCAGATGGCCACCCCGGCCGGGCTGCAGGCCATCGCCGCCTATGCCGACGGCGTCGGCCCGGACAAGGGCTACATCATTCCGCGCGACGCCAACGGCAACCTGGGCAGCCCCACCGACTTCGTGCCCAACGCCCATGCTGCCGGCCTCAAGGTGCATCCCTACACCTTCCGCACGGAAAACAACTTCCTGCCGACCGCGCTGCGCAGCAGCGGCAACCCCGCCGAGCGCGGCGACCTGGAAGCGGAAATCCGCGCCTTCCTCGACGCCGGCATCGACGGCCTGTTCAGCGACCAGCCGGACATCGCCCTGCGCCTGCGCGAGCAGCCGTAGTCCGCCTGCCGGGTGCGCCAGGCGCACCCGGTACACCCGTATCGACTTGCCCGCGGCCGGGCCTGAGCGGTTATCCTCATGGCAGGAACAGAACCGCCATCGAGAGACCGCGTGAGCACCCCACAGACCGATTTCCACCGCCTCTGGCTGACCGAAACCATCCGCCTGCGTGAAGAGTTCGCCGGCCCGCTGGAGGACGGCGAGGCCAACCGCCGCGCCCGTGCCGCCGGCGGCGACCTCGGCAAACGCATCCAGACCCGCGCCATCTGGCTGGCCGAACGCGACGGCCTGCTCGCCGCCCTGCGCCACTGGCGCCAGGGCGGCGGCCTGGCGCTGGTCGCCCTGCTGGCCTTCGCCCTGGTCGGCGGCGCCGGCCTGGCCCTGGCCGCCCTCGGCAGCGAGCAGAAGGGCCCGATCAACGTGTTCTGGGCCCTGGGCAGCCTGCTCGGCCTGCACCTTCTGACCCTCTGCGGCTGGCTGCTCGGCCTGCTTTTTGCCGGCGACAGCGGCGGCGTCCTCGGCCGCCTGTGGCTGTGGCTCAGCGAGAAGTTCGCCCGCGACGCCCAGGCCGCGCAGCTGGCCCCGGCGCTGCTGCTCCTGCTGCAGCGCCGGCACCTCGGCCGCTGGGGGCTGGGCCTGCTGGTCCACGGCTTCTGGCTGCTTGCCCTGACCGCGGCGCTGGTCACCCTGCTGGCGCAGCTGTCGACCCGCAACTACGGCTTCTACTGGGAAACCACCCTGCTCGACGGCAACACCTTCGTCGCCCTGACCCAGGGTCTCGGCGCCCTGCCGGCGCTGCTTGGCTTCAGCCTGCCGGATCCGGCCACCATCCGCGCCAGCGCCGACCAGGCGCTGAGCGCCGAGGCCGCGCGCCAGGCCTGGGCCGGCTGGCTGCTCGGCGTGCTGCTGGTCTACGGTCTGCTGCCGCGCCTGCTGCTCGCCCTGCTCTGCCTGGGCCGCTGGCTCTCCGGCCGCGCCCGCCTGGCCCTGGACCTGTCGCTGCCCGGCTATCGCCTGCTCGCCGAGCGCCTGCAGCCGTCCAGCGAGCGCATCGGCGTCTGCGATGCCGCGCCCGCGGTCATGCCCGAGATTCCGGCCAGCGCCCTGGCCAGCCCGGCCGTGGGCGCCCCCGCCCAGCTGGTGGCGGTCGAACTGGACGAGAGTCGTGCCTGGCCGCCGGCGCTGCCCGGCGCGGTCGGCGACGCCGGCATCCTCGACAGCCGCGAACAGCGCCGGCGGCTGCTCGAGCGCTTCGCCGAACAACCGCCGGCGCGCCTGGCGGTGGCCGTCGATCCGCTGCGCTCGCCGGACCGCGGCACCCTGGCGCTGCTCGGCGAACTGTCGCGCAGCGCCGGGCAGACCCGCGTCTGGCTGCTCCCGCCGCCGCCCGGCGAGACGCTGAACGAGGAGCGCCTGGACGACTGGCGCATCGCCCTCAACCAGCTGGGCCTGCCCCACGGCAGCGCCAGCCCGCTGGCCTGGCTGGAGAGCGGACATGACTGAGCCGTTGAAACTCGCCGTGGTCGGCCACACCAACGTCGGCAAGACCTCGCTGCTGCGCACCCTGACCCGCGACATCGGCTTCGGCGAGGTCTCGCACCGGCCGAGCACCACCCGCCACGTCGAGGGCGCGCGCCTGTCGGTGGACGGCGAGGCGCTGCTCGAGCTGTACGACACCCCCGGCCTGGAGGACGCCATCGCCCTGCTCGAGCACCTCGAGCGCCTCGACCGCCCCGGCGAGCGCCTCGACGGCCCGGCGCGGATCGCCCGCTTCCTCGACGGCGCCGAGGCGCGCCAGCGCTTCGAGCAGGAAGCCAAGGTGCTGCGCCAGCTGCTCGGCTCGGCCGCCGGGCTCTACGTGATCGATGCCCGCGAGCCGGTGCTGGCCAAGTACCGCGACGAACTCGAGGTGCTCGCCGCCTGCGGCCGGCCGCTGCTGCCGGTGCTGAACTTCGTCGCCCGCGCCGGCACCCGCGAGAACGCCTGGCGCGCCGCCCTGGGCCGTCTCGGCCTGCACGCCATGGTGCGCTTCGACACCGTGGCGCCGCCGCAGGACGGCGAGCGGCGCCTCTACGAAAGCCTGGCCCTGCTGCTGGAGCCGGCCCGCCCGCAGCTGGAGCGGCTGATCCAGTCCCACGAGGCCCAGGCGGCCACCCGCCTGGAAGGCGGCCGCCGGCTGATCGCCGAACTGCTGCTCGACGTCGCCGCCTGCCGGCGCAGTGTCGAGGCCCGGGCCGAGCCGGAGCAGGAAGCCGTCCGCGAACTGCACGAGGCCGTGCGCCAGCGCGAGCAGCGCTGCGTCGAGGCCCTGCTGCGCCTCTACGCCTTCCGCCCGGAGGACGCCGCCGCCGCCGACCTGCCGCTGGCCGGCGGGCGCTGGGGCGACGACCTGTTCAACCCGGAAACCCTGAAGCAGCTCGGCGTGAAGATCGGCGGCGGCCTGGCCGCAGGCGCGGCGGCCGGCGCCGGGGTCGACCTGCTGGTCGGCGGCCTGACCCTGGGCGCCGCGGCGCTGCTCGGCGCGCTGGCCGGCGGCGGCGCGCAGACCGCCCGCCACTACGGCAACCGCATCCTGGGCAAACTGCGCGGCGAGCGCGAACTGAGCGTGGACGACGCCGTGCTGCGCCTGCTCGCCCTGCGCCAGCGCCAGCTGCTAGCCGCCCTCGCCGCCCGCGGCCACGCCGCGCAGCAGGCGATCCGGCTGGACACCCCGCAAGAGCGGAGCTGGCGCGAGGACCGGCTGCCCGAGCCGCTGCACAAGGCGCGCGCCCATCCGGAATGGTCGTCGCTCAACCCGGGCCGGCGCCGCGAGCAGCCGGAGCGCCAGGAACAGATCAGGGCGCTGGCCGCAGAGCTGGGCTAGCCTCGCCGCCCTACGGGGGCTACGCAAGTAGCCCCGGTTTGCCCGTCACACCGCCACCGGCGCCTTGATGTGCGGGTGGGACTGGTAGCCGACCAGCTCGAAGTCCTCGAAGCGGAAGGCGAACAGGTCCTTCACGTCGGGGTTGAGCCGCATGGTCGGCAGCGGCAGCGGCTCGCGGGACAGCTGCAGGTCGGTCTGCTCCAGATGGTTGGCGTAGAGGTGGCAGTCGCCGCCGGTCCAGACGAACTCGCCGGGTTCGAGATCGCAGACCTGCGCCACCATCAGGGTCAGCAGCGCGTAGCTGGCGATGTTGAAGGGCACGCCGAGGAAGATGTCCGCCGAGCGCTGGTAGAGCTGGCAGCTGAGCCGGCCCTCGGCGACGTAGAACTGGAACAGCGCGTGGCACGGCGGCAGCTTCATCTCGTCGATCAGCGCCGGGTTCCAGGCCGAGACGATCAGCCGGCGCGAGTCCGGGTTCTTCTTGATCATCTCCACCACGTTGGCGATCTGGTCGATGTGCCGGCCGTCCGGCGCCGGCCAGCTGCGCCACTGGTAGCCGTAGACCGGGCCGAGGTCGCCGTTCTCATCGGCCCACTCGTCCCAGATGCGCACGCCGTTTTCCTTCAGGTAGCGGATGTTGGTGTCGCCCTGCAGGAACCACAGCAGCTCGTGGACGATGGATTTCAGGTGGCACTTCTTGGTGGTCACCAGCGGAAAGCCCTCGGCCAGGTCGAAGCGCATCTGGTGGCCGAAGACGCTCCAGGTGCCGGTGCCGGTGCGGTCGCTCTTGAAGGTGCCGTGCTCGCGCACCAGGCGCATCAGGTCGAGGTACTGTTTCATGAAGGGACAAGTGGCTGCGCGCTGGAAAAGGCCGTGAATTCTAACCGGTACGCAGGGTGGAAAACGACCGCAGGTCTTTTCCACCGTTGCCAGGGAGGGTGGAAAACGCTGGCGCGGTTTTCCACCCTACAGGACTCAACCGGCGAGCCTGGCCTCGCGCCGATAGGCCCAGGCCATCATCCCGGCGCCGCCGAGGACCATCGGCAGGCAGAGCAGCTGGCCCATGGTCAGCCAGCCGAAGGCGAGGTAGCCGAGCTGGGCGTCCGGCACCCGGACGAACTCGACGATGAAGCGGAAGAGGCCATAGCAGACGGCGAACAGTCCGGACACCGCCATGGTCGGCCGCGGCCTGCGCGAGTAGAACCAGAGGATGGCGAACAGCGCCACGCCCTCCAGGGCGAACTGGTAGAGCTGCGAGGGATGGCGCGGCAGCTGCGCCGGATCGGTGGGAAAGATCATCGCCCAGGGCAGGTCGGTGGCCTTGCCCCACAGCTCGGCGTTGATGAAGTTGCCGATCCGCCCGGCGCCCAGGCCGATCGGCACCAGCGGGGCGATGAAGTCCATCAGCTCGAAGAAGCCCTTGCCGTTGCGCCGGGCGAAGATCCAGCTGCACAGGAGCACGCCGAGCAGCCCGCCGTGGAAGGACATGCCGCCCTTCCAGAGCTGCAGGATCAGGCTCGGGTCGTTCAGGTAGGCCGCCAGGTCGTAGAACAGCACGTAGCCCAGCCGGCCGCCGGCGATCACCCCCAGGGCGACCCAGAACACCAGGTCGGAGAGCTTCTCGCGGCTCCACTCCGGAGCGAAGCCGGCCAGCCGGCGCGAGGCCAGCCACCAGGCGCCGCCGATGCCGACCAGGTACATCAGGCCGTACCAGTGCACCTTGAGCGGGCCGAGGGCGATGGCCACGGGATCGATTTGCGGATAGGGCAGCATCCGAGGCTCCTCAGAACAGGAAGAACAGTCCGACGCCCAGCAGTTGCAGGGCGAACAGGCGCTTGAGCACGCGCGGCGGCAGACGGTGCGCCAGGTGGGCACCGAGCCGGGCGAAGAACATGCTGGTCGTGGCAATGCCGAGCACCGCCGGCAGGTAGACGAAGCCCAGGCTCCAGTCCGGCAGATGGGCTTCATTCCAGCCGACGAGCATGAAGCTCAGCGCGCTGCACAGGGCGATCGGCAGGCCGCAGGCCGCCGAGGTCGCCACCGCCTGCGGCATCGGCACGCTGCGCCAGGTCAGGAAGGGCACGGTCAGCGAGCCGCCGCCGATGCCGAAGATCGCCGAGGCCCAGCCGATCACCACGCCGGCCAGGCTCAGGCCGGGCTTGCCGGGCACCTCGCGGCTGGCCCTGGGCTTGAGGTCGAGGCCCATCTGGACGGCCATGGCGATGGCGAACAGGCCGATGACCTTCTGCAGCATCGGGCCCTTCAGCGCCGCCGCGGTCAGGCTGCCGAGCACCGCGCCGGCGAGGATGCCGACCGTCAGCCAGACGAAGATCGGCCAGAGCACCGCGCCCTTGCTGTGATGCGCGAGCACCGAGTTGATCGAGGTGAAGACGATGGTGGCGAGCGAGGTGCCCACTGCCAGGTGGGTCAGCACGGCCGGATCGACGCCCTGGGCGGTGAAGCTGAGCACCAGCACCGGCACTATGATCAGTCCGCCGCCGATGCCGAACAGCCCGGCCAGCACGCCGGCCGCCGCGCCCAGCGGCAGATACAGCAGAAATTCCATCGCCACCCCCTCTTGAGCAAAGGCGGCATGGTACCGGAATTCGGCGGCCGCCCGCCAAGCACGGGCGCTTGAGGGGCGCTCCCCATGAGCTCCGATCGGCGCCGCCGGACCGCCCGTCGCCGCTGCCGCAGTCCACCCGATGGTCACCGCGCACTTGGCAGGTCGTATGCATGCCATGCAGGATGCCGACAACCGCTCAAAAAACCGAGGTCCTTGCATGCACGTCCCGCCCATGAACATCTCGCTGCTGAGCCGATACGCCTTCTTCGCCTTCTGCGTGGCATTCACCCTGTGCAGCCTTCCCCTCTGGGAGCACGAATGGCTCCGCCCCTTCACCCTGGCCAGCGCCGCGCTGAGCCTGCTCGGCATCGCCGACCTGCTGCAGACGCGCCATGCGGTGCGGCGCAACTACCCGATCCTCGGCAACCTGCGCTACCTGATCGAAAGCATTCGCCCGGAGATTCGCCAGTACCTGATCGAGGGCGACAACGAGCGGCTGCCCTTCTCCCGGACCCAGCGCCTGCTGATCTATGCGCGGGCGAGGAACAAGAGCGGGGACAAGCCCTTCGGCACGCTGGTCGACGTCTACGAGAACGGCTTCGAGTTCATCGGCCACTCCATGCGCCCGGCGCCGCTGGCCGACCCCGACAGCTTCCGGGTCCTCATCGGCGGGCCGCAATGCACCCAGCCCTATTCGGCCTCGCTGTTCAACATTTCGGCGATGAGCTTCGGCTCGCTCAGCGCCAATGCCGTCCGCGCCCTGAACAAGGGCGCCAAGCTCGGCAACTTCTACCACGACAGCGGCGAGGGCGGCATCAGTCCCCATCACGGCGAACACGGCGGCGACCTGGTGTGGGAACTGGGCAGCGGCTATTTCGGCTGCCGCACCAGCGACGGCCGCTTCGACCCGGAGCGCTTCGCCGTCCAGGCCAGGAGTCCCCAGGTGCGGATGATCGAGATCAAGCTCAGCCAGGGCGCCAAGCCGGGCCACGGCGGCATCCTGCCCAAGCACAAGATCACCCCGGAAATCTCCGCGACCCGCGGCGTGCCGATGAACGAGGACTGCGTGTCGCCGGCATGCCATAGCGCCTTCTCCACCCCGATCGAGCTGATGCAGTTCATCGCCCAGCTGCGCGAGCTGTCCGGCGGCAAGCCGGTCGGCTTCAAGTTCTGCCTGGGCCATCTCTGGGAGTTCATGGGAATCGTCAAGGCCATGCTGGAAACCGGCATCCTGCCCGACTTCATCGTCGTCGACGGCAAGGAGGGCGGCACCGGGGCCGCACCTCTGGAATTCGCCGACCACATCGGCGTGCCGATGCGCGAAGCCCTGCTGTTCGTGCACAACACCCTGGTCGGGGCGAACCTGCGCGACAAGATCAAGCTCGGCACCAGCGGCAAGATCGTCAGCGCCTTCGACATCCTCAGCGTGCTGGCCATCGGTGCCGACTGGGCCAACTCGGCGCGCGGCTTCATGTTCGCCCTCGGCTGCATCCAGTCGCAATCGTGCCACACCAACAAGTGCCCCACCGGCATCGCTACCCAGGATCCGCTGCGCCAGCGCGCGGTCGTGGTCGAGGACAAGGCCCAGCAGGTCCACAACTTCCATCGCAACACCCTCAGGACCCTGGCCGAAATGCTCGCCGCCGCCGGCCTCGAGCACCCTTCGCAGGTGGATGCCAAGCATCTGGTGCGACGTATTTCCGCCACCGAGATCAAGCTGTTTTCCCAGCAGCACGTCTTCCTCAAGCCGGGCGAACTGCTCGACAGCGAAGCCAGGGGCAAGGGCAAGCTCCATCTCCATGCACGTATGTGGAAAATGGCCCGGGCCGACAGCTTCGGCGCTATGGTGGACTGACCACTCCGGCCGCCGACGACCACGTACCCACTGGCGGGAGGCTCCATGTGCCTGATCGTTTTCGCCTGGCGCCCCGGCCATGCCACGCCGCTGGTGCTGGCCGCCAACCGCGACGAGTTCTACGCCCGGCCCAGCCTGCCCCTGGCAGCCTGGCCGGAAGCGCCGGACATCCATGCCGGACGCGACCTGGAGGCCGGCGGCACCTGGCTGGGCGTCGGCCCCGGCGGGCGCGTCGCCGCCGTGACCAACATCCGCGACCCGCGCCAGCCGCCGGGCCGGCGCAGCCGCGGCGAGCTGCCGGCGGGCTTTCTGCTCGGCGCGCTGTCGCCCGAAGCCTATCTGGAGCAGGTGGCAGAGCGGGCGCAGGACTATACCGGCTTCAACCTGCTGGCCGGCACGGCCGGGGAACTCTGGTACTACCACGCCCGCGAGACGGCGCCGCGGCGCCTGCCGGCAGGACTCTACGGCCTCTCCAACGCCGCCCTGGACACGCCCTGGCCGAAGCTGCGCCGCGCCAAGGCGGCCCTGGCCGAGTGCCTGGAAACGCCGCGGGCGGACTGCCTGCTGGCAGCGGTGCAGGACCGGCGGCCGGCGGCGGACGCGGAACTGCCGGACACCGGCGTCGGCCTGGCCAGGGAACGCCTGCTGTCGAGCGTGTTCATCGTCAGTGCGGACTACGGCACCTGCTCCAGCACCGCGCTGATCATGCGGGCCGACGGCAGCGTGGAGTTGCTCGAGCGCAGCTTCGGCCCCTGCGGCGCCCGCCTCGGCGAGGTGAAGCTCGATCTCCCGTGAGCCGTGCGGCCCAGGCGGCTAGCAGACCACGATGCAGTCCCGCTGCCGCTTGGCCAGGTAAAGCGCATTGTCCAGGCGGCGGACCAGCGCGACCGGGTCTTCGTCCGGGCGCATCTCTCCCACGGCGAAGCTGGCGGTGAGCTGCATCGGCAACGCGGCATCGATCCGCCGCAGGTCCAGGCGCAGACGCTCCGCCAGCGCACAGGCCGCAGCGGCGTCGGTGTCCGGCAGCAGCACGACGAACTCCTCTCCGCCCCAGCGGGCAAAGCAGTCCACATCCCTCAGGTCCTGGCGCACCGCCTCCGCCACCGCGACCAGCACCCGATCCCCGGTGGGGTGGCCGAGGCTGTCGTTGATCCGCTTGAAATGGTCGAGGTCGAACATCAGCAAGGCACAGGGATGGCCATGCCGTTGCAGGCGGTGCCACTCGGCCTGCAGTTGCCGTTCGAAGCCGCGCCGGTTGGCGACCTGGGTGAGCGGATCGATCTCGCTGAGGCGCATGGCCAGCGCAACCTGCTCGGCCAGCGCCCGATTCGTCTGGTGCAAGGCCTCAGTGCGCGCCGCCACCAGCGCTTCGAGGGTCAGGTTGAGCTCCGCCAGCTCCTGGTTCTTCTGCTGCAGGGCCAGCTCGGCCAGCTTGCGCTCGTGAATGTTGCGGTGCGCGCCGATCATCCGGGTCGGCCGGCCCTCCCCGTCGAACCCGACGAAGCGGCCGTGATCGCTGATCCACAGGTAGTCGCCATCGCGGCAGCGGCAGCGGTACTCCTCGGCGTAGACGGGCTGCGTCCCGTCCAGGTAGGCCTGGAAGCCGCGCATGACCCGCTCGAAGTCCTCCGGGTGGATCACCTCGTGCCAGGTCACGACGTTCTCCGGCAGGCTGTCCACGGCATGACCGAGCATGGCGTACCAGCCCGGGCTGCGCTTGACGTGATTGGTGCGGATGTCCCAGTCCCAGATGCCGTCGCTGACGATTTCCAGCGCGAAGCGCAAGGTGCGCGCGACGGCCTCGGGGGCCGAACCATAGGGACTACCGGTAACCTCGAGCTCATCCATAAGCTTCGTTCCAGACTTGTCGCCGACGCCAGCCTCGGAAGATCTCACGGCTGGCTACAGGCCTGCCGCTCACCCCTGCAGCGAAGCCACCGGATTGATCACCCGGCCGAGGCCAAGGTTGCGCAGGGCCAGCTGCAGCGTGCTGTGGATGACCTGCGGATTGTCGATGGCCATCAGTTGGCCGAGCAGTTCCTTGGCCTTGCCCAGGGTGACCTGGCGCAGCAGCCACTTGACCTTGGGCAGGTTGGTGGCGTTCATCGACAGGCTGTCGAAGCCCATGGCCATCAGCAGCACTGCCGCCGAGGGATCGCCGGCCATCTCGCCGCAGATGCTCACCGGCTTGCCTTCGCCATGGGCATCCTGCACCACCTTGTAGAGCGCCTGCAGCACGGCCGGATGCAGATAGTCGTAGAGGTCGGCGACCCGCGGGTTGTTGCGGTCCACCGCCAGCAGGTACTGGGTCAGGTCGTTGGAGCCGACCGAGAGGAAATCCACCAGCCGGGAGATCTCGCGCGTCTGGTAGACCGCCGCGGGAACCTCCACCATCACCCCGATCGGCGGCATCGGCACATCGGTGCCCTCGTCGCGGACCTCGCCCCAGGCGCGGTGGATCAGGTGCAGCGCCTCGTCCAGCTCGTGGATCGAGGAGATCATCGGCAGCAGGATGCGCAGGTTGTTCAGCCCCTCGCTGGCCTTGAGCATGGCGCGGACCTGCACCAGGAAGATTTCCGGGTGGTCGAGGGTGACGCGGATGCCGCGCCAGCCGAGGAAGGGGTTGCTTTCCTTGATCGGGAAGTAGGACAGCGCCTTGTCGCCGCCGATGTCCAGGGTGCGCATGGTCACCGGCAGCGGATGGAAGGCGGACAGCTGGTCGCGGTAGATCGCCAGCTGCTCCTTCTCGCTGGGGAAGCGCTCGTTGTTCATGAACGGCACTTCGGTGCGGTACAGGCCCACCCCCTCGGCGCCGCGCTCCTGGGCGCGGGCGACATCGGCGAGCAGCCCGGTGTTGACCCACAGCGGCAGGCGGTGGCCGTCGAGGGTTTCGCAGGGCAGCTCGCGCAGGGCGTCCAGGCCCTGGGTCAGCTGGCGTTCCTCCTCGACCAGCTCGGCGAACTGCTGGCGCAGCAGCTCGCTGGGATTGGTGTAGACCTCGCCATGGTAGCCGTCGACGATCAGGTCGATGCCGTCCATCTTCGAATAGGGCAGGTCGACTGCCCCCATCACCGTGGGAATGCCCATGGCGCGGGCGAGGATCGCCACGTGGGAGTTGCCCGAGCCCTGCACCGAGACCAGGCCGACCAGCTTGCCCTCGGGCAGCTCACCGAGCATCGCCGGGCTCAGCTCCTCGCTGACCAGGATGGTGTTCTCCGCATAGACCATGGTCTGCTGGCGGGCCTGCTGCAGGTAGGCGAGCAGGCGCCGGCCGAGGTCCTTGACGTCGGAGGCGCGCTCGCGCAGGTAGGCGTCGTCCATCAGCTCGAAGCGCTTGATGTGCTCGTTGACCACTTGGCGCAGGGCGCCCTGGGCCCACTGGCCGGTCTTGATCACCCGCTGCACCTCGCAGCCCAGAGAGGCGTCGTCGAGCATCATCAGGTAGACGTCGAACAGCGCGCGCTCTTCCGGGCGCAACTGGGTGGCCAGTTTGGCGGACAGCGCGCGGATGTCGGCGCGCACCGACTCCAGGGCGCTGTGGAACAGTTCCAGTTCGGCCTTGACGTCCTCCGTCGCCCTGTCCGGCACCACCTCCAGGTCGGCCGGCGGCAGCACCACCACGGCCTTGCCGACGGCGACGCCCGGCGCGGCCGGCACGCCGATGAAGCGCGCCTCCTGGATGCCCTTGCCCTGCCGGCCGAGGCCGCGGATCGAGCCGGTCGCCTCGGCATGGGCGATGACCCCGGCGAGCTGCGCGCTCATGGTCACCAGGAAGGCTTCCTCGCCCTCGTCGAACTCGCGGCGCTCCTTCTGCTGGATGACCAGCACGCCCATCACCCGCCGGTGGTGGATGATCGGTGCGCCGAGGAAGGAGGCGTAGCGCTCCTCGCCGGTCTCGGCGAAGTAGCGGTAGCGGGGGTGGTCGGCCGCGTTCTCCAGGTTGAGCGGCTCCTCGCGGGTGCCGACCAGGCCGACCAGGCCCTCGTTGGAGGCCATGCTGACCTTGCCTATGGAGCGCTTGTTGAGCCCCTCGGTGGCCATCAGCACGAAGCGGTTGGTTTCCGGATCGAGGAGGTAGACCGAGCAGACCTGGCTGCCCATGGTCTCCTTGACGCGACGCACGATGATGCCCAGTGCCGTCTTGAGATCCTTGGCGGCATTCACTTCCTGGACGATCTTGCGCAGCGTGTTGAGCATGGCCCGCCTTGAGCTCCGTCTGATCAGTCCCGTGCCAACAGGCGCGGGGCGAGTTCTTTCAGCGCGCGCCGGTAGACCTCGCGCTTGAAGGCGACCACCTGGCCCAGCGGATACCAGTAGCTGACCCAGCGCCAACCGTCGAATTCCGGCTTGCCGGTAAGATCCATGCGCACCCGCTGCTCATCGGAAAGCAGGCGCAGGAGAAACCACTTCTGCTTCTGGCCGATGCACAGCGGCTGGCTGTGCGAGCGCACCAGGCGCTGTGGCAGACGATAGCGCAACCAGCCACGGGTGCAGGCGAGGATCTGCACATCCTGCTGCTCCAGTCCGACCTCCTCGTTGAGCTCGCGGAACAGCGCCTCCTCCGGCGATTCCCGTGCGTCGATGCCGCCCTGGGGGAACTGCCAGGCATCCTGGTTGATCCGCCGCGCCCAGAGCACCTGACCGATCTCATTGGTCAGGATGATGCCGACATTGGGACGAAATCCATCGGGGTCGATCACGGCAATGAACCTTGCGAACGCATGTGCAGGCATTGTTCCACAAAAAGGTTCGCGCCAGAAGCGGGCAGGGCAAGGGGGGAGCGCCGGCGGCTCTCCTGCTTTTTTTGCCGTGGAACCGTTATGCTTCGCCGCACTCCGACTCCCCTTCCCTGACCGAGGTTCTAGCGTGCGTCTGGCTCTATTCGATCTCGACAACACCCTGCTGGCCGGCGACAGCGACCATGCCTGGGGCGACTGGCTCTGCGAGCGCGGCATCCTCGACGGCGACACCTACAAGGCGCGCAACGACGCCTTCTACCAGGACTACCTGGCCGGGCGGCTGAACATCGTCGACTACCTGAACTTCAGCCTGGAGATCCTCGGCCGCACCGAGATGGCCATGCTCGACGAGTGGCACCGGACGTTCATGCACGAGTGCATCGAGCCGATCATCCTCGCCAAGGGCCGGGAACTCATCGAGCGGCACCGCAGCCAGGGTGACAAGCTGGCGATCATCACCGCCACCAACCGCTTCGTCACCGGCCCCATCGCCGCCCGCCTCGGCGTCGACACCCTGCTTGCCACCGAATGCGAAATGGCCGGCGGCCGCTACACCGGGCGCACCACCGACGTGCCCTGCTTCAAGGAAGGCAAAGTCGAGCGCCTGAACCGCTGGCTGGCGGAAACCGGTCACTCGCTGGAAGGCAGCCACTTCTACAGCGACTCGCACAACGACCTGCCGCTGCTCGAGCGGGTCAGCCACCCGGTGGCGGTCGATCCCGACCCCAGCCTGCGGGCGGAAGCCGAACGGCGCGGCTGGCCGGTGATCTCGCTGCGCTGAACGGGCGACGGCCCGAATGCCGACGGCGCCTGCGGGCGCCGTTTTCGTTGATGGCGTTCAGGCCGGCTTGAGCACCATCAGGAAGAAGATCACCACGAAGACGCCGAACGCCGGCCAGCCGAGGGCGAACCACCAGGCCATGTAGCGCCCGGCGCGGGCCGGCAGCGACGTGCCCTCGCGCTCGGCCTGCACGGCCAGATCGCGCACGCGGATCTGCAGCCAGACCACGGGCAGCCAGCACAGCCCGGCCAGGACGTACAGGGCCAGGGTCACCAGCAGCCAGGCCTGCCCCAGCGGCCAGCCGGCCAGGTAGACCATGGCCGCGCCGCTGAGCGGCTGGAGCAGTGCAGTGGGTGTGGTGAACAGCCAGTCGGCGGTGACCAGATGACGGAAGGTGGTGGCGATGGTCGCCACCTGCCCGCTCTTCCACGCGCGCCAGGCATAGTAGGCCGAACCCAGGCCGGTGCCGAACAGCAGGGTGGAGGACAGGATGTGCAGCGTCTTCAGCAGCAGGTAGAAGCTCATGGCCGGCTCCGTGCATGGGAAGGCTGCAACCACAGCAGCCAGAGGCTGACAGGCAGCAGCACCAGGTTCTTGCCGACCCCCTGGAAGGGATCGAGCCAGTAGTGCGGTAGCAGCCAGGTGATGAGGGCGGTGTAGCCCAGCATCAGGAGGATCTGCGCCTGCAGCGCGCGCCGGCGCCAGCGCGGCAGCAGCAGGCCGAAACCGAGCAGCGCATCGAACAGCGCGCCGCCGATCACTGCCAGCCGCGCCGGCCAGCCGCCGATGCCGGCTTCGGCGAGGATGCGCAGCCCCCAGTCGAAGCCGGGGCCGAGACAGACCAGCGCCGTGCCCAGCCAGATCACCACCAACAGCGCCAGCGTCAGCGGCTGCAGGGCCAGGCGCACGCTGTCCGCGGGCGACGGCCAGTCGTGCAGGCGCGCCTCGAGCGGCAGGCAGCGGTAACCGCAGGCGCCCGCCAGCGGCTCGGGCGAGGCCAGGTTGTCGCGCCGGGCCAGCTTCAGGGTCTGCCGGTTCAGGGCGCGCCAGCCGAAGCGCTCGCCCTGCGCCGCGCCGAGTCCGGTCAATGCCCGCGGCAGCTCCCGGTAGCGCCCCGGCCCCCAACCCTGGGCGGCACGCAGGCGGTCCAGCAACTGGTCCTGGGTCATGGCTTCGGGTCCGACCAGCGCCAGACTGCACGGCTGCTCCGGCCAGCGCTGCAGCAGGGCCAGCACCGCGCCGCAGAGGTCGTCGACGTGCAAGGGTTGCAGCCGTGCGCGGTTGTCCAGCAGCGGGATCAGCGGCCAGGGTGACAGGCGCTGCAGCCAGCGGCTGCTGGCGGCACCGGGACCGAGCACCAGGGACGGACGCAGCACCACGGCAGGAATGCCGAGCCCGAGCAGGTAGTGATCGGCCGCGGCCTTGCTGGCAAGAAAGTCGGTATCCGCCCCCTGCTCCGCGCCCAGGGCGGAGATCTGCAGCACCCGCGCGCCATGGGCCGCGGCCCGCTCGAACAGGGCGCAGGCGCCGCGGTTCTGGACTTCATGCAGTTGATTGCGATCCGTCGATAGCAGGCCTGCGGCATTGATCACCAGCTCGATACCTTCAGGCCAGGCAAAGGCCTGCGGATCGCGAGCCAGCTCGGCCAGCTCGAGCCGGCACCAGTCGCCCGGCGCCGCGGGGTCGGGACAGCGCGCGCAGGCCTGCACCCGGTGGCCGGCCGCGCGCAGCGCGGCATGCAGGTGACGGCCGATGAAGCCGCCGGCACCGACCAGCAGGATGCGCATCAGTACGGCTCCCGAAGCCGGGTACGGCGGTTGGAGTTCTGTCGATGGGGCATGGCGATCACCTCCCTGCGAGCGGACAGCATAAGGCGAAGTAGCCAAAGGCCACCACTATATCCTGCGGTTGCTCGTACGGCTCGGGATCGCACTGTGCCGCGCCTCAGACGGGCTTGGCCACCATCAGCCCGAGGCTGGCTCCGAAGCACAGCAGCCCGATCACCGCCAGCCCCAGGCCGCGCCGCACGCCCGGCTTGCGTCCGACGACCCTCGAGGCCAGCCACAGCCCGCAGAGCGAGCCCGGCAAAAACAGCAGCGAGCTGCCGAGCAGCCAGGGCTGCCCCAGCGGCCAGCCGGCCAGGTGCGCCAGCCACCAGCCGCTGACCGGCAGGCCGACCAGGCAGAGCAGCAGCAGGACGGCGCACAGCGCGGGCCAGGGCGAGGTGCGCGAGGGCGCCTCCGGCTCTGCCGGTGCGGCTATCTCCATGTCCGCCTCCGCCGGCTCGTCCGCGCCCGTCTCGGCCTGCGTTTCGGCGCTCGGCTGCGCCGTCCCCTGCGGGCGGGGACGCATGCGCCAGCAGAATCCGGCGAACGCGAGCAAGACCACCAACAGCAGCGCGCCGGCCACGCCATGGAGCATCCTGAGCAGGGCGAAGTGTTCCATCGCGTGCACGTCCTTGTGAGATCGGGCGGGCTGCCGGTGGCTCAGCCGAGGAACAGCCGGTAGGCCGGGTTGTCGGTCTCGTCCCAGTACGGATAGCCGATCGCCTCGAGGGCCGCCGGCAGCAGGTGGCGCTCGCCCGCCGGCACCTGCAGGCCGGCCACCACGCGGCCGTCGGCGGCGCCGTGGTTGCGGTAGTGGAACATCGAGATGTTCCAGCGCCCGCCGAGCTTGCTGAGGAAGTTGAACAGCGCGCCGGGGCGCTCGGGGAACTCGAAGCGCAGCACCACCTCGTCGCTGACACCTGCCGCGTGGCCGCCGACCATGTGGCGGATGTGCAGCTTGGCCAGCTCGTCGTCGGTCAGGTCGAGCACCGGGAAGCCCTGCTCGCGCAGGCTGGCCACCAGCTGCTCGCGCGGATCGTTCTCCGGGTGAGTCTGCACACCGACGAAGATGTGCGCGTGGTCCGGGCGGTTGTAGCGGTAGTTGAACTCGGTGATCTGCCGCTTGCCGATCGCCTGGCAGAACGCCTTGAAGCTGCCCGGCTGCTCGGGGATGGTCACGGCGATGATCGCCTCGCGCTTCTCGCCCAGCTCGGCGCGTTCGGCGACATGGCGCAGGCGGTCGAAGTTGATGTTGGCGCCGGAGTCGATGGCCACCAGGGTCTGCCCGGCCGCCTCCTCGCGCTCGACGTAGCGCTTGATCCCGGCCACCGCCAGGGCGCCGGCCGGCTCGGTGATCGAGCGGGTGTCGTCGTAGATGTCCTTGATCGCCGCGCAGATCTCGTCGGTGCTGACGGTGACCACCTCGTCCACATGGTGACGGCAGATGTCGAAGGTGTGGGCGCCGATCT
The DNA here is from genome assembly GCF_004339665.1 of Azotobacter chroococcum. GTDB lineage: Bacteria > Pseudomonadota > Gammaproteobacteria > Pseudomonadales > Pseudomonadaceae > Azotobacter > Azotobacter chroococcum. The sequence continues at coordinate 44,410 of NZ_SMMU01000021.1, forward strand.
GCGCCACCGCCACGCCGTCGGCGAACAGCCCGACCTGCGGCAGCACCACCCGCTCGCCGGCGGCCAGCGCCGCCTGCAGGCAGTTGGAGTCCGCCGGCTCGACGCCGATCACCTTCACCTCGGGACGCAGGTACTTCACGTAGGCGGCGATGCCCGCAATCAGTCCGCCGCCGCCGACCGGCACGAACACGGCGTCCAGCCGGCCCGGCTGCTGGCGGAGGATCTCCATGGCCACGGTGCCCTGCCCGGCGATCACGTCGGGATCGTCGTAGGGGTGAATGAAGGTGTAGCCCTTCTCCTCGACCAGCTTCAGCGAATGGGCCAGCGCCTCGGGAAAGGCGTCGCCGTGCAGCACCACCTTGGCGCCGCGGGCGCGCACCGCCTGGACCTTGATCTCCGGGGTGGTCCTCGGCATCACGATGATCGCCTTGATGCCCAGGTGCCTGGCCGCCAGGGCCACGCCCTGGGCATGGTTGCCGGCCGAGGCGGTGACCACGCCGCGCGCCAGTTCCACCTCGCCCAGCTGGGCCACCTTGTTGTAGGCGCCGCGGATCTTGAAGGAGAACACCGGCTGCAGGTCCTCGCGCTTGAGCAGGATCTGGTTGCCGAGACGCTCGGAGAGCTGGCGGGCGGGCTGCAAAGGGGTTTCGACGGCGACGTCGTAGACGCGCGAGGTGAGGATCTTCTTGACGTACTGTTCGAGCATCGGCGGACATCGGGAAGCAGGAAAGGAATGGGCCAGTCTACTCCGTCACCGTCGCGGCCGGCCACCCATCGCGCGCCGGAGGACGCCAGGCCGGCCCGGGCGCGGCTATAATCGCGTCCATCCCACCCATTCGACGAAGACTCCCGCATGACCCAGGACCAGCTCAAGCAGGCCGTGGCCCAGGCCGCCCTCGACCACATCCTTCCGCAGCTCACCTCGAAGAGCATCGTCGGCGTCGGCACCGGCTCGACCGCCAACTTCTTCATCGACCTGCTGGCCCGTCACCGGCTGGACTTCGACGGCGCCGTGGCCAGCTCCGAGGCCACCGCCGCACGCCTGAAGGGCCACGGCATCGAAGTGTACGACCTGAACAACGTCGCCGACCTGGAGTTCTACGTGGACGGCGCCGACGAGTGCAACAAGCACCTGGAGCTGATCAAGGGCGGCGGCGCCGCGCTGACCCGCGAGAAGATCGTCGCCGCGGTGGCCCAGACCTTCATCTGCATCGCCGACGAGAGCAAGCGGGTCGACTTTCTCGGCGACTTCCCGCTGCCGGTGGAGGTGATCCCCATGGCCCGCAGCCATGTGGCGCGCCAGCTGGTCTGGCTGGGCGGCGATCCGGTCTACCGCGAGGGCGTGGTGACCGACAACGGCAACGTGATCCTCGACGTGTACAACATGCAGATCACCAACCCCCGGCAGCTGGAGTCCGACATCAACAACATCGTCGGGGTGGTCACCAACGGCCTGTTCGCCGCGCGCCCGGCCGACCTGCTGCTGCTCGGCACCCGCAACGGCGTGGAGCGGATCGAGCGCCCGAAGCCCTGAGGCCGGGGCGGCGGGCACGGACGCCCGCCCGGACTCAGGGATGGGTCTTGCGGAACACGTGGAAGCGGTTCGGCTCGCCGACCACGTAGAGGTTGCCCGCCGCGTCCATCGCCACCCCCTCCGCCTGCTTGATTCCACGCCCCAGGCCGTTGAAGCCGCCGAGCAGGCTGATGAAGCTGAGTGGCCGGCCCTCGCGGTCGAACTCCACCAGCAGGCGCGACTCGTCGGACAGCAACAGCAGATGGCCGCTGCGCGGATCGACGGTCAGCGAGGACAGGTCGCGCACCGGCAGCCCCTCGCCGGGCAGCGGCTGCAGCTCGCCGGCGGCGCCCTCGGCGGAAACGGCGAGGCCGAACAGCGCCGGCGGGCGCTCCAGGGCCAGCAGCAGGCGATTCGTCCGCGCATCCCAGCCCAGCCCCTCGAAGCCCTTGTTGCCGGCGGCGGCGAAACCGAGATCGACACGCTGCGCGTCGGCCAGATCGAAGCTGTCCGCGCCCGGCGGCAGCCGGAACAGCGCCAGCAGGCGGCGGCGCTCGTCGACGATGGCCAGACGCCCGTCGCCGAGCGCCTCCACTCCTTCCGGATCGGAAAAGCCGGTCAGGCGGATGCGTCGCAGGACCGCGCCCTCGGGGCTGATCTCCACCAGCTGCGGATGCTTGCCGGTGACGGTGAACAGGGTGCCGGTCTGCGGGTTCCAGGTCAGGCCGGAGGTTTCGTCCTCCTCCAGGCCGGCCAGCTCGACCTCCAGCGCCAGCCGGTAATCGGGCAGCCAGACGCCGGCGGCGCGCGCCGCCGGCTCCGTCCGGCATTCCTGCCAGGACAGCCGGAGCAGATCGAGCCAGCGCCACTCGCGGCCGACCACCAGCACGGCCAGGACAAGCAGCAACAGGGCGAGTTTGAGCAGCAGGCGCCGGCGGGGCGCACGGGCGAAGGAAATGGGCATGGATTGGCTTCCGCAGGACAAGGCAGCCCGGAAGCGTGCCGGGGCCGCCTTAAACGAAGATGAATTCGAGCGGCCGGGCACGCGACGCGCCCGGCCGGCGGCTTCAGAGCACGCGGCTTTCGAAGCGGGACAGCCCGCCCAGTTCCAGCACCAGGCGATCGCCGGAGGCGAGCGGACCGACGCCAGCCGGCGTACCGGTGGAGACCACGTCGCCCGGCTGCAGGCTGAAATGCCCGGCGATGTGCTGGATCAGGGCGACGATGGGGTTGAGCATGTCGCGGCTGTTGCCGTCCTGGCGCACTTCGCCGTTGATGGTCAGACGGATGCCGATATCGGCGAGATCCTCGACGGCGTCGCCGGACACGAAAGGCGCCAGCACGTAGGCGCCGTCGAAGGCTTTCGCCAGCTCCCAGGGCAGGCCCTTCTCCTTGAGCCTGGCCTGCACGTCGCGCAGGGTCAGGTCGAGGGCCGGGGCGAAGCCGGAGATGGCGTCACGCACCTCCTCGGCGCTCGGCCGGTGCGACAGCGGCTTGCCGATCAGCACGGCAATCTCCGCCTCGTAGTGCACCTCGCCGCGGTCGCGCGGAATGGCGAAACCGCCTTCCAGCGGCACCGTGCAGCTGCCCGGCTTGATGAACAACAGGGGCTCGGTAGGTACCGGGTTGTTCAGCTCCCGGGCATGTTCGGCGTAGTTGCGGCCGACGCAGACCACCTTGCCCAGCGGGTAGTGGATGCGCGTACCGTCGAGGTATTGATGCTGGTAACTCATGCAAGGCTCCTTGTGTCTTTGTGGCCTGGAATCCATGGCGCGACTCTACGGCAAATCCGCACGGCATCGAAGGCTTTTTCGGGCGCAGGCACCAGGAGCGGGAAAGGACGGAAACGCAGGCCACGGGGGCCTGCGTCCGGGGCGCGAGGGTCAGGCGAAGATCTTGCCGGGGTTCATGATGCCGTTCGGGTCGAACACCGCCTTGACCGCCTTCATGTAGGCGATCTCGGCCTCCGAGCGGCTGTAGCCCAGGTAGTCGCGCTTGGTCATGCCCACGCCGTGCTCGGCGGAGATCGAGCCGTTGTACTTCTCGACGATCTCGAACACCCACTTGTTCACCGTGGCGCATTTGGCGAAGAACTCGTCCTTGTCCATGGTGTCGGGCTTGAGGATGTTCAGGTGCAGGTTGCCGTCGCCGATGTGGCCGAACCAGACGATCTCGAAGTCCGGATAGTGCTCGCCGACGATCGCGTCGATTTCCTTGAGGAAGGCCGGCACCTTGCCGATGGTGACCGAGACGTCGTTCTTGTACGGGGTCCAGTGGGAGATGGTCTCGGAGATGTACTCGCGCAGCTTCCAGAGGTTCTGCAGCTGCTGCTCGCTCTGGCTCATCACCCCATCCAGCACCCAGCCCTGCTCGACGCAGTGCTCGAAGGTCGCCAGCGCCTGATCGGCGCGCTCGTCGGTGGTCGCCTCGAACTCCAGCAGCGCATAGAAGGGACACTCGGTCTCGAACGGCGCCGGCACGTCGCCGCGGGCCAGCACCTTGGCCAGCGCCTTGTCGGAGAAGAACTCGAAGGCGGTCAGGTCCATCTTGTCCTGGAAGGCGTGCAGCACCGGCATGATGGAATCGAGGTCGGAGGTGCCGAGGACCATGGCGGTGAGGTTGGTCGGCGCGCGGTCCAGGCGCATGGTGGCCTCCACCACGAAGCCCAGGGTGCCCTCGGCGCCGATGAACAGCTGGCGCAGGTCGTAGCCGGTGGCGTTCTTGACCAGGTCCCTGTTCAGCTCGAGCAGGTCGCCCTTGCCGGTGACCACCTTGAGGCCGGCCACCCAGTTGCGGGTCATGCCGTAGCGGATCACCTTGATCCCGCCGGCGTTGGTGCCGATGTTGCCGCCGATCTGGCTGGAGCCGGCCGAAGCGAAGTCGACCGGGTAGTACAGCCCCTTGTCCGCGGCGAAGTCCTGCAGTTGCCTGGTCACCACGCCCGGCTCGCAGACCACGGTGCGGTCGATCTCGTTGAACTGCAGGATGCGGTTCATGTAGTCGAAGGCCACCACCACCTCGCCGTGGGCGGCGACGGCGGCGGCGGACAGCCCGGTGCGCCCGCCCGAAGGCACCAGCGCGACCTTGCGCTCGTTGGCCCAGCGGACGATGGCCTGGACCTGCTCTATGCTCTTCGGGAACGCGATGGCCAGCGGGGCGGGGGCGAAATGCTTGGTCCAGTCCTTGCCGTAGGCGTTGAGGGAATCGGCGTCGGTGAGCACCTTGCCGGGCTCCACCAGGGTCTTCAGCTCGTCTATCAGGGCAGGATTGGTCATGGGGCAACTCTCACAGGATTCATGGCCGTCCTGAGTACCCTTCAAGTACCAGGAATGGCGGTTTGGCAGGCCCGATATGCTAGCATAGCCGCCCCGTGAGTCGTGCTTCCCGCCGATTTCCGGGGCGACTGTAGCCCTTTTCGGGCAGCACTACCGGCTGCCTGCCTGCATCGCCACACACCTCCAGGAAAACAGGTTTACGTAGATGAGCAAGACCTCTCTCGACAAGAGCAAGATCCGCTTCCTTCTGCTGGAAGGCGTTCACCAGACTGCACTGGATACGCTCAAGGCTGCCGGCTACACCAACATCGAGTACCTGACCGGCTCGGTGCCCGAGGACCAGCTGAAGGAGAAGATCGCCGATGCCCACTTCATCGGCATCCGCTCGCGCACCCAGCTGACCGAGGAGGTCTTCGACTGTGCGAAGAAGCTGGTCGCGGTCGGCTGCTTCTGCATCGGCACCAACCAGGTCGACCTGGAGGCGGCCCGCGAGCGCGGCATCGCGGTGTTCAACGCGCCCTACTCCAACACCCGCTCGGTGGCCGAGCTGGTGCTCGCCGAGGCGATCCTGCTGCTGCGCGGCATTCCCGAGAAGAACGCGGTCTGCCACCGCGGCGGCTGGCTGAAGAGCGCCAGCCACTCCTACGAGATCCGCGGCAAGAAGCTCGGCATCGTCGGCTACGGCTCGATCGGCACCCAGCTCTCGGTGCTGGCCGAGAGCCTGGGCATGCAGGTGCTGTTCTACGACGTGGTGACCAAGCTGCCGCTGGGCAACGCCAGCCAGGTGGGCAACCTCTACGACCTGCTCGGCCAAGCCGACATCGTCACCCTGCACGTGCCGGAAACCGCCGCGACCAAGTGGATGATCGGCGAGAAGGAAATCCGTGCCATGAAAAAGGGCGCCATCCTGCTCAACGCCGCCCGCGGCACCGTGGTCGAGATCGACGCCCTGGCTGCCGCCATCCAGGACAAGCACCTGAACGGCGCGGCCATCGACGTGTTCCCGGTGGAACCGCGCTCCAACAACGACGAATTCGTCAGCCCGCTGCGCGGCCTCGACAACGTCATCCTCACCCCGCACGTCGGCGGCTCGACCATGGAGGCCCAGGCCAACATCGGTTCGGAAGTGGCCGAGAAGCTGGTCAAGTACAGCGACAACGGCACCTCGGTGTCCTCGGTCAACTTCCCGGAAGTGGCCCTGCCCTCCCACCCGGGCAAGCACCGTCTGCTGCACATCCACCAGAACATCCCCGGGGTGATGAGCGAGATCAACAAGGTCTTCGCCGAGAACGGCATCAACATCTCCGGCCAGTTCCTGCAGACCAACGAGAAGGTCGGCTACGTGGTGATCGACGTCGACGCCGAGTACTCGGAAATGGCCCTCGAGAAGCTCCAGCAGGTAAGCGGCACCATCCGCAGCCGCGTGCTGTTCTGACCTGCCGGCGCCTGCGCCGGCAGGTCGCCTGACGACGAGGCCCGTACCCCCCGGTACGGGCCTCGTCGTTTTCGGGGACTACAGATGTCCGCTGAGGAACACCCACAGCGGCAGGGTCAGCACCGCCAGCAGGGTCGACAGGGTGATCGCCGAGCTGACCACCCCGCTGTCCTCCGGATGGCGGACGAAGCCGAACACGTTGACCCCGCTGGGGCAGGCGGCCATGGCGGTCAGCACCGAGCTGGCCAGCGGCCCCAGCCCGAGCGCCGCGCACAAGACCAGCACCGCCAGCGGGAACACCAGCAGCTTGGCGAAGACGATGCCGAGCGCCTCGCGGCTGGGGCGCAGGCGGTAGTTCGAGAGGTTGACCCCGAGCACGATCAGCGCGCAGGGCAGCGCCGCCTGGGCCAGCCACTGGGTCAGGTGCTCGAGGGGCGCCGGCAGCTGCAGGCCGGAGAGGTTCAGCAGCACGCCCAGCAGCAGCCCGACGATCATCGGGTTGGCCAGGTTCAGCAGCAGGGAACGGACATTCACGGCCTCCTGGGCGGCCAGCGCGCCGTACAGGCTCTGGAAGGAGAACAGCAGCAGGCTGTGGAAGGCCAGCACGGTGAACACGTAGACCAGCCCGGGGCTGCCGAACAGGCTGGCGACCAGCGGGATGCCCACCAGCACGTTGTTGGAGAAGCCGGCGGTCAGGCCGAACGGCGTGGGCCGCCCGCGCAGCCGGTGGCCGATCAGGTTCACCGCAGCGAAGATGCCCAGGGCCGGCACGAAGTAGGCCAGCAGCAGGGCGGGGGAAAAGCCCTCGTCCAGCGCGGCCTTGGCGATGCCGCTGAACAGCAGCATCGGCATGAACAGCTTGAAGGTCAGGTTGCCCAGCTCCCGGGCGGTCTGGTTGCCCAGCCATTGACGGCGACCGAGGATGTAGCCCAGCACGATCAGGGCGAAAATGGGCAGGATTGCTTGCAGGACGGCCACTACTGAAGAACTCCGGCAGCGTGAAGGGGGACCGGCGGCCGGCAGGCCGCTAGCGCTGCGCCAGGCGCATGATCTGCCGCGCGAAGAAGGCTCCCGTGAGAATCACCCCGAACAGGCGGAGGGTCTGCATGGCCAGCACCAGACCGGCATCCGAGCGGGTGTCCACGGCGATGATCGCCATGGCATCCAGCCCGCCGGGGGTGGTCGCCAGGTAGACCGAGAGGAAGTCCTTGCCGAGCAGCAGCGCGATCAGCCAGGCCGACAGCGCGCAGAGCAGGATCAGCACCACCGCGCCGACGATCATCGCCGGCAGGCGGCGCCAGACATGGCTCAGCGTCGCGAGATCGAAACGCAACCCGATATAGCATCCGATCGCCCCATAGGCCAGGGGCGGCAGCCACTCCGGCAGCCCCAGGCGCAGCACGCCGCCCACCTGCAGGGCGGCGCCGGCCAGCAGCGGCAGCAGCAGGGCGCCGGCCGGCAGGCGCGCGCCGGCCAGCACGCCGCACGGGATCAGCGCCAGGCTCGGGCCCAGATCCGCCAGCCCAGCCTCGACCGGCAGCGCCGGCAGGCCGGCGGGCGCAACGCCCGGCGTGGCCGTCAGATGCCCGACCAGCGCCCCGACCAGCACCACGCAGACCACCCGCACGTACTGCATGGTCGCCACCACGCGGCCGTCGGCGCCGTCTTCCTCGGCCATCGCGACCATCGCCGACGCCGCCCCCGGCGCCATCCCCCAGGCCGCGGTGCTGCCGGGAATGCCACCGAACCAGACCAGCCCCAGGCTCACCAGCAGGCTGAGGGCCAGGGTCAGTGCCGTCGCCAGCAGCATCACGTGCCAGGACTGCGCCAGGGCCAGCAGCACCGACAGGGTCATCGACTGGGCGACCAGGATGCCGACGCAGCCCTGGCCCAGCTTGAAGGCCGGCCTGGGCATGTGGATGGTCGCACCGCCGACGCCGAAGGCCACGGCCACCAGCATGGGGCCGAGAAACCAGGCGGCCGGCAGGCCCAGGTGGCCGAGCAGCCAGCCGCCGGTTCCGGCGGCGGTCAGCAGGGCCAGCCACTGCAGCGCGGCGGGCCAGGTACGAAGCGAAAAGCGCGGCGACTGCGACACCTCGGGTGCTCCACGGCGAGGGTGAGTGTCATCTGTACGAAAACGTACGCCCGGGAGGATTATCGACCGCACAATTGATCAGGTCTATCCGCCGCCGAGTAGCCATTGGTGGCAACCAATGGTCATTCCGCGTCGCCGTCCGCCTCCAGCGCCGCCAGGGCGGCAGCCGCCTCCACCAGCTCTTCCTCGCTGAACACCCGCACCCCGTGGCGGCGCAGCAGTGCGGCGGTGACGCCCGCGCCGGGCACTCGCCGGCCGCTGAAGCTGCCGTCGTAGTTCTCGCGGTTGCCGCAGGAGGGGCTGCGCGCCTTGAGCACGGCGAGGCGGATGCCATGGGCCTCGATCAGCTGCAGGGCGGCATGGGCGCCGGCGAGGAAGGCCGCGCCGACCTCCGCGCCGTCGATGGTCAGCACGGCGCATTCGCCGTCCAGCACCCGGACGCCCTGCCCGCCGGGAATCTCCGCCGGCGGGCGGGGCGTCGGCAGGCCGCCGGCGACCTCCGGGCAGACCGCCACCAGGCGCCCCTGGCGCCGCCATTCTTCGAGCAGGGCGAAGGGGCCGTGGGCGCCGCCGTCGTAGCGGACCCGCTCGCCGAGCAGGCAACGGCTGACCAGGATCTTCTGCATGGCCGGACTCCGGCGCGAACCGCGCCTACAGGGGGCTGTCGGCGCGTCGCCGGAACCAGCCGGTCAGCGACAGCCGCTCGCGGGTCGCCGGCAACACCTCGTGGGGGAAGTCCGCCGACATGAAGCAGGCCAGGCTGCCGCCCTGCGGCATCACGTCGTGGACCCGCCCGTTCGGCAGGTACAGGCGCAGCTCGCCGCCCTCGTCGGGCTGCCAGGCCTCGTTGAGGTAGAGCACCACGGTCACCGTGCGGCTGTCGTCGTCGCGGAAGCGGTCGAGATGGCGCTGATAGAAGGCGCCCGGCGGATAGAGGGCGAAGTGGCATTCGAGCTCCTCCAGACCGAGGAACAGCTCGCGGTTGAGGGTCTGGCGCAGGGACTCCATCAGCGCCAGCCAGGCATCGCCCGGCGCGCACTGGCCGGGCTCCAGCCAGGCGGTATAGTCGCCGCGCACGCCCTCCTGCACCAGCTGCCGGTCGCCGCGGCCGATGGCGGCCGGGGTCAGCTCGCCGGCGGCCGCCCGTGCACGACACGCCTCCGCCAGCGCTTCGGTCAGCTCCGCAGGCAGGAAGATGCTCTGCTCCGACCAGCCGGGACCGGCCAGGTCGTCGACGATGCGCAGCAGCAGGGGATGATCGGGAGAGGTATGCATGGCGGGTATTCTAGGTTCTGGCGACGTTTTGGAGTAGGCCGTCGACATCACATGAAGCAGGGATCCGTTGGCGTTTCGGCGCGAGCCGCGCTGCCGCACCGAACAGGCCCTTGTCGCGTCCTTCAAAACGTCGAGCGGAATGCATGGACGAACAAGGATGGCATCGAAACGATGCGCTCATGGGCTGAGAGCGCCTGCCGGATAAAGCGCCAGGCAGCGAGTGCGCATGCGGCAAGGCGGTACAAGCAGGGACAACGACATGTCGGCCGAGCGTTATCCTGGGTCCGGACTCTACCGGCAGGGCGAGGCTCTCATGAGGATGCCATCCGCTTCCAGCGAGCCGCGCCCCGGGTTTTCTCAACCCGCCGGCTCGATCTGCGGGATGCCGACGATCAGGAGCTGGCCGGTCGAGTCGGCTGCCGTGGCGAAGAGGAAGGCGTCGGCGGACAACTGCTCGCCGTAGTCGCCCTCCAGGGCGATCTCGAAGCGCTGTCCTTCGGCATTCGCCTCGAAGCTCTTGAGGTAGGTGTGCGTGCCGGCACTGTTCACCCGCACCGCCAGGGTGCCGCCGTGGCCGTCGCCCAGGCCGCTGAAGCCGAGTGCCGACACATCGATGCGGTCCTCGCCGGCGTCGAAGTCGAGGATCAGGTCGCTGAAGCCTTCGCTATCGGTGCGGTAGCTGTCCTTGAGGCTCGAAAAGCGGAACAGGTCGGCGCCACTGCCGCCGGCCAGGGTGTCGCGCCCGAGGCCGCCGTCGAGAATGTCGGCGCCGGCGCCGCCATGCAGATAGTCGTCGCCAGCCCCGGCGGCGAGGCTTTCCGCCGCCGCACTGCCGATCAGGCTGTCGCTCGCCGCGCTCCCTTCGAGGGCCACAGGCTCGAATAGCACATTGCTGCCGTCGAGCCGGTCGGCGAGGTCGCCGTCCAGGGCGATCTCGAAGCGCCGTCCCTCGGCATCCACTTCGAAATTTTTCAGGTAGGTCCGCGTGCCGGCCTCGTTCACCCGCACGGCCAGGGTGCCGTCGTGGCCGTCGCCCAGGCCGGCGAAGCCCAGCGCCGAGAGATCGAGGCGGTCCTCGCCGGGATCGAAGTCGCGGATCCGGTCGGCGAAGCTCGCGCTGTCGGTGCGGTAGCTGTCCTCGCGGGCCGAGATGCGGAACAGGTCGGCGCCGCTGCCGCCGGTCAGCCGGTCGCGCCCGGCGCCGCCATCGAGCAGGTCGGTGCCGCCGGCGCCATGCAGGCGGTCGTCGCCGTCCCCGCCGGTGAGAATTTCCGCCAGCGGGCTGCCGGTCAGTCTGTCGCCAGACGCGGTGCCTTCGAGGACGAGCGGCGCGAAGAGCAGGTTGCCGCTGTCGAGCTGGCCGGCGTAGTCGCCCTTCAGGACGAGTTCGAAGCGCCGCTCCTCGGCATCCGCCTCGAAGCTCTTGAGGTAGGTGTGCGTGCCGGCGCTGTTCACCTGCACCGCCAGGGTGCCGTCGTGTCCGTCGCCCAGCCCGGAGAAGCCCAGCGCCGAGAGGTCGATGCGGTCCTCGCCGGGATCGAAGTCGAGGATCCGGTCGGCGAGGCTCTCGCTGCCGGTACGGTAGCTGTCCGCGCGGGCCGAGACGCGGAACAGGTCGGCGCCCGCGCCGCCAGTCAGGCTGTCGCGTCCGGCGCCGCCGTCGAGGAGGTCGTTGCCGGCCTTGCCGAGGATCGAGTCGCGCCCGTCGCTACCGATCAGCAGGTCGTCGCCGTCGCTGCCCTCGAGAGTCACGGCCTCCTCGTCCGGCGCCCCGAAGGTATTGTCGAGCGAGCCGTCGGCGTTCAGCCGGATCGCACCGATGTCATACCTGCGGCTATCGAGGTTGTAGCTGGAACCCGAGATCAGGATCCTGCCGTCGGACTGCACGGCCAGGCTTTGGCCCTCGTCGTAGCTACCCGCGATATCGAAGACGACCTTGCCGCCGCTGCCGAAGCCGGTGTCGAGGGTGCCGTCGGCATTCAGCCGGAGCGCGCTGAAATCGTAAGTCCCGTTGCCGGGGTTGAAGCTGAATCCCCCCAGCAGGATCCTGCCGTCGGGCTGCACGGCCAGGCTGCGGCCGTCATCGGAGTCGCCCGCGATATCGAAGATGGCCTTGCCGCCGCTGCCGAAGCCGGTATCGAGAGTGCCGTCGGCGTTCAGGCGGATCACGCCGAAGTCATCATTGGTGCTGCCGCCCAGCAGGATCTTGCCGTCAGCCTGCACGCTCAGGCCATAAGCGTGATCGTCGCCATTGCCGCCACCGTCGAAGGTGACCGTGCCGCCGCTGCCGAAGCCGGCATCGAGGGTACCGTCGGCGTTCAGCCGGCTCACGCTGAAATCGTAAGTCCCGTTGCCGGGGTTGAAGCTGAATCCCGCCAGCAGGATCTTGCCGTCCGGCTGCACGACCAGGCCATGAACATAATCGGAGTCGCCCGCTATATCGAAGGTAACCATGCCGGCGCTGCCGAAGCCGGTATCGAGGCTGCCGTCGGCATTCAGCCGGATCGCGCCGAAGTCGCTATTGATGCTGCCGCCCAGCAGGATCTTGCCATCGGCCTGCACGGCCAGGTCATAGCCGTAATCGTCGCTGCTGTCGAAGATGAACCTGCCGTCGCCGCTGAAGCCGGTATCGAGAGTGCCGTTGGCGTTCAGCCGGATCGCGCTGAAATCGTGATTGCCAGTGCCGGGGTTGAAACTGTACCCCGCCAGCAGGATCCTGCCGTCGGGCTGCACGGCCAGGCTTCGACCGTAATCGTAGTCGCCGGCGATATCGAAGGTGGCCTTACCATCGCCGCTGAAGCTGGGGTCGAAAGTGCCGTTGGCGTTCAACCGGACCACGCCGAAGTTCGATGAGCCCTGACCGCCTATCAGAATCCTGCCATCGGATTGCAGAGCCAGGCCATAGCCGTGATCGTGCCCTCCGGCCATATCCATGAGCAGCTTACCTGTGCTCGATGTCGATATTCCCATTCAACGATCCTTTCGGGTTTTCCCGTGTTGTTGTCATCGGGCGGTTTGCAGCCTCTGGCGAAGCCTTCGCACAAGACCCCGGGCGACAGGCGCCTGGACCGGCCAGGGGCAGGCGAGTGGAGTCCACCGCTCGTAGCGGATGCGCCGGCAGAACGGCAGCCTGTGCACCTGCCGAGCTCAGGCAGCGCCAAACGGCATTGGTTCGCCATGACGAAGTTTCTGGAGGCTCCCGGCACCCGTCTCCATGCCGGTGCGGCCCCTCGACTTTTGCGCGCAGGGCCGTCGACAATAACGCCACGAACGACCGGAGTCCCCATGCGCGCCCTCGCCTTCCCCGTCCTCGCCCTGCTCAGCCTGCCCGGCTTTGCCGACGACTACCTGCAGCTCTACCGGAGCGGAGGCTGGCCAGAACAGCGCGAGCACTTCCACGCCGCCCTCGCCGCTGCCCAGCAGCGCTACCGGGCCAACCTGCCGCCAGCGATCTACCAGGCCCTGGTCAACAACAGCAACCAGCGCTTCGCCGCCCAGGCCATGGATCGCCGCGCCCTGGCGGCGCTGCGCGCCCAGCTGCCGCAGCCCGGCCCGGCGCTGGACTTCTTCGAGAGCCCGCTGGGCCGCAAGATCGTCGCCGCCGAACTGGCCGCCACCCGCAGCGACCAGCTGGCCAGACACGCCAACGGCCTGCCGCGCATGCAGGCCGACGCCACCCGCCGGCTGCTGATCCGCCACCTGGCGCAGGCCATCCCGGCCGGCGAGGCCGGCGCCGAACTCAGCCTGGCGCTGGCCGGCGTGGCCGCCGACAGCCTCAGCCAGATGGTGCCGGGCTTCGGCCTGTTCGGCGGCGGCGACCAGACCCTGGGCATGCTCGACAACCAGCGCCAGCGCATCCGCGAGGAAATCGAGCAGGATCTCGACAACACCCTGATGTACGTCTACCGGGACCTGTCCGACCCCGAGCTGGAAGAGTTCGTCACTTTCGCCCAGTCCCCCGCCGGCCAGGCCTACTACCAGGCCGCCCTCGCCGCCCTGCGCGCCGGTCTGGCGGTCGGACAGCAATAAGTCATTCAAGCCGCTCGCGGAGAAAGGCGAAGTAGCGCTCGCGCAGCGCCTCGCGCTCGTTGGCTAGGTGATGGCGCGCGTCCGGCAGCATCAGCAGCTGCGGGTCGCGGAACTTGCCCTGCAGGACCTCCAGGTTGTGCCGCCAGTCGACGGTCAGATCGGCGTCGCCCTGGATGATCAGCGGACTGCGCTCGCTGCGCGCCGCGCGCTCGATGCGCGGAATCCAGCGCGCCAGCGCACCGACCCAGGCGGTCGGCAGGATGCGCGCCTGCAACGGATCGCGCTGGATGAAGTCGAGGAAGGCCGGATCCCCGGAGTTGTCGGTGAAGCGCCGCGGGATCGAGGCGACGAACGGCCTGAGCGCCTGGTAGCTGAGCTTCGACAGGGTCCAGCTGCGCGGCCGCACCAGGGGCGCGAAGAGAATGGTCTCGCCCACTTCCGGTCGCGGCGCGCCGGTCAGCAGATAGTCCAGCAGGATGGCGCCGCCGGTGCTCTGCCCGAACAGGTGCCAGGGCCTGGGCAGATCGAGCGTGGCGGCTTCGGCCAGCAGTCCCTGGAACACCGCCTGGTACTCGGCGAAGTCGTCGATGCTGGCCGGCGCACCGCTGGACAGCCCGTGCCCCGGCAGGTCGCAGGAGAGCACGGCGAAGCCCATGCCCAGCGCCCAGTCGAGCACGTGCCGGTAGAGGCCCATGTGATCGTAGTAGCCGTGCAGCAGCAGCAGCGTCGCGCGCGGCCGCTCCGGCCACCAGACCTGGGCGACGATCCGGTAGGGGCCGACGTTGAACCAGCCGAGACGGCCCTGCACACCCGGCCGCTGCTCGCCCAGGTCGAGCCCGTAGTAGCGGCGGTAGGCCTGGATCTGCGGCAGCTCGTCGCCGGCTGCGGCCAGGGGCTGCAGCAGGGGGCGCAGGAGTTCGGGGTGGAAGGACTCTGACATGGCACGGTTCGTCCGAAGAGGAGGCTACGCCCGGCGGCCCGCCGCGCCGGCGCCTTTCATCCGGCGGGCACGGCATGGCAAGCTTGGGCACCCTTTTCCCGTCTTTACGCCATGCCCTCCCCGAAGCGCAAGACCCTGCTCGTCCTCCTGCTCGGCATTCTCGGCCTCGCCGTCCTCGCCGCCGCCTACGACTGGTACCGCGGCCGCTACCAGCGGACCGTGCTGTTCGACGCCGCCGACCTGCGCCTGCCGCCCGGACTGGAAGGCCCCGGACCGATCCGCCTGGTGCACTTCCACGATCCGGCCTGTCCCTGCAACGTCGGCAACCAGCAGCATCTGGCCGAACTGGTCGAGCGCTACGCCCCGCTGGGCGTGACCTTCCATGCCGTGCAGCGGCCGGGCAGCCGCGGCGGTCTGCCGCCGGCACTGGCCACACTGCAGCCGCTGGCGGCACTCCCCGGCAGCGAGGGACTGCCGGCCAGCCCGGCGCTGGCGATCTGGGACCGTCAGGGCCGCCTGGCCTACGTCGGCCCCTACAGCGAGGGGGCGACCTGCACCTCGGCCAACAGCTTCGTCGAGCCGGTCCTCGACGCCCTGCTCAAGGGCCGTCCGGTGCGTGCCGGCGGCACCCTGGCCGAGGGCTGCTTCTGCGCCTGGCGCTGACTCAGGCCTCGTCCAGCAGCGCCGCATAGCCCTCGCGATAGCTGGGGTAGCACGGCGCCCAGCCGAGGGCGCGGGCGCGGGCGTTGCTGCAGCGCTTGCTGCCGGCGCGCCGGCCGATGCGCTCCGCGCCCTCCCCGGTCACCCCCAGCCGCCCGCGCAGCCAGGCGACCACCTCGTGCAGCGGCGCCGGCGCGTCGTCCACGCCCAGATAGCAGTCGGCCAGCGCTTCGCCGCGGGCATCGGCCTCGAGCAGGAAGGCGAGAAGCTCGGCGGCATCGTCGCGGTGGATGCGGTTGCCGTAGAGCGGCGGCTGCGGATCGATGCCAGCGCCGCGACGCACCTGGCCGAGCAGCCACTCGCGGCCGGGGCCGTAGATGCCGGCCAGACGCACCACGCTGGCCGGCAGGCCGCTGCCCAGCGCCAGGCGCTCGGCCTCCAGCAGGACCCGCCCGGAGAAGCCGGAAGGCTCGCTCGGCGAGCGTTCGTCGACCCATTCGCCCGCCTGCTGGCCGTAGACTCCGGTACTGGAGACGAACAGCAGCCGCCGCGGCCGCTGGCCGTGCTGCGCCAGCCAGTCCAGCACATGGCGCAGGCCCTCGACATAGGCGGCCCGGTAGCCCGCCTCGTCGTGGCGGCTGGCCGCCGCGCTGTAGACCAGGTAGTCGATCCGCCCCGGCGGCCAGTCCGCCGGGCACTGCGCGGCCTCGAGATCGCCACGCAGCGGCAGGATCGACGGCGGCAGGGCCGCCACCTGGCGGCGCAGGCCGTGCACGCGCCAGCCGGCGGCGGCCAGCCGTTCGCCGAGGCGGCTGCCGACGTCGCCGCAACCGGCGATCAGCAGCACGGGCTCTGTGGTTTCCATGCGGACCTCCCCTGTGGCGCCCCGCGGGCATGGTTGGTTCTCGGCCAAGCAAAGGCTATTCTTGCTGTTGAGCTAATGGATATTCGCTATGACCCTCACCGAACTGCGCTACATCGTCACCCTCGCCCAGGAACAGCATTTCGGACGCGCCGCCGAACGCTGCCACGTCAGCCAGCCGACCCTGTCGGTGGGCGTGAAGAAGCTCGAGGACGAGCTTGGCGTGCTGATCTTCGAACGCAGCAAGACCGCCGTGCGCCTGACCCCGGTCGGCGAGGGCATCGTCACCCAGGCGCAGAAGGTGCTGGAACAGGCACAGAGCATCCGCGAACTGGCCCAGGCCGGCAAGAACCAGCTGGCCGCGCCGCTCAAGGTCGGCGCCATCTATACCATCGGCCCCTACCTGTTCCCGCACCTGATCCCGCAGCTGCACAAGGCGGCACCGCAGATGCCGCTGTACATCGAGGAGAACTTCACCCACGTGCTGCGCGACAAGCTGCGCACCGGGGAACTCGATGCGATCATCGTCGCCCTGCCGTTCAATGAGGCCGACGTGCTGACCAAGCCGCTCTACGACGAGCCCTTCTACGCCCTGCTGCCGGCCAACCATCCGTGGACCAAGCTGCGCACCATCGACAGCGAGATGCTCAACGACAAGAGCCTGCTGCTGCTCGGCGAAGGCCACTGCTTCCGCGACCAGGTGCTGGAGGCCTGCCCGTCGCTGCGCAAGAGCGACGAGGCGCACCGCCACACCACCGTGGAATCCAGCTCGCTGGAAACCATCCGCCACATGGTCGCCTCCGGGCTCGGCATCTCGGTGCTGCCGTTCACCGCGGTGAACAGCCACCACTACGCCCCCGGCGTGCTCGAGGTCCGTCCGCTGGCCTCGCCGGTGCCGTTCCGCACGGTGGCCATCGCCTGGCGCGCTAGCTTCCCGCGGCCCAAGGCGATCGAGCTGCTGGCCGACTCCATCCGCCTGTGCTCGGTGACCCATTCGCCGGCCGGCCCCGCCCAGCAGAGCGCATGACCGAACTGGCGGCGGTTCCGGTCACCGCACTCAAGGGCGTCGGCGCGGCGCTGGCCGAGAAACTCGCCCGGGTCGGCCTGGAGACCCTCCAGGATTTGCTGTTCCACCTGCCGCTGCGCTACCAGGACCGTACCCGCATCACCCCGATCGGCGCCCTGCGTCCGGGCCAGGATGCGGTGGTCGAGGGCACGGTAGCCGCCGCCGACGTGGTCACGGGCCGGCGCAGAAGCCTGCTGGTGCGCCTGCAGGACGGCAGCGGCACCCTGTCCCTGCGCTTCTACCACTTCAGCCCGGCGCAGAAGGATGCGCTCAAGCGCGGCACCCTGCTGCGCTGCTACGGCGAGGTGCGCCCCGGCGCCTCGGGCCTGGAGATCTATCATCCGGAATACCGCGCGCAGAATGGCGACGAACCGGCACCGGTCGAGCAGACCCTGACGCCCATCTACCCGAGCACCGAGGGTCTCACCCAGCAGCGCCTGCGCGGCCTGACCGGGCAGGCGCTGGCCCGCCTCGGCCCGCACAGCCTGCCGGACTGGCTGCCGGCAGAGCTGGCCCGCGCCCACCGCCTCGGCGCGCTGGACGAGGCGATCCGCTACCTGCACCGGCCGCCGCCGGACGCCGACCTCGAGGAGCTGGCCGAGGGCCGGCACTGGGCCCAGCACCGCCTGGCCTTCGAGGAGCTGCTGACCCACCAGCTGTCCCTGCAGCGCTTGCGCGAAAGCGTGCGCGCCCAGCAGGCGCCGCCCCTGCCGCCGGCCACCCGGTTGCCGGGGGCTTTTCTCGCCAACCTCGGCTTCGCCCCCACCGGCGCCCAGCGCCGGGTCGGTGCCGAGATCGCCCACGACCTCAGCCTGGCGGAGCCCATGCTGCGCCTGGTACAGGGCGACGTCGGCGCCGGCAAGACGGTGGTCGCCGCGCTGGCCGCGCTGCAGGCCATCGAGGCCGGCTATCAGGTGGCCCTGATGGCGCCCACCGAGATCCTCGCCGAGCAGCACTACCTCAACTTCAGCCGCTGGCTGGAGCCCTTGGGCATCGATCGCGCCTGGCTGGCCGGCAAGCTCAAGGGCAAGGCGCGCGCCACGGCGCTGGAGAAGATCGCCGGCGGCTGCCCGATGGTGGTCGGCACCCACGCGCTGTTCCAGGAAGAGGTGCGCTTTCGCAACCTGGCCCTGGCGATCATCGACGAGCAGCACCGCTTCGGCGTCCAGCAGCGCCTGGCCCTGCGCCAGAAGGGCGTCGACGGCCGCCTCTGCCCGCACCAGTTGATCATGACCGCCACGCCCATCCCGCGCACCCTGGCGATGAGCGCCTACGCCGACCTCGACACCTCGATCCTCGATGAACTGCCGCCCGGACGCACTCCGGTGAACACCCTGGTGATCGCCGACAGCCGGCGTCTGGAAGTGATCGAGCGGGTCCGCGCCGCCTGCCTAGAGGGCCGCCAGGCCTATTGGGTCTGCACGCTGATCGAGGAGTCCGAGGAGCTGACCTGCCAGGCGGCGGAAACCACTTTCGAGGAGCTCTCCGCGGCGCTCGGCGAGCTGGCCGTCGGGCTGATCCACGGACGCATGAAGCCGGCGGAGAAGGCCGCGGTGATGGAGACGTTCAAGGCCGGCCGGCTGCAGCTGCTGGTCGCCACCACGGTGATCGAGGTGGGCGTGGACGTGCCCAACGCCAGCCTGATGATCATCGAGAATCCCGAACGCCTCGGTCTCGCCCAGTTGCACCAGCTGCGCGGGCGGGTCGGCCGCGGCAGCGCGGCCAGCCACTGCGTGCTGCTCTATCACGCGCCGCTGTCGCAGCTCGGCCGCGAGCGCCTGGCGATCATGCGCGAGACCGCGGACGGCTTCGTCATCGCCGAGAAGGACCTGGAGCTGCGCGGTCCCGGCGAGATGCTCGGCACCCGCCAGACCGGCCTGCTGCAGTTCAAGGTCGCCGACCTGATGCGCGACGCCGATCTGCTCCCGACGGTGCGCGAGGCGGCCCAGACCCTGCTGGCGTGCTGGCCACAGCATGTCAGTCCGCTGCTGGAACGCTGGCTGCGGCACGGCCAGCAATACGGACAAGTCTGAGCTGTATTGGCCCAGGTCAGTGCGGCGCCCGACCGACTGGTTATACTGCTCTGATTTCGCCCCATCCGGCAGACGCCTTATGCCCAAGACCATGCCGACCGCTGCCGAACTGCTACAGCCCCAGCTGCCGCCGATCATCCGGGATCTGCTGGACAGGCTCGGGCTTCCCGTACGCATCGTGCACGAGCGCCCCGGCTCCGGCCTGCCCCGGGTACAGGCCGCGCTGCTCGAGGACGACACCGGCAGCCTGCTGGTGCTGTTCCCCCGCGACCAGTTGCTCGACCTCCATCGTCTGAAGACGGTCATCGGCCGCACGCTCGTCCCGGCCGAGGCCCGCCTGCAACGGCTGTTCGACCGCGAACGGCTGAGCGCGCTGCCCGGCCTGCCGGCGCTGATCGACAGTCCCTGCCTGTACGACGAGCGCCTGCTGCAGGGGCCGAGCCTGCTGCTCGACTCCGGTCAGCCCCACGTGCTCCTGGAGATCGACAGCGAGCACTACCGCAGCCTGCTCGGCGATGCCGCCTGCGCCCGTTTCGGCGTGCCGCTGATCCGCCTGCGCCACAACCTGCAGGCGCATGCCGAGGAGCCGATGGAGGCCGTGCAGGGCTTCACCGCCCGGCGCATCCGCCAGCGCCTGGAGCGCCGGGTGGAGATTCCGCCGCGGCAGAATACCGTGCTCAGGATCCGCCAGCTGCACGGCAACCCGCGGGCCTGCAGCGACGACGACGTCACCAACCTGATCGAGACCGATCCGGCCCTGGCCGCCCAGGTGGTCAGTTGGGCCGGACTGGCCGACACCAGCCACCATCCGTCAGAGGAGCGGGTGCTCTCGGTGGAGGATGCCATCGTCCGGGTACTCGGCTCCGACGTGGTGCTTAACCTGTCGCTCGGCCTGTCCGAGATCAAGCCCGCCGAACACGCCGAGGCCCGGGAGGACATGACCCCCTACTGGGAAGAAGCCCTCTACACCGCCACCCTGATGGACGGCCTGTGCCGGGCGATGCCGTGCGGCAAACGGCCGGAGCCGGGCCTGGCCTACCTGGCCGGACTGCTGCACAACTTCGGCTACCTGACCCTCGCGCACATCTTCCCCTCCTACTTCAGGCTGCTCAGCCAGCACCTGCGGATCAACCCGCACGTGCCGCACCTCCTGATCGAGCACCACCTGCTCGGCATCACCCGCGAGCAGATCGGCGCCTGGCTGATGGAACACTGGCGGATGCCCGAGGAACTTTCGGTCGCGCTGCGCAGCCAGCACGATCCCGGCTACTGCGGCCGCCATGCGGTGTATGCCAACCTGGTCTACGTGGCGGTCAACCTGCTGCGCAACCGCGGCATCGGCGGCACGCTGCAGGAGGAGATTCCCCAGCGGCTGCTCGACGAGCTGGGGCTGACCCGGGCCAGGGCCGAGGAGGCGCTGGACCGGGTGCTGGCCGCGGAGACGGCGTTGCGCGTGCTGCTGGCACAGCCGGAATGAGGCCGCGCGGGCCGGGCAAGGGCGGCAGGCAGGCAAACGGGACGGGAACGGGAAAAGGGGGCTGCCGACGGCAGCTCCGGCTTGCCGGGTGGCGCAGGGGACGTCCTGCCGCCTGTGGAAAGAGGCAATCGCCCGAACCCCTCCCGCTCGGGCGACACAACCTTCAGCCGGTCAGTTGACCGCGTCGCGGAGCGATTTGCCCGGTTTGAAGGCGACCGTGTTGCTGGCCCTGATCTTGACCGGCTGGCCGGTCTGCGGATTCTTTCCGGTTCGGGCGCCGCGATGGCGCTGCATGAAGGTGCCGAAACCGACCAGGGTGACGCTGTCCTTGCGGTTCAGCGCGCTGGTGATCTCCTCGAGCATCGCATTGAGTACCCGATTGGCCTGATCCCGGGTGAGATCGGTCTTTTCGGCGATGGCGGCAGCGAGTTCCGGTTTACGCATGATTACCTCTGTGACGATTCTTGTTGTTGTGTCCTTACGCTCTTCCCGATGCTGCAACGCCTCCCTGCTGCAGCCGACACAGGGAGGATGGCATGCGCCACGGGTCTTCGCCAGTCAACCCGCGCCCTTGAGCGGCGCAGGGCGACGGAGCGCCACGGACAGCCGCGGCGCCCGGAGGGGACGCCGCCCGCGCCCAATGGCTCGAATCCAGGAAAATTTCGGAAAAAAGCGGATGAGCAGCGTCAAACGATCTCGATCATCTCGAAATCCTGCTTGCTGGCGCCGCATTCGGGGCACAGCCAGTCGGGCGGCACGTCTTCCCAGGCCGTGCCCGGCGCGACGCCCTCTTCCGGAAGACCGCAGGCCTCGTCGTAGATGAAGCCGCAGACAATGCATTGCCACTTGCGCATGGCTCACCTCCCGCTGTCGCGAACCGCCCCACGCTACTGCAAGTCGCCGGCAGCGCCAATACCGGCGCCGGCCGGCGCACACGCAAGCGTGGCAACAATCGATGCCAGGTCCTAGTGTCTCAACACACTTCAATCTGCGGAT
Organism: Azotobacter chroococcum; assembly: GCF_004339665.1. Lineage (GTDB taxonomy): Bacteria > Pseudomonadota > Gammaproteobacteria > Pseudomonadales > Pseudomonadaceae > Azotobacter > Azotobacter chroococcum. The sequence continues at coordinate 66,066 of NZ_SMMU01000021.1, forward strand.
ATAGGCTGCGTAGCTTGACCCTCGCATCCTGGGTGGTGAACTGCCAGTTGATCTTGGCATCGAGCTGGTTGCGGCGTTGCTGCCATGCGGCGACCTCCTTGCGCATCCGCTCGAGGGAGTCGATGCGCCTGTCCAGGCACTGGCCGGCGAGTACGTTGATCTCGATTTCGGCCATGTTCAGCCAACTGCCATGCTTGGGGGTGTAGACGAACTCGAAGCGATCTCTCAGGGCCTTAGCCTGCTCGGGCATAAAGGTCTCGTACAGCGAGGCGGCACTGTGGGTGTTGAGGTTGTCCATCACCAGCGTGATGCGCTCGGCCCCGGACCAGGC
>NZ_SMMU01000022.1 GCF_004339665.1 Azotobacter chroococcum
TCGCCCAGCGGCTGGCGAGCCGTCTTGATCGCTGTCCGTGCTGCGGACGGAAAAATAGCGAGCAGATGAACGTCTAGCTTTATGACACAGTAAGACTATGCCGGCGAATTCAATGAAGTGGTGCGCCTGTTCCACGATGAGAAAGCGGTTCGCGAAGCCGCCTTCGCCGCGCTACGCAATGCGGTCGAACAGGGCGTGCTGGAACTGGCGGGACAATATTTCTTCAACACCCACCGTCACTTCGCAGACTTCGCCGAGTTCGAGCGCCGCATCATCGGCGTCACCCACACGCTGCACCGCCTGAGTCCGGAACTGCTGCAGACCGTGCGCGAAAGATTCGAGGGCTTCATAGGACCCGAGGGAGCACGCTTCGTCATCCCGATGCGCGTCGATCTGCTGCGCTGTCCGGGCTAGGGCAAGCGGCCTTCCATCTGCCAGACCGCAAGCCTGGGCTGAAAGAAGGTATTCGAAAAATAAATCTGTCCCCCTTTCCCTTTTAGCCGCGAGCAGGAAGCGCTCGCGGCGGGTCTGCTTGCGCTTGCCAGCATACTTGGCATCGGTGGAGAAGGACTGCTTCATCGGGAGACTCGCGCAAGGGGACGGGCGTATTAAATCCGCTTCAATCGCTTTATTTTCAATGCATTGTTTTCGCCGCTCTTGTCGCGATAATCCAGCCGCGCATTTTTGATCGATTCCGTACGACACAATTGAAACCACTGGACTCCAAATGGCGAACCAAGTCATCCGCCGTATTCTTTCCCCACAAGTCACAGTGATACAAAACAAGAATGGTGCCGAATCGCTGCAGAACACTGTTTGAGGAACTCAATAAAATAGGAAACTCCCCACCCTCGCAGTTCAGCTTCATGAACTGGCACTCCTCAATCCTGTTTTTTTCCAGGAAACTGGACAAGGAGCAGGACTCTACAATTTCACTCGATTTGGAGAGCTTCTTGACAGTGGAATGCCCCCAATTGCCAATATCGTGGTAAAGCGTACAGGTGCCATCTCTGTCCGCCATGGCCAAGTGATGGACTGAAATATTGGCACATTGGTTCAGGGCAACATTAATTCGCAACAGGCTAAAGGATTCCTCACTGGCCTCAATTGCATAGACCTTGCCATGCTTCACTTTGGATGCTGCCAGCAGAGAGAAGGTACCAATGTGAGCACCGATATCAATAATTACATCAGCTGCGCCTGGTTGATACTCTGGAACCCCTGCGAAGAAAATGTCATCATCAAAGCTGTGCTTAATAACTTCTTCATCCGCAGTTCCCTTTCGATACGCAAGCTCAAATCCTCCAAAAGAGCCGATAGCCAGCCCCGCCGGCCTATCCGGCGGCCCTTCATGAGCAGACCCTTGAAGTGCTCGATACCAAGGCCGAATTACCATCTTAAGCCTTTCAGGAACAACGGGAGCGATCATTTCCTTTACACTTGCCATGCTTTATCTCGCCTTTGAGTTTTCCGCCTAATAAGAATCACCCCACGCACCGCCTTACCAAGCGGGAATGCGTGTCCGAATGAGCAGTCGTCTCTTACCAACTACTATTCGGCACAAAATCATGTGAGCAAACACACTACCTGGCGCAGAACGCATAACATATTCCCGATGCCAGAGCGGGCACACCCTTGGACGGCCACCAGCAACTTAACTTCAACTCACGACACTATAGAATGCTCTCTTTTACTAAAAGCACTGCGACAACAGTGGTTACACTACCGCCATCCACCTGTGCCAGCGAAAGTGAACACCCGCCAAGAACCCATCATTACTGACCAATGAAACCAAGAAAGAAAGTCGAAAGCCGCGAAGGTGAAGTATAAAAATAGCTACGCAGAAACGGGCAGCAAGCGGCGACACTCAGAAAGTCGCTTGAGATTACGCCCGAGCCGACGAGCGGCAGCTCGCCAGCTCGTCCCTCACTCCAGCAAACTCAACTCCCGCGCCCGGCTCATCGCCCGTGTCCGGCTGGTGACCTGCAGTTTCCCGTAGAGGTTCTTCAGGTGCCATTTCACCGTTTCCACGGAGATATCCAGGCTGCGGGCGATTTCCTTGTTGGACTGGCCGGCGGCGACCAGGCGCAGGGTCTGGCTTTCCCGTTCGCTGAGGCTGAACGGCGGTTCGGCGCAGTCGTTGCCGCCAAGGTGTTCGCGCAGGATGGCGATGTAGCCCACGAGGTCGCCGGCGCCCGCCTCCACGCTGGCGCAGCGGCCCAGCAGCGGCAGCAGGGCGCGGCCGGCGTCGGTCAGGCTGCACAGCAGGTTTTCCCGCTGGCCCAGTTGCAGAGCCGGCAGCAGGACCGCGACGGCGGCGTCGCGCTCGTCGCCCTGCCAGAGGGCGATGGCCCACAACGGGCGCAGGCGTGCGGCTTCGAGCTGCTGGCCGCGCGCCTCGAACTCGGCCACCACCCCGGCCAGGCAGTCGGCTGCCGCCAGGCCGAGGCCCTGGGCGAGCAGCAGCCGGGCGCGGGCGATGCGCGCGTAGTGGCGGCAGCCCGGGATGGCGCCCTCGTCGCTCTTCAGCAGCTCGATGCGCCGCAGCATGTGCTCGGCACCGGCCAGGTCGTCGCGCTGCAGCTGCAGGCGCACCTGTTCGGCGAGCAGCGCCGCCTGCAGGCGGTTCCAGCGGCGCTGGGCGGCGATCTCCTGGGCGTGCTGGAGCAACAGGCGCGCCTGCACGCCGTCGTCTACGGCCAGCGCCCGCCGGCACAGCGCGCGGTAGACCGCCAGCACGCCGTCGAGGGGCACCACGCGGTCGATCTGCGGGCCGCGCTGGCGGACCAGCGCATCCAGCCGCTCCCAGTCGCCGTGCTCGTAGGCCAGTTCGGCCAGCGAGGCGGCCAGGGTGGCGCTGCCGCTGGACTGCGGCCCGGTGAGCCGGTCGGCGGATTCCATCGCCTGCAGGAAGCAGGCCTCGGCGGTGCGCAGGTCGCCCTGGCGCAGGTGGCTCTGGCCGAGGATGAAGGCGCGGTGGACGGTGACGAACAGGTTCTCGGTGGGCGCGCCCGGATAGAGGGTGTGGCGCTGCACGGCCTGCGCCTGATCATGCTGGCCGAGGACCATGTGGCAGTAGCTGAGGACGTTGCAGACCAGGCCGTCGACCCAGCTGTCGCCGCAGGGGATCTGCGCCAGCAGCGGCTCGGCCAGGGCGATGCCGGTCTGCACGTTCTCGGCGAAGGCCTCGCAGATGGCCGCCACCGCGTCCAGCTTGACCCGCAGGTCGCGGCGCGCCGGATGCACGGCGAACCAGCGGCGCAGCTCGCCGAGCAGGCGCCGCGACTCGTCGAAACGGAAACGGTGGGCCAGCGCCCAGGCGAGGTTGAGCTGCAGGCTGATGCGGTGCTCGTCGGCGGTGATCGGCAGTTGCTGCAGCCAGCCCAGCAGGGTGTCGATGTCGCCGCGCTCGGCCAGCGACTGGGCGCCCAGCCCGGCGCGGCCCGGCGCGCTCTCGACCTTGCCGGCGGCCAGCGCGTGGCGGGTCGCCTCGGCCCACAGGCTCTGCCCGGCGAACCAATTGCCGGCGCGCTCGTGCAGCGCGGCGACGTCCAGGTCGGTGCGCCGGCGCAGGCGGGTCTGCAGGGTCTCGGCGAACAGGTGGTGGTAGCGGAACCACTGGCCGTGGTCGTCCAGCGCGGCGACGAACAGGTTGTGCCGCTCGATCCAGTCGAGCATGGCGTGGCCGTCGTGGCGCCCGGTGACCGCGTCGCACAGCTCGGCGCAGAAGCGGTCGAGGATCGAGGTGCGCATCAGGAAGTCGTCGACCGCCGCCGGCAGCGGCTCGAACACCACGTCCTCCAGGTAGCGGCCGACCAGCCGGCCGCCGTGGCTCAGGCTGTCGATGACCTGCGCCGGGTTGTCCTTGATCGACGGCGACAGGGTGGCCATCTGCATGCCGGTGACCCAGCCCTCGGTCACCTCCAGCAGGCGCTGGGTCTGCGCGTTGCTCAGGGCCAGGGCGGCGGAGTCGGTGAAGTAGTGGCGCGCCTCGCAGAGGTTGAAGCGTAGGTCGTTGGTGTCGATCTCGATCAGCTGGTGGCGCGAGCGCAGGCGGCTCAGCGGCAGCGACGGCAGGCTGCGGCTGCCGAGCAGCACGTGGAAGTTGGCCGGCGCGTGTTCGAGCAGGTAGGCGAAGGCGCGGTGGATCGCCGGGTTGCGGATCGTGTGGTAGTCGTCGACGATCAGGTAGAGCGGTGCCTCGACCGCCTGCACGGCGTTGATCAGGTGGCCGAACACGCGGTCGATGGACGGCAATCCTGCGGCGAGAAAGCCCAGCCGCCAGCCGAGGCCGGGGTGCAGCGGCAGCAGGGCGTCGAGCAGGTAATGGCAGAAATACTCGGGCACGTCGTCGCCCTCGTCCAGGCTCAGCCAGGCAACGGCCTGGCCGCACTCCTGGAGCTGGCTGCGGAACTGGGCGAGCAGTGTGGTCTTGCCGAAGCCGGCGCCGGCGCAGACCAGCGCCAGCGTGCGCTCGGCCAGCGGCTCGAAACGCGCCAGCAGGCGCGGGCGGGCCAGCAGCACGCCGGGCGCGCGCGGCGGGACGAACTTGGTGGCGATCAGCGGCAGGCCGCAGGTGCCCTGGCTGTAGACGGGAGCGAAACGGCGCTCGGACTGGCGTCGATCCATCTTGCATACCTCGAAAGCCGGTCTGTTCCGACCTGTTCTTGTTGTCTCCGGCGCAACCTGCACGGCAGCCGGGGCCGCGCGGCGCGTCGCCTGTGCAGGATAATGCCCTATCCCACCCGTCCGCGCCCCCCATCCGGGTAGTTATTCCGACTCCCGGCCTTTCCCTACCGTAGCCCCGGCCACCCGCTGGCCTGGAGAAACGCCTTTCCCGGCCCGGACCCGGCGTGCGCATCCCGCCTACAAGATCCGACAAAAAGGGCCATCCATCATGCCGAACGGCGCAATCTCCATCCGCCCTCCGGGCAAGTTCTTCATGGGCAAGGGCCTGCTGGCCGATCTGGGCAGCTATGCGCAGGCCTTCGGCAGCCGCGTCTACGTCCTCTGCGACAAGTTCATCCTCGAGCGGGCGATCGCCGAGGCCGGCCCGTCGTTCGAGGCGCGCGGCACGGCGGTGTTCGGCAAGTTCCAGCACGAATGCACGCGCGTCGAGATCAACCGCAACCGCGAGCTGGTGCGCAGCGTCAAGGCCGAGCTGATCGTTGGCATCGGTGGCGGCAAGACTCTGGACACGGCCAAGGCGGTCGCCTGCCACGAGCGGCTGCCGGTGCTGACCGTGCCGACCACCGCTTCCAGCGACGCGGCCTGTACCGCCCGCGCGCTGATCTACACCCTGAACAGCGAGTTCGACCGCTGCATGCTGCTGCCGGGCGGCCCGGACGTGGTCCTCGCCGACACCGAGATCCTCGCCGCGGCGCCGGCGCGGCTGTTCGTCGCCGGCATCGGCAAGGCTCTGGCGACCTACTTTGAGGTGCGCGCCTGCTACCGGGCGCGGGCCGAACGCGCGGCGCCGAGCCGCGCCGCGCGCAGCGCCCTGGCCAGCGCCCGGCTGTGCCTGGACAGCCTGCTGGAGAACGCCGTCCAGGCCCGCCTCGATGTGGAGCGCCAGCGCTCGACCCGGGCGGTGGAGGCGGTGCTGGAGGCGACCGTCTACCTCAGCGGGGTGAGCGCCGACGGCGGCGGCCGCGCTGCGGCCCACGCCATCCACAACGGCATGCTCGCCGTGCCCGCCCTGCAGCACGCCCGCCACGGCGAGAAGATGGCCTTCGCCCTGCTCGCCCAACTGGTGCTGGAGCAGGCGCCGGACGAGGAAATCGCCACGGTACTCGACTTCATCCAGGCGGTCGGCCTGCCGCTCACCTTGCAGGATCTCGGCGTCAAGGCCTTCGCCGAGGCGCAGTGGCGACGGGTGGCGGAACGGGCCTGCGAGAAGCGCGACAGCATGGGCAACATGCCCTTCGCCGTCGCGCCGGACGACGTCTACCGGGCCATCCGCGAGGCCGATGCCCTGGCCGCGGCCCACCGGCAGGCAACTGCCGGCCGCGCGCCTCTGATGGCCTTCGGCTGAACTGAGGCACGGCTGCCATGGGCAGCCGCGCCGGAATAAAAAAGCCCCTGCAGAGACGGTCAGTAGCACAGGGGCAAACGCCTGCTCAGAACATGCGCAGGTCGAGAGGAAACTCGAGAATCAGCCGTAGCTCGTCGATGTCGGCCTCGGCGGTATGGTCGCCGTTCACCCGGTGGGTGGCCTGCAGGAGCCGGAAGCTCAGGTCCCTGGCCGGCCCGCTCTGCACCACGTAGCTGAGCCAGACGTTGCGCTCCCAGTGACGGCCGTCGCGCACCTTCTGGTAGGCGGCGTAGGCCGGGCCGACATCGCGCCCGTCGATGTCGGTGCCGCGCACGTAGCGGGCGATCAGCGCCAGGCCGGGAATGCCGACGGCGGCGAAGTCGTAGTCGTAGCGGAACAGCCAGACGCGCTCGTTGGGGTTGTTGAAGTCGGAGACCTGGGAGTTGGTGTTCAGGAAGAAGTCCCAGGTGTGCCAAACGTAGTCGAACGGCGAACCGTCGTCGATCCGCGTGTGGGCGACGCTGAAGGCGTGGGCGCCGACGCTGACACCGGCCTGCAGGCTCCAGGAGTCGTTGTCGAGATCGCCGAGCAGCGACTTGCCGGTGTCGCGGGTGCGGTAGTAGCGGAAGGCGGCGTTGAAGCTCACGCCCTCCCCCAGCGGCTGCCGCCAGTCGGCATACAAGGCCGACTGGTTCCAGACGTCGTCGAGCCGGCCGTGGTGCAGGCGAAAGAACAGGCGGTCGTCGAGGTTGTAGTCGATCCCGCCGTAGACGAAGTCGTCGGCCTCCTTGAAGCGTCCGCCGTAGGCGGTGCCCAGGTCGCCGTTGTGGGCGGTGGCGGTACGGTCGCTGCTCGATTCCAGCTTGCCGCCCTGCAGGGTCAGGCCCTTGATCGAGGTGTTCTTGAGCGTGGTGCCGCGAAAGCTCTGCGGCAGCAGACGGATGTCGCTGGTGTTGAGCACCGGGCTGAGGGGCCGGACGTCGCCGTAGCGCAGTTCGGTGTCGTCGAACAGGCGCAGCTTCAATTCGACGTCGACCTTGCCGAATTCGTCCTTGGGCTTGCCGTCGAAGTTGTAGCCGCGCCGCGGGATCAGGCCGGGACCGCCGTTGCCGTCGCCCACCAGGCCGTCGCCGCCGTCCAGCTTGATGCCGTACAGGCCGCGCACGTCCAGGCCGAAACCCACCGCGCCGGGGGTGAAGCCGGACTCGAAGGTGGCGATCAGGCCGTGCGCCCACTCGGTACGGCGGCCCTTCTTCTCGCCGGTCTGCGGGTTGGTGACGCTGGCGCCGTTGCGAAAATCCTGGCTGAAGTAGAAGTTGCGGTTGAGCAGCGTGAAACTGGAGCCGTCGAAAAAGCCCTCCTCGCCGAAGGCCACGGCCGGCAGGACCAGAAGGACGGACAGGGAGGCGATACAGGCTGGATTCTTGTTGTTGTCGAGACGCATGGTTCATTCCTGTTGCTGGAGCATGACGACCATCCCTGGCGTCGGCCGGGCGGTGTACGGGCAGAGCGCGGCCGCCTCCCGCAGTGGCTGCACGGCAGGTTGTGATCGAGACCTTGGGCGGAGGCGCCGACGCGGCTGGCGTGGCGGCTCGGGCCGGGACGCCGCTTGCGGCTAGCGCGGAACGCCGCCGGAGCCGCCGCCGGCATCCCGGGCGGCGCTTGCGGACAGGAAGAATTCGGAAAGGAATGACTCGGACATTTCGCACCTCTGCTTGTTGTTATTGGCTGCGGCGGGGGAGGCCTGCGGCGCATGCCATTGAGCCAGAGCAAGGTCGGTGCCAGAGTCCTGGCGGCGAGCGCAAAGGCCCGCGGCAGAGAGGGTCATCAGGAAGGCCCGGCCGACCGGGCAGCGCTGCAGGCGAGACGCTGCGTCTCGCTTGGACGGACACGCCGGAACAGCCTTGAGACGCCCTGTCTCAGCGGCCGCCTTCCGGTCCCGCAGTCTGTCCCGCGACGGCCGGCCAGGCGTGGCACCACGGCGCGGATAGGTCCGCGTCTGCCGGCTCGGCTTCATACGCCTGTCCGGGCCGGTCGGCCGGTTTTCATACGCCGGCCCTCGGCTCCGGACGGCGCAAGACACGGGGGCAGCGCTGCGTCAGCGCATCTCGAACAGCTCCTGGTGGAAGTCCGCCGCCGGCAGGCCGCTGGCGGTCAGGCTCTCGCGCAGCGAGCGGCCGAAGCCCGCCGGGCCGCAGAACCAGACATCGGCCGTGCGCCAGTCGGGCACCTGCTCGCGCAAGCGCTCGCCGGTCAGGCGCTCGTCGCGGCCGCTGACCAGCAGGTGCAGGCGCACCCTGGCCTGCCCGGCCAGCTGCTGCAGGCGCTCGATGAACGTCTGGTCCGGCGCCGCGGTGCTGTAGAACAGATCGATGCTGCGGCCGTCCGGCTGCTCGGCCAGGGCCTGCAGGCCGGCGATGAACGGGGTGATGCCGATGCCGCCGGCGACCCAGATCTGCCGCGGCTTGCCGTCGGCGAAGTCGAAACGCCCGTAGGGGCCTTCCACGGTGACCGGATCGCCGACCGTGAGGGTCTGCGGCAGGGTCTCGGTATAGTCGCCGATGCCCTTGATGTGGAAGCGCAGATGGCCGTCGCCCTGCCAGGCGGAGGAGATGGTGAAGGGATGCGGCCCCTCGGCCGGATCGAAGGTGACGAAGGCGAACTGCCCGGCCTGGTGGCCGGGCCAGCGGTCCTGCAGGCGGATGTCGATGCCCAGCACCCTATTGTCCTTGTGCAGTTCCAACGCCTCGATGTGGCCGAGCGCGCGGCGGCTGCCGCCGATCCGGCGCAGCAGGGAGATGGCGGCGGCCAAGGTGCCGGCGAGCAGCAGCACGGCCATGGTGACGCCGAGCGGCGAGGCCCAGTAGGCGCTGTTCATCAGGACCACCGAGTGGAACACCAGCACCAGGTAGACCACGGCCAGCAGGCGGTGGGTCTTGAAGAAATAGCGGTAGGGAAAGCGCTTGAACAGCGCCAGCAGGATCAGCGCCACGGCAGCATAGAAGGCCCACTCGCCGAGTTCCTCGGCCAGTCCGCGCTGGCTGCGCAGGAAGCCCAGCAGCGCCCCCAGCTCTTCGCCGCCGGCCGCCTTGCGCACCGGCCGTTCCAGCCAGCCCCAGCCGACCATCCACTTCGGCGCCTTGACCCACAGCCAGTGGACGACGGACAGAGCCAGCGCGGCGATGCCCAGCTATTTGTGCAGGCGATAGCCCTTGTCCAGTCCGCCGAGGAAAGACTCCAGGACCGCCGGGCGGACCGCCAGGAAGAGGCCGACGCTCATAGCGCCCACGGCGAGGATGCCGGTGTAGTTCACCATCGCCCGGCGCAGGGCGAAGAATTCGTAGGGCGCCCCGAGCAGGTTGTCGGCCAGCAGCCAGAGCAGGCTGAGCCCGCCGAACAGGGCCAGGCAGACGATGCGGATGTTCTTCATGGCGACGGTCCTCGACGCGGGGTGCGGTTCCCAAGCTCCATGATACGGGGAGCGGGATGCCGCAGGACCCTGCGACCGATCGTCTCAAGCGGCGTTATCCGGGCACCCATCGACGCCATCGGCGGCATGGGATTCGGGGATCGCCAGGCCCGCGACTACAGCGCGTCCTTCAGGTCCAGGATTTCGCACTGCATCCGCTCGGCGTCGCCCATGTCGATCAGTTTCTTGTCCGCCAGGGCGACGATGTAGCCGTACAGCCAGAGGACGGAATCCCGCCGCGTCTGCCGGACAAGCGCGGGGCGGTCCTCCATGTCGATCCTCAGCTTTTCCCAATCCGGCTCCCAGGAGCCCTGCAGGCTGCGCAGGCGCATGTCGAAGCTCGGGGAGCGGGCGGCCAGGTCTTTAAGCGTCATTGCCTCTCTCCCTATCAGTCCGCCAGAAATGCAGCGAAACGCTTTGGAAACAGGGTAGACGACAGCGCCCCCGGATGCGCTCGCGCAAACAAGAGCCCATACAGCAAGAAGGCCGCATTTAGCGGCCTTCTTGCTTAGTTATCACTGAGTTTCGCTATAGAGTCGAGGTCGGGATAGAAAAGATCCTCCTCCTCCTCCTCCTCTTCTTCCTCTTCCTCCTCGATGTGAAATCCATACTTCTCGCCAGAGATTGCATCACTTCCGACCTGATAAAAGTTGTGCACTGCTAGATCTCCATATCCAGTTTTGCTCTGCCTGGGGCGCCCCTCCCTTGCATCGGGCGATGCTCCTCTTTCAACGTAGCTCGGAAATGCGGATCGGCAAGCCCGAAGATGTCGCTAACCCGGTCATCCCAAGCTGTGGGATTGGCACTGAGGCCGGCTCGCCTCGTCCGCACGGCGGACGGGAGCAGCGTCCGACATGCGGCAACGAGCAGCGAACACCGGCCCGATGACGCCTTAGCGTTCTGTCTCGTCCTCCAGCGTCCAGGCGACCAGCGAATCGCCGATGCGCGTGCCGAACGAGCCGTGCCCGCCGGCCATCACCACGACGAACTGCTTCCCGCTCTTCTCCGCCACGTAGGTTATCGGCGTCGCCTGACCGCCGGCGGGAAGACGCCCCTTCCACAGCTCTTCGCCGTTGCGCACATCGTAGGCGCGCAGGTAGTAGTCCAGCGTGCCGCTGAGAAAGGCCACGCCACCGGCGGTGACCAGGGGGCCGCCCAGCGCAGGAACGCCTACGGAAAACGGAATGTAGGGCGCGTTGTCGCGGCTGGTACCGTTCTTGTGCATCCACACCGGCTTCATGCTGCGCAGGTCCACGGCGGTGATGTAGCCCCAGGGTGGCGACTGGCAGGGCAGGCCCACCGGCGACATGAACGGCCCCAGGTACACCATGTAAGGCGCACCGAGATTGGGCTGCAGACCGAGCTCGCTGCCGCCTCTGCCTCCTTCCTTGACCTCGATCTCGCCGCGCCTGACCAGCCGCGAGACGAAGGCCAGATAGTTGGGCGCGCCGATCAGCAGCTGCCGTTCCGGGTCGACCGCCACCGAGGGCCAGTTGAAGGTGCCGACGTTGCCCGGATAGATCAGCGAGCCCTGCTCGCTCGGCGGCGTGAAATCCCCCTCGTAGCGCAACCTGTGGAACTGGATGCGGCAGATCAGTTGGTCGAACGGCGTGGCGCCCCACATGTCGCGCTCGCGCAGCGGCTGCTTCGGGGCGTAGCTGAGGGCCGAGGCGGGCTGGGTCGGCGCGGTGAAATCGCCCTCGACCGCGCCCTGCGGCACCGGACGCTCGTGCACCGGCACGATGGGCTGGCCGGTGCGCCGGTCCAGCACGAACAGATCGCCGCCCTTGGTCGGCTGGATGATCGCCGGCACCTTGCCCTGCGGACCGTCGAGATCGACCAGCGTGGGTTGCGAGGGCAGGTCGCGATCCCAGAGGTCGTGGTGCACGGCCTGGAACACCCAGCGCACCCTGCCGCTGGCCAGGTCGAGCGCCACCAGGGCCGCGGTGAAGCGCTCGGTTTCCGGCGAGCGCTGCGCCCCCCACTGGTCCGGCGTCTGGTTGCCCATGGGGATGAAGACCAGCCCCAGTTCCTCGTCGGCCGTGGCGATGGTCCAGGAGTTCGGCGTGCTGCGCACATAGGCGCCGCCCGGCGGCAACGGCTCGGTGGCTTCCGGATTGCCCGGATCCCAGTTCCACACCAGCGCGCCGGTACGCACGTCGTAGGCACGGATCGCCCCGCCGGGGGAGTCCACCGAGCCGTTGTCGGTCACCGAGCCGCCGACGATCACCAGCCTCTCGGTCACCACCGGTGGCGAAGTCGGCAGGTATACCCCCCGGGCGTCGTCGCCCAGCCCTACCTTCAGGTCGATCATGCCGCCCGTGCCGAACGTCTGGCAGGGCTGGCCGTCGCCGGGATCCAGGGCGAACAGCGTGCCGTCATTGGTCGGCAGGAACAGCCTGCGGGCGCAGCGTGCGGGGGCACCGGCGACGGCCTCGCCGGTGCCGGGATAGGCCGCGGCATCGTGATAGGCCAGGCCACGGCAGGTCATGTGCTGGTAGTACTTGGCCTCGCGGTTGATGTTCGGGTCGAAGCGCCACAGCTCCTCGCCGGTGCCGGCATCCACGGCGATGGCGATGCTGTGGGGGGTGCAGATGAACAGGCTGTCGCCGATCTTCAGCGGAGTGACCTGATTGGTGAATTCGTCCGGATCGCCCTCGCGAGGCCCGTCGCCGGTATGGTACTCCCAGGCCTTCTTCAGCCGCCCGACGTTTCCGGGCGTGATCAGGTCGGCCGCCGAATAGCGGTCGCCGCGGTCCGAGCCGCCGTATGCCGGCCACTCGCGCGCCGAGCGGCCGGCCTGCCCCGCCGGGCGCGTGCCGGACATGCGCTCTTCGGCGAATTCGCCGGCGATGCGCGAATAGTCCCGGGTCAGCGAATAGCCGGCCATCAGCGCGCCGAGCAGCAAACCGATGCCGAGCAGAGCGCTGGCGCCGTCCCGCCAGCTCGGCGGGGCGCCGATATGGCGGTTGACGAAGGGCAGCAGCAGCCAGAGGCCCAGCCCCCACCACAGATCGATGCGCGTCGACAGCTGCCACCAGTCGAAGCGGACCTCATTGACCGTCCAGGCCAAGGTGGCGAGCAGCAGCACGGCATACAACCAGATCGCCAGCCGCCGCCTTGCCAGGATCAAGCCCCCCACGACCAGCAGGCCGAGGCCGGCGAACAGGTAGTACCAAGAGCCGCCCAGCAGCGCCAGGTAAGCGCCGCCGAGCGCCAATGCCGCCCCCGCCAAGGCGGCCAGCGCACCTGTCAGCCTGACCCGCAACGGTTGTGGCGTGTTCGTCGTAAGCATCGGCCTCTCCCCCTTCACCCGGTTGACTGCGAAATGCCGGCAGCAGAGCAGGCGAGAACGCATGCTCTGCTGCCGGCAGCTTGACCATCAACCAATAACTGTAGTGCGGAAGCCTGGGACGGGCGCCGGACAGCCGGGACAAAAAAGCTCCTGCAGGGGATGGGCCTGCAGGAGCAAGGGCCTGTTCAGAACAGGCTGAAGTCGAGGGGGTATTCGAAGATCAGCCGCAGTTCGTCGAGGTTGGCCTCGGCGACGTGGTCGCCGCTGACCCGGTGGGTGGCGTGCCAGATGCGGAAGCTCAGGTCCTTGGCCGGGCCACTCTGCACCACGTAGCCGAGCCAGATGTCGTTCTCCCAGTGGCGGCCGTCGCGGGTGTTCTGGTAGGCGGCGTAGTGCGGCCCGGCCTTGGTGCCGTCGATGTCGGTGCCGCGCATGTAGCGGGTGGTGAAGCTCAGGCCGGGGATGCCGAGGCCGGCGAAGTCGTAGTCGTAGCGCGCCATCCACACCCGCTCGTTGGGGCTGTTGAAGTCGGAGGACTGGGAGAAGGAGTCCAGGTAGAAGTCCCAGGTGTTCCACACGTAGTCGAACGGCGTGTCGCCATCGATATGGGTGCGCGCCACGGTGAAGCTGTGGGCGCCGACGTCGAGGCCGACGTTGGCGCTCCAGGAGTCGTTGTTGATGTCGCCCATCAGCGACTTGCCGGTGTCGCGGGTGCGGTAGTACTTGGCGCCGGCCCGCAGTTTCAGCCCCTCGCGCAGCGGCTGGTTCCAGTCGACGCCGAGGAACGCCTGGTTCCACACATTGTCGAGTCGGCCGTGGTGCAGGCGCAGGCGCAGCCGGTCGTTGAGCTGATAATCGGCGCCGAAGTAGACGAAGTCGTCGGCCTCCTTGAAGCGCCCGCCGTAGGCGGTGCCCAGGTCACCCCGGTGGGCGGTGGCGGTACGGTCGGCGTTGGACTCCAGCTTGCCGGCCTGCAGGGTCAGGCCCTTGATCGAGGTGTTCATGACGGTGCCGCCGCGAAAGCTCTGCGGCAGCAGACGGATGTCGCTGGTGTTGACCACCGGGGTGAGCGGGCGGACGTCGCCGTAGCGCAGCTCGGTGTCATCGAACAGGCGCATCTTCAGCGCCACGTCGACCCGGCCGAATTCGTCCTTGGGCTTGCCGTCGAAGTTGTAGCCGCGCCGCGGAACGATGCCGTTGCCCGCCATGCCGTTGCCGACCAGGCCGTCGCCGCCGTCCAGCTTGATCCCGAACTGGCCGCGCACGTCCAGGCCGAAACCCACCACGCCGGGCGTGAAGCCGGACTCGAAGGTGGCGATCACGCCATGCGCCCATTCGCTGCGGCGGGTCTTCTTCTCGCCGGTCTGCGGGTTGAGGGCGCTGTCGCCGTTGCGGAAGTCCTGGCTGAAGTAGATGTTGCGGTTGAGCACCTTGAAGGTTGAGCCCTCGAGAAAGCCTTCTCCGGCTCCGTCGGCAGCGATGGCCGGAACCGCCAGGACGAATGTCAGGGATGCGGCACAGGCTGGATTCTTCTTGTTGAAGCGCATGGATTCATTCCTGTTGCTGGAGCATGACGACCATCCCGAGGACAGGTCCGGGCCGCGAACCGGCAAGGCGGTGCCGCGTCCCGCGGTGATTGGCACGGCGGGTCGTACGTGGATTTCGATGGGTTGGGCGGGACTGGCGCGATTGCCGGGGGGCGTGGCGGATCAGTCGGGGTGGCTGCAAGCCTGCGGTCGGGATCGTCGATCCATGTTTCTACCTCGGGCCGGTCGTGCCGGCCTTCCTCTCGATCTTGTTCTTGTTCTGCGCTCGGCCCGCGGGGAACAGCGAAGCGGTGACCGGCCCGGCAAGAATACTGCCCCTCCCCCCCCCAGGTATTCCCCCCCAGGTGGGTAGTCGGCGCCTGGTCATGAAAGGACGCCGCCGAAACGGCGACATCCTTGCCGGGGATGATTCAGAAGCTCATGTCCAGCCGCGCCCACCAGGTGCGTCCCGGCTCGTCGATGCGGCTGTCGGCAGGCAGGTCGAAGGCGCCGTTGCCGGCCAGGTTGAGGTGCTCGCTGTAGGTCTTGTCGAGCAGATTGTCGATCCCGGTGCTGAGCCGGTAGTGCCGGTTCAGGCGCCAGGCGCCGTTGACCGAGAACACGCCGAAGCCGGGACTTTCGTCGAAGTCCTTGGCGACGATGCTGCCCTGGTTCTCGGCCACCCGGTTCTGCGCCGCCACCAGCCGCCACAGGCCGCCGGCGCTCCAGTCGCCCCGCTCCCAGGTGAGGCTCAGGCGCGCCTCCAGCGGCGGGATCTGCGGCAGCGGGCGGTCGTCCGAGCTGTTCTTGCCCCAGGCCCAGGCCAGGCTGGCGTCGCCCTTCCAGTTCGGACTGAAGCGGTAGCCGGCACCCAGCTCGGCGCCCATGATGCGCGCGTCGATGTTGTCCGCCGTGGTGCGCACATGGCCGCTGGGCAGGGTCGTGTAGTCGAACAGGATGAAGTCGCGCACCCAGCCCAGATAGGCCGAGGCCCAGGCCTCCAGCGGTCCCTGCCGGTACTGGATGCCGAAGTCCAGCTGGGTGGTCTTCTCCGGGTCGATCTGCTCGAAGGCGGTCGGCGCGTTCATCACCGCGGTGGCGGAAAACAGTTCCCAGTAGTCGGGGAAGCGCTCGCTATGGCCAAGGCCGACGTAGGCGGTGGCCGGAACGGCGTCGAGGTCGCGCTCGTAGCGCAGGAAGCCGCTGGTCAGGGTCTCGCTGCGCTCCTCGCCGGCGGTCGGGTTGCGCCAGCTGACGCCCATGTTGTTCTTCAAAAGGTCGCGCTCGTCCTCGGCATAGGCGCGGTCGAGGCGCGCCCCGCCGATCAGCCGCGAGCCGGCGGTGGCGTACCAGGTCAGCTCGGCGAAGGCGCCGTAGTTGTGGAAGTCGGCATCGGTTTCCCAGGGAAAGCTGTCGGCGTCGGTGTAGGCGCCGCTCATCATGGCGTAGCTGGACTGCCGGCGGCGATGCTCGCTGGTCTGCCCGTCCAGCCCGCCGACCAGCTGGAAGTCGTCCCAGCGCCAGGTGCCGCTCAGCCGCCCGCCGAGGGTGCGGCGGTCGACGTTGCTGGCCATCGGATAGCGCATCATCGCCATCGCCGCGCCCGGGTCCGGGCTGCGCAGGCGGAAGTTGTCCATCACGTGGTCGGCGTAGTTGTAGTAGAGCTGCGCCTCGACCTTCTGCAGCAGCCCGCCGAGGTTGTCCTTCTCGAAGCGCAGGGCGAGGCTTTCCCGCTCGAACTGGCTACCGTCCATGCTGCGTCCGGCGTAGCGCGCCTCGCCGTCGCCGCGGCCGAGGGTCAGCTCCAGCAGGGTATCGGCGTCCGGGGTCCAGCCCAGCGCCAGATCGGTGTTCCACTTGTCCCAGCGCGAGGGCACGGTGTCGCCGTCGCCGTTCTGATAGTCGTCGGCATCCGAGCGGTTGGCGAGCACCCTGAGGTAGCCCTGCGCGCCGCCCACGGCGGCGTCGACGCGCCGGTCGAAACGGCCGTTGGAGCCGGCCAGGAAGCTCGCGTCGACGCGCCCGCCGAGTGTGGCGAAGCGTTCCGGGTCGCGCTCGAAGCGCACGGTCGCCGCCGAGGCGCCCGGTCCCCAGAGCACCGTCTGCGGGCCCTTGGTCACCGTCAGGCGGTCGTAGCTTTCCGGGGATATGTAGGAGCTGGGCGAGTCCATGCGGTTCGGGCAGGCGCCGATCATCTCGCCGCCGTTGGTCAGCAGCTTGAGCCGCGAGCCGAACATGCCGCGGAACACCGGGTCGCCATTGACCCCGCCGTTGCGCACCGCGGCGAAGCCGGGGATGGTCTTCAGGTAGTCGGCGCCGTCGCTGGCCGGCACCGGCTGGCGGGGGATCTTCGGATCGGTCACCACGGTCAGCGGCGAATGCAGGGCGACGCCGGTGATCACCAGCGGCGGCATCTCGTGGGGCTCGGTTTCGCTCTCCGGCTCGGCGGCCGGCAGGCTGCCGCTGACCAGAAGGCCGAGCAGCGCGGCGCGGGCGGGCATCCGGCACAGGCGGAACGGGGTGCGGGAAAAGGTCTGGGGCAGGTGCGGGCGCGCCGCACGGCAAAGCATGTCGCGGTTCATCGGGTATCCACGTCGTCGGGTTTCGGGTGGGCGCGCGAAACCGTCCGCACAGGCCGCGACGGCGACGGGCGATGCCCGCCAGCGGTCACGGCGTTTCAGGCGAACGGAAAGGCGGCCGAAAAGCCGGTCAGGCGTGGAAGGCGGGCGGTGCGCGCGGATGCCCGCTGCTGCGCCGTGGCGCGGCCGGCAGCGGCTTTTCCGGCAGCGGCAGGATGAAGGCCGGCGCGTAGTACGGCAGGGCGAGGTCGAGGGACAGGGCCAGCGGCGGATTGAGGGTCAGCAGCTCGCAATAGCCGCACAGCTCCAGGGCCGCCAGCCAGGCGGGCTGGCCGTGCGAAGCCGCCGCGTGATGGTGGGCGACGCCAGCAGCCGGGCGACGTCCTGCGCCGGCTGGCTCTGCAGGGCAGAATACAGGGGGCCGACATGGATCATCAGCATGGCGAACAGGCCAAGCCAGATTCCTGCTGTCGTTCTGCCCTTGCGCGTCACCGGGATGCCCTGCCGTACCGCCGGCCCCTCCGGCGAGGGCGGGGATGTTCGCACGAGCGGAGCGCGCCCGGGTTGCGACAGGTCAGCGCAAAAGACAAAAACAACAAAAACGATTCTTTACGCCATTAATGGCAATATAAAACCAAATAAATCGATAATTAAGGATGTAAAAACCAATTTTTAGCAAAAGCTTGCAACACTAACGACGAGACACTAGCGTGCACCCACCGAATGACGCCCGGCGCCGGTTTTCCGGTCCGCGCCTGCAAGACTCAGGGAGACGCCATGACCATGCTCAAAGACCCGTCGCAGAAATACCGCCCCTTCGCGCCGATCGCCCTGCGCGACCGCACCTGGCCGGACCAGGTGATCGACCGGGCGCCGATCTGGGCCAGCTCCGACCTGCGCGACGGCAACCAGTCGCTGATCGAGCCGATGGACGCGGTGAAGAAGCTGCGCTTCTTCAAGACCCTGGTGCAGGTGGGCGTCAAGGAGATCGAGGTGGGCTTCCCCTCGGCCTCGCAGACCGACTTCGACTTCGTCCGCCAGCTGATCGAGGAAGGCCACATCCCCGACGACGTGACCATCCAGGTGCTGACCCAGGCCCGCGAGGACCTGATCACCCGCACCTTCGAGTCGCTCAAGGGCGCCAAGCGGGCCATCGTCCACTACTACAACGCCACCGCGCCGAGCTTCCGGCGCATCGTCTTCAATCAGGACAAGGCCGGAGTGGTGGAGATCGCCGTCGACGCCGCGCGGATCATCAAGCGCCTGGCCGACGCCAGCCCGGAAACCGCCTGGCGCTTCGAGTATTCCCCGGAGGTGTTCAGCTCCACCGAGACCGAGTTCGCCGTCGAGGTGTGCAACGCGGTAATCGCGGTGTTCCAGCCGACCCCGGAGCACAGGCTGATCCTCAACCTGCCGGCGACCATCGAGGCGGCCACGCCGAACGTCTACGCCGACCAGATCGAATGGTTCTGCCGGCACATCGACCGCCGCGACAGCGTGCTGGTCAGCCTGCACACCCACAACGACCGCGGCACCGGCGTGGCGGCCAGCGAGCTGGGCCTGATGGCCGGTGCCGACCGCGTCGAGGGCTGCCTGTTCGGCAACGGCGAGCGCACCGGCAACGTCGA
Source organism: Azotobacter chroococcum (assembly GCF_004339665.1). Lineage (GTDB taxonomy): Bacteria > Pseudomonadota > Gammaproteobacteria > Pseudomonadales > Pseudomonadaceae > Azotobacter > Azotobacter chroococcum. The sequence goes on from NZ_SMMU01000022.1 coordinate 18,532, forward strand.
TCTGGTGACCCTGGCGCTGAACCTCTACACCCAGGGCGTCGACCCGCAGCTGGACTTCTCCGACATCGACGCGGTGCGCAAGGTGGTCGAGGAATGCAACCAGCTGCCGGTGCACCCGCGCCATCCCTACGTCGGCGACCTGGTGCACACCGCCTTCTCCGGCTCGCACCAGGACGCGATCCGCAAAGGCTTTACCCAACAGGACCCGAACGGCGTCTGGGAAGTACCCTATCTGCCGATCGACCCGGCCGACATCGGCCGCAGCTATGAAGCCGTCATTCGCGTCAACAGCCAGTCCGGCAAGGGCGGCATCACCTACCTGCTCGAACAGGAATACGGCATCAGCCTGCCGCGACGCATGCAGATCGAATTCAGCCAGGTGGTGCAGAAGGAAACCGACCGCCTGGGTCTGGAGATGAGCGCCGCGCAGATCCATGCCCTGCTCGAGGCCGAGTACCTGCGCGCCGATGCGCCCTACGCCCTGAAAGGCCATCGCCTGCAGGAGGAGAACGGCACCTGCGCGCTGGACGTGGAGGTCCTCGACAACGGCGAGAGCCGCCACTGGCGCGGCATCGGCAAGGGGCCGCTGGAGGCCTTGGTGGCCAGCCTGCCGGTCCGAGTGGAAATCATGGACTACCACGAACACGCCATCGGCGCCGGCAGCAATGCCAGAGCCGCGGCCTACATCGAGCTGCGCCTCGACGGCCAGCGCCCGCTGCACGGCCTGGGCATCGACGAGAACCTGACCACGGCGAGCATCCGCGCGCTGTTCAGCGCCCTCAACCGCGCCCTCGGCCAGCAGGCAGCGACCCGCGCGGCCTGATTCCCTGCGCTGCCCTCTCCCCGCCGGGGAGAGGCTCGGGGAGAGGGGAAAACCCGGGGGGCCATTCCCCTTCCCGCTTCCCCCGTCCAGGCACACCGCCCCGGCTCCCGGGCCTGCATCCGGCATATGCCGAATCTGTCTATCGAATCACAGTCTGCATGGATTTCTTTCCATAACCGGGTAACATTCGGCGCATCGGCATGGACGCTCGTACTACATCAACTGCGAGAGTCCCATGCGCCGCGTCATCCTTCTCCTGCTGCTCCTGCTGCCGTTCTCCCTGGTCCACGCCGAAGCCCCGCGCACCTTCCGCGAAGCGAAGAAGATCGCCTGGAAGATCCATGCCGAGCGGCCGGTGGACTTCTATTGCCAGTGCGCCTACAAGGGCAACCGCATCGACCTGGAGAGCTGCGGCTACCAGCCGCGCAAGGATGCCAACCGCGCCGGCCGCGTCGAGTGGGAGCACGTCGTCCCGGCCTGGGTGATCGGCCACCAGCGCCAGTGCTGGCAGGACGGCGGGCGCAAGAACTGCACGGCCAACGACCCGCTGTTCAGCCAGGCCGAGGCCGACCTGCACAACCTGGTGCCGGTGGTCGGCGAGGTGAACGGCGACCGCAGCAACTTCGGCTTCGGCATGCTCACCGAGAAGCCCACCCAGTACGGCGCCTGCCCCTTCGTGGTCGACTTCAAGCAGCGCACCGCGATGCCGCCGGAGTACACCCGCGGCGCCATCGCGCGCATCTACCTGTACATGAGCCAGCGCTACCAGCTGCGCCTGTCGAAGCAGGACCAGCGCCTCTACAACATCTGGAACCGCCAGTATCCGGTGAGCGAATGGGAGCTCTGGCGCAACCAGCGCATCGCCTGCGTGCAGGGCAACGCCAACCCGCTGGTCGGCGAAGTCGACCTGCGCCGCTGCCCGAAGAAATAGCCTGTGCCGGCCGGGCCCTTGCCAGGGGCCCGGCCGGGTGCTAACTCTCGCCCTCCTCCGGCAATCCAGGCGAGCCACGCCATGCAGCGCAACCGACTTCTTGCCTCCCTCGGCCTCGTCGTCCTGACCGCCCTGCTGGTCTCCGGCATCGTGCCCTACGACCGGGCCACCTGGCTGCTGGAAGTCGCCCCGGTGCTGATCGCCGCGCCGCTGCTGATCGCCACCTACGGGCGCTTCCCGCTGACCTCCCTGCTCTACCTGCTGATCGCCGCCCATGCCCTGGTGCTGATCCTCGGCGGCGCCTACACCTACGCGCGAGTGCCGGCGGGATTCTGGGTACAGGAGCTGTTCGGGCTGAGCCGCAACCCCTACGACAAGCTCGGCCACTTCATGCAGGGCCTGGTGCCGGCGCTGGTCGCCCGGGAGATCCTGCTGCGCGGGGGCTTCCTGGCCAGGGGGCGGATGCTGGCCTTCCTGTCGCTGTGCGTGGCGCTGGCGGTCAGCGCCTTCTACGAGCTGATCGAATGGTGGGTGGCGCTGATCGCCGGACAGGGCGCGATCGAGTTCCTCGGCACCCAGGGCGATCCCTGGGACACCCAGGCGGACATCTTCTGGGCGCTGCTCGGCGCCGGCAGCGCGCTGCTTGGCCTCACCGGCCTGCAGGACCGGCAGATCGCCGCGCTGGAGCGCTCAAGGCATGGCCGAGGGCAGGCTTAGCTCCTCGCCGGCCACCATGAACCGGCCGAAGCCGCGGTGATGCAGGGTGCGCGGCGCGGTCACCGCCGGGGTGTGCCAGGCCTCCACCACCTGGAGGATGAAGAAGTTGTAGCTGCCGACCAGCTGGCGGTCGGTCACCCGGCACTCCAGATTCGCGTAGCACTCGGCCACCAGCGGCGCCGCCACCTGCTTGGCCGGCCGGGCGGTCAGGCCGAAGCGGGCGAACTTGTCCAGCTCGCGCCCCGAGCAGTTGCCGCAGCCGACCACCTGCTCGGCCAGCTCCACGGTCGGCACGTTGAGCACGCACTGGCCGGTCTCGCTCAGCGCGGCGAAGGAAAAGTTCGCCGCGCTGACCACGCAGCCCACCAGCGGCGGCTCGAACTCCAGCATGGTATGCCAGGACAGCGGCATCACATTGGCCCGACCGGCATGCGAGGTGCTGAGCAGCAGCACCGGCCCGGGCTCGAGGAGGGTGTAGACATCGGCGAGGGGAAGCTGGGTTTTCATCGGACGCTCCGGAACGGCAAATTCTGGCGTTATCCCATCAACCATAGTCCCGTCCCGTGACAGGCGAGGAAGCGCTCTTGAACGACACGACGACGCACGCTGCCCCCGGCGCCGGCCGCTGGATCCTCTACCGCATCGACGACAACGGCAACGAGGTGGAGATGCGCCGCTTCACCGAACGAGCCGCGGCCGAGGCGCTGATGCGCGAGTACGAGCGGCGCGGGCACAAGCAGGCGTATCTGGTGCGCGAGGAGCGCCAGGCGTCCAGGCAGGACTCGGAAACCTGAAACCCTCAGCCCTGCCCGGCCGTCAGCAGCGGCGAAGGCGTGCAGGCCAGTTGCTCGAACTGCCTGGCCCAGGCCTCCAGCTCGGCGAAGAGATGCGCGCGCTGGCGCGGCGTCGCCGTGTCGAACAACGCGGCGAGGAGGATCAGGGTCTGCTCCCGGTTGTGCGCCAGCCGGGCGCGGTAGCCGGCGCTCCAGGCGGCCTCGGGCTCGAGTAGCAGCGGCCGCAGGCCCGCCTCGAAACGCGCGGCGTCCCGGCGCTGCGCGAGCGCCGCCAGCAGCCGGGCCTGCCAGCGCTCGCGGTTGGCCAGCCACTCCACCGTAGCGGGCTGCAAGGCCTCGCTCCAGCGCGCGACGAGCGCGCGCTGCTCCTCGCTCAGGCGGCCGAACCAGCGACGCAGGCGCTTCTCCATGCGCGCGATCTGCTCCGCCTCCCGCTCGGCCGGCGTGCCGGCGAGGAACTCCTTGCGCAGCTCGCGGTTGCGGCGCCGGAAGGCTTCGCCCAGCTCGGCGAGCTGTTCGTCGTCGAGCCGGGCGAGCAGCAGGCGCGCATCCGGCAGGATCGCCGCCAGCAGCTCGCGCAGGAGGCTTTCGGCCTGCCCGAGATGGGTCTCGAGGCGGGCCGGCGTGACGGCGCCGCTGCGCAGGTCGCCTTCCAGCCCGCGCAACAGGGTGGCATAGGGAACGAGCTGGGTGCGGCAGTGCCAGGCAAGGCGCTCGGCCAGGCGCACGTCGAGCAGGGTCCGCTGGTCGCGGTCCAGGCTGACGTAATCGTCGATGTACCAGGGCAGCAGCCGGTGCAGCTGGCCGTAGACGAGGCCGAAGGAACAACCGGCAAGCAGCGCTACCGACAGCAGGAGAACCGCGATCCGGCACGCCGGCCGACGCCACGGCGCAGAAAGTCCAGGGGGCACGAGCGCTACCTCGCTGCGGGAGGATCGGTCCGTGGCGCCGGCCAGCCCGTCGCGGACCGGGCGGCGCCTTATCCAACCGTAGCAAGACCGGCTGCGCCGTCGAGGGGCAGGCGGGCGGAGGCTCCTCTCGGGTCGCTCAGTCCTTCAGCTCGAACGCATCCGCATCGCGCCAGGCCGGAAAGCGCGTGCGGTACTTGGCCAGCGCCTGGGCCGAGAGCGTGACGTGGAACACGCCGTCGGCCTCGCCCGGCGCCAGCAGCGGTTCGCCCTGGAAGTCGAGCACCTGGCTGTCGCCGGCGTGCGGGTAGCCGTTGCCGTCGGCGCCGACGCGGTTGACCGCCGCCACATAACAGAGGTTCTCGATGCCGCGCGCCGGCAGCAGGCGGTTCCAGGCGTTGCGCCGGGCCGCCGGCCAGCTGGCGATGTAGAGCAGGAGGTCGGTGTCGTGCGGATCGCGGCTCCACACCGGAAAGCGCAGGTCGTAGCAGACCAGCGGGCGCACGTGCCAGCCCTTGAGTTCGAGCAGCACGCGCGTATCGCCGGCGGCGTAGTGCTCGTGCTCGCCGGCCATGCGGAACAGGTGGCGCTTGTCGTAGTGCGCGCAGCTGCCGTCCGGACGCGCCCAGTACAGGCGGTTGCGGTAGCTGCCGTCCGCGGCGCGGGTGATGACGCTGCCGACCACCACCGCCTCCAGCCGTGCGGCCTGCTCCAGCAGCCAGGCACGGCTCGGGCCGTCCTCTTCCTCGGCCAGCGCCGCGGCGTCCATGGAAAAGCCGGTGCCGAACATCTCCGGCAGGATCACTAGGTCGGCGCCGGCGGCCTGCTCCAGCAGTCTGCCGAAGTGGGCGTGGTTGGCGGCCGGGTCCTGCCAAACCGGGGCGGTCTGCACCAGGGCCAGCTTGAGGTCGGGCAAGGTGCTCAGGTCACGCATGGCAAAGTCTCCACAATTCCTTGGTCGTCGGGCAGGCGTTGGGGCTGGATAACGCTGCGCGGTTATCCGCCCTGCGGGTCACACCCGGCACAGCTTCTCGGCGGCCTGGCGCAGGGTCTCCTCGCGCTTGGCGAAGCAGAAGCGCACCAGGCGCAGGCCGGCCGGCGGGGTCTGGTAGAACACCGACACCGGGATGGTCGCCACGCTGTGCTCGCGGGTCAGCCACAGGGACATCTCCACGTCGTCGAGGTCGTCGCGGATCGCCGAGTAGTCGGCCAGTTGGAAGTAGGTGCCGGGGGTGCGCTTGAAGGTGAAGCGCGAGCCCTTGAGCAGGTCGCAGAACAGGTCGCGCTTGGCCTGGTAGAAGGCCGGCAGTTCGTCGACATGCTCGGGATGGGCGGCCATGTAGTCGGCCAGCGCCCACTGCAGCGGGGTGATGCCGCAGAAGGTGACGAACTGGTGGACCTTGCGCAGCTCCATGCTCAATGCCGGCGGCGCCACCACATAGCCGGTCTTCCAGCCGGTGACGTGGTAGGTCTTGCCGAACGAGCTGACCACGCAGGCGCGCGCGTAGAGTTCCTCGTGAGCCAGCACGCTGGCGTGCTGCACGCCGTCGTAGACCAGGTGTTCGTAGACCTCGTCGCTGATCAGGTAGATGTCGAAGCCGCGGATCAGCCTGGCCAGTTGGTCCAGTTCGCTGCGGGAGATCAGCGCGCCGCTGGGATTGTGCGGGCTGTTGAGGATGATCAGCCGGGTGCGCGGGCTGAGGGCGTCGGCCAGGCGCTGCCAGTCGATGGAGAAGTCCGGCAGGGCCAGCGGCACGTGCACGCAGCGCCCGCCCGCCAGTTCCACCGAGGGCTCGTAGCTGTCGTAGCAGGGGTCGAAGACGATCACCTCGTCGCCCGGGCGGACCAGCGCCTGCACCGCGCAGAAGATCGCCTCGGTGGCGCCGGGGGTGATGGTGATCTCGCTGTCCATGTCCACCTGGCGGCCGTAGCTGCGGGCGATCTTCTGCGCGACCTGCTCGCGCAGCGCCGGCAGGCCGATCATCGGCGCGTACTGGTTGTGGCCGGCCATGACGTGGCGGCCGACCGCCTCGCGCAGCGCCTGCGGACCGTCGAAATCCGGGAACCCCTGGGACAGGTTGATGGCGCCGGTCTGCGCGGCGAGCTGGGACATGGTGGTGAAGATGGTGGTGCCGACGTTGGGCAGTTTGCTCTGGATCATGGGCCTGATTTCACGGACAAGCGACGGGCGAAGCCGCGAGAATAGCCGATCCGCGCCCCGGCGACAGCACATCGCGCACCGTGCGGCAAGCGCGCCGGGACGGACGGGCTGCGCTATCCTGTGGCCTCGTGCCATACCCGCGCCCGCCGCCCACGCAGGCTCTCGCCAAGAAAGGATGCCCCATGAGCAAAGCCCAACGCCTGTCGGAAAAATGGTTCCGTTTCGCCCTGTGGATCATCGCCGTGGTCTTCGCCGGCTTCCTGATCGGGCTGGGCGGCACGCTGGTGAAGAACCTGCCGCTGGTCGAGCAATACCTGACGTTCGAGGACTTCATCGACCGGCCCGCCGCCGAGCAGGCGCGCCAGGCGATCGAGCAGCAGCGCCGGCTCGCCCAGGAGGCCCGCGACGCCTTGGAGCAGGCGCAGCTGAAGCTGGAGATCGCCCGCCAGGACAGCCTGACCGCCCGCGACAGCCTGAACGCCTGGCTGGCCAGCCGCCGCGCCACCCAGCAGGCGGCGGGGGATACCGAACTGCTGCGGCGCACCGCCGACCTGGAGCGGCTGAGGATCGGCGAGCGCAGTGCGAGGGCGGCGGTCGAGGCCGAGCAGCAGCGTCTGCTCGACGCCCAACAAACCGAGGGCCGCGCCGAGCAGCGCCTGCAGGAGCTGGAGAAGCAGGCCCGGGAGCGGCTGCAGGACGAACTGCAGCGCCAGGAGCTGAAGGTGTTCCTCTACCGCCTGGCGCTGACCCTGCCCTTTCTGGTCGTCGCCGGCTGGCTGTTCGCGCGTCAGCGCAAGAGCCCCTGGTGGCCCTTCGTGTGGGGCTTCATCTTCTTCGCGCTGTTCGTGTTCTTCGTCGAGCTGGTGCCCTACCTGCCGAGCTACGGCGGCTACGTGCGGCACGCCGTGGGCATCCTGATCACCGTGCTGGTCGGCCGCCAGGCCATCGTCGCGCTGAACCGCTACCTGGAGCGCCAGCGCCAGGCCGAGGCCAGACCCGACGCCGAGCGGCGCCAGGAGCTGTCCTACGACACCGCCCTGGCGCGGCTGGCCAAGAAGGTCTGCCCGGGCTGCGAAAGGGCGGTCGAGCTGGACAACGCCCAGATCGACTATTGCCCGCACTGCGGCATCTGCCTGTTCGACCACTGCGGGCAGTGCCAGCAGCGCAAGAGCGCCTTCGCCCGCTTCTGCCACGCCTGCGGCGCCCCGGCCGCGCGGCCGTGAGCGCAGGCGGGCGGGCCGTCAGCGCTTCTTGTCGCGGCGCTTCTTCTCGGCCTTCTTGTGGTGGCTCATCAGGCGGCGCTTCTTGTTCACCTGACGGTCGGTGAGGGTGTTCTTCTTACCCTCGTAGGGGTTGTCGCCGCCCTTGTATTCGATGCGGATCGGCGTGCCGACCAGCCTGAGCACGCGGCGATAGGTGTTCTCCAGATAGCGCGTATAGGACTTCGGCACCGCCTCCACCTGGTTGCCGTGGATCACGATCAGGGGCGGGTTGGCGCCGCCCAGGTGGGCGTAGCGCAGCTTGATGCGCCGGCCGTTGACCAGTGGCGGCTGGTGCTCCTGCACCGCGTCCTCGAGGATCTGGGTCAGGCGGCTGGTCGGCCAGCGGGTGATGGCCGACTTGAACGAGGCCTGCACCGATTTGTAGAGGTGGCCCACGCCGCTGCCGTGCAGCGCCGAAATGAAGTGGATGTCGGCGAAGTCGACGAACATCAGCCGGCGCTCCAGCTCGGTCTTTACATAGTCGCGCTGGCCCGGCTCCATGCCGTCCCACTTGTTCAGCGCAATGACCAGGGCACGGCCGGTCTCCAGCACGAAGCCGAGCAGGTTGAGGTCGTGCTCGACTACCCCTTCGCGGGCGTCCATCACGAAGATCACCACGTTGGCGTCCTGGATGGCCTGCAGGGTCTTGACCACCGAGAACTTCTCTACCGCCTCGAAGATCTTGCCGCGCCGGCGCACCCCAGCGGTATCGATCAGGGTGTACTTCTCCTCGTCGCGCTCGAAGGGGATGTAGATGCTGTCGCGGGTGGTGCCGGCCTGGTCGTAGACGATCACCCGCTCCTCACCGAGCATGCGGTTGACCAGGGTCGACTTGCCGACGTTGGGACGGCCGATGATGGCGATCTTGATGCCGTCCTTCTCGCTGGGGCCGGGGATGCGCTTGGGCTCCTCGCCCTCGGCGACGATCTCCTCTTCGCCCTCGAGTTCGGCATTGTCCCTGGGGAAGATGCCGAGGGCCGCCTCGAGCATGGCGTTGATGCCGCGCCCGTGGGCGGCGGCGATCGGCAGGGCGTCGCCCAGGCCCAGCGGGCTGAACTCGGCGCGGGCGATGTCCGGGTCGACGGTATCGACCTTGTTGGCCACCAGGAAGAAGCGCTTGTTGCGCTTGCGCAGGTGCTCGGCGATCAGCTGGTCGGCGGCGGTCATCCCGGCGCGGGAGTCGACCATGAACAGCACGGCGTCGGCCTCCTCGATGGCCTGCAGCGACTGCTCGGCCATCTTCGCATCGATGCCTTCCTCGTCGCCGGAGATGCCCCCGGTGTCGATGACGATGTACGTGCGCCCCTGCCACTTGGCCTCGCCGTACTGGCGGTCGCGGGTCAGTCCGGCGTATTCGGCGACGATGGCGTCGCGGGTCTTGGTCAGACGGTTGAACAGCGTCGACTTGCCGACGTTCGGGCGGCCCACCAGGGCGATTACGGGAACCATAAGGCTCTCACCTGCAATGTTCGGAAAACACAACGGCCGCTGCGCGGAGCAGCGGCCGAACGGGGGGTCGGCTCAAGCCGACCGATGGCCAGCGGTCAGCGAACGGTCAGTGCGACCAGGTTGCCGCCGTTGCCATAGGCATACAGCCAGTCGCCCACCACCAGCGGACGGGCGCGCAGGCCCTTGCTGTCGATGCGGATGCGCCCGACGAAGCGGCCGTCCACCTGGCTGAGCAGGTGCAGGTAGCCCTCCAGGTCGCCGACCGCCACGTAGCTGGAGAACACCTCCGGCGACGACAGCTGGCGACGGGCCAGTGCATCGTTCTTCCACAGCGCCGAGGCGCTGCGCTCGTCGATACCTTCGACGGCGCCCTCGGCCAGACTCACATAGACGCTGCCATAGCCCAGCGCCACGCTGCCGTTGCTGGAGGCCTGGCGCTGCCACAGGGGACGCCCGGTCTGCATATCGAGGGCGGCGATGTTGCCCTGGAAGGTCGCGACATACAGGGTGCCGCCGGACATCGCCAGGCCGCCGTCGATGTCCACCACCCGCTCCAGCTCGGAACGCCCGGTAGGCACCGCCACCCGCTGCTCCCAGATCGGCAGGCCGCGCTGGGTTTCCAGGGCGAGCACCTTGCCGCTGGAAAGACCGACGATCGCCAGCTGGTTGGTGACCAGCGGCGCACCGGTGCCGCGCAGGGTGAGCACGGCCGGGGGGCTCTCGTAGATCCAGCGCTGGCTGCCGCTGCTCGCCTCGAGGGCGATCAGGCGGTCGTCCTGGGTCTGCACCACCACCACGTCGCCGTTGCTTACCGGCGGCGCCAGTACCTCGCTGCTGACGCGGCTGCGCCAGATCTCCGCGCCGCTGCCCGAATCCAGGGCGATCACCTCGCCCTGCAGGGTACCGAGCAGGACCTGGCCATAACCGGCGCCGACGCCGCCGGACACCGGCAGCTCCAGCTCCTTGCTCCAGAGGACCTTGCCGCTGAAGCGCTCGAGGGCCATCACCTGTCCGGTGACATCGGCGACGAACAGGGTATCGCCCTCCACCGCCGGCACCAACTGGTTGTAAGTCTCGCCCTGGCCCTCGCCGATCGAGCGGCTCCACTCCTTGGTCAGCTGCACCTCTTCCTTGAACTGCGTCAAGGGGGCCGGCGGCTGCTCCTTGGAGCTGTTGAACCAGTTGCCGATGCTGCTGCAGCCGGCGAGCGTCGCGGCCATGGCCAGCACCGCGGCATGTTTCCAGGGCTTCACGTCAGGCATCTCCCTTGGCCAGGTCGTCGAGCTTCATCTGCAGGGTGCCCAGTGCAGCATCATCCGGCTGGGCAGCCTTGGCCTTTTCATAGGCAGCTCGGGCCTCGTCGAGTCGGCCGAGCTGCACCAGCAGATCGCCCCGGATTTCCTCGCGACCGGCCTGGAAGGCCGGATCGGCTTCGCCGGCGAGCAGGGCGAGGCCTTCCTCGGCCTTGTCCTGAGCCGCCAGGACCCGCGCCAGGCGCTGGTGGGCCAGCTCGCCGAGGGTGGCATCGACCGGCTTGCCGAGGATCGCCCGCAGCTCGGCGGCGGCATCCTCGAGCTTGCCCTCGTCCACCGCCACCTTGGCGACCAGCAGGCTGCCGTACTGGGCGTAGTGGCTGCCGGCGAACTCGCTCTGCAGCTGTCCATAGAGCTCGGCGACCTTGGCCGTATCCGGCTTTCCGGACGGCGTCAGGCTGGTGTCCAGCAGCTGCTGGTAGAGCGCCGAAGCGTTCTGCGCCTGCCCGGTCTGCTGCTTCTGCCAGCCCTGCCAGCCGAACACCGCCACCAAGGCCAGGGCACCGCCGGCGAGCAGCGGCTTGCCACTGCGCTGCCACCAGTCCTTGATCTGCGCCAGCTCTTCATCTTCGGTATGCGAGGTCACCCGATACTCCTCAATCCAGTGTTCAAGCCTGCAGGCAAGCGGCCAGGCGCTCGCCCAGCTCGTCCCAGCCCACACTCTGTTGTTCGCCATCGGCGCGCAGCGGCTTCAGCCCGACGATGCGCCCGGCCAGCTCGTCCTCGCCCAGCACCAGGGCATAGAGGGCACCGCTCTTGTCGGCCTTCTTCAGCTGGCTCTTGAAGCTGCCGGCCCCGGCATTGACCGCCAGGCGCATGCCCGGCAGCGCGTCGCGCAGCTGCTCGGCCAGCGCCAGGGCGGCCAGCTCGGCCGCCTCGCCGAAGGCGCAGAAGTACAGGTCGACCTGCCGGGACAGCTCCGCCGGAACCTTGTCCAGGGTTTCCAGCAACAGCACCAGACGCTCGACGCCCATGGCGAAGCCCACCGCCGGCGTCGGCTTGCCGCCCAGTTGCTCGACCAGACCGTCGTAGCGGCCGCCGGCGCACACGGTGCCTTGGGCGCCGAGCTGGTCGGTGACCCACTCGAACACCGTCTTGCCGTAGTAGTCCAGGCCGCGCACCAGCTTGGAATTGATCACGTAGGGGACGCCGGCGGCATCCAGGCGCGCCTTGAGGCCCTCGAAGTGCAGGCGCGACTCCTCGTCCAGGTAATCGGCCAGCTTGGGCGCATCCACCAGCAGGGCCTGGGTGTCCGGGCTCTTGCTGTCGAGGATGCGCAGCGGGTTGCTGGACAGGCGGCGCTGGCTGTCCTCGTCGAGCTGCTCGAAGCGCGCCGAGAGGTACTCGACCAGCGCCTCGCGGTAGCGCGCGCGGGCCTCGCTGCTGCCGAGGCTGTTGAGTTCGAGGGTCACCGCCTCGCGCAGGCCGAGCAGGCCCCACAGGCGCCAGGTCAGCACGATCAGCTCGGCGTCGATGTCTGGCCCCGGCAGGTTGAAGACCTCCACGCCGATCTGGTGGAACTGCCGGTAGCGGCCCTTCTGCGGGCGCTCGTGGCGGAACATCGGGCCGACGTACCAGAGCTTCTGCAGCTGGCCGCCACCGCTGATGCCGTGCTCGAGCACTGCGCGCACGCAGCTGGCGGTGCCCTCTGGGCGCAAGGTCAGGGAGTCGCCGTTGCGGTCCTCGAAGGTGTACATCTCCTTCTCGACGATGTCGGTGACCTCGCCGATGGAGCGCTTGAAGAGTTCGGTGAACTCGACGATCGGCATGCGGATCTGCCGGTAGCCGTAGCCGTCCAGCAGGCTGGCCACGCCGTTCTCGAAATAGCGCCAGAGCGGGGTCTGCTCCGGCAGGATGTCGTTCATGCCACGGATGGCCTGGATGTTCTTGCTCACGCGGATTCCTTAACTGCGGACGATCAGACTGGCGTCGGCTGCGGCCTTTTCCGCAGCCTTGCGGCGGATCAGCCGCTCCAGCTCGTCCACCAGATTCTCGTTGCCCAGCTTCTGCGCCGGCTTGCCGTCGATGTAGACCAGGTTGTTCGGGGTGCCGCCGGTGAGGCCGACATGCGCCTCCTTGGCTTCGCCGGGACCGTTCACCACGCAGCCGATCACCGCCACGTCGAGCGGCACCAGCAGGTCCTCGAGGCGGGTCTCCAGCTCGTTCATGGTCTTCACCACGTCGAAGTTCTGCCGCGAGCAGCTCGGGCAGGCGATGAAGTTGATCCCCCGCGAGCGCAGGTGCAGCGACTTGAGGATGTCGAAGCCGACCTTGATCTCCTCCACCGGATCGGCGGCCAGGGACACGCGGATGGTGTCGCCGATGCCCTCGGCGAGCAGCATGCCGAGGCCCACTGCGGACTTCACGGTGCCGGAACGCAGCCCGCCGGCCTCGGTGATGCCCAGGTGCAGCGGCTGCTCGATCTGCCCGGCCAGCAGGCGGTAGGCAGCCACCGCCATGAACACGTCGGAGGCCTTGACGCTGACCTTGAAGTTCTGGAAGTCCAGGCGGTCGAGATGCTCGACGTGGCGCAGGGCGGACTCCACCAGCGCCTGCGGGGTCGGCTCGCCGTACTTCTTCTGCAGGTCCTTCTCCAGAGAGCCGGCGTTGACGCCGATGCGGATCGGGATGCCGCGATCGCGTGCCGCGTCCACCACCGCGCGGACCCGGTCCTCGCGGCCGATGTTGCCCGGGTTGATGCGCAGGCAGTCGACGCCCAGTTCGGCCACGCGCAGGGCGATCTGGTAGTCGAAGTGGATGTCGGCGACCAGGGGTACCTGTACCTGCTGCTTGATCCGCCCGAAGGCCTCGGCGGCGTCCATGTCCGGCACCGAGACGCGCACGATGTCGGCGCCGGCTGCTTCCAGGCGGCGGATCTGCGCCACGGTGGCATCGACGTCATGGGTGTCGGTGTTGGTCATGCTCTGCACCGAGATGGGCGCATCGCCGCCTACCGCGACCGGGCCGACCCAGATCTTGCGCGACAGGCGGCGCTGAATGGGTGATTCGCTGTGCATGGAGGCTTAGTTCCCCAGTTTCAGGCGGGCGGTCGCGCCGCGGGCGGTGTAGGGCGCCAGGTTGACCGGCTGGCCGTTGAAACTGACCTCGGCGCCGTGGGCGAAGCCGAGACGCACGTCCAGCGGTTTCTGGCCGCGCAGCTCGAGCGTGTCGCCGGCGCGCTTCAGGCCGCGAAACAGCGCCTTGCCGCGGGCGTCGGTGACCTGGGTCCAGCAGTCGGCCGTGAAGCGGATGCTCAGCACGCCTTCCCCGGCGGCCGGCTCGCTGGCAGACGCCGGACTGGCTGCGGCGGGCGTGCCGGCCGTGGCCGGAGCGGCAGCCGGAGCAGCCGGAGCAGCCGGAGCAGCCGGCACGACGACCGGCATGGCCGGGGCGGGCGCAGGCTCGGCCAGCGGGGCAGGCGTGCCGGGCGCGACCGGTGCCAGCGGCAGCGGCGTCGCAGCGCTCGCCGCCTCACGCGCCGGGTGGCTGTCCGTGCTGGCAGTGCTGCCGGCCAGCGGAGTCGGCTGAGGCTGCGGCCCGGCGGGCTGGAGCGCCTGGGCCACAGCCTGGTCCTCCGGCTCGTCAAGCGGGTGGATCTGGGTGGTGCCGTCGGCGCTGTCGACCTCGACATGGGCCAGGTTGAGTGCGTTGCGGCCCCCCTGCTGCGCCGAACGCTCCTGCCACCAGAACAGGGCGGAGCCGACCAGCAGCAGGATCAGGGCGAGGCCGGCCAGCCGCAGGAGGCTCTGCGAAATCCGCAGCGGCTGCTCGATCTTGCCCAGGCTGTGCACTTCGCTGCCCTTGGCGTTGGTGCCGGTGTACTGGTCGAAGGCCTCGACCAGCCGGGCCTGGTCCATCCCCAGCAGCTTGGCGTAGGAGCGCACATAGCCGCGGGCGAAGGTATGTCCCGGCAGTCGGTCGAATTCGCCGGCCTCCAGCTGGACCAGGGTCCGAGTGGGGAGATTCAGCTGTCCGGCCACCTGGGCCAGCGACCAGTCGTTGGCTTCGCGGCCCTTGCGCAGGATCTCGCCCGGGTTGACGGAGGCCGCGGCCGTGCTCTCGGTTTGCGACACGTTCATCATTGCTCCGACAGATATTGCTGATATTCCGGCGTGCCCGGGTACTTGCGTTTCAACTGCAGGCCAAAGACGGCGGCCTGGTCGCGGTCCTCGAAGACCTTCGCCAGACGGGCACCCAGCAGCAGGCTGCGGGCATTCTGCTCACCCATGCGGTTGAAGCTGGCGTAATAGGAGCGCGCCGCCACGTAGTCGCGCGCCTCGAAATCCAGCGAGGCCATTTCCAGCAGGGCTCGGGGCTGCTGCGAATTGATGCGCAGGGACTTTTCCAGATGGCTCTTGGCGAGATCGCGCCGCCCCAACTGGACGGCGGTCAGGCCGAGATTGAGATAAACCCGCGAGCGCTCGGGGTACAGGGTGTCGGCGGCGGCCTGCTGGAAACGCTCGTAGGCGTCCTGATAGCGACGCTGCTCGAACAGGAAGCTGCCGTAGTTGTTCAGGATGCGCGCATCAGCGGGGCGGCGGGAGAGCGCCTTGCGGTAGTGCTGGTCGGCCAGCTCCGGCTCGAGCTCGGCCTGGAACACCAGGCCCAGGGCGGCGTGGGCATCGGCATCGGCCGGGTCGATATCCAGCGCCTTGCCCAGCGGCACCTTGGCGCGATCGGTCTGGCCCTGCTTGAGGTAGCCAAGGCCGAGCTGGATATAGGCATCGCGGGCTTCCTTGCGGCCCTGCTCGGTCTTCATGGGATCGACCGCTCCGGTCGAGACGCAACCGGCCAGCAGCATGGCGGAAAACAACAGCAGCGCAGCGCGCAGGGTCATAAACATCCTCGGCTCAGGTCCGGTTGGCGGCACTGGCAGATGGCGCTGCCTCGTCGCCGAGCTGACGCACGGCGATGTGGCGCTCGCTACGCCGGGTGCGATCCATGACCTGGCCGACCAGTTGGCCGCAGGCAGCGTCGATGTCGTCGCCCCGGGTAGTGCGCACCGTGACGTTGTGCCCGGCCTGGTGCAGCAGGTCCTGGAAGCGGCGAATGGCGTTGTTGCTCGGCCGCTCGTAACCGGAGAAGGGGAAGGGATTGAAGGGAATCAGGTTGATCTTGCACGGCACGTCGCGCAGCAGCTCGACCATCTGCGCCGCATGTTCGGGCTGGTCGTTGACGTCCTTGAGCAGGGTGTATTCCACGGTCAGCACGCGCTTCTCGCCGAGGCGCGAGATGTAGCGCTTGCAGGCATCCAGCACCACGGCCAGCGGATACTTGCGGTTGATCGGCACCAGCCGGTTGCGCAGCTCGTCGTTGGGCGCGTGCAGCGACAGCGCCAGGGACACGTCGATCACCTTGCCCAGCTCGTCGATCATCGGCGCCACGCCGGAGGTGGAAAGGGTCACCTTGCGCTTGGAGATGCCGTAGCCGAGGTCGTCCATCATGATCTGCATGGCGGCGACCACGTTGTCGAAATTCATCAGCGGCTCGCCCATGCCCATCATCACCACGTTGGTGATGGCGCGGTCGATCTTGGCCGGGACGGTGCCGAAGGATTTGTTGGCGATCCAGACCTGGCCGATGATCTCGGCGGCGGTCAGGTCGCTGTTGAAGCCCTGCTTGCCGGTGGAGCAGAAACTGCAGTCCAGCGAGCAGCCGGCCTGCGACGACACGCACAGGGTGCCGCGGCCGGCCTGCGGGATGTACACGGTTTCGACGCAGCTGCCAGACGCCACGCGCACCACCCACTTGCGGGTACCGTCGCTGGAAATGTCCTGGCTGACGATCTCCGGACCGCGGATCTCGGCGCAGGCCCTGAGCTTCTCGCGCAGGGCCTTGCCGATGTTGCTCATGGCCTCGAAGTCGTCGACGCCGAAGTGGTGAATCCATTTCATCACCTGCCCGGCGCGAAAGCGCTTCTCGCCGATGGACTCGAAGAAGCCTTCCAGCTGCGGCTGGGTCAGCCCCAGCAGGTTCACCTTGGTGGTTTCGGTCATGGATTCACCCTCCCCCATCGCCTGATCAGCGGATGCGGGCGCACACCTCGGTTGCGGCGAAGAAGTAGGCGATCTCGCGAGCAGCGGAAGCCTCGGAGTCGGAGCCGTGCACGGCGTTCTCGTCAATGGACACGGCGAAGTCGGCGCGGATGGTGCCCGGAGCAGCGTCCTTCGGGTTGGTGGCGCCCATCAGCTCGCGGTTCTTGGCAATGGCGCCCTCGCCTTCCAGCACCTGCACGACGACCGGACCGGAGGTCATGAAGGACACCAGATCCTTGAAGAACGGACGCGCCTGGTGCTCGGCGTAGAAGCCGCCGGCTTCGCGCTCGGACAGCTGGACCATCTTCGCAGCGACGACGCTCAGGCCGGCCTTCTCGAAACGGGTGAGGATCTCACCGATGACGTTCTTGGCGACGGCGTCGGGCTTGATGATGGAAAGGGTACGTTCAACGGCCATGGATAGCTCCAGTCAATCGGGGGGTTTTGAAAAGCAGAAAATTAAACCCGCGGATTATACGCGGGTTCCAGTGAAATGCATAAGACCAGCTTGCGGATCAGTCGGCTTCTTCGATCCAGGTCGCCTGGATGGCTTCCAGCACCTTTTCGCCGCCGCGCTCGGGGTCGTCGTCGAACTCAGGGAGGGCCAGTACCCAGCGATGCAGGTCGACGAAGTTGAGGTAGCGCGGATCGATCTGCGGATGGGTATCGGCCAGCTGCAGGGCGATTTCCTGTACGTCGCTCCATTTCAGGCTCACGCGCATGCCCTCAGTGCTGTTCCGAAACCTGATTGAGGGTGTAGCGGGGAATCTCCACCACCAGATCCTCTTCGCCAATCTTAGCCTGACAGGATAGCCGCGATTCCGGCTCCAGTCCCCAGGCCTTGTCGAGCATGTCGTCCTCCAGCTCGTCGGACGGATCCAGGGAGTCGAACCCCTCGCGCACGATCACGTGACAGGTGGTGCAGGCACAGGACATCTCGCAGGCATGCTCGATCTCGATGTCGTTGCGCAGGGCCGCCTCGAGAATGCTCTCGCCAGGCTCGGCCTCGACCACCTTGCCGTCGGGACAATGTACCTCGTGGGGCAGAAAAACGATCTGCGGCATCACTCACTCCTCGATTTCGTTCAGTCGGCGGCCGGACAGCGCGGCCTTCACCGAAGCATCCATGCGCCGGGCGGCAAAGGCGTCGGTGATCTGCGCCAGGCGCCGGGTGTGCAACTCGATGGCGGCGCCGTCCTGCCCCTCCAGCACCCCGCGCAGCGCCTGCACCTGCGCGTCGATGGCAGTCCGCTCCTCGGGACTCAGCAACGCCTCGCCGTCGGCCTCCAGGGCTGCCAGCACCGCCTCCAGCAGACGCTGCGCCTCGACCTGCTGCTCGCGCAGCATGCGCGCGGCCTTGTCGCCGCCGGCATGCTCGAAGGAATCCTTGAGCATCCGCGCGATCTCGCCGTCAGTCAGCCCGTAGGACGGCTTGACCTGCACGCTCGCCTCGACGCCGGAGCCCAGTTCGCGGGCGGAGACGCCGAGCAGGCCGTCGGCGTCGACCTGGAAGGTGACGCGGATCTTCGCCGCCCCCGCCACCATCGGAGGAATCCCGCGCAGCTCGAAGCGCGCCAGGGAACGGCAGTCCTTGACCAGTTCGCGCTCGCCCTGCAGGACATGGATCAGCATGGCCGTCTGGCCATCCTTGTAGGTGGTGAAGTCCTGGGCACGGGCTACCGGAATCGTGGTATTGCGCGGGATGACCTTCTCCATCAGCCCGCCCATGGTCTCCAGCCCCAGGGACAGCGGATTGACGTCCAGCAGCAGCAATTCCTCGCCGTCGCGCCCGTTACCGGCCAGGGTATCGGCCTGCAGCGCCGCACCGATGGCGACCACCTGATCGGGGTCGATGTCGGTCAGCGGCTGACGGTCGAACAGCTCGGCGACCGCCTGGCGCACCCGCGGCACCCGTGTGGAGCCGCCGACCATGACCACCGCGGAAATCTCCGGCGGATCGATCTCGGCATCGCGCAGCGCCCGCCGGCAAGCCTTGAGGCTGCGCGCCACCAGGGGCTCGATCAGCGCCTCGAAGCGCTCGCGGGACAGCTCGCCCTGCCAGCCGCCATAGGCGAGCGCCACCGAGCCGCTTTCACTCAGCGCCTCCTTGGCCGCACAGGCCAGCTGCAGCAGATGGCGCTGGGTCCCCGGATCGAGGTCGGCGGACAACCCCGCCTGCTCGACGATCCACGTAGCGATGGCATGGTCGAAGTCGTCGCCGCCCAGGGCGCTGTCGCCGCCAGTGGCGAGCACCTCGAAGACCCCGTGGGTCAGGCGCAGGATGGAGATGTCGAAGGTGCCGCCGCCCAGGTCGTAGACCGCCACCACGCCCTCGGCGCGCCGGTCGAGACCGTAGGCGACCGCGGCCGCGGTCGGCTCGTTGAGCAGGCGCAGCACGTTGAGACCGGCCAGACGCGCGGCGTCCTTGGTGGCCTGGCGCTGCGCCTCGTCGAAATAGGCCGGCACGGTGATCACCGCGCCGACCAGCTCGCCGCCGAGGGCCTCCTCGGCACGTCGGCGCAGCACCCTGAGGATCTCTGCCGACACCTCGACCGGGCTTTTCGGACCTTGCACGGTGTCGATGAAGGGCATGTGCGACTCGCCCTCGACGAAGCGGTACGGCAGCTGCTCGCCGAGCAGGGTGAGGTCGGCGATGCCGCGCCCCATCAGGCGCTTCACCGACAGCACCGTATTCAGCGGGTCCACGGCGGCGGCCGCCTTGGCGCCGCGACCGACCTCGACCTGACCATCGGCCAGGTAGCGCACCGCCGAGGGCAGGATCACCTCCCCGTCGGCGTCCGCCAGCGACTCGGCCAGACTGCTGCGCAGCGCGGCGACCAGCGAATTGGTGGTGCCCAGGTCGATCCCCACCGCCAGACGGCGCTGGTGGGGTTGCGGGCTTTGTCCGGGTTCAGCGATCTGCAGTAGGGCCATGGCATTCAACTATCGGGGGGCGCAGCCGGAGCGGCGCAGGGTTAGTCGTCGAGACGCTCTTCGAGCTGGCGGACCTCGATGGAGAGCTTGTCGAGAAACTGCATGCGCCGCGCCAGGCGCTCGGCCTCGTCGCGCCGCAGCGGATCGGCCCAGCAGGTGGCGAAGCCCTCGTTGAGCTGCTCCTGGGCCTGCGCGAGGTGGCGCTTGAAGGTCGCCAGCCCGCCCAGGTCGGCGGCGTCCTGCAGCTCTTGCAGCTCCTCGCGCAGCTCCATCTGCCGCATGAGGAAGGCAGGATCCTGCACCGTGGTCTCCTGGGGCATCTCCTCTCCCTGCAGGGACAGCAGGTAGCGGGCGCGCCGGGACGGGCTCTTCAGCGTCTGGTAGGCCTCGTTGAGCCGGGCGGACTCCTCCAGCGCCAGGCGCTGCTCGCGCGCGGGTGCGCCGGCGAAGCGGTCGGGATGCACCCGGCGCACCCGCTCACGGTAGCGCGCCGCGAGCTGCTCCAGGTCGAGGCGAAAATCCGGCTCGAGGTCGAACAGGGCGAAATGACTGCCGCTACTACCCATGCAGCCGCCTCAGGTATTGAAGCTTTCGCCGCAGCCGCACTCGCCACGCACGTTCGGGTTGTTGAACTTGAAGCCCTCGTTGAGCCCTTCGCGGACGAAGTCCAGCTCGGTGCCGTCCAGGTAGACCAGGCTCTTGGGGTCGATGATCACCTTGACGCCGTGACTCTCGAACACCTGATCCTCGCCAGCCACCTCGTCGACGAACTCCAGCACGTAGGCCAGGCCCGAACAGCCGCTCGTGCGGACGCCCAGGCGGATGCCCTCGCCCTTGCCGCGCCCTTCGAGGGAGCGGCGGACATGGTGGGCGGCGGCTTCGGTCATGGTGATGGCCATTGCAACTCCTTAACTCGTCAGCGTGGTTTAAACCAGGCCCTTCTTGTGCTTGTAGTCGCGCACGGCGGCCTTGATGGCATCCTCCGCCAGCACGGAGCAGTGGATCTTGACCGGCGGCAGCGCCAGCTCTTCGGCGATCTGGGTGTTCCTGATGGTTTCCGCCTCGTCCAGGGTCTTGCCCTTCATCCACTCGGTGGCCAGGGAGCTGGAGGCGATGGCCGAGCCGCAGCCGTAGGTCTTGAACCTGGCGTCCTCGATGACGCCCTGCTCGTTGACCTTGATCTGCAGACGCATCACGTCACCGCAGGCCGGGGCACCGACCATGCCGGTGCCGACGTCCGGGTCCTCTGCATCGAGCTTGCCGACGTTGCGCGGGTTTTCATAGTGGTCGATGACCTTGTCACTGTAAGCCATGGTGCAATACCTCGTTAATCACGGGCAATTTCGGGAGGGAGGATAATCAGTGGGCCTGCCACTCGACCTTGGACAGGTCGACCCCTTCCTTGTACATGTCCCAGAGCGGCGACAGTTCGCGCAGCTTGCTGACCGCCTCGCAGACCTTCCGCGCGGCGTAGTCGACGTCTTCCTCGGTAGTGAAGCGACCGAAGGTGAAGCGGATCGAGCTGTGTGCCAGCTCGTCGTTGCGGCCCAGGGCGCGCAGCACGTAGGACGGCTCCAGGGAAGCCGAGGTGCAGGCCGAACCCGAGGAAACCGCCAGGTCCTTGAGCGCCATGATCAGCGACTCGCCTTCCACGTAGTTGAAGCTGAGGTTGAGGTTGTGCGGCACCCGCGCCGTGGCGCTGCCGTTCAGATAGACCTCCTCGAGGGTACCGACATGCTCGTGGAAGCGCTGGCTGAGCGCGGCGATGCGCCGGCTTTCCGCGGCCATCTCTTCCCTGGCGATGCGGAAGGCCTCGCCCATGCCGACGATCTGGTGGGGCGCCAGGGTGCCGGAGCGCATGCCGCGCTCGTGACCACCGCCATGCATCTGCGCCTCCAGGCGCACGCGCGGCTTGCGGCGCACGTAGAGCGCGCCGACGCCCTTGGGACCGTAGGTCTTGTGGGCGGAGAAGGACATCAGGTCGACCTTCATGCTCTCCAGATCGATGGCCACCTTGCCGGTCGACTGGGCGGCATCGACGTGGTACAGCACGCCGCGCGAGCGGGTCAGCTCGCCGATGGCGGCGATGTCGTTGATGGTACCGATCTCGTTGTTGACGTGCATCACCGAGACCAGGATGGTGTCTTCGCGCAGCGCCGCCTCGACCATCGCCGGGGTGATCAGGCCGTCCTCGCCGGGCTCGAGATAGGTCACCTCGAAGCCTTCGCGCTCGAGCTGGCGGGTGGTGTCCAGCACCGCCTTGTGCTCGATCTTCGAGGTGACGATGTGCTTGCCCTTGCTCGCATAGAAGTGCGCGACACCCTTGATCGCCAGGTTGTCGGACTCGGTGGCGCCGGAGGTCCAGACGATTTCCCGCGGATCGGCATTGACCAGCTCCGCCACCTGGCGGCGCGCATTCTCGACCGCCTCTTCGGCTTTCCAGCCGAAGACATGGGAGCGCGAGGCCGGATTGCCGAAATTACCGTCCATGGTCAGGCACTCGCACATCTTCTGTGCCACCCGCGGGTCGACCGGGGTGGTGGCGGAATAATCCAGGTAAATCGGCAACTTCATGAGGCTCTCCTGTCAGGCTGGCATCCGGCTCATTCGATGGCGGACGCTTCGATCTTTCCGGCATACGGCAGCGGACAACCGCCGCCCTGGCGCCGATCCTGCAATCGGGCGAGATCCTGGACGTCGCTGCGGGCGACCAGATCGGCCAGGCTGATGCCACTGAGAAATTCGTGGATCTGGTGACTGAGGTCGCACCAGAGGTAATGGGTCAGGCAGACCTCTCCCGAGTGGCAGCCGCGATCGCCCTGACAGCGGGTCACGTCCACCGACTCGTTGACCGCGTCGATGACTTCGGCCACCTGGATGTCGGCCATGCCGCGGGACAGCTGGTAGCCGCCACCGGGACCGCGGACGCTGGTCACCAGACTGTTGCGCCGCAGCTTGGCGAACAGCTGTTCCAGGTAGGAAAGGGAAATCCCCTGGCGCTCGGAGATATCGGCGAGGGAAACGGGGCCGTCCTGGGCATGCAGTGCCAGATCGAGCATGGCCGTGACGGCATACCGGCCTTTGGTTGTCAGTCGCATGGTCGCTACCAGGAAATCGCTGATGTGCGCTCAGTATGCAATACCCGACCAACAGGATCAACTATTAATCCTTGCAATTTACTCGGAATTGCCCACCCCGACGGCACAGCCGGGATGGACCGGGAAACCTCAGACCGGAGGCTTGTCGTCCTCTTCCTTGACCCCCGCGAAATCCTCCTCGCGCAACGCCGGCAGCTCCTTCGCGCAATAATCGCTGCCCAGCGCCTTGAGCGCCTGGCACATGTCTTCGAGACGCTCGTCGACCGCATGCAGGTGATCGAGCAGCTGGCCGATGGCGTGCGCCACCGGGTCCGGCATGCTCTGGCCGAGGGCGTAGGCGTCGAAGCCGTACTTCTCGGCGAGCGCCTGGCGCCTGGCCTCCTGCTCGTCATCCGGCCTGGCAATGATCCGCCCGGGAATCCCCACCGCCGTGGCGCCGGCGGGCACCGCGCGGGTCACCACGGCGTTGGAGCCAATCTTGGCGCCGGCACCGACGGTGAAGGGACCGAGGATCTTCGCCCCGGCCCCGACGATCACGCCGTCCTCCAGGGTCGGATGGCGCTTGCCCTTGTTCCAGCTGGTGCCGCCCAGGGTCACGCCATGATAGAGCGTGACGTCGTCGCCGATCTCGGCGGTCTCGCCGATCACCACGCCCATGCCATGATCGATGAACAGGCGCCGGCCGATCCGCGCACCCGGATGGATCTCGATGCCGGTCAGCCAGCGCCCCACGTGCGAGACCAGCCGCGCCAGCAACTTCCAATCGGCGCACCACAGCCCGTGCGCCAGGCGGTGCAGCCACAGGGCATGCAGCCCCGGATAGCAGATCAGCACCTCAAGGGCGTTGCGGGCGGCAGGGTCGCGCTGGAAAACGCTCCGGATATCTTCTCTCATGCGTTCGAACATCACTGCCCTCTCCGCGTATGGGTCTCGTCGCGGGCCGCCTTCTGGGTTTCCGTAAGAATGCCGCGCAGGATATTCATCTCCAGCTTGCTGATCGCGCTGCGGCCGTACAGCCGGCGCAGGCGCGACATCAGATGGCGCGGCTTTTCCGGATCGAGAAAGCCGATCTCCACCAGAGTGCTTTCCAGATGCCCGTAGAACAGCTCGAGCTCGTCCATGGTGGCCGGCTGGGCATTGAGCATCGCCGTGGTTTCCAGCTTTTCCTGCTTGCTCGGCAGGCCTTCGACCGCCAGCCAGGCCATGCGCACCTCGTAGGCCAGCACCTGGACCGCCGCCGCCAGATTGAGCGAGCTGAACGAAGGGTCCGAGGGAATGTGCACATGGAACTGGCAGCGCTGCAGTTCCTCGTTGGTCAGCCCGGCATATTCGCGGCCGAACACCAAGGCTACCTCGGCGCCCTGCCCGACCTGCTCCAGGCAGGTCGTCGCGCACTCGCGCGGGTCCACCAGTGGCCAGGGAATCCGCCGGTCGCGGGCACTGGTGCCGAGCGCCAAGCTGCAGCCGACCAGAGCCTCCTCCAGGCGGGCGACCACCTGCGCATTATCGAGAATGTCGGTGGCGCCGGAGGCCCGGGCAACCGCCTCGCTACTCGGAAAGTCCTCGGGATCGACCAGATAGAGGCGGCTCAGGCCCATATTCTTCATGGCGCGAGCCGCCCCGCCAATATTGCCGGGATGACTGGTATTCACCAGGACGACGCGAATGTTCTGCAGCAACACCAGCTCCACAACGCTACACGGCCAAAGGGGCTGGAATCTTACAGAAGCTGGATAGCGAACGCCACGCGACCCCGGCCACTGCATACCCCGCCCGTTTCTGCTAGTATGGCCGGCTTTCTTTAACGACCCAGGTGAACCTCCATGCAGCCTATGCTGAATATCGCGCTGCGCGCGGCCCGCAGCGCCGGCGAACTGATCTTCCGCTCCATCGAACGCCTGGACGTCATCTCGGTCGACGAGAAGGACGCCAAGGACTACGTCAGCGAGGTGGATCGCGCGGCGGAGCAGACCATCATCGCCACCCTGCGCAAGGCCTACCCGAACCACACCATTCTCGGCGAGGAAGGCGGGCTGCAACCCGGTAGCGGCGAGGGCGCCGACTACCAGTGGATCATCGACCCGCTGGACGGCACCACCAACTTCCTGCGCGGCGTGCCGCACTACGCCGTGAGCATCGCCTGCAAGTACAGAGGTCGCCTGGAGCACGCCGTGGTACTCGACCCCATCCGCCAGGAGGAATTCACCGCCAGCCGTGGCCGTGGCGCCGCCCTCAACGGCCGGCGCATCCGTGTCAGCCCGCGCAAGAGCCTGGACGGCGCCCTGCTGGGCACCGGCTTCCCGTTCCGCGACAGCCAGCTCGAATACCTCGAGAACTACCTGGGCATGTTCCGCGCGCTGACCGGCCAGACTGCCGGCATCCGCCGTGCCGGCGCCGCCAGCCTGGACCTGGCCTACGTCGCCGCCGGCCGCTACGATGCCTTCTGGGAGTTCGGTCTGTCGGAATGGGACATGGCCGCCGGCGCCCTGCTGATCCAGGAAGCGGGCGGCCTGGTGAGCGACTTCAGCGGCGGCCACGAATTCCTCGAGAAGGGCCATGTGGTGGCCGGCAACACCAAGTGCTTCAAGGCCGTGCTGACCGCCATCCAGCCGCACCTGCCGCCGGCTCTGAAGCGCTGAAGCGACACCGGAAAAATAAAAAAACCCGCCATGGCGGGTTTTTTATCGACCTGAAAAAGCACCGCCGGACAGGCAACCTACCACACGGGCGAAGGCTCCTCCCGATCCAGCCGCAACCGGCCGTTGTGCACCGGAATCCGCGCACCGGGATCATGATCCATGCGCACCCAGCCGACCTCCTGGCCCAGACGGTACTTCACGTCGTAGCCGACCACTCCGTAGTCGTAGCCGTTGCCGGCCACCCCGTCGCAACGGGTTTCGGTGGTGGTCTGGGTATTGCGGGCCTGCAGAGTTTCCTGAATCTTGTTGCCGGCATAGCCACCGGCGACTGCTCCGGCCACGGCGGCGAGCTTCTTCCCGCTGCCACTGCCGACCTGGCTGCCGAGCAGACCGCCGGCGACCGCACCGATCAGCGTACCGGCGATCTGCTGCTGATCCTTGACCTCTGCCGGACGGCTCACCTCGACCTCCCGGCAGGCGTCGCGCGGCGCTCCGCCTTCCTCCCCGACCGGCTGCACCGCCAGCACGTCGGCGTATTCGGGCTCGCGCTCGCCCAAGCCATAGGCGGATGCCATCCCGCTCGCGGCCAGCCCCAGCGCGCCGCACACCACACCCACGATCATTGCCTTGCCCATCACTGTCTCCTGCCTGCGCTCGCCCTACCGCACGGATGGGCGCCGGCAGTTGGACTGGCGTACCAGCAGGCAGTTCCGCTTCGCTCGATCTCAGGGGCGCAGGTCCGCCTCGGTCTCCTCGGCGACCGGGGGGATCAGGTCGTCGCGAGTCAGCTTCAGCCAGACCAGCGTGAGGTTGGCGATATAGACCGAGGAATAAGTCCCTGCCGCCACCCCAATGAACAGCGCCAGGGAGAAGCCCCACAGCGCCTCGCCGCCGAACAGCATCAGCGCCATCACCGCCAGCAGGGTGGAAACCGAGGTCGCCATGGTGCGCAGCAGCGTCTGGGTCGTGGAAATGTTGATATTCTCGATCAGCTCGGTCTTGCGCAGCAGACGGAAGTTCTCGCGGATGCGGTCGAACACCACAATGGTGTCGTTCAGCGAATAGCCGATGATCGCCAGCACCGCCGCCAGCACCGTGAGGTCGAACGGAATCTGGAAGAAAGAGAACACGCCGAGGGTGATGATGACGTCGTGGAACAGTGAAAGCACGGCGCCGCAGCCGAACTTCCACTGGAAGCGGAAGGCCACGTAGACCAGGATTCCAGCCAGCGCCAGCAGCATGCCCAGCCCGCCCTGGTCGCGCAGCTCCTCGCCCACCGCCGGACCGACGAACTCGACGCGCTTGACCGTCGCCGGATTGTCGGCGGCGGACTGACGCAGCGCCGCCGCCACCTTCTCGCCCAGCTGCGGATCGTCGCCCTGCAGGCGCACCAGCACGTCGGTGGTCGCGCCGAAACTCTGCACCAGGGCATCGCCGTAGCCGGCCTCGTCCAGCTTGGCACGCACGCTCGCCAGCTCGACGGGGCGCTCGTAGGTCAGCTCGATAAGGGTGCCGCCGGTGAAGTCCAGGCCGAAATTCAGCCCCCTGATCGCCAGACTGGCCAGCGACACCAGGGTCAGCGCCAGGGTGGCGATGAAGGCCACCCGGCGGATACCCATGAAATTGATTACGCGCTTCATGCCGAACCCCTCAAATCCACAGTTTCTTCAGATCGCGGCCACCGTAGATCAGGTTGACCAGGCCACGGGTCGCCATGATGGCGGTGAACATGGAGGTGACGATCCCCAGCGACATGGTCACGGCGAAGCCCTTGACCGGCCCGGTCCCCAAGGCGAAGAGGATCCCGCCCACCAGCAGGGTGGTCAGGTTGCCGTCGAGGATCGCCGAGAAGGCGCGGACGAAGCCCTCGTGGATGGCCCTCTGGATCGACAGGCCGTTGGCGATCTCCTCGCGGATGCGCGAGAAGATCAGCACGTTGGCATCCACCGCCATGCCCATGGTCAACACGATACCGGCGATGCCTGGCAGGGTCAGGGTCGCCCCGAGCAGCGACATCAAGGCCATCAGCAACACCATATTGAAGGCCAGCGCCACGACGGCCAGCAGGCCGAAGAACTTATAGATCAGCAGCATGAACACGGTGACGAAGAGGAAACCCCACAGCGAGGCCTGAATGCCCAGCTGGATGTTCTCCGCGCCCAGGCTCGGACCCAGGGTGCGCTCTTCGGCGAAATACATGGGCGCCGCCAGACCACCGGCACGCAGCAGCAGCGCCAGCTCCGAGGCCTCGCCCTGGCCGTCGAGGCCGGTGATGCGGAACTGGCTGCCGAGCGCCGACTGGATGGTCGCCAGGCTGATGATCTTCCTCTCTTCGCGGAAGGTCTCAACCGCCACCTCCTGCTCGACGCCGTCGACCATCTGCTTGACGTAGCGGGTCACCGGCTTCTGCTCGATGAACAGCACCGCCATGCTGCGCCCGACGCTGTTGCGGGTCGCCCGGTTCATCAGCTCGCCACCGTGGCCGTCGAGGCGGATGTTCACCTGCGGACGGCCGTTCTCGTCATAGCCAGCCTGGGCGTCGGTGACCTGGTCGCCGGTGATGATCAGGCTGCGCTCCAGTGCCACCGGCGGACGCCCCTCCTCGCGGAACTCGAAGGTTTCGGTCATGGCGCGCGCGGCATCGGGCTCGGCGGCCATGCGGAATTCCAGGTTGGCCGTCTTGCCGAGAATCCGCTTGGCTTCGGCGGTGTCCTGCACGCCGGGCAGTTCGACCACGATGCGATTGGCCCCCTGGCGCTGCACCAGCGGCTCGGACACGCCCAGCTCGTTGACCCGGTTGCGCACCGTGGTCAGGTTCTGCTTGATCGAGTACTCGCGGATCTCCGCGAGCTTCGCCGGGGTCATTACCAGGCGCAGCACCTGCAGACCGTTGCGCTCGGCGGCGGCCAGCTCGAAATCGCTGAAATTCTTGCGTATCAACGCCTGGGCCTGCTCCAGCTGCTCGCTGTCGGCAAAGCCCAGCTGGATGGCGCCGTCCTGCTGCGGCAGACTGCGGTAGCGCTGACGCTCCTTGCGCAGCAGGCTCTTCACTTCGCTTTCATACACCTTCAGGCGCGCATCCAGCGCCTTGTCCATGTCCACCTCGAGCAGGAAGTGCACACCACCGGACAGGTCCAGGCCCAGCTTCATCGGACTGGCGCCCAGCGCGCGCAGCCAGCCGGGCGTGGTCGGCGCCAGGTTCAGCGCCACCACGTACTCGTCGCCGAGCACCTTGCGCGCCACATCCTTGGCCTTCAGCTGGTGCTCCTGATCGGCCAGGCGTACCAGCCCGGCCTTGCCTTCATTGGCCAGACTGCTCGCCTTGACGGCGATGCCGGCCTCGGCCAGCGCCTTGCCGACACGCTCGAGATCGCCCGGTCCGATCGGCCGGGCCGTGCTTGCCCCGCTGATCTGGATGGCCGGGTCGTCGGGAAACAGATTGGGTGCGGAATAGACGATGCCGACCAGCAGCACGGCCAGGATCAGCAGATACTTCCACAGGGGATACTTGTTGAGCATGACGCCGTCCGATTGAGACGCGGGGCGCCTTGCGCGCCCCGTCATGGATGAAGGGAGTGGAGCTTAGATGGCTTTCAGGGTGCCCTTGGGCAGGGAGGCGACGATCGCGCCCTTCTGGATCTTCAGCTCCACGGTATCGGAGACTTCCAGCACGATGAAATCGTCGGCCACCTTGCTCACCCGCCCGGCGATGCCGCCGCTGGTCACCACTTCGTCGCCCTTCTGCAGGCCGCCCAGCAGGTTCTTGT
This sequence comes from Azotobacter chroococcum, assembly GCF_004339665.1. Classification (GTDB taxonomy): domain Bacteria; phylum Pseudomonadota; class Gammaproteobacteria; order Pseudomonadales; family Pseudomonadaceae; genus Azotobacter; species Azotobacter chroococcum. The sequence continues at coordinate 47,363 of NZ_SMMU01000022.1, forward strand.
GCTCCTTGGCACGCTTGGCCTGGGGACGCCAGATCATGAAGTAGAAGATGACCAGGAAACCGACCAGGAAGATCCACTCGAAGCCGGTACCCGGCGGGGCGCCTGCGGGGGCAGCGGCTTCGGCATAGGCGGCGGGAATCAGAAAACTCATGTAACGCTCCTGTTGGAAGGATTCGGAAAGGACGGCCGGCTCAGGTCAGCGGCGGCACCGGCAGACCGCGCCGGGCGTAGAAGGCATCGACAAAGGCGGCCAATTTACCCTGTTGAATAGCCTCGCGCAAACCAGCCATCAGACGCTGGTAATGCCGCAAGTTGTGGATTGTATTCAACATGCTGCCCAGCATTTCGCCGCATTTGTCCAAATGATGCAGATAGGCGCGGGAGAAATGTTTGCAGGTGTAACAGTCGCAGGCCGGATCCAACGGCGACTCGTCGTGCCGATGCACCGCATTGCGGATCTTCAGCACCCCGCTATCGACGAACAGATGGCCGTTGCGTGCATTGCGGGTCGGCATCACGCAGTCGAACATGTCGATGCCACGGCGCACCCCCTCGACCAGATCCTCCGGCTTGCCCACCCCCATCAGGTAGCGCGGCTTGTCCGCCGGCAGCCGCGGCGGCAGGAAGTCCAGCACGCGGATCATCTCCTCCTTCGGCTCGCCGACCGACAGGCCGCCGATGGCCAGGCCGTCGAAGCCGATCTCCTCGAGCCCCTCCAGCGAGCGCAGGCGCAGATCCTCGTGCATGCCGCCCTGGACGATGCCGAACAGCGCTGCCGGATTGCCCTCGTGAGCGATCTTCGAGCGCTTCGCCCAGCGCAGCGACAGCTCCATGGAGCGCCGCGCCACCTCCTCATCGGCCGGATAGGGCGTGCACTCGTCGAAGATCATCACGATGTCCGAGCCGAGTTCGCGCTGCACCTGCATCGACTCCTCCGGGCCCATGAACACCTTGGCGCCATCCACCGGCGAGGCGAAATACACGCCCTCCTCCTTGATCTTGCGCAGCGCCCCCAGGCTGAACACCTGAAAGCCGCCGGAATCGGTGAGGATCGGCCCCTGCCACTGCATGAAGTCGTGCAGGTCGCCATGCCGGCGGATCACCTCGGTGCCCGGCCGCAGCCAGAGGTGGAAGGTGTTGCCGAGGATGATCTGCGCGCCGATCGCCTCGATGTCGCGCGGCAGCATGCCCTTCACCGTGCCATAGGTGCCCACCGGCATGAACGCCGGGGTCTCGACCACCCCGCGGGGGAAGGTCAGACGGCCGCGGCGGGCCTTGCCGTCGGTGGCCAGCAACTCGAAGGACATATGACTCATGGGGTTTCCTCGGGGCCGCGGGGAGCGGGATTGCGGGTGATGAACATGGCATCGCCATAGCTGAAGAAGCGATACCCGTGCTCCACGGCGGCCGCGTAGGCGGTCATGGTCTCGGGATAGCCGGCGAAGGCCGACACCAGCATCAGCAGGGTGGACTCGGGCAGATGGAAATTGGTCACCAGGGCATCGACCACATGGAAGGGCCGCCCCGGATAGATGAAGATGTCGGTATCGCCGCTGAACGGCTTGAGCTCGCCGTACCGCGCGGCGCTCTCCAGCGAGCGCACGCTGGTGGTGCCGACCGCGATCACCCGCCCGCCGCGGGCCCGGCAGGCCACCACGGCATCGACCACATCCTGACCGACCTCCAGCCACTCGCGGTGCATGTGGTGATCCTCGATGCGCTCGACACGCACCGGCTGGAAGGTGCCGGCACCGACGTGCAGGGTGACGAAGGCGGTATCCACGCCCTTCTCGCGGATCGCCGCGAGCAGCCCCTCGTCGAAGTGCAGACCGGCGGTGGGCGCCGCCACCGCGCCGGCGCGATCGGCATAGACCGTCTGATAGCGCTCGCGGTCGGCCGCCTCGTCGGGGCGATCTATATAAGGAGGCAACGGCATGTGCCCGACGCGCTCGAGCAGGGGCAGCACGCTCTGGTCGAAACGCAGCTCGAACAGGGCATCGTGGCGGGCGAGCATCAGTGCCTCGCCGCCGCCTTCGATGAGAATCTTCGAGCCGGGCTTGGGCGACTTGCTGGCCCGCACATGGGCCAGCACCCGGTCGTCATCCAGCACCCGCTCGACAAGGATTTCCAGCTTGCCGCCGGAAGCCTTCTGCCCGAACAGGCGCGCGGGAATCACCCGGGTATTGTTGAACACCATCAGATCGCCGGGCCGCAGATAGTCGAGCAGATCGGCAAAACGCCGGTGCTGCAGGCTCCCGGTCGCTCCGTCGAGCACCAGCAGCCGGCTGGCACGCCGCTCGGCCAGCGGATGCCGGGCAATCAGGGATTCGGGAAGATCGAAATGGAAATCGGCGACGCGCATGGCAGAAAGGTCAGCTTTTCGGGGCGCAAAGCTTACCGGAAAGCACTCCGGGTGACCACGCGGCACGATTGACCCGCTCCGCTCGCCTCCCTATACTGCGCCGCCATCGTGCCTCGGTGGCGGAATCGGTAGACGCGGCGGATTCAAAATCCGTTTCTGGCGACAGAGTGAGAGTTCGAGTCTCTCCCGGGGCACCACACAATCTTTTCGAGCCTTCCCAAGAAAGCCCGAAACCCACGAAGAACCGGCCTCTGAGCCGGTTTTTTGTTGTCTATGCTTCCCATACCTTCCCTTGTAAGCCCAAACATTTGGGGGTATATCTGGGGGAACCTGAGTTCGGTCACGGACGATTCCCCCAAAATGAGAGCAAGCCCAGACGCTGCAAGCCTTGCAGCAGCACCTGCGAAATCGAAGCCGTACAAGATCACGATTGGCCAAGGGCTTGCCCTGCTGGTAAACCCGAGCGGCTCCAAGCAATGGCGCTTCCGTTATCGCTTCGGTGGGGTAGCCAAGAGCCTGAGCATGGGAGCCTTCCCTGCCGTGTCGCTGGAGCAGGCCATCCAAGCCCGTGACGAAGCCCGCACCATGCTCAAGGCCGGCACCGATCCGAGCGCAGCCCGCAAGGCTGAGCGGGAAGCCAACATGCCGCAGCGCCAGCGAGCCAATACCTTGCGCCTGGTGCTGAGCCAAGAAAACGCCCTGACCATCGAGACGCCGCGCCAAGTCCTGCGGCTGACGCCAGAGCAGACAGCCGCCGTCCGCTCCTTCCTGCTGGCTGCCGATCCGGAGAGCAATGGCCATGCCCCTGACTGACAGCGCCATCAAAACCGCTAAGCCCAAGGAGAAGCCCTACAAGCTGAGCGATGCCCACGGGCTCTATCTGTTGGTCAACCCAAACGGCTCCAAGCTGTGGCGGCTCAAGTATCGAGTGGCCGGCAAAGAGAAGGGGCTCGCTTTCGGCGCCTACCCTGCTGTCGGCCTACAGCAAGCCCGCAAGAGGCGCGACGAAGCCCGCCAGCTGCTGGCCGAGGGCAAAGACCCCGGCGCCGAGCGCCAGGCCGAGAAGGAGGCGCAGCAGAGCAACGGACTGACCTTCGAGACGCTGGCGCGGGAGTGGCACGCCTACCGGGCGCCGCGCTGGGCGAAGTCCACTGCCGACAAGACCGCCGCCTATCTGGAGTCTGACTTGCTGCCAGCCCTGGGCAATCGCCCGGTGAAGGCGATCACCCGCCCCGAGCTAGTGGAGCTGCTACGCAAGATCGAGGACCGGGGCGCACACAACGTCGCCAAGAAGTGCCGCCAGTGGCTGAGCCAGATTTTCCGCTACGGGCTGGCCAAGGGCAGCGTGGACGCCAACCCGGCCACCGATCTGGACGTGGTAGCCGCCCATGCACCAGCGACCCGCCATCACCCACACGTTGCCTTCGCCGAGCTGCCCGAGCTGCTGGGCAAGATCGAGGGCGCCAGCATCAACGTCCTGACCCGCCATGCCATCCGCCTGCTGGTGCTGACTGGCGTCCGCCCGGGGGAGCTGCGCGCCGCCCCCTGGTCAGAGTTCGACCTCGAGGCCGCCGTCTGGACGATCCCGAAAGAGCGCATGAAGGCCCGTCGCCCGCATGTGGTCCCCCTGCCCCGCCAAAGCGTGGCGATCCTGCGCCAGCTGCAAGAGATCACCGGGGGCTACGCGCTGGTCTTCGCCGGCCGCAACAACAGCGCCCGCCCGATGAGCGAGAACACGGTGAACAAGGCATTGGCCGATGCCGGCTACCGGGGCCGCCAGACCGGCCACGGCTTCCGCCACCTGCTGAGCACCGAACTCAACAGCCGCGGGTACAACCGGGACTGGATCGAGCGCCAGCTCGCCCACGGCGACGCCGACGAGATGCGCGACACCTACAACCATGCCACCTACCTGGAGCAGCGCCGGGACATGATGCAAGCCTGGGCCGACTCGATAGACGCGCTGTGTGCTGGCGCCAACGTGGTGGCCATCAAGCGCAAGGCATGACTGGCTGAACCGCCCCAAGTTTTCGTGGGGAGCCAGCAGTGCCGTCCGCCCTAGACACTCCAACAACCGGATAACTCCCAAATACTCCCACAACATCCCCATACAGCGCAGGTATACTGCGCGCCTGTCGCTGCAAATATGTACAGCGCTCAGCACCGACCAGCCTAACCCGCAAAGGGGAAACGCGGAGCCCTATCCGCCAGGCAGGCCGACCATTGAAGCCATGGACGGCATAAAGTAGGTTGGGAGAAACGATGTTTACAGGCTTCGAGCACATTCCTCTGGACAAGATTGCCCGCGAATGGGATGACGGGCACCCTCCGATCAATCCATATCTGTTGGCCAGCGAAATGGCTGCTCTTCTACGCACGCTGGCACCTGCAGACTATCCCATAGAGAAAACCCACGTTTCTGCCATCCTGAGCAACTCAGCACACGGCAGAGAAGGAATCACCTACGGCGAGCTTGCCACCTATTTCGACAGCGCTAGCCAGGATAAAGCCGCCGCAACGATCACCACTAGCTCCGGGGCTATTCCTGCGGCCTCAGTACTGATCAGTCGTCAATGGGTCAACGCCCTTGCCAACGAGGCCACCAAACGCGCTACCCAGGTCGCAGGCTTAGCATTTCCGGCAAACGACAGCTTCAACGTCGCCATGGTTGCCAATGCCTCGCCGATTGCCAGCTACGCCGAGCAACTACCGATCCTATCTGGCAGCGAGCCGGGCTATCTGAATATGCGCGAGGCCCATCTACGCCGGAAGGGAGAAAGCAGTGCTGCCGAGCAGTTGGATGCCGAACGGACTGCGCGCCAGCGTGCGGAGCGAAGCGAGGCAGACAAAGAGGCCATCATCGTCGCTTTGAAGGCACAGCTACAGAGGGTCCATTGGGAGTGCGAGGGCTTGCGCCAGGAGTTCAACAAAAGCGAGCGAGAGCGCGTGAAGCTGGCCGAACAGCTATGCGAGCATGCCGGCATCATCGAATTCATGAACCCGGACAATCCGCTTTCCCCGGTCGAAGGGCGGCGCGGAGTCTCGGCTTGGTGCGAACTGACCGAAAACGGGACGTTTGACCCTGTAGCAGAAAACGGGGTTGGCATGGGAGAGCTTGCCCGGCGCTGGTGGAAAGACCGCTTCGGCGAGCCTGCCGGCGCTGTAGTTAGGCATTTGCGGTGGGCGCTTACTTGGCCTGCCCGCAAGAAAGGCGGCATGGTCGCCAAGCGCCAGCGCGAAAAGGGGTGACACGTTCCAAACCAGCGCCATGCCTGGCTGGCGCTGGCTTATCCACATCGAGCCATCCGCAACCTGTCACCCGTTGATTGGAACCTGTCACCTGTTCGGCCCTGGGCCGCCAGGCCAGCATTTCGCCATGTTCCCCAGCAGCCCCAAGGAGGCGCACGACATGGCAGGCACTACCCTTCCCCAACTTCACCAAGACTCGAAGGCCGAACTTGAACGGCGCGCTGAGGTCACCAAGGCGCGCCGCTTCATCAAGCTGCCCGAAGTCCGCAGACTGACCACTCTTTCCACGTCCGAGATTTACCGCCGGATCGCTGCCGGCACCTTCCCCGCACAGATCATGCTGGGGCCGAAGTCGGCTGTCTGGATCGAAGCCGAGGTGCTGGCTTGGTGTGATGAGCGGATCGCCGAGAGCCGTGGGGAGGTGGCCTGAATGACGGATAAAAAGAAGGCCGACCAACAGGGCAGCCCAAAGGAAGTGTTTGTCCATGATAGCAGCGCCAGCCCCGCCGAGCTGCTGGCGCCGTATAACTCGCTGAACCGCTTCGAGGCCGAACTCCTGGGCGACCACTGCCTCAACTCGACGATTGCCAAGCTGACGCACAACTACGGCCTGGAGTTCCAGCGCCAGCCGGAGAAGGTGCCCAACCGCTGGGGCGCCCCCTGCGACGTGATCCGCTATTGCCTGCCGGAGAGCCAGCACCAGCGCGCCCGTACCGTACTGGCGCTGCTGTGCAAGCCGGCTAAGGGCCGCAAGGAGGTGGCAGCATGAACGCCATCGTCGAAATGCCAGTAATGATGACCAGCCTGGAGCTGGTGGACTTCATCAACGATCACCGTCGTAAGCAAGATGACGATACCGTTCTACGTCACGATCATTTCATGGCCAAGGTGCCAAAGGTGCTTGGCGAGGCAGCTCCCAAATTTATGGGAACTGACCTATACGCCAATGGCACTGGTGGAATGATCAAGCGCGATATCTACCGCTTCCCCAAACGCGAGTCCTGCCTGATGGCCATGTCCTACAGCTACGAGTTGCAGGCGGCCGTGTTCGATCACATGACCGCGCTGGAGGAGCGGTTGAAACAGGGGGCTTCAAGTCAGCTCCCCCAGACCTACATCGAAGCGCTTGAGCATCTTCTGGAGGCCAAGAAGGCCGAGCAGGCAGCCATCGGCGAGCGCGACCACGCCATTGCGACCAAGGCCCAGATCAGTCGCACGCGCGAGGCTAGTGCCATGGCCACCGCCTCGGCCGCCAGCCGCAAGGCCCGCCAGCTCGAACAGGAGCTGGGGCGCGGCACTCGGCACGCGACCATCATCGCCGTCGAGAAGGCCTCTGGCCGCAAGTTCGGAGCTCAAGGTTTCCGTCCGCTGCAGATGTGGTGCAAGGCGCATGACGTGACGCCGCCGAAGGTGCCGTGCCCGCGCTACGGAAAGGCCGTGTCCTGGCCGGCAGATGCGTGGAGGGAGATCTACGGCGTTGACCTGGGCGAACTGTTCGGCGCGGAGGGGGCCACTGCTGGCGTCCTGCCGCCGGGAGGTGAGGCATGATCGCTCTCAGCGAAAAACGCGGGGCTACGGCAGATCGCCGCCCCCGCGCTACTGGCTCAACCTTGACGGGAGCCAGATTCCTGCCGGCTGGCGCCGGTGACAGGCTGGGAGTCTACTCCTGCCCCAATGCGGTTGATAACCCGCGCTCGCGCAACAGACTCATGCGCCTTGGCGATGAACTCCGCGTCGCCCCCTGCCTCCTCGATGCAAGCCTCAAGGTAGAGCGCAATGTCCTCCTCGGTTTTGAGATGGTCGATAACGTCCCACCTGGTGAGCCTGATAGCCATGCCGCCCTCCTGGATTTGCCGGCCTACTCCGGCGAATGCGTCTTGAGCCAGTCCGCCAACACGGCATCCATGCGGGTCTGCCAGCCGGGGCCCATGGCGCGGAAGCCTTCCAGCACCTCGGGCGACAATCGGATGGTGGTGGAGACCTTCACCGACTTTTTCTGCGGCCCACGCTCGCCACGCCGGCGGATGGTCGCTTTCTTCCAGAAGGCATCGACGGCCTCGGGATCGTTCGGATCGTACAGCTCGTCTTCGGAGCTGTACGGGATCGGGGCCTCGGCCTCGGCCTCGCGCTTCACCCGATCCCAGTCAGTCTTTGAGGTTCGCATAGAGTTTCCTCTCCTGTTTGGAGGCACGGCGCAGCGAGATGGCGCGCACATCGGCGCCCCGCTCCACGTACACCAGCACCAACACCACGCCCATGACTTCGACCATAGCAATGTCCATCAAGCGCTCCTCGCCCTGCCTGGGCGATTGCAGCGTGATCTTGTCGGGCGCGTCGTACACCAGTGCGGCATCGGCCAGGTCCAGCCCATGCTTGGCGAGGTTGGCTTGCCGTTTTGCTTCGTCGTAGATGATCATGATTTTAATGTAATAACAATAAAATCACCGATCAACCCGACAGGATGGAAAGTACGGCATCGCACTTGCGCAGGCGCCACCCTGAAACCGGGGGTTGCACGCGCCGACCGCCGCCGCTACTCTGCGCCCGTCGCGGTAAGTCCCGTGACCAGTGGGCTTGGCCGCCCCAGTCGAAACTTGGCGCACAAGCGCCCCAACACCATTGCAGGCGCTTTTTTGTGCCCGCAATGCTGTGTCATGGTGGGCTGTGTGGGGACACCTTCGGGTGTGCCGGGTTCCAAGTTTCCCGGTCGGCCAACCCCGCACAGTCCGCCACCATTCCCTGCTTGGCCGCAGGCGGTGGCGGTTCCAATCTCAAACTTGGAGCACCACCCCATGAAGCAAGACCCCGCCCTCAATCCGTCCGCACTCCAGCAACGCGCCAGCGCCCACCGCGCCATGGCTCTGTCCGCCCTTCACGCCGACACCTCCCTGTCCGTCCGCCTGCGCCGCTACAACGAGCACATGGCCAAGGCTCGTGCCCTGGAAGCACAGGAGGTGGCCTGATGATCGCCCCCACCCGCAACCCTCGCACGGCCCTAGACTGGCTGCGCACCGATCACTCGATCCGCATCGACGCCCTGAACCTGCCCGACCAACTGCGCCACGTTCACGCGCTGATCGCCCTGGAGGCTGTAGGGGGCGCAATGGGCAAGTCCGCCACCAGCTCCGCCATGCGCAGCATGCACGCTCTCCTGGCTGACGCCGGCCCCTTCGCCCCCGAAGCCTTCGAGGACTGACCCATGCGTGACTTTCAACGCTGCCAACCGGCGGCGACGGGACCGGCTTGCCCGGAGAAAGGCCCGGCCCTGCAACTGACCCCGCACCACCTGGAGCTGATCCGCACCGCGCAGCAGGCACTCCACCGCGCCACCGACCAGACCAGCACCGCCGCCGAGCGTGGCGCCGCACTCACCGTCTGGCAGGCCGCTGCCGAGCGGCTGGCCGTGGCGCTGATCGCTCGCCTGGAGAGCATCGAGGAGGCCCACCCATGACCGTCGTTCCGTTCAAGCGCAAGCGCGGCGGGGGCGAGCCGCCCCGCGAAGCGCCACAGATCGACCGCGAAGCCCTGGAGGAGCTGCTGCGGGAGTTTCTGGATCGGTCCGGCTACGTCGACCACCGGTACAGCTTGCACAAGCGCATCGAGCTGTACCACATCGCCAACCGGCTGGGCGACGTGCTCCAGCAGTTCGCCCAACCGCCGAAGGGGGCTGTATGAGCGACGCCGTGATCCTGTTCCGTGACGCCTTGCAGGCGATCTACGGCCCGCTCGATTGGCTGCCCGCGCCGGATGGCCAGCTCCACCGCTTCCACGTCCCCGGCGACCGCAGCGGCAGCCGCAACGGCTGGTATGTGCTGTTCCCGGATGGGCTGGCCGCGGGCGCCTTCGGCAGCTGGAAGGCTGGCGCGGTCCACCACTGGAGCAGCCGCACGCCTGCCGACCCGCAGGAGGCCGAGCAGGTGCGCCAGCGCATCGAACAGGCCCGGCGCCAGCGGGAGGCCGAGCAGCGCCGCCGCTGGGCCGCTGCCGAAAGCTGGGCCGCCCGCTGCTGGCAGGGAGCCCGGCGCGCCGAAGCCGGCCACCCGTATCTGGTCGCCAAAGGGGTGAAGCCCCACGGCCTGCGCCAGCGCGGCGGCGAACTGCTGGTGCCGCTGTTCCACGACGCCCGGCTGGTGAATCTGCAACGCATCGCCCCGGACGGCGGCAAGCGCTTCCTGCCCGGCGGGCGGGTGACAGGCTGTTATTCCACGCTCGGCCAGGTCGAGGCCGGGCAGCCGCTCTACCTCTGCGAAGGCTGGGCGACCGGGGCGACGCTCCACGAGCACACCGGCACCGCCGTGGCCGTAGCCCTGAACGCCGGCAACCTGCTGGCGGTCGGGCAGCACCTGCGCCGCCGCTATCCAGACGCCGTACTGATCGTGGCCGGTGACGACGACCGCCAGACCGAGGCCGAGGGCAAGGGCAACCCCGGCCGGATCGCCGCCAACCGCGCCGCCGTGGCGCTGGGCTGCGGCGTGGTGCTACCTGTCTGGCCCACCGCGGCACCGCTCCACCTCTCCGACTTCAACGACCTTGCCACCTGGAGGGCCGCGCATGAGCCAGCCTGAAACCTCTGCACTGACCCTCATCACCCAGCCCGAGCCGCCCAGGGTGGAGCCGGAGCGCCCCTGCTGGGGTGTCTATGAGTCCTGGGTGCAAAACGAGAAAGGCCGCCGGCTCAAGCCAGGCGTGTACTGGCACGGCTACCGACGCACTCAGGAGGACGACGAGGCCGAGCCGGGCGACGACAGCGAGCGCCCCCTGCTCGACGACTGGATCGCCTCGCCGGTATTCGTCACGGCGCGCACCCTCAACAGCGACGACGGCAGCGAGGGCCGCCTGCTGCGCCTGGTGACGCAGAACGGGGAGAAGGAGTGGGTGCTGCCTATGGAGGTGTTCGGCGGCAGCGGCGAGGACGCCCGGCGCAGCCTGTTCGCCATGGGCGTGCTGATCAGCCTGAAGAAGCGCAGCGCCTTCATGGAGTACCTGCTCGACCAGCAGCCGCGCCAGACTCTGGCCACCACCAGCCGCCCGGGCTGGCACGAGTCGGGCGTGTTCGTCCTGCCCCACCGCACCCTCGGCGGCGACGGGGTGCGCTACCAGACCGCCGGCCGGGCACCGAACCTCTATGCCGCCCGCGGCGAGCTGGCGCAGTGGCAGGGCCGGGTGGCCGCCCGCTGCCTGGGCAATCCGGTGCTGACCCTGGCCATCGGCTGCGCGCTGGCCGGGCCGCTGCTCAACCTGGTTGGGGTAAACGGCGGCGGTGTTCACCTGGTCGGCGATAGCTCCAGCGGCAAGTCGCTGGCGCAGCTGATCGGCGCCTCGGTGTGGGGCGACCCGGGCGTGTTCGCGGCCAGCTGGGACATGACCAAGGGCGGGCTGGAGATCGAGGCCGCCTCGCGCAACGACACCCTGCTGTCGCTGGACGAGATCAAGCGCGCCGATCCCCGCCGCGTGCAGGAAATGGCCTATGCCCTGGCGAACGGCCAGGGCAAGGGCACCATGACCCGCGAGCGCGAAGGACGCGCCAAGCTCCATTGGCGCTTGCTGACCCTCTCCAGCGGTGAGCGCTCGCTCTCCGAACACGCAGCCGTCGGCGGCAACCCGGCCCACGCCGGCGCCGAGCTGCGCATGGTGGACGTGAATGCCGGCACCCGCACGCACCGCGCCTTCGACGAGTTGCACGGCATGGAGGGCGCGGACTTCCACCGGGCGCTGACCGTCGCCGCCGGCCAGCACTATGGGCACTTGGGGGCGGCCTTCGTCGAGCGGCTGATCGCCGGCGACGACCGCGACGGACTGCTGGAGGCCTTCGCCAAGGTGCGCGCCCGTTTCGCGGTGGAGAACGCGCAGGCCGGTCGGGTGGCCGACCGCTTCGCCGTCATCGCCCTGGCCGGCGAGATGGCCATCGCCTATGGCCTGTTGCCCTGGCCGGTGGGCACCAGCCTGGCCGACAGCCAGTTGCTGTACCGCGAGTGGCTGGAGCGGGTGGGCAGCGGCAATGCCGAGGACCGGCAGATTCTGGCCGGCATCGCCGGCTTCATCGAGCGCCACGGCAGCAGCCGTTTCTCCGACGTGGATGCCGGCGAGTCGGACAGTCGCATCTTCGACCGGGCCGGCTACTGGGAGCTGGACGGCACCCGCCGGCTATATCTGTTCAACAAGTCCGGGCTGATCGAGGCCGCCGCCGGCTTCGGGCTGGCGCGGATCATCAAGGCTCTAGAGGCGGCCGGCGCCATCGCCAAGCGGGATACCGACCGCAAGCGCTACACCAAGAAATACCGGCTGCCAGGCGGCGGCTCGGCAGGGCTGTACGTGGTCGATCCCGAACGCCTGGAGAGCGAAGGGGGCATCCATGGCTGACGCTATTCAGGCCCGGCACAACGCATTTCACACATACAGGAACCTGAAATCGGTGGGAACAGTGGGAACAGTGGGAACGCCCAGCAATGGCGCGGGCTCCAGCCGTTCCCACCCCATAGAAAGAAGTGGGAACGGGTGGGAACACAATTCATCCTGTGAACATAAGAGCGGAGATTCTTATGCCTTTCTGTTTGTTCTGTTCCCACTAGAAAACCCGGTGGGAACGTGTTCCCAGTCTGGAACCCGCGTGGTTACTGGCTGTTCCCCCGTTCCCACTGTTCCCACCGTATTTCAGACGTGTGTATGGGGTATTGGGGCTGGCGCCAGGGAGTGCCCATGACTCTGCTGGCGGAACTGTTCGAGCAGTTGGAGGCCGGGCTCGAGGAGGGAGACCAGCGGCAGACCGCCGCCCAGGTAGGCGTGGTGGAGGCTGCCACGCAGGCGCCGGCCATCAACGACTACCAGACCGCCCCGGACCCGTCGCAAGCGATGACAGCATCGCCAGCAGTACCAACCCCAGCACCCGCAGCGGAGCGCCCAGCAGAGGCCCGCCGCAATGCCTGGACGATCACCCGCGGCGAGAAGCCGGTCTGCACGATCTGCGGCGCCCCCATGACCCGCGCCGAAGCCCTGGCCGAAGCCCGCTGGCGCTGGCCGGATGCCGATATTCTGGAGAACTGAACCATGACCGCGACCACGAAACAGCGGGTTTCAGAAGAACAGCGCCGCCGCGTGCTGGAGCTGCGCCGCCGGCTGTCGCTGCGCGAGGTGACCACCACCACCAGCCTGCCGCTGGGCACGGTGAAGACCCTGGTTTCGCGCTCCGGTGCCTTCCGCGACAACGAACAGCACCGCGCCCTGTTCAGCCTGCCGCCGATCCGCGAGAGCGCCGAGACGCTGCCGGCCGTGCCGGAGCTACCGCCGCAGGAAGTCATCACCGGCGACAAGGAGGTGGATGCCGTGCTAAAGAAAGGGAAGCATACGACTCCTCGATGCAGTTTCGGGTTATGGAAGTAATGGAGGCTGCGGTTCGGTGGTCGCTCTTCGCTAATGGGGTCTCGCAGCATGGCTGACGCACTTTTCTTCGATGGCTCCTCGGTAAATGCTGCTGACTTCACCCCAGAGGCTTGGGAAGGCATGAAATCTGCCAGCGCCGTGAATCCTCAGCTTTTCACAATGGCTTGTTGCGGGGCACGGGCTGTTTTGAAAACAAGCATCTACGGCGTCCAGTTCTTTGCCCACTACTCGGATGAGTGTGCCACCGCTCCGGAAACGCAGTGGCACGTCGCAGGGAAAGACATGGTCATGGGAGAGCTGCGAGTTCTAGGTATCCAAGGAGTGCTGGAGAAGACTGGGGGGGCTGGCAAGCACAAGTGGCGGGCTGACATTTACTTTGAGCTGCCTGGCCGGCGCGTGGCTATCGAAATCCAGCACTCTTACCTGCATTACCGGGACTTTCTGAGGCGCCAGGAGCGGTACAAGCAGGATGGTGTGGAGTGCTACTGGTTGGTACGGCAAGAGAGCGTCTATCCGGCACTCTGCAAGACAATTGTCAGGAACAGGCTCAAGAACGAGCACGGGAACAAATGGCCTATGCTGCCTATCCAAGTCTATCCGGCGATTCCGGATATGTTTTTCGCCATTCTCCTTCCTGATCGTGATACTCAAATAGTTATACCGGGCTTGGCTGTGCAGACTAAAACTCTGCTACAAGCGATCATGGCCGGCAACCTTCGCTATAATGGGAACTACTGGTCGATTTCAGGAGCATAGATATCTCTCCTTCCCTTGATCAGAATATCGGCATAAGGGTCTTTTCGACTGCTCTGCCCATTACTCCGGAATATCAGCTAGTCACCGCCCCTACGCGCGAGCTGTTCGCGACGATGGTTTGCACCTTGGTTACCACCGGCAGTTTCCACGGAAAGTAACCAGCACCGCAGTGGAAGCCCCGCTGCCGTCCTCTGTTGCGTTGGCCCCAGTCACATAGCGTCGCCCGCACCTGGACATGGTGGGGGGCGGTTACATGCGGAACGCGATCTGTGCGGCGACAACCCTGGTGACGCTCGGCGGGAAAACCAAGCCGGCCCCCGAGTGGGCCGCCGAGCGCGGCTTGAAGTGGCAGACGGTGAAAATGCGCCGCTATCGTGGTGCCAGATGGGAGGAGGCACTGCGCCCAGAGCTTTACGCCAGGAGTTGGATGGAGGGCTGGTCGCTGGTCTGTTGAGCCGTATCAGCGCTTGTCGATCCGAAGCTGCGCGCCCGCAACTGGAGGCGCTATGGCCTGCTGAGTCGCTGCCATAGCCAAGCACTGAACCGAGCCCACGGCAAGAGCCGTAGTACCTCAGGCTGCTGGCGCCTATTTGATCTGGCCTGTGCTACGAGGAACAGAAAGCGCTCCTCCTCCTCAACTGACCAGCGCCTTGCTTCGGCGCTACTCGAGGGGGGTGTTGGATCTTCGAGTTCCATCGTTTGGAATACCTTCGGCAGTTCCAAGTACTTGTATTCGCTGCCTTCAACTTCCTTATCCAACCAGCTCATTGCCACTCCTGTCGACTCGACTTGCCACTATGATCATGCCGTCAGCCCGATAAAGTGTGTGATTGTGTCCCAGCACTTTACTTCCGTGGTCATTCCCATGAGCTATTTAAGCATCCTCCAGCTTTGCGCCCTGCGCCTACGCCGTCTCCTGAATTTCCCCAGAAAACCCTGTGCAGGGAATGAAGGCAAACCGGCTCGCCGCGGTGTCATTACCTACGATTTGAACGGCGATATCCTGTATCTCCCGCCGCGAAATGAATGAGGAAATACGGAATCAGCGCTTGCCGATCAACCTGCGCCAAGCATCGCCGAGTCTTGTGGGCCAAGGGCTCGTGGCGCAGGGTTCCGATCCGCAGTATGCGCGAGGTTTCAGTTCGCCAATTGCGCTTTCCGAATTTCGGGAAATGCACAGTACATGCGGAGCAACTCGATTGGTGCAAATTGCCCTGATCGATCAGCGCGCAGTCCACGCACAAGGTATCCCTATCGCCGGTATCCAGATGCCGGTATCCAACGCGGTATCCACGGGCGAGCAGGTACGCAGCCACGGTACGCAAGCCGGTACGCACAGAACTGTGCCTATCGAGCTGGCACTGGCCGATGCCAGCCTGATGCGCTCGCAGACGGCTGACGCTGATACAGCATGATCCTGGCTCAGGTTCGCAAGACGCTGGTTCGCAAGCGGGTTCGCAGGCAAACCCTGAGTACCTCGCCAGGGGATGCGCAGGAACGGGAACATGAACAAGCCTCATGACCCTTGCCTTGGTTTCCAGCGATGGTTAACACGATGGTTTCCAGCCAAATGCCTGTTTTCCGTGGCACCGATCTGGAGGAAGCAATCCGCTCGCGTGATCGGATGGAAGATGAGGCCAGATGCGGGCACGGTCGGTTCCGGTACGCGTACCCCTACGCATGGATCCCCTACACCTGCCCAGGGAAACATGGGCGCTGACCTCTTGACCCCCGGCACGCGACGGGACACTTCAAAGAGTGGCAGCCCGCGCAGCACAGGGAGTGACTCCAAGGATGATGGGGAAAGAGGGAATGTCAACCCAGGCACGCGTCTGGTACGAGGTGGTTCGAGCGCGAGAGCGCCATGCCTGAAAACGCTGGCTGTCAGCGCCGTTACCTCACTGTTACACGACCGCTACCCTATCGTTGTGCATCTGTTGAACGCCGCCTAAATGTGCGGAAGATGGCGAGATAATGATTCTCGGCAGCCACACAAATGCTAAGCAAGTCCTACTGTGTTGGATGGCTATTCTTGCATCTTCAACTCAGGGAAGGAGACGCTTTGATGGCCACTCTGTATACATTTGTATGCACTGAAAGCGGCAAATTGACATGGCGTCGTGGGAGTTCTTTATTCACTCGCGCCCTGGAGGACGGCAGCGTAAAAAAGTGGATTCTGCCAATCCTCAATAATGATGAAGAGTGCAAGATTATTGGGAATTTGGCGCTGCCTTTGATCTGTCAGACGCAAAAATCTAGATAATTATTTCGAGACTCGGTTGCTGAAGCTGATTGTCGCTCTGCTCTGGTAGCTGGAAAGCTATCGGCGAAATCTGCCGGTAAGCGCCTTGGTGGCCGGCCAGTCGAGCCGATGCCGCCCTGGCTCCCTGTCGAGCAATACGCGCGCGAGAGACGGAGCGATTCGCTCTCCCTACCAGCTGTGCCGCCAAGACGCACACAAGCCAGCACCGCCCCGCCGTCATGGCCGGTATGGGAGGAAGGAGGCGAGCGCTTCAAGCGGTATGAGGCCGGTATCATCCGTATCGAGGTATCCACTGGAGGCCGCGCCAGACGCTACCCCCGGGACTTTTTGGGAACTCCAAAAGAAGAAGACCAGTGGAGGGCCAGAGGTAGCCCGGCAACGTGGCCATGCCTGCGGCTGAGCCATGCTAGCCAAGGCAGCGACCAGCACCGGGTCAGGCATCGCCAAGGTTGTGCCCGGCACTGGCGTGAAACGCTACCTCGCCGTTACTTCACCGTTACACGACTGCTACCTCACCGTTGCGCGCCCGTTGAACGTCTGCTGAACGTCCGTTGAACATCTGCTGATCGAACGCGCCTGCGGCGCCTGGCCGATCACCTGGGAGGCTGCCCCGATCCGAGGCCCCCTTGCTGCCGACCATCACCACGAGCCGGGGCCGGCGGCGATCACTGCGCCATGTCAGCCAAGGCAGTGATCAGCACCGGGCCAGCACCAGACCGGCACCGGGCCGGGCATCGCCAAGGCAGTGACGAGCACCAGCCCCTGTCATGGGTCCTTTCTGCCCCCCGCCACCCCTGCGGGTAATTCGAGCCTCGCCGCCGGACTACATACGGGCGATTTCCCACCGGACTATTTCCGGGTCCGGTTTCGCATGGAAACCGCGCCAGCCGCCACACAGAGGCTGCCAGCCATGCGGAAATGACCGGACACAGCCGCAGGCCACACAGCAAGACGAGCGAGGCCGTTTGAGGTTGGCCTACCTGAGGCGCCAGTACCGCAGCTGCTATCCCTGGTGACAATCCCTTTCCAAAGCAAGTACAGGAGCGCCGCACGCTGAGCTCCTGCCAGTATGTTTGGCGCTACAGGTGGTATTGACGGAGAAAATAACTACAGCTACGATCTTCTCAAAATAGAGAATTTCATAGCTGTACATGTAAGCTTGAGGGGGATAGCCGAGGAGAACACATGAGGACGTCCATATGAGACTGACACCGTTTGGAGAAGCCGTGCGGCTGCTTCGAATGAAATTCGATCTTTCCCTTAAAGCCATGGCAGAGGCTATGGGTATCAGCTCGGCACACCTGAGCGGGATTGAATATGGAGAGAAGCGGCTTTCTGACAAGCATATTGAGGCTGCTATTAGTTTTTTTTCCAGCCGCGCCAATGCTGATCAGCTACAAGAGCTTCAGCTTGCAGCTGATCGCTCAAAAGATATGGTGAACACATCTGAGTTGGACGCGGATGCAAGAGGGTTAGTGGCTGCGTTTGCAAGGCGTTTACAGGAGGGAGAGGCCCCCTCCGAGGAAATCAGGAACTGGCTTAACAAGCGCGATAAGAAAGAGGAGTAATACTTGACGACACTCTACTCGAATGGAGCCATCCGAACGCCTCAGGGACTGAGAGTGAGCCCGCACAGTTATGCCTCGCTAGAGGAGGTCGCTACGGGGATCCGCGATGCGCTCCCCCTTCGGGCAGGTGAACGTTACAGTTTGGATTGCGCACGAATCCTCGAACAGACGCTGCCTAATGCAGGGTTCAAGTACAAGATCGTTGAAGTCGACGATTTGGATGAGTGCGCCGCCTTTACCATTCCAGAGAAGGGGCTAGTGGTGATCAGGGAAGATATATACGACATGCTATATAACGGCCATGTGTTTGGCCGGAGCACTGTCGTGCATGAAATGGGGCACATAGTGTTGAAGCATGCAGTTACTCTGCACCGAGGAGCAAAGCTGGGCCAACATCGTTTTTGCGAAGACTCTGAATGGCAGGCTAAAGCGATAACTGCCGCGCTGATGATGCCAGTAGAAGCTTGCGTGGAAGCTGGCACCCCTGAGGAGCTCGCTCGAATGTGTGGCACCAGCGTACAAAGCGCGACTTTTCGCCTAGATAACTTGAGGAAGTACGGCAAGATTTCTGGCCAGCGGAGGCTGTTCTGGTGAAACAACCCAGAAACCGCTAGGCAATAAAAAAGCCCAGGAGTGCGCTAACACTGCTGAGCCTTGGTGAGGTGAACGAGGGTCTACCAAACCACTCTGATCCCTGCACAGATGTCTTGGGGAAGACGCTGGGCAGTCTAGTCCTAAGGGACAGATCAGAGCAAGCCAAAACCCTCCCATCCTTCACAGGAGGGGCTTTCTATGGCTCGTTCGCACGTGAAGTCAGTGTTCGTCCACGCCTACTGGCGGTTCCGTCTGGGCCGCTGGGAGAGCGTTTGCCAGCACTGGCGTTCTCATCCTGGTCAACTGACCTTGTTTTAAATCCTAGGCGGCCCCTCGAGGCCGCCTTTTCAATGGCTATGTCTGAGTTAGCTGTTGCATGGCTGCTCGCCCCAGCGCCTCCCTCAAGCAAATCAATGGATTGAGCGGCGTCTTGTAGCGCTCGAGCAG
>NZ_SMMU01000023.1 GCF_004339665.1 Azotobacter chroococcum
CCGGCGATCTGTTGCGCGCCGACCAGGATCGAGCCGCTGCCGGCGCGCACGCTGCCGACGATCCGCACCAGGCTGTCCTGCATCTCGCGCAGCGCACCCAGCAACTGGCCGATCTCGTTGCCCGAGGTCACCGGGATCGGCTGCGACAGGTCCGCCCGCGCCAGGCGCTGCACATGTTCCGCCGCCTCGCCCACCGGGCGGACCACCAAGCCCATCAGCATCGCCCGCAGGCCCAGCAGCAGCAGCAGGGCAACGGCCAGGGAAACGCCTCCGATGATGGCGAAAGCAGTGAGGTTGGCGCGATAGTCGGCTAGCTGCTGCGCGCCATGGGCTTCGAGGTAGGTCGTGCCGGCGGCCAGGTCCTTGCTGATCTGCGGCCCGCGCTTGAACATCATGTCCTCTTCGAGCCGGTTGTAGGTTATGGCGTCGCTCTTCGCCCAGGCCTGCAACTGCTGATCGAGAGCATCCAGCGCCTCGGCCAGACTCGCCGCTGCCTTTTCAAGCAGCTTGCGCCCGTCCTCCTTGGCGAGCGGAGGCATGGCCTGGAAGTCCGCCAGAATCTTGCCGGCTTCGGTGATCAGCTCCTGGAGTTCGGCCTGCTGCTTCTGCTGATCCATGGCACCGACCAGCCCGACAAGGCTCATCCTGCCGTAGGCCTCCAGGCGCGCGAAGGCTTTCAGACGCAGCATGTCGGCCTGTTGCAGAAGATCGACTCGGTTGGCGGTCTGGGTCCGGTCTTCGAGCGCCTGATCGCCTATATGGGTGCCCCCGTAGCCCAAACCGGCAACGATGGCCAACAACAACGCGAAACAGCCAAGGGTGGTGGTAACGACCACCCTGATGCTCAGATTGCGCAAGAAACCCAGCATGCAACTCTCCTCGAAAACTACCGGAACAACCCGAAGGTCAGACTCGCTGCGCCCGTCCGGAGGCAGCCACCTGCTTGAGAATCCGCTCGGCCATGTGCTCGAGCGCTACCACGTCGCATGCCCCGCCGAGGGCGATACCCTCGCGCGGCATGCCGAACACGACGCAACTGGCCTCGTCCTGGGCAAAGGTGAAGGCGCCGGCCTGGCGCATCTCCAGGAGCCCGCGCGCACCGTCCTTGCCCATCCCGGTGAGCAGCACGCCGATGGCGTTGCGTCCGGCGTTTTCCGCCGCGGAGCGGAACAGCACATCCACCGACGGGCGATGGCGGTTGACCGGCTCGCCGTCGTCCAGCCGCGCGACGTAGTTGGCGCCGCTGCGCGCCAGCTTGAGGTGGGCGGTTCCCGGCGCGATGTAGGCGTGCCCGGGCAGAATGCGCTCGCCGTCCTCGGCCTCCTTGACGGCGATGTTGCACAGGCGGTCCAAACGCTCGGCGAAGGAGCGGGTGAAGCCGCCCGGCATGTGCTGGGCGATGAGAACGGCCGGACTGTTGGCCGGCAGCGGCTCGAGCACGGCGCGGATGGCCTCGGTGCCGCCGGTGGAGGCGCCGATGATCACCAGCTTTTCACTGGAGATGAGCGGCGCCTGCAACGCCTTCGGCCGCGGGGCCGTACTCGAGGGTGCCTGGCGCGGGCGTGAGCGGGCGGCGGCGCGGATCTTCTCGGCGATCAGCTCGCTGTAGTCGAGCATGCCGTGGCGGATGCCCATCTGCGGCTTGGCGATGAAGTCCAGGGCGCCCAGCTCCAGGGCACGCAGGGTGACTTCCGACCCGGCCTGGGTCAGGGACGAAACCATCAGCACCGGCATGGGCCGCAGGCGCATCAGCCGCTCGAGAAAATCGAGACCGTCCATGCGCGGCATCTCGACGTCGAGGGTCAGTACATCGGGGGTGTGCAGCTTGATCAGGTCGCGGGCGACCAGGGGGTCGGCAGCGACGGCCACCACTTCCATGTCCGGTTGCGAATTGATGATTTCGCTCAAGAGGTCGCGTATCAGCGCCGAATCGTCGACGCACAATACGCGGATCTTGGGACTGCCCATGACGGATCTCCTTTTCAAAGGCCCAGCCCGTCGCCGGCCAGCCCGGCAACGGACTGGGCCGGCCGTTCGGCCTGCATGTTTTCGGTATATCGGTTGATTGGCGTCAAACTTTAGGCTTGTGCGCGAGGGTGTAGACGGTGTGCCCGCGCAGCTTGAAGTCGTCGCAGAGGTAGGTGAAGTTTTCCGAATGGCCGGTGAACAGCAGGCCATCGTCCTTGAGGTAGGAAACGAAGCGCTTGAGGATGCGCGTCTGACTCGGCTTGTCGAAGTAGATCATGATGTTCCGGCAGAAGATCGCATCGAACGGACCGTTCAGGTCCCAGCGCGGCGCGTGCAGGTTGAGTTGCCGGAAGTCGATCATGTTCATCAGTTCCGGGCGTACCCGGGCCAGCCCCTCCCGCCCGCCGCTGCCCTTGAGGAAGAAGCGCTTGACGCGCTGCTCGTCGAGCTCGAGGACCTGCTTGAGCGGATACACCCCGGTCCGCGCCTTGGCCAGCGCGTCGCTGTCGATGTCGCTGGCGACGATCCGCGCCTGGCTGGCCTGCTGTGGACCCAGCGCCTCCATCAGGGTCATGGCGATCGAGTACGGCTCCTCGCCGGTGGAGGCCGCGGCGCACCAGATCCGCACCGGCTCGCGGCGGCCGGCCACATGCTCGGCGAGCAGCGGGAAATGGTGCGACTCGCGGAAGAAGGCCGTCAGGTTGGTGGTCAGCGCATTGGTGAAGGCTTCCCACTCCCGTGCCGCAGGCTGCCGGGCCAGGCGCTCCAGATACTCCGAGAAGTGACTGATGCCATGCAGCCGCAGGCGCTTGGCCAGGCGGCCGTAGACCATCTCGCGCTTGTTGGCGGCCAGCACGATGCCGGCACGCTGATAGATCAACTGGCAGATGCGCTCGAAATCGGCATCGGTCAGCAGCAGATCGCGCCCCAGCGGATCGCCCAGGGAGAGCAAGTCGGGGTTTTGTGGAAGGCTCAAGATCTTTCCCGCTCCCGGTTCCTGGCATCCCATCGCGTGCCCTGATGCTCTGCGCCGTCCCGCCCGCCGCCTGCCGACGGCCGCAGGGAAAGCACTCCGCCACTGGAGAGCGAATCGCTCCCGGCTACCCGAAACACGGAAATCGCACGCTGCACCTCGGTCGCCTGGAGCTCCAGGTAGGCGGCCTGCTGCGCCACCGACTCCACCAGGCGAACGTTGTGCTGGGTCACCTCGTCCATCTGCGCGACAGCCTGGCTGGCCTGGCCGATGCCGCTGTTCTGCTCGGCGGAGGCGGAGGCGATCTCCTCCATGATGTCGTTAACCCGGGCGACCGCGGCCACCACGCCCTCGATGGTCTGTTCGGCATGCCGCACCAGATGCTCGCCCTCGGTGATCTGCCGCGACGAATTGTCGATCAGGCTGCGGATTTCCCTGGCGGCTGCCGCCGAGCGGCTGGCGAGGTTGCGCACCTCGCCGGCCACCACCGCGAAGCCGCGGCCCTGCTCGCCGGCGCGCGCCGCCTCCACCGAGGCGTTCAGCGCCAGGATGTTGGTCTGGAAGGCGATCGAGTCGATCACGTTGATGATTTCGGTCATCTTCTGCGAGGTGGTGGTGATCGTTCCCATGGTATTCACCATCTGCCCCATCACCTGGCCGCTCTCGCGCACGGCCCCCGTGGCCTCCTGGGCCAGCAGGCTGGCCTGGCGGGCGTTGGCGGAATTCTGCTCCACGGTAGCGGTGAGCTGCTCCATGCCGGCGGCGGTCTGCTGCAGGGAGGCCGCCTGCTGTTCGGTACGGGCATGCAGCTCCAGGTTGTCCCTGGCGATCGTCTGGGCGGAACTGGTGAAGGTGTCGATGCTGCCGTTCACATCTGCCGAGATGCTCACCAGACTCTTGCGCATGGTTTCCAGCATCCGGGTCATCTGGCCCATCTCGCCGCTGCCGTAGTCGGGCATGCGCACCATGAGATTGCCGGCAGCCAGCTGGGCGATGAAGGCGATGGAGGACTGCAGCGGGCGATCCAGGGTGCGGACGGTCGAGCGCGCCAGCACGATCAGCCAGATCATCCCCAGGGCGACCAGTCCCAGCTGAATCTGCAGCAGCAGCTCGGCCAGCGCCTTGTCCCCGCTCTGCAGGCCGAAATAGCCGAGCATGCCACTGGTCAGCAGCAGCATCCCGCCGGTCGAGACGATCAGCTCCAGCTGCATGGACAGGGAGCCCAGCTGCAGGCGCTCGAGAAAACCACGCCAGCCACGCCGCACCACGGTCCCGCGTATCAGCCCGAGATGCTTGCCGCGTCCTTCGCGGATGCTCCGGTAGGCCCGCTCGGCGGTTTCGATTTCCTTGCGCGAAGCTCTGGTACGCACCGAGGTATAGCCGACCAGCTGCTCGCCCTCGTAATAGGGCGTGGCATTGGCGCGCACCCAGTAATGGTCGCCGTTCTTGCGGCGATTCTTGACGATGCCGTTCCAGCCCATGCCCTTGCGGACGGTTTCCCACAGGTTGGCAAAGGCCACGGGTGGCATGTCCGGATGCCGGACGAGATTGTGCGGAGCCCCCATCAGCTCCTCATAGGTGAACCCGCTGACCTTGATGAATGCGGGATTGGCATAGGTGATCCGCCCCTCGAGGTCCGTCCGCGAAATCAGGAAGTCGTCCTCCTGCAGTTCGTACTCGCGCTGGGTAACGGGCCGATTGTTGCGCATGGAATGTTCCTTCGTATCACGAAGTGGTGGACGGTCCGTTGCCGCCCACTCATCGGTTGCGTTCAGAACGTCTGCCAGTCATCACCGGCCTCCGAAGAGGTCCGGCCGTGCCGCAAGGCGACCGGCAGCTCCCGCTGCGTCAATTCACGCGCGGCATTCTCGTATTGGCGTTGCGCCCAGGAGGCATCGAATTCCCGGGCTGGGGAAAGGTCCGTCTCACAGGCCGTGTCGATGAGAAATCCGTCCACTGCCTCGCGCAGGCGACGGGCCTCGCCGACCAGTTCGTCCGCCGCCTGGTTGGTTTCCTTGACCAGATTGGCGTTCTGCTGGGTCACGGCATCCATCTCCAGCACCGCCTTGTCGACCAGGGCGATGCCATTGCTCTGCTCGCGGGACGCGGCCGAGATCTCGTCCATGATGTCGGCGACCTTCTGCACCGACTCGACGATCTCCTGCATGGCGCCGCCGGCCTGGGCGACCAGCTTGCTGCCGGCATCGACCTGATCGACCGAGGCGGTGATCAGGTCGCGGATTTCCTTCGAGGCCTGTGCGCTGCGGCTGGCCAGGTTGCGCACCTCGCCGGCCACCACCGCGAATCCGCGGCCCTGCTCGCCGGCACGCGCCGCCTCCACCGAGGCGTTCAGCGCCAGGATGTTGGTCTGGAAGGCGATCGAGTCGATCAGCCTGATGATCTCCGCCACCTTGTGCGAGCTGTCGCTGATCCCGCCCATGGTGCTGACCACCTCGGCGACCAGGGCGCCGCCGCGCCTGGCCACCTCGGCGGCACTGTCGGCCAGGGCGTTGGCCTGCTGGGCGTTGTCGGCGTTCTGGCTGACCGTGGAGGTCAGCTGCTCCATGCTCGAGGCGGTGTCCTCCAGCGAGGCGGACTGCTGCACCGTGCGGGTCGAGAGGCTGCGGCTGCCCTCGGCGATCGCCTGGGCTCCTTCGTGGATCAGGCGGCTGCTCTGGCGCACGGTACCGACGGTCTGCGCCAGACGCCCCTGGATATTGGCCAGGCCGGCGAACAGCTTGCCGATCTCGTTGGTGCTGTGCACTGCGATGCGGCCAGCCAGATCGCCGGCGGCGATCTGCTCGCAGTGCTCCACCACCCGCTGCAGCGGACGGAGCACGTTGACGGTGACGCCCCACAGCACGACGACGACGGTCAGCACGGAGACGAACAGGGCCGCGTAGATGGTCCATTCGATCGCCGTCTCGACCCAGACGAACTCGCTCTGCGGGATGGGCCGGTCGCCGGCCAGCGCCTGGCCCAGCTTCTCCAGATCGTGCAGGAAAGGCATGCCGTCCATCCTGACGGCGTTGCCGTGATGGGCCGCGAGCGCCGGATTGCGCTTGACCAGCTCCTGCACCTGCGGGCGCAGACCGTTGTCGAGCAGACTGGCGAAGCGCTTGCGCAGCGCCTGTACCTGCCCGGCATGCCCGGCGACCTGCGGCAGGGCGACAAAACGCTCCAGCTCGGTCTGCAGGCCGTTCAGCCCCTCTTCCAGAGCTGCCTTGTCCACCCGATAGGTCGGCGTCGCCATGGCCGCGTCATTGCCGGGCGGCACGGCGGCGCTCGCCTGCTCGCGCTGCACGGCCTGACCCAGCCGGCTCTGCTCGTCGGCCAGCCGCTGGAGCAGCTCCTGCAGGCGGAGGGCGATGCCCTGCAAGGCGACGATCTGCCGGAGATCCTCCTGCTGCTGACGGTTGAACTCGACCAGCTGGCGCTGATTGTGCTCGGCATGGTGGACCGCGTAGAGACCCAGCGCGCCCAGGCCCGCCACCACCGCGCTGAAAAACGTCAGAACCAGCATCCAGCTGAGGCGTACCGTCATGTTGTCCAGTAGTTTCAACTCGTTCTTCCTTCGCGGTCTGCCCGCTGCAAGTGTTTGATCCCGACGCTTCCCGCTCAGCCCCAGGCCTGCATCGTCTCATCGTGGCGATGACGCCTGTCGCCGGCCGGCGCCTTGCCGCGGGCCTCGCCCTGCCGGCCGTCGATGACGAAGCGCACCACGTGCCGGTTGAGCTGGACGCTCTGGCGGGTCAGGCGCTGTGCGGCCTGGGCACTGTCTTGGACCATGCCGGCATTGCGCTGGGTCATCTGGTCCATCTGCGCCACGGCCAGATTGACCTGCTCGATACCGTTGCTCTGCTCGGCGGAAGCCGAGGAAATCTCGCCGATGAGCGTGTCGAGCTGGGTGATGTCGGTGACCATGTTGCGGATGAGTTCGCCGGTCTGGCGCACCTGCCGGTTGCCTGCCTGTACCTGGGTGCCGGCCCCGTCGATCAGCCCCTTGATCTCGCGCGCCGCTTCGGCGCTGCGGCTGGCGAGATTGCGCACCTCGCCGGCCACCACCGCGAAGCCGCGGCCCTGCTCGCCGGCGCGCGCCGCCTCCACCGAGGCGTTCAGCGCCAGGATGTTGGTCTGGAAGGCGATCGAGTCGATGGTGTCGACGATCCCGGACATGCGGTTGGCACTGACCTGGATGGCCGCCATGATCTCCACCACCGAGTCCATGGCCACACCGCCCTTGTGCGCGCTCTGCGCGCAGTTCCCCGCCAGACTGCTGGCCCGGCCGGCATGCTCGGCGTTCTGGCGAACGGTGGCGGTCAGTTGTTCCATGGTCGAGGCCGTTTCGGCCAGGGCCGCCGCCTGCTGCTCGGTCCGCGCGGCCAGCTCGGCATTGCCGGCGCCGATCGCCTCGGCCTCGGCCTCGATCTGGCGGGCGCTGTCGCCGATGTCGCCGATGATCCTGGCGAGCGCCTCGCGCATGCGGTTCATGCTGGCCAGCACGCTGTCGCTGTCGCCGCCTCGCAATACCGGCATCCTGCTGAGATCGCCGTCGGCGATATGGCTCACGACCTGGACGGCATAGCGCGGATCGCCGCCGAGACTGCGCATCAGATCGCGGATGACCCAGCCCATCAGCAGCGAGACCGCAGCGCCGGCGAGCAGCAGGCCGAACACCGACTGGGTCAGGCGCTGGATGAACATCTGGTTGATGTCGGCGATGTAGATACCGCTTCCCACGTACCAGCCCCAGGGCTCGAAGCTACGGATCAGCGAGCGCTTGCTCTCCAACTCGCCGGTGCCGCCGTGACGCCAGCGGTAGTCGAAAAACGCATGGCCCTGCCCTCGGTCTGCCGCCCCGGCGAACTCGACGAACAGGTTGCGCCCGTCGGCATCCTTGAACTCCGCCAGCGAGCTGCCCGTCTCGAGGGTCGGATGGGTGATGTTGCGCGAGTCGCCATCGAACACGAAGAAATATCCGCGCCCATCGTCATAGCGCATGCTCTTGACCAGCCCGGCCGCACGGGCCTGGCCCTCCTCGCGGCTCATGACGCCGCGCTCGACCTGCGCGGCGACATCCCCC
The DNA here is from genome assembly GCF_004339665.1 of Azotobacter chroococcum. Classification (GTDB taxonomy): domain Bacteria; phylum Pseudomonadota; class Gammaproteobacteria; order Pseudomonadales; family Pseudomonadaceae; genus Azotobacter; species Azotobacter chroococcum. The sequence goes on from NZ_SMMU01000023.1 coordinate 8,025, forward strand.
AGCACCGAAAGCGCGATCTCGACCTGGCTCTCGACCTTGGCGCTGCGCTCGTCGAACATCATGCCGCGCATGATCCAGACCGCCAGGAACATCAGCGCCAACATCGCCAGCCAGGCCGCGGCCAGGGTGCCCCAGAGCTTCTGACTCGTCGTCGGATTGCCCATTCATCTCTCCTTGTGCTGTTTTCTTATGATTATCGAGTTCCGAGATGCTGCCGCCGGCCCCACCGCCAGGGGGCCTTTTCCACTCTATCGGCAAGCGGCAGCCGGACTTGAGACGAGGCCGGCATCGAGCCGCGCGGGTGGCGCTGCGAACCTGGGGAGGCCGCACGTCAGGCCATGGTCTTCTCCACCAGGGCCATTTCCTCGCTGGTCAGCAGCTTGTCGATGTCGACCAGCACCAGCATGCGCTCGCCGATGCTCGCCAGCCCGCTGAGATAGTCGGAGGACAGCGACAGGCTGAACTCGGGCGCCGGCTTGATCTGCTCGGGCGGCAGGCTGATCACATCCGAGACCCCGTCGACCACCACGCCGACGACGCGCCCTTCGACGTTGACCACGATGACCACCGTCTGCCCGCCGTACTCGACGCGCTCGAGGTGGAACTTGATGCGCAGGTCGACGATGGGCACGATCACCCCGCGCAGGTTGGTCACCCCCTTGATGAAGTCCGGGGTGTTGGCGATCCGCGTGACGTTCTCGTAGCTGCGGATTTCCTGGGCCTTGAGGATGTCGATGGCGTATTCCTCGCTGCCCAGCGAGAAGACCAGGAATTCGCGGGTATGGGTGTCGGCGATGACCGCCGCCAGATCGGCGTGCTTGAGGGAAGTCATGACAGCATCAGCTCCTGTTCGATGGCGGCCGCACGTTCCTGACGGGCGGCGCTCTGTCTGCGGTTGAGGCGTTGCAAATCGGCGATGTCGAGAATCAGCGACACGCTGCCATCGCCGAGAATGGTCGCGGCGGAGACGCCCGGCACCTTGCGGTAATTGGTTTCCAGGTTCTTCACCACCACCTGCTGCTGGCCGACCAGTTCGTCCACCAGCAGGGCGCAGCGGGTGCCCTCGCCCTGGACGATCACGGCGATGCATTCGCTCGGCCGGGTGCGCGCGCCGGGAATGCCGAAGACCTGGTGCAGCGGCAGCAGCGGCAGGTACTCGTCGCGCACCTTGAGCAGCTGGTCGGTGCCGGCCATCGCATAAATGTCCTCGCTGCGCGGCTGCAGCGACTCGATCACGGCATTCAGCGGCAGGATAAAGATCTCCTCGCCGGCGCGGATCGACATGCCGTCGAGGATCGCCAGGGTCAGCGGCAGCACGATGCGGGTGGTGGTGCCCTGGCCCTGACGCGAGAGGATCTGCACGTGTCCGCCGAGCGACTGGATGTTGCGCTTGACCACATCCATGCCGACGCCGCGCCCGGAAACGTCGCTGACCACCTCGGCGGTAGAGAAACCGGGAGCGAAGATCAACTGCCAGACCTCGTCATCGCTCATGCTGTCGGAAACCGCCAGGCCGTTGCTGCGCGCCTTGGCCAGCAGCCTGTCGCGGTTGAGCCCGGCGCCGTCGTCGATGACGTCGATCAGGATATTGCCGCCCTGATGCTGCGCCGACAGGGTCAGCCGCCCGGTGCGCGGCTTGCCGGCGGCCTCGCGCACCTCGGGCGACTCGATGCCGTGGTCGAGGCTGTTGCGCACCAAGTGGTTCAGCGGATCGACGATGCGCTCCACCAGGCTCTTGTCCAGCTCGGTGGACTTGCCCACGGTGACCAGCTCGACCTCCTTGCCCAGCTTGGCCGCCAGGTCGTGCACCTGGCGCGGGAAACGGCTGAACACGAAATCCATCGGCACCATGCGGATGGACATCACCGCTTCCTGCAGGTCGCGGGCATTGCGCTGCAGGAGGGCGATGCCGTTGACCAGCTCGCTGTGCGTGGCGCCGTCCAGCCGGCCGAGCATCTGGTCGAGCATCGACTGGGTGATTACCAGCTCGCCCACCAGGTTGATGATCTGGTCGACCTTGGCCACCGGCACGCGCAGGCTGGTGGATTCGCCATTGCCATTGGCCGGCGGTTTGCCGGAGGCCGCCGGGCCCGGCTGCGGGGCCGCGGCAGCAGAAGCCTGGACCGCTGCAGCCGGGGTCTTTTTCGCCTCGACAGGCGGGGAAAGCTCGCCCGCCGCGGGCTCGACCTGCGAAGAACCGGCCTCGGTGGATTCGCCAGCCTCCTTCGCCTGCAGCGCCTGCGGAACCGTGGCGAGCACCTGGATCTCCAGCTGTTCGGGCTCGACCACGAAGCAGAGCACGGCCTCGATGTCGTCGGCACTCTCGCCGGTGGCCAGCTCCACCTCGTAGCGCTGGACGTCGCCGCCTTGGGCGAGGATGCCGCCGAAATGCCCGAGCTCCCCGATCAACAGCTCGCGGTCCTTCTCGGCGACGCCGAGCAGCACCACGCGCAGGCGCTCCGCCCCCTCCCCGCCCGCCGGCGCCCCAGCCGCCTCGGGCTCGGGCGACGGCGCCGGTTCGACGGCAGGGATCGGAGCCGGGGCCTGCACGGCCACCTCCGCGCCCTGCCCGCCGAGTTCCTCCAGGGCCATCTGCTGCAGGGTTTGACAGATACGCGCGAATGCCTCGGGGTCAGGTTCGCTGCCGTTGCGGTAGGCGGCTAGCTGGTCTTGCAGCATGTCCTTGGTTTCCAGGAAGGTGTCGACGATATCGCGCCGCAGCCTCAGCTCGCCGCGGCGCAGGTGGTCGAGGATGTTCTCGAAGATGTGGGTGGTCCGTTGCAGGACGTCGAAGCCGAAGGTGCCGGCGCCGCCCTTGATGGAGTGGGCGGCGCGGAAGATGGCGTTGAGCTGCTCGGGATCGGGGGACTCGATGTCCAGCTCGAGCAGATGACGCTCCATATCTTCCAGCAGTTCTGCGGCCTCCTCGAAGAAGGTGTCGTAGAAATCGGTGATATCCATGCAAGCACCGTGGCAGTGGTTGGTTAGGGTCTGTTGAGGTTCTGGCGTGAGCCGCGTTGCCGCGCCAAATGCCGCCAGGCAAGGCGCGGGACGCCGCATGGCAGCATTTGCCGCGCAACCCGAAGGGACGGGGCCCGTCTGGCGCAGCACGGCGTCTCTCGTCGTTCATTTGGAATGACCAAACTTCTCTCCTCGTTCCTTGTTCTGCGCCAGACGGGCCCTACGCCAAAACGTCAACAGACCCTAAGGCCGGGCCTCTCGCCCGTCGGAGCCGTGGGCGGCATCCGGCGCCACGACATCGGCGGGCTTTTCGGTTGCGGGCGCCGTCGGCAGAGGGCCGTACTCCCGCTGGTCGAAAATCGCATCGGCGATGCGGCTGTCGAGGACGATCACGGCGATGCGCCGGTTGGCGGCATCGTTCGGTCCGGCCCCCTGGAAAGGAATGCGGTCGGACATCCCCGAGGCGCGCAGCAGCTTTTCGGAGGCCAGTCCGCCGTTGACCAGCTCGCGCCGGGAAGCATTGGCACGCTCGGCGGACAGCTCCCAGTTGCTGTATCCCGCCTCGCCGCCGGCGTAGGGACGGCTGTCGGTATGCCCGGTGATCTGGATGCGGTTGGGCAGCTCGTTGAGCATCGGCGCAAGGGTGCGCAACAGGGTGCTCATGTAGGGGGCGACCCGGGCACTGCCGATCTCGAACATGGGCCGCTGCTCGGTATCCACGAGCTGGATGCGCAGCCCTTCGGGCGTGAGGTCGATCAGGATCTGCTCCTTGAGTTCCTTGAGGATCGGGTCGACCGTCAATGCCGACTTGATGCGCCTTTCCAGCTGCTGCAGGCGTGCGCGCTCCTGCTCGTCGATCCGTCGCGACTCCAGTTGCGGGTCGATGCGAAAGTGCTCGCCCTCGGCGAAGTTCGGATCGGGACCGCCGCCGGGGATGACGTTCCTGCTGGCTCCCTCGCGATCGCCGCCCATCAGCGCCACCACGAGCGGGGTACGGAAATACTCGGCGACCGCGGCCTTCTGGGCCTGACCGGCGTTGGCGAGCGTCCAGAGCACCAGAAACAGGGCCATCAGCGCCGTCATGAAATCGGCGAAGGCGATCTTCCAGGCACCGCCATGATGACCATGGGCGGCCTTCTTCTTGCGCCGGATGATGATGACGGGGCGGTCATTCATGCCGCGTCGGCTCCGGAGCTCTTGCTGTTGCGCACATGCTCCTCGAGTTCGGCGGCGCTGGGACGCTCGGCGCTATGCAGCGCCTTGCGACCGAACTCCACGGCCAGCTGCGGGGCGTAGCCGTTGAGGCTGGCGAGCAGGGTGACGCGCATGCACTGCAGCATCTTCACCGCCTCGCCCACCTGGCGGTCGACGCGGCTGGCCACTGGAGCGACCATCCCGTATGCCAGCAGGATGCCCAGGAAGGTGCCCACCAGGGCATGGGCAATCATCTGCCCCATCTCGTCCGGACCGGCATCCGCCATGCTCAGCGCCTTGACCACCCCCATGACGGCGGCCACGATGCCGAAGGCCGGCAACGCGTCGCTGACCTTGTTCATGGCATCGACCGGCAGATGCGCCTCGTGCTCGAACTCCTCGATTTCGTGGACCATCAATTCATCGAGCTCATGGGGCGAGGTGTTGCCGCTGACCATCAGCCGCAGGTAATCGGTGAGAAAACCGATGATCATCGGATCCTGCACAACCTTGGGATAGGGAGCGAACAGCGCGCTGTCGCCCGGGCTGTCGATGTCCTTCTCGATGGCCATCATGCCCTCGCGCCGGGTCTTGCTCAGCAGGTTGAACAGCAATGCCATCAGCTCCATGTAGAGCGCCTTGTCGTAGCCGCTGGCACGCTTGAGACGCGAAAAGCTTCCCAGCGTGGCCTTGATGGTCTTGCCGTTGTTGGCAGCGATGAAGGCCCCCAGACCAGCCCCGCCGATGATGAGCAGCTCGAAGGGCTGGAACAGCGGCCCCAGGCTGCCACCGGACAGCGCATAGCCGCCGAATACCGAGAGCATGACAACGATGAGTCCTAGAGCGATCAGCACAGGCGCGTCCTTCCAGAGAGCAGCGATACCGGGAATATCGGCACGACAGTGCGATGCTTGAGAACCTTTCGGAAAACTTTGCCGCCCCCCCTGACGAAAGGGGGCCGGCAGAACCCGCCAGGTTTGAAAGAGAGCCGGCCGAACTCAGCTCTTGGCGCAGAGCTCCGGCAATACCGGCTCGCCGGCGGCCATCTGCAACTCGCTTTCGCGGCGCTTGCGCGTCTTGCCGGCACGCGAGGGCGGCTGGCAGATGCCGCAGACGAAATCCTTGGCCGGCGCATGGGCATGCGCCACGAACGAGCCGCCACAACAGGTGCACTGGATCATCTCCAGCATTTCGCTTTCGAAGAAGCGCACCAGCGTCCAGGCCCGGGTCAGACCGAGCACGAACTCGGTTTCGTCCAGCCGGACCTGCTCGAGATAGAGACGAAACGCCTTGACGAATGCCTCCATCCGCTCGCAGCCGCAATTGTCCAACAGCTGGCGATAGATCCCGTAGAACAGCGATGAATGAATGTTCGGCAGCCAGGTAATGAACCAGTCGGTGGAAAAGGGCAGCATGCCCTTCGGCGGCGACACGCCGCGCAACTCCTTGTACAAACGGATCAGCCGCCCCCGACTGAGATCGGTTTCGGTCTCCAGCACCTGCAGGCGGGCCCCCAGCTCGATCAGCTCGATGGCCAGCTGCACCTGAAGCATTTCATTGACCAGACTTTTTTCCGTCATCGTTCGGCATTCCCTGCCCATCCCCCCGACTGATCGGCGGAAACCATGAGCAGGGACGCATGAAGCCGTGCCAGCCCTGGCTCGCGGGAATTGTTCAGGACCCTGGTCAACTGCCCGGCATCTTCGAAGCCCGGCCGACAGATCAGTTGATTGGTACGCGCCAGCTGCATCAGCTGCTTGCCCGATAACCCTGCCAGCAAGTTGGCCATCTCGTCGCTCAGCTTCAGACGAAAAATGGCAGTAGCGCGATCCTTGCGTAACAGCCGCTGCACCAGCAGCAGATAGGAAAGATTCAAATCCTGAATCTCGTCGATGAGGCTATCGGCAACCATTGACACCCTTGAAACTCCTAAACGATGCGCACTCCCGAACCTGGAACGCCCGCCCATCAAGATTCCCGAAAAAATCTCCGATCTAGAAATGTTTGGCGAAGCAAGTGTGAACAGCGTCAAAAAAACCGACGAGCGGAACGCCATTTTTTGAACTTTAGCATTCAAATGATGTATCGACCCTACCAACCTGCACAAAAGTCGCATATGCGAGGCAGGCATCCCTGCCCCTCACTCGACAGGCTCGCCGCGATCCGCCTCGAGGCCATAGGCCCAGACCAGCAGCTCAGCCACGACCTGATAGAGCTGCGGCGGAATCTGCGCATCCAGCTCCACCTGCATGAGCAGGCCGACCAGCTCCGGCGCGGCATGCACGGGAACGCCCTGACGCTGCGCCTCGGCAACGATGCGCTCGGCCAGCAGCCCATAGCCCTTGGCCACCACCCGCGGCGCGCCATCGCCCTCGCCATAGGCCAGCGCAAGCGCCTGGCAGCGCCCCCCCAAAGCGTCCCGGCCGCGTTGATCCTCACTCATCGGAACTCTCCGCGACCTGCCGCGCATCAAGGCAACGCAAGGCCAGCTCCCCCGGACAGCATTGCCCGATACGCTCCCGCAAGAGCCCCTGGGTACGCGAAAAATAATCGAGCAGCGTTGGCGAAGCGGTGGCCATGCTCAGCGACAGGGATCGCGCGCCCAGCCAGGCCTCCACGTGCAGCGCGCCATGCACGGGCAACTCCAGATCCAGGCGCAAACACCACTGCGCCTCCTCCTGCACGGACTCCTCCCCGCCCCCACCCGGCCGGGCCAAGCCCTTCCGCTCCGCCTCCGGCGCCTGCACGAGCAGGGACATGAACAAGCCCGGCCAGGCTTCGCCCTCCCAGCGCAGGAGCGGACTGACCAGCAGCTCCAGCTGATGACGGACGAGCCCCTGCAGCTGTTCCCGGGAAAGCGCCGGCCCGCCCTGCAGAGCCTCCTCGCCGTGGAAGGAGGACTCGACAGGCAGCGACTCGCCATCAGCGCTCTCCGGCAGGAGCGGCATCTGCACAGAGGAGGTCGCCCCTCCCCCTCCGCCGGCACGCGGCGAGGATGCCGCCTCCTCGGCCAAAGCCAGCCAGCCGCCCATCTGCGGCTCGCGAGCCAGCGCCTGCAGCGGCAGCTCGCCGCGATACCAGCGAGCCAGATGCGCCTCGTAGAAGAGCCCGCTTTCGCCGATGCTCTGCCCGAGCAGGCCGGCGAGCAGGCTGGCAACAGGCGGCGTGCCGACGGAGGACAACAGCGGCGCGGCAGGCGTTATCGCTGAAGGACGCCCCGGATGCCCGACGAGCAGGTCGGCAATGGTGCGCGCCGCCGGACTGAGCCGGGTCGAGTCGGAAGCCGGGCCCGCCGACTCCCCCGAAGATGCAGGGCGGGAGGCCTCCCCATCGCCGCGCGGCGCAGTCTGCGGCAGCGGCGCCAGAAGCTGCGGGCCGCGCGCATCCGTACGGGAATCGCCGTGCAGCGCACGCACCGCCCCGCCCGGGACGATCGGCTCCACCGGCCGATCGCCCTGCCTGGCCGCCGGCAGATCGACCCGCTTGCCCAACACCTGATGCAACAGGCTGTCGAGCAGCGGCGTGATCCCGCTCACGGCAAGCCTTTGTCGAAGCGGTCGGCCGCCTGGTACACCAGCGCCGCGCCCACGACGGGACGATAGGTGCGATTCAGCTCGCGCTGGCGGCTCGAATTCATGATCAGCCGGCCGAGCTCATCGCGGCGCGCCAGCAGATGCGTGCGGATCTCCGCATCCAGCGCCAGGATCTGCTCCAGCAACTCGACCTTGCGCAGTTGCTCCTGCTGCCCGAGAGAGGCCCGGGCCTCCAGCTGCCGCAGCCTTTCGGCATCGACCAACCCACAGGACTTTTCCTGCAGCAGGGCCACCCAGTCGCCACGGCGAGCCAGTTCCAGCATGCTTTTCGACTGCTGCAGAAGCAGCTCGTAGGACGCGATGAGTTGCTGCCCCCCGTCCATGGTCAATCTCCCCCTGACTGGGGAACGATCTGTCGCCAGGCCGAGCCGATCTGCTCCAGCAGGGAAGCAGCCTCGTCCAGGCTGCGCTCGTCGTTGTGCAGGTTGGCCCGCAGCAGCAGCCGTGCCACATAGTCGTAGAGCTGCTCCAGCCGCCCGGCCAGCTCACCGCCGCGTTCGTGGTCCAGAGCGGCCAGCAGTCCCCGGTTGACGATATCGATCGCCTTGGAAATGGCCTTGCCCTTCTCGGCGACGTTACCTGCCTGCATGTGCAGCCGGGCCGTCCGGATCGCCGCCTGAGCCCCATCGAACAGCATCACGATCAACTGGTGGGGAGAGGCCGACATGACTCCGCTCTCAACCCCCACCCTGGCATAGGCGCCAGCGCCGCGCATGACAGTCACGTCAAATCCCCCTTGTTTCGCTTACGAGTCGCCCAGCATCGCGCTCAAGGCATCGAACTGCTGGGTCAGATAGGTACTGGTCGAGTTCATCTGGGCGATCAGCGAATCGAGCGTCGAGAACTGCACGCGGTAACGCTCGATGGTCACGGCGATGCTGCTTTCCATACGCGAATAACGCTCGTCCAGCGCCTCGCTGCGCGATTCGAGCCCCTCGATGGCATTGCTGATCGCCCCCTCGTCATCGAGGATGTCGTCCAGCGTATCGCTCAGCGTGGCGGCCAGGCCCGGCTTGTCGGTGGTGCCGACGAACAGCGCCTGGACATCCGCAAGATCGCCCTCGAGCGCCTCGGTCAGCTTGCCGTCGTCGACCTTCAGGGTGCCGTCGAGCTGCAGCGAGATCCCCAGGTCCGACAGGTAGCGATAGGTGCCCTCGTCGAGGCCGCCGGTAATCGCCTGGCGCAGCCGGCTCTGCACGCCGCGCAGCGTCGAGTCGCCGAGCAGGGTGCCGGCCTTGCCGCTGTCGGCATCGTAGGAGGTGAGGCTGTCGGTGGTGCTGTCCAGGGCGTTGAAGGCAGTGACGAAGCTGTCAATGGCCGACTTGATCGATGCGGTGTCGCGCTCGACGGTCAGGGTCTGCGCATCGCCGGTGGCGGAGACGGTCAGGGTCACCCCCTGCAGGGCGCCTTCGATCGTATTGCTCTGGCTGGTGATGGCCAGGCCGTTGACGGTCAGCTGGGCATCCTTGGCCGCCGCGGTTTCCTTGTAGCCGTTCGAATTGGTAGCGGCATCGTAGGGATTGAGCAATGCGTTCAACTGATCGCCGCCGCTCCCCCCGTCGTCGAAGCTCACCGTCATGGCCGCCTCGGTGCCGGTCGCCTTGCTGCTCAGCGCCAGGCGCCAGGGCGTGCCGCTGCCGTCGTTGACGATCGACGCGGTGACCCCGCCCTTCTCGGCGTTGATAGCGTCGCGGATGCCTTCCAGGGAGTTGCCGCCGGCAGAAACCTCGATGGTCAGGGTTTCCTCGCCGCTCTGGATGGTCAGGGTGCCGGTGCCCAGGGCCGCCGTCTTGTCGGCCACCCCGGCGCTGGCCAGGCTGTGCGCCTGGGCAAGCTGGGTCGCCTGCACCTGGTAGCTGCCCGGCACCGCGCTGGAGGTCACCGCCACGCCCACGCCGCTGCCGCTGATGCGGCTGGTCTGGCCCTGGTAGGTGGAGGCCGTGGCGAGCTTCTCGACCGTGCCCTGCAGGCTGGTCAGGTAGCCCTGCAGGCGGCCGAAGGCGGAAATCCTGCTCTCGATGACGCTCTGCTGGCTGGTGATGGGGGTGAGCTTCAGGCGCTCGGCGGATTCGAGCTGATCCAGAAGACCGGTGAGATCGAGACCCGAGCCAACGCCCAGTGACGAGATAGTAGCCATGTCAGTCCTTGTGAAGCGGCGCGGCGGTCCGCGGCGCGGACGGCTGCGCGATAGCCGATTTCGTTGTCGCTTCAGGATATCGACCACGCCACGACAGACTTTAGCGACCATCCGCCGAACGTCCTCAGACCTGCATGCTCATCACTTCCTTGTAGGCGCTGACCAGGCGGTTGCGTACCTGCACGCCCATCTGGAAGGCCACACTGGCCTTCTGCATATCCACCATCACGTCGTTCAGGGCCACGCCCGGCTCGCCGGCCTGGAAGGCATCGGACCTGGCGCTGGCGGTCTGCTGCAACTGGTTGACCCGATGGATCGCCGCCTGGAGTTCGCCGGCAAAGCTTCCCGACACCACCCCGGCGGCCTGCGGACCCGAGGCCTGGGCACCAGCGGCCTGGGTGGCGAGAGTCTGCATCTGCTGCAGGGCGGACTGGATGACGGGCGAACTCATGGACGGGGCCTGGACGATGGACGGCGGAAAAGTAGTTGCAAGCCTAACAACCCCGCCCTGCCGGGGAAGCGGCCAATTGACCCTAAAAGCACCGGCTTTTTGAACCTTTACGCGCCGGCGCTCCCCGGATAATGACGCTCGTCCAGAATCGCCCCGCTTTCCTGGCCCGTGCTTGCGCGACCAACGGCCCGGGTGCGTGCAACCCATCTCCAGAACCGGATTTTCCATGCTTGCCCTATCGCCCAAGCCCTCTGCCGGAGACACCCGTGAGTAACGCGGCCCTGGGGCAAGGCAGCGCGCTCGCCAGCCCGGCCCCGCCCCTTGCCAGCCGCCTGCTCGCACCGATGCGCAGCCAACCACTGCTGCCGCTGCTGCTGGCCGGCGCGGCGGTGCTGGCGGTGATCGTCGCCCTGCTGCTCTGGGCCCGCGAGCCCGAGTACCGGGTATTGTTCGCCAACCTCGACGAGGCCGAGGGTGGGCGGATCATCGGCGAGCTGGAAAAGCGCGCCGTGCCCTATCGCCTGAGCGAGGGCGGCCAGGCCCTGCTGGTGCCGGCCGAGCAACTGCACACCCTGCGCCTGCAACTGGCCGAACAGGGCCTGCCGCAGGGCGGCAACGTCGGCTTCGAGCTGCTCGACAAGCAGGCCTTCGGGGTCAGCCAGTTCGCCGAACAGGTCAACTTCCAGCGCGGCCTGGAGGGCGAGCTGGCACGCTCCATCGAATCGCTCGGCCCGGTAGCTAAGGCCCGCGTGCACCTGGCCATGGCCAGGCAGTCGGTGTTCGTCCGCGAGCGCGAACCGGCCCGCGCCTCGGTGGTGCTCAATCTGCAACCGGGCCGCGAACTGGGCGAGCGCCAGGTCAGCGCCATCGCCCACCTGGTGTCCTCCAGCGTGCCGGGCCTGGCCGTCGACGCGGTGACCGTGGTCGACCAGAACGGCCGCCTGCTCTCCCAGCCGGGCGGGGCCCGCGACCTCGACGGTACCCAGCTGAACTACATCGACGAGGTGGAGCGCTCCTACCAGCGGCGCATCGAGAACATCCTCGCTCCGATCCTCGGCGCGCAGAACGTCCGCGCCCAGGTCGTAGCGCAGATCGACTTCTCCAGTCGCGAACAGACCGCCGAGCGCTACGCCCCCAACCAGCAGCCCGGCGAAGCGGCGGTGCGCAGCCAGCAGCTCTCCGAGAACCTGTCCGGCGGCAACGAGCCAGCCCGCGGGGTGCCCGGCGCACTGACCAACAGCCCGCCGAATGCATCGCCAGCAGCCGCCGCGCCCGAGACGGCGCCGGCCGGCGACACGGCCGCCGCCGGCAAGGCCGACAAGGCGGCGGCCGCCGAGGAGAAGGCGCCGCCCACCGCGCTGAGCCGCGACAACACGATCAACTACGAGATCGACCGCAGCGTCGAGCATGTGCAGCACCGGCGCGGCAGCGTGCAGCGCCTGTCCGCCGCGGTGGTGGTCAACTACCGCGACCTGGTCAAGGACGGCGCCCGCGCCCGCGAGCCGCTGAGCCAGGAGGAGCTGGCCCGGATCGACCGCCTGGTCCGCCAGGCCATGGGCTTCACGGAAGGGCGTGGCGACCAGTTGGAAATCATGAACAGCCCCTTCGCCGACATCGAGGTCGCCGAGCAGCAGGAGTGGTGGAAGACGCCGGAGTTCTACAACCTGGCAGCCGGCCTGTCCCGCTACCTGCTGGTGGCCTTCATCGCCCTGCTGCTCTGGCTGATGGTGCTGCGCCCGCTGAAGCGCCGCTACAGGGAAAGGCTGGCCGTGGAAGCCGCCGCCCGTACCGAGGCCGTCGAAGCCGCGCAGGCCACCCTCGAGGCCTCCAGGGTGCCGGCCATCGCCGCCGAGGAGCACCAGAAGCGCGACCCGCGGCGCAAGTCGCCGGTCTACGAACACAACCTGCAGAGCCTGCGCGAAATGGCCCAGGAAGACCCCCGCCTGGTAGCCATGATCATTCGCGGCTGGATGAAGAAAAATGACTGAGATGAGTGGTGCGCGGCGCAGCGCGATTCTCCTGCTGTCCCTCGACGAGGACAGCGCGGCCGAGGTCTTCAAGTTCCTGTCCAATCAGGACGTGCAGGCGGTCGGCACGGAAATGGCCCGCCTGAGCCAGGTTTCCCACGAGGAAATGCGCCTGGTGCTCGAAGACTTCATGGACGAGACCGAGCAGTACGCGGCGATCAACATCCAGTCCAGCGAGCACATCCGCGCCGTGCTGACCAAGGCGCTCGGCAGCGAACGGGCGGCCAGCCTGATCGACGACATCCTCGAGACCAGCGATACCGGCACCGGCATCGACAAGCTGAACCTGATGGAGGCCTCGACGGTCGCCGAGATGATCCGCGACGAGCATCCGCAGATCATCGCCACCATCCTGGTCCACCTGGATCGCCACCAGGCCGCCGACGTGCTGGAACTGTTCGACGAGCGCCTGCGCAACGACATCATCCTGCGCATCGCCACCTTCAGCGGCGTGCAGCCGATCGCCCTGCACGAGCTGACCGAAGTGCTCGGCGGCATGCTCGACGGCCAGAACCTCAAGCGCAGCAAGATGGGCGGCGTGAGGACCGCGGCGGAAATCCTCAACCTGATGAACTCGACCCTCGAGGAAGTCGCCATCCAGACCGTGCGCGCCCACAGCGAGGACCTGGCGCAGAAGATCCTCGACGAGATGTTCCTCTTCGAGAACCTGCTGGAGCTGGACGACCGCAGCATCCAGCTGATCCTCAACCAGGTGGAAAGCAACTCCCTGGTCATCGCCCTCAAGGGCGCCCCGCCGGCACTGGTCGAGAAGTTCCTGGCGAACATGTCGAGCCGCGCCGCCCAGCTGCTGCGCGAGGACATGGAGGCGCGCGGGCCGATCCGCATCTCCCAGGTCGAGGCCGAGCAGAAGACCATCCTGCAGATCGTCCGCCGCCTGGCCGACAGCGGCGAGATAGTGCTCGGCGGCGGGGACGACGCCTATGTCTGACCGGCCGTCCTGGTCGCGCGACGACGCCCCCTGGCGCCCCTGGCAGATGGACGAGCTGGGGCGCCCGCGGGACGCCCGCCCCGACCCCGACAGCCTGCGCCGCGAGGCCCAGCGCCAGCAGGCCTTCAAGCGCGACGCGGAACTCAAGGCGCTGCGCGAACAGGCCCGCGAGGAGGCCCGTCGCCAGGGCTACGAGGAAGGCTTCGCCGCCGGCAGGGCGGACGGCCACGCGCAGGGCCTGGAGGAAGGCCGCCAGGCCGGCGAGCAGATCCTTCAGGAGCAGATCCGCGAAGCCGTGGAGCCGCTGCGCGCCCTGGCGCTGACCTTCGAGCAGGCGCTCGCCCAGCTCGACGGGCAGATCGCCGAGCAACTGGTCGAACTGGCCCTGGCCGGCGCCCGCCAACTGGCCGGTGAGGCCTTGAAGATCGACCCGGAGCACATCCTGCCGATCGTCCGCGCCCTGCTGCACAGCGAACCGCCGCTCGGCGGCAAGCCGCGCCTGTGGCTGCATCCGGCCGACCTGCAACTGGTCCGCGAGCAGCTCGGCGCGGAACTGCACGCGGCCGGCTGGCAGCTCCAGCCGGACGCCCTGATCACCCGCGGCGGCTGCCGGGCGACCAGCCAGGGCGGCGACCTCGACGCCAGCTGGGAAAGCCGCTGGGCGGCGATCGCCCGCCAGGTACGCAAGCGCCCGGCAGCACTGCCGGTCGACGAGGCTCCCGCGACGTGACCGGAAATCCCCACCAGCAGCGCTGGTCGCAGGCCCTCGACGGCCTGCGCCGGCGCATCGGCGAATTGCCGCCGTACCGGCGCAGCGGGCGCATCGTGCGGGCCACCGGCATGGTCCTCGAGGCCGTCGGCCTGGGCATCCCCCTCGGCGGGGTGTGCCGTATCGAGCTGGCCGCCCAGCCCGGCGGCGCCGCACGGCTGGCCGAAGCCGAAGTGGTCGGCTTCGCCGGGGAGCGCCTGTTCCTCATGCCGCTGGAGGAGATCGCCGGCCTGCAGCCCGGCGCCCGGGTATTCCCCCTCGGCGAAGGCGGCGATGCGCTCAGCGCGCGGCGCTTCCCGCTCGGCGAGCATCTGCTCGGCCGGGTCGTCGACAGCAGCGGCCAGCCGCTCGACGGCCAGGGGCCACTGGAGGACGTGCGCCACGCCAGCCTGCACACCCCGCCGCTAAACCCGCTGCACCGGGCCCCCATCGACCGCCAGATCGACGTCGGCATCCGTGCCATCAACGGCCTGCTCAGCGTCGGCCGCGGCCAGCGCATGGGCCTGTTCGCCGGCTCGGGGGTCGGCAAGTCGGTGCTGCTCGGCATGATGGCGCGCTACACCCGCGCCGACATCATCGTGGTCGGACTGATCGGCGAGCGCGGCCGCGAGGTGCAGGATTTCATCGACAACATCCTGGGCGAGGAAGGCCTGCGCCGCTCGGTGGTGGTCGCCGCCCCGGCCGACACCTCGCCGCTCTCGCGCCTGCAGGGCGCCGCCTATGCCACCCGGCTGGCCGAGGATTTTCGCGACGCCGGCCGCGACGTGCTGCTGATCATGGACTCGCTGACCCGCTACGCCATGGCCCAGCGCGAGATCGCCCTGGCCATCGGCGAACCGCCGGCTACCAAGGGCTATCCGCCGTCGGTGTTCGCCAAGCTGCCCAGGCTGGTCGAGCGCACCGGCAACGGACCGCGCGGCGGCGGCTCGATCACTGCTTTCTACACCGTGCTCAGCGAGGGCGACGACCAGCAGGATCCGATCGCCGACTCGGCGCGGGCGATCCTCGACGGCCACATCGTGCTGTCCCGGGACCTGGCGGAAAGCGGCCACTACCCGGCCATCGACATCGAGGCCTCGATCAGCCGGGCGATGACCGCCATCGTCGATCCCGCGCAGCAGCGCAAGGCCCAGCACTTCAAGCAGCTGCTCTCCAGATACCAGCGCAACCGCGACCTGATCAGCGTCGGCGCCTATGCGCCGGGGCACGACCCGCAACTGGACCGCGCGGTGAACCTCTACCCGCAGCTCGAGCGCTTCCTCCAGCAGCGCATCGACGAGCGGTCCGGCGTCGAGGAAACCCTGAAGACGCTCACCACATTGATTCCCAACCCATGACGCCATGCGAGCAAGACAGGTAACCCGGCATGTCCACGACCAGCGCGCTTGACACCCTCATCGACCTGACCCGGGAAGCCCTGGAAACCGCCGGCCGCACCCTGGCCGACCAGCGCCGCACCCAGCAGCAGGCGCAGACGCAGATGAATACCCTCGAACACTATCGCCAGGAGTACCGCCAGCGTCTGCAGCAGGCCATGCAGGAGGGTATCGCGCCGGCCAGCCTGCACAACTACCGGGCCTTCCTGGCCTCCCTGGACAGCGCCATCCAGCGCGCCGTGCAGACCCTCGAGGCGCAGCGCCGGCAGGTCGACCACAGCCAGCGGCACTGGCAGGAGCAGCGCCGCAAGCTGAACTCCTACGACACCCTGGTCGAGCGTCGCGCCCTGCTCGGCCAACTGCGCGAGAACCGCGCCGAACAGCGCCACAGCGACGAGACCAGCGCCCAGCTGCGCCTGCGCCGCGACACTTCCGGCCTCCCGACCGACAGCAGCCTGTAGGAGACTCCCATGGATATCATCGCCCTGCCGGCCAGCCCCCCGTCCGGCGCTGCAGCACCCGCGGCGCCAGGCCCCTCGCCCGCAGCCGCCGGCACCGGCGGCGGCTTCGCCCGCAGCCTCGAGCAGGCGGCCAGCCGCCAGACGGCCGACGCGGCCGCCGCCCCACAGACCCGTACGGAAACGCCGGCCGCTGCAGCCGGCATCACACAGGCGACCGGCCTGCCGGGCCTGTCCGTGACGCCTCCGGCGAGCGGGGCGGGCACCCAGAAAGACGCCGCGTCGTCTGCTGACGAACGCCCGGAGGAGGCGCCAGCCGATCTGGCGGCCATGCTCCTGCAGGCTCCGCTCCTGCCGACGCCACCCGCGGCGACCGCTGGCGCCACCGGCCCTGCGGAAGCCGACATCCCCGACGAGCTGCAGCGCATCCGCTCGCGCCTGCAGGCGATCGAGCGCGCCGGACAACTGTCCTTCTCCGGCCCTGCCGAAGCAGCCCTGGCGAGCCTGCCGACACAGCTCGCGCCCTCTTCGCCGGCGACCATCGCTAGCGCCACAGCCGTAGCTGCAGCCACGGCCGCA
Source organism: Azotobacter chroococcum (assembly GCF_004339665.1). Taxonomy (GTDB): domain Bacteria; phylum Pseudomonadota; class Gammaproteobacteria; order Pseudomonadales; family Pseudomonadaceae; genus Azotobacter; species Azotobacter chroococcum. Next base: position 24,519 of record NZ_SMMU01000023.1, read on the forward strand.
CCGGCGGGCGCCATGCCGTCTCCCAGCCGGACGATTTTCGCCGGCGCCGAGCAAAGCCGGCCGGCGCTTCCCACTCCGCCAGTCGCTGCCGGACAGGCAGGACTCGCCGGCAGCGGCCAGGCGGGCCAAGCACCCGCGTTCGCAGAAGGCGCCCGGGCGGTCCATACGGAAGCCATCCCGGATGGCGCCCAAGCGAGCCGCCCGGAAGCGCTCATGGAAGGCGTCCAAGCAAGCCGTGTGGAACCGCTCACGGAAGGCGCCCGGACAAGCCATGCGGCATCGCTCGCCGAAAACATCCGGGTGGGCGACAACCTTCCGCCCGGCTTGGAAAGCACCTCCGGCAGCAGCAGCGCCTACCCGCTCGCCGGCAGCGGCCCGTCTGCCAGCGGCCCGGCGACGACGGGCAGCCCTGCCGGCGCCAACCTGACAGCGCCACTGGCCAGCCCCGACTGGCAGCGCGGCCTCGGCCAGCACCTGCTCGGCCTGCAGCAGCGCGGCGAGCAGGAGATCGAACTGCACCTGCATCCGGCCGAGCTCGGTCCCCTGTCGATCAGCCTCAAGCTGGGCGAGTCGGGGGCCCAGGCACAGTTCCTCTCCGCCCACCCGCAGGTCCGTGCGGCGGTCGAGCAGGCCATCCCGCAGCTGCGCGAAGCCCTTGCCGAACAGGGCATCGCCCTCGGCGAAACCTCGGTGGGCGAGCGCCAGCAACAGCCCCGGGACGAGCGCCCAGGAACCTCGGGGCGCGGCGCAGCCCTGGCGGGCGGCGCCGGCGAGGAGTCCGTGCCCGGACTGGCGGAAAGCGCCGCACCGCCCGCGGTGCGTCTCGAGGGTGTCGATCTGTACGCCTGAGGAGAGCGGCCGGACGGCCGCTCCGCGCTATAACCGACCGGCGCCACACGGCGGCAAAACAACAAGATACGCGCGATAGCAGGGTCTTATCGCCCCATCGGGGTTGTGCGCCTGTCGGCATACTTTTTCCCTCGAACGAGTCGACCTCCCCCAAGGGCACACGCAATGAGCAAAACCCCTCCCGCACGCGGCAACGGCAAGGCCATCTGGCTGCTGGTGATCCTTCTGGTGCTGATCGCCGCCGGCGGCAGCGCCGCGGGCGTGTACTTCCTCATGGGCAAGGGCGCGCATGCCGCCACCGACCGCGCCGAGGCCGCCGCCGAGCCCATGCCGGCGCCGATCTTCGTGCCGATCACCCCCTTCACCATCAACCTGCGCAGCGCGGAGCGCGAGGAGCGCCTGCTCTACGTCGGCCTGTCCCTGCAGGTGACGGACAAGGCCAGCGAGGAATTCCTCAAGCAGTACATGCCGCAGCTGCGCAGCCGCCTGCTCAAGCTGTTCGCCGCACAGACCGCCGCCGAGCTGATGACCCCCGGCGGCAAGGACCAGCTCTCGGCGAAGATCCTCGAAATGCTCCAGCAGCCGATGGCCACGCCGCAGCCGACCCTGCGGGTGACCGACGTCCTCTACACCGACTTCATCGTGCAGTAGCCGCCCATGGCCCAAGACGATCTGCTCTCGCAGGAAGAGATCGATGCGCTGCTCAAGGGGGTCAGCGGCGAGGAGGACACCTCGCCCAGCGAACCCGCCGACAAGCAGCGCATCCGCCCCTACAATCCGGCCACCCAGCACCGGGTGATCCGCGAGCGCCTGCACGCGCTGGACATCATCAACGAGCGCTTCGCGCGCTATTTCCGCATGAGCCTGTTCAACCTGATCCGCCGCAGCGCCGACATCACCGTCGACAGCGTGCGCTATCAGAGCTACAGCGACTTCGCGCGCAACGTGCCGGTGCCGACCAACATCAACCTGCTGGCCATGAAGCCGCTGCGCGGCACGGCGCTGGTGGTCTTCCCGCCGAACCTGGTGTTCATGGTGGTGGACAACCTGTTCGGCGGTGATGGCCGCTTTCTCACCAAATCCGAGGGGCGCGAGTTCACCCACACCGAGCAGCGCATCATCCGCCGCCTGCTGGGGCTGGCCCTGGAGGCCTACCAGAGCGCCTGGAAGTCGGTGTATCCGCTGGAGATCGACTACCTGCGCTCGGAGATGCAGGCCAAGTTCGCCAACATCACCGGCTCGCCCAACGAGATCGTCATCAACAGCACCTTCCATCTGGAAGTCGGCAACCTGGCCAGTGACTTCAACATCGTCATGCCCTACCTGATGATCGAGCCGCTGCGCAGCCTGCTCAACGGCCCCCTCAACGACAGCCACCCGGAAGAGGAGCGTCAGTGGGGCCAGCGCATGGCCAGCGAGATCAAACAGTCGCAGATCGAGCTGATCGCCGATTTCACCGGCATCGACCTGTGCATCGGCCAGGTCATGGCGCTCAAGGTCGGCGACGTGCTGCCCATCGAGCTGCCGGAGACGGTCGTCGCCCGGGTCGACGGCGTGCCGGTGATGCGCTGCGAGTACGGCAGCCAGAACGGCCAGCGCGCCCTGCAGGTAAGGGAACTGATCGACCACTCATCCGCCAACTCCGGCGCGACGACCGACCGGTTCGTCAAGGGCAACCTGCCCGCCGCCAAGGAACTCCACAATGACTGATTCGAACAAAACCGACCTGAACACCCTGGAGGACGACTGGGCCAGCGCCATGGCCGAACAGGCCGTCGCGCCGGTCGAGGACGATCCCTGGGCGGCCGCCTTCGCCGAACAGGCTGCCACGGTCCCGGCACCGGCCGTGCAGAACGTCGGCAAGAGCGTGTTCAAGCCGCTCGGCAAGAGCGCCACGGCGGATGGCATGCGCGACCTGGACATGATCATGGACATTCCGGTCAAGCTCAGCGTCGAGCTCGGCCGCACGCGGATCACCATCAAGCAGCTGCTGGAGCTGGCGCAGGGCTCGGTGGTCGAGCTGGAAGGCCTGGCCGGCGAGCCGATGGACATCCTCATCAACGGCTACCTGATCGCCCAGGGCGAGGTGGTGGTGGTCGACGACAAGTACGGCATCCGCATCACCGAGATCATCACGCCCTCCGAACGGGTGCAGAAGCTCAACCGATGAGTGCCGCCGCGACGACCGCCGCCGGCCTGGAGAACGCCGGCGCCGACAGCCTGCTGGGCCTCGCCGCGCTGGGCAAGACCGCCCTGGCCCTGGCCCTGGTGATCGGCCTGATATTCCTCTGCAGCTGGCTGCTGCGCCGCCTCGGCCCCGGCCGCCAGTGGCCCGGCCAGCACCTGCGGGTGATCGGCAGCAGCCTGGTCGGCCCCCGCGAGCGCGTGGTGATCGTCGAGGTGCAGGGCACCTGGCTGGTGCTCGGCGTGACCGGCCAGCAGATCAGCAAGCTCCACGAACTGCCGGCGCCGCCCGCCGAAGCGAACGACGCCCGGCCGACCGGCGGCTTTGCCGAACGCTTCGCCGGCGCCCTGTCCGGCCAACTCAAGCAGCAGCTGTCCGGCCACAAGGCCGCCAACCCGGAGCGGCCATGAATCCGACCGTCCCGCGCCGCGGCCTGCGCCCGGCCGCCGGCGCCTTCGGCCTGTGCCTCGCACTCTGCCTGCCGGCCACTGTCGAAGCCGCCCTGCCCGCCCTCACCAGCCAGCCGCTGGCCGGCGGCGGCCAGCAGTGGTCGCTGAGCCTGCAGACCCTGCTGCTGCTCAGTTCGATGGCCTTCCTGCCGGCCCTGCTGCTGATGATGACCGGCTTCACCCGGATCATCATCGTCCTCGGCCTGCTGCGCACCGCCATCGGCACCCCGGCCGCGCCGCCCAACCAGGTCCTGCTCGGCCTGGCGCTGTTCCTCACCTTCTTCGTCATGGCGCCGGTGTTCGACCGCGCCTACCAGAGCGCCTGGCAGCCCTTCTCCCGCGACGAGATCGGCTTCGAGCAGTTCCTCGAGACCGGCAGCCAGCCATTCCGCGAGTTCATGCTGGCGCAGACCCGCGACGGCGACCTGGCGCTGTTCGCCCGCCTGGCCAGGCTCGGCGAGCTGGAAGGCCCCGAGCAGGTGCCGCTGCGCGTGCTGATGCCGGCCTTCGTCACCAGCGAACTGAAGACCGCCTTCCAGATCGGCTTCACCATCTTCATCCCCTTCCTGATCATCGACCTGGTGGTGGCTAGCGTGCTGATGGCGCTGGGCATGATGATGGTCCCGCCGGCAACCATTTCCCTGCCCTTCAAGCTGATGCTCTTCGTGCTGGTCGACGGCTGGCAGCTGCTGCTCGGCTCGCTGGCGCAGAGCTTCCATCCATAGAGAGATAACCCGATGACGCCGGAAATGGTCATGGACCTGGCCCACCAGGGCATGCGTGTCACCCTGTTCCTCGCCGCACCGCTGCTGCTCACCGCGCTGCTGGTCGGCCTGCTGGTCAGCCTGTTCCAGGCGGCCACCCAGATCAACGAGATGACCCTGTCGTTCATTCCGAAGATCCTCGCGGTGTTCGCCGTGCTGGTACTGGCCGGCCCGCTGATGATCCAGTCGATCGTCGACTTCACCCGGGAACTGTTCGCGAATATTCCCGGTATGCTCGGCTGACCGTGGTCGAGGTCGACTACGCGCAACTGCAGGGCTGGCTGGTCAGCTTCTTCTGGCCGTTCTGCCGGATCGGCGCCTTCCTGCTGGCCGCCCCGCTGCTCGGCCACACCAGCGTCCCCGCGCGCGTGAAGATCGCCCTGGCGGTCCTGCTGAGCGTGCTGCTGGGCCCGAACCTGCCGCCGCTGCCGGCGGTGCCGCTGTTCTCCTGGCCAGGCCTCGGCATCATGGTCGAACAGATGCTGATCGGCCTGGCCATCGGCATGGTCATGCGCGTCACCCTCGCCGCGACACAGACGGCCGGCGACATCATCGGCCTGCAGATGGGCCTGGGCTTCGCCACCTTCTTCTCGCCGGACACCGGCACCAACAGCATGGTGCTCTCGCGCCTGCTGTACATGATCGCGCTGCTGATGTTCCTGGCCTTCGACGGCCATCTGCTGGAACTCGAACTGCTCGCCGGCACCTTCGCCAGCCTGCCGGTCGGCCTGCTGCGCCTCGATCCGTCGGCCTGGGAGATGCTCGCCCGCTACGGCAGCACCGTCTTCGCCTCGGGCCTGCTGCTGGCCATGCCGCTGGTGGCCGCGCTGCTGATCATCAACCTGGCGATGGGCATCCTCAATCGCTCGGCGCCGCAGCTGACGGTGTTCTCGGTGGGCTTCCCGCTGTCGCTGAGCGTCGGCCTGGCGCTGCTGACCGTGCTGATGGGCGATCTGGGGGGCTTTCTCGGCGGGCTGTTCCGCAGCGGCCTGGAATTCCTGGCGCAACTGATCGCCGGTCTGGCGGTGCCGGCAGGCTGAAGCGCGGCGCGAAGGCGCCACGCTCCCGCGCCGCCGCGTCAGAGCAGCTTGAACAGCGACAGCTGGTGGATGTCGACGAAGGTCTTCTGCGCCGCCTGCAGCCCGACCTGGCGCAGGCTGTATTCGGAGATCGCCGCGTTGTAGTCGAGGTCGACCAGATCGGAGAGGGTCTGCTCGTAGTTCAGCGCGCGGTTGCCGCCCACCGTGTCGAGCACGTCCAGCTCGTTCAGGCGGGCGCCCACCGAGGCGCGGGTGGTCAGCACGTTGTCCAGCGCGTTGTCCAGCTCGCGGCTGGAGGTGGACAGGGTGTTCTGCAGACGGGCCCGGTCGGCGTCGCTCTGCAGTGGCGTGTTCAGCGCATCGAGCATGTTCTTGAGGGTGCGGAACAGATCGGGATCGGCCTCGTCGGCGGCGCTCACGGCGATCGAGTCGCCGTCCGCCGGAGTGCCTTCCAGGGTCAGGCTCAGCCCGTTGACGCTGATGCTCTGCCCGTCCACATAGGGCACCGGGGTGGTTCCGCCGTCGGTGCTGTAGGTGGTCGTACCGTCGGCCGCGACCGCGAAGACGAGCGTGAAGCTCGTGCCGAAGCCGGCATCGCTGCTGTCCGTCACGCTGGGCCCGGTGAAGGTGACGCTGCCCGCGTTGGCGGCATCGGCCCGGGCCAGGTAGCTGGCAGAACCGTGCACGGTCTGGAAAATCTGCAGCCCGTTGTCGCCGCTCGCCATCTGCCGCGAGGCGTCCACCTGCTGGGCCACTACGCCCGCGTCGCCCTGATAGCTGACGATGCCGGTGAGCGCATCCTTGACGAACGGCGGGCTCTTGTCCTGGTAGCCGCCGAACAGGTAGCGCCCGTTGCCGTCGGTGGCATTGGCCTGGCCGAGCAGGGCTTCGTAGATGCCGCTGAGTTCGCTGGCCAGGGAGGAGCGGTCGGCGTCGCTGAGCGTGCCGTTGCCGGCCTGGACCAGCAGGGTCTTGGCGCTGGCGATGGCGTCGGCGACGCTGTCCAGCACGCTCTCCTCCTGGGAGAGGGCATTGCGGGTGCTGATCCGCGCGTCCGCATACTGCTGGTTGACCGCCGCCGACTGGGCGACGCCGACCGCCTGCGAGGCGGCCTGGGGATCGTCGGAAGGATTGACCACCCGCTTGCCGCTGGCGATCTGCTGGCCGACCTTGAGGTACTCGCCCTGCTGGCGGACCAGCGAGTTCAGGCCCTGCTCGAACATGGTGACGGTGCTGATGCGCATGCTTGCTTGTCCTCCGGGATCAGGCGTCGAGGCCGAGCAGGGTGTCGAGCACGGTCGCGCCGACCTCGATGACCTTGGCGCTGGCCTGGTAGTACTGCTGGAAGCGGATCAGGTTGGCCGCCTCCTCGTCCAGGTTGACGCCGGACTCCGACAGCTGCAGCGCACGCAACTGCTGGGTCAGGCCCGCCTGGGCCTGGCGGTTGACCTGGACCACGTTGGTGCGGTTGCCGACGTCGCCGACCATCGAGGCATAGGCCTGGCTCAGGCTGGCCACGCCGCCGACCAGCGCCTCGTCCTGCAGCGCCTGCAGCGCCAGGGCGTTGCGGTTGTCGCCGCTGCCGGTGCCGCCCTCGGCCTGGCCGGCGGCGATCAGCGCGGTGTCCTGGATCAGGTTCTCCAGCTGGCCGGCGGCATGGCGGGTCGGCTGGATGAGGAAGCGGTCTCCGTCGGCCGGCGTGCCGCTGACCGTCACGACCATGCCGCCGAATTCGAGGGTCGTGGCGTCGGCCGCGAAGGTAGTGGTTTCGCCGGTGTCGCGGCGGGTCACGCTGTAGCCGTCGGTCGCCGAGAACTTCACGTCGTAGTCGCTGGCGGTCAGCCCGCTCAGGTCGTCGGAGAAGCTCGCCTCCAGGTAGGCGGCGCTGTCGTTGTTGGCGTTGCTGTAGACGGTCGGCGCGCCGATGGAGAAGAAATCCCCTCCGGCGTCGCCATTGAGATCGACGCCCTCGGCGTGCTGGGCGTTGAAGCCCTGCGCCAGGGACACGGCGAGCTGGCCGAGCTGGTTCTGGGTCTTGTCCAGGGTTTCGCTGCGGAAGGTCATCAGGCCGCCCAGTTCGCCGCCGGTGAAGGTGGACTCGCTGAACTCGCGCAGGTTGCCGGCGCCGTCGCGATAGCCGACCACGGTCCGCGACGGATCGGCGGAAGATGCCATGGCCTCCAGGGCGAAGCTCCGGGTGCCGGAAACCAGGGACTGGCCGTTGCCGATGCTGATGTTGTAGGTGCCGCCGTCCTGGATGGTCAGCTCCACGTCGACCATCGTGCTCAGCTCGGCCACCAGCTGGTCGCGCTGGTCCAGCAGGCTGTTGGGCGCCTCGCCGGTCTTGGCCTTGGCCAGGCTGATCTCGCGGTTGAGCATGGCGATCTGCTCGGCGGTGTTGTTGATCTGGAAGACCACGTCCTCGATCTGCCCGTTGACGCCCTGCTGCATGTCTTCGAGATAGCCGTCGAAGGCACGGAACTGCGCGCTCAGGGTATCGGCGGTGCCGATCAGCCCCTGGCGGGCGGCCGGGTCGGAAGGCGCCGAGGCGAGATCCTGCAGGGAGGAAAAGAAGCTCTGCAGCAGAGGGGCCAGCCCCGCCTCGCTGTCCGCCAGCAGGTTGTCGATCTGGGCGATCTGGGTTTCGTAGGTGTCCAGCGCGCTGGAGTTGCTGGTGGCCTGGTTGAGCTGGGTGGCGACGAACTGGTTGAACTGGCGCTGCACGCCTTCGACCTGCACGCCGTTGCCCACGCCACTCTCGCCGAGCAGGGTGGTCTGGCGGTTGTAGCCGTCCGTGTAGACGTTGGTGATGTTGTTGGAGGTGGTGCTCAAGGCCACCTGGGCGGCATTCAGACCGCTGACGCCAATGGAGAAAATGCTCATCAAACCTTCCCTTTCGCAGCTTGCCTCAGGTTATCGGCAGCGCCGGCCAAGACTTGAGGCGGTTGTATCCGCCCATGCACGGGCGGCTCCCGGAGCCAACCGCGCTCATTCCCGCGTGTCCGCCGCATCCAGACGGGCGACGGCCTGCGTCTGGCCGAGACTGGCCATCACCGCGATCAGCTTGTCGGCATAGGCCGGGTCGGTGGCGTAGCCGGCCTGCTGCAGCTCGCGCGCCGCCTGGGCGGCGTCCGGCGCGGCGACCACCCCGGCATAGCGCGGATTGCCGCCGATCAGCCGGGCGTAGTCGGCCAGGCCGGCCTCCAGTGACGGATAGGCGCGGAAGCGCTCCACCCGCTTCTGCGCCTGGCCGTCGACGTATTCGGTGGTCGGCACGTCGGCCGTCGCCCCGCGCCACTGGCTGCCGGCCTTGATGCCGAACAGGTTGTGGCTGTCGCCACCGCCGGCCGTGGCGATCTGCCGCCGCCCCCAGCCGGTTTCCAGGGCCGCCTGGGCGAGGATCAGTTCGGCGGGCACGCCGCTGGCGCGGCTGGCCCGGCGTGCCGGCGCCTGCAGGCGGTCGAGGAAGTCCGTGACATGGGCCGGGCGCTCCACCACGCTGCCCAGCGAGGCCGGCGCCTCCGTCGTCCGTTCGGCTGCGCCCGGCGCAGCGGACGGCAGCGCCACGCTGCCGTACAGGGGCCGTGGCGTGGCGCGCGGAATCCCGGCCAGCAGGTTCTCCTCCCTGGCGCTTTGCGCAGGGTCCGTTGCCGGGGCGGCGCCGCGCAGCTGGCCGGCCAGTTGCTCGGCCAGCCCCAGGCCATGTCCGGCCAGATGCTGCGCCCACTGCTGGTCGAGCAGCTCGGTGTACAGGCGTGTCTGCGAGCTGTCGAACAGGCCCGACTTCGGGCTGGCCTCGCGCATGCTTTTCAGCATCGACTGCAGGAACAGCGCCTCGAACTGCTTGCTCGCCTCGCGCAGTGCGGCTGGCGAATCCTCGCGGGCCGTGTGCTTGAGGCGCTGCAGCCCCTGCAGGTCGAGGGCGAAACGCTCGCCGAGCGCGGCAACGGCCATCAGATGATCTCCAGTTCGGCGCGCAGGGAGCCGGCGGCCTTCAGCGCCTCGAGGATCGACATCAGGTCCTGGGGCGTGGCGCCCAGGGCGTTGAGCGCCTTGACCACGTCCATCAGATCGGCGCTGCCCTCGACCAGGTGCAGGGCGCCGCCCTGCTGCTCGATGGAGATATCGCTGTTCGGCGCCACCACCGTCCTCCCCTCGCTGAAGGGCTCCGGCTGGGACACCCGGTTGTCGGTGTCGATGACGATCGACAGGTTGCCGTGCGCCACCGCGGCCCGGTGCAGCTTGACCGCACCGTTGAGGACCACGGCGCCGGTGCGCGAGTTGACGATCACCTTGGGCCGCTCCGACATCGGCGTGACCTGGACGCCCTCCACCCGCGCCATGAAGTTGACCCGCTCGTTCGGCGACGAGGGGCCCTGCAGACGGATCAGGCCGCCATCCTGGGCGGCGGCCACGGTACGGCCGAACTCGTTGTTGATGGCGAGCACCAGCCGCCGGGCGGTGGCGAAATCGGGATTGCGCAGATAGAGATCGAGCTCGCCCCTCGGACCGCCGAGCTCGAGCGGCACCTCGCGCTCCACCAGCGCGCCGCGGGCGATCCGCCCGCCGGCCTGCTGGTTGATCTGCACGCTGCTGCCGTTGGCCTGGGCGCCGACCCCGCCCACCAGCAGGTTGCCCTGGGCCAGGCCGTAGGTTTCGCCGTCCATGCCCTTGAGTGGCGTCATCAGCAGGGTGCCGCCGCGCAGGCTGCGGGCGTTGCCGATGGAGGACACGACGACGTCGACCTGCTGCCCGGGGCGGGCGAACGGCGGCAGGTTGGCGGTCACCATCACCGCCGCGACGTTGCGCATCTGCATGTTGCTGCCGGCCGGCACGGTGATGCCGAGCTGCGACAGCATGTTGGTCAGCCCCTGTTCGGTGAATGGCGTCTGGGTGGTCTGGTCGCCGGTGCCGTCCAGGCCGACCACCAGGCCGTAGCCGACCAGCACGTTGTTGCGCACCCCGGCGAAGTCGGCGATGTCGCGCACCTGCTCGGCCGGCGCCACGGCCGGAAGCAGCAGGCCGGCGAGACAGAGCAGCAGGCACAGCGCCCGGCATGCCGCCGGGGCGAAGGACGCGGGTCGGGTTCGGGAAACGGAATCGGCCATGGCAGGAGGCATCAGAAGGGGGACACGTTGAGGAAGAAGCGCTGCAGCCAGCCCATGTGCTGGGCCTCGTTGATGTAGCCGTCGCCGACGTACTCGATGCGGGCCATGGACACCAGGGTCGAGGACACTGTGTTCTGCACGCTGATGGTGCGCGGGTTGACCAGACCGGAGAAGCGGATGTACTCGGTCCCCTGGTTGATGGCGATCTGCTTTTCGCCGACCACGCGCAGGTTGCCGTTGGGCATCACCTGCTGCACCGTCACGGTGATGGTGCCGGTGAAGGAGTTGTTGGCCCGCGATCCGCCGCTGCCGGCGAAGTCGTTGTCGCCCGAGGCGTCGGCGCCGAACTCGCCCACCTTTTCCGGCTTGTCCGAGGTCGTCGAGAAGCCCACCGCCATGTCCGCGGAGCGGCTGGCATTGGAGGCCGAGTTCTTGCTGGCGCTGACCTGCTCGTTGAGCACGATGGTCAGGATGTCGCCGATCATCCGCGGCCGGCGGTCCTCGAACAGCGGCTGGTAGATCTGCCCGCCCTGAAAGATGGAACCGTTGGCCTGCCGGGGCGCCACCTGCGGCACCTCCAGCGGCTCGTCCCTGACCACCGTGGTCCGCGGCAGCTGCGCGCAGCCCGCCGCGGACAGCAGTACGGCCAGCAGCAGCCCGTGACGCAGGCGGAATCCCCAGAAGCTCGGCACTCGATTATTCCTCGCCATGCGCTTACAGCTGGGTCAGACGCGCGAGCATCTCGTCCGAGGTTTCCACGGCCTTGCTGTTGATCTCGTAGGCGCGCTGGGTCTGGATCATGCTGACCATCTCCTCCACCACGTTGACGTTGGAGGTCTCCACGTAGCCCTGGTAGAGGCGGCCGGCGCCGTTGCTGCCCGGGATGTTCTCGTTGGGCGCGCCCGAGCTGGCGGTTTCCAGATAGAGGTTCTCGCCGATGCTCTGCAGGCCGGCCGGATTGATGAACAGCGCCAGGTTGAGCTGGCCGACCTGGTTGGGCTGGGCGTTGCCCGGCTGGGTCACCGAGACGATGCCGTCCTGGCTGACGGTCACCGACAGGGCGTTCTCGGGAATGGTGACGCCGCCCATCAGCAGGTAGCCGCTGGAGGTGACCATCTGGCCGTTCTCGTCGAGCTGGAAGCTGCCGTCGCGGGTGTAGGCGGTGGTGCCGTCGGGCATCTCGACCTGGAAGAAGCCCTTGCCGTTGATCGCCAGGTCGTTCGAGTTCTCGGTCCCCTGCAGGTTGCCCTGGCTGTGCAGGCGCTCGGTGGCGACCGGGCGCACGCCGGTGCCGATCTGCAGGCCGGACGGCAGCTTGGTCTGGGTGGTGTTGTCGGCGCCCGGCTGGCGCAGGTTCTGGTACAAAAGGTCCTCGAATACCGCCCGCGTGCGCTTGAAGCCGTTGGTCGCGACGTTCGCCAGGTTGTTGGCGATCACGTCCATCTGCACCTGCTGGGACTCGAGGCCGGTCTTGGCCGTCCACAACGATCTGATCATCGGTGAATCTTCCTCCGTTCACGGCCGTCGCGACGACCGTGCCTGTCAGCCCTGCAGGGACAGCAGGGCGTTGGCGCGCTGGGCGTTGTCGTCGGCGCTGTCGATGGCCTTCATCTGCATCTCGTAGCGCCGCGCGTTGTCGATCATCGCCACCATGGCTTCGGTGGCGCTGACGTTGCTGCCCTCCAGGGCTCCGCTGACCAGCCGCGCGGCATCGTCGGCCGCCACTGGCTGGGAGCCACCGGTGCCGTCCGGGGGCGCGCGAAACAGGCCGTCCTCGCCGCGCTCGAGCCTGGCATCGCCGGCCGACACCAGCTTCAGACGGCCCACGGCGGCGCTGGTGTCGGGATCCTGCCCCTCCTCCACCACGCTGACGGTGCCGTCGGCGCCGATCGTCACCTCGCTGCCCAGCGGCACCATCAGGGGGCCGCCGTCGCCGATCACCGGATGGCCGGCCACCGTCATCATGCCGTTGCCGTCGATCTGGATATCGCCGCGCCGGGTATAGGCTTCGTTACCGTCGGAAGCCTGCACCGCCAGCCAGGCATCGCCGTCGAGCGCCACATCCAGACCGCGCCCGGTGCGGGTGACCGGTCCCTGGGTGAGGTCGGCGCCGGAGGTGGCGATCCGCACCGAGGTGCGGGTCGGCAGGCCCTCGCCGTCGACCGTCACGGCCTGCAGTTCCATGAGCTGGGCGCGAAAGCCCGGCGTCACCGCGTTGGCCAGGTTGTGCGTGACCACCGCCTGCTGGTCGAGGCTCTGCTTGGCGCCGCTCATGGCGGTGAATAGCATGCGATCCATGGATCAGGCTCCGTCAGCGGCCGAGGTTGACCGCCTGTTCGAGCACGTCGCTCTGCGTCTTGACCGACTGGGCGTTGGCCTGGAAGTTGCGCTGGGCGATGATCAGGTTGACCAGCTCCTTGGTCAGGTCGACGTTGGAGGTTTCCACCACGCCGCTTTCGAGCGTCCCGAGCTGACCGGCGCCGGCCACTCCCACCAGGGCCTGCCCGGAGGCCGCCGTTTCGATCCAGACGTTGTCGCCCACCGGCTGCAGGCCCTCCGGATTGCGGAAGCTGGCCAGCTGGATCTGGCCGAGAATCTGGGTCTGCTCGTTCGAATAGTTGCCGACGATGTTGCCGTTCTCGTCCACGCTGAAGCCCACCAGACTGCCGGCGGTGTAGCCGTTCTGGGTCAGGCTGGACACCTCGAAGTCGTTGCCGAACTGGGTAGTGCCGGCCAGATCCAGCTCGAAGCTGATGTCGGCAGCGCCGTTGGTCAGGGTGAAGCCGAAATTGCCTGGCGCATAGGCATCGAGCACGCCGCTGGAAGTGAAATTGACGCTCTGTGAGTCTGCCGATACATCTCCGTCAAGGGCGGCATGCACTTCCCAGGTATTGGTGCCGGTCTTGGTGAAGTACAGGCTCAATTCATGGGCATTGCCCAGCGAGTCGTAGACCGTGGCGGTGTTGGCATAGGAATAGGTGGCCGGGTCGGTCGCATCGAAGGTCGCCGTCACCGCCTCGGCGCCGGCATCCAGGTTCAGGGTCGCCGCGACCTCGTCCGTGGGGCTGGCCTGCAAGCCATCGGAGGGGATCTGGATGACGCCGTCGGCGCCCATCAGACGCGCGCCCTGGGCATTCTCCAGATAGCCGTCGGAGGTCAGGGTCAGCTGGCCGTTGCGCGAGTAGACCACCTGGCCGCCCTGCTCCAGACGGAAGAACCCCGAACCGCTGATGGCCAGGTCGAGACCGCGGTCGGTGGTTTCCAGGTTGCCGGAGTTGAAGTTTTGCACGACATCAGAGACCCGGGTTCCCAGACCGACCTTGGCGCCGGCATAGACGTCGGCGAACTGGGTGGTGGAACTCTTGAAGCCAACGGTCTGCGAGTTGGCGATGTTGTTGCTCACCACGTTGAGGTTGGTGGAGGCGGCGTTGAGACCACTCAGTGCCTGCGAAAAACCCATGTTCTGCTCCGTGAAGGTTGTGACGGCCGGCCACCCGGCAGAGCGGGTGTCCTGGATCGGCGAAAAATGCTTTTAGAGAATCTGGCGGATATCGGCGAGCGCGACGCTTCCCTGCACTGCGCCCAGGTCCAGCCGCAGCCCCTCGCTGCTGCGGGTGACACCCGAGACTTCGGCGTAGTTCAGGGTAGTGGGCGAGAGGGCCTTGCCATCGGCGCTGGCCTCGATGCTCACGGTGTAGGAGCCGTCCGGGGCCGCGCTGCCGTCGTCCAGCGTGGCGTCCCAGGTGAAGGACTGCACGCCGGCATCCAGTCCGCCCAGATCGAACTGGCGCACCACTTGGCCACTGCTGTTGGTGATGGTCACACTGACCTGATCGGCCGGCTGCTCCAGCTCGATGCCGAACGCCGTCGCCGTCTGGTTACCGACCAGCACCTGGTTGCCCGGCACCAGCACGCCATGCCCGACCAGCGCCGCGGCCTGCAGGGCCTGGCTCTCGTCGATCTGCCCGGTGATGCTTTCCAGCGTCGTGTTCAGTTCCTCGATGCCGTTCAGGGTGTTGATCTGCGCCAGCTGCGAGGTCAGCTCGGCGTTCTCCATGGGCTTGAGCGGGTCCTGGTTCTGCAATTGCGTCACCAGCAGCGTCATGAAGTTTTCCCGCAGCTCTTCGGCGGTGTTCTTGCTCTGCGTCGTGCCGGCATTGCCGTTGAGGGCGTTGACGACCGAAGTGTCGATGGTGCTCATGGAAGAATTCAGCCCTCGCCAAGCGTCAGGGTTTTCAGCAGCAGCTGCTTGCTGGTGTTCATCACTTCGACGCTGGCCTGATAGGAACGCGAAGCGGCGATCATGTTGACCATTTCGTGCACCGGCTCGACGTTCGGCAGGCTCACGTAACCCTCCCCATCGGCCAGCGGGTGCTCGGGGCGATACTCCCGCCGCAACGGCGAAGGATCCTCCACGACCTGGGTCACGCGCACGCCGCCGATATCCGAACGCCCCCGGACCCGGCTTTCGAAGACCACCTGCCTGGCGCGATAGGCCTGGCCGTCCTCGCCCCCCACGCTGTCCACGTTGGCCAGGTTGCTGGCGGTCACGTTCATCCGCTGCGACTGCGCGGTCAGCGCCGAGCCGGCGATATCGAAGATGCTGAACATCGACATGCTGTCCTACTCCCGCTCACTCCGACTGCATGGCAGTCTTGAGCCCCTGAAGGCGACTGTTCAAAAAGGACAGACTGGCCTGGTAGCGCACCGTGTTGTCGACGAACTGGGCCCGCTCGCGGTCCATGTCCACGGTATTGCCGTCCAGGCTGGGCTGGTCCGGAACCCGGTAGAGCAGCTCGCGCACGGCGAGCGCGGCTGTCGAGGCGCCCTGCAAATGGCGCATCGAGGTGGTCGCCAGGCGCATGGAGGAGGCGCCTCTCCCGTCCTCGATAGCCTTGGCCAGCTCGCGGGAAAAGTCGAAGTCCCTTGCCCGGAACTCCGGCGTATCGGCGTTGGCGATGTTGGCGGCCAACACCTGTTGACGCTGGGTGCGCAGATTCAGGGCTTCCTGCTGAAAGCGCAGCGAGGCATCGAGTTTGTCGAGCATGCCCGCGACTCCCTCCATTAAGGGATCATTTGGTTGATGGCAGAATAGCGGCACGCCCTTCAGGGCAAAGGCAGAAACAGGCCCGCATTTAGCGACCAATTCTGCCCTTGTCCCGGCGGCATTCTTCCTAGAATTTCCGCCTCACTGCCGACGGAACGACCGCATGTCGAGCCTCCCTCCGCTCCGCCTCCTTCTGAAGGGAGTTCTGCCATGCCTGCTGGCCTGGCAGGCCGGGGCCGCGCCGGACCCGCTGGAAACCAAGATCAGGGAACTGATCGTGCAGCGCCTGCCGGTCGGCGACCGGCAGGAACTGCGAATCGAGCTGGAGCGCCCGGCCGTCAGCCTTCCGGACTGCGACGATCCGCAGCCGTTTCTGCCGCAACCCAACCAGCGCCTGCCGGGACGAGTCGCAATAGGCATCCACTGCGCCGGAAATGGCCAGCCGGCCCGCTATCTGCAGGCCGCCGTCGGCATCCTGGGGGAATATGCGGTTGCCCGGCGCGCCATCGAGCCCGGCGAAATCATCGAGCCCGGCATGCTTGCGGTACGCCAGGGCCAACTGGAGCGCCTGCCGCGCAACGCGGCCATTTCCGCCGACGAGGTCCTCGGCATGCAGGCCGCTCGAACCATCGCCGAGGGCAGCACCCTCCAGCGCAGCGCCCTGCGCGCCCCCGGGCTGATCGAGCGCAACGCCCAGGTCGTCCTCGAAGCCCGGGGTCCCGGCTTCACCGTCAGCCGCAAGGCCACTGCACTCGACAGCGGCGGCCTGGACGCCCTGGTGCGGGTACGCACCGAAGCAGGGGAAATACTGCGCGGCAGGGTCATCGGCCGCAATCGACTGCAGGCCGGCCACTGAGCCTCGCTCGCGGCCTTCGCATTTTGGCGCGGCGACTGTTCAAGTTTGCCCGCCCAGGGCCGATACTTCGCCTTGGGAACACCGCGAGAGAAATCCACCGTGAAAATCGACAACTCCACTCCGCAAGGCGCCGCACGACCGACCGACAACAGGGAGACCAGCCTCCGCGTCCGACACGGCGAAGCCCCGGCGCAGACCGAATCGCCCGCCGCCATCGCCCATTTCGGCCAGTCCGCGGAGACGGATGCCAGCCAGGACATCGACATGGCTCGCGTCATGGAAATTCGCCAAGCGATCAGCGAAGGCCGCCTGCAGATTCGCCCCGAACGCATCGCCGAAGGATTGCTCGAAAGCGTCCGCGAACTACTCGACGACGGAGTCTGAGCCTTTTCGGACGGAAGGATTTCCATGAGCCTGAGCAAGCATCTCGCCACCCAGCAACAAACCCTGCAGCGCTTCGTCGAGCTGATCGAGGAGGAACGGCAAGCACTGACCGAAGCAAATGTCGATGGCCGGCACCTGAGCGATCTGGCCGCCGCCAAGCAGGCGCTGCTTGGCGAACTCGAACACCTGGAAAGCCAGCGCAGCAACGCCCAGATCAAGCTTGGCTACGGAGCCGGACGTCGCGGAGCCGAACAGGCCGCCAGGGAGGCCGGCTGCCTTCCCGCCTGGCAACGATTGCTCGAACTGGCCAGCCATGCCCAACTGCTGAACCGCCTCAACGGCGATGCCATTCGCACCCGTCTGGGACACAACCAACGCATCCTGAACTTTCTCCACGAAGCGGCCGGACACTCCCTTTACGGCCCGGATGGACGCTCCCGGCGCAGCGGCAGCCTCTCCGGCCTGTCCACCTGAAAGACAGGCCAGCTCGCGACCCAACGAACACCACGACGGAGAGGACAGGAGACGGAGACAACTCTCGCGGAGAGAGTGAAACTTTCAGGCAGGAAACGAAAAAGCCCCGAATCTTCGGGGCTTTTTCGTTCAATATGGCGGTGGAGGTGGGATTCGAACCCACGATACGGTTTCCCGTATACACACTTTCCAGGCGTGCTCCTTCAACCGCTCGGACACCCCACCGGACATCTACGGACCTTCTTGCCCGTCGACGGCGCGCAATTTATCCGAACGACGGCCAGAAAGCAAAGCTTTTTTCAAAAAATTCATGCGTTTAGCCAGTCAGGCCTATCCGCAATCCGCGTCCGCCGTGACGAAATGGCGCCATCATGGGCCAGGCCAGGGCCAGGGAAACGAAGAGGCTGCTGAAGAACAGCTGCACCACGCCCCAAGGGTTATGGCTCAGCGGAGCCAGCGCCAAGCCTATCAAAGCCACAAGCGCCAGCCCGGCCAAGCAGGCCCCGGTAGACGCACTGGAAAGTTTGCGCCGAGTCATCGGCATGCCTCCTTTCTCCCAAGAATGCTTCACCGTACTGCGCGGGCGACAGCACAGCCAATCGCTTCTGCCAAAAACTCAATGCACCGCACATTCATGGGCCGGGATCGAATTCTTTTGGGCAATGAATCACCCTGCCCTCCCGTTCCCGCCCACTTCACAGGCATTCGGACAGACGGCAATGGCCGGGAATTTCCCGGAAAATGTTCTGATACAACGGGTGCAGTCGCGTAGAAATCCAGCCACTACAGGCAAATGATATAAAAAAAGAAAAGCGCACGAAAAATTTTCTAAGTCCCAGGAGGGAATCCCTTAAAGTTCTCCTGTGAGTCGCTTCCCTTCTGAAGCGTGTGGGCGTCTCATGGCGCAAGACATGCCTTGTAAAAATGACCCCTCATGTCATATCAACAATAAGAAAGGCAGAGCATGTTCAAACATCCCCAGAAAATCAGGCAATTCGGCCTTATCGTTTTCGCCATCATGGTGCTCCTGATCCTGCCCAACCTGGAGCATTTGATGGGATAGCAGGTTGACGTCGTTGCGCCAGCCCCATAGACGTCAATGCACGACCGACAGCCACCATGCCAGCAGCAGCGGAAGGAAACCGAACGCCAGAAAGGTCGAGCACAGCACCAGGCTCGCCACTTTTTCCGGAGAGCGCCCGGCACGCACGGCGAACAGATAGTTGAATACCGCCACCGGCATGGCCGACTGCATGACCAGTACTCCCTGAGCCAAGGGCGACAACCCCAGCATCAGGCCGACAGCCCAGGCCACGCCGGCCCCGCAGAGCAGCCGAAGCGCACCGAGCAGCATGCCCTGGCCAAGCAGGGGGGTACGGATGCTCGCCAGCGACACGCCGAGGGTGACCAGCATCAGCGGAATGGTCATGCCACCAAGCAGTCCCACGGTATTGTCCAGCCAGCGCGGCAACTCGAGGTCCAGCAGCAGGATCGGCAGAGCCAATCCGAGACTGATGATGATCGGGTTGACCAACAGTTTTCTAAAGGACTGCTCGGCACCGGAAAGCACCATGCCCAAGGTGAAGTGCCCTACCGAAAGCACCAGGAAAAAAGCCACCGCCAGCGCCAGCCCCCCCTCGCCGAAGGCATAGAGGCTGATCGGCAATCCCATGTTGCCCGAGTTGGGGAACAGGTAGGCCGGCACCAGCACCTTCCAGTCATAGTGCAGCAGCCGGCTGAGCAGCAGGCCGACCAGCCCCATGCAGAAGGTCACCGCCACGCAGGCGGCAGCCATCTGGCCGAAGGCCTGCGGATCGATCTCCGAATTGCTCAAGGTGGACAGCACCAGGCAAGGCGTGCCGATGTTGAGGATCAGCCGGGTGACGAAATCGGTGGGATAGACATGGCCGAAGCGTACCCAGCCATAACCGACTCCGGCCACGATGAAAATGGGCGCCATCACGGCGAACAACTCAGCCAGCATGGGCCTTTTCCTTACAGATCAAGGGGAGGCGCACATCCTAGCCGCTCCGCCAGGACTTTGACCAACCCGGCCAGCCGCCCTGCAAACGAGCGGCTCTACAACCTTTAGCGAGTGGCTATCTGCAATGTGACAGTTGATTATCACCCTAACAATCGGTTATCCATTGGCCATGGAGACTGCGGCGAACGGCCGCAGCAGTCCAGCGAAAGGTTCGAGAAGAGCGTCTCCGGCGCCGATCCGCCGGAGCATCAGCGATCCGGGCGAACCCCGCCCGCCGGCTCAGGACCCGGCCCGGCAGGCGGCCAGCCCTTGAAGAGGAGGCTGCAGCATGAACGATTGGGGAGTTGTTTCGGCCAGAGAGGAGTCCCGCATGGACTCGTATCTTGCGGCAGAACTGCTGAACAAGCGGGGCGCGATGGAGCATACCGCTGTCGCCGATCTGCAATACATTCCGCTGTACCGGGAACTGCGCGAGAAGGTAAGACTGCTTGCCCAGCGCGCCGAAAGCTGCATCTGCGGAGCCCCGGAGCGGAGCTTTCATCTCGATGTCGCCAGGGCGATCGATTCAGTGATGGGCTTTGCCAGCGGCCGGCCCGCCATTCTGACCGGCGAGCAGCGCCGGCTGCTGGCCGACCTGCAGTCCGAGTTCAGCCGCACCTTGCGGCAGAGCCTGAATGCCGGGGAGCGACACCGCCAGGCGGTGGAGAAGGCCAAGCGGGCCTCCCTCGACTTCCTCGAACGCGCCGGCCGGCCCCTCGCCATGGACCCAGTGGCAGCATAAAGCCCGCCCGGCAATCTGCAGACCTTCGTTGAGCCACCGGCAGGAACGCCCCACTCGAGCAAGGATGCCTCCGAGCCCTCTGTTTACTTGCCGAAGACCAAGCCAGCGTGCTGGTTTTCGCTACGCCTTGATCCGCCGGAGTCCCTGCCATCGATACCCCGCTCCCCGCTCCGCCCCCCCTCACCGCCTACCGCCAGGCCGTCGAGCGCGATGGCTTCCGGCCGGATGAGGCTCAGCAGCAGGCGGCCCTGCTGCTGGAGGATTGTCACCAGGCCCTGCACCAGACAGGTCGCCACCTGCCGGTGGCCGGCGTCTACCTCTGGGGACCGGTCGGGCGCGGCAAGACCTGGCTGATGGACAGCTTCCATCGCAGCCTGCGCGTGCCCGCCCGGCGCCAGCATTTCCACCACTTCATGCGCTGGGTGCACCGCAGGCTGTTCCAGCTGACCGGCTCGGCCGACCCTCTGCGCCTGCTGGCCGGCGAGTTGGCCAAGGAACTGCGGGTGCTGTGTTTCGACGAGCTGTTCGTCAGCGACATCGGCGATGCCATGCTGCTGGGTCCGCTGCTGCAGGCAGTGTTCGAGCAGGGCGTGGTGGTGGTCGCCACCTCAAACCAGCCGCCATCGCAGCTGTATGCCGACGGATTCAATCGCCAGCGCTTCCTGCCGGCCATCACCGCCATCGAGCGGCACATGCAGGTCGCCCCAGTGGATGGTGGTCAGGATCACCGTCTGCATCCCGGCACGCGCCAGCAACGCTACTGGGTTGCCAATCCAGGCCAGGCGAGCGCTCTGGGCGAGGTCTTTGCACAGCTGACCCGGGGCATGCCGATAGCCAGCACTTCCGTCCAGCTGGAGCACCGCCGCCTGACCGTGGTGCGCCACGGCGCGGCGGCGCTCTGGTGCACCTATGCCGACCTCTGCGAGCAGCCTTTCTCCGCCTTCGACTTCATTGCCCTGTGCGACCGCTTCCCGGCCATCCTGCTGAGCCAGGTACCCAACCTGAGCGGCCGCCAGCGCGAGGCCCGCATCGCCCGCGGTACCGAGGATGGCGTCGAGCGGGTGGTGGCCGGCGACCGCCAGCTGCCGGCACTGTCCGCCCACGACGATGGCGTGCGGCGCTTCATCGCCCTGGTGGACGAATGCTACGATCGCCGGGTACCGCTCTATCTGGAGGCCGAGGTGGCCCTGGAAGCGCTCTACACCGAGGGCTACCTGTCCTTCCCGTTCCGCCGCACCCTGAGCCGCCTGCAGGAGATGCAGCTGCAGCGCTTCGGCAGCGCCTAGCCCGCCCCTCCTCCGCCCTGCGAACAGGGGCACACCGTTACCGGCAGGCCATGAGTCACGGCATAGTCGAGCCAAATGCACGGGTGCCTCCGGCCGGCTCAGTTATCCGACCACCGCCTGTTCGATAGAGCCCTCCAGCCTTGGCAGGAGCAGCTCGAGCCGCTCGAACACGGCCGCCTTTCGGCGGCGGCACTGCCTCCAGTCTGCTGGCGGCTCCGATTGCCGCTCATGAAAATCGAGCATACCGCCCCTTGTCTGTCAGAGCCGGCTGCTACTTCAAGGATGCCCCATGCGCCATCTCGCCACCCTCGCCTTTCTGCTGATCGCCAGCCTGCCGCTGGCCGCCGCCGAGCTGAGCCTCGAATTGCCCGGCGGCACACATCGCTGGTCCAGCGCCGAGCTGCTTGCCCATCCGCAGATACGCAGCCTGTCGATTCCCGCCGACCCGACCTACCGGCGGGGGATGCATTATCGTGCACTGCCGCTGGCCGTGCTCCTGGACGGCGTGGGACCCGGCGATCACCTGCAGGCTCAGGCGCTGGACGGCTTCGCGGCCGAGCTGCCCGCCGCCCCCCTGTTGCGCCAGGAGGGCGCCCGCGCCTGGCTGGCCATCGAGGACCCAGCCAGCCCCTGGCCCGCACTGGGTGAAGGCAAACCCAGTGCCGGCCCCTTCTATCTGGTCTGGAGCGATCCCCAGATGGGCGACATAGGCCCCGAGCAGTGGCCCTTCCAGATCGCCCGGATTCGCCTGCTCGCCCCGCTCGCTGAGCGCTTCCCGGCGCTGCTGCCGGCCGCCGACGCCGATGCCTCCATCCAGGCCGGCTTCGTGCTGTTCCAGAAGCACTGCCTGGCCTGCCACCGACTGAACGGCCAGGGCGATGCCCGGTTCGGGCCTGACCTGAACCTGCCGTACAATCCCACCGAGTACTTTCACGAGGCCTTCCTGCGCCGCTACATCCGCGACCCGCAGGGCTTGCGCCAGTGGTCGCTGGGACGCATGCCGGGCTTTTCCGCGGAGGTTCTCACCGAGGATGAACTGGATCGCCTGCTGGCCTACCTGCGCCACATGGCCGGGCGCAAGGCCGGGTCCCGCTGAGCGGGCGGAGCGAGATCGGGGAAAGTCGGGCGGGGGTGGAACGCCGGCCAGGGATTGGCCGGCGCGAAGGACCTAAAGACCGGAATAGGCGGCTTCCTGGGTAACGCCCCAGCCATCGAGCACGCCGCCCAGGGGCAGCACCACGGACTCGAGGTCATGCTCGAAGTTGTCGATGCCGGAGTAGGTGGCATACATCACCTTGCTCACCTGCAGGTGCCAGGCACCGTCATCGCGGGCAGACACCTCTGTCCTCAGGGATTCGCCGCGAAAATTTCTGGCCGCCATGCGGGCCCGCTCCTCGTCGGGGAAGATGGCGTAGAACTCGATGGGGTGGACGCGGGCAAAGTCGAATCCGCCCTCCTTCATGCGGCGCAACACGACGCCGCTGACATCATCCGGGAAGGTGTTGTTGCTCATGAAAACGACCCCCTCTCAATGATGAATCGGTTGATATGCAGCTGTTTCGGAAAAACGCGACAGCGGAAATCCGCCGCCGCCTCCGTAGGATAGCCCCATCCCCGGCTGGCGGCCTAGCGGATCGGCAGATCCGCCGGGCGATTCGACAGGAGGCAGCCTCAGCAGTTGCCGGGCTTGCCGACGGCCTGCAGCACGTACTGCGGCAGGGCGAAGGCGCCCTGGTGGATTTCCGGGTTGTAGTAGCGGGTCACGATGCCGCTGCCGGCGAAGCGCTGGCGCAGGATGTCCAGCTGCACCCGGCGCGAGGCGGCGTCGCAGGCCCCCCAGGCGAAGGTCATGGCGCCACCGATGTAGGTCGGCACCGCGGCCTGGTAGAAATGCCAGTCGGCGAACAGGCCGTTCATCCGCTGCGCGGTGGTCTGCACTTCACCCAGCTGCATGAAGGGCGTGCCGTTCTGGGTGACCAGGATGCCGCCGTCGTTCAGGCAGCGCCGGCAGGCCTGGTAGAAGTTCTCGGAGAACAGCACCTCGCCCGGACCGATGGGATCGGTGGAGTCGGAAATGATGACGTCGAACTTGTCCTCGGTGGTGGCGACGAAGCGCATACCGTCGTCGATCACCAGGTTCAGGCGCGGATCCTCGAAGGCGCCCCTGGAGTGGTTGGGCAGGAATTCCCTGCACATGTCCACCACGGTGGCATCGATCTCGACCATGGTGATGTGCTCGACACTCCGGTGCCGACACACCTCGCGCAGTATGCCGCCGTCGCCGCCGCCGACGATCAGCACGCGCCGCGCCGCGCCGTGGGCGAGGATCGGCACATGGGTGAGCATCTCGTGGTAGATGAACTCATCGGCCTCGGTGGTCTGGATCACCCCATCCAGGGCCATCACCCGGCCCATGCGGGCATTCTCGAAGATCACCAGGTGCTGATGTTCGGTGCGTACCTCATGAAGCAGCTTGTCCATGCGAAAACGCTGACCGTATCCGTCGTAGAGGGTTTCCTGATAGTCGCTCATGGCTCGGCTTCCCCTGAAGCTGGCTGACTGGAACGCTAGCCTCCGGCTCTGCGGGCCGGGTCTGCGCAAAGGGGCGCATTCTACGTTGGCCGGGATGACAGTTGGAACCTTGCCGCGCCAGAGAGCAGTCTTCGGACGGAAGCACCGGCGGCCTGCCGCTGCCTCAGCGCAACCCTGCACTGGAGTTGGCGCTGCGCGGCCCCATAAAGACCCAGATGATCAGACCGAGGACCGGCAGAACGGCAATCAGCAGCACCCAGAGCACTTTCTTGGTCGTGTCAGTCCGGCTGCGCACGACGTGGACGATGGCCCAGATATCCAGCGCCAGGATAATCAGACTCAAAAGGCCGCGAAGGACATCCATCGGATGCACTCCTTTCCAGGATCAGTTACCTAGTTAGGATGGCGCGGCTTGGCGATGGTTCAGCACCGCTTCAAAAAGCCGTCGGCTCGATCGCTGCAAAGCTGACCACGGCCGGGTGCCCGGCCAGCTCGCCCCCCTCGCGCGCCAGGCCGCAGGTGCACATACCGGCCGCACGGGCGGCGTCGAGCTCCTGCACCACGTCGGAGAGAAACAGGATCTCCCCCGCCGGGCGGCCGATGGCCTCGGCGATGCGCGCATAGGACGCCGCCTCGCGCTTGGGCCCGCTAGTGGTGTCGAAGTAGCCGGAGAACAGCGGCGACAGGTCGCCGGCCTCCGAACAGCCGAAGATCAGACGCTGCGCCTGGATCGAGCCGGAGGAGTACACGTAGAGGTCGTACCCCCCGCTCTTCCAGCGACGCAGCGCGGCCACGGCATCAGGATAGACATGCCCCTTGAGCTGGCCGGCGCGATAGCCCTGCTCCCAGACCATGCCCTGCAGCGCCTTGAGCGGCGTGGCCTTGCGGTCCTCGGCGATCCAACCGAGGAGGATCCCGATGACCCGCTCGACATCGGCCTCCGTCTCGCCGCTCTCGGCACGCACGGCCTCGAGCTGGGCGGCGACTTCCGCCTCGCCGGCATGCGCGCGGACGAACGCCGGCAGGTGCTCCCGGGCATAGGGGAACAGCACGTCGAAGACGAAGCTGACCGCACTGGTGGTGCCTTCGATGTCGGTGAGGATGGCTCGGATCGGCATGTCAGTCTTCCAGCTCGGGAAAACGGTGGGCGATGGGGTCGCCGGTGAACTGGGCAACCCAGCCTTCCGGGTTGTTGAACAGACGGATGCAGACGAAGTGCGGATGCTCGCCCATGTCGAACCAATGACGGGTGCCGGCCGGCACCGAAATCAGGTCGTTGCGCTCGCAGAGCATGGCATACACCTCGTCGCCGACATGCAGCGAGAACAGCCCGCGCCCGGCGACGAAGAAGCGCACCTCGTCTTCGCCGTGGATGTGCTCATCGAGGAACTTGGCGCGCAACTGGTCCTTCTCTGGGTGCCGGTCGGTCAGGCTGACCACGTCGACGGCGACGTAGCCGCCCTCGGCCTTCAGCCGCTCGATCTGCGTGCGGTAGGCGGCGAGCACCTCCTCCTGGCTGGCGCCGGGGGCGATCGGCGCCTCGGCCTGCCAGCGCTCGAAACGCACGCCGACCTTGGCCAGGGTGGCGGCGATGTCCTCGCCATGATTGAGGGTCTTGTAGGGCTGGGCGGGATGGTCGTCGCGGTAGACGCTCAGGGAACTCATGGGGCAGATCTCCTTGTTCGTGGCGGCCGGCCGGGCGGATCGCGGCGCTGGCCAGTCGGCTCAGACGCGCTGCAGGGCGCGCATTTTCAGTTCGCAGTCGAAGAGGAACTCGAAGGCCTCCACCTGGCGAAGCGCGTCACTCATGCTGGCCCCCCAGGTGTAGAGACCGTGGCCGCGGATCAGGTAGCCGACGCAGTCGGGATGCTCGTCCAGCCAGGGCTGCACCCGGCGGGCCAGGCGGGCGATGTCTTGGTCGTTGTCGAAGATCGGCACGCAGACCTGGCACTCGTGGGTGGTGATGCCGGCGAAGGCCTTCTGCAGCTCGTAGTCGGCGAACACCAGGGAGTCGCTCAGGGTCAGCCGCGACAGCACGGTGGCGCTCGCCGAATGGGTGTGCAGCACCGCGCCGATCTCTGCCTTCCAGGTGTACAGCTGGGTGTGCAACAGGGTCTCGGCCGAAGGCTTCTTGCCCGGCTCCAGGCTGTTGCCGGCCATGTCGGTGACCAGCACGTCGTCCTCGCCGAGCTGGCCCTTGTGCTTGCCGGAAACGGTGAGCAGCGCCTCGCCGGGCGACAGCCGCGCCGAATAGTTGCTGCTGGTGGCCGGCGACCAGCCGCGGCCGTACAGGAAGCGCCCGGCCTCGATGATCTGCTGGGCAAGTTGTGCGCGGGTCAGGCTCATGGCCCCTCCTCTCTCAAACGGGTGGCGACGATGATGGCGGCGGCCAGCGCCGCCAGGCTGGCCAGGGCGAAGGTCCAGGCCGGGCCGAGGCTCGTCCAGCTGTAGCCGGAATACAGCGCTCCGAGGGCGCCGCCGACCCCGGACAGGGTCGCATACAGGGCCTGGCCCTGTCCCTGCTGACGGGCGCCGAAGCTGCGCTGCACGAAGTGGATGGCCGAGGCATGGAAACAGCCGAAGGTCGCCGCGTGCATCAGCTGGGCGAGCAGCAGAATGGGCAGATGCTCGGCCAGATTGCCCAGCAGCAACCAGCGCAGCGCGGCCAGCAGGAAGCTGGCCAGCAGCAGCTGGCGCAGGGAGAAGCGCTGCAGCAACGCGGCCATCGCCAGGAACAGCAGGATCTCGGCCAGCACGCCGAGAGCCCAGAGCAGGCCGATCAGCCCGCGGCCGTAGCCCAGGTTCTCCAGATGGATGCTGAGAAAGGTGTAGTAGGGACCGTGGCTCAGCTGCATCAGCGCCACGCCGGCATAGAAGGCCAGCAACCCCGGGCGGCGCAGCTGGGCGAGAAAGCCGCCCTGCTCCTGCAGTTCGGTCCGTAGTTCCGGCTGGGCATTGGGGACCCAGAAGCTGCCGAGGACGATGCCACCCATGATCAGCACGATCACCCAGGGGAAGATGGCCAAGCCGATCCATTCGAACAGCTGGCCAAGTCCGACCACGGCGACGATGAAGCCGATGCTGCCCCACAGGCGCAGCTGGCTGTAGCGCGCCGACTGCTCGCGCAGATGGGCCAGGGTGATCACCTCGAACTGCGGCAGCACGGCATGCCAGAAGAAGGCGTGCAGGGCCATCACCAGCGCCAGCCAGGCGTAGCTCTGGCCGACGAAGATCAGCGCGAAGGAGCCCAGCGTGCAGACCGCGCCCAAGCGCACGATGGCCAGCCGCCGGCCGCTCGCATCGCCCAGCCAGCCCCACAGGTTCGGCGCCAGGCAGCGCATCAGCATGGGAATCGCCAGCAACTCGCCGATACGCGCGGCAGAAAAGCCCAGGTGGTCGAAATACAGCGAGAAGAACGGCGCCGTCGCGCCGAGCAGGGCGAAGTAGAAGAAATAGAAGCCGGAGAGGCGCCAGTAGGGCAATGCGGGGGTCATGGTCTGACAGTAGCCCGGGTTGAGCGCAGCGATACCCAGGGCCTCGAGCGTTGGCTATCGCTGTACTCACTCCAACCGACCGTTCGCTTCACAGTTGTGGCAGCACCGGCGTGTTGACGCTGACCCCGGCATTCTGCGCACGGTGGCGCAGCAGGTGGTCCATCAGCACCATGGCCATCATCGCCTCGGCGATCGGCGTGGCGCGGATGCCGACGCAGGGGTCGTGGCGGCCCTTGGTGATCACTTCCACGGGATTGCCGTGGATGTCGATGGAACGGCCAGGGGTGGTGATGCTGGAGGTCGGCTTGAGCGCCAGGTGGGCGACGATCGGCTGGCCCGAGGAAATGCCGCCGAGGATGCCGCCGGCATTGTTGGACAGGAAGCCGTCCGGGGTCAGCTCGTCGCGGTGCTCGGTGCCACGCTGGGCGATACAAGCGAAGCCGGCGCCGATCTCCACACCCTTGACCGCGTTGATGCTCATCAACGCATGGGCCAGCTCGGCATCCAGACGGTCGAAAATCGGCTCGCCCAGACCCGGCGGCACGCCTTCAGCAACCACGGTGATCTTGGCGCCGACCGAATCCTCGTCACGGCGCAGTTGATCCATGTAGGCTTCTAGCCCCGGCACCTTGTCCGGATCGGGACTGAAGAAGGCGTTCTCCTCCACCGACTCCCAGCTCTTGAAGGGAATCTCGATCGGGCCGAGCTGGCTCATGTAGCCGCGCACCACGATCCCCTGGGTCGCCAGGTACTTCTTGGCGATGGCGCCGGCCGCCACGCGCATGGCGGTCTCGCGCGCCGAGCTGCGTCCGCCGCCGCGATAGTCGCGGATGCCGTACTTGTGATGATAGGTGTAGTCGGCGTGGGCCGGACGGAACAGGTCCTTGATCGCCGAGTAGTCCTTGGACTTCTGGTCGGTGTTACGGATCAACAGGCCGATCGGACAGCCGGTGGTCTTGCCCTCGAACACGCCGGAGAGGATTTCCACCGCGTCGTCTTCCTGGCGCTGGGTGGTGTGGCGGCTGGTGCCGGGCTTGCGCCGGTCGAGGTCGCGCTGCAGGTCGGCAGCCGAAAGCTCGAACCCGGGCGGGCAGCCGTCGACGATGGCGACCAGGGCCGGGCCATGGCTCTCGCCGGCAGTGGTGACAGTGAACAGCTTGCCGTAGGTATTGCCGGACATGCAGGGCTCCGCGAACAATCAGCCAGATCGAAGGTGTGCGAGTATACCTAGGGGGCCCTGCCAGTTCATCCTCCGCACCCCGCGCCAGCCGGCGCGCCGCCATAGCGGTCCAGCATGCTGCGAGTATTCCTGCTGTTTCTGCTCCTTGCGACGGGCTCCGCCCACGCCCGGACCATCCTGCACCGGCCCATCGAGCTGGCGACTCCGAGCGGCGTATTGTACGGCTCGCTGCTACTGCCGCAGAGCGACAAGCCCGTCCCGGTGGCCCTGCTGATCGCCGGCTCCGGCCCCACCGACCGCAACGGCAACAATCCGGCCGGACGCAACGACAGCCTCAAGCGCCTGGCCGAGGCCCTGGCCCAGCGCGGCATCGCCAGCGTGCGCTACGACAAGCGCGGCGTCGCCGCCAGCCTGCCCGCCGCACCGGACGAGCGGATGCTGAGCGTGGAAGGCTATGTTGCCGATGCTGCCGCCTGGGGGCGCAAGCTGGGCGCCGACCCGCGCTTTTCCCGGCTGGTAGTGATCGGTCACAGCGAAGGCGCGCTGATCGCCAGCCTGGCTGCCGAACAGGCCGGCGCCGCCGCGCTGGTTTCCATCGCCGGCAGCGGCCGGCCGATCGACCAGGTGCTGATGGAACAGCTGAGCACACGCCTGCCGCCGCCCCTGCTGGCCTTCAGTGCGGCGCTGATCGAGGAGCTCAAGGCGGGACGCACCCATGAGCGGATTCCCGAGCCGCTCGTAGTGCTGTTTCGCCCCAGCGTGCAACCCTACCTGATCTCGCTGTTTCGCCAGGACCCGGCGGCGGCCTTCGCCCGGCTGCGCATCCCGGCGCTGATCGTCCAGGGACGCCACGATATCCAGGTCGGCATGAAGGATGCCGAGGCTCTCAAGACCGCCAAGCCCGACGCCGAGTTGCTGGCGATCGACGGCATGAACCATGTATTGCGCATCGTCCCGGCGGATGCGCAACGCCAGCTGCCCTCCTACGACAAGCCGGAACTGCCGCTGGCCAGCGCCCTGGGCCAGGCAATCGGCGACTTCATCCTGCGGGACGAGCAGCCCAGGTAAACCTCAGCCGAGTGCACCCGGACACCAGGGATCAAACAACTAGGCCTGAAGCCGTGCGCGGAACAGCTCCTGATATTCGCGGCACTGGGCGGCAGCCAGCAGGAAAACGCCATGCCCACCCTGGCTGAACTCCAGCCAGGTGAAATCCACCTCCGGATAGAGCGCCTCCACATGCACCTGGCTGTTGCCCACCTCGACGATCAGCACACCCCGCTCGGTCAGGTGGTCGGCCGCCTCGGCCAGCATGCGCCGCACCAGGTCCAGGCCATCCTCGCCACAGGCCAGCCCCATGGCCGGCTCGTGATGGTATTCCTTCGGCATGTCGGCAAAGTCCTCGGCATCCACATAGGGGGGGTTGGAGACGATCAGGTCGAAGCGCTGCCCCGGCAGACCGGCGAAACCATCGCCTTGCACGGTATAGACACGCTCGTCGAGGCCATGGCGCTCAATGTTCCGATTGGCCACCTCGAGCGCATCGAAGGACAGGTCGGCCAGCACCACTTCGGCCTCGGGAAATTCGTAGGCACAGGCGATGCCGATGCAGCCTGAGCCTGTACAGAGGTCGAGAATCCGTGCCGGCTCGTGCGGCAGCCAGGGCGCGAAGCGCTGGCCGATCAGTTCGGCGATGGGCGAGCGCGGTACCAGCACCCGCTCGTCGACCAGGAACGGCAGACCGCAGAACCAGGCCTCGCCGAGCAGATAAGCAGCCGGGATACGTTCCTCGATGCGACGCTGGAGCAGAGCGCCGAGATGCATGCACTCATCCTCCTCGAGGCGACAGTCCAGATAGCCATCGGCCATTTCCCACGGCAGATGCAGGGCACCGAGCACCAGTTGGCGCGCCTCGTCCCAGGCATTGTCGGTGCCATGGCCAAAATACAGCTCTTCGGCATGAAAACGGCTGACCGCCCAGCGAATATAATCGCGCAGGGTGCGCAGGCGGGTCGGAATAGCTGACATGGGGAATCTCCAAGCCCAAAAGCGGGCATGTTAGCAGGCGGCAGGACTTGCCACGGCAGGATCAGGCCATGCTCGCATAGAGATCCGTGGCGGTTGGCTGATTGACTCCGCTGCGGCAGACCGAAACTCCAGGGGTTCAGCCAGGCTTGCTGCGACGAGCCTGAAGCATCTATGCCATGCCGGCTCAATCGGTACCCGGAGCCCAGCCCTCATCCCCATCTCGTAGACTTAAGGTGATATTGATTCACTTCTGCCGGCAGGAAAGAGACAATCTGCGCCGTTTTTCCATGGAGGAGCCACCATGCCCCAACCACAAACCCTGATGCAGATCACCGGTCGCAGCTTTGCACCGGCCCACTTGAAGAATGCCACCCTGCTTATCATCGATGCGCAGGAAGAGTATCGCAGTGGCGTCCTGCGCCTGCCCGGGCTCGAATCTGCGGTTGCAGAAATCGCCAGCCTGCTGGCTGCCGCCCGTGCCGCAGGCACTCCGGTGGTGCATGTGAAGCACCTCGGCATTCCCGGAGGCTTTCTCGATCCACAGGGCACGCGTGGCCAGCCCATCCCGGAAGTCGCCCCGCTGCCAGGGGAAATCGTCGTAGAGAAGCGCTTGCCGAACGCCTTCTCCGGTACCGACCTGCACGACCGGCTGCAAGCAATTGGTCGCCTGGACCTGATCGTCTGCGGCTTCATGACCCACTCCAGCATCAGCAGCACGGTGCGCGCTACCAAGGACTACGGGTATCGTTGCACCCTGGTGGACCAGGCTTGCGCCACCCGTGACCTGCCAAGCCCGAGCGGAACCATCAGTGCCGAGCAGGTCCACCGTATCGAGATCGCCAGTCTCGCCGACAACTTTGCGGCCGTAGTACCCAATACGAAGGCACTGCTCTAGTTCATCCGCTCAACCAGAGCAGAGCACCGACGGCAGGCATTCCATGCTCGGCGACAAACTGCATTGCCGGTTGCCGAGCAGGCCTCGGGCCAAGACCTCAGCGGAGGAGTTCTCAATGAAGTCGCCCGACGAATCCAACCTCCCTCAGTCAAGCGCGAACAGACTACGGATTGGCCGCTGGCACCTTGGTGCTGCGCTTGCGGCACTGCTTGCCTCATTGGGCATAATGCTCGCCATGGCTGGCACCGCCTCCCTGCTTGGCCGGGCCCCAGCTCCCGGACCAGGCATCGACGACCCTGCCCTATCCTTCGGCCTTGCCGCTCTCCTCTTGGCCCTCGGCCTTCTGTTGCTCTGGGCGGGCATCCGAGCCTGGCGCATTTGCCGGCGCGGCCTGCGATCCACGCGACACCCCAGCCCTTCCACTAGCGCACGAAAAAAGCACGGCTGACGCCAGAGGGCATCCATTGGTTACACTAGGTGTCCTTCGCGGAGGCCAGCCCATGTCCGATGACGATTTTTCTCTGTTCCAATCTGCCCTTCATGGCGTCAAGCCGCTGCGCCAGGATGATCGCGCCGATACCGGCGCTCCCCAGCGCGACCATCGGCAAATCGCCAGTCGTCGCCAAGCCGCCATGCAACAGGTCGAAGCGCAGAAAGTCGACGGCCTGTCCGATCAGTTCGTCATCGATGTGGCTGCCGAAGATGACCTCCATTGGGCACGTGACGGCGTTCAGGAGGGCCAGATGCGCAAGCTCCGGGCCGGACAGATCACCTTCGAGGGTAGCCTGGATCTGCATGGCATGACGGTGGAGAAAGCCCGCGAAACACTTTGGGGCTTTCTCGCTGAAGCTACCAGGCTGGAAGTGCGCTGCGTGCGTGTCACCCATGGCAAGGCTGCCCGCCTGGACGGCAGGCGACCTATGGTCAAGAGTCACGTCAACACCTGGCTGCGCCAGCATCCGCAGGTGCTCGGCTTTGCCTCCTGCCTGCCCCGCCATGGCGGCACCGGCGCTGTCTATGTACTGCTCAAACGCACCATGCTTGACGGACGCGACGAATAGCAGGAGCCCGCCAGCGTGCTTGCAAGCCTCGTCGCCCCCCCCTAACCTGCACGCTCGTGTATCTTATCTAAAAGCTCTCGCAGGAATATCCATGTCCCTGGAACAGCAGTACACCGCGATTCTCGCCCACCTCGGCGAGGACATTTCCCGTGAAGGCCTGGTCGACACGCCCAAGCGCGCAGCCAAAGCCATGCAGTACCTCTGCCGCGGCTATCAACAGACTCTCGAGGAAGTTGTCAACGGCGCCCTGTTCAGCTCGGACAACAGCGAAATGGTGATGGTGAAAAACATCGAGCTGTACTCGCTCTGCGAGCATCACATGTTGCCGTTCATCGGCAAGGCACACGTAGCCTATCTACCCAATGGCAAGGTTTTAGGCTTGTCGAAGGTCGCCCGCATTGTCGACATGTATGCACGACGCCTGCAGATTCAGGAGAACCTTACCCGCCAGATTGCCGAAGCCGTGGAGCAGGTCACTGGAGCTTCGGGCGTTGGAGTGGTGATCGAAGCGCAACATATGTGCATGATGATGCGCGGCGTGGAGAAACAGAACTCCACCATGGTCACCTCGGTCATGCTTGGCCACTTCCGCAGCAATGCAGCTACTCGCAGCGAATTTCTCAGCCTGATCAACTGATCTTACGGGCAGGATCAGCGATCGGGTGCTGGCGGCCAACGGCTCGATCTCCGAGGTGGCCGAACGCCTTGCGGTGAGCGAGTCCTACGTGTTGCGGGCTTGGGCGCGACAGCGGCTGGGCCTGATCAGCGCTGGAGTCCAGTGCAACCACGTGCTCCCTCGACTCACCTTCGTCTGTGCGCTGCGCAGCGAAGGCCTATTCGCCCCGCTGGTCGTCGATGGACCGATCAACGGGCGAGCGTTTCGCGCCCGGGTCGAGCAAGCGCTGGCGCCGGAGACATCGTGGTGATGAACAACCTCGGCTCGCACAAGGTTGCCGGCGTGCGATAGGCCATTAAGGTGCGAGATGCCGAACTGCGCTATTTGCCACTACAGTCCGGACTAAAACCCCATCGAGCAGGTGTTCGCGAAGCTGAAGGCGTTGCTGCGCAAGGCCGCCGCCCCGTACGACCGATGCTCTGTGGTCGGCGATCGGCACGCTGCTCAAGCGCTTCACGCCCGCCGAGTGCGAACGTTAATGTGCGCCATTGTGGCTACGGCCAATCAGGATGAAAGCGCTCTAGACAACCGCAGTTTGGGCTACCATATCATCCCCGTCATACAACGAGATATACGCATGTCAGCCAATGGCCGGAACGATGTCCGTCTGATCAAGAAGTACCCCAACCGCCGTTTGTATGACACCCGCACCAGTTGCCATATCACGCTTGCCGATATTCGCCAGTTGGTGATCAGCGAAGAGCCTTTCCAAGTGGTCGACGCCAAAACCGGCGAGGACCTGACTCGTAGCATCCTTTTGCAAATCATCCAGGAAGCCGAAAGCGACGGTGAGCCAATTTTCTCCAGCGAAACGCTTAAAGGAATTATTCGCTTCTACGGCCCCTTCCAAGGAGTTCTTGCCAGCTATCTGGAAAAGAGCATTCAAAGCGTCATAGACGTACAGACTCAGGCAGGAGTGCAGTCGACCCAAGCCTGGACAGATTTCATGCAGAGTCAGGCCCCTATGATGCAGGACCTGATGCGTCAGTATGTCGAGCAATCCAAGAAGCTCTACCTGAATACCCAGAACATGTTCGGCATTTTCTCTGGCTTTGCAGGCAACGCAGGCGGAAAAAAAGATGGCGATGAAAGTCAGGACTGACTTTCATCGCCGAAGGACTCAAGGAAGGTAAAATAAAAACTGTGGCGCAGCGGTCGCCGGTTGCCGTCAGGCAGTCTTCTTGCCCGAGGCTGCTTGGGCAGCGGCCTGACCTGCAGCGTTGGCAGCCGCCTCAATGCCACTTGCAGTGATTTCGGACGCCTGCTTGGCTGCCTTCTGTGCGCTCTCGTAGACGTTGCCCGCCCCTTCGACAGCAGACTTGAATACAGATACGACCGGTTCGGCACTGGCCGGGGCGTTCTTGCAGATCTCCTCGACGATTTCCTGCGCCTGCTGGGTACCGATCTCAATCTGGCGCTCAGTCAGCTTGGTGACCTCTGCTTGGAAGCGGGAAATGAGGTCGTAGGTCTGGCGGCTGAACTCCACAAGACGCTCGGCCTGCTCGTTGGGCTTGAAGAAGGAGGCCTGCAACTCCAGGAAAGCCTGGGGATCGCGTACCGACAGCAGCTTGCGCAGACTCTCGAAATTGTCATCAGCCGCAGCCCGCAAGGTCTTGAACTGCAGCTTGTAGAGCTCTTCGGCGCTCTCGAAGATCTTGCTGTTCAGTTGCTGCACGGCATCCAGGTTGGATTTAGAAGCACTTTCCATTTTTTCCAGATCAAAAAAAGACATTACGGTATCTCCTGCATAGTGACGGCCGGGCTGGCCTGGCGCGCCGCTGCTGATGTCTTGGATTCAACGGGCAAATTCATTGTTGCGCTGCAAAATGATTTTCGCAAGCTTTTTTTGCAATGCAAAATTTTATGGGCCTTGGGGCAATTTGCCTGGAAAACAAGAATAACCATGCTAGATTGAGCCAAAGAACCCATAAAATCCCACTAAAAACGATGTGCCTGATGCCATGAGAAAGCTCTACAACACATGCTTTTTGCATCGCAGCATGAAAAGCACGACAAGCAGCTGGCCCTACGCGCCAAAATGCCTTTCGCAGCCTTATACACTTGCAAGCTTTGCCCCACTCCCTAGAGCCAAACTACCCATATGCCGCGACAGCATGACTTTCCTGAGCATCACCCCGGAGAAAGCCCCGACGAGCCCGATACTGTCCTGGAGTCATACCGAACCAACGCGAACAAGCGCGGAAAAAGCTGCTATGTTCGTGAAAACCCAGAAGATAGGTGACCTCTTGCAAGCTGAAATGCGAATGACGCAGATACAGATGGGCCTGCTCACGACGAGTTTCATTCAGCAGGTCCTTATACTGGGTGCCCTCCTTCTTCAAGCAGCGCTGCAGGGTGCGCTTGCTGATGCAAAGCGCTGCCGCAATATCTTCGATGGTTGGTTCGCCACTGGCCAGACGCTCCATAATCAGCTGCTGGACACGCCAAGTGCTCAATTGAGAGGCCTGCTCACGCAGGCGCTGCTCGGCGAAGCGCTCATGCATACTTTCCAGGGCAGCATCTGCCGTGCTCAGGGGAGAGTCCAACTGAGCTGCATCGAATAAAATGGAATAATTAGAGGAGTTGAATTGCATGGGGCATCGCAGAATACGATAGTACTCTGCCGTATCAACCGGCTCGGGATGCATAAACTCGACACACAACGGGGTGAACTGCGAACTCCCACACAACCAACGCAGGTAGGAAATCAAGGCTGCCATCCCAATATCATGGAACTGCCGCGGTATGCCTTTGCTGCCACCGTGACGGTTACTGTTCAGGCGATAGACACTGCCCTCCCGATGCAGGGAAAAATCGGCGCCATTGTCGATCAATGAGCAGTAACGAACAAGATGCTGCAAGGCGCACTTCAAATCAGGGCTCGACATCATCACATAGCCCACCACGTCGTAAATGCCCGGCTTGACCAGCCCATAGGCCTTGAGCCCTATGTCCGGGTTGCCGCTCTGCAGCACCGCCCTGCTCAGGATTCTCGAAAGATCCTTGACCCGACAACTGCCCATGTCATTGAAAATTTGAGGGTTTAAATCCGACTCCCTAAGTAGGCTTTCAATTTCCAACCCCGCCGCCCTAAGCGTCTCCTCGACGAGCCGTGCATAACTCACACTGACTGTAAACATATCCCTTTCCGCGCTCTCTTCCATGGGCCAAGAAACCAAACGCATGTGGAGAAACCAATGCATAGAGCATTCTAGTTCCTACAGCAAATTTTGCCCCACCCCGCCAAGGCAGGCTGAGAGCCCCCATGCATCACATGCCTGAGAAAGTGACACCATCAAAACACATGGCTCCGACGACTGGATGACCATTCATCGCCATCCCCTCCAGTCTCCATCCGCATCCGACTCATCACCTCCACAGCCACGTCAACTGCACGCAAGTGAACCGCCCCGGGAATCTCGGAGGCTCTTTGGTGTGAGTCATGCCGCCAGGGCTGACTCGTCGAGTTGTCGATAATACGTCGCTTCAGCTTCCG
>NZ_SMMU01000024.1 GCF_004339665.1 Azotobacter chroococcum
ACACGTTATGAGAAGAAGGCCAGCCATTTCAAGGGAATGCTGGCCTTTGCGGCTGCTCTGCTATGGCTACGCTGATACGTCAACAGAACCTAGCAAGATCGTGAAGGTTCTCAACCGGCGTCCCCAGGCCTGCTGTGTTTCAGCCGTCGATGAAGCAGGCAATGGCGAGTCACAGGCTTACGGTCTGAAGGTATATACGTGTATGTATGTCTGTTTTTCGAAACTAACGGCTAGAGTTAACAAGGATTGGTGCTCGGGCATTCGGGGGCCAATCGGCAGTGACTGATGAACAAAACGTCAGGTTGATAAAGTTCGCAATCTTCTCAGCCGTTGAAGTTGTGCCTTCTACATTCTTCCGAAGCACGATGAGGCCATCATGGAAAGCTTGCAACCGCGTGACTATATCGCACGCATACGGCGTAAATTGCAGCAGGTGGGTCCCATGCATACCCTCCACCTGCTGCTGGTGAGAACCATCAACCGGCTGGCCCTGTTCAAGATCCTGCGCGGCATCCTGCTGCTCAAGGTCGATCCGGCGTTTCTCGACTGTCCGGCCGGTTACACGCCGGGCTTTCTCGACGAGAAGCAGCTGCGCCACTTCGCCCGCGATCCGCAGAATGAGCTCGACGACAGCTTTCTCAATGAAGCCCTGGCCAAGGGCGATCGCTGCTATGCGATTCTCGATGGCGAAAATCTGGCCGCCTACGGCTGGTACTCGCGCCAGCCGACCCGTATCAACCCGCCGGACATGCTGCTCGATTTCGATCCGGACTATGTCTACATGTACAAGGGGCTGACCAACCCCCTGTATCGCGGCCAGCGCTTGCACGCCATCGGCATGAACCGGGCGTTGCAGAGCTATATGGAGGAGGGCGTACGGGGGATCATCTCGTATGTCGAGTCGACCAACTTCGACTCGCTCAAGTCCTGCTTCCGCCTGGGCTACCAGGCGTTCGGCTCGATCTACCTGTTGCGCCTCTTCGGCCGCAGCCTGCGCCTGTACAGCCCGGCCTGCCGCCACTACCGGTTCGCCCTGCGCGAGGAGGCGCCGATGGGCGGCGAGGTCGGCGCCAGCAAGGCCTGAACGGGGTGCCCGGGCACCGGTGGGCAAGGCTTCGCCGCTGCCCACCCTGCGCAAAGCCGTCCGGATGGCTTCAGTCGGTCTTTTCCGCCAGCGCATCGCGCAGCAGCTCGGCCAGATGCCGCGGCCGCTGGTCGCCATGGGCGCGCATCTGGTGGCGGCAGGAGAAGCCGTTGGCCACCACCCGTGCTGCGGGTTTTTCCCGCAGGGCCGGCATCAGCGCCTGTTCGGCCATCTTTGCCGACATCTCGGCGTGTTCAGCCTCGATGCCGAAGGTGCCGGCCATGCCGCAGCAGCCGGATTCGATCAGGCTGAACTCGTGGTCGGGGATCAGCTTGAGCACCCGGCGCATGGACTTCATGGCGCCGACCGCCTTCTGGTGGCAGTGGCCGTGCACCAGGGTTTCGCTGCCGGCCAGGGCCTTGAGCGGCAGGTCGAGGCGCTTGGCGGTAGCTTCGCGGGCGAGGAATTCCTCGAACAGCAGGCAGTGCTTGGCCACCTGTTCCACGGCTGCGCCGAGGCCCAGCGCCTGGGCGTCGTCGCGCAGGCCGAGCACGCAGGAGGCTTCCAGGCCGACGACGGTGCGTCCGGCCTGCACGTGGGGCAGCAGCGCCTGGACCAGGCGGCGGGCCTCGGTGCGTGCCTCGTCGATCATGCCCTGGGCCAGGTAGGTGCGGCCGCAGCACAGGGCGCGCGCCGGCTCGCTGTCGCTGCCCTCCGACTCGGCGATCAGTACCCGGTAGCCGCCGGCCTCGAGCACGGCGAGCGCCGCCTCGGCGATGCCCGGCTCGAAGTGGCGGGTGAAGGTGTCGACCAGCAGCACCACCTCGGGCAGGCCCGCGGTGGGCGTGGCGTTGGCCGGCGCGGTGGCGAAGGGCTTGGCGGCCGGCTCCGGCAGGGCGCGGTTGGCGGCCAGGCCGAACAGGCGCTCGGACAGCCGTGCCAGCAGCGGGCTGGCGTTGCGCCAGTGCACCAGGGGTTTCAGCCAGGGCGCGCGGTGCAGCCAGCGCGGGGTGTGACCGAACAGCCGGCTGCGCCAGCCGAGGCCCTGGCGGGCGGCGCGCTGGGCGAGGTATTCGGCCTTGATCAGCGGCATGTCGACGTTGGCCTCGCACTCGCGCTTGCAGCCCTTGCAGGCCACGCAGAGGTCCATGGCCTCGGCCAGGGCCGGATCGGCCAGCGCCTGTTCGGCCAGCTCGCTGTTCAGCGCCGCCTTGAGCAGGCGCACCCGGCCGCCGGTGGAGAGGTGCTCGTTGCCGCTGACGCGGAAACTCGGGCACATCACCTGCTTGCCCTCGGCCTCGCACTGGCGGCTGTTGATGCACACCGCCACCGCCTTGGCGAAGTCGCCGCCGTGCCTGGGAATGTCGGCATAGGCGTCGCCCATGCCCGCGTCCTTGTAGGCGGACCAGTCGAGGAAGGTCTTCATCGGGCGCGCTCCCCCCGGCAAGTGGCAGGGAACGGGAGGCGAAGGGGCAAGCAAGAGCGGCGAATGATCATGGTTCGGGCGGCTACGGGCTGGATACGGATGGATGCCATGCTAAGCAAGTGCCGGTGCGGATGCCAGCACGGGCGTGCCGCAGCGGCCGGACGGGCGCGATTCAGCGCCGGGCGGGCAGGTAGTCCGGGCGGCCCAGGCCACGCGGGTCGCTGGCCGCCTCGACTGTGCCGCTGCGCTTGTCCCAGTGCAGCACCTGCTGGTTGCCATAGGGTTCGCGCACCTTCAACTGGTGGCCGCGGCGCTGCAATTCATGGATTTGCGCGGCGTCGAAGGCCTCCGGCTCGTGCTCGATGACATCCGGCAGGTACTGGTGGTGATAGCGTGGCACTGCCGGCCAGCGCCGGACCGGCTGGCCGTCGAGGTAGTCCAGCACGGCCAGCAGGACCATGCCGGGGATGCGGCTGCCGCCGGGGGTGCCGAAGGCGGCGAGGTCGTCGGCGCTTTCGATAAAGCTGGGGCTCATGCTCGACAGCGGGCGCTTGCCGGCGGCGACGGCGTTGGCCGGGCTGGCGGCGAGCCGGTAGGCGTTGCTGCCCTGCAGGTCGGCGGCGAAGTCGTCCATCTCGTCGTTGAGCAGCACCCCGGTGCCCGGCACGGCGAAGGCGGCGCCGAACGGCAGGTTGATCGACAGGGTGGCGGCCACCGCGTTGCCCTCGGCATCCAGCACGGCGAAGTGGCTGGTGTGCTCGCCCTCGCGCCAGGCCGGCGCCGGCTTCAGGCTGGCACTGGGGGTGGCCCGCTGCGGGTCGATGCCGGCGGCCAGTTCGCGCAGGTAGGCGGGGGCGAGCAGGCGCTCGACGGGGTTGGCGACGAAGTCCGGGTCGCCGAGCAGGCCGCGGTCGCGGAAGGCGCGGCGCGAGGCTTCCACCACATAGTGGGCGCGCTGCACGCGGTCGGTCGCCCGCCAGGGCAGCCGTTCGAGCATGCCGAGGCTCTGCGCCAGGGCGATGCCGCCGGCCGAGGGCGGCGGCGCGCCGATCAGCTCGCGGCCTTCGGCGAGGGCGAAGCGCAGCGGCTCGCGCTCGACCACCCGGTAGCGGG
This sequence comes from Azotobacter chroococcum, assembly GCF_004339665.1. Lineage (GTDB taxonomy): Bacteria > Pseudomonadota > Gammaproteobacteria > Pseudomonadales > Pseudomonadaceae > Azotobacter > Azotobacter chroococcum. The sequence goes on from NZ_SMMU01000024.1 coordinate 3,624, forward strand.
CCAGGTCCTCGGCGCTCCAGATGCCGCCGGCAGCGCGCACCCCGGTGACCAGGCGCTCGGCGACGGGGCCGGCATAGAAACCGTCATGGCCGCGTTCGGCGAGTCGTTCGAGGGTCTCGGCCAGCTCCGGCTGGCGCACGCGATGGCCTTCGGCGGGGATCTCGCCGTCGGCGAGGAACAGCCGGGCGCTCTCCGGGTCGTCGCGCAGGGCGCTCAGGCGGAACTCGGCGCGCTGCCGGTAGAGGCGGTCGACAGGAAAACCCCCGCGGGCCTGGCGGATCGCCGGCGCCAGGCTGTCTCTCAGGGGCAGGCGGCCGTGGCGGGTGGCCAGCTCGACCAGCGCCGCCGGCAGGCCGGGGATCGCCGCGGCTAGGGCGCCGTCGCGGGACAGCTCGGGCCGGGCGCGGCCGTCGCGCACGTAGAGCTCGGCATGGGCGGCGAGGGGCGCGCGCTCGCGGGCGTCGAGGAAGCGGTAGCGGGCCCGGGCGTCGCCCTGGTCCTCGCGCAGCAGGAAGAAGCCGCCGCCGCCGAGGCCGGAGCCGTAGGGCTCGATCACCGCCAGGCTGGCGGCGACCGCCACGGCGGCGTCGAAGGCGTTGCCGCCCTGTTCGAGAACCGACCGGCCGGCGGCACTGGCTTCGGGATGGGGCGTGGCGAGGGCGGCGCGGACAGGGGCCTGCGCCTCGGCGGTGGCCGCGAGGGCCAGCAGTGCCAGGCCGGCGAGGAGCCGGCCGAGGCGGAGGGGAAAGGCAGGCGTTCCGTCGCCGGGCACCGGTCAGGCCTTGCCGGTGATGATCAAGTACTTCTGCATCAGCTCGTCGCGGCTCTCGACGTGGTTCTCGTCCTTCGGGATGCAGTCCACCGGACAGACCTGCTGGCACTGGGGTTCGTCATAGTGGCCGACGCATTCGGTGCACAGGTTGGGGTCGATCACGTAGATCTCTTCCCCCTGGGAGATGGCGCCGTTCGGGCACTCGGGTTCGCAGACGTCGCAGTTGATGCAATCGTCGGTGATCTTCAGGGACATTCTGGACTCCTGCCGCGGACGGGCCGCGACACTGGGGACAACGACAGGGGGCGAATTGTGCCGTATCGGCGTGCGCAGTGCACGTCCCGCCGGGCAGCCGGCCAGGGCAATCGCGCTGCAACCCTGCCGCCCTGCAGGGCGGCGCCATGCTCAGGCTGCGCGGCGATCTCGCCTGGCCGGCGCCGGGAGCCTGCAGGGCGGCGCCGAACCTGATACGGCTGGGCGGTGCTGAACGGGCTTTGCCGTTGCGTTTATTCACATTGGCGGGACCTGGCAAGCCTCTTGATGAGGATCGCCATGCGACTTTTGGTCGCCTCCGCAATCGCTTGTTTTTATTGATTTTTTATTTTTGCTCGAAAAACGAGCAAGCGTCCTGCGCGACGCCACCCGTGGGCTTCGGGGACGTCTTTCCGGAAATCATCAACAAAGTTATCCACAGCGGGTGTGGGTAACCCGTTCGGCCAGCAGCAGGTGGTTGCGCGGGGTCAGCTGGGGGGCGCAGAAGCGGCCCAGGCGGACCTGGTAGCCCTGTTCCTCCAGGTACAGCGCGCGGTCGAGCAGCAGCCAGAGTTCCAGCGGGCGGCGGAACAGGGCGCGCGGCAGTTCGAGGTTGCGCACCTCGGCCAGGCGCTGCCAGCCGCGGGCTTCCAGGGCCTGCCAGTCGCGCGGGGCGGGGGCGGGAAGGTCCTTGAGGGCGGCGAGCTCGCGGCAGTAGTCGGCGAAGTCCTTCTGCAGCCAGGCGAGGGGCAGCGAGGGGGTCGGCAGGTAGGCGTCGACGCCGCGCAGTTCCCGCTGCAGCAGGTCGAAGGCCAGGCGGCGGGCCATCGACTGGTCGCGCTGGCGACGCACCCGGGCGCTGGCGGTGACGGTTTCGCTGAGCGGCAGGCGCAGGTCGTCGCGGGACAGCTGCAGCGGCGAGGCGCGGGCGGCGGCGGACAGCGGCCGGTAGTCCTCGCTGTCGATGCGGTTGTAGCAGCAGGGCGCCACCGCCAGTTGCCGGCAGCCGGCGGCGCTGGCCAGCTGCAGCAGGCGCACGTGCAGTTCGCCGCAGGCATGCAGCGCCAGCGGGGTGTGGCGGGCGTCGAGCTGGTCGGCGACGTCGGCGGCGAGCACGTCCTGCAGGCGGTGTTCGGCCGCCAGTTGCAGGCGGTCGCTGAGCGCCTGGCCGGCCGCGACCAGTTCGGCGTCGTATTCCAGGCAGGTCAGGGGCGTGCCGTCGTGGGCCAGGGCGCGGCCGAGGTGGCCCTTGCCGGCGCACCAGTCGAGCCAGTGGGCAGGCGGGGTAGCGAACTGCAGGCGGCTGGCGAAGTGGCGGATCTGCTGCCATTTGCGTCCCGGCACGTCGACCGCGAAGCGCTCCGGGGCTGCGTCCCGGGCCACGGCGGGCAGCGCGCCGGTCTCGCTCAGGACGAGCGAGGCGGCGGCCAGTGCGTCGAAGGGCGCGGGGGCGGCAAGGTGTTCGGGGTGGTTGTGGGCGGCCTCGGCGTCTTCCAGGGAACGTCGGCGCAGCCAGGCGGCCAGTTCGGCGTGCCGTGCTTCCCAGGGCAACTGCAGGAAGTTGAATGGCCGCGGCCGCCAGAGGTCTTGGTGGGCGAGCAGGAAGTCGTCGAGGGCGCGGAAGCGTTCGAGCAGTCGCGGGCCGCTGAGAGGTGGGGCGTCTGGCATGGTTCGTGAGTGATTCGGCCGGAGCGGGCGATTATAGCGGGGGGCTTTCAGGGGGCGGCACGGGCGGGTACAAATACCCAAGTACCTTCGTCGGGATGCCGGTGCGGGGTTCGGAGCGCCTGCTAGAATCCGGCCGGTTTCCTCGGCAAACGAGTAGGACGCGGAGTCATGCACTTTTTTGGCTCACGTGAGGTACCTTTTTGTCATTCGCAGACCCAAAACGGGGCGCAAAGTCCCCATGCGCTGACACAAAGATGTAGGTATGAGAGTTGCTAACATCTTTTCCATCTGTCATCGCTCTGGCCACGCAGGAGGCCCGCCTTGTCGATTCATGTCGCTTTGCACCACGTCACCCACTATCGCTACGACCGGCTGGTCACCGTGGGGCCGCAGATCGTCCGTCTGCGGCCGGCGCCCCATAGCCGCACCCGCGTCCTCTCGTATGCGCTGAAGGTGGCGCCGGGCGAGCATTTCATCAACTGGCAGCAGGACCCGCAGGGCAACTACCTGGCGCGTCTGGTGTTTCCGGAGAAGACCCGCGAACTGAAGGTCGAGGTCGATCTGGTCGCCGAGATGGCGGTGTTCAACCCCTTCGACTTCTTCCTCGAGCCCTACGCCGAGAGCATTCCCTTCGACTACACCGAGGGCGAGCAGCGCGAGCTGGCGCCCTATCGGGTGAAGCTGCCGGCGACGCCGCTGTTCGCCCGCTACCTGGCCGGCATCGACCTGACGCCGACCCGCAGCGTGGACTTCCTGGTCGCCTTGAACCAGCGCGTGGCGCGCGACGTGCGCTACCTGATCCGCATGGAGCCGGGGGTGCAGACGCCCGAGGAGACCCTCGAGAAGGCCTCCGGCTCCTGTCGCGACTCGGCCTGGCTGCTGGTGCAGCTGCTGCGCCACCTGGGCCTGGCGGCGCGCTTCGTCTCCGGCTACCTGATCCAGCTCAAGCCCGACGTGAAGTCGCTCGACGGCCCCAGCGGCACCGAGGTGGACTTCACCGACCTGCACGCCTGGTGCGAGGTGTACCTGCCGGGCGCCGGCTGGATCGGCCTCGACCCGACCTCCGGGCTGTTCGCCGGCGAGGGCCACATCCCGCTGGCGTGCAGCCCCGAGCCGTCCTCGGCGGCGCCGATCAGCGGCCTGGTCGACGAGTGCGAGTGCGAGTTCTCCCACGAGATGCGCGTCGAGCGCATCTGGGAAGCGCCGCGGGTCACCAAGCCCTACAGCGAGGAGCAGTGGCGGGCGGTCCTCGCGCTCGGCCGCCAGGTCGATGCCGACCTGGCGCGCGGCGACGTGCGCCTGACCATGGGCGGCGAGCCAACCTTCGTGGCCCTCGACTACCCGGACGATCCCGAGTGGAACACCGAGGCCATGGGGCCGAACAAGCGCCGTCTGGCCGCCGAGCTGTTCCACCGCCTGCGCCACCACTATGCGCCGCAGGGCCTGGCGCATTTCGGCCAGGGCAAGTGGTATCCGGGCGAGCAGCTGCCGCGCTGGTCGCTCAACTGCTTCTGGCGCAAGGACGGCGAGCCGGTCTGGCAGGACCCGGCGCTGTATGCCGACGAGAGCCGCCACTACGGGGCCGACGCGCAGCTGAGCGCGCGCTTCCTCGACACCCTCTGCGGCTTCCTCGGGGTGACCGGCGAGCACTTCTTCCCGGCCTACGAGGACTGGATGTACTACCTGTGGCGCGAGCGCCAGCTGCCGGAGAACGTCACCCCGGAAGACGCGCGGCTGGCCGATCCGCTGGAGCGCGAGCGCCTGCGTCGGGTCTTCGAGCAGGGGCTGAACCATGCGGTCGGGCACGTCCTGCCGCTGATGCGCAGCCTCGACGGCAGCCAGTGGCTGACCGGCTCCTGGTTCCTGCGCGACGAATACTGCCGGCTGATCCCCGGCGACTCGCCGCTGGGTTGGCGCCTGCCGCTGGACTCGCTGCCCTGGGCCCGCGACATGGACCAGCCCTACGTGCATGCGCCGGACCCCAACCAGCCGTTCCCGCCGCTGCCGAGCCGCCAGCGCATCCTCCAGCAGCTGCGCAGCGTGCCGGCCGGCCAGCCGGGCGTGGCGCGTGCCGGCGCGGCTCTCGGCGCTGCCGGGCACGGCGCGGTCGGCCCGGCTGAGGGCGTGCGCCAAGCGGCGCCGGCGCCCTTCGAGTCGGCCCAAGGCATCGTGCGCACCGCGCTCTGCGTCGAGCCGCGCGATGGTCGCCTGTACCTCTTCATGCCGCCGCTGGAGCGGCTGGAGGACTACCTGGAACTGGTCGCGGCGATCGAGACGACCGCCCGCGAACTGGACTGCCCGGTGCTGCTGGAAGGCTACGAGCCGCCGGCCGATCCGCGCATGCGGCATTTCCGCGTCACCCCGGACCCGGGCGTGATCGAGGTGAACATTCATCCGGCGGAGAACTGGGACGAGGTGGTCGAACGCACCGAGTTCCTCTACGAGGCGGCCCGCCAGACGCGGCTGTCCAGCGAGAAGTTCATGATCGACGGCCGCCACGTCGGCACCGGCGGCGGCAACCACTTCGTCCTCGGCGGCGCGACCCCGGCCGACTCGCCGTTCCTGCGCCGTCCCGACCTCCTGCGCAGCCTGATCAGCTACTGGCACAACCACCCGTCGCTGTCCTACCTGTTCTCCGGCCTGTTCATCGGCCCGACCTCGCAGGCGCCGAGGGTGGACGAGGCGCGCAACGACGCGCTCTACGAGCTGGAGATCGCCTTCCAGCAGATGCCCGAGCCGGGCGCCGCCTGCCCGCCGTGGCTGGTCGACCGCCTGCTGCGCAACCTGCTGGTGGACGTCAGCGGCAACACCCACCGCGCCGAGTTCTGCATCGACAAGCTGTACTCGCCGGACAGCGCCAGCGGGCGCCTCGGCCTGCTCGAGTTCCGCGGCTTCGAGATGCCGCCGCACGCCCAGATGAGCCTGGCCCAGCAGCTGCTGCTGCGCTCCTTGATCGCGCGCTTCTGGGACGAGCCGTACCAGCCGCAGCGCCTGGTGCGCTGGGGCACCGAGCTGCACGACCGCTTCCTGCTGCCGCACTTCGTCGCCCAGGACTTCCACGACGTGCTCTACGAGATGGACCGGTACGGCTATTCGCTGCGTCCGGAGTGGTTCGCCCCGCACTTCGAGTTCCGCTTCCCGAAACTCGGCGACTTCGCCGTGCAGGGCATGGCGCTGGAAGTGCGCCAGGCGCTGGAGCCCTGGCACGTGATGGGCGAGGAGGGCGCCACCGGCGGCACCGCGCGCTACGTCGACTCCTCCCTGGAGCGTCTGCAGGTGAGCGTCAGCGGCATGCCCCAGGACCGCTACGTGCTGACCTGCAACGGCCAGCCGGTGCCGCTGCGCCCGACCGGCACGGTTGGCGAGTTCGTCGGCGGCGTGCGCTATCGCGCTTGGCAGCCGGCCTCCAGCCTGCACCCGACCATCGGCGTGCATGCGCCGCTGGTGTTCGACCTGGTGGACACCTGGATGCAGCGTTCCCTGGGCGGTTGCCAGTACCATGTCAGCCATCCGGGCGGGCTCAGCTACGAGACCCTGCCGGTCAACGCCTACGAGGCGGAAAGCCGCCGTCTGTCGCGCTTCTTCCGTATCGGCCACACACCGGGCAAACTGGTGCCTGTCGCGCCGGTCGAAAACAGGGAGATGCCGATGACCCTGGACCTGCGCCGCCGCTGAGTGTCCTTTCGCCCCGGCGGAGCGGCCCGGAGGGACTGATCCGCACGGATCTCCTCCCCGGGCTGCCCCCGGGGAGGGGAGCGCAAGGCGCAATCTCCCTGATTTCGAGTCACCCATGTCCGATCTGTTTGCCGACCATCCGCGCGACGCCGCGACCTACCATGAACTCTTCGACGCCAGCGGCAAGGTCCGCCCGCACTGGCGGCCGATGTTCGATTTCCTGCGGCGTTTCACGCCGGCACAGCTGCGCCAGCGCCAGGCCCTGCTGACCCGGCAGATCCAGGAAAACGGGGTGACCTACAACGTCTATGCCGATCCCGACGGCGCCGACCGCCCCTGGGAGCTGGACCTGCTGCCCAACATCATTCCCGCCGAGGAGTGGCAGCAGCTCGCCGAGGGCGTGGCGCAGCGCGCGACCCTGCTGAACGCGGTGCTGGCCGATGTCTATGGCCCGCAGCGGCTGCTCGCCGAGGGGCTGCTGCCCACCGACCTGGTGTTCGGCCACAGCAACTTCCTCTGGCCCTGCCGGGGCATCGAGCCGCCGGGCGGCACCTGGCTGCACGTCTACGCGGTGGACCTGGCGCGGGCGCCGGACGGCCGCTGGTGGGTCACCGCCGACCGCACCCAGGCGCCCTCCGGCGCCGGCTACGCGCTGGAGAACCGCCAGTTCGTCTCGCGCGCCTTCCCCGACCTGTACCGCGACCTGCGCGTGCAGTACGTGGCCGGCTACTTCCACACCCTGCGCGAGACCCTGGCGCGCGAGGCGCCGAGCGACGGCGAGACGCCGCTGGTGGTGCTGCTGACCCCCGGGCGCTTCAACGAAACCTACTTCGAGCATCTCTACCTGGCCCGCCAGCTGGGTTATCCGCTGGTCGAGGGCAGCGACCTGACGGTGCGCGACGCCACCGTCTACCTGAAGACCCTGGGCGGCCTGAAGCGGGTCCATGCCCTGCTGCGCCGCCTCGACGACGATTACTGCGATCCGCTGGAGCTGCGTACCGACTCCGCCCTCGGCGTGCCCGGCCTGCTCGATGCGGTCCGCGAGGGCCGCGTGCTGGTGGCCAACGCCCTCGGCAGCGGCGTGCTGGAGTCGCCGGGGCTGCCGGGCTTTTTGCCGGCGATCAGCCGCAAGCTGTTCGGCGAGGAGCTGCTGCTGCCGTCGATCGCCAGCTGGTGGTGCGGCGAACCGCCGGTGCTGCAGGAGGTGCTGAAGAAGCTGCCGCAGCTGATGATCCGCTCGGCCTATCCGGCGCGCCACTTCGACCCGCTGTTCGGCCCCGACCTGGATGCGAAGCAGCGCGCGGCCCTGGCCGAGCGCCTGCGCCAGCGCCCCTACGCCTATGTCGGCCTGGAGCGTCCGCAGCTGTCGCGGGCGCCGATGTGGGAGGGCGAGCGCGGCAAGCTGGAGGCGCGGCCGATCGGCATGCGGGTGTTCGCCGTGGCCAGCGCCGACGGCTACCGGGTGATGCCCGGCGGCCTGACCCGGGTCGCCGGCCATGCCAACGCCGAGATGCTGTCGATGCAGCGTGGCGGGGCGAGCAAGGACACCTGGGTGCTCGGCGGGCGCCACGCGGCCAGCGAGCCCTGGCAGTGGGTGCGTCCGCTGGGCGTGGCCGACATCGTGCGCAGCGACCCCTACCTGCCGTCGCGGGTGGTCGAGAACCTCTACTGGTTCGGCCGCTACAGCGAGCGCTGCGAGGAGGGCGCGCGCCTGCTGCGCATCATGCTGGCCGGCTACGTCGACAACGGCAACGACCCGCAGGCCCAGCAGGCCGCGCTGGCGGTGGCCGAGGGCCTCGGCCTGCTGCCGGCGCCGTCCTGCGACTGCGACCTGGAAGGCCGGCTGCGTCGCGCCGTGCTGGGCAAGGACTGGCCGTCCAGCCTGCGCAACAACCTGCAGTACCTGCACATGGCCGCGGCCAGCGTGCGCGGCAAGCTGTCCCAGCAGAACTGGCAGGCCCTGCTGGAGCTGCAGCGCGCGGCGCACTGCCTGGAGAACGAGGAGGCCGACCTCGGCGAGCTGCTGGACTTCCTCGACAGCCAGCTGGTGTCCATGGCGGCCCTCTCCGGCTTCGTGCTCGACGACATGACCCGCGACCACGGCTGGCTGTTCCTGCTGATCGGCTGCCGCATCGAGCGCCTGCAGTTCCTCGCCGAGAGCATCGCCGGCTTCCTGCGTGGCCGCGCCGTGCACGACCAGTCGGCACTGACCTGGCTGCTCGAGCTGGGCAACAGCAGCATCACCTACCGCACTCGCTACCTGGCCACGGCGCAGCTGATCCCGGTGCTCGACCTGCTCCTGCTCGACGAGCAGAATCCCCATGCGGTGCTCTACCAGCTGCATGTGCTGCGCAGCTCGCTGCGCCGCCTCGGCGAGAGCTTCGAGATGGCGCCGGGGCCGGACCTGCAGGCCATGCACGACCGCCTGGCCGCCTTCGACCTCGGGCGGCTGGAATACAATCCCTTCGCCTATCCCGACAACCCCGCCGCGCCGAACGAACTGGCCGACCTGCTCTGCGAGGTCGCCGCGGAGACGGGACGGCTTTCCGACCACCTCGGCCTGCGCTTCTTCGTTCATGTCGACGCCAGCCAACGGACCCAGTCGCGATGACCTCTGCCCATTACCGCATCGTCCACGCCACCTGCTACCGCTATTCGGCGCCGGTGTCCCTGGCCAAGCAGCTGGCCCACCTGTGGCCGCGCGACTGCCCCTGGCAGCGCTGCCGCAGCCGCGAGCTGCACGTCGGCCCGCCGCCGACCTGGCGAATCGACGACCTCGATGCCTTCGGCAACCCGCTGACCCGGCTGGCCTTCGAGTGCCCCCACCATGAGCTGGAAGTGCGCGCCCGGCTGCAGGTGGAGGTGCTGCCGCGCCCGGCCTTCGATCTGGCCGACTCGCCGGCCTGGGAGCAGGTCTGCCTGGGCCTGGCCTACAGCGGCCGGCCACTGGACGCCGAGCAGCTGGAGGCGGCACGCTTTCGCTTCGACTCGCCCTACGTGCTCCTCGAGCAGAGCTTCGCCGCCTACGCCGACGACTGCTTCGTCGCCGGACGGCCGCTGCTGCTGGCGGTGCAGGCGCTGATGGAGAAGATCTTCCGCGAGTTCACCTTTGATGCCGCCGCCACCCAGGTGGCCACGCCGCTGGAGCAGGTGCTCGAGGAGCGTCGCGGGGTCTGCCAGGACTTCGCCCACCTGATGCTCGCCTGCCTGCGCTCCCGGGGCCTAGCGGCGCGCTACGTCAGCGGCTACCTGCTGACCCAGCCGCCGCCCGGCCAGCCCCGGCTGATCGGCGCCGACGCCTCCCACGCCTGGATCTCGGTCTACTGCCCGCGGCAGGGCTGGGTCGACTTCGATCCGACCAACAACATGCGTCCGGCCCTCGAGCACATCACCCTGGCCTGGGGTCGCGACTTCGCCGATGTCTCGCCGCTGCGCGGGGTGATCCTCGGCGGCGGCAGCCACGACCCGGAAGTGAGCGTCACCGTCATGCCCCTGGCCGAGGCCGAGCGGCACGCGCTTTAGCTTTTCCTTGCGGGCCGTCCGGCCCCCGAACAGGAGTTCGTCATGAAATCCCCGCTATCCTTGTGTATCACCGCCTGCCTGGCGGCCTTCGCGCTGCCGGCGCAGGCCCTGGAAATCCTCCCCGGCCTCTGGGAGTTCGAGTCCAAGGGCGTGGTGGCGGGCGGCATGCCGCTGCCCGACATGCAGGAAATCCGTGCGCAGATGCAGAAGCTGCCGCCCGAGCGGCGCCAGGCGATGGAGGACATGCTCACCCGGCAGGGCGTCGAGATGGGCGACAAGGGCGTGCGCGCCTGCCTGAGCGAGGAGCAGGTCAAGTCCCAGGCGCTGCCGTTCCAGGACGACCGCCCCGGCTGCAACCAGGAAGTGACCGAGCGCAGCGACCAGCTCTGGAAGTTCCGCTTCCACTGCCCGGACTCCCAGGGCGAGGGCGAGACCCGCTTCGCCAGCGACCGCGAATTCACCACCGTGGTGAACATCGTCACCGCCGGCAAGAGCGGCGTCACCCACATGGAATCCCATGCCCGCTGGGTAGGCAGCGACTGCGGCGGGCTCAAGCCCGGCCAGGGGGCTCGCTAGCCCCACCCCCGACAACCACGAGGAGGCAGGTGTAATGGATGCTCTGCCGACCACAACGACCGCCGCGGTCCTCGACCGCGACGGCCTGCAGGCCCTGATCGAGGCCCTCGCCGCCCGCGGCTTCCGGGTGCTCGGGCCGCTCGTGCGCGACGAGGCGATCGTCTACGACGAGATCGCCGGGGTGGCCGACCTGCCGGCCGGCTGGACCGATCGCCAGGGCCCCGGGCAGTACCGCCTGGAGCGGCGCGACGACCAGGCGCTGTTCGGCTTCGCCGCTGCGCCGCAATCCTGGAAGCGCTTCCTGCATCCGCCGGTCGAAACCCTCTGGCGGGTGCGGCAGGGAGAGGGCGGGCTGCTCTTCAGCACCGCCGCCGAGGCGACGCCCAGATACGCCTTTCTCGGCGTGCGCGCCTGCGACCTCCATGCCATCGCCATCCAGGACCGGGTGCTCTGCGAGGGCGACTATCGCGATGACGCCTACGCGCGCCGCCGGCGCGGCGCCTTCATCGTCGCGCTGAACTGCTCAGAGGCCGGCGACACCTGCTTCTGCGTGTCCATGGGCAGCGGGCCGAAGGCCGCGGGCGCCTTCGACCTGGCGCTGACCGAGCTGCTTGACGAGCGCCGCCACGAGTTCCTGGTCGAGGTCGGCAGCGCGGCGGGCGGCGAGGTACTGGCCAGCCTGCCGCAGCGAGCGGCGCTGGATGCCGACCGGGCGGCCGCCGCGGCGGTCGTCGAACGTACCGCCGGGCGCATGGGCCGTCAGCTGGACACCGCCGGCCTGCAGGCGCTGCTGCAGGACAACCCGGAGCATCCGCGCTGGGACGAGGTCGCCGAGCGCTGCCTGAGCTGCGCCAACTGCACCATGGTCTGCCCGACCTGTTTCTGCACCACGGTGGAGGATCACAGCGACCTGGCGGGCGGCTCCGCCGAGCGGGTACGCCTGTGGGATTCCTGCTTCACCCTGGACTTTTCCTATATCCACGGCGGCAGCGTGCGGCAGACCGACAAGGGCCGCTACCGCCAGTGGATGACCCACAAGCTGTCCACCTGGTTCGACCAGTTCGGCAGCTCCGGCTGCGTCGGCTGCGGGCGCTGCATCACCTGGTGCCCGGTGGGCATTGACATCACCGAGGAGGCGGCGGCCATCCGCGCCACGCCGCACGTCCAGGGAGGCTCCCATGGAGAGTCTTGAGGAGATTCTCGGCCGGCATCCCTTCTTCGCCGGCTTCGAGGCCGAGCACGGCCGGCTGGTCGCCGGCTGCGCGCGCAACGTGCGCTTCGCCGCCGGGCAGTACCTGTTCCGCGAGGGCGATCCGGCCGACGAGTTCTTCCTGATCCGCCACGGCCGGGTGGCCCTGGAGCTGGTCGAGCCGGGGCGGCCGCCGGTGGTCTTCGCCACCCTCGGCGAGGGCGAGATCGTCGGCGCCTCCTGGCTGCTGCCGCCGTACCGCTGGCGCCTCGCCGCCCGCGCCACGGAGCTGACCCGAGCAATCGGCATCGACGCCGCCTGCCTGCGCGGCAAGTGCGAGGCGGACCACCACTTGGGCTACGCGATGATGAAGCGTTTCCTGCCGATCCTGGTGGAGCGGCTGCAGGCTACCCGCCTGCAGCTGCTCGATGTCTATGGAAAGCGCTGAGATGACCGCGCCCGATCCTTTCCTGCCGCAGCCCTGGCGGGTCGAGCGGCGCCGCCGCGAGCTGATCGGCGCCGTGACCCTGGAGCTCGCCCCGCTGGCCGGTGCGCGGCCGGACTTCGCGCCCGGCCAGTTCAACATGCTCTACGTGTTCGGCGTCGGCGAGGTGGCCATCAGCCTGAGCGGCGATGCCGAGCGCGGCACGACCTTCGTGCACACGCTGCGCAACGTCGGCGCGGTCAGTGGCGCGCTGACCGCTCTGCAGGTCGGCGCGAGCGTCGGCGTGCGCGGGCCTTTCGGCCGTGGCTGGCCGCTGGCCGAGGCCGAGGGCGCGGACGTGCTGCTGGTCGCCGGCGGGCTGGGCCTCGCGCCGCTGCGCCCGGCGCTCTACGCGATCCTCGCCCGGCGCGAGCGCTACGGCCGGGTGGTGATCATGGTCGGCAGCCGCAGTCCCGAGGACATCCTCTACCGCCGCGAGCTGGAGCACTGGCGCCGGCGTCCCGACCTCGAGGTGCTGCTCACCGTCGACCATGCCGACGCCGACTGGCGCGGCCATGTCGGCGTGGTGCCGGCGCTGATCCCGCATGCCGGGCTGGACCCCGCGGAGACGCTGGCGCTGGTCTGCGGGCCGGAGGTGATGATGCGCTTCACCGCCAACGCCCTGCTCGCCGCCGGCATCCGGCCCGAGCGCATCCACCTGTCGATGGAGCGCAACATGAAGTGCGCCGTCGGCCAGTGCGGGCACTGCCAGTTCGGGCCGTTCTTCGTCTGCAAGGACGGGCCGGTGCTGCGCTACGACCGCATCGGCACCATCCTCGCCGTGCCGGAGATCTGAGATGGATTCACGCCCGCGCCTGGCGGTCTGGAAGTTCGCCTCCTGCGACGGCTGCCAGCTGTCGTTGCTCGACTGCGAGGACGAGCTGCTGTCGCTCGCCGAGGCCGTAGAGATCGCCTACTTCGCCGAGGCCTCCAGCGCCATGGAGGGCGGCCCCTACGACCTCTCGCTGGTGGAGGGCTCGATCACCACGGCCCACGACGCCGAACGCATCCGCGAGGTGCGCCGGCAGTCGAAGTTCCTCGTCACCATCGGCGCCTGCGCCACCGCCGGGGGCATCCAGGCGTTGCGCAACTTCGCCGACGTCAACGAGTACATTTCCGTCGTGTACGCCTCGCCGCAGTACATCGAGACCCTGGCCACCTCGACGCCGATCGCCGCCCACGTGCCGGTGGACTTCGAGCTGCGCGGCTGCCCGATCAACAAGGTGCAGCTGCTCGAGGTGATCTCGGCCTTCCTCGCCGGGCGCAAGCCATCGATCCCCACCTACAGCGTGTGCATCGAGTGCAAGCGGCGCGGCAACCTCTGCGTGATGGTGCAGGGCACGCCCTGCCTGGGGCCGGTGACCCAGGCCGGCTGCGGCGCGCTCTGTCCGGGCTGCCGGCGCGGCTGCTACGGCTGCTACGGGCCGATGGAGACCCCGGACACCGCCATGCTGGCGCGCCAGTGGAGTGCCATGGGCGTCGCGCCGCGGGACATCCGCCGCGCCTTCCACACCTTCAACGCCTGGGCGCCGGCGTTCCGCGAGGAGGGCGAGGCCCATGACGACTGACAGGACGACCAGGCGGATCACCGTCGACTACCTGGCCCGCGTCGAGGGCGAGGGCTCGCTCGACCTGCACATCGAGGGCGACCGGGTCACCGCGGCGCGGCTCGGCATCTTCGAGCCGCCGCGCTTCTTCGAGGCCTTCCTGCGCGGCCGCGGTTTCGCCGAGACGCCGGACATCGTCGCGCGGATCTGCGGCATCTGCCCGGTGGCCTACCAGATGAGCGCGGTGCACGCCTTGGAGAACGCCTTCGGCGTGCGCGTCGAAGGGCCGCTGCGGGCGCTGCGCCGGCTGCTCTACTGCGGCGAGTGGATCGAAAGCCATGCGCTGCATGTGGTCATGCTGCACGCCCCGGACTTTCTCGGCTATCCGGACGCGATCCGCATGGCCGCCGAGCACGGCGAGCGGGTGCGCGGCGCTCTGGCGCTGAAGAAGGCCGGCAATTCGATCATCCGCCTGCTCGGCGGGCGCGAGATCCACCCGGTCAACGTCCGCGTCGGCGGCTTCTACCGGGTGCCGAGCCGTGCCGAACTGATGCCGCTGGCCGAGCAGCTGGGCCGCGCCCGCGAGAGCGCCGTCGAGCTGGTGCGCTGGGTGGCGGGCTTCGCCTTCCCGCGGATCGAGCGCGACTACGAGTTCGTCGCCCTGCGCCATCCGCACGAGTATCCGCTCAACGAGGGCCGGCTGGTGTCCAGCCGCGGCCTGGACATCGACATCGCCGACTACGAGAGCGAGTTCGAGGAGTGCCAGGTGCCGCATTCGACGGCGCTGCATTCGCTGCTCAAGCGGCGCGGCGCCTACCTGGTCGGGCCGCTGGCGCGCTACGCGCTGAACTTCGACCGGCTGCCCGAGGGGATACAGGCTCTGGCCCGCGAGGTCGGCCTCGGCCCGGTGTGCCGCAATCCCTTCCAGAGCATCGTGGTGCGCGCCCTGGAAGTCCTCTACGCCTGCGAGGAGGCGCTCGCCATCATCGCCGCCTACCAGCCGCCGGCCGTCGCCGCCGTGCCGGTGGAGCCGCGCGCCGCCACCGGCTTCGGCTGCACCGAGGCGCCGCGCGGCACCCTCTGGCATCGCTACGAGGTGGCTGCCGACGGCGCCCTCGCGGACGCGCGCATCGTCCCGCCCACCTCCCAGAACCAGCCGAGCATCGAGGCGGACCTGGAGGCGGTCGCCACGCCGATCCTCGACCAGCCCGAGGCGTTCATCCGCCAGCGCTGCGAGCTCGCCATCCGCAACTACGACCCCTGCATCTCCTGCTCGACCCACTTCCTCCGGCTGGCATTGCACCGGACATGAAGCGGCTGCTGGTGCTCGCCCTCGGCAACCCGGATCGCGGCGACGACGGCCTCGGCCCGGCGGTCGCCGCCCGGCTGCGGGGCCGGCTGCCCGCCGGTGTCGCGCTGCGGCTGTGCGCCGGCGATGTGCTGGAGCTGATCGAGGAGTGGGCCGGCGTCGATGTCCTGCTCTGCGTGGATGCCTCGGCGGCGCAGGGCGAGCCGGGGCGCATCCGCCGCCTCGATCTGGCCGCGGACGGGCTGGTGCCGGAGCCGGCGCTGGCGTCCTCTCACGGCTTCGGCCTGGCCGAGGCGCTGGGGCTGGCTCGCGCCCTCGGGCTGGCACCACCGCGGATCGTCGTGCATGCCGTGGAGGGCTGCCACTTCGCTGCCGGGGCGCCGCTGAGCGCCGAGGTCGCCGCCGCCGTGGACGAGGTCGCCGAGCGCATGCTCGCCGAAGTCGCCGGCTTCCGACGGCCGGCAGGGGACGCTGCCGCGCCCTGAACCAGCCGTCTTTGTCCGCCTGGCGACAGGCCTTCTCCCACTTTTGTCGGGGCGGTCATGGCATTTGCCATGCCCATTCTTGACGAAGTTTTCACTGCGCGTGCGGCATAGTCCATGCCAGGTCGGGGCAAACCCGGCAACCGCATGCTGCAATCGAGGCACCTCATGGCAACGACGAAAACTGCACCCGCCGGGCGTAGCGCTATCGACTGGGCCGGACTGGGCTGGATGTTCCTGTTCTTCTGGTATTTCTCCGGCGTGACCCAGGCCCTGCTCTGGGCCTCGGGCACCACCGGCTCCACCGGTTCCCGCCAGGTCCTGCTGGCCAGCGCCCTGTGGCTGGTGCCGCTGCTGCTGTTCCCCGGCCGCACCCGGCTGCTCGCCGGAGCGATCGGCGCCGTGCTCTGGCTGTGTTCCCTGAGCGGCTTCGCCTACTTCCTAGTGTACGGCCAGGAGTTCTCGCAGAGCGTCATCTTCATCATGTTCGAATCGAACGTGAACGAGGCGACCGAGTACCTGGGCCATTACTTCGCCTGGTGGATCGTGCTGGCCCTGATCGCCTACGGCCTCGGCGGCTGGCTGCTGTGGCGCAAGGTGCGCCCGGTGTATCTGCCGCGCCGCGCCGCGCTGGTCGCCAGCCTGCTGCTGTTCACCGCCTCGGTCGGCTATCAGGGCGTGCGCCAGTTCTTCAAGCACGAGGAGCCCCTGGCCGCCCTGGAGGATTTCGAGAAGCGCATCGAGGCGGCCTCGCCCTGGCAACTGGTGGTCGGCTACCGTCAGTACCTCCGGCAACTGGCGAACATGGAGAGCCTGCTGGCCAGCCGCGAGCAGATCCCGCCGCTGAAGAATCTTGTCGACGCCCATGCCGGACAGCCCTCGACCCTGGTGCTGGTGATCGGCGAGTCGACCAACCGCCAGCGCCTGAGCCTCTACGGCTATCCGCGGCAGACCACCCCCAACCTCGACAGGCTGCGCGGCGAGCTGCAGGTGTTCGACAACGTGGTCACCCCGCGCCCCTACACCATCGAGGCGCTGCAGCAGGTGCTGACCTTCGCCGACCAGGAGAACCCGGATCTGTACCTGACCACGCCGTCGCTGGTCAGCGTGATGAAGCAGGCCGGCTACAAGACCTACTGGATCACCAACCAGCAGACCATCACCAAGCGCAACACCATGCTCACCACCTTCTCCAAGCAGGCGGACGAGCAGTTCTACCTGAACAACAACCGCGACCAGAACGCCCGCCAGTACGACGGCACCGTGCTCGAGCCGTTCGCCCGGGTGCTGGCCGACGACGCGCCGCGCAAGTTCGTGGTGGTGCACCTGCTGGGCACCCACATGCGCTACCAGTACCGCTACCCGGAGGAGTTCGAGCGCTTCACCGACCGCAGCGGCGTGCCGGACAGCGTCACCGACGACCAGTTGCCGACCTACAACAGCTACGACAACGCCGTGCTGTACAACGACCACGTGGTGTCCTCGCTGATCGAGCGCTTCCGCGCCACCGACCCCAACGGTTTCCTACTCTACCTGGCCGACCACGGCGAGGCGGTGTTCGACGCGCCCGATCCGCAGGTGCTGGGCCGCAACGAGGCCGCGCCGACCGGTCCGATGTACACCGTGCCCTTCATCCTGTGGAACTCGCCGAAGTGGCAGGCGCAGCAGGCGCGGGACTTCAGCGCCAGCCTGCACCGTCCCTACAGCAGCTCGCACTTCATCCACACCTGGGCGGACCTGGCCGGCCTGCGCTTCGACGCGTTCGACCCGAGCAAGAGCCTGGTGAGCGCCGCGTTCAGGAAGCGCCCCCTGCTGATCGGCGATCCGGAGCAGCCGAAGAACCTGATCGACTTCAGCCTGATCAAGCCGAAGAAGCCCGTCGATCCGAGCAGCGAGTTCGTCCAGCAGGAGCGCGAGGCCAAGGAGCGGCCGCTGTAGGTCTCGCGTCCGCCCGTCTCCGGCCGGAGGCGGGCGTCGTCCCCGGGGCTGTGGCCCCGATGGCTTGCGCTTTCCTTCCGTTCCAGCCGGGCTCGCCCGGCTTTTTCGTCTCTTGGCGGCGTGCTTTTTTCAGGGGCAGGCCATCCGGTTTCGCACCGACTGGCCTGTGCGTCGTCTGCAGGATGGCGGGGGCGATCGCGAGGAAAGGCGAGGCGGCCGGGGCCGCCTCGGAAGGCGGGGTTCAGACCAGCAGCAGCGCGCCGCTGGCGGCGATGAGCGCGCCGGCGCCGCGGGTCAGCAGGGGCAGGCGGCGCTGCACGGCCGCAGCGAGCAGGCCGCCGCCCAGGTGCAGGGCCAGGCTGGCGGCGAGGAAGCCGCCGGCGAAGGCGGCCAGGCTGCCGCTGGCTTCGGCGCCGTGGGCGTGGCCGTGGAACAGGGCGAAGACGCCGGCCAGGGCCAGCGAGACGGCAGCCGGCAGGCGCGCGGCGCAGGTGATCAGCAGGCCGAGCAGCAGCACCGAGAGGGCGATGCCGGTTTCCACCTGCGGCAGGCCGATGCCGTTGGCGCCGAGCAGGAAGCCGCCGAGCAGGGCGGCGAGGAAGGCCGCCGGCATGGCGAATTTCAGAGCGCGCGGCTGCAGCGCGGCCCAGATGCCGATGGCCAGCATCGCCAGCAGGTGGTCGGCGCCGCCGAAGGGGTGCAGCAGGCCGGCGATCAGGCCGTTGCCGTCATGCCCGGGATGGGCGAAGGCGGCGCCGGGCAGCAGGGGCAGGGCGAGCAGGGGCAGCAGGTGGCGTGTGTTCATGTCGGGGGTTCCTGAGGCGGGTTTCCCGGCGCGCAGCTCAATGCTGCCCGTCGGCGGGGCGTTTCGACCCCGCAAGGTTGGAATGGGAGTGGTGGTGAACGGCTCCTGGCGCATGGGGCGCCAAGTGGAAGTGGACATGGCTGTGCACCGTGCCGTCGGCATGGATGTGCTCATGCTCGTGCTCGAAGGCCTGTCCCGGCGCAGCATGGACATGGCCGCTGGATGGGGACGCGGTGCCGCAGTTGCAGTTCTCGCACATGCTCGTTTGCTCCTTATGCAGGTTCGCCGGATCGGGCCAGCCGCTCGATGGCTTCGGCAATCGAGGCGGCCTCCCGGGCCAGTTCGGGCGACAGGTCATACAGCGGCGCGCCGGAGCGGTCGGCGGCCATCGCCGCCGGGGTCATCTCCAGGCAGCCGGCCAGCGGCATGTTCACGGCGGCGCCCTCGAAGAACGCCCGGTCCTCCGCGCCGCCCGCCTTGTTGCCGACCAGCAGCAGTTTCTCGATGCCGATGTCGCGGGCCAGCACCTGCACCTGGCGGACGGTGCGCATACTGCGGTTGGTCGGCTCGGCCACCGCCAGCATCACGTCGACGGCCTCGGCGGTGCCGCGGCCGAGGTGCTCGACGCCGGCATAGAGATCGAGCAGGACCACCTCGTCGCGCTCCAGCAGCACGTGCCGCACCAGCTGCTTGAGCAGGGTGCTGGCCGGGCAGATGCAGCCCGAGCCGCCCTGTTGCACGGCGCCGAGCAGCAGCAGGCGGATGTTGCCGAGGCTCGCCGAGAAGCGCTCGGGAATGTCGGAGACCCGCGGATTGAGCTTGAACATCCCGCCGCTGCCGCCGCGCGGATCGCTGCCGGTGCGCTCGGCGATCAGCTCGGCCATTTCGGAGATCGGCAGCAGGTCGAGCAGCGCCGATTCGGAGAAGCCCAGCGCCGGCCCCAGGCAGGGCGAGGGATCGGCGTCGATGGCCAGGACCCGGCGGCCCTGTTTGGCGTAGTGGTGAGCGAGCAGGCCGGTCAGGGTCGTCTTGCCGACCCCGCCCTTGCCGCTGATGGCGATTTTCAGGCCCATTTGACTGCCCTCAGGGGTTCCAGGGTGTGGATGTAACCGAAGCCGGGATGCGCCAGATGCGTCCCGAAGCGCTCGACGGCGGTGCCTTTCTTCATCATCTCGTGCAGCACGCCGGTGCCGTTGATCTCGCCGATCAACTGGCCGCCGGCCACCCGGCCGTCCTTGAGCAGGACCTTGCGCAGCGCACCGGCACCGTCCTGCCAGCGCAGGCAGCTATCGCCCGCCTGCACGCCGAACGAGGCGACGGGCAGGTCGAAGACGCGCACCACGTTGACCGCTTCCAGCCCCGGATGGCGCCGGTCGATTCCCAGCATGTTCCATGCCGCGATCCGCCCGGTGGAGACCGCGTTCGGCCAGTTGGGCACCACCCGGTGCTTTTCCGGGGCGTCCGGGCGCTCGATGACGTCGCCGGCGGCGAACACGCCTTCGACGCTGGTGCGCATCCGCGCGTCGACCAGGATGCCCCGGTTGCCGGCGATGCCGCTGCCGTCGAGGATCGACAGGTCGGCGCGCACCCCGGCGGCGCAGATCACCAGCTCGCAGGGGATCTCGACGCCGCCGGCCAGCACGCCGCGCACGCCGTCTTCGCCTTCGAGGATGCGTTCGGCGCCGCAGCCGGTGCGCACCTGCACGCCGTGCTCGACCAGCCGCCGCTCGACGAGGGCGGCCATTTCGCTGTCCAGCATGGCCGGCAGCACGTGGCGCTGGGCTTCCAGCAGGGTCACCGCCAGCCCGTGGCGGACCAGCGCCTGCACCGCCTCCAGGCCGATGAAGCCGGAGCCGATGACCACCGCGCGCCGGGCGACCTCGAGGCGCTCGAGGATGCCCTCGGCATCGTCCAGGGTCTTCAGCTCGAACACCCCGCGGGTGCCGGCGAGGCCGGGCACCGGCGGGACGAAGGCCCGGGAGCCGGAGGCGATCAGCAGCCGGTCGTAGCCGACGGCCTCGCCCCCGGCCCAGACCTGCCGGGCCTGCGGGTCGATCCGCGTCACCGGGCGGCCGTAGCGGATGTCGATGGCGTTGCGGGCGTAGAAGTCCGGGTCGCGCAGGAACAGCCGCTCCTTCGGCACGCTGCCCTCCACGTATTCGGCCAGCGGGCAGGGCGAGTAGAAGGGCACGCTCTCCTTGGAGAGCATGACGATCCCGCAGCTGCGGTCCTGCTCGCGGAGGGTTTCGGCGGCGGCGATCGCCGCCGGTCCGTTGCCGATGATGACGATCTGCATGCCGCCTCCTGTCAGATTCCCAGCGCCGCGCGTTTTTCGGCGATGTGCGCGACCATCCAGTCGGCGGCGCCCTTGGGCTCCAGCTCCACCCGCACCACGGCGCCGATCAGCTCCTGCAGGTCCTCGGTGAGCAGCTTGGTGACCATCGGGCCGCCGAGGATGCGCGGCGCCGGGGCGATATGGCAGGACACGCCGAGCGCCAGGAAGGAGCCGCCGATGGACACGGCCTTCTCCTGCACCAGCTCCGGCGCCGAACCCACCGCGGGCAGCTGGCCGACCTTGACGCCGAGGCGCTCGGCCAGCGCCACCATCAGGTCGACGATGCGCGAGTTGTCGACGCAGGCGCCCATGTGCCAGACCGGCGGCAGCGGGCCGTCGAGGCCGGCGGCCTTGCCCAGTACCTCGAGCACCGCCTTGAGGCCGTCGCCGCAGTAGCGGTACGTCGCCTCGCTGGTCATCAGGCCGTCCTGGGCGCAGATGTGCGCGGTGCAGCCGGTGGTCAGCACCAGCACGTTCTGGCGCAGCAGGTGCTTGACCATCTCCTCGGTCATGGCGTTGTCGCGGAACTTGATGCTCGAGCAGCCGACCACCCCGACGAAGCCGAAGATGTTGCCGTTGGCGACGTTGTCGAGCACCGGCTTGAGCGGGTCCTCGGCATCCAGCTTGGACAGCAGGTCGATGATCGCCTCGACCGACAGGCCGGCCACCGCCGTGCTCTTGTGCTGGGGAATGTCGACCGGCTTGCCGCGCCGGCGGCGGAAGGCGTCGATGGCCGCCTGGACGATCTGCCGGGCGCTCTCGTCGGCGTGGTGCGGCTCGAACGGGATGTGCCGGGCGTCGGGGATGCGCACCATGGCGTCGGTGGTGATGAAGGCGGTGTCGAAGCACTTGGCGACCTGCGCCAGCTGCGGCCAGATGCACTGGATGTCGACCACCATGGCGTCGACCGCGCCGGTGGCGAGGATCAGCTCGGTCTGCGAGTTGTGCGCGGCCAGCTTGACGCCGTGGCGCATGCTCAGCTCGTTGCCGGTGCAGCACACGCCGACCACGTTGATCCGCTCGGCGCCGGCGGCGAGGGCCTCGCCCTCCAGCTTCTCGGCCCACTCGAGGATCTTCTCCGAGAGCACCGGGTTGTGGCCGTGGGCGGCGAGGTTGACGCTGTTCTCCTCCAGCACGCCGACGGCGGCCTCGGTCACCGCGATCTCCGGCACGCCGAAGAGGATGTCCTGCAGGTCGACGCACAGGGTCAGGCCGGTCCAGCCGTCGATCAGGCTCATCTTCAGCACCCGCAGCATCAGCGAGACCGGGTCGGCGTCGTTGCCCATCGAGGTGGCGTGCATCGCCGTCTCGATCTCGTTGTGCGGGTTGGAGTACATCAGCCCCAGATCGCTCCACAGCGCCTGCTCCGCGGCCGGCGCGCGCTTGCTGAGCCAGTTGTTCGGCAGCTCGTCCTGGCGGCCGAAGTCCTCCAGGGCGATGTTCACCAGATCGCGGCAGATGTCGTTGACCTCACGGCCTTCGGTCGGCACGCCGAAGGTCCTGGCCAGCGCCATCACCTTGGATACGCCCTTGATCTGATAAGGCGCTTTGCCGTTCAGGGCGTCGCGCAGGGTCAGCAGCACATGGCGGGCATGACCGACGTGGGAGGCGGTGCCACCCACGGTGTCGCGCAGCAGGTTGCGGGCGACCATGGCGTCGGGGCTCAGGCCGCACACGCCGGTCTTCGGGCCGTTGCCGAAGGGGTCGATGCGGCACGGGCCCATGTAGCAGATGCGGCAGCAGGTGCCCAGTTCGCCGAAGCCGCACTGCGGGCTCATCACCTCCAGGCGGTCGCGGGCGGTGGCGAAGCCTTTGTCGTGGGCGACCTTGAGCAGGGCAGTCTCGATGACGGGAAGAATGGTGTTGTCCATGTCAATGGGTTCTCTTCAAGGATCGCAGGATGTCCATGCCGTTGGGGGTTGCGCTCTCGCCGCCGCAGACGGCCGCGTGCGCCGTGGCCTGGCGGCGCTGGGCGGCGAACTCCTCGGGGGTCAGGTAGAGCAGGGTGTCGGTCGGGCAGGCCGCCACGCAGGCCGGCGCCTCGCCCCTGGCGGTGCGCTCGGGGCAGCCGTCGCACTTCACGGCCTTCTTGCCGGCCGGATCGGCGGTCACCCCGCCGAAGGGGCAGACGACCACGCACATCCAGCAGCCGATGCACTTGTCGTGGTCGGAAAACACCTTGTCGGTGCCGCCGTCGCGCTGCATCGCGCCGGTCGGGCAGGCGGTCATGCAGGCGGCGTCGCTGCAGTGCTGGCAGCGCGACGGATAGCTGTAGGCGCCGACGCCTTCCACGCTGATCCGCCGCTGCGGGGGCGGCGTCTCCAGGATCGCGCCGGCCAGGGTTTTCGACTGGGAATGTTCGACCGCGCAGGCGATTTCGCACGACTTGCAGGCGACGCAACGCTCGGCCACGGTGAAGATGGTTCTGGACATACGCCTCTCTCCAGTTCCGGGAGGCGCGCAGGTCGGGCCTTCGCGGCAGCGAAGACGTACGAACGTGGCCTCCCGTCGTATCGGCGGGCTTCCCGCAGACAAGGTGGTTTCGGGAACGGTAGCGAGGCGGTCCGGGGTTGTCTGTCGGCTGGCCGACACCGGGCGGGGATCGTTGGCGCACTGGCCGGGCGGGGTTGCGGATAGACGAGGGGGCGGAGAGGTCGCGGCGCGCCGCTCCATGGCGTGGGCCGGTCGTGTGTCCGGCAGGCGCGGACAGGTCTTCGGCTGAACGCCGATCGGTTGTTTGCCAGCAGGGCTGTAGGAGCAGATTTATCTGCGATCCTTGGCAAAACCAGAAGCATCGCGAATAAATTCGCTCCTACCGAAGCGCTATCGACCTCACTTCCCGGGCTATCCCCCCATGGGAAAGTGCAAGACCTTGAAAGGGAAGGGCTTCGGGCGCCCGGCCGGCCGCTCAGTCGTCCTGATGGTCCTTGAGCACCTGGCCGTTGGCGGCGTCCAGGTGCACGTCCCACTTCACGCCCTGGGCGTCGCGCAGTTCGACCTGGTAGATGTAGCGGCCGTATTCCTCTTCCAGTTCGGTTTCATGGATGGTCGAGCCCGGATGCTTGGCCTGCGCCGCGGCATTGAGCGTCTCGAACGGCTGGATGGTGCCGGCCTTGAGCAACTGCATGGCCTTGTCCGGACCGAGGTCATCGGCCTGGGCCAGGGTGGCGGTGGCGGCGAGCAGGGCGATGGCGAACAGGGCGGTGAGGGTTTTCATCTCGGCTCTCCTGGGAGTCGTCGGCTTTCGATGGCTTCACTCTAGGCAGGCTCGCTTAAACCAAGCTGAATCGGCCGCTGCGCCGGTTCGACGGGGAGCTATTGCCGGCGGGAGGACGATGACCGACCATAGGGCCGCCCATCGATCCCTATCCCATCCCGGAGGTCGTGTCCGCGTGGGTCGTCACAGAAATGCCGTCGCCAGGCCTGCGGGCCGTCGTGCCTGCGACTGACCGCGCCGCCGCCACGGCCCGCGAATCGCCCCCCGTTCCCGCCCCTGTCCGGCCGTGCGCCGGGCGGCTGGCGCCTGCACCCCGAGTCGAGAGGTTTCCCCGATGAAAGCGTCCCCCTCCATTGCCCTGATCGCCCTGCTGGGGCTGGCGAGCGTCCCGGCCTTCGCCTTCGACCTGAACGCCGCCGCCCAGGCGGTTTCCGCCCTCAAGGGCGGACAATCCGACGAGCCCGCCGGTAACGACAGGACCTCGCAGGTGCTCGGGCTGGTCCAGGCCCTGAGCGCGCTGCCGATCACCCCGCTGCAGATGCTGGGCGGCACCGGCGCCCTGCTGGGACTGGCGCAGAGCCAGCTCAAGGGCAGCGACTACGCGCAGCTGGCCGAGTCGGTCCCCGGCATCGAGCGCCTCACCGGCAACAACGCGCTGGACCAGCTCGGCGCCCTCGGCGGCCTGGGCGCGCTGGGCGGTGGCCTCGGCGGACTCGGCGGCGGCCTGGGCGGCCTGCTCGGCAAGTCCGCCGAGCCGACTGCCGAACAGTCCGAGCAACTGGAGGAAACCGGCGAGCTGCTGGGCAACGTGCAGAACATGCAGGACGTCGACCAGGCCTTCTCCGCCCTGGGCATGGACGCCAGCCTGGCCGGCCAGTTCGCGCCCATCCTGCTGCAGTTCCTCGGCAACCAGGGCGTCGCCGGTCCGCTGATGCAGAACCTGGCCGGCGTCTGGGGCGTGAACGGCTCCGGTTTCGCGCCCGGCACCGGGGCCGGCGCTGGCAGCGCAACCGGTACGGGTGTCGGCAGCGGCAGCGTCCCGGCCGACACTGCCGGCTCGGGCAGCGCCGACGGCTCCTGATCCGCCGGGGCAGGTGTCCTTGGCCGAGCGGGAAGGGCGCCTGCGTATCCGTTTCTGAAGCCCCGCCTGCCCGGCGCCAACCACCGGCAAAGGCGGGCTGGCAGCCGCCCGAAGCCGGTTTCGGGCCGCCAGGCGATGGGCCGTGCCGGGCCATTTCGAATCCATCGAGATGCCGGCTGTCTGGTCGCGCAGAAAGCGCTTGGCAGGCCTGTTGTAGTGCAGGCAGGCGAGCTCTAGAATCTGCCTCGTCTGGCTGTCTCCTCCCATACTCACAATAAATTTCCCCGCCGCGCACTCGGTCGCCGCGTCCTGGCCTCAAGCCGTGGGCGGGCGCTTTGGCGCGTCCGCATTCAGGGTGTGGGTGCGTGTCCCTATTTTGCGAACAGGCGCCTGGTGTGGATTTCCCATGCTCGGCGGACGGCCCCTGTCGCCTCCCTTTTGAAGGTGCACGTCGTTAAATGAACACACCCCCGAATGCCCCGGCCGGCAGTTGGCTGAGCGTGCTTGCGCTGGCCCTGGCAGGCTTCATTTTCAACACGACCGAATTCGTTCCCGTCGCCCTGCTGAGCGCCATCGGCGGCAGTTTCGAGCTGTCTACCGACAAGGTCGGCCTGATGCTGACGATCTACGCCTGGGTGGTCACCCTCGCGTCGCTGCCGATGATGCTGCTGACGCGCAACATCGATCGGCGCAAGCTGCTGCTGTTCGTGTTCGTCCTGTTCGTCGCCAGCCATGTCCTGTCGGCGCTGGCTTCCAGCTTCGCCGTCCTGTTGCTGAGCCGGATCGGCGTCGCCCTGGCGCACGCCGTGTTCTGGGCGATCACCGCCTCCCTGGTCATACGTGTGGCGCCGCCGGGCAGGCAGACGCAGGCCCTCGGCCTGCTGGCGACCGGTACTTCCCTGGCCATGGTGCTGGGCATTCCGCTGGGCCGCGTGGTGGGCGAGATGCTCGGCTGGCGCACGACCTTCGCGGCGATCGGCGTGATCGCCACGCTGGTCCTGGTCTGTCTGGCCAGAACGCTGCCATCGCTGCCCAGCCAGAACTCGGGTTCGCTGCGCAGCCTGCCGGTGCTGTTCAAGCGTCCGGCGCTGGTGGCCTGTTACGCGCTGACCGCCCTGGCGATCACCGCGCATTTCACCGCCTACAGCTATATCGAGCCGTTCGCCGAGGCCGTCGGGCAACTGACCGGCGAGGCGACGACGATCCTGCTGCTGCTCTTCGGCGGCGCCGGCATCATCGGCTCCCTGGTGTTCGGCTGTTGCTACAACCGGACCCCGAACGGCCTGCTGGTCGCCGCGCTCGCGGCCATGGCGCTGTGCATGCTGCTGCTGGCGCCGCTGGCCGGGGACGCCTGGACGCTCGGCACGCTGAGCCTGGCCTGGGGGATCGCCATCATGTGCTTCGGGATGGTGCAGCAGTCCAGGGTCATGGCCCTGGCCCCGGACGCCACCGACGTGGCGATGGCCCTGCATTCGGGCATCTACAACATCGGCATCGGCGGCGGCGCCCTGCTGGGCGGCGCGGTGAGCAGCCAGATGGGGCTGGCGAACGTCGGCACCGTGGGCGGAGTGCTGGCGCTGGGCGGGCTGCTGTTGTGCGGCGCGGCGATCTATCGCTTCGGCAAACCGCTGCCCTCCAGACCTGTGCCGTTGGATGGCAGGGCATGCGAGGTTTGAGAGCCAGGTAGGGCAGGCTGAGTCCGGTGCTTGCAATCCCGCAGGTCGTGACCCGGCCTGCGGGATTGCATGACGATGCCATCCGCGGGGCCTCCTTCAGAAGCCCATCGACGTCTGCAGATACAGCGTGCGCGGCTGGCCGAGGTTCTTGCCCTTGTTGTTGTCGTCGTAGGAGCGGGTGAAGTACTCGGTGTCGAACAGGTTCTTCACCCCCAGCGCCACCTTGAGGTCGGAAGCCTGGGGGCCGAAGTCGTAGGCCGCGCGGGCGTTCCAGATGACGTGGCCGGGAATCCGTCCGGTGCTGCCGTCGAGGCTCTCCTCGACGGTGTTTTCGTTGTTGGCGTACTGGCTGGACTGGAAGGTGCTGTCCAGATCCAGGCGCAGCCCGTTGCGGGAATAGCCCAGGCCGAAGGTGCCCTTGTGCTTGGAGGAGAAGGGCACGCGGTTGCCCTGGTTGGGGCCGGATTCGCGGATGGTCGCGTCGACGTAGGCATAGGTGGTGTAGACGTCGAAGTTGGCGAGCGCCGGATGCAGGTCCGACAGCTTGTAGGCCACGCTGCCCTCGAAGCCACTGTGGCGGGTTTTCCCGCGGGCGATGATGTTGTCGTTGGTCTGGTTGCTGTCGTACTGGTTGTCGAAGTCGATCAGGAAGGCGCCCAGTTCGGCCTTCAGCGCCCCGTCGTCGTAGCGGGCGCCGACCTCCCAGGTACGGGCCTTTTCCGGTTCGATCTCGTTGACCTGGGCACGGTTGGGCATCTGGCTGTACTGGATCGAGCCGAAGGACTCCTCGGTGTTGAAGTACAGGTTGAGGCTGTCGGTCAGGCGATACATCACATTCAGCGCCGGCAGAGAGGTGTTGTAGTCCGCATCGTATTTCTCCCCGGTGAGCTTGTTGGTCTGCTCCGAGCGGATGCGTTCCAGGCGCAGGCCGGGGGTGATGGTCCAGCGGCCGATGTCGATGCGGTCGTCGATGAAGAAGGCGTTGGCGTGGGTGTAGCCGCGGGTGTCGCGGTCGTTGCGGCTGCCGGTGTCGGGCAGGCCGTTGCCCTGCGCCTCCCGGTAGCGCATCTCGTGGGAGGCCTCGCTGATGAAGCGGTGGCCGATGCCGACTTCGTGCCAGCTCTCGCCCAGGGCGAAGCCCTGGGTGAAGCGGGTTTCGAGGCCGCGCACCCAGTAGTAGCGCGGCGACAGGGAAACGAAGCTGCCTTGGTCCAGGTAGCCGCTGCGCAGGGTCCGGGTGAAGAAACCGTTTACCGAGAACTTGCGGGCGTCCCCCGTGTAGTCGTAGCCCAGCCCCACCAGGGTGCGTCGGCCCCAGAACTCGTCGAGCGGACGGGTGGACTGGTAGGGATCGTCGTCGAAATCGGCCTTGCTCAGGCCGCCGGGCATCTGCGCCTCGCCGTCGTAGTACTGGACGATGCCGTGCAGGCTGTGGGCGTCGTTCGGCTGGTAGCGCGCCTTGAGGATCATGTCGTCGATGCGGGTGTCGCTGTGCTCCCGGTAGTCGCTGCCGCGCACCCCGGAGTAGAGCAGCACGCCGCCCAGCCCGTTGTCGCCGGTGCCGCCGAGCAGCAGGTTGCCGGTCCGCTTCCAAGCGTCCTGGCTGGAGGAGGGGCTGACCTCGGTCTGGATGCCGCCCTTGAGGCTGAAGTCCTCGGGGATCGCGCGGGTCACGAAGTTGACGATGCCGCCCACGTTCTGCGGCCCGTAGCGGACCGCGCCGCCGCCGCGCACCACGTCCACCGCATCCATGTTGCCCATGGAGACGGTCGCCAGCGACAGCTGCGGCTGGCCGTAGGGCGCGAAGGGCACCGGGATGCCGTCCATCAGCACGGTGGAACGGGTCGCCAGGCGTGGGTTGAGGCCGCGGATACCGAAGTTCAGCGCCATGTCGTGGCTGCCGGTGCCGTTATTCTCCGGTGCGTTGACCCCCGGAATGCGGTTGAGCACCTCCCGCGTGCTGCTGGCGCCGAAGCGTTCGAACTGTTCGCGGCGGATCACGTCGCGCGCACCCGGATGGTTGAAGACGTCCTCTTCGTCGCCCTCGCCGAGCCAGTCGCCGACCACCGTGTCGGTGTTCAGCTCGAGGGAGCCCGTGCCGGCGGCGGGGGGGGCCGCCGCCTGCAGGCTGAAGCCTTCACCTTGCGCGACCGCCTGCAGGCCGCTGCCGGCGAGCAGCCGCTCGAGGCCCTCGCGCGGCTCGTATTCGCCCTGCAGGCCGGGGCTCTGACGGCCCTCGGTCAGCTCCGGGGTGAAGGCGATCAGCAGCCCGGCCTGCTGGCCGAACCGGTTCAGTGCCTCGGCCAGCGGGCCGGCCGGAATGGCGAAGGACTGGCGGGCCGTGATGGTCTGCGCGTCGGTGGCGGACCGGGCCTGGGCAGGCAGGGCGGCGCAGGCGATGGCACTGCCCAGAAGCAGGGTGGGACCAAGGGGCGAGGAGCGGAAGCGGGAAACGGAGGTCATACAGCGTTCCTGAATGCAAATGAAAGCGAGTCTCTATTCCCCCTGTCACGCGAAACGACGAAACGGCTCAGCCTGAATGAGAATTTTTCCTGAAGGTGGCCATCGCTTATGTCCGTGGCGCGATGGAGTCCGATCTGGCGCAGGGCAGCCCCCGCTCCCGCGACGGCTTGCTGCATGCACCACATCCCTGTGGATTGCATGAGGAGAGAAGTTCGATCAGTCCGAATGAACCACAGGCAACGCAGCACTGCGCCAAATCGGCCCCGTCCCTGTCGATTGCAGCCCTTGGCAAGGGAGCGACCATTGCCAAGGGCTGCGTCCTGCCCGGGCCGATTTCCGGCGGCAACGCGATCGTGGAAACAAGCGATGACAGGCCCTAGCCGTGGCGGGGCTGGACGCTGATCCAATAGCGGGTGCGCTGGTGGATTCTGACCGGCAGGGCGATTTCGAGCATCGCCAGGATGGCGCGACTGTCTCTCAGGGGATAGGTGCCGGACAGGCGCAGATCGGCGACGCGCGGATCGCAGCCGAGCCAGCCGCTGTGGTAGCGGCCGAGTTCGTCGAGAAAGTCCGCCAGGCGCATGTTGCTGGCTACCAGCATGCCGTTGCGCCAGGCAGCGACGGCGGCTTCGAAGGGCTGCGGTGTGCCGAGCCTGTGGCTCTCAAAGCGGAT
This sequence comes from Azotobacter chroococcum, assembly GCF_004339665.1. GTDB lineage: Bacteria > Pseudomonadota > Gammaproteobacteria > Pseudomonadales > Pseudomonadaceae > Azotobacter > Azotobacter chroococcum. The sequence goes on from NZ_SMMU01000024.1 coordinate 33,288, forward strand.
CTGCTGGCCGGCTGTGAGCGTCGCCTGCAACTCCGGGCGCGCGGCGCAGCGCACCTGCACCGAGCCTTCCAGCACGCCGAGCCGGCAGTGGTCGGCGTACTGGCGCAGGTTGAAGCGGGCCTGTTCGATCAGCAGCGAACCCTGGGCGGTGGCGACGCGGAACGGCGATGCGCCGGAAGCGACCTCGAGCTGGATCTCGCCGCGCAGCAGCTCGAGCCTGCGCGAGCTGGCTTCCAGACGCAGGTCGACCGCGCTGTCGGTGTTCAGGCTCAGCCGGCTGCCGTCGGCCAGGGTGATGTCGCGGCGTTCCCCAACGCCCGTGCGGTAGTCGGCCAGCCAGGGCTGCGCCTGGCGGCCGGCCAGCCATACGACAGGCGCGGCGACGGCGACCAGGCCGAGCATCCCCAGTACCTGGCGGCGGCTGTGTGCCGGCGCGCCTTCCACGGCGGCCCGCGCCGCCGCGGGCGGCAGGCCGCGCAGGCGCCGGTTGACGCTCTCGATGCGCTGCCAGGCGCGCTCGTGCTCGGGGTCGGCTGCGCGCCAGCGCTGCCAGTCGCGGCGCAATTGCTCGTCGGCGCCCTCCTGCAGCTCGACCAGCCAGCGCACCGCCTCCTCGGCGACCCGTTCGGAAACCGGCGGCTTCATTCGTGCAGCTCGGCGAAGTAGCAGCGCTGCGCCGCCTTGGCGAGGTAGCGCTTGACCGTGGCGAGGGAGATGCCCAGGCGCTCGGCGATCTCGGCATAGGGCAGACCGTCGAGCTGGGCGTAGAGGAACGCCTGGCGGACCGGCAGCGGCAGGTCTTCCAGCAGCCGCGCCAGCTCCAGCAGGGTCTCCATGGCGATGGCGCGGACCTCCTCGCTGGGCTGCTCCGCGGCAGGCAGCGCCGCCAGGGCTTCGAGGTAGGCGCGCTCGACGTCCTGGCGACGGTAGTGGTTGAACAGCAGCCGCTTGGCGATGGTGGTCAGGAAGGCCCGCGGCTGCTCGAGGCGCAGCAGGTCGCGGGAGCCCATGACCTGCACGAAGGCGTCCTGGGTCAGGTCGTCGGCGCTGTGCGGGCAGCCCAGCCGGCGCCTGAGCCAGCCGTTGAGCCAGAGGCGATGATCCAGATAGAGGCTGTGCAGCAGGTTGTGACGATCGAGGTTGCCTGTGTTCACGGCGAGAGCCCGGCTTTCGGTACTAATGATAATAATTATTATTATGTGGAAAGCGTACCGGCTCGTCATCTCCCTCCCGATCAGTTGCACCGCTTGCCCGGCACCGATGCGATCCCTTCAGATCTCGCCCTGCTGCATGGCCTTCTGTGGAAAGCGCCAGTTCTCGAACGCCTTGGGAAACAGCATGCCAGCGTCGCCGCGCGGGCCGCTGAACACCTGGCGCAGGCGCGGCGCGCCCAGCTTGCCGCTGGGGTCCAGCTCCTCCACCTTGTCCAGCGCCTCCAGGGATTCGGCCTCGCGGCCCAGGCGGGCCAGGTTGTAGGCGTAGGCGGTGAGCGACTGCAGCCAGAGACGGGTGAAGGCGTGCCAGTGGACGAAGTCGGCCATGTCCGCGCGGACCTCGCGCCAGTCCGCCGGCAGGCCGAGGCGCCGGGACAGCCACTCGATGCAGGCCAGCGCCCAGTGCGCGGCTTCCAGCGAGCGCCGCCGGTAGAAATAGAAGCGGTAGGCGACGATGCGCACGCCCAGGGTGTCCGGCGCCTGGTCGATGATTTCCCGGACCAGTGTCTCGGCTTTTTCCGCCTCGTTCCAGTGGGCGAAGATTTCCTTCAGCCTGGCGCGGGTGTCCGGCGGCAGGTGATGGCTGAAGTGATAGGGCTCAAGACGGTAGATGCGGGCGCTGGCGGGCTGTGACGAAGCGGACTCGGACATGGCGGTTGCTCCTGGACGGGGGGATGGGGCGCCCCTCGCAAGATCGGAGCCAGCGCTGCGGCTCTTCGCCCCTGCCGCTCGCTGCGTGGCCGGGGCCGGCATCCGGCGGGCCTTCGCTGCCGCGCCCGGCGGGCTCCTTCCCGCGTGCCTCCGGCCTCGGGCTGTTCCGGCCGGTGCGCAATCGGCCGGTATTTGGTTCGCATCCGTACGTTCTGCCCCGCTCGGGGGCCGATCGAGGGGGCGCGGCGCCTGGAACGGAGCTTGCTGTGTCTTCTGCGGATGCCGCCCTGGCGGCGCGACCACTCTCCGGAGATGCTGTTAGCCAGTCGATTATGAAAGCCCTCAGATGCGGATTGCTGCCCGGCGAGTCCCGGGCGGTGGTGGAACGACTCAACGAACCCCTGCGCGTCAGCCTGGAGCGCCGCCTGGGACTGCCGGTGAAGCTGCTGGTCGGCAGTACCTACGTGGCCACCGGCGAGGCCCTGCGCCGGGGACAACTGGATCTGGCCTACCTCGGCCCGGTGACCTACATCCTGCAGAGTCGCCACGCCGGCCTGGAGCCTTTCGCCCGGCCCACCCACGGCGGCAGCCGGGGGCCGACTTTCCAGGCGGCGATCCTCGTGCCCGCCGACAGCCCGGTGAAAAGCCTCGAACAACTGCGCGGCGCGGAGATCGCCATGGGCGACCTGGCTTCCACTTCCGGCGCCTGGGTGCCCCGGCACATGCTGTTGCGGGCGGGGCTGGCCGCTGACCGAGACTATGTGCGCCGCACCCTCGGCGCCCACGACCAGGTGGCCGCAGCGGTGGCCGCCGGCCAGTCGGCGGCCGGCGGACTGTCCCTCCAGGTCCTTCGCCGCCTGCTCGCCGAGAGGCGCCTGGAACGGCGGGCCGTGCGCATCCTCGCCGAGTCGCCGCCGATTCCCGAATACCTGTGGACCTTCCGCGAAGGGTTGCCGGTGGAGTTGCGCGAGGCCATACGCCGGGCCTTCTTCGAGCTGCGCGAGCCGGCCGCCCTCAGCGCCTACGCGGCGGAATCCTTCATTCCCGCGGTGGACGCCGATGTCGACAGGGTCCGCCACTGGATGGAGGAAATCCTCGAGGCCCGGCTGCAACCCGGCGGGCTGAAGGCCGCCGGCGAGCAGCCGGTTCAGCCCCTTCCCCGGTTGACGCTGCCCTGGCGGCGCGCCAGCGGAGCATCTGGAGAACGTCAATGAAGTCGCATTCCGTGGACGCGCTTTCCGGTCGGGAGCTGCCGGTGCAGGACAAGCCCTGCGAATGGGACATGGGCGAATGCCGCACCGATCTGCTGCCGCTGCTCGGCGAGCTGGGGCGCATCGCCAGCGAGGGCGGCGACCTGGCCGGCATCCTGCGGGTGCTGCTGGAGCTGATGCAGCGCCATCTGAAGGTGACGCGCGGCATGGTGACCCTGCGCGATCCGGAGTCGGGGCGGATCTTCGTCCAGCAGGGCTGCGGCCTGAGCGAGGAGGAGGAGGCCTCGGGCAGCCTCGCCCATGGCGAGGACATCGTCGCCCAGGTGGTGGACAGCGGCCGGGCGGTGCTGCTGCCCGGCGAGGCGGGCAGCCAGTCCTTCCTCTGCGTGCCGATCCGCCGCGACCGCAAGGTGCTCGGCGCCATCGTCGCCGAGCGCCACTACGCCAACCGGCAGATGCTCGAACTGGACGCGGAGATCCTCGCCATCCTCGCCGCCACCACCGCCCAGGCGGTGGAGCTGCACCTGCAGGAGCACGTGCGCAAGGTCGCTCTGGAGGACGAGAACCGCCGCCTGCGCTCGGCTCTGCAGAGCCGCTTCAGGCCCAGCAACATCATCGGCAGCTCGCGGCCGCTGCAGGAGGTCTACGCGCTGATCGAGAAGGTCACCCGCTCGCGGACTACGGTGCTGATCCTCGGCGAGAACGGCGTGGGCAAGGAGCTGGTGGCCAGCGCCATCCACTACAACAGCAGCAATGCCGAGGGCCCCTTCGTCAAATTCAACTGCGCCGCCCTGCCGGAGAGCGTCATCGAGAGCGAGCTGTTCGGCCACGAGCGCGGCGCCTTCACCGGGGCGGCGAACCAGCGGCGCGGGCGTTTCGAGGCGGCGGACGGCGGCACCATCTTCCTCGACGAGGTGGGCGAGCTGTCCCTGGCCATGCAGGCCAAGCTGCTGCGGGTACTGCAGGAAAAGAGCTTCGAGCGGGTCGGCGGCAACCTCACCCACCAGGTCGAGCTGCGCATCCTCGCCGCCACCAACCGCGACCTGCGGGCGATGGTGGAGCAGGGCCGCTTCCGCGAGGATCTCTACTACCGGCTCAACGTCTTCCCCATCACCGTGCCGCCGCTGCGCGAGCGCGGCAGCGACATCGCCACCCTGGCGGAGCATTTCGTCGCGCGCTTCTCCGCCGAGATGGGCGTCGCGGTGGAGCGCATCGCCGCGCCGGCGATGAGCATGCTGATGTGCTACCACTGGCCGGGCAACGTGCGCGAACTGGAGAACGTCATCGAGCGGGCGGTGATCCTCTGCGAGGGCGGCGTCATCGAGGCCCACCACCTGCCGCCTTCCCTGCAGATCCCGGCGGTTTCCGAGAGTCCTGCCGCCGGCGGCATTCTCGACGTACGTCTGGGGCAGGCGGAATACGAGCTGATCGTCGAGGCCCTCAAGCTGCACAAGGGCAACATGACCGAGGCCGCCGCCCACCTGGGCCTGACCCGGCGCATCCTCGGCCTGCGCATGGCCCGGCACAACCTGAACTACAAGGAGTTTCGCTGAGGCTGCGAGGCGGCGCCGAGGGGAGCCGGCCGTCCTCCTTGCGGAGCATGCCTCTACCGCTGGGCATTTTCCCTGAACTATTCGCGCCGGACGTCCCTCTACCGCACTGATCCAGGGGCGGGTCGATCCCTCAACGTGCGGAGTGCGAGCATGCAGGATGTCGGGAAGCTGGTGGCGTTTCTCCAGGAGCGCAAGCTGAAGCTGAGCACGGCCGAGTCCTGCACCTGCGGCCTCATGGCCTCGCTGCTGGCGAACGAGCCCGGCTGCGGCCAGGTGCTGGACTGCGGCTTCATCGTCTATTCGCCGCAGTCCAAGCACCGCCTGCTGGGCGTCGACTTCGCGACCATGGAGCGGTTCGGGCTGACCAGCGAGGAAGTCGCCACGGAAATGGCGATCGGCGCGCTCAAGGCCAGCCGTGCCGATCTGGCGGTGGCCAATACCGGCGTGGCCGACGACTCCGAGGAGGACCCGGGCGGCACCCAGTGCTATGCCTATGCCCTGATGCAGGGCGAGCGCCTGGCCGTGGTCAGCGAGACAGTGCAATTCGACGGCGACCGGGTCGCGATCCGCAAGCAGGCGGCCCGCCATGGCCTGAGCCAGATTCCGGAAAAGCTCGAAGAGCTGCTGAAAAAACTCCGCTAGAGCAGTTTCACCCTATTCAGATTCGCCTTTTGGGGGCGATCAGGATAACGACATGCGTGGATGGCCGCTCCGTAGGTCGGGTTAGCGTAGCGTAACCCGACAGCCTGCCCGGCATTGCCTGTCGCGTCGGGTTACGCCCTACGGGCTAACCCGACCTACAGTTGCAGCAGTGATCCGGTATCTAGCCCACTTCCGGCTCAGGGCGCCGGCGTGACCCGCCACACCACATTCCCCACATCGTCGGCCACCAGCAGCGCGCCCGCCTTGTCGACCGTCACGCCGACCGGCCGGCCGTAGGCCTCGTCCTTCGCCTCGTCGACGAATCCGGTGAGGATGTCTTCCGGCGGCCCGGCGGGGCGGCCCTGGTCGTCGAAGGGCACGAAGATCACCTTGTAGCCGCTGCGCGGCTTGCGGTTCCAGGAGCCGTGCTGGCCGACGAAGGCGCCGTTGCGGTAGCGCGGCGGCAGCAGTCCGCCCTGGTAGAAGGTCAGGCCCAGGGAGGCGGTGTGCGGGCCGAGGGCGTAATCCGGCACCAGGGCCTTGGCCACCAGATCCGGACGCGGCGGTTTGACGCGCTCGTCGACGTGCTGGCCGTAGTAGCTGTAGGGCCAGCCGTAGAAGCCGCCGTCCTTCACCGAGGTCATGTAGTCCGGCACCAGGTCGCTGCCGATCTCGTCGCGCTCGTTGACCGCCACCCAGAGCGCGCCGCTTTGCGGCTGCCAGGCCAGGCCGTTGGGGTTGCGCAGGCCGGAGGCGAACAGGCGGGTGGCGCCGCTGGCCGGATCGACCTCGAGCACGGCGGCGCGGTTCTCCTCGACCGCCATGCCGTGCTCGGCGACGTTGCTGTTGGAGCCCACGGTGACGTAGAGCCTGCGGCCGTCGCGGCTGGCGATCAGGTCCTTGGTCCAGTGATGGTTCAGCGTCCCGGCCGGCAGGTCGGCTACCTTCACGCCGGGGACGTCGATCCTGGTTTCGCCTTCCCGGTAGGGGAAGCGGACGACGGCGTCGGTATTGGCGACATAGAGCTGGTCACCGACCAGCGCCATGCCGAACGGCGAGTTGAGGTTCTCCAGCAGCGTCGTGCGGATTTCCGCGACTCCGTCACCGTCCCCGTCGCGCAGCAGGCTGATGCGGTTGGCGCTGGGCACGCCGGCACCGGCGCGGGCCATCGCCCTCTTCATCACCCAGCCGCGAACGCCCCCGTTGTCGTCGGGCTTGGCCGGCGCGTTGGTCTCGGCGACCAGCACGTCGCCGTTGGGCAGCGTCAGCAGCGTGCGCGGATGGTCCAGACCGCTGGCGAAGGCCTTCACCTGCAGGCCCGCGGCGGCGGTGGGCTGCTTGCCTGGCGGCCAGCCGACCGCCGTGGCGATGTTCACCGTGGGGATCAGGCTCGGGTTCGGCGCGGGCAGTTGCGGTTGCGGGCCATAGCCCGTGTCGACCGGCAGCCTGGCGGTGTCGCCGCAGCCGCCGAGGAGAAGCAGGAGAGGAGTACCGATGAGCAGGCGAGCGAGGCGCAGCATGGTCTGTCTCCGCATGGGGCATTGCAGGTTTGACTCGCGGAGCGCGCAAAGTGCGCCTGCTCCGTTCACTTCGACCTTCCTGCCTGGTGGGCAGGCCGGTGCCCGGTGCTCTCCTACGGCAGGATCACCAGGCGGTTGGGCAGCTCGTTGCGTTCATGGGTGGCGGGCAGCTGTTCCTTGAGCAGCGCACCGCAGGCCTCGATGCAGGCGAGAAAGCCCTGCAGCGTCTCGCCGCGCTTCACCTGGGCGGTGAAGGTTTCGACGACCGCCTGCCAGTTCGAGTCGTCCAGGCGGCTGGCAATCCCCCGGTCCACCAGGATCTCCACATAGCGCTCGGCTTCGGCGACGAAGATCAGCATGCCGCTTTCCGCCTCGGTGTGATGCAGGCCGAGTTCGATGAACTGCCGCCGCGCCAGGTTGCTGGCGCGCCAGTGGCGCACCGGGCGCGGGACCAGCCGGGTGGTGAGGGCGGGCAGGCGGAACAGCAGGCTGCACAGGATGAAGGTCGCCCACTGCACCAGCAGCAGCTGTCCGGCTCCGAGCCAGTTGCCGACGAGGTTCAGCGCGCCGGGCAGCAGCAGGGCGAGCAGCCCGGCCCAGAGCAGGGAGATGTAGGTGTAGTCGTCGGCCCGGGCCGCCAGCACCGTCACCAGCTCGGCGTCCGTTTCCCGCTCGATCCGTTCGATCGCCGCGGCGACCTGCCGCTGTTCGCTTTCGGTCAACAATGTCATCGATTAGCGTCCCTACCAGCCACCGGAGGCGCCGCCGCCGCCAAAGCCGCCGCCGCGCCCGCCAAAACCGCCACCCCCGCCGCCTCCGCCATGGCGCAGGCCGCCGAGCAGGGCGCCGGCCAACAGGGCGCTGCGGCCGCGCCCGCCGCGAACCAGCAGCAGGATGATCGCCAACAGCACGATCAGCAGGAGCGACGACGGCTCGTCCGACTCCTGCGTGTCGGGGATCAGGCCCTGTTCGCCCTGCAGGGGCTTGCCGCCCAGTACCCAGAGCATCGCCGTGACGCCCTCGCTGATGCCGCGGGCAAAGTCGCCCTGCCGGAAGGCCGGAACGATGATGTTGTGGATGATCAGCGCGGACTGGGCGTCGGTCAGGCGTCCCTCCAAGCCATAGCCGACCTCGATGCGGACCCGCCGCTCGTCGCGCGCGACGATCAGCAGCGCGCCGTTGTCCCTGCCCTTCTGGCCGATGCCCCAGCGGCGGCCCAGCTCGACGCCGAACTCTTCGATGTTGCTCCCCGCCAGATCCGGCACGGTGACCACCACCAACTGGTCGCCGCTGGCCTGCTCATGGGCCGCCAGGATCTGCGTCAGGCGCGCCTCGGTCGCGGCATCGAGCAGTTCGGCACGATCCACCACCCGTCCAGTCAAGGCAAGGAAGCCGGCCTCCTGGGCCTGGGCGACCAGGACCCAGGCGCAGAGCAGCAGGCCCTGAAGGAGCCTGGGTGCCAGTGTCATTGGAACTTCACTTGCGGTACCTGTTCTGCACCCTGGCTCGTGGCCTCGAAGCTTTCGCGGACCGGCAGGTCGCGGTAGAGCAGGCTGTGCCAGATGCGTCCGGGGAAGGTGCGGATCTCGGTGTTGTAGCGCTCCACCGCGGCGATGAAGTCGCGGCGCGCCACCGCGATGCGGTTTTCGGTGCCTTCCAGCTGGGACTGCAGGGCGAGGAAATTCTGGTTGGCCTTCAGCTCGGGATAGCGCTCCGACACCACCATCAGCCGGCTCAGCGCACCGCTCAACTGGTCCTGCGCCTGCTGGTACTGCTGCAGCTTCTGCGGATCATCCAGCGTGTCGGCATCCACCTGGATGGAGGTGGCCTTGGCCCGCGCCTCGATCACCGCGGTCAGGGTCTCCCGCTCGTGCTGGGCGTAGGCCCTGACCGTTTCCACCAGATTGGGGATCAGGTCGGCGCGCCGCTGGTACTGGTTCTCCACCTGCCCCCAGGTCGCCTTCACTTGCTCGTCGTAGGTGGGAATGTCGTTGATGCCGCAGCCTGCCAGGAGCCACGACACGATCAGGAGCGTGGCCAGCCGCCATTGAAGCCAGGAGCCTTGTCTGGAGTGGGTCATCCGCGTGTTCCGCCTTGCCGATTGACTGGGTGCCTGCCGGTTGCGCCGGTCGGTCATTAGCAGTCTAGAGACTCTCGGGGGGCGTGTTTGAAAAGGAGTGGGGATATCGGCGCGCAGGTTGCGCTGGTTATGAGGCACTGATGGACGGCGGAGTTACGGCGGAGTTACGGCGGAGGCGGGCCAATTGATCTGATAATGGGTGCTGCGCCCGCCTGATCTTGCCCAGCCTCAGTGGTTGCTATCAACGTATGCAAGTGCAAGATGCTTACCCCTTGCGCCCGTGCGTTTGCCCGGGCGCAGGGCTTCACGTCTTCAGGTCAGGCTGAGCCAAATCAAGCGGGCGAAGTCAGTTCTCATGGATCAGGTGGTGTTGCAATTGGTAGGCGATCCAGCCGGCCATCGCGCCTAGCCCGGTGGCTCCGCCAAGCAGCGCGAGACTTTCTAGAGAAGGCTCGAGATGCGCGGCAAAGAAGGTGATCACGCCCAGGAAATAGCCCAGGATGTTGTTTAGCCAGGGCAGTGCGCGCAGCGACACGACGATCATTGTGACGATGAAGACCGCAATCGGCAGCGCGAACACTCCCAGACTGGGTGCCAGCACACCGAGCGTCAACGCCGAGCCGATGCCTAAGGCGTGCCCCAGCCAGACACAGGCCAGGTTGATCGCACCATCGCGACTGCTTGGCCCACGACTGAAGAAGGCGACAAAGCCGACGAACATCGCCCATACGGGCAGAGTCAGCGCTGCGCTCGCCCCCGCCGCCAGCGCGGCAGTCAGGGCCGCAACGGTAGTGAAGGCGACGAACCTGAGCGCTGATGGTTTGCGGTGTGCCAAGGCTTCTGCTTGCTGGCTCATGGTTATTGCTCCTTTTCAATCTGGAGCTCAGGCGAGGCCGCCGTTGGGACGATGCCACAAGCCTCGACCTTGACCAGCACCTTAATAGGACGAAGTGTAGGAACCGGCATCTCTTCGATCACCATGGGTTTACCACATTCATACATACGAGCAGCACGCATCATTTTTGTTGTCATTGTTATCTCCCACTCTATTGTTTTTGTTTTTTCAACCACTTACCCAACCAGCTACCTTGTTAGCGAGTAACCGTAACAATAAGCTGTGCTGTGCCAGCCGTGTGGATGGCAACAGTCTTAACGCAACCCATTCCTGCCTTGCACGTCGCCGACAGTCACTCCTCCGAGCCAGATGTAAATATGACTACCGGTCGCCATGGTCAGGCCAAAAGCAATTTCATTACAGCGTGGGCCACGCCTATATGGCCATTTCGGCAACCCCATTGTTAGGGGGCCAAGGAATCAGTTGCCGAGGTGCTTGCTCCCAGCATGAAGAAAATCGCCTTGGCCAGCCGTTGGGACTTATTGCGCCACGCATGGCGCGTACCGTTTTGAATTACCACATCGCCGGCCCGCAGCAAGCGCTGCTCGCCATTGTCCAATTCCAGATACAGTTCACCTTCAAGCAACACGGCATAGTCGACAGTCGGCGTGCGGTGCATACCTGGGTGTTCGACTTCGAAGCGTTCAATCAGCCCAGGCAGTGCCGCTGTCATTTCTTCGAAGGCACGCTTCGGGTCCAACGGCGAAGCCATTACACTGTCCGGAGGAAAGCTCACAGCCAGTAATGATGTATTCCCTGCACTTGGTATCAGCGAGCCTTGCAAGAGAGTCAGGTCTTTGGCAGCAGAGACGGGCAGCATCGGCGAACCTTCGGTACACCACACCTGGGCTATGCCGTGACCGGGTATATCGGTGAAGTCCTTGGCTCGCGGCGCCATCCCGTCGGAAACAAACACAGCATTGCCGAGCGCATCATGGCCCGTCACCACTCTTCGTATCTGCATCAGAGATCTCCTCATGATCAGCAAGCGTTCGAAACCTGTCGCAAGGCATGGGTGGGCGAAGTGCAGAAGCACTCAGCCCACCATTGTCCTCACGGGCAGATAACGTAATTGCTGAACCCACCAAGGCGATTTTCGATCCCAGATATGGCCTCGTTGATCTGATCCAGCGGGAAGGTGTTGTGTTCGAAGAACGACAGATCAAGTACGCCCGACTCGACCATATCGGCCATTTGCTGCCCTTGGCCGGTGGTGAACCAGACTGAGCCGCTGACCGAGATGTCGTTGTCCATCATCCAGTGCATATCCAGCGGCACTTTGTCGGCGACAGCACCAACGTTGACCAGGTGACCACTGCGATGCAGGCAGCGCATTGAGTCAACCAGGCTATCGGCAGGGGCGCCAGGACCCAGCGCATCGATCACCACATCCAGACCGCCGCCCTGGGTGACATTGTTCACCCACTCAGAGGTTGGGCAGCTGCCCAACTTGTGAATCTCGATACGGCCGGGCGCAGCCAAGTCCTTCACCCGTTGGAACAGAGCTTCATTGCGTGCCGTGCCGAGAATCTTGCGCACCCCCATGGCCAATGCCAGGGCCAAAGCCCCAAGGCCGAGGGTACCGCTGATGCCATTGATCAGGATGGTGCTGCTGGGGCCAACATTGGCCTTGAGCAGCGCACGATAAGCGGTACCCAGGTAGCCTAGGCGCGCAGCCGTCTCGAAGCTCATGCAGTCCGGCAGTTTGACCAGGCTGTACTGCGGCGCTGGCATGTACTCGCACAGGCCACCGTACGGGTAGTCCTCAAACATACGTGGGCTTCGCGGAGTGAAGCCGAAGTAACCATTGAAGGTATAGGCCGTACAGCCAGTGGTGTTGCCTGACCGACAGGCACGGCAGGAGCCGCAGTGGCGAGCCGGATTGACGTAGACCCGATCACCCGGCTTGAAGTCATACACTTGCTCGCCAATCGCTTCGATAACACCCGCCGGATCCAGGCCGAAAATAGCCGGCAGCTTCGGTAGTGGCAACTCTGGGAACCAGTTGACCCAGTTGGTCAGGATATTGTGTAGGTTGGGGACGATGCCACAAGCCTTGACCTTGACCAGCACCTCAGTAGGACGAAGTGTGGGAACCGGGATCTCCTCAATCACCATGGGTTTGCCACACTCATACATACGAGCAGCACGCATCATTTTTGTTGCCATTGCTATCTCCCACACTATCGTTTTTGTTCTTTCAACCACTCACCCAATCAGCACCTCGGTAGCGAGGTTGGCGAGTAACCGTAATAAGCTGTTTTGCGCCAACCGTGTGGATGGCAGCAGTCTTAACGCAAGCCATCCTCGCCTTGCACGTCGCTGACAGCCAGTCCTCCGAGCCGGGCGTGGATACGACCACCGGTCGCCATGGCCAGGCCAAAAACAATTTCGTTACGGCGTGGACCATCCCACACGGTCATTTCGGCAACCCCGAAATGGCTGCGCACATAAGCGGCTTGGATATGCCCCAAGGGAATCATCACCCGACACCCCGGACCGGCAATGGTTTTCGCGGCCGGCACAATGGCCTTTGGATTACCCAAAGCCTCACGCATTGCCCAGCCACCTGCCTCATGCCAGACGGCACCGTGCTCGAGCTCACCGTCCTCTCCGACAATGGCGCCCTTGCCGTATGCCTGAACCTTGTCCGCGCCACCCAGCGCAGTGATCAATCGGTTGGATAGATCCCTACCCAAAGCCCTTAACTCCTCCATGAAGGGCAACAAATCCTCGACATATTTTCCGGCGTAGGGGTTTTCCACGATCGCCAGGGCAACTGCGACCTTCAATGGCTTGGCTGCGACTGGCCCCCCCTCGTGAAGCACCTCTTCGACATCCAGTTTGAGCTTTCGAATTCTCACCAATGACATTTTTCGTCTCCTGCTGATCCCACTTCGTCAGTTCTTGCTACTAGGCTTCCACAGTATGCATTTTATGGGGTATAGTGCAACAAGATAGTTTTTATGCACAAAAAGGAGACAACAGGATGAAGCTGATTTCGTATCGCAAGAACAGCCAGGCTCGCTTCGGCGCAGTCATCGGGGAAAAGGTCGTCGACCTGAGCAAACAGTTCCCTTCCACCCCCAACCTGGCCAGCCTGCTGGCCGATACCAGCCTGCTTGAGCAGGCAAAAGCCTATGCCAGCAGCGCCACTGCCGACTGCGCGCTCAGCGACGTGCAACTGGATCCGGTGATTCCTGCGCCCGGCAAAATCATCTGCGTGGGCATTAATTACGTTGCGCACGCCGAGGAGGCTGGACGCAAGGTCGGTCAGTACCCGGTGATTTTCCAGCGCTTCGCGGAAACGCTGCTGGCTCACAATGCCCCGCTGCTGCGCCCAGTGGTGTCCAAGGAGTTCGATTTTGAGGCCGAGCTGGCCGTGGTGATAGGCAAGGGTGGCGCTCATATCGCCCCTGAAAATGCTATGGAACATGTCGCGGGCTATACCTGTTTCAACGACGCCAGCGTTCGCGACTGGCAGTTCCACACCCATCAATACGGCATGGGCAAAACGTTCCGCAGCACTGGCTCTCTAGGGCCATGGTTGGTGACCGCCGACGAAATTGCCGACTACCGGGAACTGAAAGTACGCGGCATTCTCAACGGCGAGCAGATGCAAGAGGGCGCTCTCTCGGAGCTGGCGTTCGATATACCGCACCTGATTTCCTATGTTTCCAAGGCTCTAACCTGGAATCCAGGTGACATCCTGGCAACCGGTACCCCCAGCGGTATTGGTTTCAAACGCAATCCGCCAATCTTCCTCAAACCGGGTGATGTCTTCGAAGTAACCATCTCGCAGATCGGCACCCTGTCCAATCCGGTAATCGACGAAGCCTGAGTTTTCCTCGGGCAACCATAAAAACGGGAGTTCAATCCGCATGGCCACCCTGCCTAGAATCAACTTCACCCATACCGGCATACACTGCACTGACCTGGAGAACATGCTCGAGTTCTACTGCCAGAAGCTCGGCTTTATTGTCAGCGACAAAGGTGTTGCCTCAACCGGCCACCGTCTGTTCTTCATGACACAGAACCCGGAAGTTCATCACCAAGTGGTGCTATTCGACGGTAAGCCGACTGATCTGCCATACAATCCGATCAACCAGTTGTCCTTCCTTCTGGATTCACTCAAGGACCTCAAGAGCTATTACCAATTCGCCAAGGAAAACGGCATCCGGGATATCGAGCAAATCGACCATGGCAATGCTTGGTCCATATATTTCAGGGATCCTGAGGGTAATCCGATCGAGATGTATGTGGACTCGCCTTTCTACAGCAGCCAGCCCTGCCGCGAACCGCTGAATCTCGAGCAGAGTGATGAGCAGATCATCGCTCAGACGGAAGCCATGTGCCGTAGCCGCCCTGGCTTCCAGACCCGTGCCGAATGGATGCAGTCGATCCGCAAGCAGATCGACGAGCAACGCGTTCGCTGGTAACCCATCTTGTGCGGCCTGACATGTTCAGGCCGCCAGACATGCAGGTATGTGACGCCCTATGTACAAGAATTTAATAGCAGGGGAGTGGCGCGAAGGAACAGGCACTCGCGTGAACCTGAGCCCCTCGGACACCGCAGATCAAGTCGGTCTGTATACCCAGGCCAGCGCGCAGGATACCCTGGCTGCCATCGAGTCTGCGGAGCAGGCACAACCAATATGGGCGGCCAGAAGTCTCCAGCAGCGAGCGGATGCGCTCGACTTCATTGGCAGTGAAATCCTCGCCCGACGTGAAGAACTCGGCATATTACTGGCCCGTGAGGAAGGCAAGGTGCTGGTCGAAGCCATCGCCGAAGTCACTCGCGCAGGGCAAGTCTTCAAGTTTTTCGCCGGTGAGGTGCTGCGCATTCAAGGCGAACACATGGCCTCGGTGCGCCCTGGGATCGAGATCGATATTCTGCGTCAACCGGTCGGGGTCGTCGCCATCATAACCCCTTGGAACTTCCCTATTGCGATTCCAGCCTGGAAGATTGCTCCGGCCTTGGCCTATGGCAACAGCGTGGTTTTCAAGCCGGCCGACCTGGTTCCCGGTTCCGCCTGGGCGTTGAGTGAAATCATCAGTCGTGCCGGGCTACCGGACGGCACCTTCAATCTTCTGATGGGCCGCGGCGGGGTCGTTGGCCAGGCCATGGTCGAATCACCACGGGTCAAAGCCATCAGCTTCACCGGCTCGGCGGAGACCGGACGCAACCTGCTGCAAACTGCCAGCGCCCGCTTCGCCAAGTTGCAGTTGGAAATGGGCGGCAAGAATCCTCTGGTGATCATGAATGACGCGGACTTGGCGCAGGCCATCGAGTGCGCGGTTCAAGGCTCCTACTTCTCCACGGGACAACGATGCACTGCGTCGTCACGCTTCATCGTCGAGAAAGGCATCTACCGGCGATTTGTCGAAGGCGTTCAGGAGCGATTGGAGAGCCTGCGCGTCGGCCACGCACTACATGCCGACAGCCAGATCGGCCCAGTGGCAGACCAGGCGCAATATGAGCAGAATCTGAATTACGTCAGCATCGGGCAAGCGGAGGGGGCCGTACTGGCCACCGGTGGTCAGCCTTTGAAGCGCGATACCCACGGATACTTCATGAGCCCTGCGCTGTTCATCGATACCGCAGCGGATATGCGTATCGCCCAGGAGGAAATCTTCGGCCCCATCGCCTGCGCGATACCAGCCGATAACTACGAACATGCCCTGCAGCTCGCCAACGGTACGCCTTTCGGCTTATCTGCCGGCATCTGCACGACTTCGCTGAAATACGCCACGCATTTCAAGCAACACGTGCAAAGCGGAATGGTGATGGTGAACACGCCCACTGCAGGGGTGGATTATCACGTTCCTTTTGGAGGGACTAAAGGTTCCAGTTACGGACCCCGGGAACAAGGCCGCTACGCCGCCGAATTTTTTACCACAGTTAAGACCGCATATACGCACGTGTGAGCCATACCACAACTCACATACATCGCGGTTGGGCATCTCCGGGGCGATCCAGCACCTGGTGGGGATGAAGGGCACGAAGGTGATCGTGGCGCTCAACAAGGCTCTCGAGGCACCGATATTCCAGGTGGCCGACTACAGCCTGGTGGTGGATCTGTTCGAGGCTGTTCCAGAATTGGAAAAAGGTCTGTAAGTATCATCTAGAACCTGTTATTGAGCCTTGGAAAAATTTTTAAATATCAATATGTCATGATGATTTTCTGAGCATGAAAATATCGAAAAAATCTTTGCTTATCGAGTAGATACAGCTTGGTTGATAACAGGCTCTTGAATCAGGGCTTTCAAGGTATTCTCTTGTAGCCCATTGATTTTTATTTTCCTGCACATGAGCTTTATGCATTGAGGCCAGGCAGAACTACTTGATTGAACTAACGCCCTGAAGTACCGGGCACTGTTAATCAAGAGCGGCGTCATAATGTTTTACCCATGCGGAGGTATACTGATATGCAGTTGAAGTCCGTTCTCGAGCTGAAAGAAGTAGATGGCATGCTGGCTGCCGCGGAAGAAGAAGCCATTCACAATGGTTGGGCGGTTTCCATCGCAGTCGTTGATGATGGCGGGCACCTAGTCGCGTTCCGACGCCTGCCCGGAGCTTCCAAGTCCTCAGCCCAGATCGCTATCGACAAGGCGCGCTGCTCAGCTCTTACCCACCGTCCCACGAGTTTCTTTGCCGAGATGATGGCAGCCGGACATGCAGGTGCTGCGTCTCTTGCAGGAGTAATTCCGATGGGAGGCGGCCTACCTGTCCTGTTTGAAGGCCAAGTCGTTGGCGGCATTGCCGTAAGCGGTGTGAAGTCCGAGTTCGATGTGCAGATCGCCAAGGCAGGCCTGGCTTTCATTGTGCGCGACGAAAATCATTAACACGCTTTTGAGTCATTAGCCGAGGAGTGGATCATACCCCAACAGCCTGACTACTCGTGCCATCGCACGAATGAATAAGCTCAATTATTACAACAATAAAAAAACAGAAGAGGTTTTTTCATGAAGATGCAGCATATCCGTCAGGCAAGCCCGGAATGTTCCTCTCGCACCATCAGTTACATTGATGCTGCTATCGTCCTGTATTCAGCATCGGCCAATACCGATACTCCAGAAAAGCTGTGCGAACGCAAGCGCAAGCTGCTCGATGCGTTTGTGTACGGTGTCATTGGTATTGATTCAGCGCGCCTGTCAGACAATTTTCCCAAGTCTACGGTGAAAGCTTGTTCTTCGATGCAAATAGCATCGTCAATGCTCAGTCGATGGTCGACCTGGTCAAGCCGCTATCGGTGCCGGGCTCACGGCTCAAGGAAATCCTGCTGCCCGCGGAGCAGATATCGGGCAACTGGTAACTGTCTAATCATCGTCAGCTTGACTGCCAGGCACTCAAGCAAAATATTCTTGGATTCTCTGTTGCTCTGAACCAAGTCTCCTGTATTTCAGTGGCTTGCACAGACAAAGTATGAGAAAAAATTGAATTATTTTCTTTTTGTCCTTGGAAAATGATTATTCTGATTTCTCATATATGCTCTCTATATAACAAAAACAAAATCCAGGTAGTCATGAAAATAAAATCTGTATTATCTATGTTGGTCGGAGCTATGATTTTTAGCTCAACTGCATTTTCGGAAGAGAATCTCCCTCAAGCCCGATACAATCCCCCATCACCGTCAGATGTGCCGGAGAAAGTGCAGAAGAAGGAAGGCAAATCGCCACTACTCTGGCAGGATAACAGTGTGACTTATTTATGGGGCAAAGACGATCAAGTCACTACGCATATCCGACAGAACTTAACCTTCGAGCACTTCAGCCTCTGGACATGGGGGGACCTTTGGGCCTTCTGGGATAACTACTGGTTCAACGGCGGCTCGACCCAAAACGGTAACCATTGGTATTACGGCGAGATAACGCCTCGTTTCAGCTTCGGCAAGTTGACAGGCAAAGATCTGTCGTTCGGGCCCGTCAAGGATGTACTTCTGGCCGTCTCCTACCAGTACGGCCAGGGTGATGTGGAAGCGTTTCGGGTCGGCCCAGGCTTTGATTTTGATATCCCGGGTTTCAATTTTGCCCAGTTGAATATTCTCTACATCAAACCGGAGGGCAATCGGCATGCATCCGGTTCCTGGATGCTCAACCCGGTATGGTCGATCACCTTTCCGGTGGGCCGTTCGGATATTCTCTTCGACGGCTTCATGGATTGGACCATAAACAACAGGAGCGACAGTAGCGATCCGAGTCGGAACTATCATGCCAATCTCCATTTCAATCCGCAGATAAAATATGACCTTGGTAAATTAATGAAGATTGGGGAAAAACATTTGTATGTCGGCGTCGAATATAACTACTGGTCAAATAAGTATGGCATAAAGGATTCATCACACTTCGATACCAACCAAAGCAGCACTAGTCTACTAATCAAATATCACTTCTGAGCCATGGGCAGCCGAGGGAGCTCTGCAAAAATACATGCCCATCCGCTCCCCCGGCATTGGGAGGCCAGTATCGGCAAGATGTGATTGCCGGCCACTTACACTGCTCCTGGCTACATGCGACCATGACTACCCATTGAGCTCCGGGAGGCGTCCATATAAGTAAGGCCTACCTTAACTCTTATCAGGATAGACTCTATGGATCGCATCTATCACGTGCTCTAATGTTCCGGTGATATGCTCATTGAGCAGAGTTATCGTCTTTTCAGAATTTCGAGCCAAGGCCATGTCCATCAACTGCTTATGCTCACCGCTTTTACGACGTATTGTGGTGCGATGGAGCGCTGAGAAGCGACGATAACGATCAGCGCGATCAAAAAGTGGATCGATTACCTTTAACAGTAGTCTTGAGGAGCAGGCAGAAAACAGAGCAAAGTGAAATGCCTTATGTCGCTCGGCCCACTCATCGTCCAGCACGACTGACACGCTACCCAACCTCTTCTCAACCAGCTCCAGGCGATGGAACGCTCCCAGTACATTGGCCTCCCACGTATCATCACCATGTTTGATTGCATCGGCTAGGGCTTCGCTTTCCAACAAGCAGCGTAGGTGGGTAAGCTCACGAAAATCATCCACGGATAAACTTGCCACTCGGAAGCCTTTGTTTTCACTGGCCTCGACGATCCCTTCTTGGGCCAGACGATTGAGCGCCTCTCTAATTGGTGAACTGCTCAATCCATAAGACTTGGAGAGTTCTGCCACCTTGAGCTTTTCACCAGGCGCCAGTTCACAGCAAATAATCGACTTCTTCATCTGCTGCAGCGCCACATCGATTAGAGAACCATTTTGAGTGCTAAGCATAGACTTATACTTACCCTGATTTTGTAAGCATAATTTTATGCGCAAAACTCAATTTATGCAATTTCAAGTGCCGGCAAAAATTAATCCGATATTTCTCGCCATAACCCGACAGCACCCGGTGCACATGGCTGCAGAATGGCTGGAAGCTTTGGTAGGCGCTCAGGGGCAACCATTCGTACTTGATCCTCCGCCAGAGCATCTCGGTCGGGTCGAGCTCTGGCGAGTAGGGAGGCAGGAAGATCGCATGGATTCGTTGTGCCCTCCCTTCCAGCCGCTTGCGCTGAGACAAGGCGGAGCGGTCAATGCTGGACGGGGTGGCGGTGTCCCGTTTGATAGGAGCCAGTCCAGCTGCCTTTCCCGGGAAAATGCGATGAGCCTTGATTATTCATGACATGGTGAGATTGGCCACCAGGCAATAACGCCGTGCTTCTTCCACCAGCCAGTCGTGGAAGGCGCATAGTGCCGCCGACTTAACTTTGCGCTCAGGAATGATCAGATAATAGGCCTTGTCGTTCGCATTCAGATAGGTGTGCTGCATCGGCACAATCAGGCGCTCTTCGTCCAACTCGCGCTGGATTAACATGGGTGGGATCAATGCTACGCCCATGCCATGCATGGCAGCCTGGGCCAGCATAGAGAACAGCTCGTAGCGCGGCCCGCTCATGTCGCCTTCGACCTGCAGGCCGAGTGAGCCGAACCACTGGCGCCAGGCATAGGGGCGGGTGCTCTGCTGTAGCAGTGGCAGGGTGGCGATCTGCTGTGCGTCGAGTTGGCGCAGCGGTGCAATCAGCTCTGGGCTGCACACCGGCACCGAAATCTCGCGCATCAGGAAATAGGACTCAGTCCCTGGCCAGCCGGCATCTCCGCAGTGCAGCGCGACATCGAAATCGGTGTCGGCGAACAGGAAGGGACGGGTGCGCGTGGTCAGATTCACCGTAACTTCCGGGTGCAGTCGCTGGAACTCCTTCAGTCGCGGCAGCAACCACTGGGTAGCGAAGGTTGGCACCACCGCCAGCTCAATGCTGGTGCTGCCCTGTTGCCCCATGACAGCCAGTGTTTCGCGCTCCACTGCATCCAACTGGGTGGCAATGCGCCGGCTGTAGGACAGCCCGTCCTCGGTCAGCCTGACGCCACGGCGGGTGCGGCGGAATAGTTCGATGCCCAGAAAGGTCTCTAGGCTGGCAATCTGCCTACATATTGCGCTCTGAGTCAGCGCCAACTCCTCAGCGGCCTTGGTGAAGCTCTGATGGCGCGCCGCTGCCTCGAAGGCGATTAGCGCGGCGGTGCTGGGAATCTTGCGACGCATGTGTCACATCCTCACACATCAGCGAGTAAAGCATCTCGGAGTGATCAATCAGCACAATAGCGTGCGAAATAGTCGTTTGCTACCAACACTTGCCGATAACTACGATCAGCCCATTCAAGCCTTCGCCAACAACAGCATCTCGAGGATGGTATTTATGGCTGGTAAAGTCAGTTTCCAATGGGAAGATCCACTGCTGCTCGACCAGCAGCTGACCGACGAAGAACGTATGGTGCAGGCCAGCGCGCAGAAGTTCTCTGCCGGCCAACTGGCGCCGCGGGTGCTGGAGGCCTTTCGCCATGAGCACACCGATCCGGCGATTTTCCGCGAGATGGGCGAAACCGGCCTGCTCGGCGCGACCATTCCCGCCGAATACGGCGGTAGCGGCCTCAACTATGTGTGCTACGGCCTGATTGCCCGCGAGGTCGAGCGCATCGACTCCGGTTACCGCTCGATGTTGAGCGTGCAGTCGTCGCTGGTGATGGTGCCGATCAACGAATTCGGCAATGAAGCCACCAAGCAGAAATACCTGCCGAAGCTGGCCAGCGGTGAGTTGATCGGCTGCTTCGGCCTGACCGAGCCGGACCACGGCTCCGACCCGGGCTCGATGATCACCCGGGCGAAGAAGGTCGAGGGCGGTTATCGCCTGACCGGCAGCAAGATGTGGATCACCAACTCGCCCATCGCCGATGTGTTTGTGGTCTGGGCCAAGGACGACGCCGGCGATATCCGCGGCTTTGTGCTGGAGAAGGGCTGGGAAGGCCTGAGCGCCCCGGCGATCCATGGCAAGGTCGGCTTGCGCGCCTCGATCACCGGCGAGATCGTCATGGATAACGTGTTCGTGCCGGAAGAGAACGCCTTCCCTGAAGTAAGAGGTCTCAAGGGACCCTTTACCTGTCTGAACTCGGCCCGCTACGGCATCGCCTGGGGTGCTCTGGGCGCCGCCGAGGCCTGTTGGCACACCGCCCGCCAATATGTTCTGGACCGTCATCAGTTTGGCCGCCCGCTGGCCGCCAATCAGTTGATCCAGAAGAAGCTGGCCGACATGCAGACCGAGATCTGCCTGGCCCTGCAGGGCTGCCTGCGTCTGGGGCGGATGAAGGACGAAGGCACCGCAGCGGTGGAGATCACCTCAATCATGAAGCGCAACAGCTGCGGCAAGTCGCTGGAGATCGCCCGTCTGGCCCGCGACATGCTGGGCGGCAACGGCATCAGCGACGAGTTCGGTATAGCGCGGCATTTGGTCAATCTGGAAGTGGTTAATACCTACGAGGGAACTCATGACATTCATGCACTGATCTTGGGTCGCGCTCAGACCGGGCTTCAGTCGTTTTCCTAAAAGCAGCCAAACGCCGTAGCTTGCAGGACAAAATTTTTAGAGTCTGTTATTAACTAAGTTTAAATAATTAATGGATAAGAATCTTACCAACTCTTGCGGTCAGCAGAATTGAATATATCCATTGATGTTTAAAAGTTCTGATAGCGATTAACTATAGGTTCTGGAAATTTCGTCCTGCATAGTCGATTTATCCTGCTCAACTACGGAGAACCCGTGATGTCTGGAGCTCTATCGCATATCCGCGTGCTTGATCTGTCCCGCGTACTGGCCGGCCCCTGGGCCGGGCAGATTCTCGCTGATCTCGGCGCCGAGGTGCTCAAGGTCGAGCGTCCCGGCACGGGCGACGACACCCGCCACTGGGGCCCGCCGTTTCTACGCGGCGCCAATGGCGAGAACACTTCGGAAGCAGCCTACTATCTGTGCGCCAACCGCAACAAGAAGTCGTTGACCGTTGACTTCACCCAGGCTGAAGGCCAGCGCATCATTCGCGATCTGGCGGCTCAATCCGACATTCTGCTGGAGAACTTCAAGGTCGGCGGCCTGGCCGCCTACGGCCTGGACTATGCCAGCCTGCGCGAGATTAATCCGCGGTTGATCTACTGCTCAATTACCGGCTTCGGTCAGGACGGTCCCTACGCCCAGCGTCCTGGCTATGACTTCATGATCCAGGGCCTTGGCGGGCTAATGAGCCTGACTGGGCGCAGTGCAGGCGAGGAAGGTGCCGGGCCTATCAAAGTCGGTGTGGCCCTGGTCGACATTCTCACTGGCCTGTACGCTGCCACCTCCGTACTCGCTGCGTTGGCCCACCGCGACCAGTCCGGTCTTGGCCAGTATATCGACCTGGCGCTGCTCGACGTACAGGTGGCTTGTCTAGCCAACCAGGCGCAGAACTACCTGACCAGCGGCGTGGCTCCTTGCCGTATTGGCAACGCCCATCCGAACATAGTGCCGTACCAGGACTTTCCCAGTGCCGACGGCGACTTCATCCTCACCGTTGGCAATGACGGCCAGTTCCGCAGATTCTGCGAGGTCGCCGGCCATGGCGAGTGGGCCAGCGACCCGCGATTCGCTACTAATCAGTCGCGCGTCATTCATCGCGACGTTCTGATCCCCCTTATTCGCCAAGTGACGGTATTCAAGACCACCGCCGAGTGGATTGCCGCATTGGAAGTGGCCGGCGTGCCCTGTGGACCAATCAACGATTTGGCCAAAGTATTTGATGACCCGCAGGTTCAAGCTCGCGGCCTCAAACTGGTCTTGCCGCATCCGCTGGCCGGCAGCGTACCGCAAGTGGCCAGCCCTATCCGCCTGTCGCTCACACCGGTGGAATACCGCAATGCTCCGCCATTGCTGGGGGAGCACACCGATGCAGTGCTGGCCGAGCGGCTCGGCTTGGGAACCGCGACCATCGCTGAGTTGCGCGAGCGGCAAGTGATTTGATCAAAGCTTTCTGCCTCGAAGAGCATTTGGTCGGATCCATTGAAGTGAGTCATGAGTTCGCAAGCTGTTTTCAACACATATCGCAGACCTCCGTTCGATCCGCTCGGAGGCAGTCTGCTCCCGGCACTCTCCAAGGAAAACCATCCATGCCTGTACAAGTACAAGAAGTGGTCATCGTCAGCGGAGTACGCACGGCCATCGGCGGTT